>OZ244045.1:0-1732500 GCA_965215295.1 Gammaproteobacteria bacterium
TCGCGCCGCGGGCGTGTCAAGCGGCCGGAGTCCGGATGGGCTCGCGGATGGCCCGAAATCGGTTCTCCGGGACACTCGGCTCGCTTGTACGGGGCCGTGCGCGAGCCGGGTCGGGACCGGCCTTGCGAAATCATGCGGACATCCGGAGAGCGGACCTGCAAGCGGCCGCGATCGGCCATCCGGGAATCCCGCGGCCCACCGGTATCGGGCAGGGCGCGGACACCGGGGCCGTGACTCGAAGCGTCCGGTCCGCCGAATGTTCCACCCCGGACTCGTGCGCTTGCGACGTGGTCGTTAGACTGGCGGCTCCCGAACCCGCTCGAAGTACGGAGACCGACATGCAAATCGACGCCGACCCCGTGGCGGCTGAACGTCCATCGCATTCCCGTCGGCGTCCTGCCCGCCAGGCGCCGGAGTTCCCCGGCTGCCGGCCGATACCGCTGAAACGCGAAGAAGTGTCTACCTATGACGGCCACTTCGAGTACTGGGACGGCGACGCCGAGACCGCCTGGGTCGTGGCCGAGCCCACTTCCGCCACCCACGAACAGCCCTCCGCACGATTGGCGGGCCTGGGCCACGTCATCGCCGGAGTGCGCGGCTCCCCAATCGAGTGCTACGGCACGATGGACCTGCTGCTGCGCAACGCGCGCGGCGAGAAGTGGCGGATCATGCAGGCCGACCAGGCGGTTGTACCTGCATCCGGGGCGCGTCCGGCTGCCGACCGAGGCGATGGAGATCGGCTGGCACGACCGCCCGGACGTGGTGCTGGAGGTGGACCACACCACCGACGTTCGCCGGGGCAAGCTGGGCTGTACGAGGCGTGGGGGTTCCCGGAGGTGTGGGTGGACGTGCCGGAGACGGGGTATGCGCCGAGTCGTCCGGCCGGTCTGTCGCCGGGACTGACGATCCATGTGCTGGAGGACGGCGGGCTACCGGACAGTGGCGGCGAGCCGGGCGTTTCCGGGCTGGACGGCGGCGGAGATCCACACGGCGATGAACGAAGCGACGTTGTCGACGGAAACCAGCCGGGTGCTGCGCCGGGTGGGACGGGCGCTGGGAGCGCGGGAGGGCACCGGCCCCCGACGACACGCCATGGCTGCGCATGGAGCGTCGCGAGGCCCGCGTCGAAGGGCAACGGGCGATGCTGGTTCGCCAGGCGGCGCGGCGGTTCGGCGCCGGGACGGCGGACCGGCTGTCCGCGTCGCTCGCACCGTATCGACGATCCGGCCCGGCTCGCCGAGGTCGGCGACCGGATCGTCGATTGCGCCACCGGCGCCGACCTGCTCGACCGCGTGGAGGCGCTCGCCTCCTCGGCTTGACCGTCGGGCGGGTATCGCAGCGCGCAAGGAGACCCCCGCATCCCGCGGCCCGACCACCGAAGGAGACCGGCCCTCGGGACGCACCGGCATGAAGCGGAACCCTCCCTCCCCCGAGCGTGAAATGCTCGCCGGCGCCGTCGAGCGGGTGACCTTCCACAGCGAGGAGAGCGGCTTCTGCGTCCTGCGCGTCAAGGCGCGTGGACATCGGGAGCTGGTGACGGTCGTCGGCCACGCCGCCGTGGTGGCCGCCGGGGAGTGGATCACCGCCTCCGGAGAGTGGGTGAACGACCGCACCTACGGGCCGCAGTTCCGGTCCGGGTTCATGAAGGCCACCGCGCCCACCTCGATCGAGGGCATCGAGAGGTATCTCGGCTCCGGCATGATCCGGGGGATCGGACCGGTCTATGCAAGGAAGCTGGTCCGTGCATTCGGCGAGCGGGTGTTCGACGTCATCGAGGGGCCGACCCCGAGCGCCTGCGCGAGGTCGATGGCATCGGCCCGGTGCGGGCGGAGCGGATCACCGGCGCCTGGGCCGAGCAGAAGGCGGTGCGGGAGATCATGATGTTCCTGCACGGCCACGGGGTCGGGACGGCGCGCGCGGTGCGCATCTTCAAGACCTACGGCGCGGACGCGGTGCAGGTGATGTCGGAGAACCCCTACCGGCTGGCCCGCGACATCCGCGGCATCGGCTTCAAGACCGCCGACGCCATCGCGATGCGGCTCGGGATCGGGACGACGGCCATGATCCGGATTCGCGCCGGCGTCGGCCATGCGCTGACCGAAGCGATGGACGACGGGCATTGCGGGCCCTGCCGGCCGAGGAGCTGCTGCCCATGGCGGCGGCACTGCTGAACGCGCCCGAGGACCTCGTCCGCGCCGCAATCGACGAGGAGCTGGGCCGCCCGCAACGTGATCGCGGATCGAGTCGGCGATACGCCGTGCATCTTCCTGGCCGGCCCTGCACCGGGCCGAGCAGGGCATCGCGGACCGGCTGCGCCGCATTGCGGCGGAAATGCTGCCCTGGCCACGGTTCGACCCCGACAAGGCGCTTCCCTGGATCGAGCGGCGGACCGGGCTCACCCTCGCGCCGAGCCAGAGCGCCGCGGTCCGGCTTGCCCTCTCGTCGAAGGTACTCGTCGTCACCGGCGGCCCCGGCGTCGGCAAGACCACCATCGTCAATGCCATCCTGCGCATCCTGGCCGCCAAGGGCGCCAGGCTCCTCCTCTGCGCGCCCACCGGGCGCGCCGCACGGCGCATGACCGAGACCTCGGGATTCGAAGCGCGCACCATCCACCGGCTGCTCGAGGTCGACCCCATGTCCGGCGGCTTCCGGCGCGGTGCGGACCATCCCGTCGACTGCGACCTGCTCGTCGTCGACGAGGCGTCGATGGTCGACGTGCCCCTGATGCACGCGCTGCTGAAGGCGGTTCCCGACCACGCCGCGCTGCTGATCGTCGGCGACATCGATCAGTTGCCCTCGGTCGGGCCGGGACAGGTGCTCGCCGACGTCATCGGCTCCGGGGCGGTCCCGGTGGTGCGCCTGACCGAGGTGTTCCGCCAGGCGGCGAAGAGCCGGATCATCGTCAACGCCCACCGCATCAACGCCGGCGCCGTCCCGGACTTCGACCGGCCGGACGGCGAGAGCGATTTCTACTTCGTGCCGGCCGACGATCCCGAGAGCGCCGTGCCCAAGGTCCTGGAGCTCGTGCGCACCCGCATCCCCCGACGATTCGGCCTCGACCCGGTTCGCGACATCCAGGTGCTCTGCCCCATGAATCGCGGCGGGGTCGGCGCGCGCTCCCTCAACATCGAGCTCCAGACCGCCCTGAATCCGGCCGGCGAGCGCAAGGTCGAACGATTCGGCCGCACCTTCGCCCCCGGGGACAAGGTGATGCAGATCGAGAACGACTACGACAAGGACGTCTACAACGGCGACATCGGCCGCATCGACGACGTGGACCCCGAGCTGGGCGAAGTCACCGCCCGCTTCGACGGCCGCGCGGTGGTCTACGGCTTCGGCGAGCTGGACGCGCTGGTACCGGCCTATGCGACGACCATCCACAAGAGCCAGGGCTCGGAGTATCCTGCCGTGGTCATCCCGCTCATGACCCAGCACTACGTGATGCTGCAACGCAACCTGCTCTATACCGGGGTCACGCGCGGCAAGCGTCTGGTGGTCCTGGTAGGCCAGCGCAAGGCGGTCGCAATCGCGGTCAAGGCCGCATCCGGGCGCCGGAGGTGGTCGAAGCTGCGGGAGTGGATGCAGCCAGGGTCCTCCGGCGTCTGAGGCATGGGGCGGGGAGGCGGCGTCATGGAACGGGTACGCGCGCTGTTCAGGAGCCGGCCGGTCTTCGCGTGGGCGCTGTACGACTGGGCGAATTCGGTATTCGCCACCACCGTGATCGCCGGCTTCTTCCCGGTCTTCTTCAAGCAGTACTGGAGCGCGGGTACCGACGCGGTCACCAGCACCGCCCAGCTCGGGTTCGCGAACGCCATCGGGAGCGTCTTCATCCTGATCGCCGCGCCGGTCCTCGGCGCCGTCGCCGACGGAGGGGCGTCCCGCAAGAAGTTCCTCGGCGCCTTCACCGCGCTCGGGGTCGCGGGGTCGGCGGGGCTCTGGTTCGTCGGGCAGGGGGACTGGTCCACCGCCGCCATCGTGTACGTCATGGCCTCGATAGGCTTCTCCGGCGCCATCGTCTTCTACGACGCCCTCATCGTGGCGGTGAGTCCCGCCGACCGGTACGACGAGGTCTCCGCCTTCGGCTACTCGCTCGGCTACATCGGCGGCGGGCTCCTCTTCGCCCTCAACGTGGCGATGACCCTCTCGCCGGGCTCGTTCGGGCTGGCCGGACCGGCGGAGGCGGTGCGCCTCTCGTTCGTGATGGTGGCGGCGTGGTGGCTCGTCTTCTCCATCCCCCTGTTCCGGCACGTGCCCGAGCCGCCCCGGGTCGGGGAGGCCGCCTCCGCGGTGGCCGCCGGGCTCCGCTCGCTGGCGAAGACGCTGCGCCAGTACCGGACCCACCGGATGGCGGGACTCTTCCTCCTCGCTTACTTCTTCTACATCGACGGGGTCCACACCATCATCCGCATGGCGGTGGACTACGGGCTTTCGCTGGGGTTCCCGTCCGACAGCCTGATCGTCGCTCTCCTCATCGTCCAGTTCATCGGGTTTCCGGCCGCCCTCGGGTTCGGCCTGGTGGCCGGACAGATCGGTCCCAAGCCGGCGCTCTACTTCGGAGTGGCGGTCTACGTCGCGGTCACGGCATGGGCGTACTTCATGACCACGGTGGCCGAGTTCTACGTCCTCGCGGTGGTGGTGGGCCTGGTGCAGGGCGGGGTGCAGGCGATCTCGCGTTCGCTGTACGCGCGTTTCGTGCCGGCTGCGCACAGCGGGGAGTTCTTCGGGTTCTTCAACATGATCGGCCGGTTCGCGGCCATCATCGGACCGTCCCTGGTGGCGGTCACCGGCCTCCTCACCGGCAGCTCGCGGCTCGGGATCCTGTCCGTGGTGGTGGTGCTCGTGGCCGGGATGGTGCTCCTGACCTTCGTGCGGGAACAGGAAGCGGCGCCCGCCTGACGCCCCGTGTTGTTTCTCGCGCTCCCTCGCGGGATCCCCAAGGGGATTGGTCACACTGTTCCGTAGACGAATTTCCCGGGAGGACGGAGGAATCCGGGAGCCAGTCGGAGCCGGTGGTGTCGGCGTTTCGATGAATCGCAGGTCAGGAAGCTCAGAGAGAACGGGATGCGGAGCGAGGACGCTCCACCCGTGATCAGGAGAATCCACAAACGCGGTACCGAGCGGACCCGCTCCGCGGCCGCGTCGAGACCACCATCGGCGGCAGGCCCGGAGTGGTCGAGTACGAGCCGGACACGGAGCTGCGCGGCACCGAGCAGATCCCTCTGCCGGAAGAGGGTGCGAGGCGTTCCTCGAACGCGAGGCGTGTTACCGTATGCCGCCGGCGTCTGGTACGAGCCGGTCAGCGTGAAGGTGGGCTACGAAATCAGCTTCAACCGGTACTTCTACGAGCCAGCGGCGATGCGGACGCTCGCGGCAATCCGGGCGGACACCATCGCGCTGGAGAACGAGACGGAAGGGCTCCTGAACGAGATTCTCGCCATGTCGGGTCCGGAACGATGAAGGAGGCTCCGAAGCTCTACTTGGTCCGCGCCGGACGGAACGGCGAGGACGAGGACCTTGCGCTGGGGAACAGCCTCGCCATCATCGGCTTCCGCGACATCCCGGCCTTGGACGGACTACAGGACTACGACGCGGTCGCGAAGCGCGTGAGCGACGCATTCCCCGATGCAAAACCGAAGCAGCTAGGAAACTTCGCCGGGCAACTGTGGGCATTCGCCGTGGCGATGCAGGAAGGCGACCTCGTGGTACTTCCACGGAAGCTCACCTCGCAGATTGCCATCGGCAGAGTGAGCGGACCCTACGCGTTCAGGGAAGTGAACTCCGAGCCGAGGCATACCCGCCCCGTGCAGTGGCTGAAAACGGACATCCCGAGGACGACGTTCGGGCAGGACCTTCTGCACTCGTTCGGCGCCTTCATGACGGTGTGCAACGTCTCACGGAACGACGCTGCCCGACGCGTTGCAGCGGTTCTCGAAGGGAAACCCGACCCGGGCTTGGCAATGCCGGCGGGGACGAAGGTGAAGGAGTCGCCGGCGACTGAAGACCAGGCCGAGGCGATGCCCGACCTGGTGCAGATGGCCCATGACCAAATCGTTGCGCGCATCCAGTCGCGATTCTCCGGGCACGCCCTGACACGGCTGGTCGACGCCGTCCTGCAGGTGGAAGGATGGGTCACCAAGGTTTCGCCACCTGGACCGGACGGCGGCGTGGACATCCTCGCCGGTCGAGGCTCGCTGGGGCTCGACGGCCCGCGCCTGTGCGTGCAGGTCAAGTCGCAGCAAAGCTCCGCCGACGTCACCGTGTACCGCACCTTGCAGGGGGTGATGCAGACCTTCAACGCCGAGCAAGGGCTCCTCGTCTGTTGGGGAGGGTTCACCCGGGCCGTCCTTCAGGAATCGAAACAGGGGCACTTCACGGTGCGCCTGTGGGAGAGCAGCGACCTCGTGGGCGCCATCTACCGGAATTACGACCGCCTGCCGGCCGAGATCCAGGCGGAGCTGCCTCTGAAGCAGGTGTGGATGCTCGTCTCGGAGGAGTCGGACGAATGATTCCCGACCTCAAGCCAAGCTCCTACCTTGCCATGAAGGACTCCGGCGTCGATACACCGGGCACGGTGCCCGCGCACTGCCAGTCACGATCAATCAGGACATGAAGGTGTTGATCCCGCACGACGGGATCAGCGCATAATTTCTGGCGTCTTGGCTGGACTCGGCGCAGGACGCGCTGGCCCTCACAGACGAAGCGGGGCACGGGACCAAACGGCTTCCGAAGATCGGCCTGCCCACGTGCCCGGCACCGACCGGACCGAGGTCGAAGGGGAAGCTGCAATCCAGAGCGAGGCAACCACGATGACGGACTGGAGCACATGCCCGGCCGTGGAGCGGAAGCCGGGGAAAGTCAGTGGCGCATGGGTCTTTGCCGGCACGCGGGTCCCGCTGTGCGCGCTCTACGAGAATCTCGCCAGCGGAGCCACGATCGACGAATTCGTCGAGTGGTTCCCCGGCGTTGACGAGCGGCAGGTCCGTGCGGTGCTCGAACACGAGGCGAAGACGCTGAGTGGGGTAGTAGCGCGTTGAAGGTGCTGTTCGACCAAGGCACGCCCGCACCGTTGCGGGACCACCTTCCGGAGCACTCCGTTGATACGCTGGCGGCGAAGGGCTGATCAGACAAGGACAACGGCGAGTTGCTCGACTTGGCGGAGCGAGAGGGATACGAAGTGCTCGTGACGACCGATCAAAACCTGCGCCACCAACAAAATTTGACGGAGAGGCGAATCGGTATCGTCGTTCTGCTGGGCACGGCTTGGCCCGCAGTTCGCCTCCGTGCAAGGGACATTCGCAAAGCGATAGCCGCAGTGCGACCCGGAGGGGTCCTCGAAGTGCCCATTCGGGTCGAATGATGTACCGACAGACACCTCCGAACGCGGCCTCGAGCGCCTGATCTGCACGGCGTTGAGCGGTCAGCCCTGCGGAGCCTTCCGGGAGCAGGGTGAAGCCCCTCGACCATGCGCCCCGCCACCCGACAAACCCCTCCGCCGCTTCGGTTGCCGGCATGTCGACGGATCACGGAGCAGGTGGCCTACGACTGACGGCGCGTCGGCCTACCCAGCGGCCGCACGCCGAAGACCAAATCATGTTAGTTTGAGCTGATACTGCACAGCCTCGACCGAGCATCCAGCAGTGACGGTCAAACCCTTCAAGAGAGTGATTGGCTTTGTCGATTGGCACACCGCGGTCATCGCGTCGGGTGCTGCGATACGATCGGGCCGCCAAGACGCCATCGCCGAGAAGACACTGAGACATGTGGAGCGCATCGTATCGGGCTGCCTGAAGCAGTCCGCCGACGGATGGAAGTTCGAGGTACGGTTGCGTTTGTATGCAGGGTGGCACAGCGGGAAGACCCGCACTCCCTATTTTCATGGCATCTCCAAGGTGAGGGAAACGTATGCCAGCAAGATCCGCCCCTATCATGCAGGTCGCGTGGCGTTCCAAGGAGGAGACCGGGGAATTCAGTTGGGCCACACGCTCGCTTGCGTTCCGGGGAGGTTGGCGCACAAACATGGCGTACATCTTCTCGACACACTGAGACAACGGGATGGGAAACCGGAGGAGAAAATGGTGGACACGGCGCTTGTCGTGGACCTTCTCGGCCTTGCGAGCCGCAAGGAAGCGGATCGATACCTCGTGGTCTCCGATGACGACGACATATTGCCGGGCATCTTCGCGGCGGAAGCCACGGGCGCCAAAAGCATGATGCTGAGTCGTCCGGGCATGCGCAGCAGATTCATGGATCATGCCAAGGATCTTGTCTACACCTACCAGAGCGTCGAAACATGAATGAACTCTTGAATATGGAGCTTACGGATCTCCAGCTCTTTGCCGATCCGTTCGAGATGTTCAAGAGCGTGTCGGGTGTCGACGGATGGTCGGCGAACTTCGTACGCAAGGGCGAAGATATCGAGATTCAACGTGAATCCAATGGAGCGATTCGGACGCTGATTGGCCCCGAACAGCGGAGATATCGCAGCTTCAAGGGATTGCTCGTCAGCGAGACATTCGCCAATCTCGGACGCTTGGCGAGCGCCCAGCGGCATCGCACCGCGAATCTGATCGATCCAAGCACCGGAAAACTGAAAGACTTTCTGCCGGTTGCGGGCAAGATTCGGTGGAGTGACGGCCGCGACGAACCTCTGACGTTCGATCTCGCCTGCGACATGCTGGAATGGCCTGAAGATCGGCTACGCGTCTTTGTCGTCGATGGAAGCGCGGGCGTCGGCAAGAGCCATCTGATCGAACAGATCGTTCGAAGTCGAGCGGAGCCCGCGTCGTACAAGTCCGGGAAGCCATTGCTTCTCCATGTCGAGAGCCGCGGCAAGGTACTCACGTCACTCAACGACCGGATCGCGGGCACCTTGTCGGGCCTGCGCGCGAGCTTCTTCGAGGAGGAACTGAAGCCGCTCATCCGGCGCGGTGCGGTTCAATTGGCGATCGACGGATTCGACGAGCTCTCCGACAGCCGGGGATACGTTCGTGCATGGGGCGCGCTGCGGGATTTCATCCGAGACCTCCAGGGCAAGGGTACCTGCATCCTCGCGGGACGAGACACGATGCTGGATCGGGACGCTGTGCGTGAAGGGCTGGGGAATGCGGTCAGCGATGACGCCCTCATTTTTCTGCGCGTCCAGCATCCTCCGGCGAAACAGGTTCTAGCTTGGCTGTCCAACCGCGAGGAATGGCGCGACAAGATGGATTCCCTTCTTGAGAGACGAATCAAGAGTAGCGAATATCTCAGACTCCCCTTCTTCATTTCCAGAATCGCGGATCTCGGGCCGGACCGTTTCAAGGACACGCAGGGGGAGCCCATTGCCGAGCTCATGGACAGCATTGTCCGAAGAGAAGGCGAGAAGCTGACGGGCGTTTCGGCCGACGTCAGCGCCAAGCGCGCCACCGAGCTTTTTGTTGAGGTTCTCTCTGAAGTGGCACGCATGATGATGGACGATGAGACAAGCGAGATAGAAATCGGTCTCGTCGAATTGCTGCTCGAAGAAGTGTTCACGAATCACGCGAATCCGGAGATGGTCAAGGCCCTGGTTCAGCGCGCCAAGGCCTTGGCCCTGCTGGAGGAGGAAGCCGGAGATGGCAGCAAGCGTTCGTTTCCTCACGAGACGGTCAGGTCATACTTCTTCGGTCTGAGCGTCTTCGACTATTTTCCGGAGCATGGAGCGACCACGGGTCTGTATCGCGTTCCCCTGAGTGCGGACGACTTCCGGATATTCAATCGCGTTGCCCGGCGCAAGTCCTTGCCCGATCAGAGGGGACTCCGAAAGGTTCTGCTCGATAAACTCCGCGAGCCGAGCGGCTACGACTATCTACGGTCGAACATCGGAGGGTTGCTCCTGTCGTTCGCTCCCTTGGAGGAGGATGGAGTCGAAGACGACGTTCTCGTCCTTTCACATCTCGAACTGCGAGACGTCTGGATGGCCGATCTTTTCGGAACCCAACGGATCCGTCTTGACGGTTGCCATATGCATCGTCTGGACGTGCGAGGCGCGGATCTTGGCAAGGTGCAATTTTCGAATACGAATGTATTCGAATTGCTGGCGGATCCGTTCGTCAAGTTCGGGACAAGCGTTCCGGACGTTCACTCCATCATCGTGTACCAGAACTTAAAGGAGACTCGTCTGCACGACAAGGACAGGATATCCGAGTGGATCGCACGGAGAACCCGGCCGTCCGTACATGGTGACGCAGACCCGGACGAAAGATGGCCCCTGCTCGAAAAGTTCGCACGCATCTCGATGCGGCAGTATTCGATACGGGCTACAGACGAAATGGATCCGGTTTCCAAAAGGATTCTCGCGTCTCCGCTCTGGCCGGAGTTGCGCACCCTGCTCGAAAAGCACGGTCGACTCGAGGTGAACAGGACCCATCCCGCCTCGGGGCCGAAGTCGGAGTGGCTTCATCTGGTCGCGGGTGAGGAATTTCTGAATCCGGGACCGGCATCGCAGCCAAGCACGCACCGTATCCTCGAAGAATTGAACGTAGAAATTCCAGTGGAGAGCTGACAGGGAAGAATGCCTGAACGTTTGAGAACGAAGATCATGAATCCCGTCACCTGAGCAACACACGCGGGTCAGCTCTCCCGGCTCGCATCATCGGATCCACGCCGCCATCACGACGGTCTGGAACACCACCACGCAAACGTCGAGTCGCCGGGGCGGCCAACTCGATCCGCAATACATCCGGCGGTCCGTGCGCGCCCGCCGGATTGCCGCGAGCCGTCTACCCCTTCCCGGTCTCGATCGACAGCCTGCGCGCCGTATCGACGATACGCGACCATGACGCCTCGACGTGCTCGCGGCGGGTCGCGGGCGCGCCCACCGCGAGACGGAGCACGAGGCGATCGTCGAGCCTGGTGTGGGTGAGGTAGAGCGCACCCGACCGATTGAGACGATCCATCAGTTCCTGGTTGAACGCATCTCCTTCGCGGTGGCGGAAGCACACGAGTCCGACCGCGACGGGCGCGGCCAGCTCGAAGTCCCCGCTCGCTTCCACCTGGCCTGCGAACCACTCGGCAAGCTCGACGCTCCTCCGGACGTGGGCGCGCAGGCCCTCCGCGCCGTAGTGGCGAATGACGAACCAGAGCTTGAGGGCCCGGAACCGGCGGCCGAGCGGCACGTGCCAGTCCCGATAGTCGATGACCTGCCCCGATTCCGTCGCGCGGTTGCGCAGGTACTCCGGGAGGACGCTCAGCGCGTGGACCAGCGCGGCCCGGTCCGCGACCCAGAAGCAGTTGCAGTCGAAGTTGGTGAGGAGCCACTTGTGCGGATTGAACGTGTAGCTGTCCGCGTACTCGACCCCGTCGACGAGCCCCCGGTGCTCCGGGCAGATGGTGGCGCTGCCCGCGTGCGCGGCGTCGACGTGCAGCCAGATGCCTTCGCGGTGACAGATCTTGCCGATGGCGCGCACCGGGTCGACGGCCCCCGACGAGGTCGTGCCCACCGTCGCGCACACCAACGCGGGTGTCGCGCCGGCCGCGCGATCCGCCGCGATGGCCGACTCCAGCGCATCGACGCGTAGCGCGTGGCGGGCATCGACATCGACGAGCCGGAGGTTGCCGCGCCCGAGGCCGGCGATCTTCACCCCCTTCTCGATCGAGGAATGCGCGTGGCGCGAGGTGTACACGGTCAGCCGCTGCGCGGAGCCATGTCCCGCGCCCTGTCCGGCGCCGTGCTCGTTGACCGCACCGCCGCTCGCGCGCTCCCGCGCCGCGAGTAGCGCGGCCAGGGTGCTGCTCGAAGCGGTGTCCTGGATCACTCCGCCGCCCGCCGTGGTCGAGCGGAACCGCTCGGGCAGCCCGAGCAGATCGACGAGCCAGTCCAGAACGTGCGTCTCGAGCTCGGTGCAGGCGGGGCTCGTCGCCCACAGCATGCCCTGGACCCCGAGCCCCGAGGAGAGGAGGTCGCCGAGGATGGAGGGACCCGAGGCGTTCGCGGGGAAATAGGCGAAGAAGTTCGGCGACTGCCAGTGGGTGAGCCCGGGAACGATGATGTCGTCGACGTCGCGCAGCACATGGGCGAACGGCTCGCCGTGCTCGGGCGCGGTCGGCGGCAACCGCTCCCGCACCCACCCGGGCTCCACCCGCGAAAGCACCGGATAGCGCTCGATCTCCTCCATGTAGCGGGCGATGCGCTCGATGAGCGCATGGCCGCATTGCCGGAACTCGTCCGGCGTCATGTGCGGGGCATCGTCCATGCGGGAATCCCTTTCGTCGTTCGCGCCAGTATAGTCATGCGGGGCTTCTTCGAGTCCTCGCCACCGGGCACGGACGGACCGGCCGGCCGCTCCGTCCGGCGGCGCCTCTGCGCGCAGGCCGACACGCGCTCGGGCGATACACTCGGCGTCATCGTCAGCTCGGCGCACCCGCGCGCAGGCCGACACGCGCGTCGCTGCGCACCGTGTCCGGCCGGTCCCTCATGCGCCCGGCCCGCCGGCGGCATGCGTGGCGACCCGGACCAGCATCATTACCCCTACCCCGAGCAGCATCAGCGACACGAACCGCTTCAGCGCGACGCTCGACACGCGGTGGGCGATACGGGCGCCGAACCACACCCCGATCATCAGGAGCACCGAAAGCACCGCCGCCACCGTGACGTCGATCGCGCCGTAGAGGATGTTGCCCGCGGTTGCGAAGGCGGAGATCGGCAACTGGATCACCTGGCTCAGCCCGACCGCCGCGAGCACCGGCACGTGCAGCCAGAGCAGGATGGGGACGAGCACGAGCGGTCCGCCGGTGCCGCTCATCGACGAAGCGATGCCGGTGAGGACGCCGATGACGAAGAGCGCACGCCTCGCAAGCGTACGCGGCACGCGGCTCACCGGGCCGCTTCCGCGCAGCGAGTTCAGCGCCGAGGCGATGATGAGCAGCGCGATCAGGAGCTCCAGCGCGAACGCGGGTACCGCGCTGGCGGCGGCCGCGCCGATGAACGCACCCGGCATCGCGCCCGCCGCGAGCCAGGCGGCGTCGCTCCACCGGATCGAGCCCTGGCGGGAGAACTCGATCGAGCCCAATCCACCGGCGAAGAAGTAGGCGACCATCGCGCTCGCGATCGCGACGTGGATCGCCATCCCGCCGATGTAGGTCAGGGCCGGCACCAGCAACACGCCGCCGACCCCGATGGCCCCGATCAGGACCCCCACCACCAGTCCGATCGCGAACAGGGCCGCGGCGACCGGTCCGCTCACCGCCTCGCGGCCCGCTGTCCGGACCCCTCGAGCGGGGGGCTCACGCCCACCCGATCCACGTAGTAGCTCGCGGTCATCAGGTCGAGGTGGCCGCCACCGCCGTTCTTGAACACGGTGATGTCGGTGGGAGCGCGCGGGCCGGGCAGCCCGCTGCGGCAGAGATCGAACAGGTCGCCCTCGATGTGGTCCGCGCTGAACCGCCCTTCGTTGATCGGTTCGAGCAGGTCGCCGCAGACGCCGACGGTGGTCTCCCTGGCGTCCACGAACACCCGCGCGCGCACGAACACCTCGGTGTCCGCCTCGCGCATCCCGGGCTTGTAGCCGCCGACCAGATCCAGGTGCTGGCCGGGCCGCAGCCACTCGCCGCGCACCAGCGGCGTCTCGGCCGCGGTCGCGGCGGTGATGACGTCGGCGCCGCGGCATGCGGCTTCGAGGTCGGGAGCCGTTTCGAACGTCACGCCTTTCACCGGCGCCGCGGCGGCGAGCGCCTCGGCCCTGGCGTGTGTCCGGTTCCAGATCGTGACCCGCTCGATGGACGGGTGGACCGTGCAGTGCGCGCGGATGAGATGCGGGGCTTGCGCCCCCGCTCCGATCATGCACAGCGCGCGGGGGGCCTCACCGGCGAGGAACCGGGCGCCGAGCGCGGAGTCCGCCGCGGTCTTCCAGTACGTGAGCTCGGTGCCGTCGAGGCTTGCGAGCGGCTTGCCGTTCCCGCCGTCGAAGAGCATGTACACCGCTTGAACCGACGGCAGTGCCCCGCCGGCGTTGGCGGGGAACAACGTGACGAGTTTCACGCCGACCCGCTTCCCGCGCCGCCACGCGGCGCGGATGAGCAGGGTGTCGGTCCCATCCACCGCCGCGGGCTGGGTCATGAGCAGGTCGTCCATCGCGTCGATGGTGTCGAGGTGGCTCGCGCGCAGCCATTCGACGAGATCGGGATAGTTCGTGACCGCCCGCATCTGCGCGGCGTCGATGACGTTCATGTGCAACCCTCCCGTTCAGTCCGTCGCCGCCCGGGTTGCGCGCGAATCGCCGGAACGGTTCGTGTGCGGACTCCGGGTTCCGGCTCTGCCGGGTGAGGCCGGCCGGACAAGGCGCCGCGGTGGACCGGTGGCTTCGCTCGCGGGTGGCGGAATCCCGGAAGCGCCGCGGGGGCACCGGGAGCTGCGGGATGATATGCCATGCGGGTCCTTCTCCGTGCGCATCGGAGCCGGATTCGGATACGATCAGGGCTACGGGTTCCGTATCCATCTTCCGCGAAGACACTCTCATGAAGCTTCCCGCCAGACTCGCCCCGTTTCTCGTTGTCCCGCTCCTCGTGTCGGCCGGCGGCGCCCTCGCCGCCGAGCCGGAGGATCTGGCCCGGCTCCTCGAAACCCGCGCCTGCGAGGGCTGCGATCTGCGCGAGGCGGATCTCAAGCACGCGGACCTCGCCGGGGCGCGCCTCGCGAAGGCCAGGCTCGCGGACGCGGAGCTCAAGGGAGCGATCCTGAAGGACGCGGACCTCACGCGTTCGGACCTGCGCCGCGCCGAGCTGGAGAAGGCGGACCTCTCGGGTGTGCGGGCGAACCGCGCGATCCTGCTCGGGGCGGATGCGGAGAAGGCGTCGTTCGTCGATGCCGACCTGACCGGCGCCGAACTCACCGACTCCGAGCTCGAACACGCGAACCTCACCCGCGCACGACTCGACGGCGCCGATCTGCGGCGCTCGGACCTGGAGCGGGCGATCTTCGACGACGCCGAGGCAGTCGAGGCGGACTTCCGCCGAGCCGACCTCGAACGCGCGAGCTTCCGCCGCGCGCGGCTCGCCGGCGCGAATCTGAACCGGGCCCGTCTGTCGCGGACGTCGATGGCGGGTGCGCACATGCGGGGCGCGGACCTCGCGGGCGCGATCCTGAGCCGCACCGACTTCACCGGCGCGGACCTGACCGGCGCCGACTTCGACGGAGCCCACTTCCGCAGGACCATCCTCTCGGACGCGAACCTGGAAGACGCGGACAACCTCACCCGGAAGCAACTCGAAGCGGCATGCGGCAACGCCGGGACGAAGCTGCCGGACGGCCTGACGGTGCGCCCCTGCCGATAAACGCCCACGGCCGAACAGGAGGGATCCCCGTGCTCGCCGACCTTCGACCGCGTGCAGAAGGTCCCGTTACCCTCGTGTTCGGCACGTTCGGCTGGCGGCATACCGTCGCGCGGTGGGCCGAGCACGCCCGTCAGGCCGGCTGTTCGCACTACCGCATCGTGTGCATGGACGACCATCTCGCGGAGTTCCTCCGGGAGCGGGGCGAAGCGCACCGGGCCGTCGCCTTCCACGACCTCGTGCCGGGCGCTCCGAGGACGGATTTCGACGCCATGGACCGGTGCACGCGTCTCCAGGCGCTCACCCTGCTCAGGGTGAAGCTCTTCGTCCGCCTCGCCGCCACCGGATGCGATTTCATCCACAGCGACGCCGATGTGTTCTGGCTCCGTGACCCACGGCCCTGGCTGATCGCCCGGACGGACCACGATCTCCTCTGCTCCCAAGGGACCATGTTCCCGCGTGCACACTATTACCGCCACCGCTTCGTGCTCTGCGCCGGGTTCTTCTTCTGCCGCGCCAACGAGAGGACCCGGGCGTACTTCGAGAAGGTGCATACCTTGACCGAATGGTATCTGAGCGACCAGGCCGGCATGAACGCCGCACTGCTGGCCGATCCGGCGGGGAGATGGCGCCTCGCGCGACCGGCTCTGGCCGTCAGGTGGAAGTCCGCGTGGGTCCGCCCGCCGCTCGAGAGGTTCTTCCTGCGATGCGCGCTCTACGTGCTGCGGCGTCCGGCTCTCCGGGTGCTCACCAACGGCACGCTCCGTCGCGCGAAGTGCGACTGGATCCTCACCAGTCCCGAGATCATCGACGGATGCTTCGAGGACGGACTTCGCGTCGGCATCATTCCCATGCACATCGTGGCGCGCGGAAGGTTCCGGGGGCAGGACGAGCCGCTGGCCTTCCACGACTCGGAGAACAAGAGCCCTCCCGTGCTGAACGGCGCCCCACGGACAGACGGGCCGCGCATCCGCGACGACAGGGCGCGGGCGGGCGCGGCTGGCGCGGTCGATCGGCTTCCATCGTCATGAGGTGCGGGCCGTCCCGGACGGAACTCGTCATGCAGTCCCCGCCGCCGCGCTCGACAAGCCGGGGTCGCCACCTGCCCGTCGCCGGGGACGAGGCGTCGAGCCGTTCGGCCACCGCCGAGCTGGTCAACCCCCGGGCACAGGCCGGAACGATACGGCCCCGCCGGTTCGATGGTGTCCGTGCGGCCAGGGTCATCCGTCGCGCTCGACAAACCGGCATCGCCACCTGACCGCCGCCGGGGTCATCCGTACACGATCACGCCCCGCGCATTCACCCCTTTCTCGAGGTCCTCGAACGCCTGCGGCGCCTCGTCCAGCGTGTAGGTGCGGGTGATCATCCCGTCGAGATCGAGCCGGCCCCGGCGGTAGAGGTCGAGGTACAGCGGGAAGTCCACCTTGGTGTTGACGCTGCCGTACATGCACCCGACCACCGACTTGCCGGTCAACGGCAACACCAGGGAGCTCACCGAGAAGCGCTCCTTCGCGCCACCGACCCCGACCAGCACCGCGGTCCCGCCGCGGCGGACCACCTTGATGCACTGCTCGATGGTCCCGGGATTGCCGATGACCTCGAACGCGTAGTCGACTCCGATGCGCCCGGTCATCTCGAAGATCTCCCGCATCGCGTCCTCGCCCGGGGTCACGGTGTCGGTGGCCCCGAACTGCCTGGCCATCTCCATCTTCTCCGCGCTCAGATCGACGGCGATGATGCGCGAAGCGCCCGCGATGCGGGCGCCCTGGACCACGGAGAGTCCCACTCCGCCGCAGCCCCAGACCGCCACCGTCGAGCCGGGGCGGACCGCCGCGGTCTTGACCGCGGCCCCGACCCCGGTCGTGACCCCGCAGCCGATGAGGGCGGCGGACCGGAACGGCACGTCCTTCGCCATCGGCACCACGCTGATCGAGGGCGCCACCGCGTACTCGGCCATGTTGCCGAGGAACGACATCACGAAGATCGGCTCGCCGTGGCGGCTCACCCGGGTGGTCCCGTCGAGCAGGTTGCCGTCCTGCTTCGCGACGTTGCACAGATAGGGCTCGTCTCGCACGCAGTGGAAGCACTCGCCGCAGTGGGGGATGAACGAGAGGATGACGTGGTCGCCGGGCGAGACGTTGGTGACGCCCTCGCCGACCTCCTCCACCACGCCGGCGCCTTCGTGCCCGAGCACGGTGGGGAACGGCGTCGGAATGGTGCCGTTGATCATCGACAGGTCGGAGTGGCACACGCCGGTCGCCGCCATCCGCACCAGCACCTCGCCCGTCTTCGGCGGCGCCAAGTCCACGTCCACGACCGAGTAGCTGTTCAGCGCGTCAGCGACCACCGCCTTCATCGGGCGAGACTCCCGTGTGTGCATCGAGGACGCGAACGATACCGCAACGCGGAATCCCGCGTACCGCCGAGAGTGCCGTCGGCGGGGGAGGCGATTGGAGATGCGTGCCTTGGCTCCCTGCACCAATTTGTGTTCCATGCGCCAAGCCGCGCGTTGTGCGAGATCTCCGGATGACGGTAGACTGAAAAAAGTCGGCGACGAAGAAATCACCCTCCGCGGATACTTGAAGCAGGTCTGAGCGGCCGTGTCCCGTGAGACGCACTCGCGCATGGTCGCAGATGCGGACCTCTCCGGTTTTGAACCCGATGTCCGCCTGTTCGGCCATGTGGCTCCGGACGGTTGCTGCATCTCCCGGCAGCAAAGTCGGAGAGGATACGGAAGAAACGGACAACACGAAGATCCAAGGCGGCCGGGCTCTCTCCGAACATGATACGACCCACAACATTGCACAGGGCCCTCGGGGTCAGCCTCGATGTCCTCGCCCGCAAGAAGGGATCGGGGTCGTGAACAACCAAGGGGACTTTTTCGTGGATCTCGGGTTATCGCCTCGGCTGGTCTCCGATCTGCATCGACTCAACCCCTGGTGGGAAGACGAGCCCATGCCGTTGCAGCCAAAGACGCGGCGTCACTTGGTTGCCCAGATACGCCGGCGGGTCGAAGCCGAGATCGCACCTGTCGTGGTAGTGCGGGGGCCCCGCCAGATAGGGAAAACAACGACCCAGTTCCAAATGATCCAGGATCTGCTTGATGAGGGTGTGCCGCCGACCAGCATCCTTCGCGTACAGTTTGATGATTTGCAGTCGCTCAGAAAGGCGGATGCTCCGATTATAGCTATCTCGGAATGGTTCGAGCGACGGATCGCCGAAGCCCGGTTCAACCGCCTCGCATCGGATTCCGGGAAAGCTTATCTCTTCTTCGACGAAGTGCAGAACCTGAAGGACTGGGACACCCAGTTGAAGTCGCTGGTCGACAATGCTTCCGTCAAAGTGATCGTAACGGGTTCCTCCGCCCTGCGGATCGAGAAGGGACGTGACAGCCTTGCCGGGCGGATCAACACTGTTGAAGCGGGTGTTCTGTCATTGACGGAGATCGGGGTCTTCCGGGAATTGCCGTCACCTGCGCCTTTCCTGAACGATAACGGTTCGGGTCAGTTGATCAACAAGGAATTCTGGGTCGGCCTCAGAGAATACGGGATGGAACATGCGGAATTCCGCCGTGAGGCTTTCAGGTTTTTCTCCGAGCGCGGAGGCTATCCGATCGTTCACCAGCGGAAAGACGTCGATTGGTCCCTGGTCGCCGACCAGTTGAACGAGACGGTTATCAAGCGGGTCATCCAGCATGATTTGCGTTTGGGGGATCGTGGGCGCAAGCGGGACCCGCAGTTGCTCGAAGAGCTGTTTCGGCTGTGCTGCCGTTACGCGGGCCAGTGCCCTACCGTGTCCATATTGGCCGAAGAAGCGCGGTTGGCTCTGCATGCGAACGTCAGCAGCCAAAGAGTCATGCAATATCTCAGGTTCCTTGGTGACACACTCCTCCTGAGACTGATCCCCCCACTGGAAATTCGACTCAAACGCAAGCGAGGCAGCCCGAAGATCTGCCTGGTGGATCACGGGCTCCGGGCCAGTTGGCTGCAGGAGCACATCCCCCTCGATCCTGATGAATTGACGCGGAGACCCGAGTTGACGACCTTGGCGGGCCGCTTGGCGGAAAGTATTTTCGGGTCGGTGGCTTCCACCATCCACGGGCTGGACATTGCGCACTTTCCGGAAAGAGGAACTGACCGGGAGGTCGATTTTGTTCTCACTGTTGGCGCTCGGCGCGTGCCGGTCGAAGTCAAGTACCAGCGGCGCACGGACCCCGCAAGGGACACCCTGGGCATCCGGTCATTTCTCGAAAAAACGGTCAACAACGCCACCTTCGGAATACTCGTCACCCAGGACGACAATGCCATGGTGGAAGACCCCCGAATCGTTTCCCTCCCCCTTTCAACCTTCATGCTCCTGAGATAATTGCGTTGCCGACGCTCCATCGAACCGGAGACGACCGAACCGGAGGCCACGGATGAACACGACCGGACTGACGACCACCGACGAGCTCATGCTGCAGAGCCTCTACTGGTGGGACATCGCCACCTTCTTCCGCTGTCCCGTGGAGCGGGACCCGGGGAACTGCGACATCGCCCTGGTCGGCGTGCCGCACTCGACCGGCAACGGGACCACCGAGCGCGACCAGCATCTCGGCCCCCGGGCGGTGCGCGAGGTGTCGGCGATGGCCCGGCGCGTGCACATGGAGTTCGGGATCGACCCGTGGGCGCTCGCGCGCATCCGCGACATGGGGGACGTGCCGCTGCCCGAGGCCAACGACAACGAGGCCTGCATCGAGCGCATCACGACGTTCTACCGCGCGATCGACGCCGCCGGGGTGCGGCCAGTCTCGGTCGGCGGGGACCACTCCGTCACCGGCGGGATCATGCAGGCCATCGCCGGTGAAGGCGCGCGCCTGACCGGGGGCGGGAAGGCGGTATTCCTGCACTTCGACGCCCACACCGACGCCTACGAGCAGGTCCCGCACTTTCTCGGGGCGGTGAAGTCCGCCGCGCACTGGGCGGCCTACCTCGTGCGCGACGGGTACGTCGACGCCGGCCGCAGCGTGCAGATCGGCATGCGCGGCAACCCGCGCACGCTCGACTGGCGCAAGCCGAGCGAGGAGCTCGGCTACGAGGTGATCACCATGGACCGCTACCGCGAGATGGGTCCCGAGGAGACCATGGCCCTCATCGACGAGCGGATCGGCGACGCCCCCCTCTACATCACCTTCGATCTGGACTGCCTCGACCCGACGGTGGCGCCGGCGGTCGCGAACCTGGAAGCCGGCTGCGAGGGCTTCAGGATCGACGAGGTCATGCGGCTCCTGCGCTGCGTGCGAGGCAAGGACGTGATCGGCGGCGACGTCGTCTGCCTCATGCCGACCAAGGATCACCCCAACCGGATCACGTCGCACACCGCGGCCGCGATCATGTTCGAGATCGTCAGCCTGGTCGCGGACGGCTTTCGAGGATAGCGCCCGGGAACAGCGTCCCGGCCCGCGCTACCGCCCGGGCCGGTGGCTGGACGTCGAGCGCCGGTAGTACCCCTGGACGATCCGGTCGATGACCATCGCGCAGAACAGGATCGCGAGGCCCGCCAGCATCCCCTGGCCCTTGGCCGCGTACTGGAGCGCGACGAGCACGTCCTGCCCCAGGCCCTTGGCGCCGATGAGCGAGGCGATGACCACCATCGACAGGCACATCAGGATGGTCTGGTTGATGCCGGTCATGATCGACGGCATCGCGAGCGGGATCTCGATGTCCTTGAGCAGCGTCCACCGGGTGCAGCCGAACGCCGTCGCGGCCTCCTTGGTGTTCTCGGGCACCCCGCGGATGCCGAGCGCGGTCAGCCGGATGACGGGCGGCATCCCGAACACGAGCGTCGCCAGCACCCCCGGCGGCTTGCCGGTGCCGAAGAACGCGATGATCGGGATCAGGTAGACGAACGCCGGCATCGTCTGCATGAAGTCGAGCACCGGCAACGCCGCGTTGTAGGCCCTCTGGCTCTTGCCGAACCAGATCCCGAGCGGGATCCCGATCACCACGCAGAGAAAGGCGGCCGCGCCGAGCAGCGACACCGTCACCATGCTCGTCTCCCACAGGCCGAACAGGCCCAGGTAGGCGAGCGAAGCACCGGTGAACACCGCGACGCGGGGGCCCGCCAGCCGCCACGCGACGACCACGATGACCGTCATGACCACCGGCCACGGCGTGTCCACGAACACCGTCTCCAGGCTGTCCAGCACCGTGCTGATCGCGGCGACGACGCCGTCGAAGACGCCGGCGCCCCGGACCGACAGCCAGTCGAACCCGTTGTCCATCCAGGTGGACACCGGCGCGTAGTACTGCTTCTTGTCCATCGGGAAGCCCGCGACGTAGGGCTCGATCCGGGGATCGATCCTGCCGACGGTGAACCGGTAGAGCGTGAGCGGCACGATCGCCAGCCACAGCAGGCCGCTCAGGCCGGCCCTGGTCCAGCTCAGGCCCGATACCGTTCCGGCGGGGTCCGCCCTCCAGTTCAGGTACTGCTTCTCGTAGCGCAGGTTGGCGTAGAAGCCCTGCACCAGGCGCAGGCCGACCAGCAGCGCGAGACCGACCAGGAGGATCGTCACCGCTCCCTGCGCGGCGAGCTCGGCCTCTTCGGCGATCCGGGCGGCGACCTTGTCGAGGTTCTCCGCCCGCTTGAGGAATGCGTCCGCGTCCGGCTCGCCGGCGAGCTTCGCCGCCTCGTACCTTTCGAGGAACTCGGCGGACTTGGCGTTGAGCTTCTCCAGCCGGACGAGCTTGTCCGCTCCCAGCTCGCCCCACCAGCCCCGGCCGATCTGGACGAGCGCGAGCACCTCCAGGACCAGGAACGCCCAGAAGAATCCCCACAGGCCGCGGGCCGCCCCCCAGAAGGGCCCGGCGAGCGCGGCCATCGTGTTCCACGACCAGGGGAACCGGGTGGCCGACTCGATCTTCTCGAACTCGCGGCCGTAGTACGCCTCCCCGGGGCCGGTGAAGGCGCCGACCGAGCCGGTGAGCCTGCCCGGGGGCGCGGAAAGTCCGGTCTCTTGCATCAGTTGTCACCCCCCTTGATTCCCTTGAGGAGCGTGGCCTTGTCGACGACTCCCACGTCCCGGCCGCCATCGGTGATCACGATGGGTTGATCGGTGCTGGTGGAGAGGTCGATCAGTCCGCTCAGATCGGTATCGTGCGCGGCTCTGGGCGCCAGGCCCAGGTCTTCGCCCGGCCGCGGCCGGTACTCGCCGATCGGCTCCATGATGGTATGGGCGAACACCAGCTTCAGCGTGGAGATCCCTTCCACGAAGTCCCGCACGTAGTCGTCGACGGGGTTCGTGACGATTCCCTCGGGGGTGTCCACCTGCACGATCCGGCCGTCCTTCATGATCGCGATGCGGCTGCCGATGCGGATCGCCTCGTCCAGATCGTGGGTGATGAAGACCGTGGTCTTGTGCAGCTCCGCCGACAGCGCCATGAACTGCTCCTGGAGCTGGCGCCGGATCAGCGGGTCCAGGGCGGAGAACGGCTCGTCCATCAGCAGGACCTCGGGGTCCGAGGCCAGGGCCCGGGCGAGCCCGACCCGTTGCTGCATCCCGCCGGACAGCTCGCTCGGAAAGCGGTCTTCGTAGCCGTCGAGGTTGACGAGGCTCAGGCAGCGCTGGGAGACCTCCCAGCGCTTCGACTTCGGCTGGCCCTGCACTTGGAGCGGGAACGCCACGTTGTCGCGGACCGTGCGGTGCGGGAACAGCGCCATGTGCTGGAACACCATGCCGATATGGGCGGCGCGCAGCTTCCTCAGCTCGCCCTCGGCGAGCGCCAGCACGTCCCTTCCGAGGACTTCGATGCGTCCGGAGGTCGGCTCGATGAGCCGGTTGACGTGGCGCACCATCGTGGACTTGCCGGAGCCCGACAGCCCCATCACGCAGAAGATCTCGCCGCGCGGCACCTCGAACGAGCAGTCCACGATGCCGACCACGCACCCGAACCGCTCGAGCACCTCCGGCTTGGTGAGGCCCTCGTGGGTGATCGCCTGCATCGCCTCCTCGAACCGTGCGCCGAAGATCTTCCACACCCCCTCCAGCCTGATGACCGGCTCACTCATTGCTCATGCCTCCGGCCGTTGTCCGCCGCCCCCGCGGGAGGCGCGATCTCCCGCCTCCAGGCAAAAAAACGGGCGATCCCCCGGAGAGGGGATCGCCCGTTCCGCATGCCATCGCTCCTGCTTCGGGCACCGGCTCGCAACGGCTTACTTCATCCATGTATCCACGAGCGCGGCGTTGTCCTTCACCCATTGCCGGGCGTAGTCGTCGGGGTCGGCCTTGTCGACCACGAGGGCGTACGTCATGCCGGACACCTGATCGGTGTCGAGCTTGACGTTGGCCAGCACGGCGGCGGCCTCGGGATGCGTCTGCTCCAGGGCCGTCGCGTAGTGCACGTGCAGGTAGGCCAGATCCCAAGCGACCGGGGCGTCCGACTTCTCCAGCCACTGCGGGTCGTCGGTGGGCTGGATGACCATCCACTTGGAGGCGTCGTACGCGGGCTCCTCGAGCACCACCAGCTCATGCAGCGTGAACAGATGGTGGGGGGTATAGCAGAAGAACACGAGATCGGTCCCCTGCGCGACGGCCGCATCGACGTTGGCCAGCGCCAGCGTCTCGTCCATCTCCACGAGCTCCATGGTCTCGTCGTACCCGTAGCTCTTGGCGCGGACCTTCTCGACGTTCGTCGACGCCCACCCCGAGGCGCCGATCCAGACCTCGCCCTGGCCGTCGTTGTTGGCGTCGAAGTTCTTCGCCATGTCGGGGTCGGCCAGATCGGCGAGGCTGGTGATGCCGGTGCGTTCCGCGGTTCCCTTCGTCACGCACATGCCCTGGAATGCGGCGACGCCGTTCGGGTTCATCCTGACCGTGCCCTCCGACTTCACGAACTTGTCGTGGAGGTTGTTCTGGTTGGGCAGCCAGACTTCGGGGTGCACGTGCATGCTGCCGGAGTCCATCGCCTCGAAGATGACCGGGTTGGTGCCGTTCTGAAGCTCCACCTCCAGACCGAGGTTCTCTTCCAGCACGACCTTGAGGATGCTCGCGGTAGCCGCCACCGACGGCCAGTTGGGGACGCCGATGACGACGTCGGCCGCCTGGGCGGACGACATGCTGGCGCCCACGAAGGCCGCGCAGAGGGTGTGACGCCAATCGAGTCTCTTCATCGCTCTCTCCTTGGACAGTCTTTGTCTGGTTTCAGTTGGGTGATGGCCGTGCAAACGCATGGCCACGGGATCGAGAGGACCACGACCGCGCCGGTTTCCGCACACTCCGGCCGGCCAGGGTTTCTCGTGCAACGGGAAGTACATTGGACACCAACGAACCCCGGAAGTCCATGCGCTTCCCCGCCGCGGGCAGGACGGATTCGCACCCGGGGACTTTGCGGGGATGACGGACGGAACGAAGAAAACCACCGGGCCGGCGGCGCTGCTTCGCCGGCGGATATCGCGTATGGTCCGTCCGTGACGGAAGTCCTTTGCCGCCATGGAGATGGAACCTCCTCGGGCCGTGACATCCAGGCGCCGGTTCACACCGGACGGAGCCGCGCCGCAAGCAAGAGGGAGCGCGCACCCGGGCTCGGCGATGCGGGCTCGCGCGGAGCCGGACCGATCCGGGTACGCACTTTCGAGGAGGGGGACATGGGCAAGTCGAAGAAGGCGAAGACCGTGAAATCGGCGAGAGAAGCCACCGGAGGAACCGCGGTCCGGCCGAACCGGATCGCCAACCGGCGCTACGAGAAGGAGCTGTTCGGGCTCCAGGTCGAGCTGGTGAAGATGGTCGAGTGGATCAAGCACGAAGGGCTCAAGGTGGTGGTCATCTTCGAGGGGCGGGACGCGGCCGGGAAGGGCGGCGTCATCAAGCGCATCACCCAGCACCTGAGCCCGCGCATCTGCCGGGTCGTCGCCTTGCCCGCGCCGACCGAGCGCGAACGGACGCAGTGGTATTTCCAGCGCTACGTGCCGCATCTGCCCGCCGCCGGCGAGATGGTCCTGTTCGATCGAAGCTGGTACAACCGGGCCGGCGTCGAACGGGTCATGGGCTTCTGCACCGAAGAGGAGCACCGCGAGTTCCTGCGCACGTGCCCGGAGTTCGAGCGCATGCTCGTGCGCTCCGGCATCAAGCTCGTCAAGTACTGGTTCTCGGTCTCCGACGAGGAACAGGAGAAGCGGTTCCAGAGCCGGCTCGCCCAGAGCCACAAGCGCTGGAAGCTGAGCCCGATGGACCTGGAATCGCGGCGGCGCTGGGTCGAGTACTCCAGGGCGAAGGACGAGATGTTCGCCCATACCGACATCAAGCAGGCGCCGTGGTACGTGGTCGATGCGGACGTGAAGAAGCTCGCGCGGCTGAACTGCATCAGCCACCTGCTGGGCATGGTTCCCTACAAGGATCTGACTCCCGAGCCCATCGAGCTTCCGCAGCGCACCGACGCCGGCACGTACGTACGGCCCCCGTTCACCGACCAGACGCTGGTCCCGCCGGTCTACCCCGGCGAGGAGCGGGCGGCGGCCGGCTGACCACTTCAGTCGATCGCGCAGGTCCTGAAGCCGGCGAAGACATCGCGGCGGTCCGGTCCGAAGAAGTTCCGGTACAGCCCGGTCACCATGCGCGACCGGGTCGTCCACGCCCCTCCGCGCAGCACCCGGGTGTGGCCGAACAGCGTCTGCGAGTACTCCCTGTAGGCGTCCGGGGTGAAGCCGGGATAGGGGCAGAAGGCGTCCGCGCACCACTCCCAGACGTTGCCGAGCATCTGGCGACAGCCGAACGCGCTGTCGCCGCCGGGCAGCGCCGCAACGTCGACGCACCCGAGCGAGCGGCCGTCCAGATTGGTGCGGGCGGGGTCCGCGGCCTTTCCGCCCCAGGGATAGCGCCGCTTCGTCTCCGACAGGCGCCCGCCGGCCGCGGCCGGCTCGCCGAGGGCCGCCGCCTCCCACTCGTGCTCGCGGGGCAGGCGCCGGCCCGCCCACCGGCACCAGGCACTCGCCTCGAACCAGTTGACGTGGACCGCGGGGCGGTGAGGGGCGAGCGGAAGCGTTTCGTCGAATTCCCGGACCAGCCATCCACCCTCGCCATCGCGCCGCCAGTACACGGGGTGCTCCGCCCGCACGGACTCCCGCCACCGCCACCCGGCGTCGGTCCAGTGCGCGCGGCGCGCGTACCCGCCGTCGTCCACGAACTGCGCGAAGTCGGCGTTCGTCACCGGCGCCCGCGCGATGCGAAACGGACGCACCTCGACCGGATGGCACCACTTCTCGTTGTCGAACACGAACGGCGCGTCGCCGGGGGCGCCGACCAGGAACTCCCCGCCGGGTACCGACACGTCACCGGGAAGCGCACCCGCCCCGGCGTCGGGCGGCGGGCCGGGGTCGCGCGCGACCGCGAACCCCGGCCGCGGACAGGCGAGCGTCTGGCGGGTCCAGGTGAACGCCTCGTCGTGCATGTCCTCGTGGAATGCGGTGAACTGGTAGAGGTAGCTGTCCACCGCGCTCGCAAGGCCGTCTCCGAGCCGTTCGAGGAGGCGGTCGTGCACGCGCTGCATGTACGCGAGGGTGTCCGCGCGGGACGGCAGGGGCAGGTCCCAGCGCTCGTGGTGGTGGATCGCGATGGAGTCGTACAGCGCGTGGCCGTCGTCGAGCAGCGGCGCCTCGCCGTACACGCGTTGCAGGATGAAGTGCTCGTGGAACCACGCAACGTGCCCGATCTCCCAGCGCATCGGGTTGACGATGCGAAGGCGCGGTCCCATGAGCTGCGCGTCGGTGAGGTCGTCGACGAGCTCGCGGGTGCGCAGCCGCGCATCGCGGATGTACGCTTCGAGCGTCGCCGATCCGACCTCCCTGACCGGGGGGATGCCGGCTGGAGCGACTGGACTGCCGATGGCCAATGAACGGACCCTCGCGAGGAGACGGCGCTGAACATTAGCGTGATCACCCCGGCCGCGAAACGTTCGCTGAGCGGCAACCGGGCGACCGCGGTGCGGTGGGCCCGCATCCTGGAAGGTCTGGGGCATTCGGTGACGGTCGCGGAATCGTGGCCCGGGACCGGGCCCGGCCGCGAAGGGCGGAGCCGGGGTCCCGACCTCCTGGTCGCCATCCATGCGTGGCGAAGCGCCGCCTCCGTGGCCGCGTTCCGCGATCGGTATCCCTCCCGGCCGCTCGTGGTGCTCATGTCGGGCACCGACATCTACCGCTTCCAGCACAGCCACCCCGAGGAAACCGCCGCATCGATGGCCGCCGCGGACCGGCTCGTCGGCCTGCACGACCTGGTGGCCGACGACCTGCCGCCCGGGTTCCGAGCGAAGCTCCGCGTCATCCACCAGTCCGCGCTGCCGTTGCGCACTCCACGGAAACCCTCGCGGCGGACCTTCGACGTCTGCGTCGTCGGGCATCTGCGCGAGGAGAAGGATCCGTTCCGCGCCGCGCACGCGGCCCGCCTCGCACCGCCCGCGTCCGGGCTCCGCGTCATCCACCTCGGCAAACCGCACGATGCGGCCCACGAGCGGGCGGCCCGCGCGGAGATGGCCACGAATCCGCGCTACCTGTGGCGCGGCGAAGTGCCGCGATGGCAGGTCCGGCGCACCTTTGCGCGCTGCCACGCGATGGTGATGAGCTCGATCATGGAAGGAGGCGCGAACGTCGTCTCCGAGGCGGTGGTGGCCGGACTGCCGGTCATCGCCTCCGACATTCCCGGAAACGCCGGACTGCTCGGCCCCGATCACCCCGCCCTCTATCCCGCCGGCGACACGCGCGCGCTCCACGCCCTGCTCCGTCGCGCCGAGGCCGGGTCCGGCTTCCTCGCCAGGGTGCGTGCGCACGGCGAAGCGCGGCGCGACCGGTTCTCGCCGGAGCGCGAGCGCGCCGGCTGGGCCGCACTGCTCGATGGCCTGGTGAAATCCTGACGCCGTTCCCGGCGCCGGTACGGGCCCTGCGCGGGGCTTGGTGCAATCCTGACGCCGTCCCCGGTTCCGGTACGGGCCCTGCGCGGGGCCTGGTGCAATCCTGACGCCGTTCCCGGTTCCGGTATGGGCCCTGCGCGGGGCCTGGTGAAATCCTGACGCTGTCCCCGGTTCCGGTACGGGCTCTGCGCGGGGTCCGGAGCCCCACCGTCGATGCGCACGGGCCCCTTGTGCTTCTTCACCGGACTGCGAAGCGGGGGCGCAGAGGACGGGCGCGGGTCAGGTCTCCCGCGCGTCTTGCGCGGATTCATCCACCTCCAGCACCGGGGGCGGACAGTCCAAGTGGTCGATCCAGGCGACGAAGGCGAGCAGGGGCTCGTCGCCGGTGCGCATGGCGTGACCCTGGTAGCTGGCGTGGAAAAGCCACTCGCCGGGGGAGCGGCGGCGCCACGGCTCGCCGTCCCGTTGCCACTCGGCCGTCCCCGAGATGACGTGGTAGATCTCCGGCGCCTTGTGGCGGTGCAGCGGATAGAAGATGCCCGGGGCCTGCAACGTGAACGCCAGGAGGACGTCCTGGTGCGCGAAGGGCGCCTGGTAGCCTTCCCGCGGCGGCGGCCCCGGCATCGAGAGCATGGTCGACGCGTATCCGGTCGCCATCTCGTCCGACCCTTCGCCGGGCCGGTACGGCGCGTTCCATCGCAGATGCGGCGACGCGGACGCCAGGGCCGACGCCAGCATCCGCTCTTGAGGCGTGGCTGCCGCTCGCACCGCCGCATCGAGGCAGCGCGCGACCACCGGGGTATGCGCGGGCTCGACCGGGGTCGCGCCCGGAGGAAACGGCCGGCTCACGAGATCGTCCAGAATCGCCGTCTCGGGGCACTCCGAGGCCGCGGACGTGGCCGCGTACCGGACCGCGGTGCGGGTGGCCGACAGCAGCAGATCGAACGGAGAAGGCATGCGTGTTTGCTCGGCGGCAACCGGATGTCGGAGGCCGAAATCATAGCCCGGATTTCCCGCCGGATCGCAAAGCGAGAGCGCGCGGATGCCGGTCGCGACAAGGCGAACGCGAGTCAGGGCGCGCGGTACTTGACGGTACGTCGAGCACCCTGACCGCGTTCAACGCGGTCGATGCCGGTCGATCCGCGTCCGAGAGGTGGGATGGCGAGAAATCCGGGCTGCCCGGGAATCCGGCGCGGCGCCCGGGAAACTCCCCCCGAAGTCCCCCCGAAGTCCCCTCTGAAGTCCGCAGGCACGACCTGAAGCGCGAAGCCCGGTTCAGCCCAGCAACGCGATCGGCTCCGGAGCGTTGCCGCACGGGAGGATGCGTCCGATGAGCGCGGCGTGCGAATAGCCGAGCGCGCGCAACTCCTCCACGCAGGCCTCGGCCCGGTCCCGGGGGACGGATGCGAGCAGTCCGCCCGCGGTCTGCGGATCGAACAGGAGCGGCCAGCGTGGATCGTTCGCGGCCGCGTCACGATTGCGCACCGCGCGTCGCAGGCGCAGGTTCTGGGGCTGCAGCGAGCTCGTGATCCCGGCCGCGGCGGTGGCGAGGGCGCCGGGAAGGAAGGGAATCGTTCCGAGGTCGAGCTCCGCGTCGACGCCCGACGCACGGATCATCTCCACCAGATGCCCGAGCAGTCCGAAGCCGGTGACGTCGGTGCACGCGCTGGCGCCGAACCGGTGGAGGCACCGCGCCCCGGCGTGGTTCGACTGCTGCATCGCGTCGAGCGCCGCCGCGACCCACTCGCCGCGCGCCTTGTGCCGCATGTCGGCGGCGAAAAGCGTTCCGGTCCCCAGCGGCTTGGTCACGATCAGCCGGTCCCCGGAGCACATTCCGCCCTTGCGCAGGATCTTGTCGCGGTCGATCAGCCCGCTCACCGCGAACCCGAGCGCGAGCTCCGCGCCCTCGCTCGTATGCCCGCCGACGAGCGCGGCGCCGGCCTCGCCGAGCACCTCCGTGGCGCCGGTCATCATCTGCCTCAGCGTGTCCTCGACCTGGGACTCGATCCCGTAGGGCAGGGTCGCGATGGCGAGCGCGGTCTGCGGCTCGCCGCCCATCGCGAAGATGTCGCCGAGGCTGTGGTTGGCGGCGATGCGGCCGAACAGGTACGGGTCGTCGATCATCGCGCGGAACGAATCGACGGTGTGCACCACCACCTTGCCGCGCGGAGTCTCCACCACCGCCGCATCGTCGGGGTCCGCGAGTCCGATGAGTACGTCGTCCCGCGGCGCCGGCTCGAGGTCGTTCATCACTCGCGCGAGCACCGTGGCGCCGACCTTGGCCCCGCACCCGCCGCAGCGCATCGCGATGGCCGAGAGCTCCCTGATCGCATCGTCGCCGGCGAGGCCGCCGGGCACGTCGAGCTTCACGTCGCCGGCCATGTCGGGGAGTTCGGAGAACTTGCGCATGAACCGGCGGTCGACCCGGTCCTTCCACCGCCACACCCACTCCCCCTCGAGCACGAGCGTTCCGCCGCGAGTCGCGACGGCACGGCGGTCGCCGGTGCTGATGAGGCTCAGATAGCGGCGCTGCGGCCGGAACGGCCTCAGCGCAAGGCTTCGGAGCGCGCGGCGCAGATTGGCCTCGAGCGCGGGCCCCTGTCGAACCGCGAAGACCCCCGCCTTCTCGCGCGGATGCTCCAGCACCGCGGCACAGTCCCCGGTCGCGAAGACGCCGGAGTGCGACGTGGATTCGAGGGTGGGATGCACTGCGACGAAGCCGTCCTCGTCGGTGTCGAGCCCGGAAGCGGCGAGCCAGGGCTGGGCGCCGGCCGCGGTGGCCCAGAGCACCTCGTCGAACTCGTGCATTGCCCCGTCCGCGGTGTGGAGCACGCAGGGATAGCCGTTCCCGTATGCGGCCCCGGCCCCGGCGCCGGCGCCGGCGACGGCCTCCACGCCTCCGGTGAGGCCGGCGGCGTGCAATGCGCCCGGGGTGACGCGGGCGACCCACGCGTCGAGATGGACCCGCACTCCGCGCTCGGCGAGCACGCGGGCGAACGCGGCGCGGACCCCGGGCGGATTGCGTGGCAGCACTTCAGCCCCGCTGGCGAACAGATCGAAGCGCAGCCGATCCGGATCGCCGCCGGCCTCGCGCAGCCGGGCCCCCAGCCCGTGCTGCATCGCGAGCACCATCTCCACGCCGCCGGCCCCCGATCCCACCACTCCGACCCGGATCGGCCCTTCCGTGGCGCGTACCCGGTCGACGAGCGCGTTCCAGCGGGCGACGAAATTGCCGATCGGCTTGACCGGCACCACCGCGCCATCGGCCCCCGGCACTTCCCGCGAAAGCGGCGCCGAGCCGATGTCGATCGAGAGCACGTCGTAAGGGACGGGAGGACGGTTGCGGCAGATCACCTTGCGCTCGACCGGATCGAGTCCGACGACCTCGTCGTGATAGAAGCGCGCGCCGGCGAAACGGGTCAGGGGGCCCAGGTCGATATGGATTTCGTCGTGGGTGTAGTGGCCGGCCACGTGTCCGGGCAGCATCCCCGAGTACGGCGTCTCCACGTCACGGCAGATGAGGGTAATCCGCACTCCGGGCATCGGCTTCATCCCGAAGCGCTTGAGCACGATGACGTGGCTGTGTCCGCCGCCGGCGAGCACGAGGTCCTTGAAGATCGGCGTGGAACCGGCGTTCACTGGGCTCTCCGGGATGCCCCGGCGCGCGATGTCGGTGAGACCGCCGGACGCGTGATCTTTCAAGGATACCGGAGATCACCGCAAGGCGAGGCGACACCGGGGCGTCCCGGCCGGGATCGGGACGGACCGCAGGGACCCGCCGCCCGGGGCTGAAGGCCGTGAAGATCGGGGATGGGGGCCTCAAGCGTCTCCGCGCCGGCGGGTTATCATCCGCCGTGAGGGACGTTCGACGGATCGCGCCGCCGGCGCCGCCGAAGCAGCGTCTCCCGGAAGCGTGCCCTTCCCGCCATCCGTTCCCTTTGCGTCATTCAGCGAGGACCCTGTCACCGTGATCGACCTCTACACTTGGAGCACCCCCAATGGCCGCAAGGTCTCCATCGCCCTCGAGGAGTTCGGGCTCGAATACGAGACGCACCCGGTCGACATCGGCGCGGACGAGCAGTTTCACCCCGATTACCTGAAGATCTCGCCCAACAACAAGATCCCGGCCATCGTCGATCGGGAGAATGGACTGTCGTTGATGGAATCGGGCGCGATCCTGGTGTACCTCGCGGAGAAGACCGGGAAGTACATGCCGGGCGACGGGGAAGGGCGCTGGCGGGTCCTGGAGTGGCTGATGTGGCAGATGGGCGGTGTCGGTCCCATGCTCGGCCAGGTACACCACTTCGTGAAGTTCAATCCGGGCAGGAGCGAATATGCGGAGCGGCGCTTCCGCACCGAGGCGGATCGGCTCTACGGGGTGATGAACGACCGTCTGGCGGACAACCCGTACCTCGCCGGGGACGACTACACCATCGCGGACATGGCGGCCTGGCCGTGGGTCTCGCGTTACGAATGGCAGGAGATCGACTTCGCGGACTTCCCCAACGTCCGGCGCTGGTACGTCGACATCGCGGGCCGGCCCGCGGTGCGGCGCGGATACCACGTGCCGCGCAAGACCAGCGACATACCGATCCCGGGGTGAGCCCCGCCACGCTTCACCTCCTCCGGCACGACCTCGATGGCGGGGCGTCGGCGGCGGCCCGGATGGGCGGCGCGATGCCCGTCGCGGCCGCGAACCGGGCGCTGATCGCGAGTCCCGCGTCCGCGATTCCGAAGGACACGGACACCGGGATCGGTCATGAAGCCGCGGCCGCGGCGGCGATCTCCTGTGCACCCTCGAAGATCATCGTCATCGCGACGTAGAAGATGATCACGAGCCCGACATAGGCGATCCAGGGCCGGCGCTCGAGCTGGTGCGCGATCCAGGTCGCCGCAAGGCCCATGAACGCGACCGAGAGCGCCAGTCCGACCACCAGCACCCAGGTATGGTCGCGTGCGATGCCGGCGACCGCGAGCACATTGTCGAGCGACATCGACACGTCGGCGACGACGATCTGGACGATCGCGCTGCGCATGCGTCCGGGCGCCTCGCGCCCGTCGGCGCCCGGCTCGCCGGCGCGCCCGTCGGGAGCGTCGCGCGCTTCGCGCCCCGCCCGGATCTCGCGCCACATCTTCCATGCCACCCACAGCAGCAGCAGGCCCCCCGCGAGCAGCAGCCCCACGATCTGGAGCAACTGCACCGTCACCGCCGCAAACCCGAGCCGCATCAGGGTCGCGGCCACGATGCCGATCGCGATGACCCGGGCCCGGTCCTTCGCCGGCAGGCCCGCCGCGACCAGGCCGACCACGATCGCGTTGTCTCCCGCGAGTACGAGGTCGACGACGATGACCTGGAGCAGGGCGCTCAGCTCTGCCGCTGAAATCATGGAAAGGCCTCCGGACGATGCGGGGCGGCGAGTGTATCGGAATGCGCTCGATGCGAGTTTCGCCCCGCGTCCGGGACCCGCGTCGCGCGCATCCCCCGCCCGCGTGCCGTCGCTCGACCGGCCCGCCGACATTCCCCCCACCCGCGCGCCGTCGGGGCTCGGCGACTCGACCGCGCCGTGGCGCAACGGGTAGATTCCGCGGCGGATAACGACGGTTCCCCCCGGCCATGAGCCTGTTCCTCGCCAAGCGGTTCGCGACGTTCGTCGCGACGCTCGCCGGCACCACGATCATCACCTTCCTCGCCCTCGAGGTCCTGCCCGGCGATCCGGCCCGGGTCATTCTCGGAGTGGACGCCCCGGACAGCGCGGTGCAGGCCCTGCGCGAGCGGCTCGGGCTCGATCGTCCCGCGCTCGAACGCTACCTGGACTGGGTGGGCGCGCTCGCGACCGGCCGTTTCGCCGACAGCTACACCTACAGCGTGCCGGTCGACGAGCTGCTCGCGGCGCGGCTCGGGATTACGGTGCCGCTCGCGCTGCTCGCCATGGCGCTCTCCGTCGCGATGGCGATGACGCTGGGGATCTTCGCCGCCGCCCACCACAACCGGCGCGGCGACGTCGTGGTCATGGGGGTGAGCCAGCTCGGCATCTCGGTGCCGAACTTCTGGCTTGCCCTGCTCCTCATCGTGCTGTTCGCGGTCCACCTGCGGTGGTTCGGCGCCGGCGGCTTCCCCGGCTGGGACGCGGGCGCCGGCCCCGCCCTCAAGGCATTGCTGCTGCCGGCGCTTGCGCTGGCCACCGTGCAGGGGGCGATCCTCACGCGCTTCACCCGCTCGGCGGTGCTCGAGACCATGCGCGAAGACTACGTGCGCACCGCGCGCGCCAAGGGCCTCACGCGCGGCCAGACCCTGCGCCGCCACGTACTCCGCAACGCGATGATCCCGCTCGTCACGGTGATGGGGCTGCAGTTCGCCAATCTTCTCGCCGGCACCATCGTGGTCGAGAACGTGTTCGCCCTGCCGGGCGTCGGCCGGTTGATCCTGCAGGCGATCACCAACCGCGACCTCGTGGTGGTGCGCGACGTCGTCACCCTGCTCGCGGCGATGGTGGTCCTGATCAACCTGGTGGTCGATCTGCTCTACGCGGTCATCGACCCGCGCCTGAAGTCCTCCGATGTCTGACGCCGCGCCGCCTCGCGCGCCGCCGGCGGGCGGGACCCGGCCGCGCCGGCGGTGGCTGGCCCATCGCTCGCTCGCGGTCGGTGGCGCCCTGAGCGTGCTGTTGGTCGGCATGGCGGTGGTGTCGGTATTCTGGACGCCTTACGACCCGACCCGGATCGAGATCCCCAACCGCCTCGCGCCGCCGTCGTGGGAGCACTGGATGGGCACCGACCAGTTCGGCCGCGACGTGCTGTCGATCATCATGGCGGGCGCCCGGAACTCCATCGTGGTCGGGGTGGTGGCGGTGCTGATCGGACTCGCGATCGGGGTGTCTCTCGGCCTCCTCGCATCCGTTCGCCGGGGGTGGATGGAGGAGTCGATCATGCGGATCTGCGACTTCATGTACGCCTTTCCCGCGATCCTCCTCGCCATCCTGCTGGTCGCCACCTTCGGCTCCGGAGCCGTCAACGCGATCGTCGCGATCGGGATCTTCGCGGTCCCGGCCTTCGCGCGGCTGACTCGCGCCGCCGCCAACGCGGTCTGGACGCGGGAGTTCGTGCTTGCGGCGCGCGCGGCGGGCAAGGGCCGGTGGCGGATCGCCATCGAGCACGTGCTGCCCAACATCGCGCCGGTGATCGTGGTCCAGGCCACGGTGCAGTTCGCGCTCGCGGTGCTGGCGGAGGCGGCGCTCAGCTACCTCGGCATCGGCTCGCAGCCGCCGACCCCGTCGTGGGGACGCATGCTGAGCGACGTGCAGACGCTCGTCTTCCTCCAGCCGATGCTCGCGGTATACCCGGGGGCGGCCATCGCGCTCTCGGTGCTCGGCCTGAACCTGCTCGGCGACGGGCTGCGCGACCTCGCGGACCCGCGACTGGTGCGCAAGCGGTGAGCCTGCTCCGGGTCGACGGGCTCGAGGTCGTCCTCGATACTCCGCACGGCCCCGGCCGCGCGGTGCGCGGCGTCGGGTTCGCGCTCGAACGCGGGGAGACCCTCGGGATCGTCGGCGAGTCGGGTTGCGGCAAGACGATGACCGCGCTCGCCCTGATGGGCCTGCTCCCCGAGGGCGCGCGGGTGGACGGCGAGATCCGCTTCGACGGCGTCGACCTGCTGGCCGGGACCGAGGACGCCTGGCGCCGTATCCGGGGCAACCGCATGGCGATGGTGTTCCAGGAGCCGATGAGCTCGCTCAACCCGCTGCACACCGTCGGCCGCCAGGTGGCCGAGGGCCTGATCCTGCATCGCGGCCTCGGCCGCCGCGGTGCGCGGCGGGAGGCGCGGCGGCTCCTGGAGCGGGTGGGTATCGAGGATGCCGGCCAGCGGCTGGACCACTATCCGCACCAGCTCTCCGGCGGCCAGCGCCAGCGGGTGATGATCGCGATGGCGCTCGCCAACGAGCCCGACCTGCTCATCGCGGACGAGCCGACCACCGCGCTCGACGTGACCCTCCAGAAACAGATCCTCGACCTCATCGGGTCGCTGGTCCGCGAGCTCGGCATGGGGCTGGTGCTGATCAGCCACGATCTGGCGGTCATCGCGAACACCGTCGAGCGGATCATGGTGATGTACGGCGGTTCGGTGGTGGAGTCCGCGCCCACCCGGGAGCTGTTCGCCCACCTGTCGCATCCCTATGCGCAGGGACTGCTGTCCGGGATCCCGCAAGTCGGCCGCGGCGCGCGCCGCGCCGGGCGGCGCCTGCGGTCCGTTCCCGGAGCGGTGCCGGAGCTGTCCGCCCTGCCTCCGGGCTGCGCGTTCGCCGACCGCTGCGACCTCGCGGAAACGGCGTGCCGGCGGACCCGGCCGCTCCCGGTACCGATCGGGCGCGGGCATGTCGTCGCCTGCCGGCGCGTCGATGCGGCCCGGGAGCGCCGGCGGGCAAGGTCAGCCCCATGAGTTCGGGCGGAGTCCACCCCATGACCGCGGGCGAGGTCTTGTACGAAGCCGCCCGCGGCCGCACCGAAGGGGCCGGCGCCGTGATCACGAGCGACGTGCTGCCGCTGAAGGGGTCGGCGCCATGAGCGCCGGCGACGCGACGCCGCTGGTGGAGGTGCGCGATCTCCACAAGGACTACCTCCTGCCGCGCGACTCCCTGCTCGCGCCGCCGCGCCGCGTGCGCGCGCTGCGCGGCGTGAGCTTCGATCTTCGAGCCGGATGCAGCCTCGGGGTGGTCGGCGAGTCCGGCTGCGGCAAGTCCACCTTGGCGCGCGCGGTGATGGGCCTGGAGGCGCCGACGCGGGGCTGCGTGCGGGTGCTCGGCGCCGACGTCGCCACGGTGGACGACCCCCGGCGCCGCCATCTGCGGCGCAACTTCCAGATGGTGTTCCAGGATCCGTTCGGTTCGCTCGACCCGCGCCACAAGGTCGCCCGCATCGTGGCGGAGCCGCTCGCGCTGGAGCGCATCGGCCGCGAGGAAGGCCGCGAGCGGGTGATCGACGTGCTGGAGGCGGTCGGCCTCAAGGCGTCCGACACGGACAAGTACCCGCACGAGTTCTCGGGAGGGCAGCGCCAGCGCATCGCGATTGCGCGGGCGCTCGTCACCCGGCCGGCCCTGATCGTCGCCGACGAGCCGGTGTCGGCCCTCGACGTCTCGGTGCAGGCGCAGGTGCTGAACCTGCTGGAAGATCTGCATGTGGGGTTCGGGGTCACGTACATGCTCATCAGCCACGATCTGGCGGTGGTGCAGTACGTGTGCGAGGAGGTCATGGTGATGCGCGCCGGCACGGTGGTGGAGCACGGCCGCACGGACGACGTCTTCGCCGCGCCGGCCCACGACTACACGCGGACGCTGCTCGATGCGGTGCTGCCGTTGCCGGAGGCCGGGTAGCGATGGCGCTCGGGGTCGGCGGCGTGCGGGTCGGGGTGTGGACCGATTCCGGGCACCACACCGGATGCACCGTCGTCCTTCCCCCCGCCGGTACCGTCGGCGGCATTGCCGTGCGCGGTGGCGCCCCCGGCACGCGCGAGGCGGCAATCCTCGGGCCCGGGACCCCGAACGAGGCCTGCCACGCCGTGGTGCTGTGCGGGTCGAGCCTGTTCGGCCTGCGCGCGGCCGACGGAGTGGTCGACTGGTGCGAGGCGCACGGCGTCGGACTCGATCTCGCGGTCGGCCGGTTCCCCATCGTGGGGGCGGCGGTGGTGCTCGACATCCACCGGCCGGACATGCGCCGGATCGATCGCGAGGCGGGCTGGGCGGCGTGCGAGGCGGCCACCGCCGGCGAGCCCACCAGCGGGTCCGTGGGGGTCGGCGCCGGCTGCACCGTCGGCAAGGAGGCCGGGCTCGAATGGGCCAGCAAGGGAGGGCAGGGCAGCGCGGTGCGCCGTTCGGGCGGCGTGACGGTGGGTGCGCTGGTGGCCGTCAACGCGCTCGGCAGCGTCCTCGGCGAGGATGGCCGCGTCATTGCGGGAAGTCGCGCGCCGGCCGATCGTCCCCGTTATCCCCACGTTCCGATGTCGATCCTCCGCGCGCCGGACGGGAGCGGTACCCGCGACGGCGCGCCCGGCGTTTCCAGTACCGTCATCGGATGCGTGGTGACCAATGCCCGGCTGGGCAAGCCCGGGGCATGCCGGGTCGCCGATCTCGCCCATACCGGCATCGCGCGCGCGGTGTCGCCGGCCCATACCAGCCTCGACGGGGACGTGCTGTTCGCGCTCGCGACCGGTGAGGTCGAAACGAGGGTCGACCTGGTCGCGGAGCTGGCGGCCCGAGCCGTTGCCGATGCGGTCCGCCAGGGAGTGCGCCACGCCCGGGGCATGCCCGGATTCCCCGCCGATCCGAGAACTCGCCGCCCGCCGCGTGCCACGGTCGATTGATGCGCTCGAAGGGACCGACGGGACGGCGCCCGCCCCGTCCGGCCGCGCGGGGCATTCCCGGATTTCCCGCCGATCCGGGAGCCCGCCGCCCGTCGCGTGCCCCGGTCGACTGATGCGTTCGAAGGGACCGACGGGACGGCGCGCGCGCCGTCCGGGCTCATCCGCCGTTTCGGCGGCGACGCCCTCCGGACCGGATCCGGAGCCGGAACTTCACGAGGCGGATCCCTCGACGCTCGTGCCGCCCACCGTCAGACCGTCGACACGCAGCGTCGGCTGCCCGACCCCCACCGGCACGCTCTGACCCTCCTTCCCGCACACCCCGACGCCCCAGTCGAGCTCCAGGTCGTTGCCGACCATGCTCACCCGAGTGAGCACGTCCGGCCCGTTGCCGATGAGGGTCGCTCCCTTCACCGGCCGCGTCACCTTCCCGCCTTCGACGAGATAGGCCTCGCTGGCGGAGAAGACGAACTTCCCGGACACGATGTCGACCTGCCCGCCTCCGAAGCTGACCGCGTAGAGCCCCTTGTCCACCGACGCGATGATCTCGTCGTGCTCGTAGCGGCCGGGAAGCATGTAGGTGTTGGTCATGCGGGGCATCGGGAGGTGGGCGTAGGATTCGCGTCGCCCGTTGCCGGTCGACTCCGTTCCGGTGAGGCGTGCGTTCAGCTTGTCCTGCATGTAGCCCTTCAGGATGCCGTCCTCGATGAGGGTCGTGCACCGGGTCGGAGTGCCCTCGTCGTCGATGGTCAGGGATCCGCGGCGGTTCTCCAGGGTGCCGTCGTCGACCACCGTGCACTGATCGCTCGCCACCCGTTCGCCGATGCGGCCGGCGAATACCGAGCTGCCCTTGCGGTTGAAGTCGCCTTCGAGCCCGTGTCCGACCGCTTCGTGCAGCAGCACGCCCGGCCACCCCGGCCCCAGCACCACGGTCATGGTGCCGGCTGGCGCGGGGTCCGCCTCCAGATTCACGAGCGCCTGGCGGACCGCTTCGCGCGCGTAGGCGCACGCCCGGTCCTCGTCGGTGAAGTACCGGTAGTCGAATCGTCCCCCGCCGCCGGCCGAGGCCTGCTCGCGCCGCCCGTCGCGCTCGACAATGACGCTCACGTTCATCCTCACCAGCGGGCGGACGTCGCCGGCGAAGGTGCCGTCGCTCGAGGCGACGAGGACCCGGCTGTATTCGCCGGCCAGGCTGACGATCACCTGCCGCACGTGCGGATCGATCCGCCGGGCTTCCGCGTCGGCGCGCTCCAGCAAGGCGATGCGCGCGCGCTCGTCGAACGATTCGATCGGGTCGAGGGCGGAGTAGAGGGCGGGAGCGGACGGGCCCCGCCACGCCCGGACCCGGCCGTCGCCGCCCTCGCGGGCGATGCTGCGCGCGGCCGACGCCGCATGAGCGAGGGCCCGGGGCGCAAGCTCGTCGGAGTACGCGAACCCGCTCTTCTCGCCGCTCATCGCCCGCACCCCGACGCCCTGCTCGATGTTGTGGCTGCCCTGCTTCACGATGCCGTCCTCGAGCACCCACGCCTCGGATCGGGTCGACTCGAAGTAGAGATCCGCCTCGTCGATGGAGCGCTCGCGCAGCCGGCCCAGGGTGGTCTCGAGGTCTCTCTCGGAGAGGCCGCCGGATGCGAGGATGTCGTTGCGAACGATGTCGAGTGCCTGACTCATGTCTCGGGTCCGCCGGAGGGTTGCGGGGGGATGGAGGAGAATAGCATCGCGTGCCGCGTGCCGTAGAATGCGGCCTCGGATCGACGCCCCGCCTCCCTCCCCGGAGGGGCGGGATCGGGCCGCCGCGAACGGCCCGGACAACGGAGACTGCGCGAATGACCCCGGTTCGGATCGGAGTGCTCGGCCTCGGAACGGTCGGCGGCGGCACCGTCAACGTGCTGAGACGCAACGGCAGGGAGGTCGCGCGCCGGGCCGGACGGGAGGTGGTGGTCGCGCGGGCGGCGGCGCGGTCGCTCGACAAGGACCGCATCTGCTCCACCGACGGCATCGCCCTGACCACCGATCCGGACGAGATCGTCCGGGACCCGGACATCGAGGTCGTGGTCGAGCTCATGGGCGGCACCGACCCCGCCCGCCGGCTCGTCCTCGAAGCCATCGAGCGTGGCAAGCACGTGGTCACCGCGAACAAGGCGCTCATCGCGATGCACGGCAACGCGATCTTCGAGACCGCGCACCGGCACGGAGCGATGGTGGCGTTCGAGGCCGCGGTGGCCGGCGGGATCCCGATCATCAAGGCGTTGCGCGAAGGGCTGGCCGGGAACCGCATCGAGTGGCTGGCGGGGATCATCAACGGCACGAGCAACTTCATCCTCACCGAGATGCGCGAGCGCGGCGCCGCGTTCGCCGACGTCCTCGGCGAGGCGCAGCGGCTCGGCTACGCGGAGGCGGACCCCGCGTTCGACGTCGAGGGGGTCGACGCCGCGCACAAGCTCGCGATCCTCGCCGCTATCGCGTTCGGCATGCCTCTCGACTTCGATCGCGTGTACACCGAGGGGATCACCCGGGTGACGCCGGAGGACGTGGGCTACGCCGAGCAGCTCGGCTACCGCATCAAGCATCTCGGGATCGCGCGGCGCACCGAGGCCGGGGTGGAGATGCGGGTGCACCCGACGCTGGTCCCGGAGCGGGAGCTGATCGCGAACGTCAACGGAGTCATGAACGCGGTGCTCGTGAAGGGCGACGCGGTGGGACGCACTCTCTACAACGGCCCCGGGGCCGGCGCCGAGCCGACTGCTTCCGCGGTGGTCGCGGACCTCGTCGACGTGGTGCGGACCCTGACCACGGACCCGCACCACCGCGTGCCCCATCTCGCCTTCCAGCCCGGCGCCCTGGCTCCGGTGCCGGTGCTGCCCATCGAGGAGGCCGAGACCGCGTTCTACCTGAAGATGCTGGCCTCGGACCGGCCCGGGGTGCTCGCCGAGATCGCGACCATCTTCGGCGAGGCGGGGATCAGCATCGAGGCGGTGGTCCAGCCCGAGCCGCCGCGCGGCGCCGCGCAGGCGAAACTCGTGATGCTGACCCACCGCGTGTGCGAGCGGCAGGTGAACGAGGCGGTGGCGCGCATCGAGGCGCTGTCGGTCGTCGAGGGCCGCGTGACATGCATCCGGATGGAACATCTCGGCGGCTGAGCAAGGCTCCGGCCGGCGGTATGCGGACAACGGCCGCTCCACGGGGGATGGCCGCCGCTCCGACGAAGGCCTGTTCCGGCCCGGACGGGCATGAACGGGCGCCCGCGGTCGCGGCGTCGAGCCGCTGAGCGGTGCGGTCCGGTCCGGCAATCGACGTCACCCTGTTGGTGCCGGGCCTGCTCGGCCCCGGTACGGGCCCGGGCGGTGCCGGTGCGGGCTTGAGCGGTGCCGGTGCGAACCTGGGCGGCGCCGGTGCGAGTCCGGGCGGTTCCGGCCCCGGCGCCACTGGCGCCGAGGCTCCGGACACGGCGGAATCTCTTCCGCCGGCCGCTTCCGGCGCGCGCTCCGGCGGCACCGGCTTCCGTGGTTTCTTCCCGGCGCTCGGCATCGCTTCCCGGGTGCGTGCACGCTCCGCCGGCGCCGAGGCTCCGAACGCGGCGGCGTCTCCTCCGCCGGCCGCTTCCGGCGCGCGCTCCGGGGCCACCGGCTTCCGTGGTTTCTTCCCGGCGCTCGGCATCGCATCCCGCGTGCGTGCGCGCTCCGCCGCCGATGCTTCGGAGGCGGCGGAGGCGCTCGTCTCCGGACTCGACCTCCACGCCCTCGACCGGTTGCTGGCGCGGGCCGGCCACGCCGTGGACCCACCTGCGGACGATTCGATCGAAGCGCTCGCCTTTCGGTCCTTCGGCTACGCGGACCGTCCCGGCGCCGTCGGTGGACCGGCCCTCGGAGACGCAACCGGTCCCGGCCCCGTCGGCCAGCCGGCCCCCGGAGACGCGACCGGTTCCGGCGCCGACTGGCCGGTCGCCGCGGTCACCGCCTTCGTCGACGGCGAGGCGGACGGAGACGGTCCATGGCTGCGGGCCGACCCCGTGCACCTGCGTCCCGACATCGCCGATCTCGTCCTGTTCGATGCCGTGGACGCCGGGGTTTCGGACGAAGAGGCGCGGGCGCTCGCGCAGATCGCGAACGAGGCCCTCCGGCCCGGGGGGCCCTTTGTCCGCGCCGCGCATCCGCATCGCTGGTACGTCGCGCTCGAAGCGCCGGCGCGGATGACCACCACCCCTCCCTCGCTCGCGGCGGGGGCCGGGGTCGCGGCCGCGATGCCGGACGGGCCGGATGCGGCGCGATGGCGCCGGTGGATGAACGTGGTCCAGATGGCGCTGCACGAGTGCCCGGTCAACGCCGAGCGCGAGCGCCGCGGCGCGGTGCCGATCAACAGCGTCTGGCTCTGGGGAGGAGGGCGCCCGCCGGCCGCTCCGGAAGCGCCGGCGCCGTTCGTGCGGGCGTGGAGCGGCGACGCGCTGGTGCGCGGGCTCGCGCACCGCGCCGGTATCGAGTGCGGCGCGCCGCCGGCCGGCGCGGGCGCATGGCTGGACCGTGCCCCGCGTCCGGGAGCGCACCTGATCGGGTTCGACGCGCTGTACCGCGCGGCCCGGCGCTCGGACCTCGACGCCTGGCGCGCCGGCCTCGCGGACTTCAGCGCATCATGGGCGAAGCCGCTACTCGACGCCCTGGACCGGGGCGACGTCGCCCGGGTGTCGATCCACGACGAGCGCGGCCATCGCTTCGTCGCGACCCGGCGGGGGCGCTGGTGGTGGCGGCGGCGCGGCGGCGGCCTCGCGACGAGGATCGCCGGCGCGTTCGCCTCCCGGCACTGACTGCGCGGGCATGGGCCGGCGGTGTGTCCGGGGGCGAGTCTTCGGCATGGAAACACCTCCCGCGCCAAGTGTGATGCCCGGCTTCGCAGGACCGCCCGTTGGCCGCGGCCCTGCGTTCGAGCGCGCCGACCACTTCCCCGCTCGACTTCCCTGCCGTCAGTTGCGCCAAGGGTGCCGTGCGCACCCCTCAGGGCCAGAGATCACCCAGGCTGAAGGTGATCGCATCGAAGGGGCGGATGCTCACCGGCTCGTCGTCCTGCGCGCTCGCGATCAGGAGCCACTGCCCGTCGTGGAGCTCGAAGGCTTCGAGGGTGCGATCCGTCGGGTCGACGAGCCACAGGTGGGCGACGCCTTCGCGGGCGTAGATCGGGCGCTTTTCGTGCAGGTCGTACCTGCGGGTCGATTCGGAAAGCACCTCGCACACCCAATCGGTCGCGAGGGTGACGTAGGCGGTTTGCGGATACTCCGGCATCCGCTCCCGGCGCCAGCCCGCCAGATCGGGGACCACGATGTCATCGTCGAAATGGAGTTCCGGCTCGTCGATGATCCACCATCCCCCCGGGCCACCTCGGCCTTTCCCGAAGGGTCCTGTCAGCTCGTCTCCGAGGTGCGAGCGCGCCAACGCGTGCGGCATCGCCGGCCGCGGGTGGGTATACAGGGTCCCGTTGACGATCTCGGCGATCTGGTGGGCCGGCGCGTCGAGCACGTCCTGGTACGTGGCCCGACGGGTCGAGTCGTGCTTGTGCGCAGCGGATCGGGCCATCGAGGTTCTCCTCGCGTCAGGGTACCGGGCGGCGCTGGCATCGTCGCCGGAGGCCAGCGGTGCGCTCGAGCAATTCCAGCGCAAGCCGCACCGTGCGGGGATCGGCGGCGGCTGTCGCGGATGGCTGCGGACCGGACATGGCGGGAGACGGTATCACGGGCCGATTGGCCGTGACACGGTTGGAGTCCGATGTTCCCGTTTCCGGATTCCGTGACGCGGCCCGCACTCCTTCTCGCGGAGTCGCGTACAGATTGACAACCGAGCACCAGAGGGGAGACAGTGCCCCGACGGTCGGGAAGGCTGTGGTCTCACGGTCTGCGGGGACCAAGTGTCCCTCCAGAAGCCTGCGCCGCAGAAAATGATGCGACCATGACGAGCAGGCGCCGGTGACGAAGGAGGTAGTGGAATCCCGACGACCTTTCGCCCCTGTGACCCGGACCGGGTGCTGTTGCCGGCGCCGGGTCTGCGCGCTTGGGTTCCCGACCGGTGCGAGGCCCGTGTTCGCGGCTCTCGGTCGACGCCCTTTGCTCGCTGGTCGCCGGGTGAATGTGGCCACCCACTCCCGAACATCGCCTCGGAATGCCCTGCGGCGCGGACTCCCGGGATCGTGATGCCATGCCGGGGGCTGCGACGCGACGGGATCGACGGCTTCCTCGACTGGAGGCCGCGCCTGATGCTTCAACCCGGAACTCCGTAACCTGACCCGCGCGCCGAGCCGCTCGTGATCCCTCCGCTCCATGTCTGAAGACAAGGTCATCGAGGTCCGGGACGTCTGGAAGATCTTCGGGGAGCGGGCGACCGAGGCGTTGCGCGCCATCGAAACGGAGCGCCTCGACAAGGCGCAGGTGCTGGAGCGCTTCGAGGCGGTGGTCGGGGTGCGCAACGTCAGCTTCGACGTCAACGCCGGCGAGATCTTCTGCGTCATGGGCCTCTCGGGCTCCGGCAAGTCCACCCTCGTTCGCCACGTCAATCGGCTCATCGAGCCCACCCACGGGCAGATCTTCATCAACGGAGAGGACGTCGGGGCGCTCTCGCCGGAGGAGCTGCGCGCCCTGCGGGCGGACCGGATCGGCATGGTGTTCCAGAACATGGCGCTGCTGCCGCACCGCTCCGTGCGAGACAACATCGCGTTCGCGCTGGAGCTTCGCAACGCGGACATGTTCACACGCCATCAGGTGGCCGACCGGGTGATCGAGACGGTCAGCCTGCAGGGGTACGGCGACCGCATGCCGAGCGAGCTGTCGGGCGGTATGCAGCAACGGGTGGGACTCGCCCGGGCGCTGGCCGCCGACCCCGAAATCCTGCTGATGGACGAGCCTTTCTCCGCCCTCGACCCGCTCATCCGCAGGGGGCTGCAGGACGAGTTCCTCGAGCTCTCCCGGACGATGAGGAAGACCACGATCTTCATCACCCACGATCTGGACGAGGCGATCCGGATGGGTTCGAGGATCGCGATCATGAAGGATGGGGAGGTAGTCCAGATCGGCACGCCGGAGCACATCGTCACCCATCCCGCGGACGACTACGTGGCGGACTTCGTGCAGGGGATCTCGCGCCTGAAGCTGGTGTTCGCGCACACGATCATGATGCCGCCCGAGAGATACGAGCGAGAGCACGGCGGCCTGTCGAACGCGGATGAATGGCCGCGGGCCGACCCCGAGGCCGATCTCGATTCGCTCGTGAACCTGATCGTCGGAGAAGACCGCCCGATCGCCGTGCGGTCCGACGGCCGGCTCGTCGGCATCGTGACCAAGGACGCGCTGCTGCGCGGAATCCAGGGCGAAGCATAGGGGGGGAAGCATGGTGGAACGCGTAACGGCAGGAACCGGCGTCGATGCGCTCGCTCCGTTCAGGGAGTTCGCGGGACCGGCCGGAGACTATTACGGGCGGACGTTTCTGCGAATACAGCAGGCTGTGCTGCCCGCCCGCCACCTGAACGTCGCCGCGATGCTGGGGAGCTTCGTCTGGGCGGCGCTTCGCGGCAACTGGCTGCTGTTCTGGATCGGCTTCTGTGTCGACATGGTCGTGGCCGTGAACTTCGCCCTCGTCTACAAGTACGACCTCGCGGCGGCGCAGGCGGCTCTCGACGGCAAGGACTTCCTCATCCGGCGCTACGAGGACTGGACCGACGCGTACCTGCTCGCGGGCATCGTCCTGTTGCTCGCGGGCCGGGTGCTGATCGGCTGGCTGGCGGACCGCCTCTACTACCGCCACTACACTCGGTGGCGGGTCGATCGCTCGATGACGTCGGGTCTCGCCGTTCACCGGATCGTCACCGCGGCCTTGGTGGTGGCGCTGATCGCGCCGCTCACCCTGTACCGCGCATCGCAGTTCCCGCCCGACGAGCGTGCCTGCATCAAGCTGGTCCGCAAGGTGCAGGATGGGGAGCCGGTTGCGGCAAAGGACCGGTTCGACTGCTGGACCATCTCCGAGTTCCCGACCCTGATCTGGTTCGAGCGCCCCCCGCAGTACTCCTATCCGCGCAACGAAGACGGCACCCGGAGCATCGTCGTGCGGGAGTCCACCGCGAAACGGCCGGTCAACCTGAATACCTGGCTCTCGGAACGCATCGACCAGGGCATCGGCTACATGAAGGCGTTCTACGGCTGGGTGTTCGACGGCATCACCCATTGGATCCGCGTCCTGCTGAACGCGGTCGAGTCGGTGTTCGTCGGCACCCCCTGGATCGTGACCGCGGTCATGTTCGTGGTCATCGCGAAGAGAGCGGCCGGCTCGCGCGTGGCGGTGTTCGTGGGCGCATCGCTCGCCTATCTGGCCCTTTTCGGTTTCTGGCAGACCGCCATGAGCACGATCTCGCTGGTCGCCGCCGCGACGATCATCTGCGTGGTCGCCGGCCTGCCGCTCGGCATCTGGGTGGGGAAATCGAGGACGGGCTCCGCGATCGTCACCCCCATCCTCGACATCATGCAGACCATTCCGTCATTCGTGTACCTGCTGCCCGCCGTCGCGTTCTTCTCGATCGGCAAGCCGCCCGGCATCCTGGCGACGGTGATCTTCGCAATGCCCCCGATGGTCCGCCTGACCGCCCTCGGCATCCGGCAGGTGCCGGAGAGCACCAAGGAGGCGGCGCTCGCATTCGGGGCCAGCCCGAGACAACTGATGATGAAGGTCGAGCTGCCGCTCGCGCTCCCTTCCATCATGGCCGGCGTCAATCAGGTGGTGATGATGAGCCTTTCGATGGTGGTCATCGCGGCCATCATCGGCGCCGGTGGCATGGGTTTCATCGTGGTCGACGCCCTGGGCCAGACCGAGGTCGGTCGCGGTATCCTCGCGGGTATCGGGATTGCACTGATCGCGATGATGATCGACCGGGTCGTCCAGAAGGCGAACCGGATGAAGTCCTGAGTGGTCGGTCGCCTGCGAGCTTCGTTCGTCGGCTTCGGATCAATACAACCGCAAAGAGGAGAAGTCTCATGAAACTCGAGTTCGCAAGACCATTGCTGGCCGCGGCCCTCGTTTCCTTCGCGGCGACGGCGGCGCATGCCCAGGAGAAGGTGACGATCTCCGATCTGAGCTGGACCGGCGCGAAAGCCATCGGCCACGTGATCAAGGCGGTCATCGAGGGCCCGCTGGGCTCGGAAGCGGAGATCAAGCAGGGGCTGAGCGACCAGGCGATCGTCGCCGAGGGGATGGACAAGGGCGACGGCTCCGTCGACGTCTACACCGACATGTGGATGCCGAACCAGCAGCCGATCTGGGACAAGTACATCGTCGAGGCGAAGAGCGTCGGCCACAACGAGCCCTATCTCGGCACTCAGGCGATCTTCGTTCCGCACTACATGGCCGACATGGTGAAGTCGTTCGATGACCTCGCCAATCCGGAAATCGCCGCGATGTTCGACAAGGACGGCAACGGCAAGGGGGAGTACTGGGCGGGCGACGCCGGCTGGAAGTCCACGAAGATGTGGCAGGTCAAGTTCAAGAGCTACGGCCTCGCCGAGCTCTGGGAGCCGGAGATCGTCTCCGACGCGACGTTCAAGGCCCAGCTCAAGGCCGCCTACGCCGCCGAGAAGCCGATCCTCTTCTATTACTGGACGCCCGAGTGGATCCACGCCGCCTACGACATTCGTTCCCTGGACGAGCCGGACCGGACCGAAGGCTGCATGGAGCTGAAGCTCGATCAGGAGGACTGGCTCGAGGCGTCGACGTTCGGCTGCAAGCACGAGGATGCGCTGGTCTATGTGGCGTACTCGAAGTCGCTGGAGCAGCGCAACCCCGCCGCCGCGAAGTTCCTGTCGCGGATCAAGCTCGATCCGGCGGTGGTCAACGACTGGATCCTGATGATCGGCCGCGACAAGGAAGATCCGCAGGATGTCGCCGAAGCCTGGGTGGCGGCGAACCCGGACACGGTCAACGCCTGGATCAAGTAGGAGCCTGCGCCGCAGAAGATGATGCGGCAACAACGAGCAGGTGCCGGTGACGAAGGAGGTAGTGGAATCCCGGCGACCTTGTGCGCCCATGACCCGGACCGGATGCCGTTGCTGGCGCCGGACCTGCGCGATCGGGTTCCCGAAGGGCACTGTGCGCACCACGTCGGCGATCCGGGTGGACGTGATCGCTGACGTGGTGCGTTCTGCGCACCGTACGAAGGCGATGGGCGGCGCAGCCGCCCCATGAGCCTCGGATGATGGTCAAGGTGCTGCCGTACGGGTATGCGACGGGAGTGTTCTCGTCGCGGGGGCTCGCAAGGAAGCTGGAGGAGGTGTGGCGTTTCGGATGTTGGCGGCGGGGAACTTTCCGAGCCACCGAACGCTGTGCGAGTTTCGTCACCGGCACCTGGAGGGGCTCAAGCGAAGCCCTCACGGCGTCGGGCAGTGCGGAGTTCCATGCGGAGCTACGCAGTCTCGAAGCCGAGCAGATCGATCTGCTGGTCGACCGGGCGCTCGGTGCCGGCGCGTCCCTCGTCGCCGAGGCGGAGCCCGGCGACCGTCACGTCCTTGAGCGCCTTGCCCCCCGACTCCTTGCGCTCGGCGCGCGCCGAGCGCGTTCGGCCCGAGGCGCCATCAAGGTCCTCCTCACGTCAGGGTACCGGGCGACTTTGCTCGAGCCAGCGCCCGCTTCCGTTGCAGTTCGTGCTCGACCGTCAGGACCAGCTCCGGAATCTCTTGCTTCGTCAAGTTCCCCACGGCACCCAGTGCGACCGCGATCACCTCGCTTCGAGTGATTCGCCCACTGCTTTCCGTCTGTCCGTCCTCCCCCACGATTGTCCCCTGCATCCCCCCGTACTCGTCGACGGTCACAGTCAACTCGGCGTTGCCGGTGCGCCGGTGTACCTCGCGTATCTGCCTCTTGATGCCGGCTGCTTCGTTCACGATCTCGTTGGCCTTGCAGAGCCCGTCGCTCATTGCCCTGATCGTGTCGTCCCATCTCCAGTCTTCGTCCGGCTCCTGCCGAAACACCTCTATCCACGTGTCTCGCTCTTCCTTTGCTTGTGCGATCCATCTCCCGAGTGCCTTCCTGGGTTCGTCGTCGACCAGATACCCGTGTTTGTCCATCAGCCATGCGACGTCGAAGACATCGTGCGCGATCTTTCGTGGCCGCTCTCCGAACAGGGTATTCATCTTCAACCGCGCCAGTACGTGCGTCGGGTATGTCATGACACCGCCGCGCTCGCACACCCACTCGGGCGCCACTCCGACCGTGTCCCCGCCCCCCAGCGTTCCCGGGATCAGGTCGAGCGCTGTCGCTCGTTCCCATCCTGTTCGCTCGTTGCTGATGACGATGCCTTCGTGGCCCCGACTCTCGTCGTCTTCCGTCGCCTTTCGCGCTCTCCACCCAGGTATCGAGTTCACGCTCTCGATCACGACTTCCTCGGTCCCTGTCGTCGCCCTTGCCACCTTGAAGTCCAAGTCCCGGCTCGTTCTCGGTAGTCCATCGATCAGTTGTAGTGCCGTTCCCCCGATCAACGCGCTTGCGATCCCCTTCGCCGCCAGTGCGGCCTGCACCGCCTTTGTCGCCTTGCGCAGGATTTCCATGTACTCCCGATCTTCGGCGCTTTGCGCGTACCCGTCCCAGGGCTTGCCCCGTTCGTTCGCGCTCTCGCTCATCTGCGCTCGCTCACCGTGTGAGGCTTTCCAGCCACTCGTTCCATTTCTCGACGTCGATGCCGTCGCTCGACAACGCCATTGCGCCTCCGAGCTTTTGTGCGTGTGCCCGCTCGGTCGGACCGAGCCACACACGCATCGTGCGCCTGTCGTAGGTGTCGCGCAGCCTGGTTTTCCGGCGTTCGCGTGCGATCCCCTCCAGTCTCTGCCACGCAAGCTCCAGCACCGCACGCACGTGCGTTGCGCTCCAGATCGGTTCGCCTCGTTCGCCGGCGGGATGGCGCACCCTGCGCAACGCCGGCCTCAGATCCACGATCTCGGCGTTCCCGATGGCCCTGGCCGTGGCCGCGGCGCCCCGCGACAGTGCCGGATCGTCCGACCGGTGTGCGACCGCTCCCGGTACACCCCGCAGGTCGACCCTCCAATCGAAACCCATGCCGATGGACGGATGGCGAAGCGCCAGGATGGCGCGCCCGGTGACATGGAGCCCGTCCGGCGTGCGCGGCATCGCCATCATTACGCGGTGCCGAGGCTTCGGGATCTGTCGGGGTTCGTTCACACGGAGACGGTCCGTGCCGGGTGTGGCACCTTCGGACGCGCCTGCGATGAAGGTGATCGGCAACACCCTCCACGTGTCCCCGACACGGTGCCGGAGGCGTCCGTCGTCCGCCCCCTGGTCCTCGACCGCGTGGGGGCCGGCCGTTTGCGCTCGCGACCTGGTTCGGGGTAGCGAGTTCGGTGGCAGGATTGGCACGGCGCCGGCTCAGACGAAAAGCGCCACGCCTTCGACGGCCGCAGCCTCGTTCAGACGCCGATCCAGGCTCGCCAGCGCACAGCCTTCCCGGATCGCGAGCGCGAGATAGCTCGCATCGTAGGCGGTCAGGCGGTGGGTGCGCGCCAGCGCCATGACCTCGCGGTCGTCGGCTTCGCCCGCACTGTGAATGGGAAGCCGGCGCAGCCGCGCCATGGAAGCGTCGGCGTGGCGACCGTCGATGCGCCCCCGGCGCTCCGCGCTCAGCAGCAGATTGCGCAGCTCATGCCAGAACACTCCCGGAACCTTCGCCGTCTCCTCGCCCAGCCGATCCAGCGCAAGGTCGGCAGCCACCGCCTCTTCGTCCGGCAGCACCCAGGCCGCAGCGACCGAAGCGTCGGGAACGAACGCCATCAGCGCGCGTGTCCCTCGTGGCGCCAGGACAGAATCTCGGAGGTCGTCACCGCCTTCTGCTTCGCCCGTTCACGGCGAAGCGTCGCGCTGAGCGCGGCATGCTCGCCCTCGCTGGCGATCCGCGTCACGCGGGCGACCGGCGTCGCGCCCCTGCAGATCACGAGGTCCTCGCCCGTTTCCACCGCCGCCAGCAACGCCGACAGGTGGGTCTTGGCCTCCCCGATCTTTACGCGTCGTGTCATGGTCATCGTGCTCCTTGCCCGCTCCGCGCCCGAAATCCCCGCCGCGGCGACAGTGGTCGCCCGCCCGGAGGGACAAGGATAGCCCCGGCATCATCTTGGTCAAGCGGTTGGTCTGACATCGGATTCGCCGATTCGCCGTGTCTCCGGACGGGGACCGACAGAATCCCCGGAATCATGTTTACACATCATCCACGGCTCCAATCCGGGCGCGGACAGCGCTCTTGACTGACACCGCCTGCGTCGCCCGCATTGCCTGCATCGCCGGCCGGAGCACCCGCCACATCCGGGCGCAGGTACGCCTGAAGCCGCTTCACCGTGCCGGCGTCGAGCTGCGCCGTCCACCCGGCGCGCGCGCTCGCCAGTACTCGAACAGACCGCGCAGCCAGCCTTCGAGGCCGCGGCTGCGGCGCTTGTCGGCGAGCATGGCGCAGTCCCACTCGGCGCTGTCGTGCCGCCACTCGCAGTCAGGAAACACCACTCCGTAACCGACGGCGAGCCGGCGGAGACCACATCGGGCAGATTGGCGCACAGATCGCCCATCAGCCCACGCAGCGCCGTCTCCGCCTGACGGAAGGGACTTTCCTGAGTATGAACCGCGTCCGGCCGTAGTGATGGCCGTAGCGATCCTCGTACTCCAGGACACCGGCGTGATATTCGACAAGGATCTCGACTACAACCGCGATCTGGTTCGGAGCAGCGAGTTCGGCGGCAGGAAGGGCGGGACCTGCATGCCCGCCCTGGACCGATACCAGGGCCGCTTCTTCCAGGCGTTGGGCGATGCGGGAAAGGCGCGTTGCAGGTCGAGCGACTCCCTGCTGATCGTCTCCGGCCTCTACGGTCTGTTGAGGGCGTCCGAGCCCGTGCAGCTCTACAGTTGCCCGCTCCTGGCCGATGTCGCCGCCATCTGGCAGCGCGACGCGCTTCTCACCGATATCGTGTGCGCCTGCGTCAAGCGCAACGATGTCCTCCGCGTGTTCGACCTCACCGCTACTCCGGCCTTTGAACTCGCGGCAGGTCGCCCGCACGAACGGCATGCACGAGGGCGCCCCCGGTCGGTGCCGGCAAGCGGAGAAGATGCACGAGCACGCATCGCGGCTCCGGAGCGTGCGGCTGGCATGGCCGGAGCATCCCCACGGCGCCATCTGCCGATTCCGATCCCGACGGGATAGGCTGCGGAGCCAGTCTTGCAGAATCAAGACATGGCTCGGAGAAACCGTGCAGACATGACACGAAAGGACTTCGTCGAATCACTCGCCCGTGACAACCAGGCGTTCTACGGAACGACGGACGGCCGCGGAGTGTTGCGCGCATTCGAGCTGACCTTCGAGCACCTTTTGAATTTACGTTTACGCCCTGCGCTATACTTCGCCGCCGGATCACCTTCACCCCACCCTCCACCCGAGAATCGGTCATGCAGCCTGAACCGTCCCGTGTCCAGGCGTAGCGGCTTGCAGCCCACAGGACGCTCTTGATGAACAGTACCCCTCCCCCCCCGTGCCCGGGGCTCGCGCCGGTACCGGACACAAGTAACATGGCCCGGTCGTGCTGGTCGGTGCTGGTCATCGTTCCGGCCTGGAACGAAGAGAGGTCCATTGCACAAGTCCTGAACGGCCTGCAGGCGTGCGCAGGCCGGCTGGCCGGGCAAGATGTCAGCCTGTCGGTCTGTGTAATCGACGACGGCTCTACCGACGGCACCGCCGAAGCCGTACGCCGGGCTGGCGCCGACCATGTCTTGACCCACCGGTCGAACCAGGGGGTCGGTGCGGCCGTACGCAGCGGGTTGGGCTACGCCCGTGACCACGGTTTCGACCTCGTGGTCAAACTCGACGCCGACGGCCAGCACGACCCGGCCGACATCCCCGCACTGATTGCCCCGGTCCTGGAAGACCGGGCCGACCTGGTCTTCGGCGACCGTTTTCCCCGCATGACCTACCGCATGCCTTGGGTGCGTCGCTGGGGCAATGCGTTTTTCCGTTCCCTGATGCAGTGGTTGTTGAGCGGTTGGCAGGTCCGGGATTCACAGCCCGGCATGTTCGCTGCGAGCCGTACCTATCTGGACAGATTCTTTCTGCCCGGCGATTACAACGATCCCCAGCAGATATTGCTCGATGCCTATCTCAAGGGAATGCGGTTCACCCAGGTACCGGTCACCTTCAGGGCACGAGAAAGCGGGGTCTCGTTCATCTCGTTCAAATACCCGTTCAAGGTGCTGCCCCAAATTCTCCTGCTGCTGGTCATGTTCAGGCCGCTGAAAGTGTTTCTGCCGCTGGCAGGCCTGTTCCTTGCCGTTGCGCTGGGGGTGTTCGGCTTCGAGCTGGCACTGTGGCTGCTGGGCTCGACATCGAAACCGGTCGAGCACGCCAATCTGGTGCTGGGGCTGGCGCTCTTCGGCATCAACACCGGCTATTTCGGGTTGCTGGCCGAGTTGCTCGTGCGTTATCGGTCATGACGTCCTCCCGAGCGCGTCCAGATGGAAAACACGTCGTGACGACCCCCCGGCGGCGACCTTTTCCCATACGGCAATGATCCCGAGGCTGCGGCGCCGGGACATGATGCTGCTGGTCGGGCTGTGCCTGGCCACACTGATCCATGGCGTCGGCAATCTCTCGTTGCAGCCTGCGAGGTACGACGGGCGCGAGAACCTGGAAATGGGAATATGGCTGGGTCAGGAACCGAATCGTGCCGGCCACTATCGCGAGCCGTTCGTCCCGGCGGTCATCGCGGCCGTCACCCTCGCGCAACGGGCACTTGGATACGAGCCGGTGTCGGGTAGCTGCGTGGACCGACAACGGGTGGAAACATTCCAATGCCGGTTGGCCTATGCTCCATACAAAATCCTGAACGTGGTGTTCCTGCTGGTTGCCGGGGTCGGTGTGTTTTTTCTGTGCTGGTGGTATGCCGAGATGAGATGGCTTCCCTATGTTGCCTTTCTCCTGGTTACGCAAAGTCTCATCGGTCTGTGGAGTTTTGACGTTCTTTTCACGGAAGTTCCTGCTGCCGCTCTCGTGGTAATGGTATCCTGTCTGAGCGTGTTGGCACTGGTTCGGCGTCGTGTGCTCTACAGTGCATTGCTGGGACTGGTCCTTGCCGCCCTGGTGTTGACCAAGATCGTATTCCTTTATTTCTGGCCGTTTGTCGTTGCAGGGCTGGTTGCGTCGGATCTGCTTCAAAGAACCCTCGGACGGCGCACCATGCTGCTGGTCGGTGTGTTTCTCATTGCTCACTTCCTTCCGACAGGAGGTTGGATGGTACGCAACTTCATCCTGTTTGACGATTTCTCGGTGCTTGATAGCAGGCGGGCGATACAGGTGTTGACCATGCGCGCGACATACAACACGATGCGAGACGACGAATTTGCCGCTGGTTTCTGGTACTACACACCCTACAAGCTCGATCTCGGTATTCCGAAGCGCTCCTATGAACGCTTCGCTGGGAAGAATGCAGACGGGTTCCGGCAAATGGGCTTCCGAGTAAAATGGCGAAATATGCAGGAGAGCAAGACGTTGAGGGCGATGATATTCTCGGAGCCTTGGCACCATCTCAAGATCTCGACACTGATGGCTTGGCGCGGCCTGTTCGTTCATAAACGACTGGGGCATAAACGACCCCGTATTCATCTGTTCAGGCATCGGTCCTTGCCTCGGGAATTGTCGCCGGGACTGAGAGAGCGTGCACTCGACTACTACAGGGCAGGCAAGGAGATTTACGTGGTCTGGTTCCACGAGCACAAGACGGCCGTTGGCTATAGCGAGGCAGAGATGAAGAAGCTTCTCAATCTGGAAGCTGTAGCGGAGCTTGCCGATGCTACGCTGTACCGAGTGCCGCCACCCGATGATTTTGCAATGGGGGGCACTAGTGTAGTGTCCGAGTTTTTGGAGGATGCGGGTGTAGATGCAGCCCATTGGTCGGAGCCGTCCGGGATGCTCCATTATTTTCGGGAGTCGCCACTTCGCAGCATGGTGTGGAGCAATCATGTTCCGTCTCTTCCTCGGCTGGACGTTGCCGCGCCGCGCCTTGCCGACGTCTGGGGTCTGGATTCCTGGCCACGTTGGGAATGGCGGGTTGACCCATTGTCGAGAACCGTGGTGAGTCTTGTCGGATTTCTTGCACTCCTTGTCGTGCCGCTGTGGTTCTGGTTCGGGCGCCGCCGTCGCATCGAGGTCGTGTTCGTCGTGTTGCCGGCGCTCTATCTGCACGCTGTCTATGCCGTGGCCTCGCATTTTATTCCTCGCTATGCCGAACCGGGGGTGCCGTTGCGGATATGGGCCACTCTGTTGCTTCTCTGCCTGGTGGCCTCCTCCGTGCGCCGGTTGGGCGGAATGCCGGTTGAAAGACGGGCATCCACAACGTAGCCCTCCCCGAAATCCAGTTCGTCTCTCCACCTGTTGCGGCGGTATGGGAGGCTGGGCAAGCCTCTGTCAGGGTTGACCGTCTTCACCAGTTCGCCAATCATCAATGGGGGGACTGGTGATCCTGCTTTACAACCTCTGGCCGTTGCGGTGCCGCTGCGTCGCTTGGCTCGCCCTGCAAGAGCGCTGTCCGTGCCCGGATTGGAACCGCGGATGATCTGTAAAGATGATTCGGGGGATTCTGGTCGGTGCCCGTGGTATCAAACTCGGGTGAGCGGCTCAAAGTGCTGGAGCGAGAGAACTGCGAGCTTCAGCGGGCGAACGAGACCCTGCGCAAGGCGTCGGCGTAATTCGCTCAGAGGGCACGTCCGATTATGACGTACATCACTGTTAGCCTTCCTCCAACGACTGATCCCGATGGAGGAAAAACCATGCTCACCACGTACGAACAGCATCTCGTTCTCTCCTGTCTCTCCAATGCCGTCCGGCGCCTTCGCCGAGGCAGCCCGGAGTCCAAGGAGCTCTTCGACTGGGTCTCGGAGAACTCCGAGCTGTTGCCGGCCGGGAGCTCGCTCGTCGAGCTCTGCGAAGAGGGTGCGCGGCGCCGGAAGTCCGAGGGCGGTCCGTCGAAAGACCAATGGGATGCGCTGCGAGACCGCCTCACCACCGGTGCACACGGCACAACCCGCCGAGTCCGGGCGGATCGGCTGGCGTCGAGGCTACGTCGCTTGGGTCGCGAGATGCAGCTCTCTCGCACCGACGTGGCAATCCTCGAGATCATGCTCCGGTACCGGTCGAATCCGGTCGTCGAGAACCTGCTCGACTCGGTCTTCGAGGAAGGACATCGCTTCAGGAGACTGACGAGGCTCTTCAACGTGCGGGGTCCCGCGCTTCCGTGCCTCCTCGGCATCCGGGGGACGACTTTCCTCGCGCGCTTCGCGCCGGACGCTCCGCTCGTGAAATCGGGGCTCATCGCGGTCGACGAAGACGGAGACGTCACGGTTATCGACCGGCTGCATCGATTGGCGTCCGGTTCCGCAAGCGCAAGGGACGACGCGCACGCGCTGCTGCTCGACGCGGCGCCCCCCGGGGAGCTCGAATGGTCGGACTTCGATCACGTCGCCGAGGCGCGCGACCACGTCGAGGCGCTCCTTCGCGGCGCGCTTCGGGCCGGGGCCAAGGGGGTCAACGTCCTCGTGCACGGGGAGCCCGGGACGGGGAAGACGGAGTTCTGCCGGACCCTTGCCCGAAGACTCGGCGTGACCCTCTACACCGTCGGGGAATCCGATGACGATGGCGGCGAGCCCTCGCGCCGGGAGCGGCTCCAGGAGCTTCGCCTCGCCCAGCGCCTGCTCGCCGACAGCGCGCATTCGATCCTCCTCTTCGACGAGATGGAGGACCTGCTCGCGCACGAGGGATCGTTCGGGATGATGCCCTTCGTTCGCCCGCCTCGTGCGTCGTTTCGGGCCGAGGGCTCGAAGGTGTACCTGAACCGGGTGCTCGAGCAGAGCCCGGTGCCCACCCTGTGGACCACCAACTCCGCGGGCCAGACCAGCGTGGCGGTGCTGCGGCGCATGAAGTTCGCGGTCGAGCTCCGCCAGCCGCCGTCGAGGGTGCGGGCCCGGATCTGGTCGCGGCAGCTCGCAAGGCACGGCATCGAGTCGCACGAGCGTGACGCTCATGCGCTGGCACTCGACTACGACGTGACGCCGGGGGTCGCCTCGGGGGTGACCGCAGCGGCGGAGCTCGTCGACGGCGGCGGGCTCGACGCGGTGCGGCGTGGCGTGCGAAGCCTCGCCCGCGTGCTCTCGAGGGAACGTCCCCCGCAGCGTGTGCCGGAGCGTTTCGATCCCCGGCTCGTCCATGCCGACACCGACCTCGTTGCGCTCGCGGGCCGGCTTGCCGACGGGCGCCCCGGGCCGGTGTCGTTCTGCCTTCAGGGACCGCCCGGGACGGGGAAGAGCGCGTTCGTGCGCCACCTCGCCGAGCGGATGGGGATCGAGGTCGTGCAGAAGCGCGCCTCGGACCTGATGTCGAAGTGGGTCGGCGAGACCGAGCAGCGGATTGCGGCGGCGTTTGCCGAAGCGCGCGATGCCGGGTCCTTCCTGGTCTTCGACGAAGCGGACTCGCTCCTCGCCGATCGCAGGTTCGCGGCCCGGTCGTGGGAGGTGAGCCAGGTCAACGAGATGCTGACCTGGATGGAGAGCCATCCGCTGCCGTTCGCGTGCACCACCAACTTCGGCGACCATCTCGACCCCGCGACCCTGCGCCGGTTCGTCTTCAAGGTCACCCTCGGCCATCTCTCGCCCGCGCAGGCCGAAGCCGCGTTTCACCGGTTCTTCGCGCTCGCCCCGCCGGTGGACCTCGCCCGCCTCGCGGCGCTCACGCCCGGAGACTTCGCGGTGGTGCGCAGGAAGGCCGAAGTCCTCGGTCGGCTCGACGATGCGCAGGCGCTGACGGCGATGCTCCGCGCAGAGTGCGACGCGAAGCCGGGTCAGACCCGACCCATCGGGTTCCGTCAGTAGCGGTGGTACGGCCGTCCCCGAATCCCGCACGCTTTGGATCCGCGTCCGGCCCGCGCTATGGTGCAAATGGTCCGGGAGCCCTCTCGGCCATGGGAACGACGCGCGATGCGCTACGAATCCGTATCGAGGGTCATGCAATTGGCGACGCGCCTTCAGGGCGCGCACATGGGGCTCACGCTCGACGACATCGAGGCCGAGCTCGGCGTGAGCAGGAGAACGGCGGAGCGCCTTCGCGATGCGGTCGAGCTGAGCTTCGGGCCATTGGAAGAGGTGGAGACGGACGAGCGGCGGAAACGCTGGCGACTTCGGTCCAATCCGTTGCGCCAGCTCATCCGCGTTGCTCCCGGCGAGCTCGCCGAGCTCGAGTCCGCCGCGGAAGGCCTGGAGCGCGCGGGCCTGAGCGAGCGCGCGCAGGCGATTCGCGATGTCGCCGGCAAGCTCCGGGCGCTGTGGCGTCCCCGCCGGGATGAAGACGCCGAGGACGATCTCGAGGTGCTGATGCGCACCGAGGGACTCGCGATGCGCGCCGGGCCGAGGCCGCACCTCGAAGCCGGTCTCCTCCCGCTGCTGCGAGAGGCCCTTACCGCCCGGCGCGTGGTGGAGTTCGCGTACCGCGCCGCCCGCACGACCGGGGCCACGAGCCGCCAGCGCGTCGAGCCGTACGGGGTCCTCTACGGCAGCCGCGCGTTCCTCGTCGGCCCCACCGACTGGGCGGACGCTCCGCGACTGTGGCGGCTCGACCGGATGCGCGACATCCGGATCCTCGGGCAGACCTTCGAGCGCGACCCCGACTTCGACCTGCGGCGCTACGCGGAGCGGTCGTTCGGGACGTTTCAGGAGGCCCCCGTCGACATCGTGCTCCGCTTCGGTCCCGGCGCCGCGCACGACGCGCGGAACTTCCTGTTCCATCCGAGCCAGACCATCGACCGGAACGAGGACGGCACGATCACGGTGCGCTTCCGCGCGGGCGGCATCGAGGAGATGTGCTGGCACCTGGTCACGTGGGGCGAGAGCGTCACGGTCGAGAAGCCGCCGCGTCTTCGCCGGCGCCTTGCCGCGATGTGCGGTTCGCTCGCCTCCCATCACGGACCCCGGGGGTGACATGGGCGCCGCAATGCGCCAGCCGGAGGACGAGACCCTGATCACCGTGCCTGACCTCGACGGCCGGCGGCTCGCCCGGGCCGCCGCATGAAACGCATCCGGCGCCGCCCGGTCCCGGAGCCCGGGCCGGGGTTCCTTCCCGGCCGCCACCCCGTCCTGCGCCGTGTGCTGGCGGCGCGTTCGGTCGGCTCCGAGCACGACCTCGATCACTCGCTCGCGCGCCTGCTTCCGCCGCACGGACTCCTCGACCTCGACCGCGCGGTGGCGCTGCTCGACGACGCGATCGAGTCGGCGGGGCGCATCGTGGTGGTCGGGGACTACGACGCCGACGGCGCGACCGGGTGCGCGCTCGCGGTCCGGGGCCTGCGCCTGCTCGGGGCCGCCGAGGTGACCTTCGAGGTGCCCAACCGCCAGCGCCACGGCTACGGGCTCTCGCCGGAGATCGTCGAGAGGGTGCACGCGCGCCACGCTCCGCGCCTCATCGTCACCGTGGACAACGGCATCTCCAGCATCGAGGGCGTCGCCCGCGCGAAGCGGCTCGGCATCGAGGTCCTGATCACCGACCACCACCTCCCCGGCGCGAGCCTGCCCGCGGCCGACGCCATCGTGAACCCGAACCGCCCGGGCGACGGCTTCCCGAGCAAGTGCCTGGCCGGGGTCGGGGTGATGTTCTACGTGCTCGGCGCGTTGCGCGCCCACCGGCGGGAGCGGGCGGGCAACGGCGCGGGGCCGAACCTCGCGGCGCTCCTCGATCTGGTCGCGCTCGGCACCGTGGCCGATGTCGTCCCCCTCGACCACAACAACCGCGTCCTCGTCGAGCAGGGTCTGCGGCGGGTCCGGGCCGGGCGTGCGTCTCCCGGGGTCGCGGCGCTCCTGCGGGTGGCGGGGCGCGACCCGGCGCGCGCGGTGGCGTCGGACTTCGGCTACGCCGCCGGCCCCAGGCTCAACGCGGCGGGCCGGCTCACCGACATGCGCCGCGGGATCGAGTGCCTGCTGAGCGAGCGCGAGGACGAGGCGGAGCGTATCGCCGGCGAGCTCGATGCCCTCAACGTGGAGCGGCGCGCGATCGAGGCCGGGATGCAGGCGCAGGCCGCGGCGTTGCTCGACGGCCTCGACGCTCCCTTGCCCGATGCCGCGGTCTCGCTGTTTCGCGAGGACTGGCATCACGGCGTGGTCGGCATCCTCGCGGCGCGGGTGAAGGACCGCCTCCACCGCCCGGTCGCGGCGTTTGCGCCGGACGCGGACGGCGAGCACTTCAGGGGCTCGGTGCGTTCGATCCCCGGGGTGCACGTGCGCGACCTGCTCGATACCGTCGCGGCGCGCAACCCCGGGCTCATCGAGCGCTTCGGCGGCCATGCGATGGCCGCGGGGCTCACCATCCGGCGCGCGATGTTCGAGCGGTTCCGCGCCGCGTTCGCGGCCGAGGCGGACCGGACGATGCCGGCGGAGGCGCGCGAGGCGGTGGTGTTGAGCGACGGCGAGGTCCCCGGGTCCGACTTCAACCTCGACCTCGCCCGCGCGCTCCGCGACGCCGCCCCGTGGGGGCAGGGGTTCCCCGAGCCGGTGTTCGACGGCATCTTCGGCGTGGCCGGGGAGCGGTCCGTGGGAGACGGGCGCCACGCGAAGCTCAAGCTCATCCCGCGCGGCGCCGAGCGCCCGGTCGACGCGATCGCGTTCGGCCGCGAGACGCCGGTCGCCGCGAACGCGCGGGGCGAGGTGCGGGCGGCGTACCGTCTCGTGGTCAACGCGTTCCGAGGCGAAGAACGGCCCGAGCTCGTGGTCGAAGAGATCGGCGCCGCGCCGTGAACGGGGCGCTCGCTCGACGGAAGCACGGATGCAGTCGTGGGAGGTCTCGGTCGATGATGCCGTGCGGATTGTGGAGGAGGCCGGCGCCGCGCCGAGCGTCCACCCCCTTCCCGGGGACGCGCGCACGCGGAACGGCCTCTGCCGGACGGCGCGCCGCCGCCGGGGTCCGATGTCCCGGGTATTGATCGCCGGCTGCGGGGACGTCGGAACCGCGCTCGGCCTGATGTTGTGCGAGCGCGGCCATGAAGTCTTCGGAGCCCGGCGCTCGGCGTGGCGCCTTCCCGCGCCTCTGCACCCCCTGTCGATCGACCTGGCCGACCGCCGGGCGATCGAGTCCGCGCTTCCGGCCGTCGATGTCGTGGTCTACGCCGTCGCGGCCGGCCGCCGCGATGAAGGGGCCTACCGGCGCGCATACGTCGACGGCGTCGCGTCGCTGCTCGACATGCTGGAGCATCGGGCCGAGCCGCCCCGGAGGCTGCTCTTCGTCTCCAGCACATCGGTGTACGGCGAGCGCGGCGGAGCATGGATCGACGAGAGCTCGCCATTGCGGCCGAGCGGATTCGCCGGCGAGAGCCTCGTCGCGGGCGAGCGGCGGATGTTCGCCAGCCCGATCCCCGCGACCGTCGTGCGCTTCGCGGGGATCTACGGCCCCGGCCGCGGCTGGCTGATCGAGCGGGCGCGGGCCGGTGCGCGCTGTGCCGGCGATCCGCCGAAATTCACGAACCGCATCCACCGCGACGACTGCGCCGGGTTCCTCGCGCATCTCATCGGCGGCGGCCGCACGGGCGAGGAGGTGTACATCGGCGTCGATGACGCGCCGGTCGAGGAGTGCGAGGTCCTGGAGTGGCTCGCGGCCCGGCTCGGCGCGCCGGCGCCGCAACGGGTCGGCGCCGACGATGCCGCGGGGCGGGGCGAGGGCAAGCGGTGCAGCAACGCGCGGTTGCGGGCGAGCGGCTATCGTCTTCGCTATCCCACCTACCGCGAGGGATACGCCGCGGTGCTCGCGGGTGAAGGAGTGCGCTACCCGTAGGACGCCGCGAGCGCGCGCCGCCGGCGGGGTTCGTGTCCGGAGAGCGGTGGGGCGAGCCGGCGAGGAGTGCGTACGGGCTCAGCAATTCTCATTTTGCTCGTCGGGTCCCGCGGCAGGACCGGCAGGACCGGCACGACCGTCGATCTGCCCCCGATCTGCCCCGGATCGAGTCGCAAGGAGAAGACGGCTTGCGGCTCAGGGTGAAGTCAGGCGCCAAAATGAGAATTGCTGGTACGGGCTGGCGGCGTTTGCGGTCACGGGCGGTTGCTGGTGCAATCCCGCATCCGCCCCGACCCCGGGAAGCCGAGCCGGAACCATGTCGAAGCTCCGGGAAGCGCTCGACCGATTCGATGCGTTGTTCAAGCGCGCCGCGGCTTGCGATCTGAACGAGCCGACCGCGGTGACGGTGGCCACCGTGGGCGCGGACGGCGCTCCCTCCGCGCGGGTGGTGCTGCTGAAGGGATACGACGCGTCGGGGTTCGTCTTCTATACCAACACTCTGAGCCGCAAGGGCCATGAGCTCGCGGCGAACCCGCGCGTCGCGATGTGCTTCTTCTGGGACCCGCTGATGGAGCAGGTCAGGGTCGAAGGCCGCGTCTCCCCGGTCACCGACGCGGAGGCCGATGCCTACTGGAACAGCCGGCATCCCGGCAGCTGGCTCGGCGCGTGGGCGTCGGACCAGTCCGAGCCGCTGGAGAGCCGCGAAGCCCTGATGGCGCGGGTGGCCGCATTCGCCGAGCGCTTCGGCGAAGGCCCCATTCCACGCCCGCCCCACTGGTCGGGCTACCGGGTGGCTCCGAACCGCATCGAGTTCTGGCTCTCGCTCCCGGACCGTCTGAACGAGCGCACCTGCTACTCGCTCGAAGGGGACGAGTGGCGGGTGTCGTTGCTCGCTCCATGAGCGGCTCGTCGCCGCGTCATTCCACGCCCGCCCCACTGGTCGGGCTACCGGGTGGCTCCGAACCGCATCGAGTTCCGGCTCTCGCTCCCGGACCGTCTGAACGAGCGCACCTGCTACTCGCTCGAAGGGGGCGAGTGGCGGGTGTCGCTGCTCGCTCCATGAGCGGCTCGTCGCCGCGTCCCGGATCGATGCCGCCCGGGTCGGTGGATGCGCGGCCATCCCGGAAATCCGGCCGAGGTCCGATGGCGGCCGGCGCCGGATGGCGGAGCGCGCCGGTGTGAGCGTTCCGTCCCGGACGGTGCTGATCACCGGCTGCTCCAGCGGCATCGGACGGACCGCCGCGGATACGCTGCGCGCGCGAGGCCATCGGGTCTTCGCCACGGCGCGGCGTCCGGCCGATGTCGAACGCCTCGCGGCCGACGGCCATGAGAGCCTGCAGCTCGACCTTGTCGACGCGCGAAGCATCGACGCCGCGCTCGAAGAGATCCTCGACCGTACCTCCGGCCGCCTCTACGGGCTGTTCAACAACGGCGGCTTCGGTCAGCCGGGAGCGGTCGAGGACGTGCCGGCCGAGGCTCTGCGCGCCCAGTTCGAGACCAACGTGTTCGGATGGCACACGGTGGTCCGGCGCGTGCTGCCCGTGATGCGCGCCGCCGGAGAAGGACGAATCGTGCAGAACAGCTCGGTTCTCGGGCTGGTCGCGCTACGCTATCGCGGCGCCTACGTCGCTTCGAAGTTCGCGATCGAGGCCCTTGCGGACACGATGCGCCTCGAGCTGCGCGGCAGTGGGGTGTGGATCTCCCTGATCGAGCCCGGTCCGATCACCAGCCGGTTCCGGGCCAACGCCCACGAGGCGTTCAAGCGCAACATCGACGTCGATTCGAGCCCGCACCGCGACGTCTACCGCGCGGTCATGGCTCGGCTCGGGAGCGAAGACGAGGACGCGCCCTTCACGCTGCCTGCCGCGGCCGTCGTTTCGAAGCTGGTGCACGCACTCGAGAGTCCGCGGCCGAAGGCCCGTTACCCCGTGACGGTTCCGGCCCACGCGCTGGCGCTCCTCAAGCGGGTGCTCCCCGGCCGGTGGCTCGACGCGGTGCTGAACAGGATTTCGGACACGGAGCTTCGCGAGGTCCGCGGCAAGTCGGGCCGATGACGGCGCTCAGTGCGCGCCGCCGCCGGGGAACGTCGCGACGACCTCCGCGAGCTGGCGCAGGCGAAGCAGCGGATCTTCGACTTCGAGGAGGTGTTGCTTGCGCGCGAGCGGGATCGGCAGCAGCTCGCTGAGACGGTATCCGACCCAGCTCGCGTCGTCGTAGCGCGGGTTGACGAAGCGGTAACGGTTATCGAGCTGTCCGAGCGCTCCGCGCAGCAGCGCCGCCAGCTCGCGGTATTCGTCCGGCACGGCCGCCGCGGGCTCGTCCTCCAGCATGCGTGCGGTCGCCACGCAGAGTCCGTCGGGACGAGTCACGGTTTCGAGCACCTTCGCCCGGCGCCCGCCGAGGGCGACGATGCCCAGTAGCCCGTCGTCCAGCCGGTTCCAGTCGACGATGCGCGCCAGGGTCCCCACCGAGTGGGTCGTGGCGCCGCCGCCCACCTCGGGGCCGTCGCGGATGAGGGCGACGATGAACGGCGCGTCCCGGCGCAGCCGATCGCTCACCATGTCCATGTAGCGGGGCTCGAAGATGCGCAGCGGCAACGGCCCCTCGGGATACAGCACGGTGTTGAGCGCGAACACCGGCATCGCCTCCAGCAGATCGCGACCCGATGTCGCGGATGCGGTCCGGAGGTCCGGGTTCATGCGTGGACCGAAAGCCGATTGCGCCGGCGGTACGTCAGGCGTGCGGTCACGAGCTCCCCGCCCGGGGGCCGGCCGGCAGCGAGGCCGCGAGTCGTTCCTGGATGCCCCCGAACCCGGCGTTGCTCATCACGAGGATCGAGTCTCCCGGCCGCGCCATTTCGCAGCATCCGCGCACGATGGCGGTATGCCCGGCGGGTGGTCACGAGGTCCCCGCCCGGGGGCCGGCCGGCAGCGAGGCCGCGAGTCGTCCCTGGATGCCCCCGAACCCGGCGTTGCTCATCACGAGGATCGAGTCTCCCGGCCGCGCCATTTCGCAGCATCCGCGCACGATGGCGTCGATGTCGTCCCGGACCCGCACGCCTTCTCCCTCGCGTTCCAGGGAATGCACGTCCCACCGCGCCCGCGCCGGAGCGAGCACCCATGCGGCATCCGCGCCGGAAAGCGCCGGCCCCAGCGTCGCGCGGTGCGTTCCGAGCCGCATCGTGTTCGAAGCGGGCTCCAGCACCGCGATCAGCCGGCCCCCGTGGATTGTCGCGCGAAGGGCGCCGATGGCGGCCTCGATGGCGGTCGGATGATGGGCGAAGTCGTCGTAGATCGCGACCCCGCCCACCGTTTCGAAGTGTTCGAGCCGCCGCTTGACCCCGGTGAAGCCGTGAAGCGCGCGGGCCGCCGATTCCGGTTCGACCCCCACGTGCCGGGCCGCCGCGATGGCGGCGAGCGCGTTGGCGACGTTGTGCGCGCCGCGCTGCCCCCACTCGACCTCGGCGACGGTCCGGCCGCGACGACGCACCCGGAACCGGCTGCCGTCCGCGGCCACGATCTCCGCGGACCAGTCACCACCGTCGCCGACCCGCTCCACCGGGGTCCAGCATCCCATCGCGAGGACTTCCTCCAGGCGGCGGTCTCCGGCCCCGGCCACGATCCGGCCGCCGCCCGGCACGATGCGGACCACGTGGTGGAACTGGCGCTGCATGTCGCGCAGGTCGTCGAAGATGTCGGCATGGTCGAACTCGAGATTGTTCAGCACCAGGGTGCGCGGGCGGTAGTGGACGAACTTCGAGCGCTTGTCGAAGAAGGCGGTGTCGTACTCGTCGGCCTCGATGACGAAGGGCCTGCGCGGCCCGCTCCGGCCGGCGCGGGCGCCGGTGTCGAAATCGAGCGGCGCGCCGCCGATGAGGAAGCCGGGACCGAGGCCGGCCGCGTCGAGGATCACCGCGAGCATCGCGGTGGTGGTGGTCTTGCCGTGGGTGCCGGCCACCGCCAGGACGTGCCGGTCCGCGAGCACGTGGTCGGACAGCCACGCCGGGCCGGACGCGTACCGCAGCCCGTCCTCGAGTACGCGCTCCACGCAGGGGTTGCCGCGGGTCATTGCGTTGCCGACGACCACGATGTCGGGCGCGGGCGAGAGCTGGGCGGGATCGTATCCGCACACGGGTTCGATTCCGGCCCGGTCCAGCACGTCGCTCATCGGCGGGTAGACGTTCTCGTCCGACCCGGTGACCCGGTGGCCGAGCTCGCGTGCGATCAGGGCGAGTCCGGCCATGAACGTGCCGCAGATGCCGAGAAGGTGGACGTGCATGCGCGGCGTCAGGCGACGAGCGGGAACAGGCCGCTCAGGACCCTGACCGAGATCCAGTAGAACGCGACCGCGATCAGAAGGCCGATGTAGTACGGCGCCGACAGCGCATGCCGGAGAACGTGGGCCGATACCGCCAGACTCCAGCCGAGCACCGCGAGAAGCAGCAACCCGGCGGCCGGCGACGACTCGTTCGCTTCGTGTGCGGCGTGGAGCCAGAGGCTCACGGGATACGCCACGACACCGATGACGGTGCCGGCGCCGGCGAGCGCGGTGAGGGTCTGCACGGTGCGTTCGCGCAGCGTGCGCAGCACCAGCAACCCGGTGGTGAGTCCGCACATGAGCGCGGTGTCGACGATCCCGGCCGCCAACGCCTGGCGGAATCCGAGACTGACCGCGGCGACCGCCACTCCCATCAGGGTGTGGGCGACCAGCACCACCGCGAGCAACGTTCCCGACGAGGGAAGGTCCTGCGGCTTCATCCGCAGCAGGCAGATCCGGACGAATGGATGAATGAGGGCGCCCACGATGGTTGCCGATCGGATCCCCGCCTACTGCAGTGCCCGCCAGCGCGCCAGCGTGCGCCGTTCCCGCTTGGTCGGCCGCCCCTGGGCGCGGGCCCGGCGGATCCGCGCCTGCTCGCGCCGGGCCTGCTCGCTGGTACGCCTCTCGATGCTTTGCGGAGTCTCTTCGTACAGGGTCTGCGCCTGTGGCGCCGGGCGCCGCTCTTCGCGCAACCCGCGGACGACGACGTCCCACGCCTGCACGCCGCGCCGGATGTGCACCGTCTCGCCGCGACGCAGGCGGCGCGACGCCTTGATCCGCCGCTCCGCAACCTGGACCAGCCCGCCCGAGACGGCCTGCGCGGCCAGAGAGCGGGTCTTGAAGAATCGGGCCGCCCACAGCCACTTGTCGATCCGTATCGACTCGAGGGCTACGTCGTCCATTGCACCGCTCGCCGCGGGGTGCGCGGTGGGGCCGGGGCCGTCATACCGCCGCAAGCTGGCTCGCGGTCGGCTCGGCGCAGCAGTACCAGGGCTCGGAGTGCATCGGGGCGGGCGCGCCCACGTCACCGGGAAGCGCCGACGGGACGTCGCCGAGCGCTTCGTGGACGCACTTCCAGATCCGCTCGAACGTGGCGCGGCGCGGCTCGTCGGTCTCGGCGGCGGCTTCCGCGACGGCCTGGACGCGGGCCTGCAGCGCGTCCACGGCGGGGTCCGGATGGCGCCATGGATAGCCCAGCATGTCGTCGTCGAACGCATCCACGAGGTCCGCGAACCCGTCGATCTCGAACAGGTGGGAGCCGGCCGGCACCAGCAGTCGAATCGAGAGCTGGACCGCGGGCACGTTCTCCACGAGGCGCAGTTCGACCAGCCGTTCGAGCAAGGCCCGGTAGCTCTCGATGGTGGTCCAGGGAGTGAAGGGCACGAACGTCGGCGCGAGATGGAGGCCAGCCGCGCGGGAGATCGCGACCGCGCGCTCGAAGTCCCGCGCGGTATGGCCCTTGGCGAGCCGCGCGAGGATCGCGTCGTCGATCGACTCGACGGCGGAGATGAGGAACAGGCAGCCGGTTTCGGCCAGCGTTTCGATGTGCTCCGGGTAGCGGACGATGTGCTCGACCTTGACCGTGGCGTCCCAGGTGAGCTGCGGGAACGCGTCGTGCAGGGCTCGCGCCACCCGCAGCGCGTGGGTGGGGCCGTTGAGGAAGTCCGGATCGCCGAACGAGACGTGCTGCGCTCCCGCCGCGACCTGCTGTGCGACGTCCGCGACGACCACGTCCGCCGGCACGATGCGGAACCGCCCCTTGTAGACCGGCACGACCGGACAGTGCCGGCACAGGTGCTTGCACCCGCGCGATGCTTCGGCGAACCCGAGGGTGCGGGAGGTGCCGTCGGGCATCACGAGTCCGGCGTAGCTCTCCAGGGCGGGCAGGCCGTCGCGCAGAGGCGTGCGGAATGCGACCTTCGCGGTGCTGCCGACCACTCCGAGGTCCGGTTGCGGCGTTCCGGCCCGCACGCGCTCCGCCAGCTCGAGGAGATGCGGCTCGTACTCGCCGCCGATGACGGTGTTCACACCGAGCCGGTGGAGTCCCCGGGCGTTGACCGGCGCGTACAGGCCGTATGCGCAGAGCACCGCATCCGGCGCCAGCGCACGGACTTTCGGGAGCACCTCGAGTGCGATCCGGGTCGCGGTGTGCATCGGCAGGTAGATTGCCACCATCGCGGCATCGCGGAGCGCGTCGGCCGGCAGGCGCTCGATCGCGAGGTCGCAGCAGCGGACGTCGAACCCGGCGTCGTCGAGCCATCGCGCCGGCTCCGCGAGACCGAACGGCTGGCGTCCAAGCTCATAGGGGCTGATCAGGACGATGCCGGTCGCACGAGGATGCGGATGTGCGGCGGGGTCGTTCGCTGTCGGCCGGCTCGAATCCGCCGCCTCGGCGTGAAGACTCCGGGCGCGGCCTCCTTCCTGCCGCCATGACGATCCGCTGGTTGTTCGCGGCTCATGCATCGGGGCCATTCTATTGCATCCTTGGCCGACCCGTCGCCAGAGCCCCGAGCGTCGAACGCGGCGCGGCTCGCGCGCAGGCGGCGCCCTTCGGCGCTTTTTGCGCCTGGAAACCGGTGGAAGGGAAGAGCTTGGCGGGCGCCGCGGCTGCGGTGGGGAGCCGCCGCTTCGTGCGTTGCGGGCGGGCGGCGTGCCGCGATTGGTGGCGCTCCCTAGGGGACTCGAACCCCTGTCCCCGCCGTGAGAGGGCGGTATCCTGGACCACTAGACGAAGGGAGCATCGCTCGACGAGGTATGGACTCGCGCGCGGGATTGGTATTATACGTCCCATCCGGAACCGCTCAACATCGAAATCTCCCGGGATCGACAGCACCATCACTCAACCCATCGCCATCCCCCGGTCGGACCACGGCATCTCCGAGTCCGACATCAGCGGGGGCGCCCTCGAAGTTCTGCAGACGCTGACCGCAGCAGGCCATGACGCCTATCTCGTCGGTGGAGGCGTCCGGGACCTGCTGCTGGGCCTGAAGCCGAAGGACTTCGACGTCGCGACCGGCGCGACGCCCGATGTCGTGCGCTCCCTGTTCCGGCGCAGCCGCCTCATAGGACGCAGGTTCCGGCTCGCGCACGTGCGCATGGGCCGGGAGGTCATCGAGGTCGCGACCTTCCGCGCGGGCTTCGACGAATCGGCCGGAGATCCGGATCATGTCCGGGTCGACGGCCGCATCGTCCGCGACAACGTCTACGGCACCCTCGAAGAAGACGCATGGCGCCGCGATTTCACGGTGAACTGCCTCTACTACGACCATCGGGAGCGTACCGTCATCGACTTCACGGGCGGCTACGGCGACCTGCGCGAGCGCAGGTTGCGGCTCATCGGTGATGCCGCGGAGCGCTACCGGGAGGATCCCGTGCGGATGCTGCGCGCGGTGCGCTTCGCGGGGAAGCTCGGATTCGACATCGACGGCGAGGCCAGCCGCCACATCTACGAGCTGGCGCCGCTGATCGAGGCCATGCCGCCGTCCCGGCTCTACGAAGAAGTCGTCAAGCTGTTCATGGGTGGCGAGGGCCGTCGGTCCTACGAGCTGCTTCGCCGCTACGGGCTGTTCGGCCACCTCTTTCCCGAGTCGGATGCGTGCATCGAGGCCGAGCCCGGCGGGATCGCATGCGCCATGGCCAGAAAGGCGCTGGAGAGCACCGACGCGCGCATCGCCGCCGGCAAGCCGGTGACGCCGGCCTTCCTGTTCGCAGCGCTCCTGTGGGGTCCCGTCCTGCAGGATTCCGAGGCGTGCGGCGCGCGGGGCATGTCCGCCGGCAAGGCATACGAGACCGCCGGCACCGACGTCATCGAGCGCCAGATCCACCACGTGTCGCTCCCGCGCCGTTTCTCGCTCGTCATGCGCGAGATCTGGAGCATGCAGCCTCGGCTCGTGAACCGTCGAGGCCGGGGCGCCGCGAGCCGGCTGCTCACCCACCCGAGGTTCCGGGCCGCCTACGACTTCCTGCTGCTACGAGCGGAGTCCGGAGAGGACCTTGCGGACCATGCGAAGTGGTGGACCCGCTTCCAGGAAGCGGGCGGGGACATGCGGCGCACGATGCCGGAGGAAAGGGAAAGGCCGAAGCGCCGCCGGCGTCGCCGGGGACGCGGAACCCTGCGCCAGGAGTCCACGGAGCAAACCGCGGCCTGAGTCCGCTGCCGGTACCGGGCGAGGTTGCCCGGCCTGCGAACCTTGCCGGTTCCCGCTTCCCGGATACGCCGTCGGCGGTATTGCGGCACGCGGTTCATGGCGCGGGACCGGCTTGGTGGACACTCCCTACGCGGGCCATGCGGCACGCGCCGCGAGGAGGACCGAAAGAGCCATGAGAACGTACAGTGCGACCTTCCTGAACGTCTCGGGGTCGGTCTTGAGGAAGCCGCGATTGCCGGCGACCACGCCGGCGATCAGGACCGGCAGGAAGACCGCGGTCCGCCAGAAGACGCTCGCGTCGATCAGGCCCCGGGCCGCGAACATGGCCGTTCCCACACTGTCGGTGCCGATGAAGTAGGCGATGATCGAGGCGCGTCCCGCCACCACGCCGATCGGCGAGGAGAAATAGAACAGGATCACCGGCGGGCCCACGATCCCCATGCTCCCGTTGAGGACTCCGGCCATGAGTCCGACGCCGACGGTGGCCGGCCGGCCGGGCTCCCGGGAGAGCTCGAAACCTCGCAGGATCAGGACCGCGGCAACGAAGACGACGGCGGCCAGCGCCAGCCGGATCGGCGTGGCCGGCAGGCTTGCGAGCGCATGGATGCCGATCGGTGTGGCGGCCCAGGTACCCAGCAGCAGCAGGGCGATGGACCGCCACCGCACGTCGCGCCAGATCCGGGGCAGGAGAGTGATGCTGGTGACGACCTCGAACATGAGGACCATCGGAACGACCTGCAAGGGCGGAAGCACCAGGGAGAGGCTGGTCATCCAGAACATCGACGCCCCGAATCCGGTGTAGCCCTTGAGCCAGGCGCCCGCCAGCACCGCGGCCAAGCCGTACACGAAGCTCGACACGTCCAGGCCGGTCGCGTCGAGGATGCCGCTCGCAATCTCGTTCATGTCCTCGGTGAAACGCGGCGGGAGCGCGGGCCCGGCGTTCGCTGCGCGCGATCGATCATTCCCGGAACGGATGTCCTGAAAGGGTCCGGAGTCGCATGGGACAGGAGTCTGGTGCCGGGAGCGAGAGTCGAACTCGCACACTGTTTCCAGTACTGGATTTTGAGTCCAGCGCGTCTACCGGTTCCGCCATCCCGGCTGCGGTCAGGGCGCGGCGCACGACGCAAGGGCGCGCCGCAGTGCGCGCAAGTATATTGCATGTACCGCACTCTGCGGGGCACCCGCGGACATTGCGCGTACCGCACTCTGCTACCATCCCGCGCCGTGCGCGTCTCCGATTTCGACTACGAGCTGCCGGAGGAGCTGATCGCGCAATTCCCGGCACCGAGGCGGCGCGACAGCCGGCTGCTGGTCCTCGACCCGGCATCGGGAGGCGTCGCCCACCGGACGTTTCCCGACATCGCCGAGTACCTCCGCCCCGGCGACCTCGTGGTCGCCAACGACACCCGGGTCATTCGAGCCCGGCTCTTCGCCACCAAGCACACCGGAGGCCGCGTCGAGATCCTGGTCGAGCGGGTTTCGGCCCCCGACCGGGTGCTTGCCTGGCTGCGGTGCAGCAAGGCGCCCGGCCGCGGCGCCTTCCTGTCGGTGGAGCCGGACCGCGGCTTCGTGGTGCGTTCCCGCCGCGGGGAGCGGTTCGAGCTGGAATTCGCCGGTACCGGGGACGTCGAGCAACTCATCGAGCGAGCCGGCGCAGTGCCGCTGCCCCCGTATATTCGCCGTGAAGCCGTCGACGAGGACGCCGAGCGCTACCAGACGGTGTACGCGCGGCGGCCGGGCGCGGTGGCGGCGCCGACCGCCGGCCTGCATTTCGACGAGACGCTGCTCGCAGCGCTCGACGAACGCGGCATCGAGCTCGCGCACGTGACCTTGCACGTGGGCGCCGGGACCTTCGCACCCATCAGGGGCGAATCGGTCCGGTCGCACCGGCTGCATCGCGAGTGGGTGGAGGTTTCCGCGGCGGTGTGCGATGCGGTTTCGCGCACCCGGTCGCGCGGCGGCCGGGTGGTGAGCATCGGCACCACGACGCTGCGGGCGCTCGAGAGCGCCGCGGCCGACGGCTCCCCGAAGCCGATGCGGGGCGAAACGGACCTGTTCGTCTACCCCGGGCATGAATTCCGCTGTGTCGACGTGCTGCTGACCAACTTCCACCTCCCGCGCTCGTCGCTGCTGCTGCTGGTGTGCGCGTTCGCAGGCACCGGCGCGGTGCTCGGCGCCTACCGGGAGGCGGTGGCCCGGCGATACCGCTTCTTCAGCTACGGCGATGCGATGCTGCTCGAACGGGCGGGACCGGCGCGATGAGCAGGTACTCTTTCGTCCTCGAAGCGACGGACGGCGAGGCGCGGCGCGCACGGGCCTCGTTCACGCGCGGCGTCGTCGAGCTGCCGGCGTTCATGCCGGTCGGGACCCATGCGTCGGTCAAGGCGGTGACGCCCGAGGAGCTCGACGGCCTCGGGACCCGGATCGTCGTCGCCAACACGTTCCACCTGATGCTGAGGCCGGGGGCCGACACCGTCGAAGCACTCGGCGGCCTGCATCGCTTCATGCACTGGGAGCGGCCGATCCTCACCGATTCGGGCGGCTTCCAGGTGTTCAGCCTGGGCGCGCGGCGGTCCATCACGGAGGCGGGGGTCGAGTTCCGCTCCCCGATCGACGGCTCGAAGGTCTTCCTCGACGCGGAGCGGTCGATGGAGGTGCAGCGGGCGCTCGGGTCCGACGTGGTGATGGCGTTCGACGACTGCACCGCGTATCCCATGGACGAAGCGCCGGCCCGGGCATCGATGGAGCGCACGCTGCGCTGGGCGAAACGATCGAGGGAAGCGCACGCCGGCAATCCGCGCGCGCTGTTCGGCATCGTGCAGGGCGGGATGCACGCGCCGCTTCGCGAACGCAGTGCGAAGGGCCTGCGCGAGATCGGGTTCGACGGCTATGCGATCGGCGGCCTGGCGGTCGGCGAGCCCTTCGACGAGCGGCTCCGGATGCTGGACGCCACCGTGCCCTTGCTCCCGCGCGACCGGATCCGCTACCTCATGGGAGTGGGGACCCCCGAAGACATCGTCGAGGCGGTCCGGCGCGGCGTCGACCTCTTCGACTGCGTGCTCCCGACCCGCAATGCGCGCAACGGCCATCTCTTCGTTCCGTGGGGGGTGGTCAGGATCCGCAACCGGCGCTACCGCGACGACGAAGGGCCGATCGACCCGGGATGCGCATGCCCTGCGTGCCGGCACTACTCGCGCGCCTACCTCCACCACCTCGACCGGTGCGGAGAGATCCTGGGATCGAGGCTCAACACCATCCACAACCTGCACTTCTACCAGCGCATGATGGCCGACATGCGCGATGCGATCGCGGACCGTCGTTTCGATGCGTGGCGGCGGGCCTTCACGGAGCGCCGCGCGGCCGGGGAGCCCGGCATGCGGCCGCGCGCATCGCCTTGAGCCGAAGCCCGTATCTCGTGCCATAATGCGCGGCCTCCACCGTGGGGTCCGGTGGCCTCCACACTCCGGAAGCAGGGTCGGGACATGGATTTCTTCATTGCGGACGCGCACGCGCAGAACGGCGGGGGGGGCGACCCCACCTTCAGCTTCATCATGCTCATCGCCCTGTTCGCAGTGTTCTACTTCGTGCTCATCCGCCCGCAATCGAAGCGGCAGAAGGAGCACAAGGCGATGGTCGCGAGCCTGTCGAAAGGCGACGAGGTGGTCACCAACGGCGGCCTGCTCGGGAAGATCACCAACGTCGGCGACAGCTTCGTGACCATCGAGATCGCGGACGGAATGCAGGTCAGGGTCCAGCGCATGGCGGTGGCGTCCCTGATGCCGAAGGGAACGATCAAGTCGGATTGAGGCTCCAACCCGCTGCCGGATTCTCCCTGCCGCACCCGTTCCCGGACTTTCGATGATCAACCAGTATCCAGCGTGGAAGTACGCGCTCATCGCGATAGCGCTCGGGGCCGGCGCCGTCTTCGCGCTCCCCAACCTGTACGGCGAGGACCCCGCCGTCCAGGTGTCGGCGGTTCGCAGCGCACCGATCGACGAGGCGCTGCGTGACCGGCTCGTCGGCCGGATCGAGACGGCCGGGGTCACGGCGCAGGAATCCACCATCACGGACCGGCTCCTCTTCCGGTTCGCGTCCGCGGAAGACCAGCTCAAGGCCCTGGACGTCATCGAGGACTCGCTCGACCGCCAGTATGTCGCCGCACTCAATCTCGCCCCCGCGACACCGGACTGGCTCGCGGGCCTGGGTGCGCTGCCGATGTACCTGGGCCTCGATCTGCGCGGGGGCGTGCACTTCCTGATGGAGGTGGACCTCCCCGGCGCGGTCAGGCAGGCGGAGCAGCGCTACGCCGGGGACCTCCGCACGCTGCTGAGGGAGGAGAGGCTTCGCCAGCGGGCGATCACGGTGCGCGCGAACGGCGGGCTGGTGGTCCGGTTCAACGATGCCGACCACCGCGACCGGGCCTACGATCTCGTGCGCCGGGAGATGCCCGAACTGATCGTGGAGTCGACCGTCAACGTCGGGGACCCGGTCCTCGACATCCAGCTCGGCGAGACCGCGAAGCGCGAGATCGAACGCTTCGCGGTTCAGCAGAACGTCACCACGCTGCGCAATCGCGTCAACGAACTCGGCGTCGCCGAGCCCGTCATCCAGAGGCAGGGCGAGAGCCGGATCGTCGTGCAGTTGCCGGGTGTCCAGGACACCGCGCGGGCGAAGGAGATCCTCGGCGCGACCGCGACGCTGGAGTTCCGCATGGTCCACGACGAGTCCGCGACCGCGCTCGCCGCCGGGCGCACGCCGGGCACCGCGAAGCTCTACCACGAACGCAATGGCGCCCCGATCCTCCTTCAGCGCAGCGTCATGCTCACCGGGGAGTACATCACGGACGCGGCGTCGGGAATCGATCAGCAAAGCGGCTCACCGGCGGTGTTCATCACCCTCGACGGCAAGGGCGCGAGGCTCTTCTCGAACCGCACGCGGGACAAGATCGGCCGCCCGATGGCCGTCGTGTACATCGAGCACAAGTCGTACACCGACTTCGTGGACGGAGTGCGCAAACGCCGGAAGGAGATCGTCGAGGAAGTGATCAACGTCGCGACGATCCGCGACCAGCTCGGGAAGCGTTTCCAGATCACCGGTCTCGACACCACCGAGGAGGCCCGCAACCTCGCCCTGCTGCTGCGCGCCGGCGCCCTCGCCGCTCCCATCGAGATCGTGGAGGAACGCACCGTGGGCCCGAGCCTGGGCCAGGCGAACATCGATCAGGGGTTCCGCTCCGTGGTGATCGGGTTCGTCCTCGTGCTCGTCCTCATGGCGGTCTACTACAAGCGGTTCGGGCTCGTCGCCAATGTGGCCCTCACCGTCAACCTGGTCCTCGTCGTGGCGATGCTCTCGCTGTTGCAGGCGACCCTGACCTTGCCGGGCATCGCCGGGATCGTGCTGACGGTGGGCATGGCGGTGGACGCCAACGTCCTCATCTTCGAGCGCATCCGCGAGGAGATCCGCAACGGCAACACTCCGCAGGCGAGCATCCACGCCGGGTACGCGAAGGCGTTCTCGACGATCGCGGATGCGAACATCACGACCCTCATCGCCGCGGTCCTGCTGTTCGGGTTCGGCACGGGTCCGATCAAGGGGTTCGCGATCACCCTGTCGTTGGGGGTCGCCACCTCGATGTTCACCGCGATCATGATGACTCGCGCCATCGTCAACCTGATGTACGGAGGGCGGCGGGTCGCCGCGCTCTCCATCTGACCCCCGAACCGGTACGGACCCGCAACCGGCCACCGAGCGCGCCATGGAACTGATCAGGCAGGGATTCGATTTCGACTTCATGAGCCGGCGTCGCGTCGCGGTCATGTTCTCGGCGGCGTTGCTGACGGTCTCGGTCCTCTCCCTCGCGTTCCGGGGCCTGGAGTTCGGGATCGACTTCACCGGCGGCACTCTGGTCGAGGTCGGCTACCCCCGGGCCGTGGAGCTCGAACCGGTGCGGGCCACGCTGCACGGCGCGGGGTTCGAGGGCGCCGTCGTCCAGCACTTCGGTACCGCGCAAGACGTGCTCATCCGCATCGCGCCGCGTGAAGACGTGGACCGGTCGGAGCTCAGCGACCGGGCGTTCGATGCGCTGCGCGCCGGGGATTCGGCGGTGGAGCTGCGCCGGGTCGAGTTCGTGGGTCCCCAGGTGGGCGAGGAACTGACCGAGCAGGGGGGCCTCGCAATGCTCATCGCCCTCGGCGCGATCTTCCTCTACGTGATGTTCCGGTTCGAATGGAAGTTCTCCGCCGGTGCGGTCGCGGCGCTGTTCCACGACGTGATCGTCACCCTCGGCATCTTCTCGGTGCTCGGGCTCGACTTCGACCTGACCGTGCTCGCCGCAATCCTGGCGGTCATCGGCTACTCGCTGAACGACACCATCGTGGTGTTCGACCGGATCCGCGAGAACTTCCGCCGCATGCGCCGCGGCACCCCGACCTCGATCATCAACCGATCGCTGAACCAGACGCTGTCGCGGACGTTGATGACCTCGTTGACCACGCTGCTGGTGCTCGTCGCGCTCTTCTTCCTCGGTGGCGAGCTGATCCACGGGTTTGCGACCACCCTCATCATCGGGGTCCTGATCGGCACCTATTCGTCGATCTACGTGGCCAGCGTGTGTACGCTCCGGCTCGGCGTGCAGAAGGCGGACCTGATGCCGGTGAAGAAGGAAGGCGCCGAAGAGCTCGATGCGCGTCCCTGAGCGGTGTCCTGGTCCGCGCCGGGAGCTCGTTCATGCACCGGGCGGTTTCGGTAGAATGTCCATGATGTCGGGGAAGCGGCAACGGGGGTCCAGGGGCATGGCCACAATCACCGGATTCTGCCGCGGCAGGATGCTGATCGTCGCGGTGGCGGGCATGATCTTCGGCTCGACGGCACTGGCCGCGAGCCCCGACGTTCCCGCCCGGGATCTGGTCGAGGCGGTGGTGTCGGACATCTTCGAGGAGCTGACGGCACGGCGCGAAGCGCTCGAGGACGACCCGCAGGCCATGCGCGAGCTGGTGGACCGGCTCGTGCTCCCCCACTTCGACTTCGAGTTCATGTCACGGCGGGTTCTCGGCAAGCGCTGGAAGAAAGCGACTCCCGAACAGCAGGCGCGGTTCATCTTGGCGTTCCGGACCCTGCTGGTGCGGACGTACTCGATATTGCTCAACGAGTACAGCGGCCAGACGGTGACCTATCTCGATCCGGTGCCGCGCAAGAGGGACGACGAAATCGTCATTCCGGTGCAGGTGAAGCTGGCGGGCAACCAGGCGGTCCGCATCGCGTACCTGATGCGCGAAAGTGCAACGGGCTGGAAGGTGTTCGATATCGTGGTCGACGGCGTGAGCCTCGTGACGAACTATCGTTCGTCGTTCCGTTCGGAGATCGCGCGCCATGGGATCGACGGGCTGACCGCGCACATCGAGGCGAAGAATTCGGAATTGGCGGACTGAACGCTCGTCGCAAGGGATTGCGAGATGGACCCCGAGCTCCGTCCCCGCCGGTCTTGCGAGCGCCCCTTGGGCCGGACTCCATCGGCCGGATTCGCATCGGGAACGACTGGGTATTTCGCCAAGGCCAACCGGGGTGAGTGCAGATGGATCCGGAGGAAATCCGCAAGCTGATCGAAGGCGGGCTCGACTGCGTCCACGTCTGCGTGACCGGTGACGGGCGCCACTTCGATGCGGTGGTCGTGAGCGAGGAGTTTGCGGGAAAGCCGACGATTCGCCAGCACCGTCTCGTCTACGCGACTCTCGGCAACCGTTTCGCCGACGATGTGCTTCACGCGCTCGCGTTGCGTACCTACACCCCGGCGCAATGGGGGCAGCGTGGGCGGTGACGCGGCGTTGCGTTCATCACCCCGCGCCGCGCGTTCGCTTCCTCCCGGCTCGGTGGTCCTTCGTGCCTGTGCTTGCGGTGCGGCAAGCCGGACGGGCGGCGGTGGGCGGGATGCGGCACTCCACCACGAGGGAGCCTGAGGTTCGCGCTGCCTCGGCGGGCGGGGGCGAGTGGTCCGCGGCGTCGAATGGATAAGCTCATCATCACCGGCGGTCTCCCCCTTGAAGGCGAGGTCCGCATATCGGGAGCCAAGAACGCGGCGCTGCCGATCCTCGCCGCGACCCTGCTCGCCGACGGTCCGGTCAAGGTAGGAAACATCCCGCACCTGCAGGACGTCACGACCATCATGGAGTTGCTCGGCGGCATGGGCGTGGAACTCGTGGTCGACGAGCGCATGAACGTCGAGGCCGATTGTTCGACGATTCGCGAGCTGTTCGCCCCGTACGATCTCGTGAAATCGATGCGGGCATCGTTCCTGGTCCTCGGGCCGATGCTCGCGCGATTCGGCGAGGCGGTCGTCTCCTTTCCCGGGGGCTGCGCCATCGGCTCGCGACCCGTCAACCTGCACATCGAAGGGCTGGTCAAGATGGGCGCGGACGTTCACGTGGAAGGTGGCTATATCCACGCCAGGGCGCGCAGGCTCAAGGCCGCGCACCTGGTGATGGATCTCGTCACCGTGACCGGCACCGAGAACCTGATGATGGCGGCGACGCTCGCCGAAGGGACCACGATCATCGAGAACGCGGCCCGGGAACCGGAAGTGGTCGATCTGGCGAATTGCCTGAACGCGATGGGGGCGAAGATCGGCGGCGCCGGCAGCGACACGATTTCGGTGGAAGGCGTCGACCGGCTGAACGGAACGCGCTACGACGTGCTTCCCGATCGCATCGAGAGCGGCACCTATCTGGCCGCCGCGGCGATTACCGGCGGGCACGTGAGGATCAAGGACACCCAGCCGCACATGCTGGAAGCGGTCATCGAAAAGCTGCGCGAGGCGGGCGCGCACATCGAAGTGGGCGATCGGTGGATCGATCTCGACATGAAGGGCTGCCGTCCCCGCGCGACCAACGTTCGCACGTCGCCGTACCCCGCGTTTCCCACCGACATGCAGGCCCAGTTCACTTCCCTCAACGTGGTTGCCGAGGGCACCGCGACGATCTCCGAGACCGTCTTCGAGAACCGGTTCATGCACGTCTACGAGCTTCAGCGCATGGGGGCGGACATTCAGCTCGAAGGCAACACCGTGGTCACCAGAGGCGTCAATCGGCTCAACGCCGCGCCGGTGATGGCCACCGATCTGCGGGCATCGGCGAGCTTGGTGCTGGCCGGGCTGGTGGCGGAGGGAGACACGGTGGTGGATCGGATCTACCACATCGACCGCGGTTACGAGAGCATCGAGGAAAAGCTCGCGAAGCTTGGCGCCTGTATCCGCAGGGTGCCCGCGTGACCCTCGCGCGCGCACTGTCGCCGGGCGCCGCCTTCCCATGCTGACGATCGCGTTGTCGAAGGGGCGGATCGGGAACGAGGCGGTCCCGTTGCTCGCGCGGGCCGGCATCGGGCTCGACGAGGACCCGGCCGACAGCCGTCGACTCTGCATCGCGACCTCGCTCGATGACGTCCGCGTCCTCGTGCTGCGCGCGCAGGACGTCCCGACGTTCGTCGAGCACGGCGCCGCGGACCTCGGGATCACGGGCAAGGACGTCCTGCTGGAGCACCGTGGCGGCGGACTCTACGAACCGCTCGATCTTGGCATCGCCGGCTGCCGTCTCGTGCTCGCCGAGCGTCCCGATGCGAAGCCGGACCGCTCCCGTCCGAGGGTCGCGACCAAGTACGTGGAGACGACGCGGCGGTTCTTCGCGGGCAAGGGCATGCAGGCCGAGATCATCCGCCTCTACGGCTCGATGGAGATCGCGCCCGCGGTCGGCCTGGCCGACAGCATCGTCGATCTGGTCGATACCGGGGCGACGCTGGCCGCGAACGGGCTCGTGGTGCGCGAGGAGATCGCGTCGATCAGCGCGCGGCTGATCGTGAACAAGGCCGCCATGAAGCTCTCCCATCGCTGGGTCTCTTCGCTCGTCGGACGCATCGGGCGCGCGGTGGCGGCCGGCAACGGCGGCCGTCGATGAAACCGGGGCCCACCATCGCGCGGCTCTGCTCCGCGCACGGCGACTTTCCGGAACGCTTCGAGTCCCTGCTCGCGGTCGCCGGCGAGGACGATCCGCAGGTCGATGCGGCAGTGCGCGAGATCATCGCCGCGGTGCGTCGCGACGGCGAACCGGCGGTGCTGGAGTTCACGCGCCGGTTCGACGGAGTGGTGGCGGATGCGCTCTCCGGGCTCGAGGTGCCGGCGGACCGGCTCGACGCCGCGTGGGACGCGATCGGCGCCGCCGAGCGCGCGGCGCTGACCGGGGCGGCCGCCCGCATCCGTGCCTACCACGAACACCAGCGGCAGGACTCGTGGCACTACCTCGACGAGGATGGCTCCATGCTCGGCCAGAGGGTCGTCCCGCTCGATCGCGTCGGCGTCTACGTACCCGGGGGCAAGGCGAGCTATCCGTCGTCGGTGTTGATGAACGCCATCCCGGCGCGGGTGGCCGGGGTCCGGGAGATCGCCATGGTGGTGCCGGCCCCGTCCGGTGAGCTGAACCCGCTGGTGCTCGCCGCCGCGAAGCTGGCGGCGGTCGACGAAGTGTGGACGATCGGAGGCGCGCAGGCCGTCGCGGCCCTTGCCTTCGGGGCCGGACCGATCCGGGCCGTCGACAAGATCGTCGGGCCCGGGAACCTGTACGTGGCCGCGGCCAAGCGGCACGTCTTCGGTGTCGTGGGGATCGACATGCTGGCCGGCCCTTCGGAGATCGTCATCGTCTGCGATGGCGGCACCCCGGTGGACTGGATCGTGATGGACCTGTTCTCGCAGGCGGAACACGACGAAGAGGCCCGGGCGATCCTGATTTCGCCGGATGGCGGGTTCCTGGATCGGGTGGAGGCCGCGATCGAGTCGATGCTTCCCGCCCTCGAACGCGCGGACATCGTCGCCCGTTCGCTTGCCGCGCACGGCGCGCTCGTCGAAGTGCGCGACCTCGACGAGGCGATCTCGCTCGTCAACCGCCTGGCGCCCGAACACCTGGAGCTGTCCGTCAGGGACGCATCCCGCTGGATCGACGCGGTCCGCCATGCCGGGGCCATCTTTCTCGGCGCCCATACCCCCGAGGCGTTCGGCGACTATTGCGCCGGCCCGAACCATGTGTTGCCGACCGCCCGCACCGCCCGCTTCTCCTCTCCGCTCGGGGTCTACGACTTCCAGAAGCGCACGAGCGTGATCGGCTGCTCGCCGCGGGGCGCCCACCGCTTGGCGGGGATTGCATCGACGCTTGCCCGCGGCGAGGCCCTGACCGCACACGCGCGCGCGGCCGAGCTCCGGGGCGCGGGCGGCGCCGGCGACTGAAGCCGGCCCGGCCGATCCGGGCCGCGAGGCGAGTGCGCCGGCGGCGGGGTGTTCGTCGCGCACCGGGCCGGAGCGGCATGTTCGAGCCGGATCGGGGGGGAAAGGAGCGCACGCGGACATCGCCGGCCGGGTCGAAGCCGCCGGTGTCGCGGCAACGCCGCGCCTTTCGGGACGCCGCCATGCCACCGTCGCGCCGATGCGTTGTCCGCCGGGCGTGAGGACGCCGCCCGCTTCGCGTCTCGGGACGCCGCCATGCCGCCGTCGCGCCGATGCGTTGTCTACCGGCCGTGAGGGCGCCGCCCGCTTCGCGCCTTTCGGGACGCCGTCATGCCGCCGTCGCACCGATGCGTTGTCCGCCGGGCGTGAGGGCGCCGCCCGCTTCGCGTCTGCGTTGTCCGCCGGGCGTGAGGACGCCGCCCGCTTCGCGTCTGCGTTGTCCGCCGGCCGTGAGGGCGCCGCCCGCTTCGCGTCACTTGCGGGGGCGCCAAGGTTCCAGCGCCTCGACCGCGCGGTCCGGGTAGTCGGTGATGATTCCGTCCACCCCGAGCCGGGCCAGGGCCAGCATCTCGTCGACCTCGTTGACGGTCCAGACCACCACCTTCAGGCCGCGCGCACGGGCCTCGGCCAGCGCCTCTTCGGTCAGGTCGCGATGGAAGGGAGACCACACGGCGCATCCCGCCGCCTCCACCAGCCGCGGTACCGAGCCGTCGAACGCCGCGATGTCGAGACCCGCGGTCCAGGGCGACGGACCGGGCCGGCCGCGGAGGATGGTGTCGTGCCAGCGTTGCTCGGCGGTGAGGCAGACGGTGGAGAGGTCGGGCGCGAGCCGGCGCGCCGCATGGAGGACACGCCAGTCGAACGACTGGAGATCGGCCCGGTCGATCATCCCCTCCGAACGCAGCACCCCGACCACCGCACTCGCGAACTCGTCCGGCCCGGCCGTCTCCTCCGGAGCCAGCGGCGACACCTTGGTCTCGATGTTGAACCGGATCTCCCCCGCTCCGGGCCGTCTCCCGAGGGCCAGCACCTCCGCCAGGGTGGGAATGCGGGTACCGTCGCGAGGGACCTGATCGGGAAACCGCTCCGCGGTCCCGCCGCCCGGGGCGGCCCGGCCGACATCGAACCCGGACAGCGCCGCCCGGTCCAGCGAGTTGAGGAACGGCCCCGGCGGCGCCAGCCACGCGCCGGTCGCATCCCGGGTGCGGTCGGGAGCCAGTGCCCGGTCGTGGTACACGACGGGGACGCCGTCCCGGGTCATGCCGAGGTCCAGCTCCAGCACGTCGACACCGAGCCCGATGGCGCGCTCGAACGCCGGGACCGTGTTCTCGGGGAGCAGTCCGCGGGCGCCGCGATGGCCCTGGATCTCTATCGCCCGAGCGGTCATTGCGCTGAAGCCGCCGAGCAACGCGATGAGCGCGATGAGCGCGATGTTTCGCGGAAGCCGCCTCGCATGTCCATCCGCCTTGCATGGAACATCGGATTCCTCCTCGATTTCCGGAGCTGCGCGACCGCTCCGGAAGGCTTCTCCCGCGACCGCGGGGCCGGCATCGCCGACTCTCGAAGGGTCAGACAAGACGACGGCCGCTTCCGACATCGAAGAAGTGGACGCGTTCCGGCGCGACGGCGAGGGGAAGCGTCTCCCCGGTCGTGATCGGCCGGGCGCCGTCGAGTCGAACCGTGACCGCAGGCCCCTGTGCGGCGCCGGCCAACTGTCCGTGCACCAGACTGTCCGCGCCCAGCGCCTCCACCAGCTCGACGGTGAATTCCAGCGTCGCTGAATCGCGCGAAACCGGTTCCAGATGCTCGGGACGGATGCCGACGGTGACCTTTTCGTGAGAAGCGGACCCCGGCGGCCGAAATGGCAGGGTCTGGCCCGAGCCGTCGAGCGTCACGCCCTCCCGGTCTCCGGCGACCGTGCCCGGCAGGAAGTTCATCGCCGGCGAGCCGATGAACCCGGCCACGAACACGGTTGCGGGCTTGGCGTAGACGTCGAGCGGCGTGCCGATCTGCTCGGCCACCCCCCCGTTCATCACGATGAGCCGGTCGGCCAGGGTCATCGCTTCGACCTGATCGTGCGTCACGTAGAGGCTGGTGGTCCCCAGATCGCGCTGAAGCCGCTTGATTTCGAGACGCATCTGCACCCGCAGCTTGGCGTCGAGGTTCGAGAGGGGCTCGTCGAAGAGGAACACCGCGGGCTCGCGGACGATGGCACGGCCCATCGCCACACGCTGGCGCTGGCCCCCGGAGAGCTGGTTGGGGCGCCGGTCCAGCATTCCGTCCAACTGCAGCACGCGCGATGCCGCGGCGACCCGGCGTTCGATCTCGCCCTTCGGAGTGCGGCGGTTGCGCAGCCCATAGGCCATGTTGTCGAACACGCTCATGTGGGGATAGAGCGCGTAGTTCTGGAACACCATGGCGATGTTCCGATCGGCGGGCTCCAGCTCGTTGACCCGCCGGTCTTCGATCCTGATCTCGCCCTCGGTGACGGTCTCGAGGCCGGCCACCATGCGCAGCAGCGTCGACTTGCCGCAGCCCGAGGGGCCGACGATGACGATGAACTCGCCGTCGGCGACGGAGGTCTGCACCCCGTGGATCGCCTTGAACCCGTTGGGATAGGTCTTGCGCACGTCGATGAGTTGCAGTCCGGCCATACCGTCGATTCCTCAGTCTCCGGTCCGGGAGGTCATGTGCGAGACGACGCCGAACGGCTCGTGACCCGCGGACTCCCGCCTGCGCGGGAATGGCGTGACCCGTGCGCGTCGCGATCTCCCGTCGCTCCCGCGAAGCCGGGGTCCGCAAGAGCGGAAAGCAGGATTCCGGAAAGCGTGTTTCCGGCGGTACCGGGCCGGGCTCCCCCGGCCGCCGATCGTTGCGCGGTTCACTATTTCTCCTGCTCGATCAGTCCTTTCACGAACAGGCGCTGCATGAAGATCACGATCAGCACCGGCGGCAGCATCGCGAGCATCGACGTCGCCATGACCTCGTGCCACACCGGCTCGGAGTCCGGGACCGCGACCATGCGCTGAATGCCCATGACGATGGTGTAGTAGCTCTCGTCGGTGGTGACCAGGAGCGGCCACAGGTACTGGTTCCACCCGTAGATGAAGAGGATGACGAACAGCGCCGCGACATTGGTCCGGGACAGGGGCAGGAGGATGTCGCGGAAGAACTTGAGCGGCCCCGCCCCGTCGATGCGCGCCGCCTCGGCCAGCTCCTCCGGCACCGTGAGGAAGAACTGGCGGAACAGGAAGGTCGCGGTCGCGCTGGCGATGAGCGGCACCGAGAGGCCCCAGTAGCTGTTCAGCATCCCGAGGTTCGCCACCACCCCGAAGGTCGGCAGGATGCGCACCTCGACCGGCAGCATCAGGGTGATGAAGATGATCCAGAAACAGGTCATGCGCAGCGGAAAACGGAAGTAGACGATGGCGTAGGCCGCGATGATCGAGATTGCGATCTTCCCCACCGCGATCATCAGCGCCATGACGAGCGAGTTCCACATCATCATGCCGACCGGTACGCTGCCGGCGGCCTCCATGCCGGAGCCGAGCACGGTCGCGTAGTTCTGCAGGAAATGGTCCCCGGGCCACAACGGTGTCCGGCCCGACATCAGCACCTCCACCGGATGCGTCGAGGCGACGAACGTGATCCAGATCGGCAGCGCGGTGACAAGCACCCCGATCGACAGCACGACGTGCGACAGCGCCGTGAGCCAGGGACGATTCTCGACCATGGGCGCCCGTCTCCCCTCAGTAGGCCACTTTCCGCTCGATGTAGCGGAACTGGACCACCGTGAGCCCGATCACGATGGCCATGAGCACCACCGACTGCGCGGCGGAGCCCCCGAGATCCAGGCCGATGAACCCGTCGCTGAACACCTTGTAGACGAGGATGGTGGTGGCCTGGGCCGGCCCGCCGCTCGTGGTCGCGTGCACGATTCCGAACGTGTCGAAGAACGCGTAGACGATGTTGACCACCAGGAGGAAGAAAGTGGTCGGCGAGAGCAGGGGGAAGACGATGGTCCGGAAGCGCTTGAACGGCCCCGCGCCGTCGATGGCCGCGGCCTCGATGAGCGAGCGCGGGATGGCCTGGAGCCCCGCGAGGAAGAACAGGAAGTTGTAGCTGACCTGCTTCCACGCCGCGGCCAGGATGATGAGGACCATCGCGTCGGTGCCGTCCAGATAGTGGTTCCAGTCGTAGCCGAGCGCCTTCAGCACGTAGGCGAGAATTCCGATGGACGGATTGAACATGAAGAACCACAGCACGCCGGCCACCGCCGGGGCGATGGCGTAGGGCCAGATGACCAGCGTCCGGTAGGTCGTGGCCCCCTTGATGATCCGGTCCGCCATCGCCGCGAGCAGGAGCGCCGTGCACAGCGAGAGCGACGTGGTCGCGACCGAGAACAGGATGGTGCGGCCGAAGCTCTCCAGATAGATGGAATCCGAGAACAGGCCGGCGAAGTTGTCGAGCCAGACGAGCTTGCTGCTGAGCCCGAAGGCGTCTTCGAGCAGGACCGACTGGTAGAGGGCTTGGCTCGCCGGCCAGATGAAGAACACGAGCGTGATGACGATCTGAGGGGCGACCAGTGCAAAGGCCAGCCCCCGCCTGGAAAATGTGACCCGCTTTTCCAATGACCCGATGGTGCGTGACGGGTGGTCCGGCGGCCCCGGGATCAGTATTCCGGAGCCGCCGAACCGGCCAGGATGTATCGCGGAGGGTCGAGCCGCCTCAGTTCGCCGCCTCGAACTTGCGCAGCAGCTCGTTGCCGCGCGAGACGGCCGCGTCGAGTCCCTCCTGCGCCGACTTGTCGCCGGCCCAGATCGATTCGAGCTCCTCGTTGATGATGTCGCGGATCTGGACGAAGCTGCCGAACCGCAGGCCCTTGGAGTTCCCGGTCGGCGCCTTGCCCGTCATCTGCGTGATCGCCACGTCCGTGCCGGGGTTCTCGTCGTAGAAGCCCTGTGACCTGGTGAGCTCGTAGGCGGCGGTGGTGATCGGCAGATAGCCCGTGAACTGGTGCCAGTCCGCCTGCACCCCGGCCGAGGACAGGTAGCTGAAGAACTTCGCCACCCCCTTGTACTCCTCGGCATCGTGCCCCCGGAGCACCCACAGCGTCGCACCGCCGATGATGGTGTTCTGCGGGGCGCCCTCGACGTCCGGCCAGTAGGGCAGGGTGGAGACGCCGAACTCGAAGTCCTTCGCGTTGGCCTTCACCCCGGCGTAGGCGGCCGACGAGTTCATGTACATCACGCATTCCTGCCCGTAGAACTTCGGCGCGCTGTCGGAGCGCCGGCCGCCGTAGTCGAAGACCTTGGACTGCTGCCACTCGGCGAGCTGTCCGATGTGCCTCACGTGCGCCGGGCTGTTGAAGACGAACTCGGTGTCCGTGCCGGCGAAGCCGTTGGCCCGAGTGCCGATCGGCTGATCGTGCCAGGCCGAGAAGTTCTCGATCTGGACCCAGGACTGCCAGCCGGTCGTGAAGCCGCAGGCGTATCCTGCCGCCTGTGTCTTGCGGGCGGCCGCTTCGAGCGCCGGCCAAGTCTTCGGCGCTTCGGCGATTCCGGCTTTCTCGAACGCGGTCCGGTTGTAGTAGAGGACCGGTGTCGAGCTGTTGAACGGCATCGACAGCATGTTGCCCTCGGTGTCGGTGTAGTAGCCGGTGACCGAGGCGAGGTAGCCGGCGGGGTCGAACGCCTCGGCCGAGTCCGCCATCAGCTCGTAGACGGGATAGATGGCGCCCTTCGCGGCCATCATGCTCGCGGTGCCGACCTCGAAGACCTGCACGATGTGCGGCTGCTGCCTGGCGCGGAATGCCGCGATGGCGGCGGTCATGGTCTCGGTGTAGTTGCCCTTGTAGACGGGCATCACCTTGTAGTCGGACTGGGATGCGTTGAAGCCGTCGGCGATCTCGACGACCTTCTCGCCCAGCTTGCCGCCCATGGCGTGCCACCACTGGACCTCGGTGGCCGCATGGGCGAACCCGGCGAAGGAGAGGGCGAGGGCTGCGCCGATGGCGGTGGAGAGAGTCTGGATCTTCATGGAAGTACCTCTGTGTGGATGGATGGCGTGGATGGATGGCGTTGCCGCATCGTATGGTACGGCCTGCCATGCGGATGGATGGCGTCGCTGCGTCGCATGGTACAACCTGCCATGCGGGTGTGACACCGTGGTGAACCGGGTATCGGGACCGTTTCACGCTGGCGTGAGCGGCGCCGGAACGACATCTGTCGGGGAGGAAGTGGATTGGCCATCGCGCATGCAAGCGGCCGGCGCCGGAGGCCGGGCCGGGTCGAGAGCGGAATGCCGGCCAAGGTCCCGCATCCTCACCCGGCCCCGGCCTCGGCCCCGCATCCTCACCCGGCCCCGACCCCGGCCCCGCATCCTCACCCGGCCCCGACCCCGGGCCGGAGCCGGCTCCGGCCCGGGCACACCCGCGGCTCTCCTTCCCCGCGACCCGGGATGAACCGTCGTTGAGCGCGCCGGCCATCCCGGCTCCGGAGTCGCTCGACATCGAGTCCGTCCTCGACTGCTACGAGCTGGCGCGCCTTCCCGCCCCGCCGCGGAAGGGAAGGGCGGAGCTGGCGGCGAACCTCCTCGCGCTTGCCGGCCGCTACGATGCGTTCATCTTCGACGGCTACGGCGTGATCAACGTCGGGCCGGAGCCGGTGCCGGGCGTCGGCGACACCATCCGCGCGCTTCGCGCCGCCGGGCGGAAAGTGATGGTCCTCACCAACGGGGCGGGCCGTCCCTCTCGGGAAACGGCCCGCCGGTACGCCGGATGGGGCCTCGAGTTCCCGGAGCGCCTCGTCGTGTCGAGCCGCGATGCGCTCGAGGCGTCTCTCGCGAGGCGACCTCGCCCGGGTCTGTGGGGCGTGATGGGCCTGCCCGATTCCGAGCTCGATACCCTGCCGGTCGACACCGCGCTCCTCGAAGACGACGCGGAGCTCTACCGGCGCGCCGCGGGGTTCATCTTCATCCGCTCCGAAGGATGGAGCACCGGCCGTCATGCGCTTCTCGCGCAGGCGCTGCGCGAGTCCCCTCGACCGGTGCTCGTCGCCAACCCCGATGTGAGCGCTCCCTATCCCGACCGGCGCCTGTCCGCCGAGCCGGGCTACTGGGCGCTTCGCATCGAAGCGGAAACCGGTGTCCGGTGCGAGCCGTACGGAAAACCGTTCGCCCCCGCCTTCGAGCTCGCGTTGTCGCGCTTGGGCGGTGCGGCGGCGAAGCCCGAGCGGGTCGCGATGGTGGGGGACGGGCTCCACACCGACATCCTGGGGGGACTGGCGGCGGGATTGGGGACGGTTCTGGTCACGGACCACGGGTTGCTGAAGGGACTGGATTGGCGGGAGAGGTCCGCGCGGATCGGGATCGTTCCGGATCATGTCGTTCCCGAAGCCTGATTTCAGCCCGGGTTCTTGAATCGGATTTGATCCCCGTCGGCTGCGAATATAGGCTGCCGGCCGGCAGAAGTCGCCGCACCGTTGCGTCCGGGCGTCGAGACCCGGGAGTCGGGAAGCTCGGGAGGTCGAGCGGCCGGTGTTCTTCAGTCGACCGGGAGAGATCCATGACCGCACGAAAAATGATCGGAACCACCGCCACGGCAGCCCTGATCGCGGTCGGCCTGACCGCGCCCGCCCAGGCTCAAGTCGATTTCTCCGGCGAAACCATCGAATGGGTCATTCCATTCTCGGAGACCGGCGGGTCGGCCAAATGGGCCAATTTCTTCGGGCCGTTGCTGGCCGAGGCGTTGCCGGGCAATCCCACGGTAGTTGTGAAATTCATGCCGGGCGCCGGATCGACCAAGGGCGCCAACTGGTTCCAGAAGCAAAAGCACAGAGACGGCACACTGCTGTTCGGTACCTCGGGGTCCACGCAGTTTCCCTATCTGCTGGGCGACCCCCGCGTGCGCTACGAGTACAACGACTGGATCCCGGTCATGGCTTCGGGCACCGGCGGCGTGGCCTATCTGAACGCCCGGGACGGCGCCCGGTTCGATGGCTCGGCCGACGATCTCAAGGACATCGACTTCATCTACGGCTCGCAGGGCGCGACGCGCCTCGATCTGGTTCCACTGCTGGCATGGGAAATGCTGGGCATGAACGTCGAGCCCGTCTTCGGCATCAAGGGGCGCGGCGACGGCCGCCTGATGTTCGAGCGCGGCGAGGCCACGATCGATTACCAGACTTCGTCGGCGTATCTGGGCGCCTCGGCCGATCTGGTGGCACAGGGCATGGCCGTGGCCATGATGTCATGGGGCGCGCTGGACGAGAACGGCAATATCGTGCGCGACCCGACCTTTCCGGATATCCCGACCTTCAAGGAAGTCTGCGAAGCGACCGACCGCTGCGAGACCGAAGGCGAGGCCTGGGATGCTTGGAAGGCTTTCTTCGTTGCCGGCTTCCCGTCGCAAAAGATCGCCTTCCTGCCGGCGGGTACGCCGCAGGACGTTGTCGACACCTACGTCGCCGCCTTCGAGGCCGTGCGCGCACGCCCGGATTTCGCGGAAATTTCGTCCAAGCGGGTGGGAAAGTACCCGATGTTCGTAGGTGAAGGCGCGGCAAGGGCCACGGTTGCCGGCACCACCGTTTCGGACAAGGCCAAGGCCTTCGTCCAGAACTGGCTGCGGGAAGCCCATGGGGTCACGCTGAACTGACCCCGATCGGGGACGCCGCCGTACCGCACGGCGGTCGCCTCCTCTCTTCCAGCGTACTCCGCGATGGACGTTCTGGCGGTTGCCCTGCCTGCCTTTTCCGAGGCATGGGCGCATATCCTGCAACCCGTCGTCCTGGGCTATCTCGTGCTGGGGGTGGCCATGGGGCTGGCCGTAGGCGTCTTCCCGGGGCTTGGCGGCATCGCGGGGCTGTCGCTGCTCCTGCCCTTCATGTTCGGGATGGAGCCCGTTCTGGGCCTGGCGTTGATGATCGGCATGGTGGCGGTCGTCCCCACGTCGGACACCTTCGCATCGGTGCTCATGGGGATCCCCGGCTCCTCGGCCTCGCAGGCCACCGTGCTGGACGGCTTTCCCATGGCCAGGAAGGGCCAGGCGGCGCGCGCACTGGCGGCTGCCTTCGCCTCGTCGCTGTTCGGCGGGCTGGTCGGAGCGTTGTTCCTGACGTTGTTCATCCTCGTGGCGCGGCCCGTGGTTCTGGCGTTCGGCCTGCCCGAGATGCTGATGATCACCGTTCTCGGCCTGTCCATGGTCGCGGTTCTGGCGGGGCGCGTGGCGCTCAAGGGGCTGGCGGCCGCGGGCCTCGGCATGATGATCGGCACGATCGGCGAAGCGGATGCCGGCGGCAGCCTGCGCATGGCCACCTACGACATTCCCTATCTGACCGACGGTCTCAAGCTGGTGATCGTGGGCCTGGGCATCTTTGCCGTACCCGAAATCGTGTCGCTGCTGCGCCAGGACCGATCCATCTCCAGGGACGCCAGGCTGGGCGCCGGCTGGATGGACGGCGTGCGCGACTGGCTCGCCAACAAGTGGCTGTCGGTGCGGTGCTCGCTGATCGGCGTTCTCGTGGGGGTGATCCCCGGACTCGGTGGCTCCGTCGTGGACTGGATCTCCTATGGCCATTCGGTGCAGTCCACCAAGGACAAGTCGAACTTCGGCAAGGGCGAAGTGCGCGGCGTGATCGGGCCGGAGAGCTCGAACAACGCCAAGGAGGGCGGCGGTCTCGTGCCCACGCTGCTCTTCGGCATTCCGGGTTCGGGCTCGATGGCGATCTTCATCGGGGCCATCGCGTTGCTGGGTTCCGGCGACATCGAGGTCGGCCCGTCCATGCTGCGCGACAATCTCGACATCACCTATTCCATCGTCTGGCTGCTGGCGCTGGCCAATGTGGCGGGTACGCTGCTCTGCATCGCGCTGTCGGGCGGCATCGCCAGAATGACCACGATCCGCTTCACCTATCTGGCGCCGTTCCTGTTCATGCTGATCAGCTTTGCCGCCTTCCAGTCGGGCCAGAATTTCGAGGACCTGCTTGCGCTGTTCGCCATCGGCCTGATCGGAATCTTCCTGCGCCGGTTCGACTGGTCGCGCCCGGCCTTCCTGATCGGTTTCGTGCTGTCGAATCCGGTCGAAAAATTCTCGAACCAGGCGTTCCAGATCGCCTCCTTCCGGTTCCGGAAAAGCTTCGAGGAAGGAATCGACTACGTGTTCTCGCCAATCGTGATCGTGCTGCTGATCGTCACGGTCCTGTCGGTGATCGTCGGCATCCGCCAGGCGAGGAGCATCATGGCGGAAGGCGAGGTGCGGTCCGGCTCCAAACGCGCGCCGCTGGTCTTTCTGCTGGTCGTCGCCGCCTATCTTGCGGCCGCGCTGATCAACGCGGCCGCAATCCCCGACTACAACATGACGGACAAGATCGTGCCGCTGGCGGTGGGCGGCATCGCCATGCTCTGCTGCCTGATCCTGCTGGCGCGGATGATCCTGCGGCCCGATACCGATCCCGTCTTTGCCGACAAGGAAGCGGCCGGCGAGGATGCGGACGCTCCTTACGGACTGTGGTCGACGCTGGCATGGTTCGCGGGCCTGATCGCGGGGACGTATTTCCTGGGCTTCATCCTCGCGCTCGTCGGCTTCCTGGTCGCCTTCCTGCGCGTTCGCGCGGGCGCTGGCTGGGGAAGGACCTTGCTGCTGACCGTCTGCGGCATCGGATTCATGTGTCTGATGGCGGGCGCGCTCAACCGCGACTTCCCTCCGGGGCTTCTGCAGGACGCGGTGGACCTGCCTTGGCCGCTGAAGTGACGCAGATCGGGATTCCTTTCCTCTTCCTGCGGGGCGGCACCTCGCGCGGGCCGTATTTCCACCGGACCGACCTGCCCGAGGACCGCGAAACGCTGGCCGAGGTGCTGATCTCTGCCCTGGGGGCGGGCCATCCTCTCAATATCGACGGTATCGGCGGCGGAACGGCGGTGACGACCAAGGTCGCCCTGCTCTCGAAATCCGAAGACGCCTGGGCCGATGTGGACTATTTCTTTGCGCAGGTCTCCGTGGAGGACCGGCTGGTGGATTTCAAGCCCACCTGCGGCAACATCCTGTCCGGAGTCGGCCCCGCGGCCATCGAAATGGGGCTGGTGCGGCCCCGGGCGGACGAGACCGAGGTGCGCATTCGCGCGGTCAACACCGGCGCGAAGGTCCTGGCCCGGGTCCGGACGCCGGGCGGGCGGCTGACCTACGAGGGAGAAGCGCGAATCGCGGGGGTGCTCGGGACGGCGGCGCCCATCGCGCTGAGCTTCATGGAGGTCGTCGGCTCCGTCACCGGGTCTTTCCTGCCCACCGGCAATCCGCGGGACGACATCGGCGGGATCGAGGTCACCTGCATGGATGTCGCCATGCCGGTGGCGATTGCCCGCGCCGGGGACCTTGGCCTGACCGGCCATGAGAGCGTCCGGGAGCTGGACGCGAACCGCCGCTTCTTCACCCGGATGGAGGCGATCCGCCTCGAGGCCGGACGACGGATGGGCATGGGCGACGTCAGCCGTTCGGTCACGCCGAAGTTCGGGCTGTTGGCCCCGCCGCGCGAGGGAGGCACGATCGCCGCACGCTACTTCATGCCGTGGAACGCCCACCCTTCCATGGCGGTGACCGGCGCGCAGTGTCTGGCGTCATGCGCGCTGACGCCGGGGACGGTCTCCGACGGGTTGCTGGACCGGCCCGGCGTCAGCCCCGCGAACGTCGTTCTGGAGCACCCCTCGGGAAAGATCGAGGTGCTGGTCGATTTCGACGCCGCGGATGGCTTCACCCTGAACTCCACCGGTCTGGTCCGCACCGCGCGCAAATTGGCCGAAGGGCGGGTCTTCGTGCCCGTCCGCGTCTGGAACGGCGGTTAGAGCCTGAGGTACAGCCGGCCGGACTCGTTCCTGATCTCGAAGGTCTCGAGGTCGATGCAGACGGGGCCCGCGAGGGCCTCTCCGGTCTCTATGTCGAACTGCCCCATGTGCAGCGGACACTCGATGATCCCGTCCATGACCGTCCCGTCTTCGAGGTGCTGCCGCTCGTGCGTGCAGTGGCCGTCGGTGGCGAAGAACCGTCCGTCCAGGTTGTAGATGGCGAAGGAGCGTGCGCCGTGGTCGAAGCGGCGCACGCCGTCGCAGGGAACGTCGGCGGCGTCGCAGACCGGAATCCACCCTTCCTCGTTCATCGCCTCCCGCCCCTCCTTGCCGGTCCCGTGCGTCAGCTCCCCCGCGAGGCGGACTTTCCTCCGTTCGCGTGCATCCGGATACGGCGTTCCTTGATGCGGGCGTCGGCCTCCGGGGTGCCGTCGTGGAAGCTCCCGAACAGCTTGTCCCACGGGTCTTCCAGGGTGCCGTAGTTGCAGTCGATGAACCGGTGGTGCAACTGGTGCATGAAGTCGCCGAGCTGCAGGTGGAAGTACCGGGTGAGCTTGACCTTGTGATAGCCGCAGTGCGAGGTCGGCCCGGCGATCGTGTGCAGCATGGCGTTGAAGATCACGTGGACCGGATGGCTTGCGACCAGGAAGTAGATGGCGAGGTCGGAATAGAGCCCGACATGCTCCAGCGGGTGCATGGCGTGTCCCGACCACGGTCCCGTGTTGACGTTCCGGTGATGCCAGGAATGCACGTGGCGATAGATCGGGCCGACGTGCAGCAGGCGGTGGAACCAGTAGAAATGGAACCCGCTCCACAGCGGGATCAGCAGCAGCAGGACGATGAACCGGAACGGATGTTCGGTGAAGGTGGCGAGGGTCGCGTATCCGTTGGCGTACCCCCAGAGCAGCAGGCATTCCCACAGGGTGCCGATCGGCACCGAGCTGGCCAGGGTCCAGAACATGTTGTCCCGCACCTGGTCGCGGAAGTGGAAGACCTTCGAGTCCGTCGCCAGTGGCCTGGCGTCGTAGCGCAGGTCGTCTCCCTGCTTGCGGAAGGTGAACAGGAACAGGTGCAGGCCGCCCGCGACCGTCAGCACGATGCACAGGTTCCGCAGCAGGATCTCCAGCATCCAGTCGGGGCGGAAGGTCGCGGCGCGCTCCAGTGACGGCGTGAACCAGGTCCAGGCCGCGATCGCCACCAGCAGCATCAGGAAGCGCAGAGAGAAAGGCCGCCAGGAGTCGAACAGGTATCGGGCGCTGCCGGCCACGCTGAACGGGCGTTCGAAGTAGGCGGCCTGGGTGACGGGCGGGTCGGGCATGAAGTGCCAGATCCTGCGCGGCACCCGCCTCGGCGCCGCGGGACCCTCGGACGGGAGCGGCGGGTCGGTGGTGACGGTGGCCATGTCCGGGTCCTCGTGATCGGCGGCGCCGGCCGGATTGTAGAGCCGCCGAAGACTTGGCCGCCATGTTCCGACAGCGACGTCGCACGTGGTTGCGCCAGGATCGCAGAGGAACGACGCAGCATTGGACAGCGCGTCTCTTGTGCTGATATGTGTCCTGACAACAAGAAGATGAAGACATAACGACGCAGGCCATGTCCGTCGACGAATACAACCGCATGCTCTTCGAGCGCATGCACAACGAGCGACGTTGGGAAAACCAGCCCGCCGATGGATGGACAGTGGACGATCTGGACCTCGCGGAGATTCGCAACACCGTTGCGGAGGCAGTCCGGATCGGCCGGCTGAACGAACCCGGTAGCCGCGATCCGGAGGATCTGCTGCGCGGGTTGGGGCTACTCCGTGGCGGCATCCTGTTTCGGGCCGCCGCAGTACTGTTCGGGAACGCCGAGCGCCTTGAGTGCGAGATGCCGCAGTGCCTGCTCCGCGTCGCACGTTTCCGGGGTCTCGATCGCTCGGAGTTCCTCGACAATCGGCAGTTCCACGGCAACGCCTTTGCCCTCCTTGCCAGCGCCGCGGGCTTTCTGCGCGACACGCTCCCCATCGCCGGCCGCTTCGATTCGGGCCGCCTGACGCGCATCGACGAGCCCCTCTACCCTCCCTTGGCTACGCGGGAGGCGCTGGCGAACGCGCTGTGCCATCGCGACTATGCGATGGGTGGCGGCTCCATCGGGCTCGCGGTCTACGACGATCGACTGGAAGTAACCTCGACCGGACCGCTGCACTTCGGGCTGACTCCGGACGACCTCTTCGGGCCACACGAGTCGCGGCCCTGGAACCCGCTCATCGCCCGCACGTTCTATCGGCGCGGCATCATCGAGGAATGGGGCCGGGGGACGACAAGAATGGCGGACCTGGCGACCACGGCCGGGTTGCCCCACCCCGAGATCGAGGAGCGCGGCGGCTCCGTGACGGTGCGGTTCCGGCGTGCCGACTACGTGCAGCCTCGATACGACGATCACGAACTGACGGAACAGCAGATGACAATCCTGATGCTTCTTCATCGGTCCGGCGTTCCTTTGGCGCTCCGGGATATCCGAGCTGCCTTGGCGCCGCACGTGAACGAGCGACAATTGCGGGAAGACCTCGCCATTCTGAAGGCCAAGGGATTGGCGGAGTCCACCGGCGTTGGCCGGGGAGCACGTTGGAAACCCTTGTAGAACATGGCGTTGGCTGATTCCTGGCTGATTCTTGGCTCATTCCGGCTGATTCTTGGCTGATTCGGGCTCATTCGGGCTGATTCGGGCTGATTCCCGGCTGATTCCCGGCTCATTCCGGCTGAATGGAAGAAGACCAGCGCGAAGAACAGTGGCGCAGGACGGTCGGCAGGAGGCTCGCGCACCACTCGACGCCGCTCCCCTGGAGAGATGGCCGGCGGGCCTGCGTTTCTCGCGGGCGCCGAGGCGCGCCATGCCGCCGGACGGACGTTCGGGCCCGACGGCGGTGCGGTCGTGACTGGAGAGCGGCTCCGGCGCTCGGTCGCAGACCTTCCACGGCTCGCCGAGCCACCCCGCGTCGGGAGCGATGCCGATCTCCTGCGCGATATACTCGACGGACTCCGGCGAGCGCGAAAGTGGCGGAATCGGTAGACGCGCTGGCTTTAGGTGCCAGTGGGGCAACCCGTGGGGGTTCGAGTCCCCCCTTTCGCACCAGCTCCGGACAAGAGGCCGCCGTGACGATGCGCCATACATTCCCGGTTCGTGACGCCCGGATGCCTGCGCCGCATTCGTGCGCATTCGCAAGGGAGCCACGCCGGTGACCGACATTCCGCGCCTCGTCGTCGGCATCTCCGGCGCCTCCGGTGTGATCTACGGCATCCGGCTGCTCGAGCTGCTGCGCGAGCTGCCGGTCGAGACGCATCTGGTCATGTCGAAGGCGGCGGAGATGACCATCGCCTGCGAGACTGATCGCAAGCCGGCCGACGTCAAGCGGCTCGCGAGCGTGGCCCATCCGGTCGGAGACATCGGAGCGTCGATCAGCAGCGGCTCGTATCGCACCCTGGGCATGATCGTCGCGCCCTGTTCGGTGCGCACGATGGCGGAGATCGCCACCGGGGTGACCGCGAGCCTCCTCACCCGGGCCGCGGACGTCACGCTGAAGGAGCGGCGCCGGCTTGTCCTCCTGCTGCGCGAGACCCCGCTGCACACGGGGCACCTGCGCACCGCGCTCGCGCTCTCCGAGGCGGGGGGGATCGTCATGCCGCCGGTCCCCGCCTTCTACGCGGAGCTGCGCAGCATCGACGAGATGGTCGATCAGACGCTGGGCCGGGCCCTCGATCTGTTCCATGTCGACGCCGGGATCACGAAGCGCTGGGGCGAGGACGTCGGCCGCGCACCCACGCGGCGGAAGTGAGCGCAACCGGGCCGCTCAGATCCCCAGCCAGGTGTGCTTGACCTCTTCGTCCTCTTCGAGCCCCGCCGGCGTGCCCTCCCACCTGATGCGCCCCTTGCCGAGCACGTAGACACGGTCCGCGACCCGCGCCGCGAACGGGTAGTTCTGCTCCACGAGCAGCATGGTGAGCCCTTCCGCCTTCAGCCGTTCGGCGATCGCCGCGATCTCCTCCACGATGACCGGCGCGAGCCCCTCGGTGGGCTCGTCGAGGATCAGGAGGCGCGGGGCCAGGGTGAGCGCCCGCGCGATGGAGAGCATCTGCTGCTCGCCGCCCGAGAGCTGGGTGCCGTGATGGTCGCGGCGCTCGGCGAGTCGCGGGAACGCTTCGTAGATCCGCCCGAGCGGCCAGCCGCCACGGACCTTCGCCAAGGTGAGGTGCTCCTGCACCGTCAGCGACGCGAAGACGCCGCGGTCCTCGGGCACGTAGGCGATGCCGAGCTTCGCGACGCGATGGATCGGGAGCCCCGTGATGTCGGCCCCGTCGAAGCGCATGTGGCCGGCCCACGCCGGGACGATGCCCATGATCGTCTTCAATGTGGTGCTCTTGCCGGCGCCGTTGCGTCCGAGCAGCGCCACCACCGTCCCGGGCTCGACCGTCATCGAGAGCGACTGGAGCACGTGGCTGCGGTCGTAGAAGGCGTCGACCGCGTCCAGCGCGAGCAACCCCGGCGCGGGCGTCGCGCCGGCGGCCTGCGCCGGACCCGCGGTTCCCGGAACGTGCGCCGCGCTCATTGCGTCCCCAGGTAGCGGCTTCTCACGAGGTCGGAGCCGCGCACTTCCCGCGGCGCCCCCTGGAGCAGGACCCTGCCGTAGTCGAGCACGGTGATGCGGTCGGCGAGGCCGAAGAGCACCTCCATGTCGTGCTCGATGACGAGCAGGGTCAGCGATGCGGGCAGCGCCGCGATCATCGACTGCATGGCCGCGGTCTCCTCGGGGCTCATCCCCGCCGTCGGCTCGTCCAGGAGCAGGATGGCCGGCTCCAGCGCCAGGGCGAGCGCGATCTCGATCTGGCGCTGCGTGCCGTACGACAGATGACGGACCGCGGTGTCCAGAACGTCGCCCAGGCCGAGCGCGACGGCCCGGGCCTCGGCGGACTCGTGGACTTCACGGTGGTGCGCGAACGCCCTCCACGCGACGTGGGAGACCCGATGCGCGATGGCGCAGGCGATGCAGAGGTTCTCCCGTACCGTGAGGTCGGTGAACAGGTTGTTGCGCTGGAAGCTGCGGGCGAGCCCGAGGCGCGCCCTGCGGTCGGGGGGGTAGCGCGTGACGTCCTCTCCGGCCAGATGGACCGAGCCGGCGTCGGGACGGATTTCGCCCGCGATGATGTCGAACAGGGTGGTCTTGCCCGCCCCGTTCGGGCCGATGAGCCCGTGGCGCTCGCCGGGCGCGAGCTCCAGAGTCACCGCATCGGTGACCAGGAGCGAACCGAAGGCGTGGGTGATCGCCTCGGCCTGGAGGATCGGAGCGCTCATCGGCCGATCGCGCGTGGCATCACGGCCATCGCCGGGAGGCCGGGGTCCACCCGTGGCCCGGGCCGTCCACGGCTGGCGAACGTGTGGTCATGTCCGCCGTGTCTGCACCCATCGCCGGATCGTCGAGAGCCGGCCGTAGAGCCCGTCGCCGGCGAGCAGCACGATCGCGATGAAGATCAGCCCCATCACGAACTGCCAGTAGCTCGCCAGATCGGCGGGAAGTCCCAGCGCTTCCCAGAATGCGCCGTGGGACAGCTCGTGGCGGAGCAGCACCATGATCGTCGCGCCGAGCGCGGCGCCGACGAGGCTCCCCATGCCGCCGATGATGACCATGATCAGCACCTCGCCGGAGACGGTCCAGAACCCCAGGTCCGGCGACACGAAGCCGCTGTGCTGGGCGATGAGCGAGCCCGCGAGGCCGCCGAGCGCGCCGGCGAGCACGAACGCGGCGAGCTTGTAGTGCTGCACCGGGCAGCCGAGCGCGCGCACCCGGCTCTCGTTGCGGTGGATCGCGACGAGCATCGCCCCGAACGGCGAGCGCACCACCACGCGCAGCAACGCCCACACCGCCACCGCGGCGATCAGGACCAGGGCGGAGAACACCTGCGGCTCGGCGGCGTCGAGCCCCAGCGCCGAGAGGTCGGGACGAGGGATGCCGGCCATGCCGTTGTCCGCGCCGAACTCGCGCGCCTTGAAGAAGTACGCGTACACCATCTGGCCGAGGGCGAGGGTGATCATGATGAAGAACACGCCGCCCACCCGTATCACGAACACGCCCGCCACCGCGGCGAGCGCCGCCGCGCATCCGACCGCGGCAGCGGTGGCGGCCGACACCGGCCAGCCGAGGAACACCGAGAACGACGCGGTGGCGTAGGCGCCGACCGCGAAGAACGCCGCGTGTCCGAGCGAGATCAGGCCCGCGTAGCCGACGAGCAGGTCGAGGCTCATCGCGAAGATCGCGAAGATCGCGATCTCGGCCAGCACCTCGTGGCGGAAGAAGTCGCCGCCCCACCACGCGATCCCCGCCGCGATGGCGAGCGCGGCGACCGCGGGCAGATGCAGGGGGTCCCGGCCGAGCATCGAGTCGGGGACCGGTGTCAGTGCGCCCGCCGCACCGGGAACAGCCCGTGCGGGCGCACCAGCAGGACCGCGGCCATCAGCGCGTAGATGGTGACCCTGGCGAACTCCGGGGCGACGACCTGCCCGTAGGTGTCGACCATGCCGATGACGAGCGACCCGACGACGGCACCCTTCAGGCTGCCCGGACCGCCGACCACCACCACGATGAGGGTCAGGATGAGGATGGACATGTCCATCCCCGGGAAGATCGAGAACACCGGCGCCGACACCACCCCGGCGAGCCCCGCCAGCCAGCACCCGAGGCAGAACACCAGGAAGAACGCCCGCTCGACGTCGATGCCGAGCGCCGCGACCATCGTCCGGTCGTCGACCCCGGCCCGCACGATGGCCCCGAGCCTGGTGCGCTCCAGCCCGAGGTAGAGCGCGGCGAGTACCGCGACGCCGACCCCGATGATGAACAGCCGGTAGGCCGGATAGACCTCGCCGAGCACGGTCACGCGGCCCGCCAGCGCCTCCGGGACCGGGATCGTGTGCGGCAGCACCCCCCAGATCATGCGCACCGCGTCGAAGCCGACGAAGATGAGCCCGAAGGTGACCAGTACCTGCCGCATCGGGCTCTGGCGCTGCATGTGCCGGAGCAGCACCGCGTAGAACACCGCGCCGACGAGCGCCACCCCGAGCGGAGCGAGGACGAGCGCGACCCAGTAGGAGTCGAACCAGCGCACCGTGGACAGGGCCAGGTACGCGCCTACCATGTAGAGCGTCCCGTGCGCCAAGTTGATGAAGTTCATCATCCCGAACACCACCGACAGTCCGATGGAGAGCAGGAACAGCAGCATCGAGAGCTGCAACCCGTTCAGGGTCTGGACGATCAGGAATTCGGGCTGGAGCAGCATGGCGCGGGCCGTGCCGGTTGTGCCGGTTGGAGGGAAGGCCCCCTCCCGTGGCGGGAGAGGGCCGGATGCGTGGACGTGGTCAGAGCGTGCAGCCGTTCGGCGGGTCCTGCACGTTCGGGAAGGTATGCCGGATCACCGCTCCCACCGAGTCGCCCTGCTCCTCGATGCGCGCCACGTAGATGTTCTGGACGACGTTGTTGGTCCTGGGGTCGATCCGGAACGGGCCGCGCGGTCCGGTGAACTCCACCTCGTGCATGGCCTTGACGAGCGCCGCCTTGTCGCCGGTCTCGCCGCCGGTCGCCTCCAGGGCGGAGACGATGAGGCGGGCGGTGTCGTATGCGGCGACCCCGAACTCCGATGCGTCGCGCCCGTGCGTGGCCCGGAACTGCTTCTGGAACGCGTGGTTCTCCGGGGTGTCGATCGACGGGTAGTAGTTGAGCGCGCCCAGGGTCCCGACCGCGTCGGCGCCCTGCTTCTTCACGTAGAGGGCGGAATTGAGCCAGCCCGCGCCCGCGAGCTGCACCTCGTCCTTCATGCCGAACGCGCCCCATTCCTTGATGAACTTGATGGCGGGCCCGCCCGCGAAGAACACGTAGACCAGGTCCGGACTGGCGGCCCGGGCCTGCGCGAGGTAGGGCCCGAAGTCCTTGGTCTCTCCGAGCGGCGGGTACGCCTCGCCGGCGATCGTGCCTCCGGCGCCTTCGAACCCGGCCTTGAACGTGTCCATCATCTGGTGCCCGGCCGCATAGTCGAAGGCCATGAGGAACGCGCTCTTGTAGCCCTGGCCGGCCATCCACGGTCCCATGTCGCGGTTGATCTGCGAGTTGGAGAACGACGTGCGGAGGATCCAGGGGCTGCACAGCTCGCCGGTCAGGGCGTCGTTTCCGGCGTTCATGATGATGAGCGGGGTCTTCGACCCGTGCACGTAGTCGCGCACCGCCCCGGCGACGGCCGACGAGATGACCCCGGCCACCATGTCGACCTTGTCGCGCAGGATGAGCTTCTTGACCTGCGCGAGACCGGCGGTGGGCTTGGACTCGGTGTCCGCCTTCACCAGCGTGATCTTGCGCCCCGCGACCTCGCGGCCCAGGTCGTCGAAGCCCATCTCGAGCGAGATGTCCTGATCCTTGCCCAAGCCTCCGAATACGCCGGAGAAGGGCAGCAGCACCCCGATCCTGATGTCCGGTTGCGCGCTTGCGGCGCCGGCGGTTCCGGCGAGCAACGCCGCCGCCAGTGCGACGGCCGTGGTTCGTTTCCCGTTCATGACTGGTTCTCTCCTTGTTTCCCGGCGCCGGCTCCGGCAACGGTGGTTGCCGGTGCACCGATGCCGCATTTTCGCCCGCGCCACGGCCGGCGTGTCAAATGGGCCGCGCCCCGCGTCCGGGCGCCCGGCCCGCCGCCCGTAGGACGCCCCGCCGCGCGCACCTGATGCGCCCGCACGACATGTCCGGCCCACCGCCCGCGCGGAACGCCCGCGAATGCGGACGCCTTTGCCTTGCATGCCGTGCCCGGCCCGCCGCCCGTGCGGGACGCCCGCGCATTGTAGTCCGGCGGCGGCTCGCTCAGAATCGAATCCCTCGACGCGACATGGACCCATCGACGATGACCGAGCCCGTGAAGTACCTCCTCGGCGAGGACGCCATCCCCGCCGCTTGGTACAACCTCCAGGCGGACCTGCCGAGCCCGCCGCCGCCGGTGCTGCATCCCGGCACCCTCCAGCCGGTCGGCCCCGACGACCTTGCCCCCCTCTTCCCGATGGCCCTCATCGGGCAGGAAGTCTCCACCGAACGCGAGATCGGGATTCCGCTGCCGGTGCGCGAGGCGTACCGCGCGTGGCGCCCGACGCCGCTCTACCGCGCGCGCCGGCTCGAGCAGGCGCTCGGAACCCCCGCGCGCATCTACTACAAGTACGAGGGCGTGAGCCCCACCGGCAGCCACAAGCCCAATACCGCCATCGCGCAGGCGTTCTACAACAAGGAGGCCGGGGTCGGCCGGCTCGCCACGGAGACCGGGGCCGGACAGTGGGGCTCGTCGCTCGCCCACGCGGGCGTTCGTTTCGGGCTGGAGGTGAAGGTGTACATGGTGCGGGTGAGCTTCGACCAGAAGCCCTACCGCAGGGCGATGATGGAGACCTACGGCGCGACCTGCGTCGCGAGCCCGAGCGAGGAGACCAATGCGGGGCGCACGGTGCTCGCCGAGCATCCGGACAGTACCGGGAGCCTCGGCATCGCGATCGGGGAGGCGGTCGAGGAGGCGGCCACCCGCGACGACACGAACTACGCGCTGGGCAGCGTGCTCAACCACGTGCTGATGCACCAGAGCGTGATCGGGCGCGAGGCCCTCGCGCAGTTCGAGCTCGCGGACGACTACCCCGACGTCATCGTCGGGTGCACCGGCGGCGGCAGCAACTTCGCCGGCGTCGCGTTCCCGTTCATCGGCGAGAAGCTGCGCGGCGGCCGCGACGTGCGGGTGGTGGCGGTGGAGCCGGCCGCGTGTCCGTCCCTCACCCGGGGGAAGTACGCCTACGACTTCGGCGACACCGCGAAGCTCACCCCGCTGGTGAAGATGCACACCCTCGGCTCGGCCTTCGTGCCCTCGGGCTTCCACGCCGGGGGGCTGCGCTATCACGGGATGGCGCCGCTGGTGAGCCACTGCGTGGAGCTCGGCCTGGTCGAGCCGACCGCGTACACGCAGTTGGAGTGCTTCGAAGCGGGTGTCCGGTTCGCGCGGACCGAGAGCATCGTCCCCGCCCCCGAGGCGAACCACGCCGTGAAAGGGGTGATCGTCGAGGCGCTGCGGTGCAGGGAGGAGGGCACGAGCCGCGCCATCCTCTTCAATCTCTGCGGGCACGGCCACTTCGACATGCAGGCGTACACCGACTACTTCGCCGGCAACCTCGGGGCCGAGCACTACGACGAGGGCGAAGTGGCGATGGCGCTCGCGGGGCTGCCCGCGGTGGCGTGAACCCGTCCCGTTCGGGTTCGACGGATCGAGCGGAGTCCGGGACGGACACGAGTCCCGGACCCCGGCAGGCAGGACACGGAACGGAGACTGACCCATGGAGATGAAGGCAGCGGTTCTCTACGAGCCCGGCAAGCCCCTCGAAATCGAAACCCTGGAGCTCGACGACCCGAAGGACGGCGAGGTCCTGGTGCGCATCGCCGCGGCCGGCGTGTGCTACTCCGACTACCACGTGATGAAGGGCGAGTGGACGATGCCGTTGCCGATAGTCCTCGGGCACGAGGGGGCCGGCGTGGTGGAGAAGGTCGGCCCCGGGGTCACGCGGTCGAAGCCCGGGGACCACGTGATCCTCAACTTCCGCCCCAACTGCGGCCACTGCCGTCACTGCGTGGTGGGGCGGCCGGTGCTCTGCGACGGTATCGAGACCCCGCGCTTCGCCATGTTCGACGGCACGGTGCGCCTGCACCGCAACGGCCGGGACGTCCATCACATGACCCGCACCGCCTGCTTCGCCGAGTACGCGGTGGTGCCGGAGGCGGGTGCGGTGCCGGTCCGGCCCGACATGCCGCTCGACCGGGCGTGCCTCGTCGGCTGCGCGGTGATGACCGGGGTCGGCGCGATCACCAACACCGCCCGCGTCGCGGCCGGCAGCACGGTGGCGGTGATCGGCTGCGGCGGGGTCGGCCTGAACGCGGTGCAGGGCGCGGTGCTGGCCGGCGCCGAGCGCATCGTCGCGGTGGACCTGCTCGACAACAAGCTGGAGTACGCCCGCGAGTTCGGGGCGACCGACGTCGTCAACGCCGGCAACGGCGACGCGGTGGCGCGGGTGGTGGAGATGACCGGCGGCGGCGTGGACTACGCCTTCGAGGTGATCGGCAACCCGAGGACCATCGAGCAGGCCTACGAGATGTGCCGCCCCGGCGGCACCGCGGTGGTGGTCGGCATGGCGCCGGAGCACGACACCTTCGAGGTCAACGCCCTGTCGCTGCCGCGCACCGAGCGCGCGATCCTCGGCTCGTGGTACGGCTCGGCGAGGCCGTGGGTCGATCTGCCGAGGCTCGCGGACCTCTACATGCGCGGGCGGCTGAAGATCGACGAGATGATCAGCCGGACCTACCGGCTCGACGAGATCAACACCGCCTACGACGCACTCGCCGCCGGCGAGGTCGCGCGCAGCGTCATCGCGTTCGATTGATGCGTCGAGCCGTCGGGAATCATGTAGGGGGACAGCACGTGCTGGGCGAAGTGGTTCACGTCGGGTGCGAATCGGGCCGGGATGTGGGCGCGGCCGAAGTGCTTTCGCACCACCGAGGCGTTCTTGCTCTCCACCAGGGCGTTGTCGTTGGTGCGCCGGGCGCGGGACTTGGTGAACTGCCCGATGTGCAGCTTGTTGAGCAGGGCGGCGACTTGGTGGTTGATGAACTCCGGGCCGTTGTCGGCATGGAATGCCTTGATGGTGAACGGGAATGAGCGCAGGAGCCCTTCGAGCACCGGCACCAGGAAGCGCTCGCTGATGCGCTCGCATGAGCCGATGAACTGGAACTGCGTGACCTCATCGACCAGATTGAGGTGATACAGGCCCTTGGCGCCGTCGAAGTCGCCTTGGTGGACCGTATCGACGCGCACGAATCCGGGACGGCCTTGGGGATGGGGCCGGCGCCGCTCACTACGAAACCCTCTGCGAACTCCCCACGCTCCCGGCACGATCTCCTACACGTAGTCGAGATGATTTCCTACGTCCCGAGGGCGGATCTCCGCTTTCGCGCCCGTGCGCGGGGCCGATACCGTGCCTCGCCATGGAGATCGATGCCGCCTGGAAACGCCTGTTTGCGCTCCCCGCGATGGTCGAGCACCTGCTGCGCGCCGTCGCCCCCGAGCTTGCCCGCCGTCTGGACTTCACCGCCATGGAGCAGCTCGCCGCCAACTGGACCCGCCCGCCCGGCGGCGCTGACCCGCGTGCCGGCGCCCGCCCGCCCGGCGGCCCCGATCCGCACATCGGCACCCACCCGACCGTTGGTACCGACCCGCATACCGGCACCCGCCCGACGGACAGCGCTGACCCGCACACCGGCACTCGCCCGACCGGTGGCGCGGCCCCGCGCCCCGGCGCCCAGCGCTACGCCGACGCGGTCTGGCGCATCCGCTACGCCGACGCCGATACCGGCGCCGATGCACGCACCCTCGTGCTGCTGCTCGAGTTCCAGTCCACGGTGGACCCCGACATGGCGGCGCGCACGCTCGCCTACACCAGCCTGCTGCGCGAGCATCTGCGGCGTCAGGACCGGCTCGACCCCGACGGCGGGCTACGCACTCTGGCCGTGGTGGTCTATTCCGGGCCGAAGCCGTGGTCGGCGGCAGGCGCCGCCGGTGCCGTGCCGCTCTCGCCCGACGGTACGCCGCTGCTGACGGTCGTCGCCCCCTACCGGTTGCTTGACTCGCGGCGAGCGGCGGCTGACGATTCGACCGAACGCAACCCGGCGCTGGCGGTGCTCGGCGTCGAGGGCACGACCTCCCCGGCGCAGGCGGCAGCGCGGATGCAGGCGATGGCGCACTGGCTGCCGCAGGTGCTCCCCGACCGGGACGTGCGGCGCGAATTCGGCGCCTCGGTGGTGGCGTGGCTGGCGGCGACGATGCCGCGGCTGTTTCCCTCCGCCGACGGCGAGGAGATCGAGAGCATCGGACTTGGGCTGTTCGAGGAGGACGAAATGACGACGCTGCACCTGAGGGTGAAGGAATGGGAAGCCGAGTGGCTGCGCCAAGGCATCGCGCAAGGCATGGAGCAGGGAATGGAACGCGGTCTGGCGCAAGGCGTGGAGCGCGGCTTGGCGCAGGGCGTGGAACGCGGCATCGCGCAAGGCATGGAACGCGGCCTGGCCCAGGAACGGTCGTTGCTGCGCGAGCAGGCGGCGCGCAAGTTTGGCGCCGCGGTGGGCGAGGAGCTGGCACACCGCCTGGAGTCGGCGTCGGACGCCGAGGCGCTTCGGGACATCGGCGTCCTGATCATCGACTGCGCCGACGGCGCGGAGCTACTCGCCCGCGTCCCCCCGCGCGGAGACGTTTGAGGCCCCCGTCCCCGACCTTCACGACCTTCAGCCCCGGGCGGCGGCGCGCTCGGAGCCGCCGGGGAGGGTGGCGCGCAGGGCGGCGGGTCCCTGCAGTCCGTCCCGATCATCGCCAGGGCGACGTTGCGTTCGAGGCAATCGCGGGCGATCCGGAAGGCGGACGAGACCGGAGCCTGTTTCACGACCAACGACGAGTCATTCGGCAGAACAACCGGACAACCCTTGTGCTACAAAACCGGACCGGCCGACACCTGTCAGGAGCAAACAGTCTGTTCGGTGTGTCCGGTGCAGCAGCACACGGGTTGTCCGGTCCGATGGGCACCGAGCAGGCGCCCCTTGACCCGGACACGAGTGCCGGAGGTGATTCGCCGGATGAGGTGCGAAGAGACCTGCGGCGTCCGGCAGGTGCGGCGGCCCGCGCACGAGGCGACGGCCCGGCTACCGGGGGGTGCGACGGACTCGATACGAAACCCTCTGCGAACTCCCGACGTTCCCGGCACGATCTCCTACAAGTAGTCGGGGTGATTTCCTACGTTCGGAGGGCGGATCTTCGCTTTCGCACCCATGCGCGGGGCCGATACCGTGCCTCGCCATGGAGATCGATGCTGCCTGGAAACGCCTGTTCGCACTGCCCGCGATGGTCGAGCACCTGCTGCGCGCCGTCGCCCCGGAACTCGCCCGCCGGCTGGACTTCACCGCCATGGAGCAGCTCGCCGCCAACTGGACCCGCCCGACGGACGGCGCTGACCCGGACACCGGAACTCGCCCGACGGACGGCGCCGACCCGCGCCCTGGCGCCCGCCCGACGGACGGCGCTGACCCGCGCCCCGGCACTCGCCCGACGGACAGCGCTAACCCGCACACCGGCACTCGCCCGACGGACGGCGCCGACCCGCGCCCCGGCGCCCACCCGATCGGTGGCGCCAACCCGCGCCCCGGCGCCCAGCGCTACGCCGACGCGGTCTGGCGCATCCGCTACGCCGGCGCCGATACCAGCGCTGACGCACGCACGCTCGTGCTGCTGCTCGAGTTCCAGTCCACGGTGGACCCCGACATGGCGGCGCGCACGCTCGCCTACACCAGCCTGCTGCGCGAGCATCTGCGGCGTCAGGACCGGCTCGACCCCGACGGCGGGCTACGCACCCTGGCCGTGGTGGTCTACTCCGGCCCGAAGTCGTGGTCGGCGGCGGGCGCCGCCGACGCCGTGCCGCTCTCGCCCGACGGCACGCCGCTGCTGACGGTCGTCGCCCCCTACCGGTTGCTTGACTCGCGGCGGGCACCGGCTGACGATGCGACCGAACGCAATCCGGCGCTGGCGGTGCTCGGCGTCGAGGGCACGACCTCCCCGGCGCAGGCGGCGGCGCGGATGCAGGCGATGGCGGTCTGGCTGCCGCAGGTGCTCACCGACCGGGACGTGCGGCGCGAATTCGGCGCTTCGGTGGTGGCGTGGCTGGCGGCGACGATGCCGCGGCTGTTTCCCTCCGCCGACGGCGAGGAGATCGAGAGCATCGGACTTGGGCTGTTCGAGGAGGACGAAATGACGACGCTGCACCTGAGGGTGAAGGAATGGGAAGCCGAGTGGCTGCGCCAAGGCATTGCGCAAGGTATGGAGCAGGGAATGGAACGCGGTCTGGCGCAAGGCGTGGAGCGCGGCCTGGCCCAGGAACGGTCGCTGCTGTGTGAGCAGGCGGCGCGCAAGTTCGGCGCCGCGGTGGGCGAGGAGCTGGCCCGACGCCTGGGGTCGGCGTCGGATGCCGAGGCGCTTCGGGACATCGGCGTCCTGATCATCGACTGCGCCGACGACGCGGAGCTGCTCGCTCGTGTCCCCCCGCGCGGAGACGCTTGAGGCCCCCGTCCCCGACTTTCACGACCTTCAGCCCCGGGCGGTGGCGGCGCGCTCGGAGCCGCCGGGGAGGGTGGCGCGCAGGGCGGCGGGTCCCTGCGGTCCGTCCCGATCATCGCCAGGGCGACATTGCGTTCGAGGCATTGGCGGCCGACCCCGACGGCGGACGAGATGTCGGGAGCAAATAGTCTGTCCGGTGCGGCAGCACACGGGTTGTCCGATCTGATGGGCGCCGAGGAGGCGCCCCATGACCCGGACACGAGAGCCGGAGATGATTCGCCGGACGAGGTGCGAAGAGACCTGTGGCGTCCGGCAGGTCCGCGCACGAGGCAGTGGCTTGGCTGCCGGGGGGTGCGACGGACTCGATACGAAACCCTCTGCGAACTCCCCACGCTCCCGGCACGATCTCCTACACGTAGTCGGGGTGATTTCCTACGTTCCGAGGGCGGATCTCCGCTTTTGCACCCATACACGGGGCCGATACCGTGCCTCGCCATGGAGATCGATGCCGCCTGGAAACGCCTGTTCGCGCTCCCCGCGATGGTCGAGCACCTGCTGCGCGCCGTCGCCCCGGAACTCGCCCGCCGGCTGGACTTCACCGCCATGGAGCAGCTCGCCGCCAACTGGACCCGCCCGACGGACGGCGCTGACCCGCGCCTTGGCGCCCGCCCGACGGACGGCGCCGACCCGCGCCTTGGCGCCCACCCGACCGGTGGCGCCAACCCGCGCCCCGGCGCCCAGCGCTACGCCGACGCGGTCTGGCGCATCCGCTACGCCGGCGCCGATACCAGCGCTGACGCACGCACGCTCGTGCTGCTGCTCGAGTTCCAGTCCACGGTGGACCCCGACATGGCGGCGCGCACGCTCGCCTACACCAGCCTGCTGCGCGAGCATCTGCGGCGTCAGGACCGGCTCGACCCCGACGGCGGGCTACGCACCCTGGCCGTGGTGGTCTACTCCGACCCGAAGTCGTGGTCGGCGGCGGGCGCCGCCGACGCCGTGCCGCTCTCGCCCGACGGCACGCCGTTGCTGACGGTCGTCGCCCCCTACCGGTTGCTTGACTCGCGGCGGGCACCGGCTGACGATGCGACCGAACGCAATCCGGCGCTGGCGGTACTCGGCGTCGAGGGCGCGGCCTCGCCGGCACAGGCGGCGGCGCGGATGCAGGCGATGGCGCTCTGGCTCCCGCAGGTGCTCGCCGACCGGGACGTGCGGCGCGAATTCGGCGCCTCGGTGGCGGCGTGGCTGGCGGCGACGATGCCGCGGCTGTTTTCGTCCGCCGACGGCGAGGAGATCGGGAGCATCGGACTTGGCCTGTTCGAGGAGGACGAAATGACGACGCTGCACCTGAGGGCGAAGGAGTGGGAGGCCGAGTGGCTGCGCCAGGGCATCGCGCAAGGCATGGAGCAGGGAATGGAACGCGGTCTGGCACAGGGCGTGGAACGCGGCATCGCGCAAGGCATGGAACGCGGTCTGGCGCAGGGCGTGGAACGCGGTCTGGCGCAGGGCGTGGAACGCGGCTTGGCGCAGGGCGTGGAACGCGGCTTGGCGCAGGGGATGGAGCGCGGTTTGGCGCAGGGCGTGGAGCGCGGCTTGGCGCAGGGTATGGAGCGCGGCATCGCGCAAGGCATGGAACGCGGCTTGGCGCAGGAACGGTCGCTGCTGTGTGAGCAGGCGGCGCGCAAGTTCGGCGCCGCGGTGGGCGAGGCGCTGGCACGACGCCTGGAGTCGGCCTCGGACGCCGAGGCGCTTCGGGACATCGGCGTCCTGATCATCGACTGCGCCGACGGTGCGGAACTGCTCGCCCGCGTCCCCCCCCGCGCGGCGACGCTTGAGGCCCCCGTCCCCGACCTTCACGACCTTCAGCCCCGGGCGGCGGTGCGCTCGGAGCCGCCGGGGAGGGTGGCGCGCAGGGCGGCGGGTCCCTGCGGTTCGTCCCGAGCATCGCCAGGGCGACGTTGCGTTCGAGGCATTCGCGGGCGACCCCGACGGCGGACGAGACCGGAGCCTGTTTCACGACCAACGACAAATAATTCGGCAGAACAACCGATTCGGCAGAACAACCGGACAACCCTTGTCCTGCAAAACCGGGTTCGCCGGGGAGTTATATCGGAAAATCACAATCCGGGATTGCCTCCGAGTACCCCGCCACGAATGGATGGACGATTCCTGTGGAAAGTCTGTGGAGAATTATGGAAAGTGAAAAGGTGGAAAGGTATCGGGGGATTGACACTACCGAGAGAGGCGTGATAAGGGCAAAAACGAAACACTTCCAGGCACACATCATCAGGACACGCGAGAGCTGAGGAAAGCGAAAGAAAAAGACTTGAATCGATACAAGACATAGAAAAACGTAAGCAATAAGAAAAGAGATTGAGTAGCAGTCGGATGGTGGCCACCACCGCTCCACGTTCGGGTCTGGACGCTCCGTACTGCGCTCTGTACGGCGCTACGGCGCTTCGTCATCGCCCCCCCCCCCCCCCCCCCCCCCCCCCCCCCCCCCCCCCCCCCCCCCCCCCCCGGACGGAGTGAGGAAGGCGCTCCCGTCATGGGTGAGGGAGGGCCAGTTCGTCCCGAACCGGGGCTGACCGGGCGGGAACCCCGCGCACGACATCCCCGCACACGACGTCGTGGACTTCCGGGCGGACCGGATACCGCCGCCTCCCTCTCTAAATTTCGTCGGCCTGCTCAGCCTCGCCGTGAACGTGAGCTCCGTGCCTGGACGCTGCCGCTCGTCGGGCTTGCCTTCGTGCTGGGCTCCGCCTCGGCCAGCGCTCAGCTCCCATCGGTGACGATTGCCAATGCCCCGGATGTGCGCGAGGGCGGCGCCGGCGAGACGCGCAGGCTCGAGTTCACCGTCACGGTGACGATGCCGGACACGACAGGGTCCCAATTTTCACTCATCTACCAGACACGCGACGGCACGGCGACGAGCGGCGGACAGGCGAGCATAGGAGGCAATGACTACCAGGAGATAGCAATAGACGAGGGGCGTCTCACGTTCCACGGGCCTGGTGAACAGTCCAAGAGGGTCGATGTCGTGGTCAACGGCGACGAGACCATTGAGGGCGACGAGACGGTGGAGCTCCTGCTCGTCGAGGGGACCTTCATCAGATCACCAGACGACTGGGAGGTGGTTCCGGTTCCTGAACAACCCGGCATCGGCCGGATCCTGAACGATGATGTGCCCACGCTCTCGATCGACTCCCCGAGCGTGGAGGAGCCCGAGTCGGGCACGAGGGATCTCGTGTTCACGGTGACGACGGACAAACCGTGGCAGACGCCGACGGATTTCTCGTACACGGTGGGAGGAGGGGGAGGAGGTACGGCGTTTGCCGGCAGTGACTACCGCCGCCCCACCGTTACATCCATTGGTTTTTTGCCCGGTGAAACCGAGAAGAAGATCACGATCCCCGTCCTGAGCGACAACAGGGTCGAGCGCGATGAAACGGTGATCGTCCGAATCGGGTACTGGGGTCGAACCGCAACGGGCACGGGCACGATCCTCGCTCCCCCCCACGAGATCACGATCAGCGACAGATCGCACGGGAACGAGCGTCACGAGACCAGAGGCAACGTGGTGCCGATTGTCTTCACGGTGTCCCTGGACCCGCCGGCCCTCGGGCCGGTGACGGTCCGCTACGAAGCGGTGGATCAGGGGAGCTCACCCGCGACGAAAGGCCAGGATTACTGGCCGGCGAGCGGCACCCTCACATTCGAGGCCGGCCAGACGCAGAAGAGGGTCGTGGTCGATGTCATCGACGACGACCTCGTCGAGAAGCGGCAATGGGTGACACTCTCGCTCTCGCAAGCGGCTGCCTCGCCGGGGAGCCGGGCCACGATCGTGCCGCCGGAAAACAACAACGATCACCGGGCCGTCATCAGGAGCGATGACCGCTACGCGCTGTCGATCGACTCGCCGAGCGTGGTCGAGGGCCGATCGGGCAGCACGGACCTCGTATTCACGGTGAGGCTGAGCGAGCCGGCGGAATTCGCGGTTCCGTTCGAGTACAGCACCGTGGCGGGAGGCACGGCAACCGCCGGTACCGACTACGCGCGCGTCACCAACCGCAGGATCGAGTTCGCCCCCCAGGAAACCGAGAAGGAGATCACGGTCACGGTCAACGGCGACACCGTCACCGAGCCGGACGAAACGGTGCGGGTCACGGCCTCCCTGCTTCCGGAAGTCGCAGAGGAGCGTTTCGTCGATTCCGGCATGAGCAGCGCGACCGGCACGGGCACGATCCTGGACAACGACTACGAGATCTCGTTCGCCCAAGGCTCGAACGGGTATGAGAGTCACCATGTCGACGGCGCCCGGCCGGTCAGGTTCAAGGTGACCCTGGACCCGCCCGCGGCCGTCCCGGTGACGGTCCGGTACCGACCGGGTGGTGGGAGCGGCAACCTGGCGACAAGCGGCGAGGACTACGTGCCGGCGAGCGGCAGCCTCACCTTCGCGCCTGGCGATACGGAGAAGACGGTCGAGTTCGAGGTCATCGACGACAATGTTGTCGAAGCCCCGGAATGGGTGCAGCTCGTGCTCTCGCAGCCGGCTGCCTCGTCAGGGGATCGGTTGAACATTGCGATATCCGGGCAGGAGGAGATCGGTCGCGGTGGCCTCGTCATCATCAGCGAGGACCGCTTCTCGCTGTCGCTCGACTCGCCGAGCGTGGCCGAGGGCCGTGCGGGCAACACGGAGCTCACGTTCACGGCGAGGCTGAGCAGGCCGACGAAATTTGCCGTTCCGGTCGATTACCGCACCGTGGACGGGGAAGGAACGGCAACCGCCGGCGCCGACTACGAGAGCATCACCGACGGCAGGATCGAGTTCGCGCCCGGTGAGACCGAGAAGGAGATCGTGGTCACGGTCATCGGCGACAACGACACCGAGTCCGATGAGACGGTGGTGGTCAGTGCCTCCATCGACAGCCAGAGCCTCAACAGCGTCGGCGGGAGCGCCTTCATTTCCCTGGACGGGGGCCAGGCGAAGGGCACGGGCACGATCCTGAACAACGACCACGAGATCTCGTTCGCCGAGGGCTCGGACGGGTATGAGAATCACCACGTCGACGGCGCCCGGCCGGTCAGGTTCAAGGTGACCCTGGACCCGCCCGCGGCCGTCCCGGTGACGGTTCGCTACGAGGCGGGTGGTCCGGACGGCAATGTGGCGACCAGCGGCGTGGACTACGTGCCGGCGAGCGGCACCCTCACCTTCGCGCCCGGCGAGACGGAGAAGACGGTCGAGGTCGTGGTCATCGACGACGATGTTGTCGAGGCCCCGGAATGGGTGCAGCTCGTGCTCTCGCAGGCGACTGCCTCGTCAGGGGTTCGGGTGACCATTGCGACGGACCGGCTGGAGGAACCCGGCTATGGTGGCCTCGTCATCATCAGCGAGGACCGCTTCTCGCTGTCGCTCGACTCGCCGAGCGTGGTCGAGGGCCATGCGGGCAACACGGAGCTCACGTTTACGGCGAGGCTGAGCAAGGCGACGAAATTTGCCGTTCCGGTCGATTACCGCACCGTGGGCGGGGAAGGAACGGCAGCCGCCGGCGCCGACTACGAGAGCATCACCGACGGCCGGATCGAGTTCGCGCCCGGTGAGGTCGAGAAGGAGATCGTGGTCACGGTCATCGGCGACAGCGACCGCGAGCCCGATGAGACGGTGGTGGTCAGGGGCTCCATCGACAGCCAGAGCCTCAACAGCGTCGGCGGGAGCGGCTTCATTTCCCTGGGCGGGGGCCAGGCGACGGGCACGGGGACGATTCGGAACGACGACCTCCACGAGATCTCGTTCGGCAAGAGCCGGGTCGGGTACGAGAATCACTCCATCGACGGCAACCAGCCGGTCAGGTTCAAGGTGCTCCTGGACCCACCCGCGGCCGTCCCGGTGACGGTCCGCTACGAGACGGCGACGGCCGATCACCTCTCTTCTGCGACGAGCGGAGTGGACTTCGTGCCGGCGAGCGGCACCCTCGTCTTCGCGCCCGGCGACACGGAGAAGACGGTCGAGGTCGTGGTCATCGACGACGATTTCGTCGAGGGTGGAGAGCACGTGGGACTCCTGCTCTCGCAGGCGGTTGCCGACCCGCCGGAGGTCGGGATCGGTATCGGTCAGAGCACGATGACAGCCGTGATCGTCAGTGAGGACCGCTCCGCGCTGTCGATCGACTCGCCGAGCGTATATGAGGGTCAGTCGGGCAGCACGGACCTCACCTTCACGGTGAGGCTGAGCAGGACGACGGATGTCGGTGGTACGTTGACCCTGGCCTATGGGCTGGGCGGCACCGCGACCGCCGGCGCCGACTACGAGCAGCCGAGCGGCGCCGTCACGTTCGAGCGCGGCGAGACCGAGAAGGAGATCGTGGTCAAAGTCACCGGCGACCGCGACCTCGAGCCCGACGAGACGGTGGAGGTCGAGTTCAATCTCGTGAGCGTGAGCAGCCCCCTGTCCGGTACGATTGTGACGGGCACGGGCACGATTCGGAACGACGATTACGAGCTCTCGGGCGTCGAGCCCGATACCGTGATCGAGCCTCCACCGGGCCGGACCGCGATCCTCGGCTTCGAGGTGAACCTGTCCCCGGCGGCGAGCGGTGGTCCGGTGACGGTCGACTACACGACGCTCGGCTTCACCGCGACCGCCGGCGTGGACTTCGCGGCGCAGAGCGGCACGCTCACGTTCGAGCCCGGCGAGGCGCGCAAGACCATCGACGTCGTGGTCAACGGCGACTCCGACGTTGAGCAGGAGCATGAGCAGATGTTCCTGCTGCTCTCGAACGCGAGGGGTCCGTCGGGAGCCCCCGTCGGGATGGAGGGGGGCGGCCGTTCTCTCGGCATTCTCGGAACGATCCGGGACACGCTGACGCTCGCGATCGACTCTCCCAGCGTGCTGGAGAGTGCGGGCGAGCTCGTGTTCACGGTGACGATCGACAGGGAGCTCGATGAGGAGGTCGAGATCACCTACACCATCGGTGGTGGCACGGCGCGCTTCAACCAGGATTACCGCGGGATCAAGACTGCCTCCTCGTTGCGCTTCCCTCCCGGTGTGACTCGGAAGACGCTGACGGCGCAGATCGTCGACGACGACGACATCGAGCGCGACGAGACGGTGGTGGTGCAGCTCGATGCGCCGCCGATGTTCCATCCCACCGGGGCGGAGAGGTTCAGGGTGAGGGGGGTGGGCACGATCCTGAATCAGGACCACGAGATCAGGCACCAACGGCCGGGGCCGAGGGTGCAGGAGGGTGGGCCGGGGACGACGACGACGCTCACGTTCCCGGTGTTCCTGCACCCGCCGGTGTCGAGTGGCGAGGTGCGGGTTGCCTATCAGGCTGTGGACGGGTGGGGCGATCGCGGGGCGCACAGTGGCGCATCGAGCAATTCTGTCGGGTATGACGACTTCGAGGAGAGGCGCGGCACGCTCAGGTTCCCGGCGGGCACCACCCGCCAGGAGGTGGTGGTCACGGTGAACGGCGACAGCTTCTCCGAACGCACGGAGAGCGTGAATTTTCGGTTCCGCAGTGTGGGAGGGCCGAAGGGGGTCGATATCAGGATCGGGAGGGTCGGGGCCGGCGGTCAATCTCAAGTCACGGGCTGGATCGAGAATGACGATCCGTTCGTGTACCTGCCCTTGGACAATACGCAGACCGTGCTGGAGGGAGGCTCGGACGAGAGAGTGGGTGCCGTGGTACAGCAATACACCTACTTCCGCTTCCGCTCGAACCGGCAGCACTACGTCGACGAGGCGTCCTGCCATGCGCGCGGTGGCACGGCGGTGGGGGGGAGCGATGCCAGGGGAACGAGCTACAACCCGGAAGCGGACTACGCCCTCGAAGTGAGCAACGACTATCTGTCGCCGGTCTTTGGGAGGGAGGTTCGAGACGGCATGGGCATCGGGTCCTGCTACGTCAATGTATTCGGCGACGACAGGATCGAGGGAGACGACACTGTCGATGTCTACTACCGGAACCCGAGCGTGGGGATCGGGTCGTCCAATGCCATCCCCATGGGCACTCTCACGATCCGGAACGACGACCATGAGTTCTCGGTCGACGCACCGAGCGTGGACGAGGGCGATGCGGGCGAGACCGAGCTCGAGTTCACGGTGACGCTGGACCCGCCGTTGGCCGGGACGGCGACGGTGGACTACGTGGTGGGCGATGGCTCGGCGACGGCCGTCGGCGAACGCGGTGCGGCGGGTGGCCACGACTACACGCCGGTGGCGCCGGGCACGTTCACGTTCGAGCCCGGTGAGATCGAGAAGACGATCACGGTTCTGGTGGGCGTCGATGAGACCGACGAGCCGGACGAGACCGTGCTGCTCACCCTCTCGAACCCGGTGCTGGTCGCGCGCTCGGCCCTGGAAAGTTATCCGTGCCCGTCGGCGGGCGTACACTTCCCGACCCCGCTCGAATGCACGGATTACTCCACGATTCACCACCCGGCGGACCCGGCCGCCGGCACGATCCTCAATGACGATCCGACGCCGACGCTGTCGGTCTCCGCGCCGGAGGCCGCGGTGACGGAAGGCGAGGCGCTGGTGTTTCCGCTGACGCTGAGCAACCCGAGCGCCGACGACATCACGGTGCACTACGCCCTGGCCGGCTCGGCGACCGCGGAAGCCGATTATGAAGGCACCGCCTCGGGCACCGTGACCTTCGCACCGGGCGACTCGGGGTCGGTGAAGTCGATCACGTTGACGACGCTGGACGACGAGGTGGACGAGGAGGCCGAGACGGTCGAGCTCACGCTCTCGCTGCCGGACCCGGACCCGGGCCGGGTGACGCTGGACGACGAATCCACCACGGCCACGGGCACGATTCTGGACAACGACCTGCCGAAAGTGACGGTCGAGCCGATTGCGGCCGTCATCACCGAAGCCAGCGCCGCGGAGTTCGAGCTGACGCGGGCGGGAGTGCTGTCCGGCGAGCTGGCGGTGGCCTTCGTGATCGCGAGTGACGATGGCGTGCTGGCGTCGAAGGACCCGCCCACCGGAGCGACCTTCGCAGCCGGCGATGACACGGTGATCGTCACCCTGCTGATCGACAATGACACCGTCGACGAGCCCGATGCCACGCTCACCCTGACACTGACCGACGGCGACGACCATGACCTGGGCACCCCGTCGGTGGCCACGATCACGGTGCAGGACGATGATGCGACCCCCAAGGTGTCGATTGCCGATGCGGAGTCGGTGACCGAGGGCGAGGATCTGGTGTTCCAGGTGGTGCTGAGCAACCCGAGGTCCACGCAGATCACGGTGCCCTGGAGCCTGGGCGGCACGGCGACGCAGGACGCCGACTACACGGACAGCGGCTCCGGCAGCGTGACCTTCGCGCCGCTCGAGACCACGAAGTCGATCACCTTCGGCACGACGGACGACACCGTGTACGAGCCGGACGATGAGACCGTGGTGGTGACGCTGGCCGACGGCGATGCCCATGACCTCGACGATTCGTTCGTGGGGACGGGCGCGATCGAGGACAACGATGCTGTGCCCGCGGTGTCGATTGCCGATGCGGCGGCGGTCGTCGAGGGCGGGCCGCTGGAGTTCCCGGTGACGCTGAGCCACCCGAGCGCCGTGGAGACCACGGTGACCTACACCCTGGGCGGCACGGCGACGGCGGGGGATGACTACACGGACAGCGGCTCGGGCAGCGTGACGTTCGCGGCGGGGAGCGAGCGGGAGACGATTTCGCTGGCGACGCTGGACGACACGGTGGACGAGGTGGACGAGACGGTCGAGGTCACGCTGGCCGACGGCGATGCCCACGATCTTGGCGCGCCGTTCGAGGCCACGGGCACGATTCAGGACGGCGATCTGCCCGCCGTCACGATCGTGGCGAATGCGCAGTTCATCCCCGCAGACTGGCCGGCGGAGTTCAAGCTGATCCGGCAGAGCGTGGACAGCAGCCAGACGCTCGACGTGAGCTTCACCGTCACGGACCCCGGCGAGGTGCTGAGCGGGGATGCGCCGTCGATGGGCACGATCAAGGCGGGCGAGAACGAGTACCTCTTGCAGTTGCCCACGCAATCCACGGCCAAAGGAGGGGCCGTGACCGTGATCTTGCAGGAAGGACAGGAGTATGGCCTGGCCGAGCCGAGCTCCGCGTTCGTGCAGGTGCTGGCGGGTAGTGCGGAGCCTGTCTCGGTGGTCATCGGGGATTCGGAAGATGTGGACGAGGGCGGGACGCTGGAGTTCGCCGTGCATCTGGCCAAGCCGAGCCACCGGAAGATAGAGATCGGCTATGGCCTGAGCGGCACGGCGGCGGCGGGGACGGATTACACGGATGTGACGGGCTCCCCCCTGGTTTTTGCCCCGACGGAGACTCGGAAGACGATCTCGCTGCAAGCGGTTGTCGACGACGCATTGGATGAAGAGGACGAGAGCGTCACGGTGACGCTGGAAGGTCCGGCCTTTCCGACTCAAGGGGCTGATGACTCGGCGGCAATCACGGCGGGGTACGGGATCTCCCTTCGCGAGCAGACGGCGTCCATCCGGGACAAGGCCCAGAGCGTGACGGTCGCGGAGGAGACGGCCACGGTCACGGAAGGGGACGACGCGGTCTTCGTCCTGACACGGGCGGGGGACCTGTCGGGAACACTGGATGTGACCTTCGACGTGACGGGCGGCGACGCGGTGTTGACCGGCGCCCCGCCGACCACGGTCACCTTCGGGGCCGATGCGGCCACGGTGCGCGTGACGCTGGCGACCGACGACGACCGCACCGACGAGCCGGACGCCGTGCTCACGCTGGCGCTGGCCGACAGCCATACCTATTACCTGAGTACGTCGCGGCAAGCGACGGTGACCGTGCGGGACAACGACGACACGCCCACGGTGTCGATTGCCGATGACGCGCCCACGGTGGAGGAGGGCGAGCGGCTCGTGTTTCCGGTGGAGCTGACCCACCCGAGCGCCGAGCAGGTCACCGTGGCTTACACCCTGACCGGCACGGCGACGGCGGGGAGCGACTACACCGACAGCGGCGCCGGCGCCGTGACGTTCGCGCCGGGCGAGGTCACGAAGTCGGTTGCGCTCGAGACGATAGACGACGCGGTGGACGAGCCGGACGAGGAGACGGTGGTGGTGACGCTGTCGGCGCCGACGACCGATGCGGCGACGCTCGGTGATCCTTCGACGGCCACGGGGAAGATCGAAGACAACGAGGATGTGCCGACGGTGTCGATCGCCGCGCCGCCGGCGCCGGTGTCCGAGAAGGTGTTCCGGCTCGTGTTCCCGGTGAAGCTGAGCGGTGCGAGCTCCAGGGAGGTCACGGTGCCGTACAGCCTGGGCGGCACGGCGACGGAGGACGAGGACTACAGGGACATCACGGACCCCGACGATACGGAGACGGGCGGCGGCGCCGTGACGTTCGCCCCGGGCGAGACCTCGAAGCAGGTCGTGGTCCAGACGATAGACGACCGGGTGGACGAGCCGGACGAGGAGACGGTGGTGGTGACGCTGTCGGCGCCGACGACCGATGCGGCGACGCTGGGCGCGTCGACGGCGACCGGGAGGATCACCGACACCGAGCCACCGCCGGTCGTGTTGATCGCCAATTGGACGGTGGAGGTGGATGAGGGCGAGACGGCCTCCTTCCTCATGTGGCTGGACAGGCCGAGCTACCAGACGGTGGCGGTGCCGTACACCTTGGGCGGCACGGCGGATGCGTCGGACTACACCGTCTCGGTCGTCGACGGCGTGACGTTCGAGCCGGGCGAGACGGAGGCGGGCGGCGGCACGCTGAGCTTCGCGCCGGGCGCTCGCCAGCTTCGAGTGAGCTTGACGACGCTCGCCGACGGCGTGGACGAGCCGGACGAGAACGTCTCGCTCACGCTGTCGGCGCCGGCGGCCGGCGTGGCGACGCTCGGTGATCCTGCGACGGGCACGGCGACGATTGCCGACACTGACTCGCAGCCGACGCTCTCGGTCGCGCAGCCGCCGGCGGCGGTGACCGAGGACGGGGGGAGCATGACGTTCTCGCTGTCGCTGAGCAGTGCGAGCTCGCAGCCGGTCACGGTGTCGTACGGCCTGGGCGGGACGGCGACGGAGGGCGAGGACTACACGGACGCGACGGAGCCCAAGGAGGCGGAGAAGGGCGACGGTCGTGCGCGGGAGCCATCCGCGCGCGGCGGCGGCACCGTGACGTTCGCCCCGGGTGAGACGGAGAAGACCGTCGTTCTCGACCTCGTGGATGACACCGTGGACGAGCCGGATGAGGAGACGGTGGAGGTCACGCTGTCCGGCCTCTCGGGCCCGGCGCGCATCGCCGGCGACACCGCCACGGGCACGATCACCGACAACGACCTGCCGCTGGTGACGGTGGCGGCGGAGACCGGCACGGTCACGGAAGGTACGGGGGCGGTGTTCATCCTGACGCGGGTGGGTGTGTTGGCGGACTCGCTGGCGGTGACCTTCGTGGTGACGGGCGGTGATGCGGTGCTGAGCGGTGCGCCGCCGACCACGGCCACCTTCGGGGCCGATGAGGACACGGTGCATGTGCCACTGGCGACCGAGGATGACGACACCGACGAGGCGGATGCCACGCTGACGCTGACACTGGACGACGGCGCCGACCATGACTTGGGCACGCCGTCGTCGGCGACGGTGACGGTGCGGGACGATGACGATACGCCGGAGGTGACGCTGGTCCTGACCCCGGACGAGATCAGTGAGAACGGCGGCGAGAACGGCGGGGTGAGCACGGTGACGGCGACCCTGGACCGTCCGTCGAGCGCGGCGACGACGGTGACGGTGTGGGTGACGCCGGTGTCGCCGGCGGAGGCGAGCGACTACACGCTGAGCGCACGACGGGTGCTGACGATCGCGGCGGGAGCGACGCAGAGCACGGAGCTGGTGACGATCACCGCTGTGGACAACGACGTGGACGCACCGGACAAGACGGTAACGGTGTCGGCCACGGTGGCGAACGCTCTGGGGGTCACGGCCCCGGACCCCGTGACGCTGACGATCACCGACGACGATGGGGAGCCGACGGTGACGCTGGTCCTGACCCCGGCCTCGATCAGCGAGAACGGCGGGGTGAGCACGGTGACCGCGACCCTGGACCGTCCGTCGAGCGAGGACACGACGGTGACGGTGTCGGCGGTGGCGGTGGACCCGGCGGTGTCGGCCGACTACACGCTGAGCACGACCACGACGCTGACGATCGCGGCCGGCGAGACGGACAGCACGGGCGTCGTGACGATCACCGCCGTGGACAACGCCGTGGACGCCCTGGACAAGGAGGTGACGGTCTCGGCCACGGCGGAGAACGACCAGGGGGTCACGGCCCCGCGGGACGTGACGCTGACGATCGAGGACGACGACGCGCCGGAGCTGTCGATCGGCGACGCCAGCGTGACCGAGGGCGATGAGGGCGACGCGGGCGAGAGCGCGACCCTGACCTTCACGGTGACACTGACCCCGGCGGCGACGCTGCCGGTGACGGTGGACTGGGCCACGTCCGACGGGACCGCGACCGCCGGGACGGACTACACGTCCGGGAACGGAAGCCTGACTTTCAACAACGGCGAGGCCAGCAAGACCGTCACCGTGACCGTGACGGGCGACGACACGGACGAGCCGAACGAGACCTTGACCGTGACCCTGTCGAACGAATCGGGCGCGACGCTCACGGACGCCACCGGAACCGGGACGATCGAGGACGACGACGACGCGCCCACGGTGACGCTGGTCCTGACCCCGGACTCGATCGGCGAGAACGGCGGGGCGAGCACGGTGACCGCGACCCTGGACCATCCCTCGAGCGCGTCGACGACCGTGACGGTGTCGGCGGCGCCGGTGTCGCCGGCGCTCGCGGGCGACTACACCCTGAGCGCGAACACGACATTGACGATCGCGGCCGGTCAGACCGCGAGCACCGGCGTGGTGACGATCACCGCCGTCGACAACGATGTCGACGCCCTGGACAAGACGGTAACGGTCTCGGCCACGGCAACGAATGACCAGGGGATCACGGCCCCGCAGGACGAGACGCTGACGATCACCGACGACGACGCCCCGGAACTGTCGATCGCCGACGCCAGCGTGGCCGAGGGCGACGAGGGCGAGAGCGCGACCCTGACCTTCACGGTGACACTGACCCCGGCGGCGACGCTGCCGGTGACGGTGGACTGGAAGACCGCCGACGGGACGGCGGAGGCCGGGACGGACTACACGGCCGGGAACGGGAGCCTGACTTTCAACAACGGCGAGGCCAGCAAGACCATCACCGTGACCGTGACGGGCGACGACGCGGACGAGCCCAACGAGACCCTGACGGTGACCCTGTCGAACGCACCCGGCGCGACGCTCGGGGACGCCACGGGAACCGGCACGATCACCGACGACGACAACGCGTCCACGGTGACACTGGTCCTGACCCCGGACTCGATTACGGAGGCCGGGGGCAAGAGCACGGTGACCGCGACCCTGGACCATCCGTCGAGCGAGGCAACGACGGTGACGGTATCGGCGGCGCCGGTGTCGCCGGCGGTGTCGGGCGACTACACGCTGAGCACGAACAAGACGCTGACGATCGCAGCGGGAGCGACGACGAGTACGGGCGAGGTGACGATCACCGCCTTCAACAACGATGTGGACGCCCTGAACAAGGAAGTGACGGTCTCGGCCACGGCGTCGAACACGCAGGGGATCACGGCCCCGGAGAACGAGACGCTGACAATCACCGACGACGACGCACCGGAGCTTTCGATTGGCGACGCGAGCGTGACCGAGGGCGACTCGGGCGACAGCCCGACGCTGACCTTCACGGTGACGCTGAGCCCGGCGGCGACGCTGCCGGTGACGGTGGACTGGGCCACATCCGACGGGACCGCGACCGCCGGAACGGACTACACGGCGGGTAACGGAAGCCTGAATTTCAACACCGGAGATGAAAGCAAGACCATCACCGTGACGGTAACGGGCGACGACACGGACGAGCCGGACGAAGAGACGTTCACGGTAACGCTGTCGAACGAATCGGGCGCGACGCTCACGGACGCCACCGGAACCGGGACGATTACGGACGACGACGATGTACCCACGGTGACGCTGGTCCTGACCCCGGACTCGATCACGGAGGCCGGGGGCAAGAGCACGGTGACCGCGACGCTGGACCGTCCGTCAAGCGAGGCGACGACGGTGACGGTCTCGGCAGCGCCGGTGTCGCCGACGGTGTCAGGCGACTACACACTGAGCTCGCACACAACGCTGACGATCGCAGCCGGTGAGACGACGAGCACGGGCACGGTGACGATCACGGCGACGGACAACGACGTGGACGCCCTCGACAAGGAAGTGACGGTTTCGGCCACGGCGACGAACACACGGGGGATCACGGCCCCGCAGGACGAGACGCTGACGATCACCGACGACGACGCACCGGAGCTTTCGATCGGCGACGCCAGTGTGAACGAGGGCGATTCGGGCGAGAGCGCGACCCTGACCTTCACGGTGTCGCTGACCCCGGCGGCGACGCTGCCGGTGACGGTGGACTGGAAGACCGCCGACGGGACCGCGACCGCCGGGACGGACTACACGGCTGGGAACGGCAGCCTGAGATTCGACACCGGAGATGAGAGCAAGACCTTCACGGTGACGGTGACGGGCGACGACACGGACGAGCCGAACGAGACCTTGACCGTGACCCTGTCGAACGAATCGGGCGCGACGCTCGGGGACACCACGGGAACCGGGACGATCACGGACGACGACGATGTACCCACGGTGACGCTGGTCCTGACCCCGGCCTCGATCAGCGAGAACGGCGGCAAGAGCACGGTGACGGCGACCCTGGACCATCCGTCGAGCGAAGCGACGACGGTGACGGTCTCGGCGGACCCGGTGGACCCGGCGGTGTCGGGCGACTACACGCTAGTCGGAAGCCAGTTGACGATTCCGGCGGGCGAGACGGACAGCACAGGCGTCGTGACGATCACCGCCGTCAACAACGACGTGTACGAAGGGAACAAGACGGTGACGGTCTCGGGCGCCGCAACGAACGACCAGGGGTTCACGGCCCCGCAGGCCGTGACGCTGACGATCACGGAGGACGACACGGCGCCGGTGGTGACGGTGGCGGCGGAGACGGCCACGGTCACCGAAGGCGAGGACGCGGTCTTCGTTCTGACCCGTGCGGGCACCGGCATCGCCGCGCCGCTGGCCGTGGACTTCACCCTCGCCGACCCCGACACGGTGCTGGACCAGACAGCTCCGGCCACGGCCACCATCCCGGCCAACGAGACCACGGTCAAGGTGACGCTGGCGACCGACGACGACGCGGTCCACGAGGAGGCCGCCACACTGACGCTGACCCTGACCGACGGCGCCGTCTACGACCTGGGCTCGGCGTCGTCGGCCACCATCACGGTGCAGGACAACGATCCTCCGGGTCAGGAATCGGAGTCCGACGCCGCGGTGACGGTCGCGTCCGACGGCGACGTGGCGGAAGGCGCGGACGCGCAGTTCACGCTGACGCGGACGGGCACGGACCTCGCCGGGGCGCTGGTGGTGAGCTTCACGCTCGCCGACCCCGCCGCGGTGCTGGACCAGACGCAGCAGGTTCCGGCCACGGCCACGATCCCGGCCAACGAGACCACGGTCAAGGTGGCGCTGGCGACCGACGATGACAATGTCGACGAGCCGGACGCCGCGCTGACGCTGACGGTGACCGACGGCAACGACTACTACCCTGACGACCCGTCCGAGGCCACGGTGACAGTGGAGGACGATGACGATGCGCCGACGGTGACGCTGGTCCTGACGCCGGCCTCGGTCAGCGAGAACGGCGGGACGAGCACGGTGACGGCGGTCCTGGACCATCCGTCGAGCGAGGACACGACGGTGACGGTGTCGGCCGCGCCGGTGTCGCCGACGGTGGCGAACGACTACACGCTGGCCGGAAGCCAGTTGACGATCGCGGCCGGCGAGACGATGAGCACGGGCACGGTGACGATCACCGCCGTCAACAACGACGTGGACGCCCTGGACAAGGAAGTGACGGTCTCGGGCACGGCCACGAACAGCCAAGGGGTCACGGCTCCGCAGGACGAGACACTGACGATCACCGACGACGACGCACCGGAGCTGTCGATCGGCGACGCCAGTGTGAACGAGGGCGATTCGGGCGAGAGCGCAACCCTGACCTTCACGGTGACGCTGAGCCCGGCGGCGACGCTGCCGGTGACGGTGGACTGGGCGACATCCGACGGGACCGCGACCGCCGGGACGGACTACACGGCGGCGAACGGAACCCTGACCTTCGAGACCGGCGACGCCAGCAAGACCGTCGCGGTGACAGTGACGGGCGACGACACGGACGAGCCGAACGAAGAGACGTTCACGGTAACGCTGTCGAACGAATCGGGCGCGACGCTCACGGACGCCACCGGAACCGGCACGATCACGGACGACGACGATGCACCCACGGTGACGCTGGTCCTGACCCCGACCTCGATCAGCGAGAACGGCGGGACGAGCACGGTGACGGCGGTCCTGGACCATCCGTCGAGCGCGGCGACGACGGTGACGGTATCGGCGGACCCGGTGGACCCGGCGGTGTCGGGCGACTACACGCTGGTCGGAAGCCAGTTGACGATTCCGGCGGGCGAGACGGACAGCACAGGCGTCGTGACGATCACCGCCGTCAACAACGACGTGGACGCCCTGGACAAGACAGTGACGGTCTCGGCCACGGCGACGAACAGCCAAGGGGTCACAGCTCCACAGGACGAGACGCTGACGATCACCGACGACGACGCGCCGACGCTGTCGATCGGCGACGCGAGCGTGACCGAGGGCGACTCGGGCGAGAGCGCGACCCTGACCTTCACGGTGACGCTGAGCCCGGCGGCGACGCTACCGGTGACGGTGGACTGGGCGACATCCGACGGGACCGCGACCGCCGGGACGGACTACACGGCCGGCAACGGGAGCCTGAGATTCGACACCGGAGATGAGAGCAAGACCATCACCGTGACGGTGACGGGCGACGACACGGACGAGCCGGACGAAGAGACGTTCACGGTAACGCTGTCGAACGAATCGGGCGCGACGCTCGGGGACGCCACGGGAACCGGGACGATCGAGGACGACGACGACGCGCCGACGGTGACGCTGGTCCTGACCCCGGACTCGATCAGCGAGAACGGCGGCGAGAGCACGGTGACGGCGACCCTGGACCATCCGTCGAGCGAAGCGACGACGGTGACGGTCTCGGCGGACCCGGTGGACCCGGCGGTGTCGGGCGACTACACGCTGGTCGGAAGCCAGTTGACGATTCCGGCGGGCGAGACGGACAGCACAGGCGTCGTGACGATCACCGCCGTCAACAACGACGTGGACGCCCTGGACAAGACAGTGACGGTCTCGGCCACGGCCACGAACAGCCAAGGGATCACGGCCCCGCAGAACGAGACGCTGACGATCACCGACGACGACGCACCGGAGCTTTCGATCGGCGACGCCAGTGTGAACGAGGGCGATTCGGGCGAGAGCGCGACCCTGACCTTCACGGTGACGCTGAGCCCGGCGGCGACGCTACCGGTGACGGTGGACTGGGCGACATCCGACGGGACCGCGACCGCCGGGACGGACTACACGGCCGGCAACGGGAGCCTGACTTTCAACAACGGCGAGGCCAGCAAGACCTTCACCGTGACTGTGACGGGCGACAACGCGGACGAGCCGAACGAGACCTTGACCGTGACGCTGTCGAACGAATCGGGCGCAACGCTTACGGACGCCACCGGAACCGGGACGATCGAGGACGACGACGACGCGCCCACGGTGACGCTGGTCCTGACCCCGACCTCGATCAGCGAGAACGGCGGGACGAGCACGGTGACCGCGACCCTGGACCGTCCGTCGAGCGCGGCGACGACGGTGACGGTCTCGACCACGCCGGTGTCGCCGGCGGTGGCGAACGACTACACGCTGGTCGGAAGCCAGTTGACGATTCCGGCGGGCGAGACGGACAGCACGGGCGTCGTGACGATCACCGCCGTCAACAACGACGTGTACGAAGGGAACAAGACGGTGACGGTCTCGGGCGCCGCAACGAACGACCAAGGGTTCACGGCCCCGCAGGCCGTGACGCTGACGATCACGGAGGACGACACGGCGCCGGTAGTGACGGTGGCGGCGGAGACGGCCACGGTCACCGAAGGCGAGGACGCGGTCTTCGTCCTGACCCGTGCGGGCACCGGCATCGCCGCGCCGCTGGCCGTGGACTTCACCCTCGCCGACCCCGACACGGTGCTGGACCAGACAGCTCCGGCCACGGCCACCATCCCGGCCAACGAGACCACGGTCAAGGTGACGCTGGCGACCGACGACGACGCGGTTCACGAGGAGGCCGCCACGCTGACGCTGACGCTGACCGACGGCGCCGTCTACGACCTGGGCTCGGCGTCGTCGGCCACCATCACGGTGCGGGACAACGATCCTCCGGGCCAGGAATCGGAGTCCGACGCCGCGGTGACGGTCGCGTCCGACGGCGATGTGGCGGAAGGCGCGGACGCGCAGTTCACGCTGACGCGGACGGGCACGGACCTCGCCGGGGCGCTGGTGGTGAACTTCACGCTCGCCGACCCCGCCGCGGTGCTGGACCAGCAGGTTCCGACCACGGCCACGATCCCGGCCAACGAGACCACGGTCAAGGTGGCGCTGGCGACCGACGACGACAATGTCGACGAGCCGGACGCCAAGCTGACGCTGACGGTGACCGACGGCGCCGACTACTACCCTGGCGAGGCGTCCGAGGCCACGGTGACGGTGGAGGACGAAGACGATGCCCCGACGGTGACGCTGGTCCTGAGTCCGGCCTCGATCACGGAGAACGGTGGAAAGAGCACGGTGACGGCGACCCTGGACCATCCGTCGAGCGAGGCGACGACGGTGACGGTATCGGCGGCGCCGGTGCCGCCGGCGGTGTCAGGCGACTACACATTGAGCCCGAACCCGACGCTGACGATCGCAGCCGGCGAGACGACGAGCACGGGCGAGGTGACGATCGCCGCCGTGGACAACGACGTGGACGCCCTCGACAAGGAAGTGACGGTCTCGGCCACGGCGGAGAACACGCAGGGGATCACGGCCCCGGACAACGTAACCCTGACGATCACCGACGACGACGCGCCGAGCCTGTCGATCGCCGACGCCAGCGTGGCCGAGGGCGATTCGGGCGAGAGCCCGACGCTGACGTTCACGGTGACGCTGTCCCCAGCGGCGACGCTGCCGGTGACGGTGGACTGGAAGACGGCCGACGGCACCGCGGAAGCCGGAACGGACTACACGGCGGGGAGCGGAACCCTGACCTTCGGCACCGGCGAGGACAGCAAGACCATCACCGTGACGGTGACGGGTGACGACGCGGACGAGCCGAACGAGACCTTCACCGTGACCCTGTCGAACGCACCAGGCGCGACGATCACGGATGCCACGGCCACCGGCACGATCACCGACGACGACGGTCCGCCGGCGGTGACGCTGGTCCTGACGCCGACTTCGATCACGGAGGACGGCGGGACGAGCACGGTGACGGCAACCCTGGACCGTGCGTCGAGCGCGTCGACGACGGTGACGGTCTCGGCGGCGCCGGTGTCGCCGGCGGTGGCGGGCGACTACACGCTCAGCACGAACAAGACGCTGACGATTCCGGCCAACTCCCTGACGAGCACAGGCGTCGTGACGATCACCGCCATCGACAACGACGTGGACGCCCTCGACAAGGAGGTGACGGTCTCGGCCACGGCGGCGAACGCCCAAGGGGTCACGGCCCCGGACAGCGTGACGCTGACGATCACCGACGACGACGCGCCGGCGCTGTCGATCGCCGACGCGAGCGTGGCCGAGGGCGATTCGGGCGAGAGCCCGACGATGACGTTCACGGTGACGCTGTCCCCGGCGGCGACGCTGCCGGTGACGGTGGACTGGGAGACCGCCGACGGGACGGCGCAGACCGGGACGGACTACACGGCCGGGAACGGAACCCTGACGTTCGGCACCGGAGAGGAAAGCAAGACCGTCACGGTGACGGTAACGGGCGACGACGCGGACGAGCCGAACGAGACCTTCACCGTGACGCTGTCGAATGCGCCGGGCGCAACGATCACGGACGCCACGGCCACCGGCACGATCACGGATGACGACGACGCGCCGGCGGTGACGCTGGTCCTGACGCCAGCCTCGATCGGCGAGAACGGCGGCAAGAGCACGGTGACGGCGACCTTGGACCATCCGTCGAGCGAAGCGACGACGGTGACGGTGGCGGCGGCGCCGGTGTCGCCGGCGGTGTCGGGCGACTACACGCTGAGCACGAACACGACGCTGACAATCCCAGCCGGTGAGACGACGAGCACGGGCACGGTGACGATCACGGCGATGGACAACGACGTGGACGCCCTGAACAAGGAGGTGACGGTCTCGGCCACGGCAGAGAACACGCAGGGAATTACGACCCCGCAGAACGTGACGCTGACGATCACCGACGACGACGCACCGGCGCTGTCGATCGCCGACGCGAGCGTGGACGAGGGCGACGCGGGCACCAGCGCGACGCTGACCTTCACGGTGTCCCTGACCCCGGCGGCGACGCTGCCGGTGACAGTGGACTGGAAGACCGCCGACGGGACCGCGACCGCCGGGTCGGACTACACGGCCGGGAGCGGAACCCTGACGTTCAACACTGGAGATGAGAGCAAGACCGTCGCGGTGACGGTGACGGGCGACGACACGGACGAGCCGAACGAGACCTTGACCGTGGCGCTGTCGAACGCGCCGGGCGCGACCCTCGGGGACGCCACGGGAACCGGCACGATCACCGACGACGACGGTCCGCCCACGGTGACGCTGGTCCTGACCCCGACCTCGATCAGCGAGAACGGCGGGACGAGCACGGTGACCGCGACCCTGGACCGTCCGTCGAGCGCGGCGACGACGGTGACGGTCTCGACCACGCCGGTGTCGCCGGCGGTGGCGAACGACTACACGCTGGTCGGAAGCCAGTTGACGATTCCGGCGGGCGAGACGGACAGCACGGGCGTCGTGACGATCACCGCCGTCAACAACGACGTGTACGAAGGGAACAAGACGGTGACGGTCTCGGGCGCCGCAACGAACGACCAGGGGTTCACGGCCCCGCAGGCCGTGACGCTGACGATCACGGAGGACGACACGGCGCCGGTAGTGACGGTGGCGGCGGAGACGGCCACGGTCACCGAAGGCGAGGACGCGGTCTTCGTTCTGACCCGTGCGGGCACCGGCATCGCCGCGCCGCTGGCCGTGGACTTCACCCTCGCCGACCCCGACACGGTGCTGGACCAGACAGCTCCGGCCACGGCCACCATCCCGGCCAACGAGACCACGGTCAAGGTGACGCTGGCGACCGACGACGACGCGGTTCACGAGCCGGCTGCCACGCTGACGCTGACGCTGACCGACGGCGCCGTCTACGACTTGGGCTCGGCGTCGTCGGCCACCATCACGGTGCGGGACAACGATCCTCCGGGCCAGGAATCGGAGTCCGACGCCGCGGTGACGGTCGCGTCCGATGGTGACGTGGCGGAAGGCGCGGACGCGCAGTTCACGCTGACGCGGACGGGCACGGACCTCGCCGGGGCGTTGGTGGTGAACTTCACGCTCGCCGACCCTGCCGCGGTGCTGGACCAGCAGGTTCCGACCACGGCCACGATCCCGGCCAACGAGACCACGGCCAAGGTGACGCTGGCGACCGACGACGACAATGTCGACGAGCCGGACGCCGCGCTGACGCTGACGGTGACCGACGGCGCCGACTACTACCCTGACGAGCCGTCCGAGGCCACGGTGACGGTGGAGGACGAAGACGAAGCGCCGACGGTGACGCTGGACCTGAGTCCGACCTCGATCGGGGAGAACGGCGGAAAGAGCACGGTGACGGCGACCCTGAACCATCCGTCGAGCGAGGCGACGACGGTGACGGTATCGGCGGCGCCGGTGCCGCCGGCGGTGTCGGGCGACTACACACTGAGCCCGAACACGACGCTGACGATCGCAGCCGGTGAGACGACGAGCACGGGCACGGTGACGATCACCGCCGTCAACAACGACGTGGACGCCTTGGACAAGGAAGTGACGGTCTCGGCCACGGCGGAGAACACGCAGGGGATCACGGCCCCTCAGAACGTAACGCTGACGATCACCGACGACGACGCGCCGGAGCTTTCGATCGGCGACGCCAGCGTGGCCGAGGGCGATTCGGGCGAGAGCCCGACGCTGACGTTCACGGTGACGCTGTCCCCAGCGGCGACGCTGCCGGTGACGGTGGACTGGAAGACGGCCGACGGCACCGCGGAAGCCGGAACGGACTACACGGCGGGGAGCGGAACCCTGACCTTCGGCACCGGCGAGGACAGCAAGACCATCACCGTGACGGTGACGGGTGACGACGCGGACGAGCCGAACGAGACCTTCACCGTGACCCTGTCGAACGCACCAGGCGCGACGATCACGGATGCCACGGCCACCGGCACGATCACCGACGACGACGGTCCGCCGGCGGTGACGCTGGTCCTGACGCCGACTTCGATCACGGAGGACGGCGGGACGAGCACGGTGACGGCAACCCTGGACCGTGCGTCGAGCGCGTCGACGACGGTGACGGTCTCGGCGGCGCCGGTGTCGCCGGCGGTGGCGGGCGACTACACGCTCAGCACGAACAAGACGCTGACGATTCCGGCCAACTCCCTGACGAGCACAGGCGTCGTGACGATCACCGCCGTGGACAACGACGTGGACGCCCTCGACAAGGAGGTGACGGTCTCGGCCACGGCGGCGAACGCCCAAGGGGTCACGGCCCCGGACAGCGTGACGCTGACGATCACCGACGACGACGCGCCGGCGCTGTCGATCGCCGACGCGAGCGTGGCCGAGGGCGATTCGGGCGAGAGCCCGACGATGACGTTCACGGTGACGCTGTCCCCGGCGGCGACGCTGCCGGTGACGGTGGACTGGGAGACCGCCGACGGGACGGCGCAGACCGGGACGGACTACACGGCCGGGAACGGAACCCTGACGTTCGGCACCGGAGAGGAAAGCAAGACCGTCACGGTGACGGTAACGGGCGACGACGCGGACGAGCCGAACGAGACCTTGACGGTGACCCTGTCGAACGAATCGGGCGCAACGATCACGGACGCCACGGGAACCGGCACGATCACGGACGACGACGACGCGCCGGCGGTGACGCTGGTCCTGACGCCAGCCTCGATCGGCGAGAACGGCGGCAAGAGCACGGTGACGGCGACCCTGGACCATCCGTCGAGCGAAGCGACGACGGTGACGGTGGCGGTGGCGCCAGTGGACCCGGCGGTGTCGGGCGACTACACGCTGAGCACGAACAAGACGCTGACGATCGCGGCGGGAGCGACGACGAGCACGGGCGAGGTCACGATCACCGCCGTCAACAACAACGTGGACGCCCTCGACAAGGAAGTGACGGTTTCGGCCACGGCGACGAACACGCAGGGCGTCACGGCCCCGCGGGACGCGACGCTGACGATCACGGACGACGACGCGCCGACGCTTTCGATCGGCAACGCCAGCGTGGACGAGGGCGACTTGGGCGAGAGCGCGACGCTGACCTTCACGGTGACGCTGTCCCCGGCGGCGACGCTGCCGGTGACGGTGGACTGGAAGACCGCCGACGGGACGGCGACCGCCGGGTCGGACTACACGGCCGGGAGCGGAACCCTGACGTTCAACACCGGAGATGAGAGCAAGACCGTCACGGTGACGGTGACGGGCGACGACACGGACGAGCCGAACGAGACCTTGACCGTGGCGCTGTCGAACGCGCCGGGCGCGACCCTCGGGGACGCCACGGGAACCGGCACGATCACGGATGACGACGACGCGCCCACGGTGACGCTGGTCCTGACCCCGACCTCGATCAGCGAGAACGGCGGGACGAGCACGGTGACCGCGACCCTGGACCGTCCGTCGAGCGCGGCGACGACGGTGACGGTCTCGACCACGCCGGTGTCGCCGGCGGTGGCGAACGACTACACGCTGGTCGGAAGCCAGTTGACGATTCCGGCGGGCGAGACGGACAGCACGGGCGTCGTGACGATCACCGCCGTCAACAACGACGTGTACGAGAGGAACAAGACGGTGACGGTCTCGGGCGCCGCAACGAACGACCAAGGGGTCACGGCCCCGCAGGCCGTAACGCTGACGATCACGGAGGACGACACGGCGCCGGTGGTGACGGTGGCGGCGGAGACGGCCACGGTCACGGAAGGCGAGGACGCGGTCTTCATCCTGACCCGTGCGGGCACCGGCATCGCCGCGCCGCTGGCCGTGGACTTCACCCTCGCCGACCCCGACACGGTGCTGGACCAGACAGCTCCGGCCACGGCCACCATCCCGGCCAACGAGACCACGGTCAAGGTGACGCTGGCGACCGACGACGACAATGTCGACGAGCCGGACGCCGCGCTGACGCTGACGCTGACCGACGGTGCCGTCTACGACTTGGGCTCGGCGTCGTCGGCCACCATCACGGTGCGGGACAACGATCCTCCGGGTCAGGAATCGGAGTCCGACGCCGCGGTGACGGTCGCGTCCGACGGCGACGTGGCGGAAGGCGCGGACGCGCAGTTCACGCTGACGCGGACGGGCACGGACCTCGCCGGGGCGCTGGTGGTGAACTTCACGCTCGCCGACCCCGCCGCGGTACTGGACCAGCAGGTTCCGACCACGGCCACGATCCCGGCCAACGAGACCACGGTCAAGGTGGCGCTGGCGACCGACGACGACAATGTCGACGAGCCGGACGCCGCGCTGACGCTGACGGTGACCGACGGCGCCGACTACTACCCTGGCGAGCCGTCCGAGGCCACGGTGACGGTGGAGGACGAAGACGAAGCGCCGACGGTGACGCTGGACCTGAGTCCGACCTCGATCGGGGAGAACGGCGGAAAGAGCACGGTGACGGCGACCCTGAACCATCCGTCGAGCGAGGCGACGACGGTGACGGTATCGGCGGCGCCGGTGCCGCCGGCGGTGTCAGGCGACTACACATTGAACCCGAACACGACGCTGACGATCGCAGCCGGTGAGACGACGAGCACGGGCGAGGTGACGATCACCGCCGTCAACAACGACGTGGACGCCCTCGACAAGGAAGTGACGGTCTCGGCCACGGCGGAGAACACGCAGGGGATCACGGCCCCGGACAACGTAACCCTGACGATCACCGACGACGACGCGCCGAGCTTGTCGATCGCCGACGCCAGCGTGGCCGAGGGCGACGCTGGCACCAGCGCCACGCTGACCTTCACGGTGACGCTGAGCCCGGCGGCCACGCTGCCGGTCACGGTGGACTGGGAGACGTCCGACGGAACGGCGACCGCCGGGACGGACTACACGGCGGCGAACGGAACCCTGACCTTCAACACCGGCGAGGACACCAAGACGATCTCGGTGACCGTAGCGGGCGACGACGCGGACGAGCCGAACGAGACCCTGACGGTGACCCTGTCGAACGCGCCGGGCGCGACGCTCGCGGACGCCACGGCCACCGGCACGATCACGGACGACGACGATGCACCCACGGTGACGCTGGTTCTGACCCCGGCCTCGATCAGCGAGGACGGCGGGAAGAGCACGGTGACCGCGACCCTGGACCGTGCGTCGAGCGCAGCGACGACGGTGACGGTGACGGCGGCGCCGGTATCGCCGGCGGTGTCGGGCGACTACACGCTGAGCACGAACACGACGCTGACGATTCCGGCCGACTCCCTGACGAGCACCGGCGTCGTGACGATCACCGCCGTGGACAACTCCGTGGACGCCTTGGACAAGACGGTGACGGTCTCGGCCACGGCGACGAACGCGCAGGGGATCACGGCCCCGCAGGACGCAACGCTCACGATCACCGACGACGACGCGCCGTCGCTGTCGATCGCCGACGCCGGTGTGACCGAGGGCGACTCGGGCACCAGCGCCACGCTGACCTTCACGGTGACCCTGGCCCCGGCGGCGACGCTGCCGGTGACCGTGGACTGGGCGACATCCGACGGCACCGCGACCGCCGGGACGGACTACACCGCGGGGAACGGAACCCTGGCCTTCGAGACCGGAGACGAAAGCAAGACGATCTCGGTGACGGTGACGGGCGACAACGCGGACGAGCCGAACGAGACCCTGACGGTAACCCTGTCGGACGCGCCCGGCGCGACGCTCGTGAACGCCACGGGCACCGGCACGATCACCGACGACGACGGCCCGCCAGCGGTGACCCTGGTGCTGACCCCGGCCTCGATCACGGAGAACGGCGGCAAGAGCACGGTGACGGCGACCCTGGATCGCCCGTCGAGCGCGGCGACCACGGTCACAGTCTTGGCCACCCCCGTATCGCCGGCGCTCGCGGGCGACTACACCCTGAGCGCGAATCCGACATTGACGATCGCAGCCGGTCAGACCGCGAGCACCGGCGAGGTGACGATCACCGCCGTGAACAACGCCGTGGACGCCGCGGACAAGACCGTGACGGTCTCGGCCACGGCGACGAACTCGCAGGGGATCACGGCCCCGCAGGACGCGACGCTGACGATCGAGGACGACGACGCGCCGTCGCTGTCGATCGGCGACGCCAGCGTGGCCGAGGGCGACGACGGCGGGACCGCCACGCTGACCTTCACGGTGACCCTGACCCCGGCGGCGACGCTGCCGGTGACGGTGGACTGGCAGACCGCCGACGGCACCGCGACCGCCGGAACGGACTACACCGCGGGGAACGGAACCCTGACCTTCGAGAGCGGAGACGCCAGCAAGACCGTGACGGTGACCGTGGCGGGCGACGACGCGGACGAGCCGAACGAGACCCTGACGGTGACCCTGTCGAACGCGCCCGGCGCAACGCTCGCGGACGCCACGGCCACCGGCACGATCACCGACGACGACGGCCCGCCCGCGGTGACGCTGGTCCTGACCCCGGCCTCGATCGGGGAGGCCGGGGGCAAGAGCACGGTGACGGCGACCCTGAACCGCCCGTCGAGCGCGGCGACGACCGTGACGGTCTCGGCGGCGCCCGTGACGCCGGCGGTGGCGAACGACTACACGCTGGTCGGGAGCCAATTGACGATTCCGGCTAACTCCCTGACGAGCACAGGCGTCGTGACGATCACCGCCGTCGACAACGACGTGGACGCCCTGGACAAGGAAGTGACGGTCTCGGCCACGGCGACGAACGCCCAAGGGGTCACGGACCCGGACAGCGTGACGCTGACGATCACCGACGACGACGCGCCAGCACTGTCGATCGGCGACGCGAGCGTGACCGAGGGTGATGCGGGCACCAGCGCGACGCTGACGTTCACGGTGATGCTGAGCCCGGCGGCGACGCTGCCGGTGACGGTGGACTGGAAGACGGCCGACGGGACGGCGGAAGCCGGGGCGGACTACACGGCGGGGAGCGGGACCCTGACGTTCGGCACCGGAGAGGACAGCAAGACCGTCACGGTGACGGTGACGGGCGACGACGCGGACGAGCCGAACGAGACCTTCACCGTGACGCTGTCGAACGCGCCGGGCGCAACGATCACGGACGCCACCGGAACCGGCACGATCACGGACGACGACGGCCCGCCGGCGGTGACGCTGGTCCTGACGCCGGCCTCGATCGGGGAGGCCGGGGGCAAGAGCACGGTGACGGCGACCCTGGACCATCCGTCGAGCGCGGCGACGACGGTGACGGTCTCGGTCACGCCGGATGCGCCGGCGGTGGCAGGCGACTACACGCTCAGTGCGGATCTGACGCTGACGATTCCGGCCCACTCCCTGACGAGCACGGGCGAGGTGACGATCACCGCCGTCAACAACGACGTGGACGCCTTGGACAAGACGGTGACAGTCTCGGCGACGGCGACGAACACGCGGGGGGTCACGGCCCCGGACAGCGTGACGCTGACGATCACCGACGACGACGCACCGGCGCTATCGATCGCCGACGCGAGCGTGACCGAGGGCGATTCGGGCACCAGCGCCACGCTGACCTTCACGGTGACCCTGACGCCGGCGGCGACGCTTCCGGTCACGGTGGACTGGAAGACCGCAGACGGGACGGCGGAAGCCGGGTCGGACTACACGGCGGGGAACGGAACCCTGACGTTCAACACCGGAGATGAGAGCAAGACGGTGACGGTGCCGGTGACGGGCGATAACACGGACGAGCCGAACGAGACCTTGACCGTGACCCTGTCGAACGCGCCGGGCGCGACGCTCGCGAAGGCCACGGCCACCGGCACGATCACGGACGATGACGGCCCACCGGCGGTGACGCTGGTCCTGACCCCGGCCTCGATCGGGGAGGCCGGCGGGACGAGCACGGTGACGGCGACCCTGAACCGCCCGTCGAGCGCGGCGACGACCGTGACGGTCTCGGCGGTGCCGGTGGACCCGGCGGTGTCAGGCGACTACACGCTGAGCCTGAACACGACGCTGACGATCGCAGCCGGTCAGACGACGAGCACGGGCACAGTGATGATCACGGCGACGGACAACGACGTGGACGCCTTGGACAAGGAAGTGACGGTCTCGGCCACGGCGACGAACACGCAGGGCGTCACGGCCCCGCAGAACGTGACGCTGACGATCACCGACGACGATGCGCCAGCACTGTCGATCGGCGACGCGAGCGTGACCGAGGGCAACTCGGGCGAGAGCGCGACGCTGACCTTCACGGTGACGCTGACCCCGGCGGCGACGCTGCCGGTGACGGTGGACTGGAAGACCGCCGACGGGACCGCGCAGGCCGGAACGGACTACACGGCGGCGAACGGCAGCCTGAGATTCGACACCGGAGATGAGAGCAAGACCATCACGGTGACGGTGACGGGCGACGACGTGGACGAGCCGAACGAGACCATCACGGTGACCCTGTCGAACGCGCCGGGCGCAACGATCACGGACGCCACGGGAGCCGGGACGATCACCGACGACGACGGCCCGCCCGCGGTGACGCTGGTCCTGACCCCAGCCTCGATCGGGGAGGCCGGGGGCAAGAGCACGGTGACGGCGACCCTGGACCGCACTTCGAGCGCGGCGACGACCGTGACGGTGACGGCGGCGCCGGAGGACCCGGTGCTCGCGAGTGACTACACGCTGAGCGGGAGCCAGTTGACGATCGCGGCGGGAGCGACGACGAGCACGGGCGAGGTGACGATCACCGCCGTCGACAACGACGTGGACGCCCTGGACAAGATGGTGACGGTCTCGGCCACGGCGGCGAACGACCAAGGGATCACGGCCCCGCAGAACGTGACCCTGACGATCACTGACGACGACGCGCCGTCGCTCTCGATCGCCGACGCCAGCGTCACCGAGGGCGACGCGGGCACCAGCGCCACGCTGACCTTCACGGTGACCCTGACGCCGGCGGCGACGCTGCCGGTGACGGTGGACTGGAAGACATCCGACGGGACGGCGGAAGCCGGGTCGGACTACACGGCGGGGAACGGAACCCTGACGTTCAACACCGGAGATGAGAGCAAGACGGTGACGGTGCCGGTGACGGGCGATAACACGGACGAGCCGAACGAGACCTTGACCGTGACCCTGTCGAACGCGCCGGGCGCGACGCTCGCGAAGGCCACGGCCACCGGCACGATCACGGACGATGACGGCCCACCGGCGGTGACGCTGGTCCTGACCCCGGCCTCGATCGGGGAGGCCGGCGGGACGAGCACGGTGACCGCGACCCTGGATCGGCCGTCAAACGCTGCGACGACGGTGACGGTGGCGGTCACACCGGTGACGCCGGCGGTGGCGGGCGACTACACGCTGAGCGGGAGCCAGTTGACGATTCCGGCGGGCGAGACGGACAGCACGGGCGTCGTGACGATCACCGCCGTCAACAACAATGTGGACGCCCTCGACAAGGAAGTGACGGTCTCGGCCACGGCGGAGAATGACCAAGGGATCACGGCCCCGGACAACGTAACGCTGACGATCACCGACGACGACGCGCCGGTGCTGTCGGTCGGCGACGCGAGCGTGACCGAGGGCAACGCGGGCGAGAGCGCGACGCTGACGTTCACGGTAACGCTGAGCCCGGCGGCGACGCTGCCGGTGACGGTGGACTGGAAGACGGCCGACGGGACGGCGACCGCCGGGACGGACTACACGGCGGCGAACGGGAGCCTGAGCTTCGGCACCGGAGAGGACACCAAGACGATCTCGGTGACGGTGACGGGCGATAACACGGACGAGCCGAACGAGACCTTGACCGTGACGCTGACGAACGCGCCGGGCGCGACGCTCGCGAAGGCCACGGCCACCGGGACGATCACCGACGATGACGGCCCGCCGGCGGTGACGCTGGTCCTGACGCCGGCCTCGATTACGGAGGCCGGGGGCAAGAGCACGGTGACGGCGACCCTGGACCGCACGTCGAGCGCGGCGACGACCGTGACGGTATCGGCCACGCCGGTATCGCCGGCGGTGTCAGGCGACTACACGCTGAGCACGAACAAGACGCTGACCATCGCGGCGGGAGCGACGACGAGCACGGGCGAGGTAACGATTACCGCCGTCGACAACGATGTGGACACCTTGGACAAGACGGTGACGGTCTCGGCGACGGCGACGAACACGCAGGGGATCACGGCCCCGCAGGACGCGACGCTGACGATCACCGACGACGACGCGCCGACGCTTTCGATCGGCGACGCGAGTGTGACCGAGGGCGATTCGGGCGAGAGCCCGACACTGACATTCACGGTGACGCTGACCCCGGCAGCGACGCTGCCGGTGACGGTGGACTGGGCGACATCCGACGGGACGGCGACCGCCGGGACGGACTACACGGCGGCGAACCGCAGCCTGAGGTTCGAAACCGGCGAGGCCAGCAAGACCTTCACCGTGACCGTGACGGGCGACGACGCGGACGAGCCGAACGAGACCTTCACCGTGACCCTGTCGAACCAATCGGGCGCGACGATCACGGATGCCACGGCCACCGGGACGATCACCGACGACGACGGTCCGCCCGCGGTGACGCTGGTCCTGACCCCGGCCTCGATCAGCGAGAACGGCGGGACGAGCACGGTGACCGCAACCCTGGACCGTCCGTCGAACGCCGCGATGACAGTGACGGTGACGGTCACACCGGTGACGCCGGCGGTGGCAAACGACTACACGCTGGTCGGGAGCCAGTTGACGATCCCGGCCAACTCCCTGACGAGCACGGGCGAGGTGACGATTACCGCCGTGAACAACGCCGTGGACGCGCCGGACAGGAAGGTGACGGTCTCGGCCACGGCGGCGAACACGCTGGGGGTCACGGCCCCGGACAGCGTGACGCTGACGATCACCGACGACGACCTGCCCCTCGTGACGGTGGCGGCGGAGGCGGCCACGGTCACGGAAGGCGCGGACGCGGTCTTCGTCCTGACGCGGGTGGGGGATCTGTCGGCGGCGCTGGATGTGACGTTTGCAGTGGCGGACACCGGTCCGGTGCTGAGCGGTGGGCCGCCGACCGAAGCGACCTTCAACGCCAACGCCGACACCGTGCGGGTGACGCTGGCGACCGAGGACGACCAGCTCGACGAGCCCGATGCCACGTTGACGCTGACGTTGTTCGACCGCGCCGACTATGACCTGGGTACGCCGTCCGAGGCCGCGGTGACGGTCGAGGACAACGACGATGATCCTCCGAACACGGTGGAATCCGATGTCGTCGTCACGGTCGCGCCGGTTCGGGCGACGATCACCGAAGGCGAGGACGCGGCGTTCACGCTGACCCGGGAGAGCACGGACATCGCCGGGCCACTGGTCGTGAGCTTCACGCTCACCGATCCCGCCACGGTGCTGGCCCGGAACCAGGAGGCTCCGACCACGGCGACCATTCCGGCTGGTCAGACTACGGTCACAGTGACCTTGGCGACCGAGGACGACCAGCGCGACGAGCCCGATGCCACGCTGACGCTGACGCTGGATGACGGCGCCGACCATGACCTGGGTACGCCGTCCGAGGCCGAGGTGACGGTCGAGGACAACGACCTGCTCCTCGTCACGGTGGCGGCGGAGGCGGCTACGGTCACGGAAGGCGAGGACGCGGTGTTCGTCCTGACGCGGACCGGAGTGTTGTCGGAAGCGCTGGAAGTGTCCTTCACGATCGAGGATGAGAGTGATGTGCTGGTATCGAAGGGGCCGCCCACCAGCGTGACCTTCGAGGCCGATGCGGCCACGGCGCGCGTGTCACTGGCGACCGAGGACGACCTGATCGCCGAGCCGGATGCCAGCGTAGTGCTGACGTTGCGGTCCGGCGCCGCCTACAGGCTGGGGGACCCGTCCACGGCGACGGTCGTGGTGCGGGACAACGACGGCCTTCAGGTGGTCACGGTCAGGGCGATGTCCGAGCCGGCTCCGGAAGCGGAGGCTGCTGCCGAGGCGTTGGCCACGGCTACGGAAAGGGAGGCTGCGGAGTTCGAGCCGGGACGCACGGGAGACGTGCCGGCGACGGTCACGGAAGGCGAGGCGGCGGTGTTCGAGCTGAGGCGGACAGGTGGGGGCGTGTCGGCGGCGTTGACGGTGGAGCTGGAAGTATCGGAGCGCTCGGAGCGGGGCGGAGACATGGTTCCGGCTGCGTCGGAAGGGGTCCGGCGTGTGAGGTTCGAGGCTGGCGCGTCGACGTCGCGCTTCGTTGTGCAGACCGTCGACGATGGCGTTGCCGAGCCGGACAGCGAGCTGACGGTAGCGGTTCTGCGCAATGGTGGCTTCTACGAGGTCGGCCAGCCGGGCACCGCGACACTGAGGGTTGCGGATGCGGGCGGCGTGAGCGTCCTCGCGCAGGGCCGCCGTGCGGGTGCGGGGGCGCTTCTGCGCCGTCACATGGAGCGGTTCTCGCAGTTGACCTCGGATGTGGCGCTGGGTCGTCTGGCAGGGGGCCGCAGGGTCTCGACGGTGGATTTGAAAGTCGATGACGAAGGGGTGAGTGCGAATGGTGAAATCGCGGTGGCTCTGCCGTTGGAGTGGGATGGCTGGGGGAGCCTGCGGTATTCGGACCTGGGCGGTACTGCGGACGGAGAGGTGTGGGATGTGTACGCGGGAGCGGACTACCTCAGCGCGGATGGTCGCACGGCCTATGGTGTGCTGACCGGGTACGAGCCTGGCCGGGTGACGGCGGGAGGTGTGCGGCTGAAGGCGAGTCATATGCAGTTCGGGGTGTACGGGGCGCACCGGCTGAGCGAGACCCTGACGGTTGATGGCGCCCTTGGCTGGGGACGCGGCAGGGGCAAGGTGTCACTGGTCGAGGGGGCGTATCCGGTGACGGCCGCGTACCGCTCGGAGCGGATTGCGGTGCGTGGGGGCCTGACGGGGGATTTCGGTTGGGGCGGTGAGGGGCTGCGGGTGGAGCCGCAGATAGACCTGCTCTATGCGGAGGAGGATCTGGATGCGTTCACGGACGACATGGGTGGCGAGGCGCCGGGGGAACGTCTGTGGCTGGCGCGGCTCGGGTTCGGTCCGAAGGTGACCCGGAGCCTGGAGGAGAGCACCACGCACGGGAAGCTGCGCGTGAACCTGGATACCCACAACCTGGAGTCGGCTGAAGACCGGACGGAGGAGGTCTCGGTTTCGGTGGAGGTGGGACATCGCTGGCAGATCGACGAACGGAGTTCGCTCGACGTGTCCGTCAGCGTCGATGGCCTGGGGTCGGGCTGGTTCTCCTCGGGGTCCGTCGGTTTGAGGTACGAGTTGAGTTTCTGAACGAGCGGTTCGGAGGTCGGCATCGCGATGGACGCCGCCGCCCTCCTCTCCCTCGATCCGAAGGGGCAGGCCGACCGAAAGCGGTGTTCGGCGAGACCGCCGACGATCGCGAATTCGTCCCCGGCCGCGCTTGCCGGCCGGCTTCGGCCCCGGCTGCGCTTACCGTCCGGTTTCGGCCCCGGCGCTCCGCTCACCGGCCGGTTTCGGCGCCGACGCTCCGCTTGCCGTCCGGTTTCGGCGCCGGTGCTCCGCTTGCCGTCCGGTTTCGGCGCCGGTGCTCCGCTTGCCGTCCGGTTTCGGCGTCGGCGCTCCGCTTGCCGTCCGGTTTCGGCGTCGGCGCTCCGCTTGCCGTCCGGTTTCGGCGCCGGCGCTCCGCTTGCCGTCCGGTTTCGGCGTCGGCGCTCCCGGCGCCGGGATGGATCGGCGGGATGTCGATCTCGTGCCGGCCGAGGTCCGCGCCGGCGTAGGCCGCGCGGTCGTACTCGGGGGTATGGGGGAACGGACGGCACGCGTCGAACCCCACCTTGGTGCCGAGGTAGCCGGGGAAGCCCGGGTTCAGGCCGTGGCCGAACACGTTGTCGATGCGCAGGATGCCGTGCGTCGGGTCGAAGCGGGTCGCCATCGCCCACTCCACGTCTTTCGCGTCGCGGATGTCGACGTCGTCGTCGACCACGGTCACCATCTTCAGCGGCGGGAACGCGGCGAAGGCGGCGAGGATCGCCTGCTTCGACCAGCCGGCGCGCGTCTGCCGGATCGACACCACCGCGTGATAGAAGCCGCATCCGCCGTGGCTGAAGTAGACGTCGCGCACCCCCGGCACCTGGCGTTGCAGCATGGTCAGCACGTTCGCCTCGCCCAGCAGTCCGACCGAGTTCCACACCTCCACTCCGGACAGGATGGTCTGGAAGACCGGGTCCGGCCGCACGTGCATCGCCCGCACGTGGACGACGGGGCGCGGGGCCCGGCGTGCGTAGTAGCCGGTGACCTCGGCGAACGGACCCTCGTCGCCGAGCTCGCCGGGGACGATCTCGCATTCGAGCGCATACATGGCGTTGGCGACCACGTGCACCGGCAGGGCCTTGCCTTCGACGAGCTCGAGGGGAGCCTCGTGGAAGACGCTCGCGATGCCGAGCTCGTCGGTGTCGGCGGGGGCGGCCTCGGCCGGGGTCGCCGCCGCGAAATGCAGGCCGGGACCGACACCGCAGTTGAGCGAGAACGGGAGGGTTTCGCCGCGGGCCCGGGCCTTGTCGAGGTAGAGCTCCAGGTGCCGGCCCGCGTCGATGTTGACGTGGAGGGTTCGCTCGTCGACCACCATGAAGCGCTGGATCGACGCATTGCGCACCCCCGTTTCCGGGTCGCGGGCGATGACCACGCCGGCGTCGAAGTACGGCCCGCCGTCCTCCAGGGCATGTACCGGCGCGGGGATGCGCCGCAGGTCCACCTCCACGGACTGCCCTTCGTAGATCGGTCCATGCTCGATCATGACCGGAGCGGCCGGCTGCTGCTGCCACTCCCTGATGCACCCGGAGACGTACTGCGGGAGGGTGTGCTCGTCACGCCGCATCAGCGCCGCGAGCAGCTCCCGCGACCAGTACAGGCCGGTCAGCACCGGGGCGTCGTGCCCCTTGACGTTCTCGAAGAGCACCGCGCGGGGTCCGGCCTCGAAGCGCGCCGCGATCGCCGCGAGTTCCAGGTGCGGATCGACCTCCGAGCGCACCCGGATCAGGCGGCCCATCGCATCGAGGTCCTCCACGATGCTCGCAAAGTCGCTCAGCCGGTTTCCCGCCATGACGCCGCCTCCGTCCGGTCGGGCGGCAGTGTAGCAGGCCGGCGCACCTGACCCGCCAAGCTTGGCGTCGTCGAGATCGCCGCCGCGACCGCGTTCTGCCGGTCCTTCTTCCCTTGGTACAACACGGAGCACCGCCATGGCGGAATCGCGATGCTCACCCCCGATGACGTCCATCACGGGCGGGCTCGGCGCATTGTCGAGAAACGCCAACGCACCCTGCGTCGCGCCTGGACCCGGCACCCGGAACCCGGAACGATTCGTTCACGGAAGCCCGAAACCCCAACCTCCTCCCACCGAGGTCCGGATCAACCCACCGGACGCGGCGACGACGCCGCGGATTGCTCAGTAAATGCTGACCGCTACTGTCTCAATGTCGTTGACAGGTTCCGGTCGCGGCCACGGCCGAAATGCCTGCCCGCGCGGGCGGCGTCGCTGCATCAGAAGTGACGCACCCGATGCAGGAGATCCTCGCCCGGGCGCCCGGCAACCGTCGCCTCCCAGCCCACCAGGTCCGGGCGTCTTCCGAACAGGACGACGACCTTGCCGTCCCGATCGGGGCCGGGTTGCAGACCGCCGTCCACCCGCCAGCCCCGGGCCGCGCCCGGCAACAGGGCGGCCGAAGGGGCCGCGAACCCGGTCGCGCCTCCGGCACGCAGGCGGCGCGCCTCTTCCCGGCAGTCCCGCCAGGTTTCGGGACCCCCCGTGAGGGTTTCGGAGGGCAAGTCAGGGAATGCCGGCGCCTCGCCTCCGATATCGATCGCCCACAGCGCACGGCGAATACCGGACAGGTCTTCCGGATCGGTGATCTCCTCATGACGCAGGAACTCGGCCCATGCCCCGTCGGGTGTGTCACTGAAGTAGTGGACCGGCGCCTCGTCCTCCGCGTGCCACCGCGCGGCAGGCTGGCGAAGGTGTTCCCAGAGAAACGGATACCGGGGATCCGTATGCCGGAAGCCGATCACGTTGCCGGTGACGAGACCAGGGCTTGGGCAAGCTCCCGCACCCGTCGCGGTCCCGGGTCTTCGGGCTGCCACCCCCGGCCCAGGAGCCGGGCCGGGGTGCGGTTCCCGAGCAGCTTGCGTGGCCGCACGAACCAGCGGCGGATGCCGATGTCGTTGTACGCCCCCGCCAGATCGCCGGCGACCAGCGCCAGGAAATGAAGCCGCTCGGCGATTTCGTCGGGAGTGGAGCGGGCGCCCGAGAGATAACGGCGCAGGCTGGAGATGGAGATCCCGAGGAGCCGGGCGAGCAGGTCCGATCCGAGGGTCCTGCTCAGCCCGGGCCATTCGTAGGCAGGCGCCGGAGAGGCGGCGAGGGCCTCGTTGATTCTCTCGAGCGTGGCGGAAAGCCGCTTCGGGTCCGGATCGGGGGAGCCGGAAAGCTCGGCGAGCAATCCCCGGCCGATGCCGGCTCGAGCCATGGCTCCGACGACGCTTTTCAACACGGCGGCGTCGAGACGGTCGATCGTGGTCCCTTGAGGAATCAAGCCCATTGCATCGGCTCGGGTCAGTGTCGTCACCGCTTGATGGGCGATGTCCGGAATGTCGAACGGACCGCAAACGGATTGAATCTGGATATCAATCATGACTCCGAATGGTATCCACGTGCTTTCCGATCCGTCAAACCCGACGGCCCGTGAACGTGGTGGGCGCAGGGTTCATGCTCGGCATGTCTCTCCGTACCGGGTCCGCGCGCCGGCCATCGCAAGACCCCTGGATGGAGCATATGCGCCGGCGGCGTTGGCGACCGTGGCCTCTCGCCCCTGGTCCGTCGGCATCGCAAAGCCCTTGGACGGAGTGTATCGCCGGCGGGTGTTCAGTTCACGACGAGGTCGAGGCTGGAGCGGCTCAGGCACTCGCATCCGTCGTCGGTGACGAGCACCGAGTGGCCGAGGGTCATGGCGCGCCCGCTCCCGGAGTTCATCACGATCATGTGCAGGAAGAACACGTTGCCGGCCTGCATCTCCAGGGGGTTGTCCTCGTGGAACATCGGCGGGTCGACCCAGATCGGGTTGTAGACCGCGCCCATGCCGTAGCCGCAGGCGTTCATGCGGTGCTCGCGAAGGCCCGCCGCGTCCAGGACCTTCGCGTGCGCGGCGAAGACCTCGCCCATCGGCCGGCCCGGCCGGACCGCCTCCATGCAGGCGTGGATCGCATCGACGCACGCGGCGTGCATCGAGACGTGCTCGGGATGGGGGCGTCCGGTGAGCAGGGTGCGCATCATCGCGGCGTGGTAGCGCCGCCAGGCCCCCGCGAACTCCAGGGTGAGCTGGTCCTTCGCGTCCAGGTGCCGGCGCCCGCTGAAATATCGGCACAGCAGGGCGCCGGGGCCCGATCCGATGATGAACTCGTTGCCGGCGTAGTCGCCCCCGCCGCGGAACACCGCGCCCTGCATCGCGGCGAGGATGTCGCCTTCGAACGCACCGGGGCGCGCGAGCCGCACCGCTTCGTCCCAGGCGTCGTCGGCGAGCGCCGCCGCCCGGCGGGCGTATTCGATCTCCCGTGCGCTCTTCACCGACCGGAGCCGGTCGATCAGGTTCGATGCATCGGCGCACTCACAGCGTCCGGCAAGCTCCGCTTCGAGCAGGCGCCAGTGGTGCGCCTTCAGCCCGCAGGAGTCGAGCTCCACCCCCAGCCTGGCGGTCCCGAGGCCGAGCTCATCGAGTAGCGCCCGGAGCTCGCGGGCGGGGTTCATCCCCTCGGTGTCCTTCCAGATGCGGATGTCCTCGATATTCGAGGTGTGGCGGGCCTGGCGGAGGTCCGGAAGTCGCGTGAGCAGGGTCACGTTGCCGTCGGCTCCCACGATCAGGCACTGGAACAGGCTGAAGCCGAACGAGTCGTAGCCGGTGAGCCAGTACATGGACTCCTGCTTGAAGCAGAGCAGCCCGTCGAGCCCGGCGTCGCGGACCGCCGCCGCGGCGCGCTCGCGCCGTCCCGCCATCTCCTCGGGGCTGAAGTGGATCGGCATGGTGGGCCTCCCCGGTGCGGTGTCGATTCAGCCGGCGCGCCTTGGGGGCGATCGGATGGATCTCGTCGTCCAGAAGGCGACCGAACGCGGCGTGCGGGCGATCCGCCCGGTGTTCTGCGAACGCACCGTCCGCTCAAGTCGGGAGCGACATCGCCAAGGCAGTGCCGGCAATGCTACAGGCGGCCCGATTCAGGGCCGTGGGATGAGTGCGTACCGTCGCACGTAATCCATCAGGCTCGGGATCCCCGGCTCCCATATCGGTCTGGCCTCGGGACGCCATACGTAACCCAAGGAACGCAGCTCCTCCTTCGTTGCCATCATCCGGTCTTCGCCGCACGATGTTCCCAGCCCCCGGCGAACCGCCGCCTCCAGTTGCGTGTCGTCCAGCCGGGGCTGCGCTTCGAAAGCGTCCGCCACTGCCCGCGCCGCGGACAGGAGGTGCAGCTTCTCCAGCTCCTCGTAGCGGTCCAGATAGTAGTCGTCCTTCACCCGGTCAAAAGCGGCCTGAGCGGCGGCCACTGCCGTCCGGGTGATGCGCCGGCCTGCCCCCGGCGGCGCCGCGCGTGCCGTCTGCCGCCACACCGCTTCTCCCCAGAGCTGCACGAAGTAGGGGTAGCCGTGACTTTCGCGAACGACATGCGCCAGTGCGTCTTCGTCGATGTCGATGCTCTCGCTCTCCAGTGGCTTGCGGATCGCCGCCGCGGTCGCCTGCGCATCCAGGCGACCGATGGGGCGCCGCTCGGCCCGGTTCCAGAACGAGGCGTTCATCGCATTCAAGTGGGGCCGCAGGCCCGGCGTGCCCGCCAGCACCAGCAGAAAAGGCAGCGCTCTTCCCACCTGTTGGCCGGCGTTCAGCAACGCGCAGCCGACCCCTTCGTCCAGTGTGTGCGCCTCGTCGAGCAGCAGGATCAGCGGCTTCTTCCGTGCACGCACGGCCAGCGCCTCGTCCAGTGGCGGGGGGTGGGGCTGGCCCGGCCGCCAAGTGATGCCATGAACGGAGATCTCCCTCGGCGTGAGTCGCTGCAACCAGGATGGCGGCAGCAGGCGTTCGATGAGCTTCGTCTCGGTGGGGATGCCCGCCGGCGTGAGGTGGAGGACGTCGACCCCGGGGTACGACGCCGCTTCCTGCTGCAACCAGACGAGCAGGGCCGTCTTGCCGTTGCCCCGCGGCCCGTGGAATACCACTTCTCGCGGTGGCGCAAGGCCATCCTGCAAGTCGCCGAGGAGCGCCCGGCAGAGCGCCTGCTCGGATCCCCGGCCCGCCAGATACGGCGGCAATCCCCCGGGACCTGGCCGAAATGGTCCCTGTCTGCTCCGTCTCTTCATGGTGCGAGTATATGCCGGACGGTCGGAGGCAGGCGGCGGACCGACGAATCGGGCGTCCCTACCCCGACGTGCAGGTGGCGGCGGTGTCGCAGGCCGGTCACGTCCGCGTCGGAACGGGTGATCACTACCGCCGGAATGCGCATCCAGCCGACACCGCCATGACCCGCCCGCGGCTCGGCCACCCGCGCCGCCTCGGGCGGACCGCGGGGTGCCCCGCCAAGGCCGTGCAGAGCAGCCGCTCGAGGCCGCGCCCGGAGGTGTTGGTCACCATCGTTCCACCTTCGAGCTCATGTGCCCGAGAACGGGAATGCGCTCACGCCCCGAGCAGCGCGGCGGGAATCACGGCGATGCCGTCCGTGCGCCGATAGGCCAGCGGGCCGGTGTGGACCACGGCCGCATCCAGCAGGTCGTCTCCAAGTTGCCGGCGCAGCCACAGCAGGTGTTTGACGTCGGCGTCCTCCACCACCCCGCCCAGCTTCACCTCGAAGGCCGCCACCCGCCGGTCGGCTCGCTCCACGATCAGGTCGACCTCCCGCCTTCCGCCGTGTGTCCGCAAATGTCCGACCCGGGCCTCGCCGGCTTGGGCGAAGACCCGTACGCCCAGGGTCACCAGCGACTCGAACAGATGCCCCAGCAACGTGCCTTCGCGGGGAACCCGCGGCCCGCGTCCTTTCCCGCTCAGCAAGGCGCTCTCGTCCAGGCCCAGCGCGCGCGCCGCCAGCGCGGGATCGGCCAGATGATGCTTCGGCGGCTGGCCCAGCCGGTTCAGCCGGTTGCGGGTGGGCAGCCAGGCCGGCACCGGGTCGACGACCCACAGCCGTTCCAGGATCTCGCGATAGGGCTGTGTGGTGGTCTTCGAAGGCTTGTCCCCCGTGCCTCCGGTCGCCGCGTCGCGGATGGCCTCGTAGGACGCCGGCGTGGCGGTCGCGGCCGCGTAAGCCGCAATCCAGCGCGCCAGCGCCTCCGGGCGGCGGACGGCATGCCCCTGCTCCCGGAAGTCGGTGTCCACGATACGCCGCAGGTACCCATCCAGTTGCCGCCGCAGCGCCCGGCCTTCGAGCCCCCGGATACCCGGCAGGCCCGGACGCACGATCTCCCGCACGTAGTCCCCGAGGGAGACGTCCGTGCTTCCCGACACCTTGGCCCGCCCGCCGCCCCGCAGCAGCTCCGAAAGGCTCACCGTGGGCTGCCCGCACCCGCGCTCGGACAACGACATCGGACGCATCCGCAACGTTACGATCCGCCCCGCCCCCGAATGCGACGGAGGCGTGACCGGCCCTGCGGAACCCGTCAGCAGGTAGCTCCCCGGAGCGCATCCTCGGTCCACCGCTCGCCGCACGGCATCCCAGACTCCCGGGACCCGTTGCCATTCGTCGATCAGCACGGGCGGGTCCCCCGACAGCATCCGGGCCGGGTCGGCTTCGGCCACCGCCCGCTGTGCCGGGTCGTCCAGGTAATGCGCGGTCCGCGTCCGCTGCTCCGCAGTGGCGGTCTTGCCCGCCCCGCGAGGACCTTCCAGCGCAATGGCCGGCAGTTCGGACATCAGCTCGTCGAGCTCCGCATCCACCACACGCCGTCGGTATGTCACCTCGACCGCACCTCGCCACCATCCGTTCCACTGTCTTCACACTACCATTTCGTCCATGTCTACACTACCGTTTCGCCAGTCTCTGCACTACCGTTTCGCCAGTCTCTGCACTACCGTTTCGCCAGTCGACCGAGAACGGCCCGGCCCCGGCGCGGCCTTCGGAACGCCCGGCCGCCGCCGAACCGCGGCCCCTTGGCGCTCGGAGAGCCCTGCGTTCGTGAGGACCGCAAATGAGGGCCGCGAGTAGTGCCGGTTTCACCCCGTCGGTGCTCCGTGCAAGGCATCCGGGGCCGCCCGCGCGGCGGAGATTGTCGTTCCACCGGGCATTTCCTTATGATTTGCAGGCGGTTTCGGCGCTTCCCGGTCGCGAGAAGCCCGCGGCCGTCCGGAACTCCTCGGCGAGGATGAGGTGATGGCGCTCGACATGCGGACCGGGAAACCGGCGGATGTCGCCGGGCTCGACCACGTCAACATTCTCACCAACGACATCGACGCCTGCCGCAAGTTCTACGTCGACGCCCTCGGCTTCGAAGAAGGATACCGCCCGCCTTTCGACTTCCCCGGTCTCTGGCTCTACGTCGGCGGCGCACCGGTGGTCCATGTCGTGGAGAGGAAGGGATCGTTGCCCGGGAACAGCGGGAACGTCGATCACATCGCGTTCCGCGCCCGCAACTTCGACAGGTTCGCCGCCAGGCTCGATGCCGAAGGGATCGAGTACGAACATCGGAAGGTCCCCGGCATGGACCTCCATCAGCTCTTCTGCTTCGACCCCCACGGGATCAGGATCGAGTTCAACTTCGAAGGCCGGGACAGGCCCTGGGCAACGATCAGGGAGGAGCACGAGGCTCTACGCCTCGGCCTGTGAGAGCGTGGCTGGACGTACGAGGAAGGACGATCTCCAGTAGCCCGCCTCCTACGGGAAGGTGGAGCCAGCACCCTGCGCATTCCATGTCCGCTGCGCGAAGCGCCGTGGCATAGGCCGCAAGCTGGCCCGAGTACCCGATCCCCTCGTCGGCCCACTCGGAGCGCGGGCGCGGTGAGGACTTGTGGTCGATGACGATCCAGCCGGCGTCGGTCTCGAGCAGAAGGTCGATCCATCCGCGCAAAACCTGGCCGTTGGCGTGGCGCATCTGCACCGGATGCTCGACCAGCATACGAAGCGGGGTGAATCGCGCGTGGAGCAATGTACGCAGGCGTCTTGCACACCCCACGGCGTCGGCGGGCGCAACGGCGCCTTCGCCGGCGAACGCCGTGATGAGCGCCGCGGCTCCTTTCACGGCATCGTCGCGTTCCGGGTTCACGAACTCTGCGGCGATGACCGCGTGGAGTGCGGTGCCGATCCCCGTCATATCCTCGCCATGGACCCGCATCCGCGGTCCGGTCTCGAGGATTTCGCCGACGGCCGCGCCCTCGACGGGTTTCGCCTCGGACGGACTCCGCCGCTCGCGGAGAGGAGACTCGATTGGCGCTCGCTCGGGGAACCACGCCGGGGTGAACGGGTCGTCCGTGACGAACTCGTCGGGGTCGGGGCCCGCGAGTACCCGGGAGCTTGACGGAATGGGTTTACCCTCGGGAAGCGCGAGCACATCGCCGGTGGCGAGCAGATGCTCGGACGCAAAGCTTCGAATCCACGCATCATTCCCTGGTTCCGACGGCGGCACCACCACGATGATCGTGTCGCGCGCCCGCGTCATTCCGACGTAGGCGAGGCGGCGACCTTCGGCGGCATCCGCTTCGGCCGAAGAGACTGCTTCTTCCGACTCCATCACCTCATCGAGAACGGGGACACCCTTCGTATTCCCACCGAATACGTTCGGAAAAAAGCGAATGCTGCGCCCCGCGAGCGAGTTGTCGATGTCCAACGGTTCGGTGCCCGACAGGGAGCGGATACCCCAGATGCGCGAGCGCCATGTGTAGTGGAAGTCGGTCGCGACCACGACCGGCCATTCGAGACCCTTCGCGCGGTGGTAGGTCAGGACGTGCACGGCGTCGCCACCGGTCACCACCGGCTGCAGATCGAGCTCGGGAGACGAGGGGTGCTCGAGCCAGAAGAGGAAGCCGGTCAGGGTCGCCGCCTCGTGCTGGGTGGCGCAGTGGTTCTCGTACGTGACAGCGAGATCGAGAAAGGCATCGAGATTGCGCTGGCGCTGGGCGGCACGGATTGCGTCGGGTCCCCAGGCGGTTGCGATGGGCCGGATGCTGACGTAGTTGAGCACACGGGCGACGATTTCGACCGGGGACTGCGTGACCGCCTGCTCCCGCAACCGTGCGATGCGCGAGACGATCGAGTCTTCCGCCTCGCCCCAGCGCCGGTCGTCCTCGCCGGCCGCGAGCCACCGTAGCCGATCGGCGAGCCAGAGCTCCGGCTCCTCGCAAGCGCCGAGCGCCCGGATCTCGGCGGTGGCAAGCGTGTCCGAGGAATCGTTCAGTCGACGCAGACAAGCCCTCGCGAGACACACCTCGGGCACAGCGAGAAGGCCGGAGAGCGTCATCTTCATGGGCACGCGGCGCTCGCGCAACGCACCCGCGATGGTCTCCACATGGCTGTTGGTCGCGGCGAGCACCGCGACATCCCCGTATCTCACCGCACGCGTCTCGCCCGTCTCCGGGTCGTTCACGGTGTGCTGCGAATCGACGAGGTCGGCGATGGCGCCCGCCAGGGCTTCGGCCTGCTCCGTCGCCTTGGCCTTGGGGAGAATCCAGCGCATCACCGCGGGCGCGCCGTGCGTCTCCTCGCGTTTCGGGGCGAGTTCGACGCGCGCCCGGTCGATGCCGTCGCGTTCGAACGCGGTCGCGAACACGGTGTTCAGGTACCGCACTAGCGGAGGGCGTGACCGCCAGGAGCTTTCCAGCACATCGCGCGAGCAGCCTCGCGCGCCAAGCGCATGGAGCGTGTGATGCACGAGCTCCGGATCGCTTCCCCGGAACCCGTAGATGGCCTGCTTGACGTCGCCGACGAAGATGACCTCGCGTGCAAACTGCGCGAGCTTCATGAACAACGCGAGCTGCATCGGGTTGGTATCCTGGAACTCGTCGACGAGGAGTAGCTGGAGCTCGTCGTCGAGCCGTTCCGCAACCGCGGGCTCGTCGAGCGCCCGGAGCGCGCGTTGCTCCATGTCCTCGTAGTCGATGAGCCCGCGCTCGGTCTTGATGGCCTGGAACCGGGCAAGGGCCTCGCCCGCAATCGCGAACACGCCCTCGACGTAGGCGCGGATGTCCGCATGGAATCCGGCGTGACGGTCGTAGCAGGATGCAGCGGCCCGGACCGGGGTGGCGGCAGCCTCGCTCTTCTTCATGGGGCCCTTCTTGCTGAGCCCGATCCAGAGCGTCCAGGGACACTCGTCGCGCCCGAGCATCGCAGAGGCGTCACGGAGCCCATCGACATAGGCCGCCGTACCCTTTGTGGTGTCGGACTCGAGGTCGATGCTCCCGAGCGCTTCGCCAATCGCCTCCTTCAGCGCAGCCGTGGCCTGCTCGTCGCAGGTCGCCTCCGGAAAGTGGCGGAGAAACCGCTCGGCGCTCTCCCGACCCATCGTCGCCAGAGCGCCCGCCGCGATGTCGTTGCTCCGGGCTTGGTCCGCAATTTTCTTGACGTGGTCCTGCCAGCTCCTGCGCCTTCGCTCGTCGATGAGGCTGAGGCGCGCGGCACACAGGTTCATCTCGCGCACACGGTCCGCGCTCAGCACCTCGTCGAGCGCCTGGTTGAACAGCCGCGCCCCGTCCTCGACGCTCGCGACGTCGAGCTCCGGCGACAATCCCAGCTCGAACGCGAACCGCGCGAGCAGGCGCTCGCAGACGCTGTGGACGGTGCCGATGAGCGCCTGCGCCATCTGCTCGGCGAGCGGCGCACGGCCGTTCTCGATGAGTCGCTTCCTGACGCGGTGATGCAGCTCGGATGCGGCCTTGACGGTGAACGTCGTCGCGATGACGCCCGCGGGTCTCGCCGCTCCCTCGGACAGCGCGCGCCCGAGTTCCTTCGTCAGACGGTACGTCTTGCCGCTGCCCGCACCGGCGCTGATGAAGCGAATGTGCGCAAGATCGTTTGGCTTGGTCCTCAATGGAACGCCTCCCAGCCGGCGAGGCGGATGAAGTCGTCGAAAGGGTCACCACCGGTGACCGCGGCGAGTCCGGTGTCCGGCGGGGCTGAGCGCGCGTCGGGCTCGGTCAGGGCCGTCACGACCTCGATCTGCCTCGCCCCGAGCTGCTCCCACCGCCAGCGGTACGTCACACCGAGGCGGCTCCAGAGATCGGCCGCGTCCTCTCTGCTTTTCGATGAGGCGACGACCGCGTCGGGGAATGGCGAGTCCTCGTTCGCGAGCAGGTTGCCGGTGGAGAGGATGAAGAACGCGACGTGCGGCCAGCGCCCTTCCGCGTCCAGGGTCTGTTGCATGTAGGCGTAGGTTGCAAGCTGCAGCGCACGATTCTCGGCGAGCAGTTTGCGGCGGTAGCTCTGACTTCCCCACTTCACGTCGACCACGGCATGGTGCCGATGGGCGTCGCTCAGCAACAGGTCGATGGCGCCGACCAGGCGGCGTTCGGCAAACGCTGCTTCACGGGAGGCTTCAGGCGTCACCTGCCCGATGCCGGTCGTGCGCAGGTGCTCAAGCAGCCGGAGAATGGCTCGCTCGAGGATGGCGCCCACGCGCTCGCGGTCGACGCCGCGGCCCGGCTCGAGCAGCACTGCGCCTTCGCGCTCGACGAGCTCGGGCCAGGTCGCACGCACCCATCCGCGAACATCTGGAATGGAAACCATGCGCCAATCGCCATGGGCGCGAAAGAACTCCTCGATCAGCCGATGGCCCAAGTTCCCGAACAGGAGCGGGCCATCGGGGACATCGGCGGCCCGTCCGGCGCGCAATCGCGCGGCGTAGTGCAGGACCCACTCGTGCGGGTGATCGCAGAGCTTCGAAAGGCTCGAGTAGGACTCGCGGTCGCCCGGGGTGAGGGTGCAGTCCTCCGGCAGTGTCCACCAGCGCTTGGGCGCAGGCAGCGGGCGAAGCGCAAGCGCGCGCGTTCGTACTCCGAGCGGCGCGAGGGCCGGCTTGCCGTCGAGCAACGCGGACTCGAAACTGTTGTTTTTCACATTCCGTCGTGGGACCCCCACGGGAATGGGTCGGACTATTCCGTAGACGGATTTCCTGGGATGACGAAGCAATCCGGGAACCGGTCGGAGCGGGTGCGGTCCCCTGTGGCAAGGATCGTTGCGTAGCAGGTGCTGAGGATGTCGTCGCCCGATCGGGCGGATGCGTGCCCATCGTCACCGCTTGGCGTCGGGCCAGTGCCGCCGTAGTCTCGCCACCCCTTGGGACGACAGAGGAGTTGGCCCGCGCGGGGGGACGAACCCCGCCGGGCCACGGCCGGTGCAGCTTCGCTACGAGACGGGGCTTACCGGCGAGCAATACGTTAAGGCCCAGGCGTGGCGCGCTGCAACCCTTGAGCGGTGTCCGAATCACCCCCACGGGGGATGTTCACTGGCACGCCACGGCACCTACGCGCGCAAGAGCCCGCGCGGGACACGCATCGCTCGCTGGTACTGCCCTGAGAGCCACACCACCTTCAGCCGGCTGCCGGACTGTCTGGCCGCACGGCTGCCCGGTGAGCTCGACACCGTCGAGGCGGTGGTGGCCCACGCCGAGCAGGCCCCGAGCCTGGCCGCCGCGGCCAATGAGCTGCGCCGCGACGCGGTCGAGCTTGCGGGGGCGATGCGCTGGGTCGAGCACCGGGTCCGTCTTGTCCATCACGTCCTGAGTATCGTCATCGGGCTACTCCCCGACCTCCTCGCCCGGTGTGTCGCCGAGGTGGGCGCGGTGCGCACGCGGCTCGAGACCGACACCGCGTTGCGGACGTTGCGTACCCTCACCGACGCGCAGCTCCCCATGCTGCCCGCCCCCTTGGGGTTCCACCCCCACCGCCTCAGCACGACGAATCGCAAGCCAGCGCGCCAACACAAGAGGGGGCCTGACCCGCCGCCGTCGCCTGCGTAGCGTCTCGTCCCCCGGGCCGATGCGCCCCACCGACGAGGACTGCACCGATGAACGACCCCGACGAGACGCTGCGCAACGCCGTGGCGCTGTTCCGCTACGGCCTCATCGCCGACGTGCTCCCACTGCCGCCGGGCAGCCGCGACATCCGCCGCGCCCTGCACGAGAAAGCTCAACGCACCTACACCATCCCCGGCACCCGCCGTACCCGCGTCGCCGTCGAGACGATGCGCGACTGGCTCAGCCTGTATCGCAACGGCGGGTTCGAGGCGCTGTACCCGAAGACCCGCGCCGACCGCGGCCAGCCCCGGCGCCTGCCCCCCGAGGTCGCCGAGTGGCTCGTTGCGCTCAAGACCGAGCGGCCTGCACTCTCGGTCAAGGCCCTCATCCGCGCCGCCCGCGAACGCGGCGTCGACCATCCCCTCGCGCCGTCGACCGTGCACCGGCTGCTCTCGCGCGAAGGACTGCTCGACAAACGCCCCGGCGACCCCGTCGCCACCGACCGGCGACGATTCGCCTTCCGCAACGCCGGCGAGCTGTGGATGAGCGACGTGATGCACGGACCGAAGGTGCGCGACGGGCGCCGGCGCCGAAAGGCCTTCCTCATCGCGTTCATCGACGACGCCACCCGCGTCATCCCCTTCGCCGCCTTCGCCTACGCGGACAACACCACCGCCTTCCTGCCCGTGTTCAAGCAGGCCATCGCGCGGCGCGGCCTCCCCGCAAGGCTCTATGTCGACAACGGGGCGAGCTTCCGCTCCCAGCAGCTCGCACTGGTATGCGCCAAGCTCGGCATCGCGCTCATCCACGCCCGGCCCTATCAGCCCGCCGGAAAGGGAAAAATCGAGCGCTTCTTCCGCACCCTGCGCGCCGCCTGGCTCGCCCACCTCACCGCCGAGGCCACCGAGAGCCTGGAGACGTTGAACCGCACCCTCTGGGCCTGGGTCGAGGGCGAGTACCACCGCTCGCCCCATCGCGGACTCGACGGGCGCACCCCCCTCGACCAGTGGGCACTCGCCGGGCACGACGTGCGCTTCCCCGGCCCCCGCCTCGACCTCGACGACCTCTTCCTGTTCGAGGCCAAACGCCGCGTCATGAAAGACCGCACCGTCAGCCTCCACGGACGACTCTACGAGGTCGACGCCGTGCTCGTCGGCCAATCCGTCACCTTGCGCTACGACCCCGACGCACCGCCTGCGCGCCCCATCGAGGTCGTCCACGACGGCAAGGGTGCCGGGAGGGCCACCCGCCTCGACGCCTACGCCAACACCGCCGTCAAGCGCCACCGACCCTCCTGGCAGCTCCAGTGCGACACCCCCGCATCCGAACCACCCACCTCGCCTCTGACGATGCGCACCCTCAAGGAGAACCCGTAATGTACCTGCGACACTTCGCCCTCACCCGGCTCCCCTTCGAGACCCCGGCCCACACCGATGAGCTGTTCGAGTCGAACTCCCGGCGCGAGGCCCAGGCACGGCTCCATCACCTCATCGAACTCAAGGGCATCGGCCTCATGACCGGAGAGGTCGGCTCGGGCAAAACCACCGTGTGCCGTCACGTCACCGCCGCCCTGCATCCGGGCCTGTATCGGGTGGGCTACGTCTGCCTGACCACCGGAAACGTCCTCGACATGTACAAATCCATCGCCTGGGAACTGGGACTGCCCACCGAGCGCTCGCGCGCCACCGCCTACCGCGCCATCCGCACCGAAATCACCCGATTGGTGTGCGAGGCCAAGCAGCTCCCCGTGCTCGTCATCGACGAAGCCCAGCACCTGCGCAACGACGTCCTCGAAGACCTTCGCTTGTTGACCAACTTCGCCATGGACAGCGACAACCGCCTGTGCCTGCTACTCGTCGGACTCACCGAGCTGCGCCGCCGCCTCGCCATGGCCGTGCACGAATCGCTCTCCCAACGCCTCGTCGTACGCCACCACCTCGCCGGCATCGACCGCGAGGAACTCCACGCCTACCTCGCCCACCGCCTGCGTCTGGCCGGCTGCGAACTCCCCCTGTTCGACCCCCCCGCCGTCGAGGCGCTGGCGCACAGCGCTCGCGGATTGCCCCGGCTCATCAATCGCATCGCCCACTACGCCCTCACCGCCGCCGCCGCAACAGGCGAGCGCACCGTCACCGCCGTGCACCTCGAGCACGCTGTCGCGGAGTTGCGGCTGTGAACCGGTCTTGACTCGTCGTGCACCACGACATCAGCGACGAGGCCACCGCTCATCTGTGCGAACTCCTCAACGACCTCGCCTTCGCCTTCGACCACCCCCCGCACCCACCAGCGCGCCCGTTCAACGAACACGGGCGCGCTGGTGAACTCACCGTCACCACGAGCACCGTGATCGTCGCGACCGCCGCCGCGATCCCGGTGAACGCAGGCGCTCGGCCCGCACTGGCACCGCTCTCCGACGATGGGGGGACAATGTGAGAAATCAGCCCTCAGCCGATCAGAAATAAACCGACAAATCCCTTACGAAATTACGTGCGACGCAACACTCGACGGACTCGACCATCACCGACTTGGCGCCGTCGAAGCAGAAGCAGCTCTCGATCTGCGTCGAGACCGGGTGCGTCCCGCCCTCGTCGTCGTGGGCCACCAGGATGAGCCTCTCGGTCGCATTGAGCACGGGCCGCAGCCACTCGCGGCTGCGATGACGCAGCACATCGTCGACCTCCGGCAGTCTCACGCCCGCATCGCGCAGCGCGGCAAGCTCGCGCCGCGACCACGGGTACGAGACGGCAGCCGGTGGAGGCGCCATGTCCCACCAGACCACCGTCGGCCATCTGTCCGTGACGGCGGCAGGCGAAGCCGTTGCCCGCGGGTGTCCGGCTTGGGCGAAGGTCGACGGGTCGGGGGCATCGGTGGTGACCTCGTCGACCATGCGTTCGAGCTCCAGGCGCGGGATGCGCTCCGCTCCGCCCTCCCGATGGCGGGCAAGTCCTGCGAGCAGCGCCTCGGCCTGCGCCCGGGAGGCTGCGAACAGCTCGGCCTCGGCCGCCGTCTCCGCCGTGTTGAGTCGCGCGGCGGCCCAAGTCGAGACCCGCTGTGTGCGGGCGACCACGTCGTCGATGGGCGCCCCGTGGCGAGGGTCGTGCCGCTCGCTCTCAAGCCAGAACGCGATGTTCGAGCGCTGCCGTTCGACATCGGCGTCGCTGGTCTCGTCGCGTTCGCGCAGCGTCCGTTCGATGCTGTCGAGTGCACCATGCCACTCGCGTCCACCGACGCCGGGGGATGCGGCGACCGCATCGGCGAGACGCGAACGCACCCCCCGGGGCAACGGGCCGGTCGGGTGCAGCAGGAGCTGGAGCATGCGGTGCGGACTCACCGGCGCCCATATGAGGGCGAGACAGAGCTTCAGCACTTGGGTCGCGCCGCGGAATCGAGTGTGGTAGCGGAATCCGCACCGCGGTAGCCCGACGCGTTCGAGGGCGTTGTCGAGGATGACTCCGTCGCGCTCCGCGACGAGCAGCGTCTCCGCACACGGGCCGGAGTCCCGAACGAACTCCGCGACGGCCTCCGCCGAAAGATCGCGTGATGCCGACCTCACGACTGTCAGGGAGCCGTCGCCCCGAAGCCGCTCGCGCTCGGCGATTCCATCTTCGATGCCGTTGGCGATGGCGAGCAGCCGCGCCTGCACTCGGGCGAGGTCCGACCCCTCCGGCCCCGCGGGAGCAGGAGCGAGCCCGGGCGCCAGTTCACAAGGCAGCGCGTCCAGCACCGACCGCCAAGCGCAGGGTAGTGCGTCCGGCGAGGTATGCAGCTCCACGCAGTCAATCTGCGCGGCGCGCTTGCCGAGCGCCGTCGCGACGCGCCCGAGCCGCTCGCCGGGGCTGGGCGGGACAGCGTTCCTGGCAAGCGCCTCCACCGCGGCCATGTCGGTGAGCCGGGCTGGCGCAGTGTCGGGGAAGGTCCCGTCCCAGCCCGCCTCGTACCACCGGGTCCGCCACCCGAGGAGCGTGCGCGCGACGTTGATCGCGTCGACCTGAAGCGAGCGGTGGAAGAAGCGGTTCGGCGCCGAGGCGTCGCGCAGGCACTGGAGATACGCAAAGGCCGCCTCGCTCGGATGCGTAGCGGGAGGCGGGAGTCCGAGTCGGGTTTCGAGGACGGTGAGAAGACCGGCCGGACCGAGCGTGACCACCCCTGCCGCATTCGTCGGCCGCTGCGGTTGCAGCCCGTCGAAATGAAGGCCGAACTTCACGTGCATGATCGGTCCTCGGGTCACGGTACGATTCGAAGGTGGAGGAGTCGGCTGTCGGCCCGACTCCCGCAGCATCACATGGGAAGAAGCTGTCTCAAAGGGACGAAGTGTCGCAGATTGCATCGGGGCGCGGGGGTCTGTCGGCGAGGAACGATGGGCGACGCACGGGCGCACCCGCCCCTGATTCGGGATGCTCTTCCTCGGAGCGAAGGGAACCATGCAGGTGCTCGTCCGGATTTCGCCGGGCGTGCGGAAGACATGCGGAACACAGCCCGCGGGTTACCTGTGGAGATCGAGCCTCGACATGGCCACAATGCAGACATGTCGATGAGGAGTGGAGCGGTGTCTCGGTCCTGGCAACCGATATCGGACTACGAGGTCGACCCGACGGAGCTGGCCGACAGGGAGCTGCGCGCCCTTTCGGGTGTCTGGATCGAGCGCCGGGCGGTGCTCGGCGAGTCCGATGACGTCGCGGAGTTTACCGAGCGACTCAAACGCGAGTGGGCGATAGAAACGGGCCTGATCGAGCGGCTGTACACGTTGGACCGCGGAATTACCGAGCTGATGATCGAGCACGGCGTGAACGCGGCCCTGATCCCCCACACCACGGGCGGGAATCCCATGCACGTCGCCGCGATGATCGGCGACCAGCGGGATGCCATCGAAAGCGTTTTCACGTTCGTCAAGGGCGAGCGCCGACTGTCCACGAGCTATGTGAAGGAGCTGCACAGCCTTTTTACCCGGAACCAGGAGTTCGCCGAGGGCCGGGATCAGTTCGGTAACGAGATCCGGATGCAACTGATCCACGGAGACTACAAACGGCAGCCGAACAACCCGACGCGCCCCGACGGCACGGTCTACCACTACTGTCCTCCCGAACACGTCGCTGCCGAGATGGACCGTCTGATGGAGCTTCACATCGCTCATGATGTCGTCCCTCCCGAGGTCGAGGCCGCATGGCTTCATCACCGTTTCACACAGATCCATCCCTTTCAGGATGGCAACGGACGCGTTGCGAGAGCACTCGCCACCCTCGTATTCGTGAAGGCCGGCTGGTTGCCTCTGGTCGTACGCGACAGCGATCGCAAGAAGTACATCGACGCGCTCGAGTCCGCCGATGGCGGCGACTTGAAGCCGCTGGTGTCGTTCTTCTCAGGCCTGCAACGCGGGGAGTTCATCCGTGCCATCGGCATAGCGCGTGACATCGAGCAAGCCGGCCGTGTCGATGCCCGCATCGAGGCCATCCAGCGACGGCTCGCACGGCGGCGGGACGCCCTGGAGCAGGAATGGCAGGCCGCCGTGTCCACTGCCGGACATCTGCACGCGCTGGCGAAAGAGAGGTTGGAGAAGGTCAGCTCTTCTCTGGAAGAGGCGATGAAGGGGCATGACGAGTTCAGCTTTTTCGTCGACGACGCAGAGGACGAAGGCGCCCGGAGCCACTACTTCCGCCGCCAGATAGTCTCGACGGCCATAAAGCTCCGGTACTACGCGAACACGAGGCACTACCGATCCTGGGCGCGTCTGGTCGCCAAGGACGGAAATCAATGCAACATCCTGATCGCGTTCCACTGCATCGGGCATGAATTCCAAGGGGTCCTGGCATGCTCGGGCACCTGGTTCCTCCGGGTTCGAACCGAGGATGGCGGCTTCGAAACCGCTGGCGAAACCGCTCTCGGCGACGAGGTATTCCAGATCAACTACAAGGAGGACGTGGAGGATGTCCGCGTCCGCTTCGGGGACTGGCTCGAACGGGTGATCGAGCGTGGGTTGGCGCTGTGGGAAGCGGCCCTCTGACAAGTGACGCTCGCCCGAGAGTCTTGCGGAAGCGCATGAACAGTCTCCGAAGAACCCGGTGCGGTTCAACGAGCACCGGTGCGGTTCAACGAGCGAGGGACGACGGCCGATGGAGACCCACGAACGGCTGACCCGTGGCGAGCCGGTGGCAGGAGGCTCCGACCGCGAGTTCGGCATCGTCTTCGCCGTCGTGTTCACGGTGGTCGGCCTGTTCCCGTTGCTCGGCGGCGGGCGCCCCGCCGGGTGGGCGTTCGTCGTCGCCGGGGCGATCCTGGCGACGGCCCTCTTCAAGCCGGGATGGCTGGCGCCGTTCAACCGGGTCTGGCTCCGATTCGGCCGATTGCTGCAACGTATCGTCCACCCGGTCGTCATGGGAGTAATCTATTTCGCGGTGGTGACCCCGACCGGCCTCGTCATGCGCGCCCTGGGAAAGGATCCGCTGCGCCTGCGGCGCGACCCGAACGTCGAGAGCTACTGGATCCACCGCGACCCGCCGGGTCCGGAGCCGAAATCGATGAAGAACCAGTTCTGAGGTGAGCTGCCCATGCGCGCTGCAATGACCTTCCTGTGCGAGTTCTGGACCTTCCTGCGGGTGCGCAAGAAGTTCTGGTTGCTGCCGGCCATCGTTGTCACCGCCGTGCTGGGCGGGCTGATCGTGCTGGGCCAGAGCAGCGCGGTCGCGCCGATGATCTACACGATCTTCTGAGTCTCTGAGCAGTGCGCGTCCTCGGGCTCTCGGCGTTCTATCACGACAGCGCCGCCGCCCTCGTCGAGGACGGACGGATCGTCGCGGCTGCGCAGGAGGAGCGCTTCACGCGCAAGAAGCACGACTCGGACTATCCCGCCCACGCCGTGGCGTGGTGCCTGGAGGCGGGCGGCATCGGGCTCGGGGAGGTCGATCGGGTCGCCTTCTACGACAAGCCCTTCCTGAAGTTCGAACGTCTGCTCGAGACCGCGGTGGCGTTCGCGCCGCGCGGCTTCCGCTCCTTTTCGGCGGCGGTCCCGGTCTGGGTCAAGGAGAAGCTGTTCCAGAAAGCCCTGCTGGGCCGCAAGCTGCGCGTCCTGGCCCCGGAGCTGGATTGGAACACGAGGCTGCTGTTCGCCGAGCACCACCAATCGCACGCGGCGAGCGCGTTCTACCCGTCTCCCTTCCGCGATGCGGTGGTCCTCACCATGGACGGGGTCGGCGAATGGGCCACCACTTCCGTGGCCATCGGCCACGGCAACACGCTGGAGATGACGCGGGAGATCCACTTCCCCCACTCCCTGGGGCTGCTCTACTCGGCGTTTACTTATTACACCGGCTTCAAGGTGAATTCCGGCGAGTACAAGCTGATGGGCCTGGCGCCCTACGGCGAGCCGCGATACGCCCAGACCATTCTCGACCACCTGATCGACCTGAAACCGGACGGCACGTTCCGCCTCGATCTCGACCATTTCGATTACTGCACCGGCCTCACCATGACCAACGCCCGGTTCGACGCACTGTTCGGCGGCCCCCCGCGCAAGCCGGACGAGCCGCTGGCGCAGCGGCACATGGACGTGGCCGCCTCGGCGCAGGCGGTGGTCGAGGAAGCGGTGCTGCGGCTGACCCGCTCGCTGCGCGAGGAGACCGGCATCCCCCGCCTGTGTCTGGCCGGCGGCGTCGCGCTCAACTGTGTAGCCAACGGCAAGGTCCTGCGGGATGGCCGGTTCGACGACATGTGGGTCCAGCCCGCGGCGGGCGACGCCGGGGGCGCGCTCGGCGCCGCGCTGGCGGCGAGCCACCAGGTGTTCGGGGAGCCGCGGAGTGCGTGCGGCCCGGGCGAGGACGGGCGCCCGCAACGCGAAGCGGGCGGAGACGCCATGCGGGGAGCCCTGCTCGGTCCCGGCTTCGAAGCGGACGAGGTCCGCCGTGCGCTCGATGCGGCGGGCGCACGCTACGAGGTGCTCCCGGACGACGAGCTGGTCGAGGCCACGGCCTCGGCGCTGGTCGCGGGCAAGGTGGTGGGCTGGTTCCAGGGCCGGATGGAGTTCGGCCCGCGCGCCCTCGGCAACCGCTCCATCCTGGCCGACGCCCGCTCGCCTGCCATGCAGAAGACGCTCAACCTCAAGGTCAAGCGCCGCGAGTCCTTCCGCCCCTTCGCGCCGAGCGTGCCGCGGGAGCACGTCTCGGCGTGGTTCGACCTTGATTGCGACAGTCCCTACATGCTGCTGACGGCCGGCGTGAAGCCGTCGCGACGCAAGCCCGTGCCCGGGTCGGGGTCGGAGCAGGCGCTCCGCGGGCTTGACCGGTTGAAAGTGCCGCACTCGGACATCCCGGCGGTCACCCATGTGGACTACTCCGCCCGTGTACAGACCGTTCACCGCGAGACCAACCCCCGCTACCACGCGTTGCTCGAAGCCTTCAGGGAAAAGACCGGCTGCCCGGTGCTCGTGAACACCAGCTTCAACGTCCGGGGCGAGCCCATCGTGTGCACGCCCGCGGACGCCTTCCGCTGCTTCATGGGCACGGACATCGACTGCCTCGCCATCGGCCCCTGCTTCCTGCGCAAGGAGGCGCAGGACCCGTCGCTCAAGCGCGCCGGTGCGGACTCGTTCGAGCCGGACTGACGAGTCGGCGCATGAGTGCCGATCGTTCAGGCGGGAACGGATACGGAAGGAATTGCTCGAAGGAGTGGAGCGAACGATGCCGGATGCCGGTCCCCCATGAAACCGGACAAATGACGTGCTACCGCACCGGACAGGTGTTGCGTCGCACGTAATTTCGTAAGGGATTTGTCGGTTTATTTCTGATCGGCTGAGGGCTGATTTCTCACATTGTCCCCCCATCGTCGGAGAGCGGTGCCAGTGCGGGCCGAGCGCCTGCGTTCACCGGGATCGCGGCGGCGGTCGCGACGATCACGGTGCTCGTGGTGACGGTGAGTTCACCAGCGCGCCCGTGTTCGTTGAACGGGCGCGCTGGTGGGTGCGGGGGGTGGTCGAAGGCGAAGGCGAGGTCGTTGAGGAGTTCGCACAGATGAGCGGTGGCCTCGTCGCTGATGTCGTGGTGCACGACGAGTCAAGACCGGTTCACAGCCGCAACTCCGCGACAGCGTGCTCGAGGTGCACGGCGGTGACGGTGCGCTCGCCTGTTGCGGCGGCGGCGGTGAGGGCGTAGTGGGCGATGCGATTGATGAGCCGGGGCAATCCGCGAGCGCTGTGCGCCAGCGCCTCGACGGCGGGGGGGTCGAACAGGGGGAGTTCGCAGCCGGCCAGACGCAGGCGGTGGGCGAGGTAGGCGTGGAGTTCCTCGCGGTCGATGCCGGCGAGGTGGTGGCGTACGACGAGGCGTTGGGAGAGCGATTCGTGCACGGCCATGGCGAGGCGGCGGCGCAGCTCGGTGAGTCCGACGAGTAGCAGGCACAGGCGGTTGTCGCTGTCCATGGCGAAGTTGGTCAACAAGCGAAGGTCTTCGAGGACGTCGTTGCGCAGGTGCTGGGCTTCGTCGATGACGAGCACGGGGAGCTGCTTGGCCTCGCACACCAATCGGGTGATTTCGGTGCGGATGGCGCGGTAGGCGGTGGCGCGCGAGCGCTCGGTGGGCAGTCCCAGTTCCCAGGCGATGGATTTGTACATGTCGAGGACGTTTCCGGTGGTCAGGCAGACGTAGCCCACCCGATACAGGCCCGGATGCAGGGCGGCGGTGACGTGACGGCACACGGTGGTTTTGCCCGAGCCGACCTCTCCGGTCATGAGGCCGATGCCCTTGAGTTCGATGAGGTGATGGAGCCGTGCCTGGGCCTCGCGCCGGGAGTTCGACTCGAACAGCTCATCGGTGTGGGCCGGGGTCTCGAAGGGGAGCCGGGTGAGGGCGAAGTGTCGCAGGTACATTACGGGTTCTCCTTGAGGGTGCGCATCGTCAGAGGCGAGGTGGGTGGTTCGGATGCGGGGGTGTCGCACTGGAGCTGCCAGGAGGGTCGGTGGCGCTTGACGGCGGTGTTGGCGTAGGCGTCGAGGCGGGTGGCCCTCCCGGCACCCTTGCCGTCGTGGACGACCTCGATGGGGCGCGCAGGCGGTGCGTCGGGGTCGTAGCGCAAGGTGACGGATTGGCCGACGAGCACGGCGTCGACCTCGTAGAGTCGTCCGTGGAGGCTGACGGTGCGGTCTTTCATGACGCGGCGTTTGGCCTCGAACAGGAAGAGGTCGTCGAGGTCGAGGCGGGGGCCGGGGAAGCGCACGTCGTGCCCGGCGAGTGCCCACTGGTCGAGGGGGGTGCGCCCGTCGAGTCCGCGATGGGGCGAGCGGTGGTACTCGCCCTCGACCCAGGCCCAGAGGGTGCGGTTCAACGTCTCCAGGCTCTCGGTGGCCTCGGCGGTGAGGTGGGCGAGCCAGGCGGCGCGCAGGGTGCGGAAGAAGCGCTCGATTTTTCCCTTTCCGGCGGGCTGATAGGGCCGGGCGTGGATGAGCGCGATGCCGAGCTTGGCGCATACCAGTGCGAGCTGCTGGGAGCGGAAGCTCGCCCCGTTGTCGACATAGAGCCTTGCGGGGAGGCCGCGCCGCGCGATGGCCTGCTTGAACACGGGCAGGAAGGCGGTGGTGTTGTCCGCGTAGGCGAAGGCGGCGAAGGGGATGACGCGGGTGGCGTCGTCGATGAACGCGATGAGGAAGGCCTTTCGGCGCCGGCGCCCGTCGCGCACCTTCGGTCCGTGCATCACGTCGCTCATCCACAGCTCGCCGGCGTTGCGGAAGGCGAATCGTCGCCGGTCGGTGGCGACGGGGTCGCCGGGGCGTTTGTCGAGCAGTCCTTCGCGCGAGAGCAGCCGGTGCACGGTCGACGGCGCGAGGGGATGGTCGACGCCGCGTTCGCGGGCGGCGCGGATGAGGGCCTTGACCGAGAGTGCAGGCCGCTCGGTCTTGAGCGCAACGAGCCACTCGGCGACCTCGGGGGGCAGGCGCCGGGGCTGGCCGCGGTCGGCGCGGGTCTTCGGGTACAGCGCCTCGAACCCGCCGTTGCGATACAGGCTGAGCCAGTCGCGCATCGTCTCGACGGCGACGCGGGTACGGCGGGTGCCGGGGATGGTGTAGGTGCGTTGAGCTTTCTCGTGCAGGGCGCGGCGGATGTCGCGGCTGCCCGGCGGCAGTGGGAGCACGTCGGCGATGAGGCCGTAGCGGAACAGCGCCACGGCGTTGCGCAGCGTCTCGTCGGGGTCGTTCATCGGTGCAGTCCTCGTCGGTGGGGCGCATCGGCCCGGGGGACGAGACGCTACGCAGGCGACGGCGGCGGGTCAGGCCCCCTCTTGTGTTGGCGCGCTGGCTTGCGATTCGTCGTGCTGAGGCGGTGGGGGTGGAACCCCAAGGGGGCGGGCAGCATGGGGAGCTGCGCGTCGGTGAGGGTACGCAACGTCCGCAACGCGGTGTCGGTCTCGAGCCGCGTGCGCACCGCGCCCACCTCGGCGACACACCGGGCGAGGAGGTCGGGGAGTAGCCCGATGACGATACTCAGGACGTGATGGACAAGACGGACCCGGTGCTCGACCCAGCGCATCGCCCCCGCAAGCTCGACCGCGTCGCGGCGCAGCTCATTGGCCGCGGCGGCCAGGCTCGGGGCCTGCTCGGCGTGGGCCACCACCGCCTCGACGGTGTCGAGCTCACCGGGCAGCCGTGCGGCCAGACAGTCCGGCAGCCGGCTGAAGGTGGTGTGGCTCTCAGGGCAGTACCAGCGAGCGATGCGTGTCCCGCGCGGGCTCTTGCGCGCGTAGGTGCCGTGGCGTGCCAGTGAACATCCCCCGTGGGGGTGATTCGGACACCGCTCAAGGGTTGCAGCGCGCCACGCCTGGGCCTTAACGTATTGCTCGCCGGTAAGCCCCGTCTCGTAGCGAAGCTGCACCGGCCGTGGCCCGGCGGGGTTCGTCCCCCCGCGCGGGCCAACTCCTCTGTCGTCCCAAGGGGTGGCGAGACTACGGCGGCACTGGCCCGACGCCAAGCGGTGACGATGGGCACGCATCCGCCCGATCGGGCGACGACATCCTCAGCACCTGCTACGCAACGATCCTTGCCACAGGGGACCGCACCCGCTCCGACCGGTTCCCGGATTGCTTCGTCATCCCAGGAAATCCGTCTACGGAATAGTCCGACCCATTCCCGTGGGGGTCCCACGACGGAATGTGAAAAACAACAGGGGCAGGACGAACAGTGGGACGTTGAGTTGTTCGCAGGCGTTTTCGAACTCGGCCATGAATTCGCTGCCGCCATCGACCTGGAGGGACAGGAGCGGGAACGGCAGTGTGTTGGCGAGGGCCATCAGGAAGCGTTTGGCGTTGCCGGCGGTGGCTCGCGAGTAGACCCGGGTGACCATGAATCTGGAGTCTGGACACACGGCACGGAACTCTTTCAGCGTCTGTCCGGCGCAGGTGTAGGTCATATGGTCGACCTGCACCCGCTCCCCGGGTCTGCGGGGCTTGGCCGTGTACTTCCAGCGCTTCGCCCACTTCTCGAAGCGTCGCAGGCGTTTGGGCTTGATGCGTCCCTCGCACAACGAGGCACGGCGGATCGCGCCGCTCGCCAGGGCACGTTCGAGGATGCGCGGAACCTGTCAACGACATTGAGACAGTAGCGGTCAGCATTTACTGAGCAATCTGCGGCGTCGTCGCCGCGTCCGGTGGGTTGATCCAGACCTCGGTGGGAGGAGGTTGGGGTTTCGGGCTTCCATGAACGAATCGTTCCGGGTGCCGGGTCCAGGCGCGACGCAGGGTGCGTTGGCGTTTCTCGACAATGCGCCGAGCGTGCCCGTGATGGACGTCATCGGGGGTGAGCATCGCGATTCCGCCATGGCGGTGCTCGGTGTTGTACCAAGGGAAGAAGGACCGGCAGAACGCGGCCGCGGCGGCGATGTCTGCGAAGCGCCCAGGGAAGCCGGGATGGTACTTCAGGGTCTTGAACTGCGCCTCGGAGAAGGGGTTGTCGTCGCTGACCCGTGGGCGGCTCAGAGAGCGGGTGACACCGAGGTCGGCGAGCAGTTGCGCGGTGCACTTGCTGGTCATGGGTGCGCCGCGGTCCGAATGCAAGGTGAGCACCTGAGGCTCGATGCCCTGCTTGAGGCACGATTGCTCGATGAGCCGGCTGGCCAGGGCGGCGCTTTCGCGTTCGGCGACCATCCACCCCACGACGTATCGGCTGAAGATGTCGAGCAAGACGTAGAGGTAGAAGTACGTCCAGCGCTTGGGCCCGAGCAGGCGGGTGATGTCCCACGACCAGGTCTGGTTCGGGGCGGTGGCGACGAGTTCGGGCTTGGTGTAAGGCGGATGGGCGAGCTGATTGCGCCGCTCTCGCACCGGCTGCTCGGTGGCGAGGATGCGGTACATGGTGCGTTCCGAGCACAGGTACTGCCCTTCATCGAGCAGAGTCGCGACGACCTCGGCGGGCGAGCGGTCGACGAAGCGTGGGGAGGCGAGCACGTCGAGGACACGCTCGCGTTCGTGCTCATCGAGCGCCCGGGCGGGCGTCTTTCGGGGCTGCTGGTGCCCGGGAGCGGGCCTGCGACGACGGTAGAAGGTTGCCCTGGACACCCCCAGCGCTCGGCACGCCGGCGCGATGCCGACATGCTGTGCGAGCGAGGTGGCTGCCATCAGCAGTCCTTCCCGGCGTCGAGGCTCAATCCCAGCAGCCCGGCAACTTTTCCCTGGACTTCGAGGATCGTGTGTGCGGTGGCGAGTTCCTTCTCCAGGCGCACCACCTTCGCCTGTTGTTTTTCACATTCCGTCGTGGGACCCCCACGGGAATGGGTCGGACTATTCCGTAGACGGATTTCCTGGGATGACGAAGCAATCCGGGAACCGGTCGGAGCGGGTGCGGTCCCCTGTGGCAAGGATCGTTGCGTAGCAGGTGCTGAGGATGTCGTCGCCCGATCGGGCGGATGCGTGCCCATCGTCACCGCTTGGCGTCGGGCCAGTGCCGCCGTAGTCTCGCCACCCCTTGGGACGACAGAGGAGTTGGCCCGCGCGGGGGGACGAACCCCGCCGGGCCACGGCCGGTGCAGCTTCGCTACGAGACGGGGCTTACCGGCGAGCAATACGTTAAGGCCCAGGCGTGGCGCGCTGCAACCCTTGAGCGGTGTCCGAATCACCCCCACGGGGGATGTTCACTGGCACGCCACGGCACCTACGCGCGCAAGAGCCCGCGCGGGACACGCATCGCTCGCTGGTACTGCCCTGAGAGCCACACCACCTTCAGCCGGCTGCCGGACTGTCTGGCCGCACGGCTGCCCGGTGAGCTCGACACCGTCGAGGCGGTGGTGGCCCACGCCGAGCAGGCCCCGAGCCTGGCCGCCGCGGCCAATGAGCTGCGCCGCGACGCGGTCGAGCTTGCGGGGGCGATGCGCTGGGTCGAGCACCGGGTCCGTCTTGTCCATCACGTCCTGAGTATCGTCATCGGGCTACTCCCCGACCTCCTCGCCCGGTGTGTCGCCGAGGTGGGCGCGGTGCGCACGCGGCTCGAGACCGACACCGCGTTGCGGACGTTGCGTACCCTCACCGACGCGCAGCTCCCCATGCTGCCCGCCCCCTTGGGGTTCCACCCCCACCGCCTCAGCACGACGAATCGCAAGCCAGCGCGCCAACACAAGAGGGGGCCTGACCCGCCGCCGTCGCCTGCGTAGCGTCTCGTCCCCCGGGCCGATGCGCCCCACCGACGAGGACTGCACCGATGAACGACCCCGACGAGACGCTGCGCAACGCCGTGGCGCTGTTCCGCTACGGCCTCATCGCCGACGTGCTCCCACTGCCGCCGGGCAGCCGCGACATCCGCCGCGCCCTGCACGAGAAAGCTCAACGCACCTACACCATCCCCGGCACCCGCCGTACCCGCGTCGCCGTCGAGACGATGCGCGACTGGCTCAGCCTGTATCGCAACGGCGGGTTCGAGGCGCTGTACCCGAAGACCCGCGCCGACCGCGGCCAGCCCCGGCGCCTGCCCCCCGAGGTCGCCGAGTGGCTCGTTGCGCTCAAGACCGAGCGGCCTGCACTCTCGGTCAAGGCCCTCATCCGCGCCGCCCGCGAACGCGGCGTCGACCATCCCCTCGCGCCGTCGACCGTGCACCGGCTGCTCTCGCGCGAAGGACTGCTCGACAAACGCCCCGGCGACCCCGTCGCCACCGACCGGCGACGATTCGCCTTCCGCAACGCCGGCGAGCTGTGGATGAGCGACGTGATGCACGGACCGAAGGTGCGCGACGGGCGCCGGCGCCGAAAGGCCTTCCTCATCGCGTTCATCGACGACGCCACCCGCGTCATCCCCTTCGCCGCCTTCGCCTACGCGGACAACACCACCGCCTTCCTGCCCGTGTTCAAGCAGGCCATCGCGCGGCGCGGCCTCCCCGCAAGGCTCTATGTCGACAACGGGGCGAGCTTCCGCTCCCAGCAGCTCGCACTGGTATGCGCCAAGCTCGGCATCGCGCTCATCCACGCCCGGCCCTATCAGCCCGCCGGAAAGGGAAAAATCGAGCGCTTCTTCCGCACCCTGCGCGCCGCCTGGCTCGCCCACCTCACCGCCGAGGCCACCGAGAGCCTGGAGACGTTGAACCGCACCCTCTGGGCCTGGGTCGAGGGCGAGTACCACCGCTCGCCCCATCGCGGACTCGACGGGCGCACCCCCCTCGACCAGTGGGCACTCGCCGGGCACGACGTGCGCTTCCCCGGCCCCCGCCTCGACCTCGACGACCTCTTCCTGTTCGAGGCCAAACGCCGCGTCATGAAAGACCGCACCGTCAGCCTCCACGGACGACTCTACGAGGTCGACGCCGTGCTCGTCGGCCAATCCGTCACCTTGCGCTACGACCCCGACGCACCGCCTGCGCGCCCCATCGAGGTCGTCCACGACGGCAAGGGTGCCGGGAGGGCCACCCGCCTCGACGCCTACGCCAACACCGCCGTCAAGCGCCACCGACCCTCCTGGCAGCTCCAGTGCGACACCCCCGCATCCGAACCACCCACCTCGCCTCTGACGATGCGCACCCTCAAGGAGAACCCGTAATGTACCTGCGACACTTCGCCCTCACCCGGCTCCCCTTCGAGACCCCGGCCCACACCGATGAGCTGTTCGAGTCGAACTCCCGGCGCGAGGCCCAGGCACGGCTCCATCACCTCATCGAACTCAAGGGCATCGGCCTCATGACCGGAGAGGTCGGCTCGGGCAAAACCACCGTGTGCCGTCACGTCACCGCCGCCCTGCATCCGGGCCTGTATCGGGTGGGCTACGTCTGCCTGACCACCGGAAACGTCCTCGACATGTACAAATCCATCGCCTGGGAACTGGGACTGCCCACCGAGCGCTCGCGCGCCACCGCCTACCGCGCCATCCGCACCGAAATCACCCGATTGGTGTGCGAGGCCAAGCAGCTCCCCGTGCTCGTCATCGACGAAGCCCAGCACCTGCGCAACGACGTCCTCGAAGACCTTCGCTTGTTGACCAACTTCGCCATGGACAGCGACAACCGCCTGTGCCTGCTACTCGTCGGACTCACCGAGCTGCGCCGCCGCCTCGCCATGGCCGTGCACGAATCGCTCTCCCAACGCCTCGTCGTACGCCACCACCTCGCCGGCATCGACCGCGAGGAACTCCACGCCTACCTCGCCCACCGCCTGCGTCTGGCCGGCTGCGAACTCCCCCTGTTCGACCCCCCCGCCGTCGAGGCGCTGGCGCACAGCGCTCGCGGATTGCCCCGGCTCATCAATCGCATCGCCCACTACGCCCTCACCGCCGCCGCCGCAACAGGCGAGCGCACCGTCACCGCCGTGCACCTCGAGCACGCTGTCGCGGAGTTGCGGCTGTGAACCGGTCTTGACTCGTCGTGCACCACGACATCAGCGACGAGGCCACCGCTCATCTGTGCGAACTCCTCAACGACCTCGCCTTCGCCTTCGACCACCCCCCGCACCCACCAGCGCGCCCGTTCAACGAACACGGGCGCGCTGGTGAACTCACCGTCACCACGAGCACCGTGATCGTCGCGACCGCCGCCGCGATCCCGGTGAACGCAGGCGCTCGGCCCGCACTGGCACCGCTCTCCGACGATGGGGGGACAATGTGAGAAATCAGCCCTCAGCCGATCAGAAATAAACCGACAAATCCCTTACGAAATTACGTGCGACGCAACACTTCGCCTCGAGCTGGCGGACCTTGGCGCTGAGGGGGTTGGGCTCGGCTGGCTTGGCGCCGCGCTTGTTCGGCGTCAGGCCCCGTAGCGAGCCATTGCGCCGCGCCTTGCGCCACGCCGACAGATGCGAGGTATACAGACCCTCGCGGCGAAGCAGCCGTCCGACCTCGCCGGGTCGAGTGCAGCGGTCCGCCTCCTCGATGATCCGCAGCCGGTACTCGGCGGTGAACTGGCGCCGGGTGGGCTTGGCCACGACCTCTGGATCCGGTGCCCGGCGCGCTTGTCCGGTCTCGGCCCTGGAGGTCTCGTCGCTGCGCTCCTCGCCCCCCGGGGCCGGCGCGTCAGCGTCCATCCACGTCATGGGCTCTCTGTCTGCTTTCATCGCTATTCACCTCCGCCGCCCTCACTAATTCCAAGGGTACCCGGTGTCTCAACGATGTTGGCAGAGAGGGGCGTCCGACCGTTGACACGCTCAGGCGCCCCCCCTTGCGTGCCAGCATGGCCTGGATGCGCGCCTTGCCCATGAAGGGGTATTTGCGTCGCAGGCCCAACACGGCCTTGACGTCCTTGGGGGTCCAGAACCGGCGCCGCACGCGGCGCGGACGAGTCGACCTCGGTGCCAGGGCGTGCTGACCGCCAGCGGCCAGTGCGGCCTGCCACCGATAGCGCGTGCGTCGGCCGATGCCGAGTTGTTCGAGCGCTACGGCCTCGTTGCAGCCAGCGGCGCGTAGCCGGTCGTATGCTTTGAGCGTGCGATAGCGCTGTGCCGCCGCTGCGGGCACGTGTTCGGCGACTTTGAAACTGCGGTACGATTTGATGCGCATGGACTCGATGTTCATGGTTCGGGTCTCCTCAGTGGGTTGGTCCTCACTGCAGGCTACCCGATCCGGCGCCGGGGCGGCGTTCGCCAGCCCCGGCGCCGCTCAAATCGTCATCGCCGATTCCGTGCCATATGTGTCTGAGCTAGAACAGCATCGCGGCCCTGGTGAACGGTTCCGCCGACATTTCAGGCCCGCCGTGCACGATCCGGCAACAGTGTGAGCACTTCCACGCCGGACCCGGTCACCGCCACGGTGTGCTCCCACTGTGCGGAAAGGCTCCGGTCCTTGGTGACCACCGTCCAGCCATCCTTGAGCAGCTTCACATGGCGCCGGCCGGCATTCACCATCGGTTCGATCGTGAACGTCCATCCTTCGTCGAGCACTTCCCGGGTTCCGGGCGTCCCGTAGTGCAGCACCTGGGGGTCCTCGTGGAAGTTGCGCCCGATGCCATGGCCGCAGTACTCGCGCACTACCGAGTAGCCGTGCCGTTCGGCGTGACGCTGAATCGCGTGGCCGACGTCTCCGAGATGGATTCCCGGACGCACCATCTCTATACCGATCCACATCGCTTCGCGCGTGACGCGGCACAGGCGGCGGGCGGCAATGGAAGGCTCCCCGACGAAGAACATGCGGCTGGTGTCACCGTGATACCCGTCCTTGATGACGGTGACGTCCACATTGACGATATCGCCGTTCTTCAGACGCTTCTCGCCGGGGATTCCGTGGCAGACCTGATGGTTCACCGACGTGCAGATCGACTTCGGGAAACCATGGTAGTTCAAGGGAGCCGGAGTTGCCTTCTGCACATTGACGATGTGGTCGTGGCACAGGGCATCGAGCTCCGCGGTGGTAATGCCGGGTCTGATGTGAGCGCCCGCCAAGTCGAGCACCTCGGCCGCCAGACCGCCTGCAATCCGCATTTTCTCGATGTTTTCCAGCGACTTGGGAGTGATGCCGGAGGCCGGATGGCGATGGCGCGGCAAGCCTCCGCTCATCTGGTTCGCGAGGTGTTCGCGTGCGGTCGGAGGGGTATCCGGTCTCATGTCGGAATGGCCGTTCGGAATTGCCGCCGTAACCCTCGCATGGTATAAGGCGCGTTCTCCGGAAGCAATGCGACCGGGGTCATTCCACACATGCACCGACACGTGCGTCCGGGTGCCGGGAGCGCGGGCTCGCGGTAGACGACACGGGGTGCATGGAGGCTCAACCCGTCAACAAGGTAAGAACCGATGACAGCAGTGTCGATGCGCGACATGCTGGAGGCCGGTGTTCATTTTGGCCATCAGACGCGATTCTGGAATCCGAAGATGCGTCCCTACATCTTCGGCGAGCGCAACAAGATTCACATCATCGATCTCGAGAAGTCCCTCCCCCTCTATAAAGACGCACTCGATTTTTTCGGCCGCATGGCGGCCAGCGGCGGGACCATCCTGTTCGTCGGCACCAAGCGTGCGGCTCAGGGGTGCATCGCGGAACAGGCGCAACGGTGCGGCATGCCCTACGTCAACCGGCGCTGGCTCGGCGGGATGCTCACCAACTATCGCACCGTCAAGCAGTCGATCAAGCGGCTGAAGGACCTCGAGGCGCTGATCGAGGAAGGCGGTCTCGATCGGGTGAGCAAGAAGGAGGGGCTCTCGCTCCAGCGCGAACTGGCGAAGCTCGAGCGTGGCCTGGGCGGCATCAAGAACATGGACGGCATCCCCGATGTGCTGTTCATCATCGACGTCGGCCACGAGAAGATCGCGGTGGCCGAGGCGATGACGCTGGGTATCCCCGTCGTCGCGGTCGTCGATACGAACAACGCCCCTGATGGCGTCGACTACATCATCCCCGGGAATGACGACGCCATTCGTTCGATCGAACTCTACGTATCCGGTGCCGCCACCGCGATTCTCGAAGGCCGGCAGGCAGCGCAGTTGGAGGTCGAGGCGGCAGTCGGCTCCGGCACGGGGACGGATGGCGAGCCCGCCGGTACGGGTCGAGCGACGAGAAAGAAAAGACCTTCGGCAAGGAAGAAGCCGGAGGCCGAGGCGAAACCGGAGGCCGGGGCGAAACCGGAAGCCGGGGCGAAGCCGGAACCCGAGGCGAAGCCGGAAGCCGGGGCGAAACCGGAAGCCAAGACGAAACCGGAAACCAAGGCGAAGCCGGAGGCCGAAGCGAAGCCGGGAACCGGGGCGAAGCCGGAAGCCGAGGCGAAACCGGAAGCCGGGGCGAAGCCGGGAACCGGGGCGAAGCCGGGAACCGGGGCGAAGCCGGGAACCGGGGCGAAGCCGGAAGCCGAAGCGAAGCCGGAAGCCGAAGCGAAGCCGGAGGCCGAAGCGAAGCCGGAGGCCGAAGCGAAGCCGGAGGCCGAAGCGAAGCCGGAAGCCGGGGCGGAACCGGAAGCCTCGACTCCTCGGACCACCACGGAATCGGATCTCGCGGACCCCGCGGCCGCCGAGGCTGTGGCGGTGGAGCCGGGCGCGGACGCGGCCGAAGAGCCGGAGCGGAGTTGAGTGCGGCCCGGGCCCGAATCGGAAAGGATCTCGAAGCGATGCAGATAACGGCGTCGATGGTGAAGGAACTTCGTGCCCGCACCGGTGCGGGCATGATGGATTGCAAACGGGCGCTCACCGAAGCGGATGGCGACCTGGAGAATGCCGTCGAACTGATGCGCCTGTCCGGTCAGGCGAAAGCCGACAAGAAGGCGGGCAGGATCACGGCGGAAGGTGTGATCGCGCTCGGCACGGATGGCTCGGGGCGGCGTGCGGCGATGGTCGAAGTCAATTGCGAGACGGATTTCGTGGCGAAGGAAGCCGCTTTTCGCGGATTTGCGGACGCCGTTTGCGCTCGGGTGCTCGCAGTCGGTCCTGCCGATGTCGAAGAGCTCGCGAAATTGCCTCTCGACGGCGGCCGCGGCCCGAGCATCGAGGAAGAGCGGCAGGCACTCGTCGCCAAGGTCGGCGAGAACATCGGCGTACGGCGGTTCGCTTCGGTCGATTCGAAAGGCGGGCGGCTCGGTGCGTATCTCCATGGCACGCGAATCGGTGTCATCGTCGATCTGGAAAGCGCCGACGATGCAGTTGCGCGGGACGTCGCGATGCATGTCGCGGCAAGCCGGCCAGCCGCGATCGGAGAGTCGGACATGCCGGAAGAGGTGCTCGGCAGGGAGCGGGCGATCCTCGAAGCGCAAGTCGCCGATAGCGGGAAACCCCCGGAAATCCAGGAGAAAATGCTGGCGGGGAGAGTTGCGAAGTACCTGAAGGAGGTCACCCTGCTTGGCCAGCCGTTCGTCAAGGATCCGGATCGTTCGGTCGGGGAGTACTTGCAGGCATCGGGAGCTTCGGTGGTCCGCTTCGAGCGGTTCGAAGTCGGAGAGGGCATCGAAAGAAAGGCCGGGAATTTCGCCGAAGAGGTGCTTGCGCAGGCGCACGGCCACTGATGACCGAATCCGGCGCAACGGTGAGCGTCACCCGCCCCGGGGTCGTTTACCGGCGCGTGTTGCTGAAGCTCAGCGGCGAGGCGCTGATGGGCGCGGAGCGGTTCGGCATCGCTCCGCAGTCGCTGCAGGTGGTAGCCCGTGGCGTCGGCGAACTCCGGGCCATGGGCGTCGAGGTTGCCCTGGTCATCGGCGCCGGAAACATCTTCCGGGGCGCCGAACTGGTCAGGGGAGGAATGGAAAGGGTTACCGCCGACCATATCGGAATGCTCGCGACGGTAGTCAACGCACTTGCGTTGCAGGACGTGCTCGAGCACAACGGATTCATTGCGAGAGTGATGTCCGCAATCCGGATCAACGAGCTGTGCGAGCCCTATCTGCGCCGCCGTGCGGTAAGGCACCTCGAGAAGGGCAGAATAGTGATATTCGCGTCAGGTACGGGCAACCCGTTCTTTACCACCGACACCGCCGCGAGCCTTCGGGCCGTGGAGGTCGAGGCCGACCTGATGATCAAGGCGACAAAGGTCGATGGTGTCTATTCCGCCGATCCGTTGTCCGACCCCACGGCCCGTCGATTCACCCGGCTTGATTTCGATCAGGTATTGCAACGGAAGCTGTCGGTGATGGATGCGACGGCGATCGTCATGTGCCGGGACAACAACATGCCGTTGCGGGTCGTCGACATGGACAAGCCCGACGCATTCGTCCGGGCCGTGATGGGAGAGGATGAAGGCACTCTGATCGAGAACCTCCCGAACGATGCGGATCCGGATGTATAGTACGGCCGCCCGAAGCCGATTCCGTGAACACGATGGTCGACGACATAATGAAGAGTGCCGGCGCCCGTATGGCGAAAAGCATCGAGGCGTTGCGGCAGGAGCTGGCGAAGATGCGCACCGGGCGTGCTCAGGCGAGCTTGCTGGATCACGTTACGGTCAGCTACTACGGAAGCGAGGTTCCCTTGAACCAGGTCGCGAGCATCACGGTGTCCGATCCGCAGACGCTGGCGATATCGCCGTGGGAGAAGAAGATTGTCCCTGACATAGAGAAGGCGATCGTGCGTGCGGACCTCGGGCTCAACCCGGTCACCGGCAGTGACGTGATCCGGGTACCGTTGCCGCCGCTCACCGAGGAACGGCGCAAGGAGATGACGCGTGTCGTCCGCCAGGAGGCCGAACAGGCGCGAGTAGCGGTGCGCAACATTCGACGAACCGCCAATCAGCAGCTCAAGGCGCTCCAGAAGGACGAACATCTTCCGGAGGATGTGGAGAAGCGCGCGGAAGCGGAGATTCAGAAGCTGACGGATCTCCACGTCGCCAGGATCGATTCGGTGCTCGCGGAGAAGGAGCACGAGCTGATGGAAATCTGACCTCGCATGGGATCGTCTCCTTTCCATGATGTCCGCACCCCCGCGGGATTCGAGGATCACGACCCGCAACGCGGCGGTACGGCCACGGAAAACCTTCCGCGTCACGTAGCGATCGTGATGGACGGGAGCGGCCGGTGGGCGAGGCATCGCCGGTTGCCTCGCTACGCCGGACATTCCGCCGGCGTCGATGCCGCCAGGGACATCGTGCTGGGCTGCGGTGAGAGGGGAATCGACGTCCTTACCCTGTTCGCGTTCTCGAGTGAAAACTGGCAACGGCCTCCGGAGGAGGTGGAACGGCTCATGGGGCTGTTCAGGACCGCCCTCGAGCAGGAGGCCGGCAATCTTCACGAGCACAACGTTCGCCTGCAGATAGTCGGTGATCGTCGGATGCTCAACGACATGTTGCTGAAGCGCATCGTTCAGGCGGAGGAACTCACACGCCTGAATACGGGCCTGCGGCTGATCGTCGCAATGAACTATGGCGGACGCTGGGACGTGACGGAGGCATGTCGAAAGATTGCACGCCGGGTTCTCGACGGCGACCTCGACCCGGACGCGATTACCCCCGAACTGGTGGACAAGTCCCTGTCGCTGTCGGAACTGCCTCCTCCGGACCTGTTCATACGCACCGGTGGAGAGATGCGCGTCAGCAACTTCCTCATCTGGCATCTCGCGTATACCGAACTCTATTTCACGGACACCCTCTGGCCGGACTTCGACCGGGGATCGTTCGAGACGGCACTGGACGCCTACGCCAGTCGACAACGCCGCTTCGGCCGCATTTCCGAGCAGATAGCTCAGAATCGAAAGAGCTGAACCGATGCCGGTCGTCGAGAGCTGGCTCCGGGGTCCTCGCCTCGTGTGCGCAAGGCGGCCGTGGTTCGGCGGACGCGGGGACCACCGGCGAGACCGCGCGTCGGTCCTGGCATGCGGGTCCGCAAGGGTCCTCGGCGTGGTGCGGCAAGCGTCGTTCCCGGCCGCCGGGTGTGGGTGGCGGCCGGCCGGTGTCGACTGAAATGGGGTCTTCGGCCGGTGGTGACAGTCTTCACCGGCGGCTGATGACCGCGGTCGTCGCGCTCCCGATCGTAGTCGCCGCGGTTCTCGCGCTCCCTGCCGCGAGCCTTGCGCTGGCCTTTGCGTGTATCGCGGTCGGCGCGAGTATCGAGTGGACTCGCATCGCGACGCCGCGGCGGACCGCCGGACATGGATTCGCGCTGGTCGTCGCGGGATCGTTGCTGCTGGTGTGGATTGCCGGAACGCAGTGGCTGGGCTGGCTCCACATTCTCTGTGTGGTATCGATTGGATGGTGGTGTGTCGCACTCGTGTGGGTCGTCCGGTTCGAGCGCGGCCACGATGTGGAGGCGCTGGACGGTGCGCTCACGAGTGGCGTTGCCGGATGGATGGTCATCGTTCCGGCCTGGGCGGGACTGGTATACGTCCACGCTTCCGGGGAGGACGGTCCGCTGCGAGTGCTGTTCATTCTCCTCGTGGTGTGGGCAGCCGACACCGGTGCGTATTTCGCAGGGCGCAGGTTCGGTGCTCGCAAGCTCGCCGCACGTGCGAGTCCGGGCAAATCGGTCGAAGGTGCGGCAGGTGGAATGGCGGCGGTCGCGATGCTCGGAATCGCCACCGGACTGTGGTTGCAGCTTCCGGCGGTGCATGTGGCGTTGCTCACTTTGCTGTGCGTGGCGGCCGGTGCGCTGTCGGTGCTCGGCGACCTCATGGAGAGCCTGGTCAAGCGGAGGTCGGGGGTGAAGGACAGCGGAACCCTTTTCCCGGGACACGGCGGCATTCTCGATCGCATGGACAGCCTGACCGCCGCTGCTCCCGCGTTCGCGATCGGTTTCGACATTCTCGGAACGCTGCGATGAAACGGTTGGCGGTGTTCGGGTCGACCGGCTCGATAGGAGTCAGCACGCTCGACGTCGTGTCGCGCAATCCCGCCCGTTACGAAGTCGTCGCCCTCACTGCGCACTCGAAACACGACCGGCTGGCTGCGCAGTGCCGGCGCTGGCGGCCTCGTTTCGCGGTCATGTCGGACGAGTCCGCGGCCGCGCGGCTCGCCGCGGTCCTTTCTGCGGACGTGCCGGACACCGAGGTGCTCGCCGGCACCTCGGGGCTCGTGCAAGTCGCGGAACACCCGGACGTCGACCATGTCGTGGCGGCAATCGTGGGCGGAGCCGGCCTGATGCCTTCGCTCGCGGCGGCGCGGTCCGGGAAACGCATCCTGCTCGCCAACAAGGAGGCGTTGGTGATGTCGGGCCGGCTGTTCATGGACGCGGTACGCGAGGGCGGCGCGGAACTCCTGCCCATCGACAGCGAGCACAATGCAATTTTCCAGTGCATGCCCGCCGTGGTACCGGGCGGAGGCCGGCGGGGAGTGCGCCGCATCCTGTTGACAGGCTCGGGGGGACCGTTTCGGGCGCGAGCTCCCGACTCGTTGCACTCCGTGACGCCGGACGATGCGTGTGCGCATCCGAACTGGTCCATGGGACGCAAGATATCCATCGATTCGTCGACGATGATGAACAAGGGACTGGAGGTGATCGAGGCGTGCTGGCTTTTCGACACCGCACCCCGGTCGGTGGAGGTGGTGATCCATCCGCAGAGCGTCGTACACTCGATGGTCGAGTACGAGGACGGATCGGTGCTCGCGCAACTCGGCAATCCGGACATGAGGACACCGATTGCCCACGCACTCGCATGGCCCGATCGCATCGCATCCGGCGTCGAGCCGCTCGATCTGGTACGCATCTCGCGCCTCGACTTCCAGGCCCCGGACTTCGATCGGTTTCCATGCCTCCGGCTCGGTTTCGAGGCGGCGGAGGCCGGCGGAGCGGCGCCGGCGGCGCTGAACGCCGCCAACGAGCTCGCGGTGGACGCATTCCTGAACCGGCGCCTGCGGTTCACCCGGATCGCCCATGTTGCCGAGGCGACGGTCACGGCATGCGCCGGGGACGAGCCGCGTACGCTCGACGACGTGCTGGAACTCGACCGCCTGGCGCGGGTGCGGGCCGCTGAATTCATAGAGGCGATGCCGGACTGATTGTCCGCCGTGCGCCTGGCATCCTGAAGGGACCATGGACATTCTCTATTCGGTCATTGCGTTCGTCGTCGCGCTGGGCGTGCTCGTGACGATCCATGAGTTCGGCCACTTCTGGGTGGCGCGACGGCTCGGGGTCAAGGTGCTCACGTTCTCCGTCGGCTTCGGACGCGCGTTGTGGTCTCACCGGTCCGGTCGTGACGGGACCGAGTACGTGATCGCCATGATTCCGCTCGGGGGCTACGTGAAGATGCTCGACGAGTCGGAAGGGAACGTGGCGGAGCACGAGCGTCACCGGGCGTTCAACCGCCAGCCGCTTTCGACGCGGGTCGCAGTCGTCGTCGCGGGTCCCGCGTTCAATTTCCTGTTTGCAATCGTCGCCTACTGGTGCATGTACATGATCGGCGTCGACGGACTGCGTCCGATCGTGGCCGATACGGCGCCCGGCTCCGTCGCGGAGCGGGCCGGGTTTCAGCCCGGTGACGAGATGGAGTCGGTACGAGGGAAGGCGGTGAAGACCTGGCAGTCGGCCGTGCAGGCGATCGTTGCCGCTTCGCTCGACGACGGACGAATCGAGGTCGGAGTCGTCGATGCCGCGCGCGACCGGCGGGAACGGGTCATCGACCTGGGCATGATCGTCGTGGACGACCTGACCCGGGGCCGGTTCTTCGAGCGGCTCGGGCTCACTCCGGCGCGGCCGTCGCTCCCGGCCGTGATCGGCCAGGTGGAGGCGGGACGGCCGGCGGAACGAGACGGTCTGCGCCCGGGCGATCGAGTGGTGCAGGCGGCAGGACGGGAGATACGAAGCTGGTCGGACCTGGTGTACATCGTGCGCATGCATCCGGGAGAGGCGTTCGATGTCGTGCTCGACCGCGTCGGCGCCAGATTGAAGATTCGACTGACTCCCGATGCCGAGCCGGCCGCCGACGGCTCCCGCCATGGCCGGATAGGCGCCGGCGTGAGGGAGCCGGATGGCCTCGTCGACCGCTACTACGTCACCGAGCGTCACGACCCTTGGTCGGCGCTCGTCGAGGGATTCGTGAAGACCGGCGAGGTTTCGGTCCTCACGCTGCGCATGATGTGGAAAATGGTGCTCCTGGAGGTGTCGATCGAGAACCTGAGCGGGCCCGTCGGCATTGCCGAGTATGCAGGAGCGTCCGCGCGGTTCGGACTCTCGCGTTTTCTCGAGTTCCTGGGAATCGTCAGCGTGAGCCTCGGAATTCTCAACCTGCTGCCCATCCCGTTGCTCGACGGCGGACACCTGCTGTATTACGCGGTAGAATTCTTCCGTGGCCGCCCGGTGTCGGAGACCACCCGATTCGTGGGGCAACGGGTGGGGATCACCCTGCTCGTCGGCCTGATGGGGCTTGCACTCTACAATGACCTTGCACGCCTGCTGGGATAGCGTCTGATGAGGACCCGCCAGGCGGCAGTCGATCACTGGTGGCGACATTGATCCGTTTGTGCATTGTCCTCGCCGCGCTCCTGCATTGGGCCGTGGCGCGGACCGCCGCGGCCGACGACGCATTCGTCGTCAAGGACATCCGTCTGGAGGGCCTTCAGCGGATCACCGCCGGCGCCGTATTCAACTACCTTCCCATCGACGTCGGAGACACCGTCGACGGCACGCGCACCGCCGGGGCCGTCCGGGCGTTGTTCGGGACCGGATTCTTCCGGGACGTGCGGCTTGAACGCGATGGCGAGACGCTCGTCGTTGCGGTGGTCGAACGACCTTCCATCGGCAGCATCGAGTTCACCGGCAACGAAGACCTCGGGACCGAGGACCTCATGCTCGCCCTCGAGCGGATGGGTTTCGCCCAAGGGCGCGTCTTCAATCGTTCGATTTTCGAACAGGTGAAGCAGGAGCTGCATCGCACGTACTTTGCGGCAGGCAAGTACGGCGCGCAGGTCACGGGCACGGTGACGCCGCTCGAACGCAACCGCGTCGCGGTCGAGTTCGAGATCTCGGAGGGCGTCGTCGCGAAGATCCGGCAGATCAACATCGTGGGAAACGCCGCATTCGACGACGACGATTTGCTGGATGACTTCGAACTCGACACGACGGGGTTCTTCTCCTTCATCTCGCGCTCGGACCGGTACTCCAAACCGAAGCTCGCGGCCGATCTGGAAACGCTGCGTTCCTTCTATCTCGACAAGGGTTTCGTCAATTTCGACATCGACTCGACCCAGGTATCAATCACGCCCGACAAGGAAGACGTCCACATCACCATCAATATCACCGAGGGTCGCCGCTACGTCGTACGCGACATTTACCTGCAGGGCACCCTGATCGTTCCGGAAGAAGAGCTCTTCGATCTCGTCACCGTCGTTCAAGGCGAGGGGCTTTCACGCAAGGACGTCACCGAGGCCGCGCGCCGCATCGGCAGCCGGCTCGGCAACGAAGGCTACTCTTTCGCCAACGTCAACGCGGTGCCCGAGATCGACGAGGCCGAGCAGAAGGTCGACCTGACGTTTTTCGTCGATCCCGGCCAGCGGATATACGTACGGCGCATCAACTTCAAGGGCAACGCCAAGACACGCGATGAAGTGCTGCGCCGCGAAATGCGGCAGATGGAGAGCGCATGGATATCCACCGAAGCGATCGAGCGGTCCAAGGTACGCCTGGATCGTCTCGGCTTCTTCGAGTCGGTGGAGGTCGAGACTCCCGCGGTGCCGGGCGCCTCCGATCAGGTCGACGTCGATTTCACGGCGGTCGAGAGGCCATCGGGCAATCTGTGGCTCAGCGCCGGGTACTCCGATTCGCAAGGGACCGTGTTCGACATCAGCGTGACGGAGGAGAACATCTTCGGAACCGGCAACCGCCTCAGAGCGTCGTTCAACACCAGCACCGTCAGTCGAGACATCTCCTTATCGTGGTACGACCCGTACTGGACCATCGATGGTGTGAGCCGGAACATCGAAGTCTACAATCGCCGCAAGGACGCAAGCGACGCGAATCTGGCCGACTACGACCTGGACCAGATCGGAGCCGGGGTGACGCTCGGAATTCCGATCTCCGAGCTCGTTCGCGTCAGCGTGGGCCTGAATGCAGAGCAGACCGACTTTCTCGTCGGTGCGTCCGCTTCCGAGGAGATCCGGGAATTCCACGAAGAGAGCGGCGGAGAGTACTTCACATTGCTGGTCACCGGAGCTTGGGCACAAGACAGCCGCAACAGTCGATTCCTGCCTACCAGGGGCAGCCTGAGCCGGTTGAGCGCCGAGATCACGGTGCCCGGCAGCGATCTCACGTACTACAAGTTGTTTGCACGTCACCAGAGACTGCTCCCGCTGTCGGGGGACGTCGTGCTCGTGCTGGATGGCGAAGTCGGCTACGGAGACGGCTTCGGCGGCACCAGCGAGCTTCCCTTGACGGAGAACTTCTTCGCCGGCGGGCTCCGATCGGTACGTGGTTTCAGTGCGAATTCGCTCGGCCCGCGCGACGAGTTCGATGAGCCGCTCGGCGGCAATCTCAAGATTGTCGGAACCGCTGAAGTCGTTCTCCCGCTTCCGTTCGCGACAGATTCGCGCACGTTCCGGATCACGGGTTTTCTCGACGCCGGAAACGTGTATGGTCCGGAGGAGAGTTTCGACCTCGACGAGCTCCGGTATTCGACCGGAATCGCCGCAATCTGGCTGTCTCCCATCGGGCCTCTGACCATGAGTCTCGCAAGGGCGCTCAGGACTCGTGAGGGCGATTCGACGGATGGATTCCAACTTACATTCGGGACGAGTTTCTAGTCATGCATGCATACAAAAAGTATCGGCGAGTCGTGGCCCGCGTCGGCTTGTCGGGGTTCATGTTCGCCTGCGCCCTTCAGGCGCATGCCGCGGACTTCAAGGTGGGTTTCGTCAACGTCGCGATCGTGCTCGATCAGGCGCCGCAGGCTGCCCAAGCCCAGGCCCGTATCGAGCGTGAATTTGCGCCGAGGGACCAGGAGATCCTGGATCAGCAACAGCGTATCAGGGAACTTGAAGACAGGCTCGTCAAGAATACGGCGGTTCTGTCGGACAGCGAGCGTGAACGCCGGAGGGCCGAGCTTCGGCAGCTCAAGCGCGAGTTGCGGCGCTCCCAGGAAGAGTTTCGCGAGGACCTGAACCTGCGGAGGAGCCAGGAACTCAGTGCATTGCAGCGAATGGTGACCGAAGTGATCCAGGATATGGCGAACGCGGAAGAATATGACCTGATCATGACCGATGGCGTCGTCTTCGCGGGCGACAAGGTCAACATCACGAAGCGCGTCATCGAGGTCCTGAAGTCCGACTTCAAGAAATCGGACGAATGACCGGCCACGCCGAGGAAGCCGTGCGTTGAGCTATCGTCTCGGGGATCTTGCCGAGCGCATCGGGGCCGGGCTGTTCGGCGATCCCGATGTCGTCATCGACCAAGTTGCCCCCCTGGACGCGGCAGGGCCGAGTGCGGTCACGTTCCTTTCGAACCGGCGCTACCGGCCATACCTGGACAGTACGCAAGCTGGCGCAGTGATACTGGGGCCGGAATTCGCGGACGCATGCCCGGTGCCGGCGCTGGTGCTCGACAATCCGTACCTGGGCTATGCACGTGCCGCCACGTTGCTGTCGCCACCGGACGAAGCGGTATCCGGCATCGCCCCGAGCGCCGTCGTCCATCCGGACGCCATCGTGGCGCCGGGCGCATCGGTCGGCGCCCACTGCGTGATCGAAGCCGGTGCGAGAATCGAAGCCGGGACGGCTCTCGGCGCCGGTTCGTTCCTCGGCCGGGGTTCGACCATCGGTCCGCACGGGCGGATCGCGGCCCGGGTCGTGATCTGCCAGCGCGTGCACATCGGAGCACGGGCGATCGTTCATCCCGGGGTGGTCGTCGGGGCGGACGGATTCGGAATCGCCAACGACGACGGAAAGTGGGTGAAGATCCCGCAGTTCGGCGGTGTGAGGATCGGCGATGACGTCGAGATTGGAGCGAACACGACAATCGACCGCGGGGCCCTTGAAGACACCCTCATCGAAGACGGCGTCAAGCTGGACAACCTCATCCAGATCGGCCACAACGTGCACGTCGGCGCCCATACCGCCATTGCCGCCTGCGCCGCGATCGGCGGGAGCGCCCGTATCGGACGGCGCTGCACCATCGCGGGCGCGGTGTCCATCGCCGGACATCTGGAAATCGCGGACGACGTCCATCTCACCGCGACCTCGGCCGTACCCAACACAATCCGCGAGGCGGGAGTCTATTCGTCGGGAATGCCGATCCAGGAAAACCGGGCGTGGCGGCGAAACGTCGCGAGACTGCGTCACCTCGACGACGTCGTGCGGCGTCTGCGGGTGATCGAGCGCAAGCTCGACGAGCGGACGTGACGGCGGTGCTCCTCGTCGATGCGGCGTCGGCCGCGGGGGATGCATGATGGTGGACATGCCGATTGACGAAGTGCTCAAGTACCTGCCGCACCGGTACCCGTTCCTGCTCGTTGATCGGGTCCGGAAGTGTGTCCCCGGGAAGTCGCTCGTCGCATTGAAGAACGTGACGATCAACGAACCCTTCTTCCCGGGCCACTTCCCGCGCCGGCCGGTGATGCCCGCGGTGCTGATTCTGGAGGCCATGGCCCAGGCGACGGGGATTCTCGCGTTGCGCTCGCTGGGTCGGCTGCCTTCGGCGACCGAGATGTACTACTTCGTCGGCATCGACAACGCTCGATTCCGGCATCCGGTCGAGCCGGGCGATCAGCTCGTGGTCGAGATCGAGCACGTCCGCACCACGCGGGGGGTCTGGAAAGTGGCGGGGCGCGGCAAGGTCGAGGAGAAGATCGTGGCCACCGCCGAGCTGTTGGGAGCGTTGCGGGACCAGGAGAGATGATCCACCCGAGCGCCGTCGTGGACCCCGGCGCCGAATTGCAGCCCGACGTCGACGTGGGTCCCTTCAGCGTCATCGGTCCCGGCGTCGCTCTTGGCGCGGGGACGCGGATCGGCTCGCACGTCGTCATCGAAGGGCCGACCCGGGTCGGCGAATGCAACCGCATCCATTCCTTCAGCGTCCTTGGCGGTGCGCCGCAGGACAGGAAGTACCTCGACGAGCCGTCGACTCTGGAAATCGGGGATCGCAACGTCATCCGGGAGTACTGCACGTTCAACCGCGGGACGCGGGGCGGGGGCATGGTGACCCGGGTGGGCGACGGGAACTGGATCATGGGGTACGTGCACGTTGCACATGATTGCAAGGTCGGCAACGACAACGTCCTGGCCAATGGAACGACGCTTGCCGGCCACGTGGAGGTGGAAGACTGCGTGACTCTGGGCGCATTCACCGTCGTGCACCAGTTCTGTCGAATCGGCGCGCATGCCTTCTCGGCGATGGGCACCGTGATACTGAAGGACGTTCCACCGTTCGTGACCGTTGCGGGAAACTTTGCAAGTCCCCACGGACTCAATACGGAGGGACTCAGGCGGCGCGGATTCCCCGCGCTCGCCATGCAGTCCCTCAGGACCGCGTACAAGACCGTGTACAAACGCGGCCTCACGCTCGACGCGGCGATCGGGCAACTCGCCGACTTGGCAAGGAATTGCGCGGAAGTGGACCGCTTTCGCGAATTCGTGAGGTCTTCCGGGCGAGGGATCGTGCGATGACGTGCGGCGGCGCCGGTGATGCGCCTTGAGAGTCGCCGTCGTCGCCGGCGAGCCTTCCGGGGACATGCTCGCAAGCGGCCTCATCGACGCGATCCGGGCCCGCGTCCCCGGAGCGCGTTTCGAGGGCATTGCGGGGCCGCGCATGCTCGCGGCCGGCTGCGAGACCCTGTATCCGATGGAACGCCTGTCGGTCATGGGGCTATTCGAGGTGGTGGGCCGTTACCTGGAACTGATACCGGTCCGGCGGCGGTTGATCAGGCGGTTCGCCGGCAGTCCGCCCGATGTGTTCATTGGCGTGGATGCTCCTGATTTCAATCTCTCCCTGGAGCTCGCGCTACACCGAGCTGGTGTGAAAACCGTTCATTTCGTCAGTCCGTCGATCTGGGCATGGCGGCGCTACCGGCTCGACAAGATCGCGCGGGCGGTGGACATGATGCTCGCGCTGTTTCCGTTCGAACCTCCGCTCTATCGTGCGCGCTCCATTCCGGTCCGGTTCGTGGGACATCCACTGGCCGACGAAATACCGATGCGGACGGACCGGAGCGCGTCCCGGGCGCGGCTCGGCCTGGATACGGAGGCCCGGATCGTCGCGCTTCTTCCGGGCAGTCGAATGAGCGAGCTTCGACGCCTCGCCGAGCCACTGGCGCGCACCGCGCGCTGGGTGCATCAACGGCGGCCCGACGTGAGCTTCGTGTCGCCTCTGGTGGACGACACGACATGCGAGTTCTTTTCGCGGGCGTTGCGCGAGTACGCTCCCGACGTTCAGTGCGACCTCTTCCCGGGCCAGTCACGGGATGCGATGGCGGCGAGTGACGTCGTCCTGCTCGCTTCCGGAACCGCGACCCTCGAGGCGATGTTGCTCAAGCGCCCGATGGTCGTTACCTACCGGACCATGGCCCTCACATGGCTGCTGGGTCGGGCGATGCTGCATGTGGACCATGTCGGATTGCCGAACCTGCTCGCGGGCGCCCGGCTGGTGCCCGAGCTGCTGCAGAATGACGGAACGCCCGAACGGCTCGGCTCCTTGCTGCTCGACCGGCTCGACCACCCCGAGCGGCAACGCCCGGTCCTGGAGGAGTTCGATCGAATACACGGGCAATTGCGCGGCGACGCGTTCGCGACCGCGGCCGAAGCCGTGCTGGAAGTGGTGGCCGCATGACCGTCCACGCCGGCCCATGCGGTGCCGGAGGCCGTGCGACGGCAAGGCTCGTCGCCGGCGTGGACGAAGCGGGTCGCGGACCGCTCGCCGGTCCGGTGGTGGCGGCGGCGGTCATCCTCGACCCCGCGGTCCGGATAGCCGGACTCGGTGACTCGAAGCGGCTTTCGGCGCGCCGCCGGACGGAGTTGGACCTCGAGATCCGGGAGCGCGCGATCGGCTTTGCCGTCGCGCGCGTCGAGGCCGAAGTGATCGATGCGATCAACATTCTCCAGGCAACGATGCAGGCGATGCGCGAGGCGGTGGAGCGGCTCGACCCGGCCCCGGAGGAGGTGCTCGTCGACGGAAACCGTTGTCCGGTTCTGCCGTGCCCGGGGCGTGCGGTGGTGAGAGGGGACTCCAGCGTCGCGGCGATCGGCGCCGCGTCGATTCTCGCCAAGGTCGCTCGCGATCGAGAGATGGTCGAGATGGATCGCCGCTATCCGGAGTACGGGTTCGCGCGCCACAAGGGATACGGGACGCAAGCGCATCGAGACGCCCTGGCCAGGTTCGGCCCGTCGCCCATCCACCGCCTCAGCTTCGCACCGGCAAGGTCGGCCATCGTTCCCGGCGCTCCGGGGAGCGGTCGTCCATGAGTCCCCGCTTCGTCCACCTGCACCTGCATTCCGAGTTTTCGATCGTCGACGGCATGGTGCGGATCGGTCCGCTCATCGAACGGACGAAGGCTCTGGGCATGCCGGCCGTCGCCATCACCGATCACGCCAATTTCTTCTGCATGGTCCGCTTCTATCGCGCGGCGGTCGCAGCGGGCATCAAACCGATCGTCGGCGTCGACCTGCCGCTCGAGAGCGGATCGGACAACGTTCCGCCCGGCGTGCTGACCCTGCTGGCGATGGACGACGGCGGCTATCGGCACCTCGCCCGACTGCTGACTCGTTGCTACATGGCCGAGCGCAGCACCGGCGTTCCGGTCGCCGCCCGGGCCTGGGTGCACGAGTGCACGGACGGAGTCATCGCGATCTCTCCCGGACCCGAGGGCGATATCGGCCAGGCTCTGCTTCATGGGCGGGCAGGAGAGGCGGAGCGCCGTGCCGAGACGTGGGCTTCCGCCTTTGCGGGGAGGTTCTACCTCGGGGTCCAGCGAACGGGACGGGCAAGCGAAGCGCCGTGCCTGGAATCGACGGTCGACCTGGCGTTCGCGATGGGGCTTCCGGTCGTCGCCGGGAACGAGGTGAGGTTCCTCGAGCGTGATGATTTCGAAGCGCACGAAGCAAGGGTCTGCATCCACGAGGGCCGGACCCTCGCCGATCCGCGGCGTCCGAGAAGGTATAGCGAAGAGCAGTACCTGAAGTCGCCCGACGAGATGAGGGAGCTGTTCGAGGACCTCCCGGAGGCGCTCGAGAACGCGGTCGAGATTGCGCGCCGATGCAGCCTGGCGGTCACCCTCGGCGGCAGCCATCTCCCCGAGTTTCCGGTCCCCGAGGGCCACGATCTCGAGACGTGGTTCGCCGAGCGCACGAGGAGGGGATTGGAGCAGCGGCTCGGCGGGACCCGGCCCGGTGCCCGTCCGGCCGGTGGCGAGGAGGCGGAGTACTGGCAGCGGCTCGAGAGCGAACTCGACATCATCTGCCGCATGGGGTATCCGGGGTACTTCCTCATCGTGGCCGATTTCATACGATGGGCGAAAGAGCACCGGATTCCGGTCGGGCCGGGACGCGGCTCGGGAGCCGGATCGCTCGTCGCGTTCGCGCTCGGAATCACCGATCTCGATCCGCTGCGGTACGACCTGCTGTTCGAACGTTTCCTGAATCCCGAACGGGTGTCCCTGCCGGATTTCGACATCGATTTCTGCATGGAGGGCCGCGATCGGGTCATCGACTATGTCGCCGACCGGTACTCCGCCGACCATGTCGCCCAGATCATCACGTTCGGGACCATGGCCGCCAAGGCGGTCGTCCGCGATGTCGGCCGCGTCCTCGGCCACCCCTACGGATTCGTCGACCAGGTTGCGAAGCTCATCCCGTTCGAGCTGGGAATGACGCTCGAGCGCGCACTCGCCGACGACGGGTTGAAGGAGCGCTACGAGGCGGACGAGGACGTCAGGTCGATCATCGATCTGGCGCGCAAGCTCGAAGGACTGGCCCGCAACGCCGGGAGGCACGCCGGGGGTGTCGTCATCGCTCCGAGGCGCCTTACCGAATTCACCGCGCTCTATCGCGAGCCGGGCGCAACCGGTGCGGTCACCCAGTTCGACAAGGACGACATCGAAGCGATCGGCCTTGTGAAGTTCGACTTTCTCGGCCTGCGCACGCTCACCATCATCGACTGGACGCTGGCCACCCTCAACGAGCAACGACGCGCCACCGGCCAGGCCCCGCTGGACCTCGGAGAGCTGTCCACCGACGACCCGGCCACGTACGAGCTCATCCGGAGCGGCGCGACGACCGCCGTCTTCCAGCTCGAGTCCCGCGGGATGAAGGAGCTCATACGGCGCCTCCAGCCTGACTGCTTCGACGACGTCATCGCGCTCGTTGCGCTGTTCAGGCCCGGGCCGCTCCAGTCCGGAATGGTCGACGACTTCGTCGCCCGCAAGCATGGGGAGGCGGAAGTCGAGTACCTGCATCCGGAGCTCGAATCGATTCTCAAGCCGACGTACGGAGTCATCCTGTACCAGGAGCAGGTGATGCGGATTGCCCGGGTGCTCGCCGGTTACACCTTGGGCGGAGCGGACCTGTTGCGCAGCGCGATGGGCAAGAAGAAGCCCGAAGAGATGGCGAAACACCGCAGCGTGTTCGTGGAGGGCGCGACGAGCAAGGGAGTCGACACGCGCCAGGCCACCCGCATCTTCGATCTGATGGAGAAGTTCGCGGGATACGGTTTCAACAAGTCCCATTCCGCGGCGTACGCGCTGCTGTCGTACCAGACCGCGTGGTTGAAGGCGCACCACCCCGCCGCATTCATGGCCGCGGTGCTGTCGGCCGACATGGACAGCACCGACAAGGTCGTCAACCTGGTGGAGGAATGCCGTTCGCTGGGGCTGGACGTTGCGCCGCCGCACGTCAACGAGTGCGCCTACCGGTTCGGCGTGGCCGACGAGCGGAACGTCCGGTACGGGCTCGGTGCGATCAAGGGGGCGGGCGAATCGGCGCTGGAGAGCATCATCGACGAACGCGGGCGCAACGGACCCTATGCCGACCTGTTCGACTTCGCCCGCCGGATCGATCCGAAACGAGTCAACCGGCGCGTCATGGAGACCCTCATACGAGCGGGCGCGCTCGATGGACTGGGACCCTCCCGGGCATCGATGATGCGGACCCTCACGGATGCCTCGCTCGCCGCGGAGCAACTCGCCCGCGACACGACGACCGGCCAGAACGACATGTTCGGCAACGCGCTCCTCGACGGGGATGCCGAGTCTCGATTCAAGGTGGGGAACGAGTGGCCGGAAGACGAGCGGCTCGCGGGAGAGAGGGAGACCCTGGGCCTTTACCTGACCGGACACCCGATTGTCCGGTTCGAGCCCGAACTGGAGAAGATGACGAGCTCGAGGCTGTCCGGGCTGCGTCCGCGCATCGGGCAGACGCACACGATTGCGGGACTGATGACGGGGCTGCGCACGCTCAACACCCGCCACGGCCGGATGGGGATCGCGACGCTCGACGACCGGACCGCACGTATCGAAGTGAGGATCTTCACGGAGCTGTTTTCCGCCTGTCGCGAGAAGCTCGTGAGGGATCGCCTGCTCGTCGTCGAAGGCGAAGTCGGGGACGACGAGTTCTCGGGCGAATGCACGGTAGTCGCGATCGCGATCGACGACCTGGAGTCGACGCGCGAACGGCGTGCCCGTCGCATCCTGATCGAGCTCGACTCCGACTCCATGGCCGATGGTGCGGTCCGTGCCCTGCGTGAGGCGATCGAGTCGTACCGCTCCGGCCGGACCCCCGTTTGCATCGACTATTGCCGGGGGGATGCGCGGGCGCGCTTCGCTCTCGGCGCCGCGTGGTCGGTTCGGCCGGCGGACGATCTCATCGCTCGTCTGCGGGATGTCGCCGGCGCGGAGCATGTTCGAGTCGAGTACTGACGAAGCGCCCGCGAGCCGCAGCCGCTCGAGGAGCGCATGGGGCGGCGCGCGGTTCCGGCGCACGTTGTAACGGCCCGTCCGCACGGGTATCGTCCGAGCCGTGGCCATTCATGCGAGGAGCTTCGGGTCGTCCACGCCGCCGGAGATGAGCATGGATTCTCTCGACTTCGAACGACCGATCACCGATCTCGAAGCCAAGATCGAGGAACTCCGTCATGTCGACAGCGACCCCGGCGTCAATATCGGCGACGAGATCGAAAGGCTTCGCTCGAAGAGCGAGGCATTGACGCGGTCGATTTTCGGCAAGCTCACGCCCTGGCAGATCGCAAGACTCGCGCGGCATCCGCGCCGGCCGTATACCCTCGACTACCTTGCCCGGGCGTTCACCGAGTTCACGGAGCTGCACGGCGACCGGCACTTTGCCGACGACGGGGCCATCGTTGGCGGCGTGGCGCGCCTCGACGGACACCCGGTCGTGGTCGTCGGACACCAGAAGGGACGGACGACGAAGGAGAACATCGATCGGAGCTTCGGCATGCCGCGTCCCGAGGGCTACCGCAAGGCGCTGCGGCTGTTCGAGATGGCCGAGCGGTTTCGTATTCCCGTCCTCAGTTTCATCGACACCCCCGGCGCCTATCCGGGCGTCGGCGCGGAGGAACGGGGACAGTCGGAGGCGATCGCCCGGAATCTCCACGTTCTGTCGACGCTGGACGTGCCCGTCCTGTGTACCGTGATCGGAGAGGGGGGATCGGGCGGCGCACTGGCCATCGGCGTCGCCGATTGCGTGATCATGCTCCAGTACAGCACCTACTCCGTGATCTCTCCCGAGGGATGCGCCTCGATCCTCTGGAAGAGCGCAGACCGGGCGGCGGATGCCGCGCAGGCGATGGGCATCACGTCGGACCGGCTCCTGGAGCTCGGACTGATCGACCGGGTCGTGAACGAGCCGCTCGGAGGCGCACATCGCGACCCCGACGCGATGGCCGAATCGCTCGGCGCCGTGCTCGTCGAGGAACTGGAGGCGCTCTCGGCGATGGATGTCGAGTCCCTCAAGCGCCGGCGCTACCGTCGCCTGATGGGGTACGGACGATTCAAGGAACAGGGTACGGGGCCGCGTTGATCGGGCGCGCCCTCCCCGGTACGCTTCCGCGCCTTTTTGCATGAACCGGCCGAGCACCGGCCCGGCCATGGTGACAGGGGCATGCGTCGTCCGCTCGTAGCCGGCAACTGGAAGATGAACGGCTCCCGAGAGCGTACGCGGGCGCTCGTCGCCGGCGTGTGCGAAGGCATGCGCGAGCTGGCGGCCGTCGATGTCGGCGTGTGTCCCGCGTTCGTCCACGTCACCGACGCGGCCGCGGCGATCGGAGATGCGCCGGTTCGCCTCGGCGCCCAGTCCTGCGCCGGGGTCGAGCAGGGCGCGTTCACCGGTGAAGTATCGGCATCCATGCTTGCCGATGCCGGGTGCAGTTTCGTACTGGTCGGCCATTCCGAGCGGCGCACGCTGTACGGGGAAGGCGATGCCGACGTGGCCCGGAAGGCGGAACTCGCGCTTGCGGCCGGACTGGCTCCGGTCATCTGCGTCGGAGAGACGCTGGCGGAGCGCGAAGCCGGGCGGACCGAGGCAACGGTGGGACGCCAGCTCGACGCGGTTCTCGACCGCCTCGACCCGGACGGCTTGGCGCGTATCGCCATTGCCTACGAGCCGGTATGGGCGATCGGTACCGGACGGACCGCGACGCCGGAGCAGGCCAACGCCGTGCACGCGTTCCTGAGAAGGCGCGTATCCGCTCGCGACCCGGACGTGGGGGCCGGACTCCGGATACTCTACGGCGGGAGCGTCAAGCCGGAAAACGCGGCCCGGTTGTTCGCCGAGCCCGATGTCGATGGCGGCCTCGTCGGCGGCGCGTCACTCGATGCGGGACAATTCATCGACATCTGTCGAGCGGCGGGATGAGATGCAACAGATTCTTCTTGTAGTACAGATCCTGATCTGCGTCGCCCTGGTGGCGCTGGTGTTGCTGCAGCAGGGGCGAGGCGCGGATGCGGGGGCGTCGTTCGGCGGCGGTTCCTCGGGCTCGTTGTTCGGCTCGCGAGGCCCCGCCTCCTTTCTGTCCAAGCTGACTGCGGGGCTGGCCGCGCTGTTCTTCGCGAACAGCCTTGCATTGGCGTATATTTCGAGCCAGTCGATCGAGCGCCGGAGTGTGGTCGAGCGCGTGCAGTCGCAGCCGGCATCGGAAGCCTCCGAGCCGCAGGGTGAGGATGGTGACGTGCCGGCTCTGCCCGGCGGCGGGGATACGACCGCGCCGGATGTACCGCAGGCCCCGGCGTCGGAGTGACTTCATTGCCGAAGTGGTGGAATTGGTAGACACGCTATCTTGAGGGGGTAGTGCCCCAGGGCGTGCCGGTTCGAGTCCGGCCTTCGGCACCAATCGCACTTTTCGTGGACACTGCTGTGCAGGTTCGGCTGCGGCACCCTGGAAGATGCTCGAGAACTATTTCCCCATCCTCGTCTTCCTCGTCGTCGGCGTGGGGCTCGGCTGCGTGATGCTCGCGCTCGGAGCGGTGCTCGGCCCGCATCGCCCGGACGGCGCCAAGCTTTCGCCCTACGAGTGCGGGTTCGAGGCGTTCGAGGACTCGCGGATGAAGTTCGACGTCCGCTACTACCTCGTCGCCATCCTCTTCATCATCTTCGATCTGGAGATCGCCTTCCTGTTTCCGTGGGCGATCGTGCTCGACCGGATCGGCGTGTTCGGCTTCGGCGCGATGATGGTGTTTCTCGCGGTGCTCGTGGTGGGGTTCATCTACGAGTGGAAGAAGGGGGCGCTCGAATGGGAATAGAGGGCCGGCTGGAGGAAGGGTTCGTCACCACCACCGCGGACCGGCTGATCAACTGGGCCCGCACCGGATCGCTGTGGCCGATGACGTTCGGGCTCGCGTGCTGCGCGGTGGAGATGATGCACGCCGGCGCCGCGCGCTATGACCTGGACCGGTTCGGCATCGTGTTCCGCCCCAGCCCGCGCCAGTCCGACGTCATGATCGTCGCGGGGACGCTGGTCAACAAGATGGCGCCGGCGCTGCGCAAGGTCTACGACCAGATGCCCGAGCCCCGCTGGGTGATCTCGATGGGATCGTGCGCCAACGGCGGCGGGTACTACCACTACTCGTACTCGGTGGTCCGGGGCTGTGACCGGATCGTGCCGGTCGACATCTACGTGCCGGGCTGTCCGCCGACGGCGGAGGCGTTGCTCTACGGGATCATTCGGTTGCACGACAAGATCCGACGAGAGCACACCATCGCCCGCTAGGAACGAGCACACATGTCTCAAGCCGCCGGGCGCCTCGCGGCGCTCGTTCAGGACCGACTGGGAAGCGATGCGCGCGTGGCGGCGTCGACGCTCGGGGAGGTCGCCGTCGAGGTCGCGCCGCCGGTGCTGCACGAGACGTGCGTCGAGCTGCGCGACGGAGACGGGTTGCGGTTCAGGCAGCTCGTGGACCTGTGCGGGGTCGATTACCTCGACTACGGCCGCGTGGACTGGGAGACGAGCGAGACGGCGACCGGACACGGGTTCTCGCGCGGGGTGCAGAGCCGGACGGACGCCGGGGCGGCGCACGAAGGTCCCCGTTTCGCCGTCGTCTACCACCTGCTCTCGCACGAGCTCAACCAGCGGCTCCGGGTCCGGTGCGCGGCGCCCGGCGACCCGCCGATCGTGGCCTCCGTCCGCGATGTCTGGAACTCCGCCGACTGGTACGAGCGCGAGGCGTTCGATCTCTTCGGCATCCTGTTCGACGGGCACCCCGATCTCCGCCGGATCCTCACCGACTACGGCTTCGTCGGGCACCCGTTCCGGAAGGACTTCCCGCTTACCGGCGAGGTCGAGATGCGCTATGACCCGGGCCGGCGCCGGGTGGTGTACGAGCCGGTCTCGATCGAGCCGAGGACCCTGGTCCCGAAGGTGATCCGGCACGAGGAACACCATCGTGACGGGCCGGACCGGGGCGGACCCGAGCCGGCGGCAGCGGCCGATGCCTGAGATCCGGAACTTCACCCTGAACTTCGGCCCCCAGCATCCGGCCGCGCACGGCGTGCTGCGGCTGGTGCTGGAGATGGACGGCGAGATCATCGAGCGCGCCGACCCGCACATCGGGCTGCTGCACCGGGCGACGGAGAAGCTCGCCGAGAGCAAGCCGTACAACCAGAGCATCGGCTACATGGACCGTCTCGACTACGTGTCCATGATGTGCAACGAGCACGGCTACGTGCTCGCCATCGAGAAGCTCCTCGGCGTCGAGCCTCCGCTGCGCGCGCAGTACATCCGCGTGCTGTTCGACGAGCTCACCCGCATCCTCAACCACCTGATGTGGCTCGGCGCGCACGGCCTCGACATCGGCGCGATGACGGTGTTCCTGTACTGCTTCCGCGAGCGCGAGGACCTGATGGACTGCTACGAGGCGGTGTCGGGGACCCGGATGCACGCCACCTACTACCGGCCCGGCGGCGTCTACCGGGACCTCCCCGAGCGGATGCCGCAGCACCTTCCGTCGCAGGGGCGCAGCGCCGGGCGCCTCGACCGGCTCAACGCCGAGCGGCAGGGCTCGCTGCTCGACTTCATCGAGGCGTTCACCGAGCGCTTCCCCCACCGCATCGACGAGTACGAGACGCTGCTCACCGAGAACCGCATCTGGAAGCAGCGCACGGTGGGGATCGGGGTGGTCGACCCCGGGCGCGCGGTCGAGCTCGGGTTCTCCGGCCCGATGCTGCGCGGCTCCGGCGTCGAGTGGGACCTGCGCAAGAAGCAGCCCTACGAGGTCTACGACCGGATCGAGTTCGACATCCCGGTCGGGGTGAACGGCGATTGCTACGACCGCTACCTGGTCCGGATCGAGGAGATGCGCCAGTCCAACCGCATCGTCCGCCAGTGCGTGGACTGGCTGCGCGCGAACCCGGGCCCGGTGATGCTGGAGGACCACAAGCTCACCGCCCCCACCCGCGAGGAGATGAAGGAGGACATGGAAGCCCTCATCCACCATTTCAAGCTGTTCACGGAGGGGTACTGCACGCCGCGCGGAGAGGCGTACGCCGCGGTCGAGCATCCCAAGGGCGAGTTCGGCGTCTACTTGGTGTCGGACGGCGCGAACAAGCCCTACCGGGTCAAGGTCCGGGCTCCCGGGTTCGCGCACCTCGCCGCGATGGACGAGCTGATCCGCGGCCACATGCTCGCGGACGTGGTCGCGATCATCGGGACCCTCGACATCGTCTTCGGGGAGGTCGACCGCTGATGCTCCGGATGCGTCCGAACGCTGCCGGCGTCCCGGCCGCCCCCGCCGTCGTGCCCGGGGAGGCCGGCCGCTGATGCCCCAGTCGCCCGCCACCGCCACGCTCGCCGTCGCGCAGCCGATGACCCTCGACGAGGCGCGCCGCGTGCTGAACGACCACACCCGGCGCGAGATCGACGCCTGGCTGACGCGCTACCCGCTGGAGCAGCGGCGCTCCGCGGTGCTCGCGGCGTTGCGCGAAGCCCAGCACCAGAACCGCGGCTACCTCACCGTGGACCTGATGGACGCGGTCGCCGCGTATCTCGACCTGCCCCCGATCTGGGTCTACGAGGCGGCGAGCTTCTACTCGATGTTCGAGACCCGTCCAGTCGGCCGGCACAGCATCTCGGTATGCACGAACATCTCCTGCATGCTGTGCGGGGGCGAGGAGATTCTCGCCCGCATCGAGGAGAAGCTCGGCATCAAGGTCGGCGAGAGCAGCGAAGACGGCCGGTTCTACCTCAAGCCGGAGGAGGAATGCCTCGCGGCCTGCTGCGGGGCGCCGATGATGATGGTGGATCACGTCTACCACGAGAACCTGACCCCCGAAAGGGTCGACGAGATCCTCGACGGCCTGGACTGATGCCGGTGCCCGGAGCCCGCATTCCCGACGAGTCATGAACATGGACGCCCTCAACTCGGTCTGCTACGCCACCCTCGGGCTCGACGAGCCGTGGAGCATCGAGAGCTACGAGCGGGTGGACGGCTACGAGGCATGGCGGAAGATCCTCACCGAGAAAATTCCGCCGGAGGCCGTAGTGGAGGAGGTGAAGAAGTCGGGGCTTCGCGGGCGGGGGGGGGCGGGGTTCCCCGCGGGGCTGAAATGGAGCTTCATGCCCAAGGGATACGATGGCCCGATGTACGCGGTGTGCAACTCCGACGAGAGCGAGCCCGGGACGTGCAAGGACCGCGACATCCTCCGCTTCAACCCCCACGCGCTGATCGAAGGGATGGCGATCGGCGGCTACGCCATGGGCGCCACCGCCGGGTACAACTACATCCGCGGCGAGTTCATGGACGAGCCGTTCAGGCGCTTCGAGCAGGCACTCCGGGCTGCCTACGGGAAGGGACTGCTCGGGCGGAACATCCTCGGCTCCGGGGTCGATTTCGACCTCTGCTCCACCCTCGGCGCGGGCGCCTACATCTGCGGCGAGGAGACCGCGCTCATCGAGTCGCTGGAGGGCAAGAAGGGGCTGCCGCGGTTCAAGCCGCCGTTCCCCGCCCAGTACGGCGTCTACGGCCGGCCGACGACGATCAACAACACCGAGACCTTCGCCTCGGTGCCGTCGATCATCCGCAACGGCGGCGACTGGTTCATGGGGCTCGGCCGGCCGAACAACGGCGGCGTGAAGTGCTTCTCGGTGTCCGGGCACGTCAACCGCCCCGGCAACTTCGAGGTGCCGCTCGGCACCCCGTTCCGCGATCTCCTCGACCTGGCCGGCGGCGTGCGTGACGGGCGCCGGCTCAAGGCGGTGATCCCCGGGGGATCGTCGGTGCCGCCGCTCCCCGGCGACGTCATGATGGAGGTCGACATGGACTACGACTCCATCGAGAAGGCGGGCTCGATGCTCGGCTCGGGGGCGGTGGTGGTGATGGACGAGACGACGTCGATGGTGAGCATGCTGCGCCGCATCGCGCGCTTCTACTACGCGGAGTCGTGCGGCCAGTGCACGCCGTGCCGCGAGGGGACGGGCTGGCTGTACCGCGTGCTGTGCCGCATCGAGCGCGGCGCGGCGCGGCAGGAGGAGCTGGACATGCTCGTGGACGTCGCCGACAACATCGAGGGCCGCACCATCTGCGCCCTCGGCGACGCGGCGGCGTGGCCGGTACAGGGGTTCCTGCGCCACTTCCGCGACGAGTTCCAGTACCACATCGACCACGGCGCCTTCCCGCCGGGGGTGGCGGCGGCGAGAGAGGCGGCGTAAGCACGACATGTCCGACGACCCCATCAGCATCGAGATCGACGGCCGCGCCTGCCGGGCGCGGAAGGGCCAGATGGTCATCGAAGTGGCGGATGCGAACGCCATCCCCATCCCCCGTTTCTGCTATCACGAGAAGCTCACGGTGGCGGCGAACTGCCGCATGTGCCTGGTCGAGGTCGAGCGCGCGCCGAAGCCGCTGCCCGCCTGCGCGACGCCGGTGATGGACGGGATGAAGGTGTTCACCCGGTCGAAGACCGCGCGCAACGCCCAGAAGTCGGTGATGGAGTTCCTCCTGATCAACCACCCCCTCGACTGCCCGATCTGCGATCAGGGGGGCGAGTGCGAGCTGCAGGACCTCGCGATGGGCCACGGCCGGGACGTCTCGCGGTTCAACGAGCGCAAGCGCGCGGTCGAGGACAAGGACCTCGGCCCGCTGATCGCGACCGACATGACCCGCTGCATCCACTGCACGCGATGCGTGCGGTTCGGCGAGGAGATCGCGGGGATGCCGGAGCTCGGCGCGACCGGCCGCGGCGAGGACATGGAGATCGGCACGTTCATCACCCGAAGCGTCGATTCGGAGCTCTCCGGCAACGTCATCGACCTCTGCCCGGTCGGGGCGCTCACGTCCAGACCCTTCCGGTTCCGCGCCCGCGCCTGGGAGATGGCGCAGCACGACGGCGTCGCGCCGCACGACCCGGTCGGCTCCAACATCCACCTGCACGTGCGCCGCGGCCGGGTCCTGCGGGTCGTGCCGCGCGCCAACGAGTCGGTCAACGAGGTCTGGATCTCCGACCGGGACCGGTTCGGATACGAGGGCCTGTACAGCGACGACCGGGCGCGTTCGCCGATGGTCAGGCGCGATGGATCGTGGTGCCCGGTGTCCTGGGACGAGGCGCTGGAGGCCACGGCCGAGGGGTTGCGCCAGGTCCTGGCCGGGAAGGGCGGGGACGCGGTCGGCGGGCTCGCCTCGGCGTCGTGCACGGCCGAGGAGCTCTACCTGTTCCAGCGCCTCGTGCGCGGCATCGGCAGCGCCAACGTCGATCATCGCGTGCGCCAGCGCGACTTCTCCGACCAGGCCGCGGCCCCGGGCCATCCGTCCATCGGGATGGGGATGGACGATCTGGAACGGCTCGATGCGGCATTGCTGGTCGGCTCGTGCACGCGCAAGGAGCATCCGATCGTCAACCATCGGCTCCGCAAGGCGAGCCTCGCCGGCGCTTCGTTGATGTACCTGGACACGATGGCGCACGACCTGAACATCGCTCCCGCGGCGCGCATCGTCGTCCCGCCGTCGAGGCTCGCGGGCGTCCTCGCCGCGGTCACGGCGGCGGCGGCGCGGATCGCGGGCCGGGAGCCGGCCGGCCTTGGCGCCCTTGCCGGAGGCATCGAGGACGTCCCCGGCGAGGCCGGCGCCGATGCCGAGCGCATCGCGCGCGCGCTCGCCGATGCCGGGCGCGGCGCGATCCTGCTCGGGCCGCAGGCGATCAACCATCGGGACGCGGCGGCATTGCGCGGCCTCGCCGCGTGCCTCGCCGATCTGACCGGCGCGACGCTCGGCACGCTGGACGAAGGCGCGAACCCCGCCGGCGCGTGGATTGCCGGAGCGTTGCCGCACCGGGAGGCGGGGGGCGTGGAGGCGAAGCGGTGCGGTCTCGACGCGCGCGCGATGGTCGAGGCGGACCTCGATGCCTACGTGCTCATGGGCCTCGAGCCCGAGCTCGACTGCGCCGACGGCGCGCGCGCGCGCGCGGCGCTGAGCCGGGCGCGGTTCGTGGTGAGTCTCGGCGCGTTCCGCTCCGAGGCGATGTCCGGGTACGCGGACGTCATCCTCCCCATGGCCGCGTTCGCGGAGACCGGGGGGACCTTCGTCAACCTGTCCGGGACCTGGCAGAGCTTCGGCGCCGCGGTGCCGCCTTGCGCGGATGCGCGCCCGGCGTGGCGCGTGCTCCGGGTGCTGGGCAACCTCCTCGGTCTGGCCGGCTTCGAGCAGGAGACGATCGAGGAGGTCCGGGCGGAGCTCGGAGGGCCGGCGGCTCCCGGCGCGCCCGGGTGGACGCTCCCCTCGCGCCTGCCGGCGTCTGCCAATGGCGAGAGCGCCGGCCGCATCGAGCGCATCGCCCCGGTTCCGATGCACGCGGTGGACGCCCTCGTGCGCCGCTCGCGGCCCTTGCAGGCGACGAAGGACGCGGAGTTCCCAGGAGTGGGACTCAGCCCCGCGACCATCGGGCGTCTCGGCCTCGCGGACGGGGAGCCGGCCGTGGTGCGGCAGAACGGCGCCTCCGTCACCCTCGATGTCGTCGCGGACCGGCGAGTCCCGGACGGCTGTGCACACCTGCCGGCCGGGACCCCGGCCACCGCGGCGCTCGTCGTGGGCGACGGAACGGTCGGGATCGACAGGGCCTGATCCCTGCGGCGTGCGATGCAGTCGATGAAGCCCATGAGCCCGCCCCGTGCCTGAACCGCTCGCAACCGCCCTCGGATGGCTCCCCCACGAGCTCGCGCTGCTCGTCGAGACGCTGCTCAAGATCGTGGCGCTCCTGATTCCCCTGCTGGTGACGGTCGCGTGGTACACCTACGCCGAGCGCAAGATCATCGGCTACATGCAGGTCCGCCTCGGGCCGAACCGGGTGGGCCCGAAGGGGTGGCTGCAGCCGGTGGCGGACGCCGTGAAGCTCATGTTCAAGGAGCTGATCGTCCCTGCCGGGGCGAACCGGCTGCTGTTCGTGGCGGCGCCGGTGATCTCGCTCGCCTCCGCGCTTGCGGCCTGGGCGGTGGTGCCGTTCTCCGACTTCCTGGTGATCGCGGACGTCAACGCCGGGCTCCTCTACATCCTCGCCATGACCTCGCTCGGCGTGTACGGCGTGATCATCGCGGGCTGGGCGTCGAACTCGAAGTACGCCCTGCTCGGGGCGATGCGCTCCGCCGCCCAGATCGTGGCCTACGAGATCGCGATGGGGTTCGCGCTCGTCGTGGTGCTGATGGCCGCGGGCAGCCTCAACCTGCGCGAGATCGTGCTCGCGCAGGAGGGCGGCTGGCTCGACTGGTTCTGGCTGCCCCTGCTGCCGATGTTCGCCGTCTACGTAATCTCCGGGGTTGCCGAGACCAACCGGGCGCCCTTCGACGTCGCGGAGGGCGAGTCCGAGATCGTGGCCGGCTTCCACGTGGAGTACTCCGGGATGGCGTTCTCGGTGTTCTTCCTCGCCGAGTACGCGAACATGATCCTGATCAGTGCGCTGATCGTCATCATGTTCCTCGGCGGCTGGCTCTCCCCGTTGCCGGAATGGGCGGGCGCGCCGTACGTCGGGTGGGTGTTCGAGCCCGGCGTGCACTGGTTCGCCGGCAAGCTCGTCTTCTTCATGTTCCTGTTCCTGTGGCTGCGCGCCACCTTCCCCCGCTACCGGTACGACCAGATCATGCGGCTCGGGTGGAAGGTCTTCATTCCCCTGACGATCCTCTGGATCGTGGTGGTCGGGGTCGCGATCATGGCCGGCCTGCCGCCATGGTTCGACGGGGCGTGAGATCGGCGTGCGGGAGCGACGGACGTGCAGACGTGCAGGACGGACACCCGGCGTGCGAGAGAGGCGGACGCATGAGAGCCACCGACACGTGAGAACGCCATGAACAGGATCCGGCACTATTTCAGGAGCTTCCTGCTCGTCGAGCTGCTGAAGGGACTGAGGCTGACCCTGCGGTACCTCGTGAGCGAGAAGTTCACGGTGCAGTACCCGGAGCAGAAGACCCCCAAGTCGCCGCGTTTCCGCGGGCTCCATGCCCTGCGCCGCTACCCGAACGGGGAGGAGCGCTGCATCGCGTGCAAGCTCTGCGAAGCGGTGTGCCCGGCCCTCGCCATCACCATCGACTCGGAGCGGCGCGCCGACGGTACCCGCCGCACCACGCGCTACGACATCGATCTCTTCAAGTGCATCTTCTGCGGGTTCTGCGAGGAATCGTGCCCGGTTGATTCCATCGTGGAGACGCGCGTCCACGAATACCACTTCGAGAAGCGCGGCGAGAACATCATGACCAAGGACAAGCTGCTGGCGATCGGGGACGTGTACGAGGGCGAGATCGCGGCGGACCGCCTCGCCGATTCGCTGTACCGCTGATGGAGCGCTGATGTTCGTCCAACTCGTCTTCTACGCCTTCTCCGCCGTGCTCGTGGGCGCCGCGGTCATGGTGATCACCGCGAGGAACCCGGTGCACGCCGCGCTGTTCCTCGTCCTCGCGTTCTTCACGAGCGCCGGCATCTGGCTGCTCCTCGAGGCGGAGTTCCTCGCCATCGTCCTCGTGCTCGTCTATGTCGGCGCGGTGATGGTGCTGTTCCTGTTCGTGGTGATGATGCTCGACGTCAACCTCGCGCCCCTGCGCGAGGGGTTCATCCGCCATCTGCCGGTCGGGGTCGCGGTGGCCGCGATCGTCGTGGTCGAGATCGCGCTGGTGGTCGGGGTCTCCGGTTTCGACCTCGAATCGATGCCGCCCCCGGTCGCGCATCCCGCCGGGTACAGCAACACCAAGGAGCTGGGGACGCTGCTCTATACCGTGTACGTGTATCCGTTCGAGCTCGCCGCGGCGATCCTCCTCGTCGCCATCGTCGCGGCCATCGCGCTGACGATGCGGCGCCGGGCCGGAACCAGGACCCAGGACCCGGCGCGGCAGGTCGAGGTGCGGCGCGAAGACCGCATCCGCATCGTGCGGATGCCGGCCGAGAAGCGCGAGCAGGTCCGCCGATGATCCCGCTCTCCCACTTCATCGTCCTCGGGGCGGTGCTCTTCTGCCTGAGCATGGCGGGGATCTTCCTCAACCGGAAGAACGTGATCATCCTGCTCATGTCGATCGAGCTGATGCTGCTGTCGGTCAACCTGAACTTCGTCGCGTTCTCGCGATTTCTCGACGACATGGCCGGCCAGGTGTTCGTGTTCTTCATCCTGACCGTGGCGGCGGCGGAGGCGGCCATCGGCCTGGCGATCCTCGTGGTCCTGTTCCGGAACCGGCGGACGATCAACGTCGCGGACCTGGACACCGCCAAGGGATAGGGGGGAGACGCCGGCCGATGTTCCAGATCTGTCTGTGGATCGTGCTCGCTCCCCTGATCGGGGCGCTGATCGCGGGGCTGTTCGGCCGCGCGATCGGCCGTTCGGGCGCGCACTGGGTGACGATCGTCGCGGTCGCGGTCTCCACCGTGCTCTCGGCCATCGCGTATTACGACGTGGTGGTGGCCGGCAACCCCGGCTTCGACGGCACGGTGTACACGTGGGGCGTCGTCGGCGATCTCGAGATCGTGATCGGGTTCCTCATCGACGAGCTCAGCGTGACGATGATGGTCGTCGTCACCTTCGTCTCGCTGATGGTCCATGTCTACACCATCGGCTACATGCGCGACGACCCGGGCTACCAGCGGTTCTTCAGCTACATCTCGCTGTTCACCTTCGCGATGCTCATGCTCGTGATGTCGAACAACTTCATGCAGCTCTTCTTCGGCTGGGAGGCGGTCGGCGTCGTCTCCTACCTGCTCATCGGCTTCTGGTTCGACCGCGAGTCCGCGATCCGGGCGAACCTCAAGGCGTTCCTCGTCAACCGGGTGGGGGACCTCGGGTTCCTCCTCGGGATCGCGTGCCTGTTCATGTACGCGGGCTCGCTCCAGTACGCGGACGTCTTCGCCGCCGCGCCAGCGCTGCGCGATGCGACGATGGGGCCGTGGGGCGCGGAATGGCCGGTGCTGGCGGTAGCCTGCACCTGCCTGTTCATCGGCGCGATGGGCAAGTCCGCGCAGTTCCCGCTCCACGTGTGGCTGCCGGACTCGATGGAGGGTCCGACCCCGATCTCGGCCCTCATCCACGCCGCCACCATGGTCACGGCCGGCATCTTCATGGTGGCGCGGATGTCCCCGCTGTTCGAGCTCTCGGAGTTTGCGCTGAGCCTGGTGCTGGTGATCGGTGCGGTCACCGCCCTGTTCATGGGGCTGCTCGGGCTCGTCCAGCACGACATCAAGCGGGTGGTCGCCTACTCGACGCTCTCCCAGCTCGGCTACATGACGGTGGGCCTCGGGGCGTCGGCCTACGCCGCGAGCATCTTCCACCTCGGCACCCACGCGTTCTTCAAGGCGCTGCTGTTCCTCGCGGCCGGCTCGGTGATCATCGCGCTGCACCACCAGCAGGACATGCGCCACATGGGTGGGCTGCGCAAGTACATGCCGATCACCTGGATCACCTCGCTCGTCGGGACCCTCGCCCTGATCGGGACGCCGGGGTTCGCGGGCTTCTTCTCGAAGGAGTCGATCATCGAGGCGGTCCGTCACTCCACCCTGCCGGGGGCCGGGTTCGCCTGGGTGTGCGTGCTGGCCGGGGTCTTCGTCACCGCGCTGTACAGCTTCCGCATGTACTTCCTCGTCTTCCACGGCAAGGAGCGCATGGACGAGCACGCCCGCGAGCACCTCCACGAGACGCCGGCGGTGGTGACGGTGCCGCTGATCCTGCTGGCCGTCCCCTCCGTGGTGGTGGGCTGGATGTTCGTGGAGCCGATGCTCTACGGCTCGCACTATGGCGACAGCATCGCCGTCGCGCCGGCCCACGACGTGCTCGGGCGGATGGGGGCGTCGTGGCACGGAGCGGGGGCGATGGTGCGGCACGCCTTCGTGACCGCGCCGTTCTGGCTCGCGCTGGGCGGCGCGGTGGCCGCCTGGTACCTCTGGTGCCGGCGGCCCGACCTGCCCGTCCGCATCGCCGAACGGTTCCGGACCGCGCATGTGGTGCTGGCCCGCAAGTACTACTTCGACGAGCTGTACGAATCGGTGCTCGCCGGACTCGGCCGCGCCGTCGGGGGCGGTCTCTGGCAGGTGGGGGACGTGCGGCTCATCGACGGGCTCGCGGTCAACGGCAGCGCCCGCGGCGTGGGCTGGCTCTCCGGCGTGGTCCGCCGGCTCCAGACCGGACTGCTGTACCACTACGCGTTCGCGATGATCATCGGGCTCCTGCTGCTCGTGTCGCTGTTCGTGATGGTGCGGTTGTGACGGCGGCGGTGACGGCGCCCGCCGCCGAAGGGGCGAGCCCCGGTGGGCTGTCGGCGCACCGGATGTCCCGGCATGTCGGGGGGACGGCGCCCGGCGCGGGGAGGGCGGACCGCGGGAGCGCGGGCGTCTCGCCCGCGAGCGTGGCGGTCCCGCTCGCCGGCGCGACCGTGGCGGCGTCCGTCGCGCGCGCAGGATGGCGCCGGCCGCGGGGAAGGGCCGGTGGATCATCATCCGCGTCCGTCGCGTGCGCCGGGCGGCGCCCGTCGCGATGACCGGCCTCCCGCTCCTCAGCCTCGTCATCTGGGCGCCGATCGCGGGCGGCCTGTGGGTGCTGCTCGCCGGCGCCGGCCGGGACGGCGCGACGGTGCGCGCGGTCGCGCTGGCCGTCTCGCTCGCGGCCTTCGCGCTGTCGGTCCCCCTGTGGACGGGGTTCGATCCGGCGACACACGAGATGCAGTTCGTCGAGCGCGCGGGGTGGGTCCCGGCGTTCGACATCCACTACCACCTCGGGGTGGACGGCATCTCGATGCCGCTCGTCCTCCTGACCACGTTGATGACGGTGCTCGTGGTGCTCGCGGGATGGGAAGTCATCCAGTACCGGCCGGCGCAGTACATGGCCGCCTTCCTCATCCAGGAAGGGCTGATGGTGGGAGCGTTCTCGGCCCTCGACTCGATCCTGTTCTACGTCTTCTGGGAGGCGCAGTTGATCCCGATGTTCCTGATCATCGGGATCTGGGGCGGGCCGCGGCGGATCTACGCCACCATCAAGTTCTTCCTCTATACCTTCATCGGCTCGGTGCTGATGCTGGTCGCGCTACTCCATCTCTACTCCGAGGCCGGCTCCTTCGCGATCCTCGACCTGCACGCCCTGCCCATCGGACTCACCGCGCAGACCCTGATCTTCATCGCGTTCCTCCTGGCGTTCGCGGTGAAGGTGCCCATGTGGCCGGTGCACACGTGGCTGCCCGACGCGCACGTGGAGGCGCCGACCGGCGGCTCGGTCATCCTCGCCGCGATCATGCTGAAGCTCGGCGGATACGGCTTCCTCCGGTTCAGCCTGCCGATCGCGCCGGATGCGAGCGCCGAGCTCGCGACGTTCATGATCGTGCTCTCGCTCGTGGCTGTCGTGTACGTCGGCTTCGTCGCCCTGGTGCAGCCGGACATGAAGAAGCTGATCGCGTACTCGTCGGTGTCGCACATGGGGTTCGTGACCCTGGGGTTCTTCATCGCCTTCCCGCTCATGCGGTCCGGCGACGCGACGAGCGCCGCGCTGGGCGTCGAGGGCGCCCTGGTGCAGATGATCTCCCACGGGTTCATCTCCGGCGCGCTCTTCCTCTGCGTCGGGGTCATGTACGACCGGTTGCACAGCCGCATGATCGGGGACTACGGCGGCGTGGCGAACACGATGCCCGTGTTCGCCGCGTTCATGATGCTGTTCGCGCTCGCGAACTCCGGGCTGCCGGGCACCTCCGGCTTCGTCGGCGAGTTCATGGTCATCCTCGCGAGCTTCAAGGCCGGCGCGTGGATCGCGCTGCTCGCCGCGACGACCCTGGTGCTGGGGGCCGCATACACGCTGTGGATGTACAAGCGTGTCGTCTACGGACCGGTCGCGAACGAAGGGGTCGCCGCCCTCGCGGACATCGGGCGGCGCGAGTTCGCGATCCTCGCCGTTCTCGCGCTGATGGTGCTCCTGCTCGGGCTGTGGCCCGCGCCGTTGCTGGAGGTCATGGGGCCGAGCGTCGAGCACCTCCTCGACCATGTCGCGAGGTCGAAGCTGTGAGCGGTCCGATTCGGTCCCGTTCCCGTTCCCGGTGTCGGGTTCGGCTCCGCTGTCGGGCCTGGCCCTGCCGTCGGATCCAGCCCCGGCAGCGGAGCCTGTCCGGAACGGTCGGGGCGATGCGCCTGTTCCACGCCCGGCCCCGACACCATGCTTGGCCCCGGCTTCGGGAGGACGCTGGATGACCCCGTCCGGATTCGCCTTGCCCGACCTGCTGCCCGCGTCGGCCGAGATCGTTCTGTTCGGCATGGCGTGCGTCGTTCTGGTCGTGGACGTCTGGCTGCCGGAGCGCTACCGGCGGCTCACCTACCAGCTCTCCCAGGCGTCGCTCGCCGGCGCCGTGCTGCTCGTGCTCGCGACGCTCCCCGAGACGCGGGTCACGACGTTCGACGGCACCTTCGTCGCGGACCCGATGGCGGCGGTGCTCAAGGCGTTCATCCTCGTGGTCAGCGCCTTCGGCTTCTTCTACTCCAGGGTCTATCTGGAGCCGCGCGGCTCGATGCGGGGCGAGTACTTCGTGCTCGGGCTGTTCGCGGTGCTGGGGATGATGGTGCTGGTGTCGGCGGGCAGCTTCCTGACCCTCTACCTGGGCCTGGAGCTGCTCTCGCTCTCGCTCTACGCGATGGTCGCGCTCGACCGGGATTCCCGCCTGGCGTCCGAGGCGGCGATGAAGTACTTCGTGCTCGGAGCGCTGGCCTCGGGGATGCTGCTGTACGGGATCTCGATGATCTACGGCAGCACCGGCAGCCTGGACCTCGCGGAGGTCGCCGAGTCGCTCGCCGGCGCGCAGTCGATGCGGCTCACGATGGTGCTCGGCCTCGTGTTCGTGGTGGTCGGGGTCGCGTTCAAGCTCGGCGCGGTGCCGTTCCACATGTGGGTGCCGGACGTGTACGAGGGAGCTCCGACCCCGGTGACCCTGTTCATCAGCACCGCCCCCAAGATTGCGGCGTTCGGGATGCTCATGCGCGCGCTCGTGGACGGCTTGGGCGCGCTTGCCGTCGACTGGGTCCAGATGCTCGCGATCCTCGCGGTGCTGTCGATGGCGGCCGGGAACGTCATCGCCATCGCCCAGACCAACATCAAGCGCATGCTCGCGTATTCGACGATCGCCCACGTCGGGTTCCTGTTCGTCGGGGTCGCGTCCGGCACCCCGGCCGGGTACGCGGCCTCGATGTTCTACGTCCTGACCTACGCGCTGATGGCGCTGGGCGGGTTCGCGATGGTGATCTGGCTCGGACGGGCGGGCATGGAGGCGGACCGTCTCGACGACTTCAAGGGCTTGAACCATCGCAATCCGTGGTTCGCGTTCATGATGCTGATTCTCATGTTGTCCATGGCCGGGGTTCCGCCATTCGTCGGCTTCTGGGCGAAGTGGTCGGTGCTGCGCGAGGTGGTCGCGGCGGACATGACGTGGCTGGCGGTAGTCGCGGTGCTGTTCTCGGTCATCGGCCTGTTCTACTACCTGCGGGTCGTGCGCCTGATGTACTTCGACCCGCCCTCCGAGGACGAGCCGGTGACCGCGCTGGCCGACATGAAGATCGTGCTCAGCGTGAATGCGCTGGCGATCCTCGCGCTCGGGATCTATCCGGGCGCGTTGCTGAAGCTCTGCGCGGCGGTGATTGCAGTCTGACGGGATGGTGCGGGGCATGACGCCCGTGTACCCAGGGGATATTCGAGCCGCCCGCCCTTGCCCGGCCTCGACGAGCGGTGGTGCCGGGCATGACGCCCGCGTACCCGGGGGATTCGGCCCGTAGCCCTGGTCACGCTCATGCCTCGTCGGTCCGGGGCGAAACCTCGTTGGGAGCAGTGCTCCGGGTTCCCTGAATCCCGGCGTGCAGCAGGCAGGCCCGCACGGATGGATGGCGCGACCGCCGACGCTGCGCGAGGCGTCATCGTCCGACATCATCGTTGTCCGGAACCTCTCGGAGTCGACGGAGAAGCCGTATTCGTACACCGTGCGGTTCCGGGTGAACGCACCCCGAAACCGGCGGCCTCGCGAGGGCGTGGACGATACGCATGGGCCTCGGCCTACACCCATCGGGACGATGGGCGCATTCCCCCGAACCCCGAAACACCGAGAATCGCTTCCGACCGGTTGAAGAGCCCCGCGCCCCGGGAACGGGTTCCCGGGGACGCGGGGCGTCTGCACGGACGGAGCGCAGCCGCCACCTGCGGACACGGCTTGATTTGAGGATGTGGAAACGAGCGTGCTACCGTCCTTCGCCCAAGGCACGTCCGCAGCGCCCCCCGCGCCTCGTCCCGGAGGACTCACCGATGAGCGAATCCGTTCTTGCCCGCTCCACCATCGAGTATCCCTGCTCGGACGGCAAGCCGATGGCTGAGAGCGAGATTCACTTCGCCTGCACCCTCTACGCGGCCGATGTCCTCTGGAACCACTACCGCGACCAAGCGGACGTGTACGTCGGCGGGGACATGTTCCTCTACTACGAAGAGGGCAATCCGCGGGTGTCGGTGGTGCCGGACGTGTTCGTCGTGCTCGGAGCGCCGAAGGAGGTGCCGGGAGGCGGCTTGCGGGACACGTACAAGCTGTGGGAGGAGCCCAAGGGGCCGGACTTCGTGCTGGAGGTGACGTCCCGAAGCACGCGGCGCGAGGACGAAGGGCGCAAGCGGGAGGTGTATGCGTCGCTGGGAGTGGGGGAGTATTTTCTGTGCGATCCGAGGAGCGAATACCTGTCGCCGCCGGTCCAGGGGTATCGATTGCGCGGGGACGGTTACGAGCCGTTGCCGGTGACGTGGCTGGCGCACGGGGTCCCCGGGGTGCGCAGCGAGGTGCTCGGGCTCGACCTTCGTCTGCGCGGGAAGGAGTTGCGGCTCCATGACCCGGCGACCGGACAGGACCTCCTCACCTATCAGGAGCAATGCGACGCCCGTGAAGCCGCCGAGGCGCAGGTGGCCGAAGTGGTTGCCGCCCGTGAAGCTGCCGAGGCGCAGGTGGCCGAAGTGGTTGCCGCCCGTGAAGCCGCCGAGGCGCAGGTGGCCGAAATGGTTGCCGCTCGCGAGGCCGCCGAGGCGCAGGTGGCCGATCTGCGGGCGCGGCTGCGGGACTTGCAGGATGGGCGGCCGCCGCCGGATGACTCACAATGCTGATCCGGGAACGACGTCCCGCCCACTCTCCGCGGATCAATCGCCGGACCGGGCGCCACCACCGGCCCGGATGGTGCCCCCGGCCCGACCGCCGTCCCCGAACGGGACGCCACCGATGCGACGCCCCATCCGCACCGGCGAGCCCGGCGCCATCCACGGCGCCCATTCGACCGCGGGGTTCGCGAGCATCAGGATCACCGTCGAGCCCATGTTGAACCGGCCCATCTCGCGGCCCTGCTCCAGCACGACCTCCGTATCGTCGTAACGCTCGACCAGAGCCTCGCGCCGCCGAGGCGGAGTCACGACTCCGCGCCACACCTGTTCCATGCACCCCACGAAGACCGCGCCGACCATGGTGATCGCCAACGGCCCGAGGTCGGTGTCGAAGAACGAGACGATCCGTTCGTTGCGCGTGAACAGGCGGTCGATCGCATCGACGGTCACCGGGTTCACGCTGAACAGCTTCCCCGGCACGTACACCGTCGAGCGAAGCCGGCCGGTGAGCGGCATGTGCACGCGGTGGTAGTCGCGCGGCGCCAGGTAGATCGTCGCGAACCGCCCGCCGGCGAACGCGGCGGCGGCGCGTTCATCCCCGCCGAAGAGGGCTTCGAGGGTGTAGGTGCGGTCCTTGGCCTGGACGACGGTCCGGCCGTCCATCGCACCGGCCGCGGCGACGGTGCCGTCGGCCGGAGAAACGACGGCGCCCGGTCCGCCTTCCAGCGGTCTTGCGGCGGTGGCCAGAGCACGGGTGAAGAATGCGTTGAAGTGTGGATACGACGCCGGGGCCGGGTCCGCGGCGATGCCCAGGTCGACACCGTACCTGCGAACGAACCAGCGGATTTGCCAGTTCTTCCAGGGCGCGAACCGGATGCGGGTCGCGCGCAGCATCATCCACGACAGCAGGTGCTTCGGATAGAGTCTCTGCCGCATGCCCGTGAGACGCACCGCTCTGCGGGAGGCCGTCGTCTTCATCGTTGCGGAGGTGACAGGTTGGCGAGCCATCCACCTTCGGCGGGCATGTGGCCACATGGCGCCCCGGACAGGATTCGAACCTGTGACCTTCCGCTTAGGAGGCGGACGCTCTATCCGGCTGAGCTACCGGGGCCGGGGCGAGATGCGGACTCGAGGTGCGTTGGTGGAGCCGATGGGGGTCGAACCCACGACCTCAGCATTGCGAACGCTGCGCTCTCCCAACTGAGCTACGGCCCCGGAAAGAGTGCGAAAGTCTACTCGCGTCGCCTGCCGCGCGCCAGCGCCGTTCGGTTGCCGTGAGTCGTGCGCGGCAAGTAGGATGCCGCGATCCCCGCCGGGAAGACCAGCCATGCGCGACCCACTTCCACTGTTGGCCCATACGTCGTTTCCGCCGTTGCGTCGGAACCGGCTGACCACGCTGCAGGTCAACCTCGGCTACCTCTGCAACCAGTCCTGTCTGCACTGCCACGTGAATGCGGGTCCGAGGCGGACCGAACAGATGAGCGCCCGGACGGCGGGCCAGGTCGTCGACTTCATCGGGGCGTCCGGCGTGGAGGTGCTCGACCTCACCGGGGGCGCGCCGGAGCTGAACCCGAACTTCCGGTTCATGGTCGATGCGGCGGTGGACCGCGGCGTCCGGGTCATCGACCGGTGCAACCTCACGATCCTCTTCGAGCCCGGCCAGGAAAACCTGGCGGAATTCCTGGCGTCTCGACGGGTCGGCGTCGTCGCGTCGCTGCCCTGCTACCTCGACGAGAACGTCGACCGGCAACGGGGCAAGGGAGTGTTCGATGCGAGCATCGAAGGATTGCGGAGGCTGAATGCCCTGGGTTACGGCGGCGAAGACACCGATCTCTCCCTCGATCTCGTCTTCAATCCGCAGGGCCCGGTGCTTCCCCCCGCCCAGGCCGAGCTGGAGCGTACTTACAAGACCGAACTCGGCCGGCAGTTCGGCGTCCGGTTCAATCGCCTGCTGACGCTGGCGAACATGCCGATCGGACGGTTCGGCAGCACCCTCATCTCGAAAGGCCTGTTCGTGGAGTATCTCGACGTGTTGCGGGAGGCCCACGTCGAATCGAACGTCGAGCACGTGATGTGCCGGCATACCGTAAGCATCGATTGGCAGGGATATGCCTACGACTGCGACTTCAACCAGATGCTGGGACTTCCGATGCGGCTCAACGGATCGCCGCGGGTCCACGTCACGGACCTCGTTTCGGCCGACATCGACGGCCGGCCGATCGCGATACGCGACCACTGCTTCGGCTGCACCGCGGGGCAGGGAAGCAGTTGCGGCGGTGCGCTGACCTGAGCCCGCACGACGGCGGCCGGCCATGCCGCCGGGAGCCGGTGGCCTCGCCATGGGTCTCGGTCGTCGTTCCCGCCCTCGACGAGGCCGGAGCCCTCGCGCGGTCGCTGCTTCCGTTGCAATCCGGACGTGGCCGCGACGTCGAGGTGATCGTCGTCGACGGCGGCAGCCGGGACGGGACCCGGCGCGTTGCGCATCCCCTGTGCGATCGTGTCCTCCGTGCGCCGCGCGGTCGCGCACGCCAGATGAACGCGGGCGCCGCCGCCGCCCGCGGTGACGTGCTGCTGTTCCTCCACGCGGACACGCGGCTTCCGTCCGGCTGGGTCCCGATGGTCCGGGACGCCCTCGACCATCGCGGCCGCGAATGGGGCCGGTTCGACGTGCGGCTCGACGGGACGCACCCGATGCTGCGCGTCGTCGAACGCGCGATGAACCTGCGTTCGCGGCTGAGCGGGATCGCCACCGGAGACCAGGCGATGTTCGTCACCCGTTACGCCTTTCGGGAGGCCGGGGGATTTCCCGACATCGCGCTGATGGAAGACGTGGCGCTCAGTCGTGCGCTGCGCACCCGTTCGCGACCGGCCTGCCTGCGGACGGCCGTGGCCACGTCGAGCCGGCGGTGGGAGCGCGACGGAATGGTGCGTACTGTCGTCCTGATGTGGCGGCTGAGGCTCGAGTTCGCGCTCGGCGCCGACCCCGAGAGACTGGCGCGCCTGTACCGCGGGAGCTGAGCGATGACCGCCGATTGCCGGGTCGTGGTCATGGCTCGCGCCCCGGTTCCCGGCAAGACCAAGCGCCGGCTGGTTCCGGCCATCGGTGCGGAACGCGCCGCCGCGCTGCACCGGGCCATGACATGCCGGGCCGTCACGTCGGCGCTTGCCAGCGGCGTGGGGCCGGTGGAGCTGTGGTGCACTCCGGGCACGGACCACGAGCTCTTCCGTACGCTGCGGAGCCGGGTGGGGGTGGAGCTGCGCACCCAGGTCGGAACGGACCTCGGGGAGAGGATGCAAGCGGCGGTCGAGGCGCGTCCGGGCGCGACCGCGATCATCGGAACCGACTGCCCGTTCCTGGAGCCGGGCGACCTCGTGCGTGCCGCCGAGGGTCTGCGTTCACCGGATGCGGACGTGGTGGTGGCGCCGGCCCTCGACGGCGGCTATGTGCTGATCGCCGTCGACCGGCCCTGCCGGGAGTTGTTCGCGCAGGTGGACTGGGGCACCGGGCGCGTACTCGCCCAGACTCGCGAACGTGCGCGTGCCGCGCGGCTGCGGCTCCTGGAGCTGGAACCGCGTCGAGACATCGACCGGCCGGAGGATCTCGAATCGCTCCACGGCGTGCTGAGCTGGTGAGGGTTCGGAACCGGGTCACGCGGTGCAACCGGCACGGTGAAACCGAGGGTTCGACGAACCTCGTGACGCGCCGGGAACGACGACGGTGGGTGGTGCCGGGAGGTCTCGTGCGGTGAACCCGGTGTATCGACGAACCTCGTGCCGCGGCGGACTCTTCCGAAGACCGCCGGGTTCATCGGCTTGCAAGAAACGCGAGTGATAAATCCATAATTTACAAATAGATATCAGAACAATCTGAATCGACTCTTGAGCTATTGCTCGTGGTTTCGTAGTCTATGACGGGATCGTCACCTGGTCCCAGCGCCATGGCCCGCCGTCGTCCCGGATCGGCGTCCACCGGACGCAAGTCCCCACGAGCCCGCTCTCGCCCGAAATCGAAGCGCCGCAGCCGGGTCCGGCGGATGGCCGCCGTGGCTGGCGTCGTGGGCGTGATCGTGCTTGCGGCGTATGCGTTCTGGCTGGACCTGCGGATCCGGAACGAGTTCGACGGCAAGCGGTGGGCCGTGCCGGCGCGCGTGTTCGCCCGGCCGCTCCAGCTCGCTCCCGGGGCGCCGCTGACGATCGATGCGATCGAGGCGGAGCTGAAGCTCGCCGGCTACCGGCATGTGCGTTCCGCGTTCCGACCCGCGAGTTTCGAGCGCAGCGGCGAGCGCGTGCGTTTCGTGACTCGCGAGTTCCCGTTTCCCGATGGAGCCGCTCCATCGCGCACGGTCTCGGTCTCGGTGTCCGGCGGGCGCGTCACGGCGGTCGAGGTGGATGGCGAGGCACGCGCCCGGGTGCGGGTCGATCCGGCCGAGATCGCCCGGATCTTTCCCGCGCATCGAGAGGATCGCGTGCTGCTCCGCCTCGACGACGTCCCTGCCGCGTTCCAGGCGATCCTGCTGGAAGTCGAAGACCGCAGGTTCCACGAGCACTCCGGCCTCGACCCTCTGGCGATCCTGCGCGCCGCTTGGGCGAACCTGCTTGCCGGCCGCACCGTGCAGGGCGGAAGCACCCTGACCCAGCAACTCGCCAGGAACTTCTTCCTGTCCACCGAGCGTACCCTCGCCCGCAAGCTGAACGAGGCGCTCGTCGCGTTGCTGCTGGAGTGGCGCTACTCCAAGCCCGAATTGCTCGAGGCGTACCTGAACGAGGTGTTCCTCGGCCAGCAGGGCGCGCACGCCATTCACGGATTCGGCCGCGCCGCCCGTTTCTACTTCGGGCGCTCGCTCGCGGACCTCGATCTCGACGAGATGGCGTTGCTCGTCGGCCTGGTGCGCGGGCCCTCGTACTACGACCCGCGGCGCCATCCCGAACGCGCAAAGCGGCGGCGGAACCGGGTGATCGATCGGCTCGAAGCACGGGGCGTGGCGGGGGCCGGGGAGGCGGAGCGCGCGCGGGGAGAGCCGCTCGGAGTGACGCGCCGCCCGCCCCTCGCGTCGACGCGCTTCCCGGCGTTTGTCGACCTCGTGCGCCGGCAGCTCCGGCGCGACTACCCGGGCGAGGTGCTGCGCACCGAGGGGCTGCGGATCTTCACGACTTTCGACCCCACCGTTCAACGCGCGTCGGAGTCGGCGCTCGGCGAGTCGATACCGGTCCTCGCGCAACGCAGCGGCCTCGCGCGCCGGGAGCTTCAGGCCGCGGTCACGGTGACGGATGCCCGCTCCGGCGAAGTGCTCTCGGTCGTGGGGGGGCGCGAGCCGCGCCTCGCGGGGTTCAATCGTGCCCTCGATGCGGTCCGGCCGGTCGGTTCGCTGGTCAAGCCCGCGGTCTACCTCGCGGCGCTGGCCGGCCCGCGGTTCCATCTCGCGTCGTTCGTCCGCGACGACCCGGTCCGGCTCGACGGGCCGCGTGGGCCGTGGCAGCCACGAAACCACGACGGCCGCTCGCACGGGGCGGTGCTCCTGCACGACGCGCTCGTGCGCTCGTACAACATCGCGACGGTCCGGCTCGGGCTCGACGTCGGGCTGGAACGGGTCCGGGAGATGATTCGGGCGCTCGGGGTGTCGCGGCCGATCACGGCGTTTCCGGCGATGCTCCTCGGCACCGCGGAGCTCGCTCCCATCGAGGTGAACGCCATGTACCAGTCGTTCGCGACGGGCGGCCTGCGGCAGCCGCTGCGGGCGATCCGCGGCGTCACCGATCGGCACGGCCGGCCGCTCGGCCGCTATCCGGAGCGTTCCACGCGGGTCGCGGACCCGGGCGCGGTGTTCCTCGTCACCCACGCCTTGCGCGGGGTGCTGAGCGAAGGGACCGGACGCAGGGCCCGGGGGCTCCTCGGGCGCGGCCAGGCGCTTGCGGGGAAGACCGGGACCACGGACGGGCGGCGCGATAGCTGGTTCGCGGGCTACGGTGCGGACCGGGTCGCCGTGGTCTGGATCGGACGCGACGACAATCGGCCCGTGAACCTGAGCGGTTCGAGCGGGGCATTGGAGGTCTGGGCGCGCCTCATGCGTTCGATCGGAGCGACTTCGGTCTCCGATGTCGCTCCGCACGGCGTGGAATGGCACTGGGTGAGCCGGGGCGAGGGACGGCGCATCGAGCGCGCCTGCGCCGGCGCGATGCGGCTTCCGTTCGTCGCCGGGCGCCTCCCGCCGGAGGGGCGGTGTGGGCCGCGGACCGCGTCCCGTGGCGCTGCCGTCGCTTCCTGATGGCGTGTTGAACTCGTACGTCGACTCGCTCCTGCGCCGAACCGGGCCGCTGCAGGGCGTCCTGATCGCCGTTGCTTTCTGGACGTTGGCCGCCATGGCTCTCATCAACCTGAGGGAGCTGCATCTTTGGGGAATGCCGGGCGTGCAGTTCATGGGCGCCTGGACGACCATACTGTGCTGCCTGATCGTGGTGAGCCTGGTCGGAATTCGATACTCGGGCTCCCGGCGAGAACCCGTCTGGTCGGTTTCTCTGTGGCGACAATCGATCGGGACACCGGGCCTGCTCCTGTTCGCCGCGGTGGCGTCCTATCTGGCGATAGGCGCCACCGTGCTCGTCGTCGAAGGGAGCTGGCAGCCGGACACCGCCGGAGCTCTGAAGTATCGAGTCCTCCACTTCGGTGTGCTCGTGGCCGCGGCGCTGGGTGGCCGCGCGGTGCTGGAACGCACCGGGGCCGATCGGCTGTTGCGGGGTGTGCTCGTCATCCTGATTGCGAGCTGCGCCGTCATCCTCGCTTCGCCGATCCTGCACGAGCTCGGCATCCTGCCGTTCTACCGGATACCTTTTCGCCTGACCGGCGCCTTCGCCAATCCGAACGACGCCGGCCTCGTCACCGGCATGACCGTGGCGCTTGCCCTGGCCTTCCTGACCAATGGAGGGCCGCGCAAGCTCGGCTATCCGGGACTGGCGATGGGTACCGCGGCAACCTTGGCGACGGCTTCCAGAACGGGGTTCCTCGTGCTCGTCGCGATATTGGTCCTGTTCGTGTTGCTCAATCTGCGCGACAAGAGGAAGACCGTTTTTCTCCTGTCCTGGATCGGGGGACTGATCGGCTTGGCCATCGTTGCGATCCAGGTCACCCCGTGGACATCGTTGCGTACTGCCGAGAACGGGGGCGGGGGCGCACTGTTCTGCGAGTCGCCATCGGACGGTGATCCAGGCGCGGACGCCGACTGCGCCGTCCTGCTGGCGGTGAAGGATGTCCTGGCCGGCGACATGGCCTTGAACTGGAGTCCCACCCTGCCCGTCCAGCGCTGGACGGGCGTGAGGATGGATGGCCCGGAGGGACGTGTCACCAGGCTGTATCTGGACGATCGGGGATTGAACGGGCGCATTCCGCCGGAGCTCGGGCGGCTGGACGGCCTGGTTTCGTTGCGCCTCAACCGCAATCGGCTCACCGGCCCCATTCCTCCCGAATTGGGAAATCTGACCAATCTGAAATACCTTGTCTTGAGCTTCAACCTCTTGACCGGCGCCATTCCGCCGGAGCTGGCAGAGCTATCGGGCCTTGAGGAGCTGTGGCTGCAGGGCAACCGCCTGACCGGTCCCGTTCCGCCGCAACTGGGGAAGATCGACAGCCTCTCTCTCGTGCGCCTCGCCGGCAACGATCTGGCCCGCCCCATCCCGCCCGAACTGTACGAGCTGGATCTCGACGTCCTCCACGAGCTGTTCTGCCGGCGTTCGCCTCGAATGAATCCCGAGCTGCTCGGCGACTGCACCCTGCTGCTGGCGATCAGGGACGAACTCGCCGGCCGGGCGACGCTCAACTGGCGTGCGGGCATCCCCATCGGCCGGTGAAGGGGTCACCCTGGGCGGTCCGGAAGGCCGCGTGGGCGCGCTCGCTCTGTCGGGGCAAGGTCTGACGGGACGCATTCCGCCGGAACTCGGGCGGTTGCGCGGCTTGGGTTTGTTGTACCTCGACCGCAATCGGCTCACCGGCCCCATTCCGCCCGAGCTCGGCAACCTGTTGAACCTCCGGGAACTGTGGTTGGACGACAACCGCCTCAGCGGTCGCATCCCGCCCGAGTTGGGCGCGGTCGATATCCGTTCGCTGCGCGTTGCCGGCAACGATATTGTCGGCGCCGGCACATCCGAAATGGACGGTCCGGACGGCGGGACCTTTCTTGAAAACCTTGGCGCCGCATTGGAGAACCAGAGGTTGTTGCTCTGGAGACTGGGCTTCGAGAAGGCGATGGAAGCGCCGCTGTTCGGTCACGGTCTGGGGGCATTGACCATATTGGACACCGCCCCCATCGGGCACAAGGGCACGCCGGTGGGCGTTAACAATCTGTACCTGATTTTTCTGGGAGAAGCCGGTATCGTCCCCGCATTGCTGTTCATTCTTTCCATCATGCTGTTGTTGCGTTCGCAATGGACCGCGCCGAAATCGCTCGCCCGGGATACGGCCGCCGGTTGGGTCATTGCCATCGCCCTGCACGGTATGACCTCCCCGCATGTACTCCTCGTCGCCGCGGCCATGTTCCTGGCCGGTTTGAGTGTCGCAATGTCCGCGGCGCGGGACGAAGGCGGTCTTTGTCCCGCAAAGTCGTGACCGTGGGCAAACTCCATATCGCCTTCATGCTCACCAGCCTGAATGGAGGCGGGGCGGAGCGCGTTATGCTCGACATCGAGGTGAACGCCATGTACCAATCGCTCGTGACGGGCGGCCTGCGGCAGCCGCTGCGGGCGATCCGCGGCGTCACCGATCGGCACGGCCGGCCGCTCGGCCGTTATCCGGAGCGTTCCACGCGGGTCGCGGACACCAGTCCGCGGACAGGGGCCCGGGCCCGAGGGTGACCATGGCCGATCAGGTGCAGTCCGTCGCGGGGATGCCGACGAAGTATTGGCACGCCCTCGATGACGGACGGGTGCAGTGCGACGTCTGCCCCCGGGCGTGCAGGCTCCGGGAGGGCCAGCGGGGCCTGTGCTTCGTACGCGCCCGGGAAGGCGGCGAAGTCGTGTCGACCACCTACGGCCGGTCGAGCGGGTACTGCGTCGATCCGATCGAGAAGAAGCCGCTGAACCACTTTCTTCCGGGGACGCCGGTCTTCTCGTTCGGCACCGCGGGGTGCAACCTCGCGTGCAAGTTCTGCCAGAACTGGGACATGAGCAAGTCCCGGCAGATGGATACGCTTGCCGACGCCGCCAGTCCCGAGGACCTCGCCATTGCGTCGATGCGCCTCGGATGCCGTAGCGTCGCGTTCACGTACAACGACCCTGTCATCTTCCTCGAATATGCCGTCGATGTCGCCCGGGCGTGCCGGGAGCGGGGCGTATGCCCGGTCGCGGTGACCGCGGGATACGTCTGCGACGAACCGCGCCGGGAGTTCTTCTCGCACATGGACGCGGCGAACGTCGACCTGAAGGCGTTCACCGAGCGTTTCTACCGGAAGGTGACGGGCGGGCGCCTCGGCGTGGTGCTGGAGACGCTCGAATACATTCGCCACGAGACCGATGTGTGGCTCGAGATCACCACGCTCCTGATCCCGGGAGAGAATGACGGTGATGCCGAAATCGACGCGATGACCGCCTGGATCGCCGATCGTCTCGGGCCGGCGGTGCCGTTGCACTTCACCGCGTTCCACCCGGACTGGAAGATGCTCGATCGTCCCCGTACTCCGGCCGCGACCCTGACTCGGGCCCGCGCCCGCGCGCTGGACAACGGTTTGCGCTATGTGTACACGGGCAACGTGCACGACGCGCGCGGCGGCACCACGGCCTGTCATGGCTGCGGCCGGGCGTTGATTGTGCGGGACTGGTACGTTCTCGAGGACTACGCGCTCGGCGCCGACGGACGTTGTCCGGATTGCGGGACCGCGTGCGCGGGGGTCTTCGATGGCCCGCCCGGCGGATGGGGCGCGCAGCGGCGCCCGGTGCGGATGTCCCGCAGGTCGCCTGTCCCTCGCGCATGAAGCCCACCGTGGCCGAAGGATTCCGCACCAGCGGCGTCGCCCCCGGGCACGGCGGCGATGTCCGGGCCGGGAGCCTGCGCCGCAGGACATGCCGCGGGACATTCCGAGGCGGGTTCCGTGGTACCTTTCCCGGAGGAAGGACGGTCAGGTTTCCGACGGCCGGATCCGGAGAGTTCCAGTCTGGATGAACGTCCGACGGGCCACTGGAGGCCCGTCTGCGGTGTTGTCGTACTGTCCGGAGCCGCCGCGACGGCCTGGTTGCCTGTTTTCACTGGAACCGCAACATGAAGGAACGTACGGGCGGCCGCGCCGCCGCGGCCGGTTTTCCCCGGGTGTCGGTGCTCATTCCGGCTCGCGACGCCGCAGCGACCATCGCGATGGCTCTCGACTCGGTGCTGTCTCAAGAGTACGCGGGTCCGGTGGAGGTGATCGTCGCCGATGGATCCGGATCCCCGGCCATGTCCGAGCTGATTCGCCGACGGTACCCGACGGTGAAGCTGGTCCCCAACCCCGACCGGGAACTTCTTCCCGGCATCGCCAGGTGTCTTCGGGCGGCGACGGGGGGGGTGATCGCGCGGTGCGACGCCCATACGTTCTTCGCCCCCGGATATCTGCGCCGCGCGGTCGAATCGCTTCGGAGAACGGGGGCTGCGAACGTGGGGGGCCGGCAGCGGCCGGTCGGGACCACCTTCTTCGAGCGGGTCGTGGCGATGGCGATGACCACGCCACTCGGGGCAGGCGACGCCCGTTACCGGATTGGCGGCCCTGCGGGGCCGGCCGACACCGTCTATCTGGGTGTGTTCCGGCGCGAAGCGCTCGATGCGGTGGGCGGGTACAACGTTTCCCTGGTAGGCAACGAGGACTACGAGATCAACTACCGGCTGCGGAAACGCGGGGAAGCGGTGTGGTTCGATCCCGAACTCGTGGTCGACTACCGGCCCCGGGGCACGCTGCGCGCCTTGGCCAGGCAATACTTTCGCTATGGCCGGATGAAGGGAGCGATGCTCCGACAGCACCCGGCCTCGCTGCGGGCCCGGCACCTCGCCGCCCCGCTGCTGGTGCTGGGTCTGGCCGCCTCGGGGTTCCTGGCCCTGGCGGGCGCCCCCTGGGTGGCGGCATCGGCATTGCCGCTCGTCTACGTTCTCGTCCTGGCGATCGGGTCTCTGGCGGTCGGACTCCGCCGCCGTTCGCATGCCGCGCCCCTTCTTCCGGTGGTCCTCGCGACCATGCACCTTGCCTGGGGACTCGGCTTCTTCCTTCCGTTCCGGAGGCAGAGATGGGGCAATCGAGTGTATCGGGAATCTCGACCTCGGCAGGAGCGCGGGGAGAATGGGGTTGCCGGTCCGCGCAACGCCCTTCGCCGGACGCCGGACGGTGCCGAAGCGCTCGAATAGCGGGAACCGGATGTCGAAGATCCTCCTCATCGCCCCGCTGCCGGGCACGGAGTCCGCCACCAGCGTGATCGGGGGGACCAAGGTCATGGCCGCGGAACAGGTCCGTCAACTGCGGATGCGGGGTCTGGAGCTGGATGTCCTCGATTCGCTGGCGAGCGTGACCAACCTGCCCCCCTGGAGAATCCAGGTCGTTCGGCTCGGGAGGTTCCTGCGGGTGGTCTGGAAGGCCGTGGCGAGAGTCCGACGCTCCCGGATCGTCTTCCTCATCATCGCGCCCTACTCGGCGGCCATCCTGGCCTCGTCCGTCTGGGTCATCTGCAAGCTCGCGCACAGGCCCATGGTGTTGCGGTTTTCCGGAGGCGACGCCGGCTCGGTCTATCGAAACCACGGCGCCCTGGCCCGGTGGATCGCCGACCGGACCTGGATGCGTTGCGCGTTGGTATATGTCCAGTCGCAGCAGTTGCGCAGAGAGTTCGGACACTTGGCCAATGTCCGCTGGCACCCCACCACGCGGGACCTCGAAGCCCCGGCCGCGGCCGGGCGCGGAACGCTCCGCAAGCTGATCTTCGTCGCTCGCCTGGAGATGGACAAGGGACTGGCGGAGGCTCTCGACGCCTGCCGCCACCTCCCCGAAAACTGTCGTCTCCGGGTCTTCGGGCCCCGTATGCCCGACACGGATTTTTCCCTGTTCGAGGGCCATCCCAGGGCGGACTACGGCGGCGTTCTCGAGCCGGGAGAAGTGCCCCGGGCCCTGAGCGAACACGACCTGCTGCTGTACCCCAGCTATTTCAGGGGCGAGGGCTATCCCAACGCGATCCTCGAAGCCTTCCAGTGCGGCGTGCCCGTCGTGGCCGCCCGGTGGGGCGGCGTTCCCGAGCTCGTCGAGCACGAAGAGAGCGGGCTGCTGGTGGAGCCCCGCTCCGCCGCAGCGGTGAGGTCCGCGATCGAGCGGTTGCTCGGGGACCCCGGCCTGTACCGGCGGCTGTGCGAGGGCGCCAGACGCCGGGGGGAATACTTCCGCAGCGGGGCCTGGTACGACCGCATGGCTTCGGACCTGTGCAGCTTGTGCGGACCGTAAGCCCATCAGCGTGGCGAGGCCGCCGGCCGCCCCCTCCGCCGACATCGCCGGGACACCGGCTCCCCATGGCATTGGCGGAGGGTGATGACGGAGCCCCGAAGCCCCGGTCTCTGCCCAAAGAGGTCCGGGGCAATCCACCGGCTGCGGCGACGCCGCCGCACCTTGCCCGGCAAATCCCGACCCCCGGTGTCCCGATGTCGTTGACAGGCTTCGATTCGTGTTGAGCTCGTACGTCGACCCGCTCCTGCGCCGAACCGGGCCGCTGCAGGGCGTCCTGATCGCCGTTGCCTTCTGGGCGTTGGCCGCCCTGGCTCTCCTCAACCTGAGGGAGTTGCACCTCCGGGGAATGCCGGGCGTGCAGTTCATGGGCGCCTGGGCGACCATGCTGGGCTGCCTGATCGTGGTGAGCCTGGTCGGACTTCGATACGCGGGCTCCCGGCGAGAGCCCGTCTGGTCGGTGTCTCTCTGGCGACAACTGATCGGAACGCCGGGCCTGCTCCTGTTCGCCGCGGTGGCGTCCTATCTGGCGATAGGCGTCACCGTGCTCCTCATCGAAGGGAGCTGGCAGCCGGACACCGCCGAAGGCCTGAAGTATCGAGTCCTCCACTTCGGCGTGCTCGTGGCCGCGGCGCTGGGTGGCCGCGCGGTGCTGGAACGCACCGGGGCCGACCGGCTGTTGGGGGGTGTGCTCGTCATCCTGATTGCGAGCTGCGCCGTCATCCTCGCTTCGCCGATCCTGCGCGAGCTCGGCATCCTGCTGCCTTACCGGATTCCTTTTCGCCTGACCGGCGCCTTCGCCAACCCGAACGACGCCGGCCTCGTCACCTGCATGACCGTGGCGCTTGCCCTGGCCTTCCTGACCAATGGAGGGTCGCGCAGGCTCGGCTATGCGGGACTGGCGATCGGCACCGCGGCAACCTTGGCGACGGCTGCCAGAACGGGGTTCCTCGTGCTCGTCGCGATATTGGCTCTGTTCGCGCTACTCAATCTGCGCGACAAGAGGAAGGCCGTTCTTCTCTTGTCCCTGGCCGGGGGACTGATCGGCCTGGCCGTCGTTGCGGCTCAGTTCACCCCGTGGGCATCGTTGCGTGTTATCGAGGACAAGCACCGTGCGGACGTACTGTTCTGCGAGCCGCCATCGGACGGTCATTCAAGCGAGGCCGCCGACTGCGCCGTCCTGCTGGCGGTGAAGGACATCCTGGCCGGCGACGTGGCCTTGAACTGGAGTCCCCTCCGGCCCGTCCAGCACTGGGAGGGCGTGACGGTGGATGGCCCGGAAGGACGCGTAACCCGGCTGTCCCTGGATCGGGGATTGAACGGGCGCATTCCGCCGGAGCTCGGGCGACTGGACGGCCTGGTTTCGTTGCGCCTCGGCCGCAATCGGCTCACCGGCCCCATTCCTCCCGAATTGGGAAACCTGACCCGTCTGAAACGCCTGGGATTGAGCTTCAACCACTTGACCGGGGCCATTCCTCCGGAGCTGGCAAAGCTCTCGAACCTCGAGACGCTGTGGCTGCGGGGCAACCGCCTGACCGGCCCCGTTCCGCCGCAACTGCGGGAGATCGACAGTCTCTCCCGCGTGCGCCTCGCCGGCAACGATCTGGCCCACCCCATCCCGCCCGAGCTGTACGAGCTGGATCTCGACATCCTCGACGAGCTGTTCTGCCGGCGGTCGCCTCGGATGCATCCCGAACTGCTCGACGACTGCACCCTGCTGCTGGCGACGAGGGACGAGCTCGCCGGCCAGGCGACGCTCGACTGGCGTGCGGACACCTCCATCGGCCAGTGGCAAGGCGTCACCCTGGGCGGTCCGGAAGGCCGCGTGAAGGCGCTCTCCCTGTCGGGGCAAGGATTGACGGGGCGCATTCCGCCGGAGTTCGGGCGGCTGCACGGCCTGGAGTCACTGCGCCTTGCCCGCAATCGGCTCACCGGTCCCGTTCCGCCCGAGCTGGGGCGGCTCGCGAATCTGCGCACGCTGAGACTGGATGGGAACGCGCTCACCGGCCCTATCCCGCCCGGACTGTACGATCTGCCCGATCAGGACCTCCTCGACGAGCTGTTCTGCCGGCGGTCGCCTCGGATGAGTCCCGAGCTACTCGGCGACTGCACCCTGCTGCTGGCGACGAGGGACGAGCTCGCCGGCCAGGCGGCGCTCAACTGGCGTGCGGACATCCCCATCGGCTGGTGGCAAGGCGTCACCCTGGGCGGCCCGGGAGGCCGCGTGAAGGCGCTCTTCCTGTCGGAGCGAGGACTGACGGGACGCGTTCCACCGGAGTTCGGGCGGCTGCGCGGCCTGGAGTCATTGCACCTTGACCGCAACCGGCTCACCGGTCCCGTTCCGCCCGAGCTGGGGCAGCTCGCAAGCCTGCGCAGCTTGGTATTGGACCTCAACGCCCTGACCGGCGGCATCCCGCCCGAATTGGGACGGCTCGCCAGACTCGAGAGCCTGTGGCTGGGCAGCAACCGCCTGACCGGCCCGGTTCCGCCGGAGCTGTTCGACGTGGCCGAATCCGATCTTGCCCATAGAGCGCTCTGCCTGCCGCCGCCCCGAACGAGTCCCGGACTGTTCGGGGACTGCACGACGCTGCTGGCGGCGCAGGAAACGCTGGAAGGCGGCGCCCGGCTGAACTGGCGCGAGGCGATGCCGATGGGCAGGTGGCAAGGCGTCACCCTGGGCGGCCCGGAAGGCCGCGTCATCGCGCTGGAACTGCCTCGAACGGGGCTGGACGGACGCATTCCCGCCGTGCTGGGGAGCCTTGCCCGCCTGCGGACCCTGGTGCTGGACGGCAACCGGTTGACCGGCCCCATCCCCCCCGAGCTCGGGAACCTCGCCGATCTGCAAGTGCTGGCGCTCGGCGCCAACCACCTGACCGGTTCCGTCCCGCCCGAGCTGGCGAGGCTGTCGAACCTCCGGGAGGTGTGGCTGAACGACAACCGCCTGACGGGCCCTGTGCCTCCCGGACTGGGGAGGCCGCTCGGCGGCCCCGCGTCGTCGTGCCCCGCCGCACCCCCGGGCAATCCCGGCCTGCGCGCCGACTGCGCGCTCTTGCTGGAGGCCAGGGACACCCTGGCCGGCGACGCGAGGCTCAACTGGAGCGCCCATCTCCCCTTGGCCGAGTGGCACGGGGTGACGGTGGGCGGTCCGCTGGAGCGGGTGACGAAGCTGGAGCTGCCGGGGTGGAACCTGAACGGAACGATCCCGCCTGCACTGGGGCAACTGGGCCATCTCGTCTCGCTCGATTTGAGTGACAACCGGCTCGCCGGCGGTATCCCGCCGGCGTTGGGTGAGCTGCCCCGGCTCGTTGCGCTGCGTCTGCACCGGAACCGGCTCACCGGCCCGGTCCCCCCGGAATTCGGGAAGCTGCCGAGGCTCGAGGAGCTGCAGTTGCAGAGGAACGACCTGTCCGGTCCCGCTCCGCCGCAACTGGGAGGGATCGACAGTCTCTCCCTCCTGCGCCTCGCCGGCAACGATCTGGACCGTCCCCTCCCGCCGCGGCTGTACGAAATCGCCGACCACGATCTCCATGTTCTCCCCGTTCGTCGAGCGGATGCCCCCGGAGACCCCGGCGGTCGGGCGGCGGAAAGCGGCCTGGTCTGCCGGCCCTCGCCGGGAATGCCCCCCGCACTGCTGGCCGACTGCACCCTCTTGCTGGCGGTCAGGGACGTCCTGGCCGGCGAGGCCCGGCTCAACTGGAGCGAGGACGTGCCCATCGGATTCTGGCAGGGGGTCAGCACCGGCGGCTCGCCGCGGCGTGTGGCCGCCCTGGAGTTGCCGCGCGCGGGACTGAACGGCCGCCTCGTGGCGGAGCTCGGCGCTCTGAGCGGGCTGGTCGCCCTGGACCTGCGCCACAACCGGCTGGCCGGGTCCATCCCCACGGCGCTGGGTGGACTGGAACGGCTCGTTTCGCTTCGCCTGGAGCACAACGAGCTCACCGGCGCCGTCCCCTCGGAGCTGGGCGCAATCGACAACCTGTCCTTCCTGCGCCTGTCGGGCAACGAGCTGGCTCGTCCCTTCCCGCCGGCGCTCTACGCGCTCGAAGCCCACGACCTGGACACCGCCCTGTCGTGCAAGCCGGGGCGAGGCGCTCCGGGCCTGCTGGCCGACTGCGCGCTCCTGCTCGCGGTGAAGGACGGACTCGCCGGGGATGCGCCGCTGAACTGGCGCCCGGGCGTGCCGCTGGAGGAGTGGCAGGGCGTCACGGTGGACCGTCTGCGCGGCCGCGTGACGGCGCTGGACCTGACGCAGACGGGATTGAACGGACGCATCCCCCCGGAGGTGGGGCGGCTGGACGGGCTCGTCTCGCTGCGCTTGAGCCGCAACCGGCTGGCCGGCCCCGTTCCGCCCGAGCTCGGCGGCCTGTTGCACCTGCGAACCCTGTGGCTGGACGACAACCGCCTCAGCGGTCCGGTCCCGCCCGAGCTGGGCAGGCTGTCGAGGCTTGCGGACCTGCGGTTGAGGGGGAACTCCCGGCTCGGCCCCTTGCCGCCCGCGGTGGCGGCGCTACCCGGGCCGGCGGCGGTGCGCTTCGCGGGAGACGAAGCGGCGGCCGGGGACCGCGGCGGGGGGACCGACGAAAGCCCGCGTTGCCGGGCAGCGGCAACGCGCCTGTACAGCGACTGCTCCACGCTTCTGGAAGTGCGCGACAAACTGGCCGGGGACGCGGGATTGAATTGGAACGCCACGCTCCCCATCGACCATTGGCGCGGCGTCACCCTGGGTTTCCCGCCGGCCGTGGACGGGGCCGCCGTGCAAGGGCCGCGCATCGTCGCCCTGGACCTGTCGCACCTGGGGCTGAACGGGCACGTCCCCGCGGAGCTGTCCGCGTTGGACGCGCTTGCCGTTCTGCATCTTGGCGACAACCGGCTCGGGGGTCCGATCCCCCCGGAGCTGGGCGCCCTCGCCGGGCTGAGGGCGCTGACGCTGGAGAACAACGCGCTCACCGGCCCGATCCCGGAGGAGCTCGGCGCGTTGCGGCGGCTCGTCCGGCTGCATCTCGGCGGCAACGAGCTCAGCGGCCCCATCCCGGAGCACATCGCCAACCTGGCCGACCTGCGGGTGCTGTCCCTGGAAGACAACGCGCTGACGGGTCCCTTCCCTCGGTGGCTTGACGAGCAGGAGCATCTGGAAACGCTGCGGCTCGAGAACAATCGTCTGCATGGATACATCCCGACGAAGCTGGCCCGGCTGCCTCGTCTTGCGGACCTGCGCCTGGGCGGGAATACACTTCTGGGCTGCATCCCGCTGACATGGCGCGCGGCGCGGGCGCGCTACGCTCATGTCGAGCAGGACCTGCTCTGCCGGCCGCCGCCCTGGAGGAAGCCCGGCCTGTTCGAAGATGCCGCCCGTCTGATGCTCGCGCGCGACGTCCTGGCGGAGGACGCCCCGCTGAACTGGAGCTACGCCAGCCCCGTCGAGTCCTGGCAGGGTGTGATGCTCGATTGGTCGGGACATGTCGTCGGACTGGACTTGCGGGACATGAACCTGGGCGGGCGGATTCCTCCGGAACTCGGCGAGCTGAGCCGTCTCACATGGCTGCACCTCGACGGCAACCGGTTCGCGGGCCCCATTCCTCCGGAGCTGGGGAAGCTGACCCGTCTGAGGATACTGTCGCTCGGTGACAACGACCTCACCGGCCCCATTCCGTCCGAGCTCGGCGACCTGTCGAACCTCCGGCGACTGTGGCTGGACGACAACGGCCTCACCGGCCCCATTCCGCCCGAGCTCGGCAACCCGTCGAACCTCTGGCAACTGTGGCTGGACGACAACCGCCTCAGCGGTCCTATCCCGCCCGAGTTGGGCGCGCTCCATATCTATTCACTGCGCGTTGCCGGCAACGATATTGCCGGCGCCGGCACATCCGAAATGGACAGTCCGGACGGCGGGACCTTTCTTGGAAACCTTGGCGCCGCATTGCAGAACCAGAGGTTTTTGCTCTGGAGACTGGGCTTCGAGAAGGCGATGGAAGCGCCGCTGTTCGGTCACGGTCTGGGGGCATTGATCAGCCTGGACACCGCCCCCATCGGATTCAAGGGCACGCCAATGGGCGTTGACAATCTGTACCTGATTTTCCTGGGAGAAGCCGGCATCGTCCCCGCGTCGCTGTTCATTCTTTCCATCATGCTGTTGCTGCGTTCGCAGTGGCGCGCGCCGAGATCGCTCGCCCGGGATACGGCCGCCGGTTGGGTCATTGCCATCGCCCTGCACGGTATGACCTCCGAGCATGTACTCCTCGTCGCCGCAGCCATGTTCCTGGCCGGACTGTGTGTCGCGATGTCCGCGGCGCGAGACGAAGGCGGTCTTTGTCCCGCAACGTCGTGACCGTGGGCAAACTCCACATCGCCTTCATGCTCACCGGCCTGAACGGGGGCGGGATGTCGTCGACGGGCTTCGATTCGTGTTGAGCTCGTACGTCGACTCGCTCCTGCGCCGAACCGGGCCGCTGCAGGGCGTCCTGATCACCGTTGCCTTCTGGGCGTTGGCCGCCCTAGCCCTCCTCAACCTGAGGGAGCTGCATCTCCGGGGAATGCCGGGCGTGCAGTTCATGGGCGCCTGGGCGACCATGCTGTGCTGCCTGATCGTGGTGAGCCTGGTCGGAATTCGATACGCGGGCTCCCGGCGAGAACCCGTCTGGTCGGCTTCTCTCTGGCGGCAGTCGATCGGGACGCCGGGCCTGCTCCTGTTCGCCGCGGTGGCCTCCTATCTGGCGACAGGCGCCACCGTGCTCGTCATCGAAGGGAGCTGGCAGCCGGACACCGCCGAACACCTGAAGTATCGAGTCCTCCACCTCGGTGTGCTCGTGGCCGCGGCGCTGGGTGGCCGCGCGGTGCTGGAACGCACCGGGGCCGACCGGCTGTTGGTGGGTGCGCTCGTCATCCTGATTGCGAGCTGCGCCGTCATCCTCGCTTCGCCGGTCCTGCGCGAGCTCGGCATCCTGCCACTCTACCGGGTTTCTTTTCGCCTGACCGGCGCCTTCACCGATCCGAACGACGCCAGCCTCGTCGCCTGCATGACCGTGGCGCTTGCCCTGGCCTTCCTGACCAATGGAGGGCCGCGCGGGCTCGGCCATGCGGGGCTGGCGATGGGTACCGCGGCAACGCTGGCGACGGCTGCCAGAACGGGGTTCCTCGTGCTCGTCGCGATATTGGCTCTGTTCGTGTTGCTCAATCTGCGCGACAAGAGGAAGAGCATTTTTCTCCTGTCCTGGATCGGGGGACTGATCGGTCTGGCCGTCGTTGCGACCCAGCTCACCCCGTGGGCATGGTTGCGTGCCGTAGAGGATGGAGATACTGCGGATGCCGCACTGTTCTGCGAGTCGCCATCGGACGGTCATTCAAACGAGGCCGCCGACTGTGCCGTCCTGCTGGCGGTGAAGGATGTCCTGGCCGGCGACGTGGCCTTGAACTGGAGTCCCCTCCGGCCCGTCCAGCGCTGGAAGGGCGTGAGGATGGATGGCCCGGAGGGACGCGTAACCCGGCTGTTCCTGGATCAGGGATTGAACGGGCGCATTCCGCCGGAGCTCGGGCGGCTGGACGGCCTGGTTTCGTTGCGCCTCGACCGCAATCGGCTCACCGGCCCCATTCCTCCCGAGCTGGGAAACCTGACCCGTCTGAGATCCCTGGGACTGAACTTCAACTACTTGACCGGGGCCATTCCGCCGGAGCTGGCAAAGCTCTCGAACCTCGAGACGCTGTGGCTGCGGGGCAACCGCCTGACCGGCCCCGTTCCGCCGCAACTGCGGGAGATCGACAGTCTCTCCCTCATGCGCCTCTCCGGCAACGATCTGGCCCACCCCATCCCGCCCGAGCTGTACGAGCTGGACATCGACATCCTCGACGAGCTGTTCTGCCGGCGGTCGCCTCGGATGCATCTCGAGCTGCTCGGCGACTGCACCCTGCTGCTGGCGACGAGGGACGAGCTCGCCGGCCAGGCGACGCTCAACTGGCGTGCGGATACCTCCATCGGCCAGTGGCAAGGCGTTATCCTGGGAGGTCCGGAAGGCCGCGTGAAGGCGCTCGCTCTGTCGGGGCAAGGACTGACGGGGCGCATTCCGCCGGAGTTCGGGCGGCTGCACGGCCTGGAGTCACTGCGCCTTGCCCGCAATCGGCTCACCGGTCCCGTTCCGCCCGAGCTGGGGCGGCTCGCGAATCTGCGCACGCTGAGACTGGATGGGAACGCGCTCACCGGCCCTATCCCGCCCGGACTGTACGATCTGCCCGATCAGGACCTCCTCGACGAGCTGTTCTGCCGGCGGTCGCCTCGGATGAGTCCCGAGCTGCTCGGCGACTGCACCCTGCTGCTGGCGACGAGGGACGAGCTCGCCGGCCAGGCGGCGCTCAACTGGCGTGCGGACATCCCCATCGGCTGGTGGCAAGGCGTCACCCTGGGCGGCCCGGGAGGCCGCGTGAAGGCGCTCTTCCTGTCGGAGCGAGGACTGACGGGACGCATTCCACCGGAGTTCGGGCGGCTGCGCGGCCTGGAGTCATTGCACCTTGACCGCAACCGCCTCACCGGTCCCGTTCCGCCCGAGCTGGGGCAGCTCGCAGACCTGCGCAGTCTGGTATTGGACCTCAACGCCCTGACCGGCGGCATCCCGCCCGAATTGGGACGGCTCGCCAGACTCGAGAGCCTGTGGCTGGGCAGCAACCGCCTGACCGGCCCGGTTCCGCCGGAGCTGTTCGACGTGGCCGAATCCGATCTTGCCCATCGAGCGTTCTGCCTGCCGCCGCCCCGAACGAGTCCCGGACTGTTCGGGGACTGCACGACGCTGCTGGCGGCGCAGGAGACGCTGGAAGGCGGCGCCCGGCTGAACTGGCGCGAGGCGGTCCCGATGGGCGAGTGGCGAGGCGTCACCCTGGGCGGTCCGGAAGGCCGCGTCATCGCGCTGGAACTGCCTCGAACGGGACTGGACGGGCGCATTCCCGCCGCGCTGGGGAGCCTTGCCCGCCTGCGGACCCTGGTGCTGGACGGCAACCGGTTGACCGGCCCCATCCCCCCCGAGCTCGGGAACCTCGCCGATCTGCAAGTGCTGGCGCTCGGCGCCAACCACCTGACCGGTTCCGTCCCGCCCGAGCTGGCGAGGCTGTCGAACCTCCGGGAGGTGTGGCTGAACGACAACCGCCTGACGGGCCCTGTGCCTCCCGGACTGGGGAGGTCGCTCGGCGGCCACGCGTCGTCGTGCCCCGCCGCACCCCCGGGCAATCCCGGCCTGCGCGCCGACTGCGCGCTCTTGCTGGAGGTCAGGGACACCCTGGCCGGCGACGCGAGGCTCAACTGGAGCGCCCAGCTCCCCCTGGCCGGGTGGCACGGGGTGACGGTGGGCGGCCCGCTGGAGCGGGTGACGAAGCTGGAGCTGCCGGGGTGGAGCCTGAACGGAACGATCCCGCCTGCACTGGGGCAACTGGGCCATCTCGTCTCGCTCGATTTGAGTGACAACCGGCTCGCCGGCGGTATCCCGCCGGCGTTGGGTGAGCTGCCCCGGCTCGTTGCGCTGCGTCTGCACCGGAACCGGCTCACCGGCCCGGTCCCCCCGGAATTCGGGAAGCTGCCGAGGCTCGAGGAGCTGCAGTTGCAGAGGAACGACCTGTCCGGTCCCGCTCCGCCGCAACTGGGAGGGATCGACAGTCTCTCCCTCCTGCGCCTCGCCGGCAACGATCTGGACCGTCCCCTCCCGCCGCGGCTGTACGAAATCGCCGACCACGATCTCCATGTTCTCCCCGTTCGTCGAGCGGATGCCCCCGGAGACCCCGGCGGTCGGGCGGCGGAAAGCGGCCTGGTCTGCCGGCCCTCGCCGGGAATGCCCCCCGCACTGCTGGCCGACTGCACCCTCTTGCTGGCGGTCAGGGACGTCCTGGCCGGCGAGGCCCGGCTCAACTGGAGCGAGGACGTGCCCATCGGATTCTGGCAGGGGGTCAGCACCGGCGGCTCGCCGCGGCGTGTGGCCGCCCTGGAGTTGCCGCGCGCGGGACTGAACGGCCGCCTCGTGGCGGAGCTCGGCGCTCTGAGCGGGCTGGTCGCCCTGGACCTGCGCCACAACCGGCTGGCCGGGTCCATCCCCACGGCGCTGGGTGGACTGGAACGGCTCGTTTCGCTTCGCCTGGAGCACAACGAGCTCACCGGCGCCGTCCCCTCGGAGCTGGGCGCAATCGACAACCTGTCCTTCCTGCGCCTGTCGGGCAACGAGCTGGCTCGTCCCTTCCCGCCGGCGCTCTACGCGCTCGAAGCCCACGACCTGGACACCGCCCTGTCGTGCAAGCCGGGGCGAGGCGCTCCGGGCCTGCTGGCCGACTGCGCGCTCCTGCTCGCGGTGAAGGACGGACTCGCCGGGGATGCGCCGCTGAACTGGCGCCCGGGCGTGCCGCTGGAGGAGTGGCAGGGCGTCACGGTGGACCGTCTGCGCGGCCGCGTGACGGCGCTGGACCTGACGCAGACGGGATTGAACGGACGCATCCCCCCGGAGGTGGGGCGGCTGGACGGGCTCGTCTCGCTGCGCTTGAGCCGCAACCGGCTGGCCGGCCCCGTTCCGCCCGAGCTCGGCGGCCTGTTGCACCTGCGAACCCTGTGGCTGGACGACAACCGCCTCAGCGGTCCGGTCCCGCCCGAGCTGGGCAGGCTGTCGAGGCTTGCGGACCTGCGGTTGAGGGGGAACTCCCGGCTCGGCCCCTTGCCGCCCGCGGTGGCGGCGCTACCCGGGCCGGCGGCGGTGCGCTTCGCGGGAGACGAAGCGGCGGCCGGGGACCGCGGCGGGGGGACCGACGAAAGCCCGCGTTGCCGGGCAGCGGCAACGCGCCTGTACAGCGACTGCTCCACGCTTCTGGAAGTGCGCGACAAACTGGCCGGGGACGCGGGATTGAATTGGAACGCCACGCTCCCCATCGACCATTGGCGCGGCGTCACCCTGGGTTTCCCGCCGGCCGTGGACGGGGCCGCCGTGCAAGGGCCGCGCATCGTCGCCCTGGACCTGTCGCACCTGGGGCTGAACGGGCACGTCCCCGCGGAGCTGTCCGCGTTGGACGCGCTTGCCGTTCTGCATCTTGGCGACAACCGGCTCGGGGGTCCGATCCCCCCGGAGCTGGGCGCCCTCGCCGGGCTGAGGGCGCTGACGCTGGAGAACAACGCGCTCACCGGCCCGATCCCGGAGGAGCTCGGCGCGTTGCGGCGGCTCGTCCGGCTGCATCTCGGCGGCAACGAGCTCGCCGGCCCCATCCCCTGGTGGCTTGGCGAACGGGAACATCTGGAAACGTTGCGGCTCGAGAACAATCGTCTGCATGGAGGCATCCCGACGAAGCTGGTCCGGCTGCCTCGTCTTGCGGATCTGCGCTTGGGCGGGAATACACTTCTGGGCTGCATCCCGCTGACATGGCGCGCGGCGCGGGCGCGCTACGACCATGTCGAGCCGGACCTGCTCTGCCGGCCGCCGCCCTGGAGGAAGCCCGGCTGGTTGGAAGACGCCGCCCGTCTGATGCTCGCGCGCGACGTCCTGGCGGGGGGCGCCCCGCTGAACTGGAGCTACGCTACCCCTGTCGAGTCCTGGCAGGGTGTGGTTCTCAATGGAAGGGGACATGTCGACGGACTGGACTTGCGGGACATGAACCTGGGCGGGCGGATTCCTCCGGAACTCGGCGAGCTGAGCCGTCTCACATGGCTGCACCTCGACGGCAACCGACTCGCGGGTCCCATTCCTCCGGAGCTGGGGAAGCTGACCCGTCTGAGGATACTGTCGCTCGGTGACAACGACCTCACCGGTCCCATTCCGCCCGAGCTCGGCAACCTGTCGAACCTCTGGCAACTGTGGCTGGACGACAACCGCCTCAGCGGCCCCGTCCCTCCCGAGTTGGGCGCGCTCGATCTCAGTTCGCTGCGTGTTGCCGGCAACGACATTGCCGGCGCCGCCACATCCGGAACGGACAGTCTGATTGGCACTTTCTTGAAGAGCCGGAGGCCGTTGCTCTGGAGACTGGGCTTCGAGAAGGCGATGGAAGCGCCGCTGTTCGGTCACGGCCCTGGGGACATTGCGGCGCCTGGACTCCGCCCCCATCGGGAATGACGGCGAGCCGTTGGGCGTTCACAACCTGTACCTGATGCTGCTGGGAGAAGCCGGCATCGTTCCCCTGTCGCTGTTCCTCCTTTCCGTTTTCCTGTTGCTGCGTTCGCAGTGGCGCGCGCCGCAATCGCTCGCCCGGGATGCGGCCGCCGGTTGGGTCGTCGCCATCGTCCTGTATGGCATGGCCTTCCAGCATTTGCTCGGCATCGCGGCGTTCATGTTCATGGCCGGATTGAGCGTCGCGATAGCGGTGGCGCACGACGGTGACCGAAACCTCGCAAAGGCGTGACCGGTGGCCGACGACCGCAGTCTCCATGTCGGGTTCGTGCTGCCCAGCCTGTACTCGGGCGGAGCGGAGCGCTTTTTCCTCAACTTGGCGCGGTCGCTCATCGAGCGAGGGCACCGGGCGGACCTCGTGATCACCCGATTCGCGGGACATTACCGGGACGCCATTCCGCGTGGATTGCGACTGTATCGCGGACGGCATCCTCGCACCGACAGGGCGTTCTTGCGGGAAGTCCAACGGTCGACGGCAGGAGGCGCGGAGGACGTCAGGGTCACGGCGCTCGGGGTGAACCCGATCGAGGTCGCGTGGACTTGGCTGGTCCTTGGACGAAAACACCCTGGCATACGGTTCCGGCGCAAGTGTTCCCTGTATGCTGACGCGCACGTTCTGCACCGTTACCTTCGTACGGCGCGTCCTCAGGTGTTGGTGACGGCGTTGCTGAGCTCCGACGCCGCCGCGGTCTGCGCGGCGGCGTTGACGGAGCGGGCGGTGCCGACGGTGATCACGGTGCGCAACAATGTCCCTGCCAAGTATCCGCCGGAATGGCGAACCACCGCGCGGGTGCTCTATCCGCTGGCGGACGCGGTGGTGGCGGTGTCCCGGGGCGTGGGCGAGTCCGTGCGGCAGTCGCTGGGCATGGACGCCGAGCGCATCCACGTCATCTACAACGGCGTACCCGCCGACCGCATACGCCGGCTGGCGGAAGAAGAGGTGGCGCACCCCTGGTTCGGGAACGGGGAACCGCCGGTAATCCTCTGTGTGGGGCGCGAGGCGCCCGCCAAGGACTACCCGACCCTCGTGGCGGCGTTCGGGCTCGCGCGCCGCGAGGTGGAAGCCCGGCTGCTCATCCTCGGCTGGCTCTCTCCACGCTACCGGGCGCGGCTCGGGTCGCTGGCGGCCGGCCATGGCGTGGAGGGGGACGTCGGCTTCGTGGACTTCGACGAGAACCCGTACCGTTACATGAGAAGGGCCGGGCTGTTGGCGCTGTCTTCGCGCTGGGAGGGCCTGCCGACGGTGATCCTGGAAGCGCTGGCCTGCGGCACGCCGGTCGTGAGCACGGACACTCCCTACGGCCCGCGGGAGATCCTGGGGTGCTGGGGCGAGCTGCCGCCGGTCGGCGACGCGGCGGCCTTGGGGCGGGCGCTGGTCGCGGCGTTGCGGGGCGAGAGGCCGTCGGAGGCAGCGCTGCGGGCGCGCGCCGCCGATTTTTCAATCGAGAAGGCGGCCGACGCCCATGTCGCGCTGTTCAAGAAGCTGCTGGCCCGTTAGAACGGTGGCGTGACCGGTGGCCGACGACGGCAGTCTCCATATCGGGTTCGTGCTGCCCAGCCTGCGCTCGGGCGGGGCGGAGCGCGTTGTCCTCAACCTGGCGCAGTCGCTCATCGAGCGCGGGCACCGAGTGGACCTCGTGATCCCCCGGTTCGCGGGACATTACCGGGACGCCATTCCGCGTGGACTGCGACTGTATCGCGGACGGCTTCCTCACACCGACAGGGCGTTCTTGCGGGAAGTCCAGCGGTCGACGGCGGGAGGCGCGGAGGCCGTCAGGGTCACGGCGCTCGGGGTGAACCCGATCGGGGTCGCGTGGGCCTGGCTGGTCCTTGCACGAAAATTCCCTGGAGTACGGGTCCGGCGCAAGCGTTCCCTGTATGCTGCCGCGCACATTCTGCACCGTTACCTTCGTACGGCGCGTCCTCAGGTGCTGGTGACGGCACTGCCGAGTTCCGACGCCGCCGCGGTCTGCGCGGCGGAGCTGACGGAGCGGGCGGTGCCGACGGTGATCACGGTGCACAACAACGTCCCTGCCGACTATGCGCCGCAATGGCGGACCGCCGCGCGGGTGCTCTATCCGCTGGCGGACGCGGTGGTGGCGGTGTCCCGGGGCGTGGGTGAGTCCGTGCGGCAGTCGCTGGGCGTGGACGCCGAGCGCATCCACGCCATCCACAACGGCGTACCCGCCGACCGTATACGCCGGCTGGCGGAGGAAGAGGTGGCGCACCCCTGGTTCGGGCAAGGCGAACCGCCGGTAGTCCTCAGCGTGGGGCGCGAGGCGCCCGCCAAGGACTACCCGACCCTCGTGGCGGCGTTCGGGCTCGCGCGCCGCGAGGTGGAAGCCCGGCTGCTCATCCTCGGTCGGCTCTCGCCGCGCTACCGGGCGCGGCTCGGGTCGCTGGCGGCCGGCCATGGCGTGGAGGGGGACCTCGGCTTCGTGGACTTCGACGAGAACCCGTACCGTTACATGAGAAGGGCGGGGCTGTTGGCGCTGTCTTCGCGCTGGGAGGGCCTGCCGACGGTGATCCTGGAAGCGCTGGCCTGCGGCACGCCGGTCGTGAGCACGGACACTCCCTACGGCCCGCGGGAGGTCCTGGGGTGCTGGGGCGAGCTGCCGCCGGTCGGGGACGCGGCGGCGCTGGGGCGGGCGCTGGTCGCGGCGTTGCGGGGCGAGAGGCCGTCGGAGGCGGCGCTGCGGGCGCGCGCCGCCGATTTTTCAGTCGAGAAGGCGGCCGACACCTATGTCGCGCTGTTCAAGAAGCTGCTGGCCCGTTAGAACGGCCGAAGCGATGACACCGGAAGATCCGGACAGGCCACCCGGCCCGCGTGCGCCCGGCGTACAGGATGCGGCCGTGGTGTTCGCGACCGGGGTCGGAAAGGTCGTTTTCGGCCTTGCGATCCAGAGTCTCCTGGCCTGGACGCTGCTGCCGGAAGGGCGTGGCAGCTTTGCCGTGTGCGTCGTGTTCGCGTCTGTTCTCGCCGTGCTCTTCACGCCGGGCGCACGACAGGGGGCGCAGTATTTCGTCATGGTAAAGCAGGCGACCGTCTCGGAAGGGGTCGGCGCCGCGTTGGCGATCTGCCTCGTCGGAGGGACCCTGGCGCTCGCGGTAGCCGTGCCGTTCGTCCACAGCGAGATGGCCTTCTTTCAGCAGGCGGACAGACACACCTTCTATCTGGCGCTTGCCCTGGTTCCCGTCATGGCGTTCGCGGGCGCCATGGAGCATCAGCTCGTCGCGCTCCGGCGCTTCGGACACCTCGCGGCGTTCTCCCTGCTGCACGTTGCCGTGAACGCCCTGGTTCTCCTGATCCTCGTTTGGATCGGGAGGCTCGACGTGGACGGCGCCGTCGCCGCGGTCGCCGCCGCCCATGGCTGCACGATAGCCCTGTGCGTGTGGTACCTGCGGCGCCATTACGGGCTGGTTGCGGCGAATCCGTTCCGCGCCGTCTCCGCCCGGATCGTCAGCTACGGTTTGCGATTCCATCCCGCCAGCATCGGCGGCGCAATGGACATGCACGCGGGCGTTCTCGTTCTGGGCCTCTTCGCGAGCCAGGCGGAAATCGGCCTGTTCGCTACCGCGTCCGCTCTCATGTTCCGATTGCGAATGGTCTCCGACGCGGTCGGCAACGCCCTGTTGCCGCGCATCGCGGGTAGCGGCCGACCGGAATTGACGACGTTCTGCCTGCGCGCCGTCTTGTTCACCACCTTGGCCGCGGTCCTCGCCATGCTGGCGATCAGCACACCGCTGGTTCGGCTCCTGTTCTCCGATTCCTTCGTGCCGGCGGTCCCGCTGCTGTGGATCATCGCCCCGGGGGTCCTCTCCTGTGCCTGTGCCGGCATATTCGAAACCTACTTCAAGGGTATCGACCGCCCGGGCGTCTGTTCCTGGGCCGTGTCCCTGGGGCTGGTGGTGAATCTCGTTGCCGTTCCGGCGCTCTATCCGGTAGTCGGCCACGACGCCGCGGCCTGGGGGTTGACGCTGGGCATGGTGTGCCGATTCATCTTTCTGGCGGCTGTTTTTGTCGGAGCGACGCGAATGCACTGGCTCTCGATCTGGTCGCCGCGGCACGGCGACCTGGTCTTCGCTTGGCGGGCGTTCCGCACCGTGCTCGACAGCGGCAAGCGAGCTTGGTAACGGCATGACCGAAAACCGGCTCCACATCGCATTCATGCTCACCAGCCTGAACGGGGGCGGGGCGGAGCGCATCATGCTCAACCTGGCGCGGTCGCTCATCGAGCGCGGGCACCGGGCGGACCTCGTGGTCCCTCGGTTCGCGGGGGACTACCGGGCCGCAATCCCCCGCGGGATGCGCATTTACCGGGCGCGGTTTCCGCATACCGACCGGAGGTTCCTGCGCGCGGTCCGGCGCACCGGGGTCGAGGTGGAGGCGTTGACCATCAATCCCGTCGGCGTCGCACGCGCCTGGCGGCTCCTCGGACGGAGGCATCCCGGGATACCCGTCATACGCGGCCGAGGCCTGCGCTCGATCTATCCCTATGCCGAGGTGCTGGCCCGGTACATTCGCGAGGTCGGCCCCGACCTGGTGGTGTCGGCGTTGCCGGGCGCCAACGCCGCCGCGGTCTGCGCGGCGGCGTTGACGGAGCGGGCGGCGCCGACGGTGATCACGGTGCACAGCAACGTCCCTGCCAACTATGCGCCGCAATGGCGGACCACCGCGCGGGTGCTCTATCCGCTGGCGGACGCGGTGGTGGCGGTGTCCCGGGGCGTGGGCGAGTCCGTGCGGCAGTCGCTGGGCATGGACGCCGAGCGCATCCACGTCATCTACAACGGCGTACCCGCCGACCGCATACGCCGGCTGGCGGAAGAAGAGGTGGCGCACCCCTGGTTCGGGAACGGGGAACCGCCGGTAATCCTCTGTGTGGGGCGCGAGGCGCCCGCCAAGGACTACCCGACCCTCGTGACGGCGTTCGGGCTCGCGCGCCGCGAGGTGGAAGCCCGGCTGCTCATCCTCGGTCCGCTCTCGCCGCGCTACCGGGCGCGGCTCGGGTCGCTGGCGGCCGGCCATGGCGTGGAGGGGGACCTCGGCTTCGTGGACTTCGACGAGAACCCGTACCGTTACATGAGAAGGGCGGGGCTGTTGGCGCTGTCTTCGCGCTGGGAGGGCCTGCCGACGGTGATCCTGGAAGCGCTGGCCTGCGGCACGCCGGTCGTGAGCACGGACACTCCCTACGGCCCGCGGGAGGTCCTGGGGTGCTGGGGCGAGCTGCCGCCGGTCGGGGACGCGGCGGCGCTGGGGCGGGCGCTGGTCGCGGTGTTGCGGGGCGAGAGGCCGTTGGAGGCAGCGCTGCGGGCGCGCGCTGCCGACTTCTCCGCCGAGAAGGCGGTCGACGCCTATGTCGCGCTGTTCGACAAGCTGGCCACCGGCCGCGCGCGATGAGGCCGAACAAGCTCCACATCGCCTTCGCGCTGACCAGCCTGAACGGGGGCGGGGCGGAGCGCAACATGCTCAATCTGGCGCGGTCGCTCATCGAGCGCGGGCACCGGGCGGACCTCGTGATCCCCCGGTTCGGGGGAGACTACCGGTCGGACATTCCCCGCGCGATGCGTGTTTATCGGGCGCGGCTTCCGCATACCGACCGGAAGTTCCTGCGCGCGGTCCGGCGCACCGGGGTCGAGGTGGAGGCGTTGACCGTCAACCCCGTCGGCGTCGCCCGTGCCTGGCGGGTTCTCGATCGGCGGCTTCCCGACCTGTCCGGCAAGCGCAGGCATCGCGTCTATGCGTATGCGTACATGACGGCAAGGTACATTCGCGAGGTCGGCCCCGACCTGGTGGTGGCGGCGTTGCCGGGCGCCAACGCCGCCGCGGTCTGCGCGGCGGAGCTGACGGACCGGGCGGCGCCGACGGTGATCACGGTGCGCAACAACGTCCCTGCCGACTATGCGCCGCAATGGCGGGCCATCGCGCAGGCGCTCTATCCGCTGGCGGACGCGGTGGTGGCGGTGTCCCGGGGCGCGGGTGAATCCGTGCGGCGGTCCTTGGGCGTGGACGCCGAACGCATTCACGCCATCCACAACGGCGTACCCGCCGACCGTATACGCCGGCTGGCGGAGGAAGAGGTGGCGCACCCCTGGTTCGAGCAGGGAGAGCCGCCGGTGATCCTCGGCGTGGGGCGCGAGGGGCCCGCCAAGGACTACCCGACCCTCGTGGCGGCGTTCGGGCTCGCGCGCCGCGAGGTGGAAGCCCGGCTGCTCATCCTCGGTCGGCTCTCGCCGCGCTATCGGGCGCGGCTCGGGTCGCTGGCGGCCGGCCATGGCGTGGAGGGGGACCTCGGCTTCGTGGACTTCGACGAGAACCCGTACCGTTACATGAGAAGAGCCGGGCTGTTGGCGCTGTCTTCGCGCTGGGAGGGCCTGCCGACGGTGATCCTGGAGGCGCTGGCGTGCGGCACACCGGTCGTGAGCACGGACACTCCCTACGGCCCGCGGGAGATCCTGGGGTGCTGGGGCGAGCTGCCACCGGTCGGCGACGCGGCGGCCTTGGGGCGGGCGCTGGTCGCGGCGCTGCGGGGCGAGAGGCCGTCGGAGGCAGCGCTGCGGGCGCGCGCCGCCGATTTTTCAATGGAGAAGGCGGTCGACGCCTATGCCGCGCTGTTCGAGAGGCTGGTGCGGGAGCGCCGAGACGCCACGGAACTCGTCAGGTAGCCGCAAGAGCAGACCTGATTGCGCGTGATCCCCGCCCCGGTCGCGGAGACGAAGGCCGATCGACTCCGGGGGTTCGCCGGAGAGCGCGAAACGGCCGTCAGGCCAGCCGGAAAGCCGTCATGCGGCCACCCGAACCCGGGCTGATCCGCGCACCAGCTCCCCTGCTGAGCGCCCCGAGCGGACCCGCTCGACCATCCGACGCCGGAACCGCGGCGCGTGCGGCGGATGGGTCGTCGCCCGAAAGTCCGGGCCAGCGGAGCGTATCGGAGGTTTCGTCTGTCCATTCAACGGAATCGTTGTCAACGATATTGTTGACAACAAATTGGTTGACCTCCATGATTCAACGAATCTGTTGAACATGGAGATGGCAGCCATGAAATCATCCACCGGCCGCTGGGTAAGCGGCGACGACTTCTTCGACCGTGAACGCGAGCTGCGGCTACTGGAATCGCGGGTTCGTGACGGCAACCACGTGCTCCTGACCGGGCAGCGGCGGATGGGCAAAACCAGCGTTGCCCGAGAGCTGGGTCGGCGGCTTGAATCTCGAGGGTGGACCTCGGTCTTCGCCGATGTCGAGGGAGCGACCTGCCCGGAGGACGCGATCGCCGACATCGCCGAGGCGGTGCACCCGGTCCGCTCGATATCGGCACGCTTCGCCCACACGATGGGGCGCTGGATCGGCGAGAACGTCGAAGAAATCAGCGCGTCCGAATTTCGCTTGAAGGTCCGCGCCGGATTGAGTGAAAGCTGGCGGCGTCACGGAAGCCAGATAATCGGCGCTTGCGCCGATCACGACCGGCCGGTCCTTCTCGTCATCGACGAGCTGCCCATATTTCTCATGCGAATGATCCGTGAGGATGGGGGAGCGCGACGCGTCGACGAGTTCCTGAGCTGGCTGCGCGGCGTGTTTCAAGGTCTTGGCGGCAAATCCCCTGTCCTCATCGTATCCGGCAGCATCGGGCTGGCTCCCCTTGTTCAGAGACACGGCATACCCGACCGAATCAACTACCTCCATCCCTTCCGCCTTGGGCCTTGGGATCGCAATGCAAGCGTCCAGTGTTTCCGACTCCTCGCCGACAGTCACGGACTTCGGACCGACGACGGAGTCGCCGATGCCGTATACGAAGCGCTCGGCATCGGCATTCCGCATCATGTGCAGTCCTGCTTCGCGCACCTGCAGGATTTTGCAGTGATGCGGAACCTCGATCGCGTGACGACGGAGGATGTCCGCGAGGTTTATCGGACCGAGCTTCTCGGGCCTTCCGGCCAGAGCGACCTCGCGCACTATGAGACCCGTCTCGGGAACGCCCTGGACGGAGACAGCTACCGGATTGCCTTGGAGATTCTCGCCGAAGCTGCCACCCGGGACGTGTTTACGGGTCGCGCGCGACGCTGCCTCGAACGCTGGTATTCGCCGGTGATCGAGGAAGCGTCCCGCCATATCGGGGAGGCGCTTGATGTCCTGATACACGACGGCTACCTCGAAGCCGCTGACGATGGCCACCGTTTCCCCTTCCGATTGCTGAAGGACTGGTGGTCGGCGCGCTTCCGTGACCACCACACTCCCCTTGAAAGCCGCATGTCGGACCAGGATTGAAGGGGTTCCCGATGAATGAAACGCTCGAACGGCCGCGGCAGATCCGCAAGTTCAATCCGGGGACGTTCCAGTCCGATGAGGAAGTGATCAGCCAATTCGTGGTCAGGAACCGCGAGCTGGGTACCGTGCTGGATGTTCTCCGCGGCAACATCGGTTCACCGTCATGCCAGCACGTTCTGCTCATCGCACCTCGTGGCCGCGGAAAGACCATGATGCTGGCCCGCGTCGCCGCGGAGTTGCGCACCGACCGCGAGTTCTCCGAACGGCTGTTACCCGTCCGCTTCATGGAAGAAAGCCAGGAGATATTCAATCTGGCCGACTTCTGGCTTGAATCGTTGTTCTACCTCGCCCGAGAGCACGTGACGCGCGATTTGGGTCTCTCGCAGGAGTTGCGAGACGTGCATGCCGCCTTGGCGGCCGAATGGCAGGGCAGGGAACTGGAGGAGCGCGCTCGCGCGGCCGTTCTGGAGACAGCGGATCGGCTCGGAAGGCAGCTCGTCCTCATGGTCGAGAACCTGCAAGCGCTGTGCGGGGACGTGGATGACGACTTCGGTTGGCAGCTTCGCAAGGCATTGCAGTCGGAGTCCCAAATCATCCTGCTCGCCACCGCCACCAGTCGTTTCAAGGAGCTGGACAACGCGCAACATGCGTTCTTCGAGCTGTTCCGGATCGTCCGTCTGGATCCGTTGGATACCGGCGAATGCCGGCGGCTGTGGCAAATGGTGAACGGCGACGCGGTGAGCGAGAGAGAGATCAGGCCGCTGCAGATTCTGACCGGCGGTGATCCTCGCCTCCTGATCATCATTGGTGAATTCGCACGGCATCGATCCCTGCGTCAGTTGATGGAAGAGTTGGTGAGGCTGATCGACGACCACACCGAGTACTTCCGCGGGCACTTGGAGGTTTTCGCAAAGGCCGAGCGCCGCGTCTATCTTGCCGTGATCGACCTCTGGCAACCATCAACCACCGGAGAGATCGCGTCGCGGGCACGAATGGGCGTTCGCGCCGTATCGGCCCTGCTCGGCAGGCTCGTCGAACGGGGCGCGGTGATCGTGGAAGGCAATGGCAAAAGGCGGATGTATGCAGCCGCCCAGCGCCTCTACAGCATCTACTACAAACTGCGACGCGAACGCGACGAGGCAGCCATCGTTCGTAATCTGATCCACTTCATGGTGGTGTTCTACACCAAAACCGAACTGGCTGAGATGGCTGGCCGGCTAAGTTCGGAGGCGGCGCAATGGCCGGCCATCCGCGAGGGAATCAAGCGGGCGATAGCGGAAGCGCCACAAATCGGCCGTATCTTCTCCGGTGAGGAATGGCAGAGCATCAGGCAGGCATCCGAGCAAGCCACGGCTACAGACGACAAAGCGCTGGTCAACGGAGGAGTCACACAAGGACAGATCGGCGAAGCCCAAGGGGCGATGGCGACCTACAACGAGGTGGTCGAGCGATTTGGAGACAGTGACGTGCCCGAGCTTCAGGCGCAGGTCGCTGAAGCGCTGGTCAACAGAGGAGTCACACAAGGACGGTCCGGCGAAGCCCAAGGGGCGATGGCGACCTACGACGAGGTGGTCGAGCGATTTGGAGACAGCGACGTGCCCGAGCTTCAGGTGCAGGTCGCCATGGCTTTGTTCAACAGAGGAGTGACACAAGGACGGTCCGGCGAAGCCCAAGAGGCGATGGCGACCTACGACGAGGTGGTCGAGCGATTTGGGGACAGCGACATGCCCGAGCTTCAGGTGCAGGTCGCTAAAGCGCTGGCCAACAAAGCAATCACGCAAGGACAGATCGGCGAAGCCCAAGGGGCGATGGCGACCTGCGACAAGGTGGTCGAGCGATTTGGGGACATCGATGTGCCCGAGCTTCAGGTGTCGGTCGCCATGGCTTTGTTCAACAGAGGAGTCACGCAAGGACGGTCCGGCGAAGCCCAAGGGGCGATGGCGACCTACGACGAGGTGGTCGAGCGATTTGGGGACAGTGACGTGCCCGAGCTTCAGGTGCATGTCGCCATGGCTTTGTTCAACAGAGCAATCACGCAAGGACAGATCGGCGAAGCCCAAGCGGAGATGGCGACCTACGACGAGGTGGTCGAGCGATTTGGGAACAGCGACATGCCCGAGCTTCAGGTGCCGGTCGCTGAAGCGCTGGTCAACAGAGGAGTCACACAAGGACAGATCGGCGAAGCCCAAGGGGCGATGGCGACCTACGACGAGGTGGTCGGGCGATTTGGAGACAGTGACGTGCCCGAGCTTCAGGTGCGGGTCGCTAAAGCGCTGGTCAACAGAGGAGTCACACAAGAGTGGCTCGGCGAAACCGAGAGTGGGGTGGTGACCTACGACGAGGTGGTCGAGCGATTTGGAGACAGTGACGTGCCCGAACTTCAGGTGCAAGTCGCTAGAGCGCTGGTCAACAGAGGAGTCACGCAAGGACAGTCCGGCGAAGTCCCAGCGGCGATGGCGACCTGCGACGAGGTGGTCGAGCGATTTGGGGACAGTGACATGCCCGAGCTTCAGGTGCAGGTCGCTAAAGCGCTGGTCAACAGAGGAGTCACGCAAGGACAGTCCGGCGAAGCCCAAGGGGTGATGGCGACCTGCGACGAGGTGGTCGAGCGATTTGGGGACAGTGACATGCCCGAGCTTCAGGTGCAGGTCGCTAAAGCGCTGGTCAACAGAGGAGTCACGCAAGGACAGTCCGGCGAAGCCCAAGGGGTGATGGCGACCTGCGACGAGGTGGTCGAGCGATTTGGGGACAGCGATGTGCCCGAGCTTCAGGTGCAGGTCGCTCAAGCGCTGGTCCACAAAGCAGTCACGCAAGGACAGGTCGGTGAAGCCCAAGGGGCGATGGCGACCTGCGACGAGGTGGTCGAGCGATTTGGGGACAGCGACGTGCCCGAGCTTCAGGTGCGGGTCGCCCAAGCGCTGGTCCACAAAGCAATCACGCAAGGACAGATCGGCGAAGCCCAAGCGGCGATTACCACGTGCGACAAGGCGGTCGCATGTTTCAAAGACAGCGACGCACCGGAAATAACGATACAGGTCGCGATAGCACTAGGGGTAAAGACGGAAGCACTACTCGTTCGAGAAGACCCCTTGGCCGCCATGGAAACGTTCCGTTCCATGTATGCCGCGTTCGTTCCCGGTCACGAGATCGTGATGCGCTGGCTACTCGCGCTTGTGCCCGACTTGATCGCAGCCGGTGCTTCAGAGCGCGAACTGGTCGAGGTCCTGTCCAGTGACAGCGAGAAAGCCGACACGATTGTGCCGCTCGTCGTAGCCCTGCGCCAGCGTACCGGCGAGGTGGTTCGTGCGCCGGGCGAAGTACTGGAGGTCGCCGCCGATATCCGCGAGCGAATCGAGGCGAAGGTGGGCTCTGGCGACACCGTCTCTCCTGGCACACCTTCCGTTTGACGTTGAAGGAGCTACCGTCGAAGTCGGGCCAGCCAGCGCACGAGCGCTTTCCCCGGATCGTCCAGCTCGTCCAGGCGGGTGTAGTAGTGGTCGCGCCATCCGTTCTCCGGGAGTCCGGCGAACAGCATGAGGTTGAGAGGATAGTCTCCAGAGTCGGCGCAGCGGCGGAGGTCGTCCCGGAAGAGGAATATCCCCTTCCCGAGGGCGGTCGCGATGCCGAGCTCGACCATGACTCCCTCGTCCGGCGGGGTCCCGTTGACGATGGCGAAAATCCCGTCCGCCTCCCGTACGTCGCGCGCGTCCGCCTGGGCCACCCGCCACGCCCATCCCGGCTTTCCCTTGTCGATCTGGTTGTTCCGCGCGAAGGGCTCCCACACCTCCGCCCCGAGGACCTCCAGGCGATCCACCAGTTCCGGCAGAAGCCGCTCGCGCTGCTGGGCCGAGAACCCGTAGGGGTTGGCGAGGTAGAGGGTCTTGCGGGGCATGTCGAGTCACCGGTGACGGGGCGGATCGCGAGGAAGCGCGGCGTCGCGGGGGGATTATGCAGGAGAGTGTCGAAAATGGCTTGGCATACCCGGCACTTTCCTGTAATTTCCTCTGAAATCAGAAGGATATGACATATCCCGTAAGGCACCCGGACGATCTCGCCGCAAGGGTGTCTCACTGGTCGAAGATCATGCGAGAATTCCCCGATGATGCGACGGCGGAGGCATGGCTGATCGAGTAGCGCTGGCCGAATGGCATCGCGTGTCCGTACTGCGGGTCGCAGAATGTCTCGGCAGGCGCAAAGCACAAGACGATGCCATATCGCTGCCGTGAGAGGCAGGTGTGCCAAGCGATTCAGCCTGAAGACGGGACGGTCATGGAGGGGTCGAAGCTCGGATTTCAGACGTGGGTACCGGCTATATTCCTGATGGCAACGAATTTGAAATCCGTGTCGAGCATGAAGTTGCACCGTGATTTCAGCATCAATCAGCGCTCTTCCTGGTTTAATGCGGTTCGTTTCGACTCATTGATGGTCGGTTGAATATCCGAGGAGACATTACATGCCAATCGAACCCAATGGAGGAGCGCCCGATGGCGTATCAATTTGACTCTCGAGTGCGCCTGAAAATATCAACTTGACAACCACCACCAAAGTCAAACTGGGACCCCCAACGGCGGATTGCAGATTGCTGTTTGACAGGCGTTAGGATCGCGCGATGATCGCATCGTTCCGCCATCGCGGGCTGAAGGCGTTATACAACGGAAAGACGGCTCGACGTGTGGCCCCGGCGCATGTGGAAAAGCTGCGGGACATCTTGGCGGTTCTCGATCGCAGCCAAGGGCCGGAGGACATGAACCTGCCGGGATTCCACCTGCACGAATTGAAGGGACGGCTCAGAGGCCACTACGCGGTTTCAGTGTCTGGCAACTGGCGCATGACATTCCGGTTTGAGGACGGATCGGCGGTCGATGTGGATTACGTGGACTATCACTAAGGAGATCAGTCATGGCGATGCAGAATCCTCCACATCCTGGTGGAATCGTGAAGCGGCAATGTCTGGATCCTTTGGGCCTGTCCGTGACGCAGGCTGCCAAAGGTCTGGGTGTCAGGCGACAGGCGTTATCCGAACTCGTGAACGAGCATGCAAGGATTTCGGTCGATATGGCGACGCGACTGTCCAAGGCGTTCGGCTCGACCCCCGAGACGTGGCTCGGGATGCAGATGGCCTACGATTTGTGGCAGGCCCGCGAACGTGCAGGACAGATCACGGTGGAGCGTTTCGCGGCGGCCCCCGGCCCGCGGAACCGCCGATCTGCATTGCAATTATGACTCCGACTGGCGCCGGCCGAGGAACGAGCGGACGCGATCGAGGGTCCGTGCCCGGTGGGCCTGATGCATCCCGCTCATCTCCCGGTCACGTGCGGCAGCGGATCCCGCCAGGCCCGCCTCGCTCCGGAGTCACCCGCTCCCCTTCGGGCTCGGGCGGTACCGGACAGGAGGACAGGCGGACAGGCGGACAGGATCCGGCCTTGAAACGTCGGCGCCGGTCTACGTATCATTCACGGCTCCGGTGCGGGGTGGAGCAGTCTGGCAGCTCGTCGGGCTCATAACCCGAAGGTCGCAGGTTCGAATCCTGCCCCCGCTACCAACAGACCGAGGCTCCGTTCGGGGCCGGACCGAGGAACCCCTTTCGAGGGGTTTTTTTGTGGCGGTACGGCGGAGCGGTCGAGCGGAGGCTGCGGATCACGCGATGCGCGAACGGGAGACACGACTGTACGAGCTGATCGAGCCCACCGTGGCTTCGCTCGGGTTCGAACTCGTCGGTGTATTGTGGCGCGATGGGCGTTCCCGTAGCCTGATCCGGATCTATATCGACCATGGCGAAGGAGTCACGGTGGACGATTGCGCCCGGGTGAGCCATCGCGTCAACGGCCTGCTCGACGTGGAGGATCCCGTGCCCGGCGGGTACGACCTCGAAGTCTCCTCCCCGGGCGTGGACCGGCCGTTGTTCGTCGCGCGCGACTTCGCCCGCTATGCCGGCGCCGGCCTGAAGGTCACGTTGCGCGGTCCGTCCGCGGGGCAGCGTCGATTCACGGGCACCCTCGGCGGATACCGGGACGGCGTCGTCCTCGTCGATGAGCACGGCACGGAGCATCGCTTCGCAATCTCGGAGATCGAAAGCGCGAGACTGGTGGCGCAATGAGGAACCTGATCCGGAGTCGTCGACGGGCGATTCACCGCACGGGCGTGTGACATGAGCAATGAAATTCTGAACGTCGTCAAGGTTGTCTCGGCCGAGAAGGGCGTGGCGGAGGAAATCATCTTCGAGGCGATGGAAGCGGCGTTGGCGAGCGCGACCCGCAAACGGCATCCCGAGGACCTCGATGTCCGGGTGGGCATCGATCGCGAGACCGGCGAATACGACACGTTCCGGCGGTGGGAAATCGTCGACGATGCGTCCGTGGTCTTCACTCAGGAAGAAGCCGACGCCGCGCTGGAGAAGCTGCTCGCCGAGGCGCCGCAGCCCGAGGGTGACGGCGATTCCGAGGGTGATGGCGACTCCGAGGGTGATGGCGACTCCGAGGGCGCCGGCGAGGAGGTGGTCGGGCCCCGCGTGTTCGACCCGAACCGTCAGGTCCTGTACAGCGACGTGTCCGCCCGCATCCCGGAACTCGGGGTCGGGGACTTCGTGGAAGAGCCCATCGAGTCGGTGGCGTCCGGCCGGATCGCGGCGCAGGTCGCCAAGCAGGTCATCGTGCAGAAGGTCCGCGAGGCCGAACGCGCGCAGGTCCTGGAGGCCTACGAGGGTCGCGTCGGAGAGATGGTGACGGGGGTCGTCAAACGCCTGGAACGAAGCAGCGTCATTCTCGACCTGGGCGGCAATGCGGAGGCGGTCGTCACCCGGGACGAGGTCATCCCGCGCGAGATCGTGCGGCCGGGGGACCGGCTCCGCGGCTATCTGCGCGATGTGCTCCCGGAGGCGCGTGGCCCCCAGCTTTTCGTCAGTCGCACGGCGTCCGAACTCATGGTGCGCCTCTTCACGCTCGAGGTGCCGGAGATCGCCGAAGGACTGATCGAGATCATGGGGTGCGCGCGCGACCCCGGGTCCAGGGCGAAGATCGGGGTCCGCAGCAAGGTCGCGCGCATCGATCCGGTCGGGGCGTGTGTCGGCATGCGTGGCTCCCGCGTCCAGGCGGTGTCCAACGAACTCGCGGGCGAACGGGTGGACATCATCCTGTGGGACGAGAACCCCGCCCAGTACGTGATCAACGCGATGTCCCCGGCCGAGGTGGTCTCGATCGTGGTCGACGAGGAGTCGGGGGCGATGGACGTCGCGGTCCACGAGGAGCAGCTCTCGCAGGCGATCGGCCGAAGTGGACAGAACGTGCGTCTGGCCAGCCAACTGACGCAGTGGCAGATCAACGTGATGACCGAACAGCAGGCCGACGAGAAGAACGAGCTGGAGGCCGGCAAGTTCCTCAGCCTGTTCAAGGATCAGCTCGACGTCGATGAAGAGGTCGCGCTCATCCTGCTCCAGGAGGGGTTCACCAGCATCGAAGACGTCGCCTACGTGCCCGAAGAGGAGATGCTCGCAATCGACGAGTTCGACGAGGAGCTCTGCCGGGAGCTGCAGTCGCGCGCCCGCGACGTGCTGCTCATCCGCGAGATTGCCAGCGAAGAGGGCGTCTCGAGCGGAGCCCCGGCCGAGGATCTCCTCCTCCTCGACGGCATGGACACCGAGCTCGCCAAGGAGCTGGCGTCGAAGGGCGTCACCACCAGAGAGGCGCTTGCGGATCTGTCGGTGGACGATTTCACGGAGATCGTGGACATCGAGCCGGAACGCGCCGGGACGCTGATCATGACCGCGCGCGCCATCTGGTTCGAGCGGGAAGAGGCCGCGGGCGAGTCGCGGTAACGCGTCCCAGGAGTCACTCAGATGGCCGAGACAACAGTGCGAGAACTGGCCCACGTCGTCGGGATCCCCGTCAACCGGTTGCTGGCGCACCTTGGCGAGTCGGGGCTTCCTCACACCGAGGCCGACGAGCGGATCAACGACCAGGAGAAGGCGCAGTTGTTCACGCACCTGCGGCGCCTGCACGGCAAGGGCGGCGCCGAACCGGCGGCCCCGCGCAAGATCACGCTCCGGCGAAAGTCGGTGAGCGAGTTGAGGGTCGCGTCGTCGCAGGGCCGCCGGAAGACGGTGACGGTCGAGACCCGGGGTCGACGGGCGCGCGCCGCGCCGGGCGCCGGGCCGCGAACCGGTCCGGGGGTTGTCGCGGTCGCGGAAGGAGGCGACGCCAAGGCGCGCATGGCCGCCGCGAAGCGCGCGCTGCAGGAGGAGGCGAAACGCCGGCAGCAGGAGCTCGACGAGACTCTGCGGTCGGAAACGGAGGCGCGGGAGAAGGAGGAGGCGCAACGCAAGCTGCACGAGCCCGCGAAGAAGAAGCCCCCCGTGGCGGAAGAGTCCACGCCCGAGCCGGCGCCGGATCCCGCCGCCGTGGTGTCCATCACCGCGCCGGCCGCCCCCGCCGTCCCGCCCGCGCCTTCCGTCGCACCGGTTCCGCCCCCGTCCCCGTCCGCGCGCCGCCCCGACTCGAAGCGTGGAGACCGCGGCGACGGCCGCGAGCGCGGCGGGCGGCGCCAGCGTGGTGGCCGCAGGGGACGGGAGGAACTGCACGTCGCGAGCGACAAGGCGGGCCGCAGACGCAAGAGGCAGAAGTCGCGGCCGGTGGTCCATGCGCATCTCCACGTTTTCGAGAAGCCGACCGCGCCGGTCGTCCGGGAGGTCGCCATCCGCGAGACGATCACGGTGGGAGAGCTTGCCCAGAAGATGTCGATCAAGGCCACCGAGCTCATCAAGGCGCTGATGGGGCTCGGCATGATGGTGACCATCAACCAGGTCATCGATCAGGACGATGCGGTCCTCATCGTCGAGGAACTCGGCCATGTCGCGAAGCGGGTCACGGAGAGCTCCATCGAGGAAGAGGTGCTGCAGGCGGGCGACGAGGAGGAGTACCCGGCGGTGCCCCGTTCACCGGTCGTGACGGTGATGGGCCATGTCGACCACGGCAAGACGTCCCTGCTCGACTACATCCGGACCGCGAAGGTGGCGGCCGGGGAGGCGGGCGGCATTACCCAGCACATCGGCGCCTACCATGTCGAAACCCCGCGAGGGAACATCACCTTCCTCGATACCCCCGGCCATGCGGCGTTCACCGCAATGCGCGCGCGCGGCGCCCGGGCGACGGACATCGTGGTGCTGGTGGTCGCGGCGGACGACGGGGTGATGCCGCAGACGATCGAGGCGATCACCCACGCGAAGGCGGCGAACGTGCCGATCGTGGTCGCCGTCAACAAGATCGACCGGGAGGATGCGGAGCCGGAGCGCATACGCCAGTCCCTCGCGAGCCACGAGGTCGTTCCCGAAGACTGGGGTGGAGAGAACATGTTCGTCGATGTTTCGGCGCTCGACGGCCAGGGCATCGACAACCTGCTCGAGGCGATCAGCCTGCAGGCGGAACTGCTGGAGCTTTCGGCGCCGGACGAGGGCCGGGCACGCGGTGTCGTCATCGAGTCCCGGGTCGAGCGCGGCCGAGGCCCGGTCGCTACCGTGCTCGTCCAGTCGGGCCGGCTCGCGAAGGGGGACATGCTCCTGGCGGGGCAGGAGTTCGGCCGGGTGCGGGGCCTGTTCGACGAGGCCGGCGTCAAGGCGGCCTCGGCCGGCCCGTCGATGCCGGTGGAGGTGCTGGGACTGTCCGGGCCTCCGAATACCGGCGACGAGGCGATCGTCGTCGCCGATGAGCGCAAGGCGCGCGAGATCGCGGCCGACCGGCACGACAAGGATCGCGAAGTCAGGCTCGGCCGGCCGAAGCCGGCGAACCTCGAGAACGTCTTCAAGACGATGCAGGAGGGCGAGACCCGCGCCCTGAACATCATCGTCAAGGCCGACGTGCAGGGCTCGGTCGAGGCGCTCCGCGACGCGCTGACGCAGCTCTCCACCGACGAGGTGAGGGTCAAGGTCGTCTCGGCCGCGGCCGGGGGCATCAGCGAAACGGATGCGAACCTGGCGGTGACTTCGGACGCGATCGTCGTCGGCTTCAACGTGCGGGCCGATGCGGCGGCGCGCCGGGTCATCGAAGCGGAGATGGTGGACCTGCGCTACTTCAGCGTGATCTACGAGGTCATCGACACCGTGAAGCAGGCGATGAGCGGCCTGCTCGAGCCGGAGTTCAAGGAGGAGATCATCGGGATCGCCGAAGTGCGCGACATCTTCCGCTCGAAGCGGTACGGGGCCATTGCCGGCTGCCAGGTCTCCGAGGGCGCGGTGCGCAGGAACAACCCGATCCGCGTCCTGCGTGACAGCGTCGTCATCTACGAAGGGGAGCTCGAGTCGCTGCGCCGGTTCCAGAACGACGTGAGCGAGGTCCGGGCGGGAACCGAGTGCGGCATCGGGGTCCGCAACTACAACGACGTCAAGGTGGGAGACCAGATCGAGGTCTACGAACGCATTCAGCTCCGGAGCGCGGTGTGAATCGCCGGATGGCGGGACGCGAACGGGAATGGGCGACACCGTGTACAGCCGATCGGTCCGGGTGGCGGATCAAGTCCAGCGCGAGATCGCGCTCCTCGTCGCCCATGAGGTGGCGGACCCGAGGGTGGGCGACGTGACGGTGTCGGGGGTCGATCTCTCTCCCGACATGAGACATGCCAGGGTGCTGGTGACGCCGGGCCTCGGCACCGACGGGGACGCGTCGGTGGACGCGCTGAACCGCGCCGCCGGATTCCTCCGTTCACGCCTCGGCCGCCGGCTCCGCATGCGCCGCCTGCCGAGCCTGGTGTTCGAGCACGATCGGACTCTCGAGCTCGCTCTGCGTATCGACGCCCTGATCGACGGTGCGGCGCCGGCGGCCCGTCGCGCCGCCTCCGAGCCGTGCTGAAGGACCGGCGGGATGCGAAGACCGGCGCGACGTTCCCGGGGACGGGCGGTCAATGGCATCCTCGTTCTCGACAAACCCGTCGGAGTGGGCTCGAACGAGGTACTGCAGCGGGTCAAGCGGATCTACCGCGCGCGCAAGGCCGGACATACCGGCAGTCTCGACCGGCTCGCGAGCGGGGTCCTGCCGATATGCTTCGGCGAGGCGACCAAGCTCTCCGGATACCTGCTGAACGCCGACAAGCACTATGTCGCGACCTTCCTCCTCGGGGTGACGACTTCCACCGGCGACGCCGAGGGGGAGGTGGTCTCCCGCCGCCCCGTGCCGGAACTCACCGCGGCCGGGATCGAGCGCGCGGCCGCGCGGTTTCGCGGCGAGATCGAGCAGATCCCTCCCATGCACTCGGCCTTGAAGCACAAGGGCAAGCGGCTCTACCAGCTCGCGCACGAAGGCATCGTGGTCGAGAGGGAGCCGCGCCGGATTACCATCCACCGCCTCGATGTGCGGCGCGTCGAAGGCGAAAGGATCGAAGTCGAGGTCCTGTGCTCGAAGGGAACGTACATCCGTACCCTGGCCGAGGATCTCGGGACGGCCCTCGGCTGCGGCGCCAGCGTGGTGGCGTTGCGCCGGATCGGCGCGGGCCCCTTCGTCGCGGAAGACATGACGTGTCTGTCCACCATCGAGTCGATGGCTTCCGAAGGCCCGCGCGTCCTCGATGCGCTGTTGCGGCCCATGGAGGCGGCGGTCTCCCAGTGGCCGAGTGTCCGGCTGCCTGAAGGCGTCGCGTTCTACCTTCGCAAGGGGCAGCCGGTTCTGATGCCGCATTCGCCTACCGAGGGCTGGGTCCGGATCCACTCCGAGGGCGCGGGATTCATCGGCGTGGGCGAGGTATTGGACGATGGGCGCATCGCGCCGCGCCGCCTGTTTGTCGGGGGCTGAAGAAAGTCTTTCTTTTTCAACAGGTTGCCACCTGCCCCGGCATTGCTCCGAGCCTTGTTAGGGAGGCGGGTCGCAGTTAGAATGCGCACCTTTCGCGACAGGGGAAGGAATCGATGTCGTTGTCCGCGGTCCAGAAGGCTGAAATCGTCGAGGAGCACAAGCGCGGTGAGCGGGACACCGGATCGCCCGAGGTCCAGGTGGCGTTGCTCTCGAGCCGGATTGCCCACCTGACGGAGCACTTCCGCGAACACTCGCACGATTTCCACTCCCGTCAAGGTCTGCTGAAGCTCGTCAGCCAGCGCCGCAAGTTGCTCGACTACCTCCGGCGCAAGGATGTCGAGCGGTACCGGGCGCTGATCGCAAAGCTCGGCCTGCGTCGCTGAGCCGGCGCCCGGTGTCACCATCGACCGATGATGACATCGCCTGCTTTGTCGTTCCTTCCCCAATCACTCCCCTGACGTGTGCCTCGCGCCCCGAGCGGGCGCCTCGCCGCGCTTTGCAAGGTTGAGCCAATGACATCCATCAAGAAGACGATTCCGTTCGGTCCCCGCGAACTCGTACTGGAAACCGGCGAGATCGCTCGCCAGGCATCCGGCGCGGTGCTCGCGAGCCTCGGTGACACCATGGTACTGGCGACCGTCGTGGGCGCGCGGTCGGCGCAGCCGGGCCGGGACTTCTTTCCGCTGACGGTGGACTACGTCGAGAAGACGTATGCCGCGGGGAAGATTCCCGGCGGCTTCTTCAAGCGCGAGGGACGGCCGACGGAGAAGGAGACGCTGACGTCGCGCCTCATCGATCGCCCGTTGCGCCCGTTGTTCCCCGACGGGTTCCGCAACGAAGTGCAGGTGATCGCCACCGTGCTGTCGCTCGACCCCGAGATCGACCCGGACATCCCCGCGCTGGTCGGTTCGTCGGCCGCACTCGCGGTGTCCGGCCTTCCGTTCGACGGCCCGGTGGGCGCGGCGCGGGTCGGGTACCTCAGGGGAGCGTTCGTTCTCAATCCGACCTTCGAGCAGACCGCGGCGTCGGCCCTGGACCTCGTGGTGGCGGGGACGAAGAACGCGGTGCTGATGGTCGAGTCGGAGGCGAAGGTGCTGCCCGAGTCGGTGATGCTCGATGCGGTGATGTTCGGCCACGAGCAGATGCAGGCGGCGATCGGCGCGATCGAGGCGCTCGCCGCGGAGGCGGGAAAGCCGCAGTGGGAACGGGAGGCGCCCCCCGCCGACGATGCGCTCGGCGAGGCGGTCCGTGCAAACGCCGCTTCCTCGATCGGGGAGGCATACGGGGTCGTCGACAAGATCGAGCGCCGGGCCCGGGTGAGCGAGGTCCGCCACTCGGCGATCGAGGCGCTGGCCGGCGAGCAGGCGGACCGCTGGCCCGAGGCCGCGGTTCGCGAGGCGTTCGAGAAGCTCGAGAAATCGATCGTGCGCGACGCCATCCTCGCCGGGGAGAGCCGCATCGACGGACGCGGCCCGACCGTGGTGCGCGACATCTCGAGCCGCGTCAAGCTCCTGCCCCGCACTCATGGTTCCGCCCTGTTCACGCGCGGCGAGACCCAGGCCATCGTCACCACCACCCTCGGCACCACCCGCGACGCCCAGATCGTCGACGCCATCGAGGGCGAGCGCCGCGAGCCCTTCATGCTGCACTACAACTTCCCGCCCTTCTGCGTCGGCGAGACCGGACGGATGCTCGGCCCCCGGCGCCGGGAGATCGGCCATGGGCGGTTGGCGAAGCGCGCCATCCAGGCGGTCATGCCCAACATGGACGACTTTCCCTACGTGGTGCGGGTGGTATCGGAAGTCACCGAATCGAACGGGTCGAGCTCCATGGCGACGGTATGCGGCACCAGCCTCTCGTTGATGGATGCGGGGGTGCCGGTGGCGGCGCCGGTCGCCGGGATCGCGATGGGGCTCATCAAGAAGGGGGATGCGTTCGTGGTGCTCTCCGACATCATGGGCGACGAGGACCATCTCGGCGACATGGACTTCAAGGTCGCGGGAACCAGCGAGGGGGTCACCGCGCTCCAGATGGACATCAAGATCGACGGGATCACCCGGGAGATCATGGAGACCGCCCTCGTACAGGCGCGCGAAGGCAGGCTCCACATCCTCGAACGGATGAATGCGACGCTCGGGGCTCCGCGCGCGGACATGTCGGTCTTCGCGCCGCGCATCATCTCGTTCAAGATCCACCCGGAGAAGATCCGCGACGTCATCGGCAAGGGCGGCAGCGTCATCCGGTCGTTGACCGAGGAGACCGGTGCCACCATCGACGTGAGCGACGACGGCACCATAAAAATTGCCTCGGTGGACGCCGCGGCCGGCCTCGAAGCGCGGCGCCGCATCGAGCAGATCACCGCGGACGTGGAGGTGGGCACCATCTACGACGGCCGCGTCGCGAAGCTCATGGATTTCGGCGCCTTCGTCAACATCCTCCCCGGCCGCGACGGACTCGTCCACATCTCCCAGATCTCCGAAGAACGGGTCGAGCGCGTCAGCGACAAGCTCCGGGAGGGCGACCGCGTGAAGGTGAAGGTGCTCGAAGTCGACAAGCAGGGCCGCATCCGCCTGAGCATGAAAGCGGTGCCGCAGGAGGCGCGCACGGCGTGAACACGCCGGTTCGATCGCCTGGCCGTTCCCGCCGGGAATAGCCCCGTCCGGGCGATCCGGACTCCCGGCCCCGTTTCCGCCGGGCTCCTGCGGGCGCCGGCCCGCCTTGGCCGGGGCCGGTTGCTCTGGCTGCTCGTGAAGGTCGCACAGCCTGCGGGCGCTGGCCCGCCTTGGTCGGGACCGGGGTCTCGCGGCGGCAACGGCATCATGCGCCTCGGGGCGCGGTTCCTCCCGCCACCGGTCGGAGCCGGGACCCGGAAACCACCGTCAATTCCCGGTCGCGCCGCACGAGGATCCACCGGCGGAGGGAGGCTCCCCCGGGTGCGGCGGCACGCGAGCGGCGATTGCGAATCGTCCGGCGAGGAACCGCGGAATCCGGTCCTCCAGCCAGTAACGCGCCGACCACGGCGCATTCCCTTCGACGAACCCCACGTGCCCACCGGTCGCGCTCAGTTCCAGGCGGATCGACGACGAGAGTTCCTCCCGGCCGGGGACCACGTCACGGGTCATGAACGGATCGTCGAGCGCGTGCACGATCAGCGTCGGACGCGCCACCCCGGCCAGGTACTGCCGGCAGCTTGCCGTCTCGTAGTAGTGCTCGGCGTCGCGAAAGCCGTGCAGGGGCGCAGTGACCCGATCGTCGAAGCCGCGAAAGGTCCGTTCGCGGCGCACCGCGTCGAGATCGAGCGGTCCCGGCCGGCGCCGGAACTTCTCCAGGATGGTCCGGCGGAGATCGACGATGAAGTGCCGCTTGTAGAGCCGGGAGAAGCCGCACTCGAGCCGTTCCGCGGCTCGGGCCAGACGGAAGGGAACCGATACCGCGACCGCCGCGGCGAGTTCCGCTCCGGCGCCGCGCTCCGCGAGCCACTTCAGCAGGACATTGCCCCCGAGCGAGTATCCCACCGCCGCGACGGGCGTCGACGGATGTCTCTCGCGCAGTCGGCGCACCACGTATCCGATGTCGCCGGTCTCACCCGAATGATAGGTCCGTGGCAGGCGGTTCGGCTCGTCGCTGCATCCCCGGAAATGCATGACGGCGCCACGCCAGCCGCGCCGGCCGAACGCGCGGAGCAGGCCCTGCACGTGCGGCGATCGGCTCGAACCCTGAAGCCCGTGCAGGATGACGACGATGGGGCCGGATCCGTCCGTCCAGTCGATGTCGACGAAATCGCCGTCCGGGAGCTCGAGTCGCTCCCGGACCAGCGGGACCGGGCGAGTGCGCCGGATCAGGGCCGGCCAGATGGTCTGCGGATGCGGCCCCGGCAGCCACCATGCCGGCGTGAAACCGGCCGGGGCGATGGTTCCGTGCCTGGCCCGCACGGCGACGGGCGCTCGTTCGTGGCGCGCGGCCGGGGCCCGGAGATCGCTCATCGGATCGTGACGTCCATCGGCGAGCCTCTCCGCCGGAGCCGGGCGTGTGGTCCGCAACCCCGGTTCCGGGGAGCGTGCGGGTCCCGCGCGGCAGGGGGCCTCAGTCCGGATGCGGCGTGTAGTCCGGGGACGAGATCCGGATCGGCGCACCGTCGGACCCGCCGACCCGCAACGCCGGAGCGTGCGCGGAGTCCGTGTCGAGCACCGCAAGGACAGCGCTGTCCCCGTCGGGATGCGCCTCCGCGCAGAGTACGTCCCCGACTTTCCGCGCTTCGCCGCCGGCCGCGTCCACGATTGCGTCGCCGGCCGCGGCGGCGCTCGTCCGCCCGACGTAGGCGCGCCGTTTGACCCGTCCGAGGTGCTGGGCGCGGGCGACGATCTCCTGGCCCACGTAGCACCCCTTCTCGAAGCTCACCGCGCGCAGCCGATCGAGGTTGAGCATCTGCGGCAGAAAGGCGCCGGACGCATCCTCGGGGATGCGTGCGACGCCGGCGCAGATGTCCGCCAGGTGCCATGCGCCGGCCCCGGTCCGCCGTACCCGTCCAGCCGTCCGCACGCGGGCGAGCGGGCCGATGTCCGCCGCGGGGCCGAGGACGAGGAACCTTCGGTGGCGGCCGGGCACACGCGCGATCGCCACCTCCCCGAACACGGTGGCGTCATCGACTCCCGCGGTCCCGGCCCACGCCGCGAGCGGACCCGGCAGCGCGCTCACCCCGGCGATCCCCGCGACCTCGATCTCGTCGCCGGCTTCGGCGATCCGCACGTCCGAGCGCAGGATGAACATGCGCAGGCGCGCCAGCAGCGCCGCCGCGAACCACCGCTCGCAGACCATGCGGTACCCGCCGGCCGGATCGGCGAACAGCCGGAACAGGGCGAGCACCCGCCCCTTGGCCGAGCACCACGCCGCGGAGCGGGAAACGGAGGCGCTCACCTCGCCGATGTCGGCGGTAAGCTGGCCTTGCAGGTAGTCGAGCGCATCGGAGCCGGACACCCGCACCACGGTGAGGAAGTCGAGCTGCGCGACCGCGTCACCGGCCAGCATCGCGTGCGCCCCTTCGGTACCGGGGCACGCGGCGGAATCGCGATCCGTGCGAGGTTCGGCGGGATTCATCGTTCGGTCCGGTGGCGCCGGGCGGCGGTCTGCGTGCAGTGCCCGGCGGTGGGTTCAGGGCCGCCCATGCGTCTCGGAGCGAATGAGGGTGACGATTCCGTGCATCGCGGGAGGCGGGGCGGAGCTCGGGGACGCAATCCACTCCAGGATGTCCTGATCGGGCTGCTCGAGCAGGTGCTCCAGCGCCTCGATCTCGCCATCGCCGAGCCGATCCAGGGCCCGGCGGACGAAGCGCTCGAGCAGGACATCGAGCTCCTTCATGCCGCGGCGGCACCGCCAGCGCGCGCGTTCGAGCCTCGTGCGCCGAGTCACGAACCGAACCGGAGCCGGCCCGCGCCGGAGTCGGAACGGCGGTGGAGAGGGGCCCGCGCGGGGTGCGCCGGGCAAGGGCGCCCGGTGGCGCGGCGAGCCCCCGGCCGGCGATCGGATACGTCGTCGTGCATGGCGTTCAGGTGCTGCGCGCAACCATCATCCTCTTGATCCCGGCAATCGCCTTCGCCGGGTTCAGTCCCTTCGGGCAGGCGGTCGTGCAGTTCATGATGGTGTGGCAGCGGTACAGGCGGAACGGGTCTTCGAGGTCGTCGAGCCGTTCTCCCGCCGCCTCGTCCCGACTGTCGACGAGCCACCGGAAGGCCTGGAGGAGGACGGCCGGGCCGAGGTAGCGGTCGCCGTTCCACCAGTAGCTCGGACAGCTCGTGGAGCAACACGCGCACAGGATGCACTCGTAGAGCCCGTCGAGCTTCTCGCGCTCCTCCCTCGACTGGAGACGTTCGCGGTCCCGCGCCGGAGACGGCCGCGCACGCATCCACGGCTTGATCGATCCGAGCTGGGCGTAGAAGTGCCTCATGTCCGGGACGAGGTCCTTGACCACCGGCAGGTGCGGCAGGGGGTGGATGGCGATGTCGCCGGCGCAGTCCTCGATCGCGCTGATGCAGGCGAGGCCGTTCCGTCCCCCGATGTTCATCGCGCAGGAGCCGCAGATGCCTTCCCGGCAGGACCGCCGGAACGTCAGGGTGGAGTCGATTTCGCTCTTTATCTTGATGAGGGCGTCGAGGACCATCGGCCCGCACGTCGCGAGGTCGACGGTGTAGCGATCGCGACGCGGGTTCCGGTCCGAATCCGGGTCGTAGCGGTAGACGACGAACGTCCTGGGCCGCTTCGCGTCGCCCGGCGCGGGCCATGTCTTCCCTTCGCGGACGACCGAGTCGGCGGGGAGCGTGAACCGGGCCATGCGCGATGTCCCCCTCAGTAGACGCGCGCCCGGGGAGGGATGACCCCGGTGTCGTTGGTCAGGGTGTACATGTGGACCGGCCGGTAGTCGATGCGCGGGGCGCCGTGTCCGTCGAGCCAGGCGAGGGTGTGTTTCATCCAGCCGTCGTCGTCGCGGTCCGGATAGTCCTCGCGGGCGTGGGCGCCGCGGCTCTCGGTGCGGTTCGCGGCCGAGAACATCGTCACCACCGCCTGCGCGAGGAGGTTCTCGAGCTCCAGGGTCTCGACCAGGTCCGAGTTCCACACCAGGCTGCGGTCCTCGACGCGCACGTCGGAGAACGCCGCGTGCACGTCGCCGATCAGGTGGCATCCCTCGTCGAGCGTCTCGCCGGTGCGGAACACCGCGGCGTTGTTCTGCATCACGCGCTGCATCCTGAGCCGCAACGCCGCGGTCGGCTCGTCCCCCCGCGCGTGGCGCAGCCGGTCGAACCGGGCGAGGATGCGGTCTTCGGTCCCGTTCGGGAGCGGCGCGTGGGCGCTGCCCGCCTCGACGGTCTCCGCGCACCGCTTCGCGGCGGCGCGGCCGAAGACCACGAGGTCGAGCAGCGAATTCGACCCGAGGCGGTTCGCGCCGTGCACCGAGACGCATGCGCCCTCCCCGATCGCCATCAGGCCGGGAACCACCGAGTCCGGGTCGTCCCCGTGGAGGGTCACGACCTCGCCGTGGAAATTGGTCGGGACTCCGCCCATGTTGTAGTGCACGGTGGGGAGGACCGGGATCGGCTCGCGCGCGGTGTCGACGCCCGCGAAGATCCGCGCGGTCTCCGAGATCCCCGGCAGCCGCTCCCGGAGCACCTCGGGCCCGAGGTGCTCCAGATGCAGGAAGATGTGGTCCTTGTGCTCGCCCACCCCCCGGCCCTCTCGAATCTCGAGCGTCATGGCGCGGCTGACCACGTCTCGCGACGCGAGATCCTTGGCATTGGGGGCGTAGCGCTCCATGAACCGCTCGCCTTCGGCGTTCGTCAGGTAGCCGCCTTCGCCTCGCGAGCCCTCGGTGATGAGGCAGCCGGAGCCGTAGATTCCGGTGGGATGGAACTGGACGAACTCCATGTCCTGCAGCGGCAGGCCGGCGCGGAGCGCCATCGCGTTGCCGTCGCCGGTGCAGGTATGGGCGGAGGTGCAGGAGAAGTACGTCCGGCCGTAGCCGCCGGTGGCGAGCACCGTCATGTGGGCGCGCAGCCGGTGCAGGGTTCCGTCGTCGAGGTTCCAGGCCAGGACTCCGCGGCAGGCCCCGTCGTCGTCCATGAGCAGGTCGATCGCGAAGTACTCGACGAAGAACTCCGCGTCGTGGCGCAGGCTCTGCTGATAGAGGGTGTGCAGGATCGCATGGCCGGTGCGGTCCGCCGCCGCGCATGTCCTCTGGGCGGTGCCTTCTCCGAAATGCGTGGTCATGCCGCCGAACGGCCGCTGGTAGATGCGCCCGTCTTCCGTGCGTGAAAACGGAACTCCGAAGTGCTCGAGCTCGATCACGGCGGGGATTGCCTCGCGGCACATGTACTCGATCGCGTCCTGATCCCCGAGCCAGTCCGAGCCCTTCACGGTGTCGTACATGTGCCAGCGCCAGTCGTCCTCGCCCATGTTGCCGAGCGCGGCGCTGATCCCGCCCTGGGCCGCGACGGTGTGGCTGCGGGTGGGAAAGAGCTTCGTCACGCAGGCGGTGGCCAGTCCCTGCGCGGCAAGGCCGAGAGTCGCCCGCAGGCCCGCCCCGCCCGCCCCGACGACGACGATGTCGTATTCGTGATCCACGATGGGGTAGGCCGACGCCATCGATTCAGCTCCCGAGAGCGACCCTGAGCACGTTGAACGCGGCCGCCGCCGCGACCGCGATGGCCAGCAGCTTGACCGCGATCAATGCGGCGTGCTTCTTCCACTCGGTGTGGACGTAGTCCTCGATGACGACCTGCAAGCCGAGCTGCGCGTGGTGGAAGAGGGCGGCAATGGTCAGGAGCAGGGCGATGCCGACCACGGGCGAGCGGAGCCACTGCACCGTCCGCGCATGATCCGCGGCGCCGATCGCAACCAGTGAAGCCACGAGCCATACTGTGAGCGGGACCAGCGCGATCGCGGTGATGCGCTGCATCCACCAGTGGTGCGTCCCGTCCTTCGCGGAGCCGAGGCCGCGGGCGCTGGGGGTTCGGTAGTCCACCGGAAGGTTCCCTGCGGCTCAGCGCATCGCGTAGCCGAGCGACCAGGCGGCCAGGGTGAGGACGACCGCGGCGATGATGACCAGGACTCCGCTCGCGTGCGCGGTGCGCAATTCGAATCCGAGCCCGGCGTCCCAGAAAAGGTGCCGGATTCCGTTTCCGAGGTGGTAGAACAGCGAGAATGTGACGACCAGCAGGAATGCCCGTCCCGGAAGGGAGCCCAGCAACGCCTGGGCCTTGGCAAAGGCATCCGGTCCGCTCGCGACCGCCGCGAGCCAGTACACGAGCACGAGGCTGCCTGCCGCGAGCAGCACCCCGGTCGCTCGATGGGAGATGGACAACAGCGCCGGGAGCGGCAGACGGTAGATCTGGAGATGTGGGGAAAGCGGTCGGGGTCGAGCCATCGTCGGCTTGCGTATCGCAATGTCGAGCATCGGAAAAGTATGACGCCCGGCGCGCACACAAGCAACGCCTCACGCCGCATCCCAGCAGTTCTCATTTTGGCGCCTGACTTCACCCTGAGCCGCAAACCATCTTCTCCTTGCGACTCGATCCGGGGCAGATCGACGGTCGTGCCGGTCCTGCCGCGGGACCCGACGAGCAAAATGAGAATTGCTGGTCGCATCCGGGTTCGCGGCAGGTCGTGGTAGCGTCTCGAAAAACACATGGACACACGACAGGAATGATGGCTCCCGGTCAGATGTTCGCGGTCGGCGTCGCCCGGGATCGTGGCGTCGAGGCGTTGTCGCTCGCGGTACTTTGCGGCGCCGTGGCCTGCGCCGGGGTGGCGGTCGGCGTCGAGATCGCCGGGGCGGTCGCGTTGCTCGCGGCGCGGATGCGGCCGGCGGGAGCGGCCGGCCGGTATCGCACGCTCAGGCACGATGGCGACGCATGGTCGCTGGTGGGCATCGACGGCGGGGTCGTCGAAATCGAGCCTCCCGTCGTGCACCTCGCGCACCGGATGGTCGTGGTGCTGGAGGTCGCCGCCGCGGGTCGAGCGGATTTCCTCGTATTTTCCTCGTCCGCGACTCCCCGGGACGATCTGCGACGGTTGCGGGTCCGCCTTCGGGCCGGCGGGTTGTCTCGGTGAGCCCGCGAGACGCAATGGATTCCGGCCGTGAGGGGGACGTGGTTCGCAAGCTCTCGCCGTCCGCAACGGGCGGCTCCGTTCCGCCTTCGGGCCGGCGGGTTGTCCCGGTGAGCCCGCGAGACGCAATGGATTCCGGCCGTGAGGTGGACGTGGTTCGCAAGCTCTCGCCGTCCGCAACGGGCGGCTCCGTCCCCGGGACGGTGCGCGGGTGAGCGACGCCGAGTCCTTCGTGGGTCTGGCCCTGGTGCTCGGCGGCGCCCGGTCGGGCAAGAGCGCGTTCGCCGAGTCGCTGGTGCGGGAGCGTGGCGTGCGGCCCGTCTACGTCGCTACCGCCGAATTCGTCGACGACGAGATGAGGGCTCGGATCGAAACCCACCGCGCCCGGCGTGGAAATGCCTGGCGCACGGTGGAGGCGCCGCTCGATCTGGCGCAGGCGATCGGGCGGGAAAGCACGTCGAGGGCGTGCTTGCTGGTCGATTGCACGACCGTCTGGCTCGGCAACCTCGTGCACCACGGACGAGACGTCGAGGTCGCCACGCGAGCCCTGCTCGAGGCGCTCGCCGCCGCGCCCGGCCCGGTCGTGCTGGTCGCGAACGAGGTGGGCCTCGGCATCGTGCCGGACAATGCGGCGGCGCGCGCCTTTCGCGACCGCGCCGGCCGGCTCAACCAGGCCGTCGCCCGGATGGCGGGGAGCGTCTACTTCGTCGCGGCGGGGATCCCCATGACCCTGAAGGGCGGGCCGCCGCGGGGATGACCGCCGGAACGCGCACGCTCCCCGGGTGAGGAGTCGAGGACGCCCGCCGCGGGTGTTGCGAGGAGATCGTGAGCCTGCGACGACAGGTCGGGTGAGGAGTCGAGGACACCCGCCGCGGTCGCTGCGAGGAGATCGTGAGCCTGCTGCGGCAGGTCGGGTGAGGAGTCGAGGACTCCTGCCGTGGTCGCTGCGATTCACCGAGGGCCGGCCTCCGGCAGGCGGACCGCCCCGCCGAAGTCGACGTTGCTCCTCCACCCCTGCGGCCCTCCAAGCCGCGCCCGCACGGCCTTGATGACTCCCGCGTGGGTCACGACGATGTGGGAGAGGCCGCTTCGCCGGCAGTCGTCGATCGCGGCCCAGGCGCGCTCGCGCAGCATGTGCACGCTCTCGCCCCCGTGGGGACGGGCGTGCAGGAAGTCCGCGGCCCAGGCGTCCAGCTCCGTCCGGGGGATGGACTTCCACGACACGCCTTCCCATGCGCCGAAGTCGATCTCCCGGAGCCTCGCGTCGATGACGGGAACCAGGGCGCGCGCCGCGCCGATCCGTTCCGCGAGCCGCCGGCACCGTTGCAGCGGGCTGGTCACCAGCCGCTCCGCGGACGGCAGCGCCTCGATGACGCGCGCCGCTTCCTTTTCGAAGGTGGGGGCCAGGTCCAGGTCCGTCACGCCGTAGCAGACGTTCTCGGGCACCGCCGGACGGGTATGGCGAACCAGGGTCAACTGCATGCGGTCCGATGGCTCCCATCCGTTCCGGAAAGTGGCCCGGCGCCGTCCGTTCCAGGCGCCGGGGACGACTTCGGGAAATCCCTCGAAACGGCTCCCCGGTGCCGCCGCGACCTCCGCCCGGCCGCGCCCGAGAGCGCTCGGCCCGGGTGCGGGCTCGAAACGGCTCTCCGGTGCCGCCGCGACTTCCGCCCGGCCGCGCCCGAGAGCGCTCGGCCCGGATGCGGGCTCGAAACGGCTCCCCGGCGCCGCCGCGACCTCCGCCCGGCCGCGCCCGAGAGCGCTCGGCCCGGGTGCGGGCTGGAAACGGCTCCCCGGTACCGTCGCGACCTCCGCCCGGCCTCGACCGAGAGCGCTCGGCCCGGGTGCGGGCCCGAAACGGCTCCCCGGTGCCGCCGCGACCTTCGCGGACCGGACAAGGTCGAGGGGTTCCGGGGAGTGCCGGCCCCCCGGTTCCCACGCATCGCGAATCGGCGGGACATGGCGGTCAAATCGCCGCCGCGACCCCGAGGTACATCCCGAGCTCGCTCGTCTGCTGCACCCCGCCGAGACAGTCCCCGGTATAGCCGCCGAGCTTGCGTTCGTACAGGCTCCGCATGACGAGATGCCCCACCGCGAGGCCCGCGAGTCCGGCGAGGATCACCGCCGGCGTGGTCGCGGCGACCGGCAGGCAGACGGCCGCGGCCCCGGTAGCCAGTGCGATCGCGAGGCCGCCCGGACCAGTCCTGTCCGCAACCGGCCTGGCGATGCCGGCGTCGCGCACATAGACGCTCGTCGCGATCGCGAGCACTGCGGACGACCGGCTCGCGGCATGGGCCGCGATCAGAAGCCACGGTACGACGCCGGGCGGCGTCGCCGCGAGAGCGAGGACCTTCGCCGCGAGCATCAGCCCGAGGCCCGCCGCACCGTAGGTGCCGAGCCTGCTGTCGCGCATGATCTCGAGTGCCCGCTCGCGGGTCGCGCCGCCGCCCAGTCCGTCGCAGGTGTCCGCGAATCCGTCCTCGTGAAAGGCGCCGGTCGCGAGCAGCGACGCGGCGGTGGCGAGCACGATCGCCAGGCTCGCCGGGAAGACGAGGTGCGCGAGCCAGAACACGCCCCCCGAGAGGGCGCCGATCAGGGCGCCGACGAGCGGGTGGTAGCGGGTCGAGGCGGTGAGCCGGGTCTCGGTGAAGAGGTCCGGCGACCGGATCGGACACCGGGTGAGAAACTGCACCGCGAGCAGGAACACCGCGAGTTCCTCGCGCAGGCGGGTCATGCCCGGCCCCGGGTCGGGTCGTCCATGACGATCATGCGAGTTCCTCGCGCGGGTGGGTCATGCGCTCGGCCCGCTCACCCCCGCGCTTTCGAAGCTCGCCATTTCCGCCATCATCGCCGCCGCGCACTTGAGCGCCGGCCACGCGAGCAGCGCGCCGGTGCCTTCACCGAGACGCATGTCGAGCTCGAGCAACGGCCGCGCGTCCATGGCGTCCAGCACCGTGCGGTGGCCTGGCTCGGCGGACCGGTGCGCGAAGACCAGGTAGTCCCGCAGCGCCGGCGCGATCTCGACCGCCGCCAGCGCCGCCACGCTCGCGATGAAGCCGTCCACGAGAACCACCGCCCCGGCCCGGGCCGCGCCGATCATCGCACCTGCCATCATCGCGATCTCGAAGCCGCCGTACTCCCGCAGCGCGCCGCTGCCGTCGAGCCGCTCGACGGTGCGCGCCGCGGCGCGCGCGAGGACCGCGTGCTTGCGCGCCAGTCCGTCGTCGTCGAGTCCGGTGCCCCGGCCGATCAGCGCATCGAGCCTCGCGCCCGTGAGCTTGTGCGCGACCAGGGCCGCCGAGGACGTGTTCCCGATCCCCATCTCGCCGAAGGCGGCGGCGTCCGTCGCGCCGCTCGCGCCGAGCTCGTCACCGGCGCGCAGGGCCGCATCGCATTGCTCCTCCGTCATCGCCGGCTCCACCGCGGAGTTGCGGGTGCCGGCGGCGATCCGTCGCGAAACGAGTCCGGGTGCGTCGATGGGATCGCCGGCGACTCCCGCGTCCACCACCCTCAGCTCCACGCCGTTCGCCCGCGCGAACACGTTCGCGGCGGCGCCGCCGGCGAGGAAGTTCGCGACCATCTGCCGCGTCACCGCCTGGGGATAGGCGGAGACGCCCTCGTGCGCGATGCCGTGGTCGCCGGCGAAGAGGGTGAGGCGGCAGCGATGCAGGCTCGGGGTGAGCGTGCTCTGGATGCGGGCGATCCGCGCGGCCAGCGTCTCCACGGCCCCGAGCGCGCCGAGCGGCTTGGTCTTCGAATCGATGGCGTGCCGGATCGCGTCGTCCAGCGCGCGGGAGACCGGCGGAAGCTCGATCATCGGCGGCTCCTGGCTCGACGAGCCGGGGATTCGGCTCCGGGCTCCGGTCCTTCCGGCACCGCCTGCCCGTGGCTTCGGCGGGGGGCCGCGGACCTCTCCTTCATCGTGAACAGGGACGTACCGTCCCGCGGCGCCTCGCGGAGCAAGCTTCGGGTGCGAGGCTCATGGCGGAAATCCTACGGACCGGCCACGGAGCCGTCAAAGCACGGGGTGTGGTCGGACCGCGGATACGGTCGGGTCCTTCTCGATGGCCTGCGCCCGATGCCGATCACGACCGACACCGACGAGGTGGCCGCCTTCTTCGCGGAGCCGGACGTTCCGGACGTTCACGAAAGTCCTTCTGCCGTGCACCATCCGCGTGGCCCGGGGACGATCCCCGGGCGTACGGCCGGATGTGACCCGGCCGGCCGCTGCCGACCCGGATCGACGAACGATCCCCGGGCGTACGGCCGGATGGCCGCGTGCTGACATGGAGTGTGCCTCGGGGCTGTTCCCATCCTCCCGGGGCTGCGATAGGGTTCACGCGGACGAGGCCGGAGGTCCAACCCTCGGCGGTAGCGGCAGCGACGGTGGGGCGGGGCGTGCCGGCATCCCGAGCGGAAGGCGCCATGTCCATGGATACCGGTACGGGGACCATGGACACCAAAGCGGAGAGGCTGGAGTAGATGACACCCACGACGCAACTGATCGCGACGGTGTTCAGCATCGTCGCCTCCTACGGTGCGTTCGCGGCCTGGATGCTGCGGCACATGGACCGGCGTTTCGACGAGGCCAAAGCCGACACCCAGCGACAGTTCGAGGGAATGCAGCGGCAGTTCGACGGGATACAGGGACAGTTCGAAGGAGTACAGCGGCAGTTCGACGGGATACGAGGACGGTTCGACGGAGTCCAGGAACAGTTCGAAGGAATGCAGCGGCAATTCGATGGGATACAAGGACGGTTCGACGGAGTCCAGGAACAGTTCGAAGGAATACAGCGGCAGTTCGACGGGATACAAGGACGGTTCGATGGAATACAGGAACAGTTTGATGGAATGCAGCGGCAGTTCGACGGGATACAAGGACGGTTCGATGGAGTTCAGGAACAGTTCGAAGGAATGCAGAGGCAGTTCGACGGGATGCGAGGACGGTTCGATGGGATACAAGGACAGTTCGAAGGAGTACAGCGGCAGTTCGATGTGATGCAAGGACGGTTCGATGGAGTCCAGGAACAGTTCGAAGGAGTACGGGGACAGTTCGAAGGAATGCAGGGACAGTTCGAAGGAATACAGGGGCAGTTCGAGGGAATGCAAGGCCAGCTCGAAGGAATACAGGGACAGTTCGAAGGAATACAAGGACGGTTCGACGGAATACAACGGCAGTTCGTCGAAGCCAGGGCCGATACCCAGCGGCAGTTCGCCGAGTTCAGGGTCGAGATGCGGCAAGGGTTCGAGCAGGCTCGTGAAGATCGGGTTCGCCTGGAGAGGAAGATCGACGTGCAGGGGGAGCGGATCGTCACGCTCCATCAGGTGGTGGGCCGGCTACAGGGGATCGTCGAACGGACCCATGAGCCGGAACGTTTCACGGTACGGCCCGCCGTGCCGGAATTGAGCGTCGGCGGTGAAGTCCGGGAGCCGCGGGAGAGCTACCCCGTCGGACCCGGAGGAGAGGAGGCCGGGCGTGGCGGCGGGGAAGGCGGGTCCGGCGGCGCAGGTTCCGCCCCCGCCGGCGAAGGCACCGGTCGAGGCGACAGGTCCTGAAGCGCCGGGCCCTCGCCTCCCTGTTTCTCCAGCCCGCTGAATCCCTCGAGCCCGTCCCGGTTCGTGAGCGGTTCCCATGCCGCGCGCCCGGTCTCGGGGACCGGCCGAGCCGCCACCCTGGGCAAAGGATGTCCTGAACCGCCGCCCGTGGAAGCGCCGGAACGCCTTCCGCGGCGACGTCCCGTCGGCACCCCACCGGCCAACGGCAGGCCGCGCAAGTGTCCCGCGCGCACCGTGTGCGCCGCGACTCGCCTTCGTTCCGTTGCCGCCCCGCCTCCGCCCCGCCGCGGGCGGGAAACGCGGGCGGGGCGCGTCAGGCCGGAGACCGGTGTCCCATGAACATCCTGGCCATCGAGACCGCCACCGACGCATGCTCCTGTGCCCTGGAGCATTCGGGGACAACCGCCGCGCGTCATGCGGTCGAGCCGCGGCGGCACACCGAGCTGCTGCTTCCGATGATCGATTCGGTCCTCGCGGAGGCAGGGATCGGGTTCCGCGCGCTCGACGCGATCGCGTTCGGCCGCGGGCCGGGCTCGTTCACGGGGCTGAGGATTGCCTGCGCAGTCGCGCAGGGCCTGGGGTTCGGGGCGGATCGGCCGTTGGTCGCGGTCTCGACCCTGCACGTCGTGGCGGCGGGCATGCGCCGGTCCCGAGGCGCGGATCGGGTGCTGGTCGCGCTCGACGCCCGCATGGGAGAGGTGTACTGGGGCGGTTTCGAATGGGACGGCGCGGCGATGGCGCCGGCGTTCGAGGAAGCCGTCGCGCCGCCGCACGCGGTCCATGTCCCGGACGCGGGCGTCTGGGCCGGGGCCGGCTCCGGCTGGGCCGTTCATCGGGAGGCTCTGGGCGGTCGTCTGGCCGGCCGCCTCGAGGACCGTCAGGACATGATCGACGCGGCGCGGCTACCCGAGGCGATCGACATGCTCGCCCCCGCGAGGGCGGCGTTCGAGGCCGGTCTCTTCGTCAGGCCGGAAGACGCGGCGCCCGTGTACCTGCGCGGCAACGTCGCGCGGGCCGCGCCCCGGCGGCTGGTGTGAGAAACGGGTTCGCCCGGTTGCGCGGCGGTCCGTCCCGCGGTCTGATCCCGCCCATGCTCCTGTTCCGCCGAACCATGCGCCGCGCGGCGCCGGCCTGATCCCCGCCATGTTCACCCCCTTCGAGCTCTGCGTCGGCCTGCGCTACACGCGCGCGAAGCGCCGCAATCATTTCATCTCGTTCATCAGCCTCAGCTCGATGATCGGGATCGCGCTCGGCGTGACCGCCCTCATCACCGTGATCTCGGTCATGAACGGGTTCGAGCGCGAGCTTCGCGACCGTATCCTCGGCATCGCTTCCCACGCGACGATCTCGGGGCTCGACGGCTCGCTCGAAGGGTGGGAACCGCTCGCCGCCGCCGCCGAAGCCCACTCCGAGGTGGTCGGAGTCGCCCCGTTCGTGGAGTCGCAGGGGATGCTGACCCACGCCGGGCTGGTCCGGGGGGCGCTGATCCGCGGCGTCTCTCCTTCCCGCGAGCCGCGGGTGTCGGAGGTCGGCCGGTATCTGGTCGAGGGCGAGCTCGAGAGCCTCGCGCCGGGACGGTTCAACGTGCTGCTCGGGCGTGATCTGGCGCTCAGGCTCGACGCCTCGGTCGGCACGCCGGTGGTGCTCGTCACCCCGCGGGCGCAGGTCACGCCGGCCGGGGTGCTGCCCCGCCTGCGCCGCCTGACCGTCACCGGCATCTTCGAAGCCGGGCACGCGCAGTACGACAGGGCCCTCGCCGTGATCCACATCGAGGACGCCCGGCGCCTGCTCCGGCTCGGGGAGGCGGTCAGCGGACTGCGCGTGAAGCTCGCCGACATGTTCGACGCGCCCCGGGTGAGCCGGGAGCTCGCCCGCTCTTTCGGGGGGGCGTACTGGCTGCGGGACTGGACGCAGTACCACGCGAACTTCTTCCGCGCGCTGAAGATCGAGAGGACGGTGATGTTCGTGATCCTGAGCCTCATCGTCGCGGTCGCCGCGTTCAACCTGGTCTCGACCCTGGTCATGGTCGTGACCGACAAGGAGTCCGACATCGCGATACTGCGCACGCTGGGGGCGGGCCAGTCGAGCATCCTGTCGATCTTCGTCGTGCAGGGAACCGTGATCGGGATCGCCGGCACCCTCGCGGGGGTGGCCGGAGGGATCGCTCTCGCCACCCACGTGGAAACGCTCGTCCCCGCCATCGAGAGCTTCTTCGGCGTGCAGTTCCTCTCTTCACAGGTCTACTACATCAGTGCGGTGCCGTCGGAGCTGCGCTGGCGTGACGTCACGGCGGTGGGAAGCGTGGCCTTCGCGATGTCGGTGCTCGCGACGCTCTATCCGGCGTGGAGAGCCTCCCGGATCCAGCCGGTGGAGGCGTTGCGTCATGAGTGAGCCGGTGCTCGCCGCCCGCGGCATCGCGATGTCGGTGCTCGCGACGCACCATCCGGCGTGGAGGGCCTCCCGGATCCAGCCGGTGGAGGCGTTGCGTCATGAGTGAGCCGGTGCTCGCCGCCCGCGGCATCGACCGCTCGTTCCGGCAGGGCGGGCTCGACATCGAGGTGCTGAAGGGCGCGGAGCTCGTGGTGGAGGCGGGCGAGGGGGTCGCGCTGATGGGCGCGTCCGGTTCCGGCAAGAGCACGCTCCTGCAATGCCTGGGCGGGCTCGACCTCCCGGACCGCGGAGAGGTGACGATCGCGGGCCGGCCGATGACCGCGATCGGGGAGCGCGAGCGCGGCCGCATCCGCAACGAGGTCCTCGGCTTCGTCTACCAGTTCCACCATCTGCTCGCGGAATTCACCGCGCTCGAGAACGTCGCGATGCCGCTGCTGATCCGCGGCCTGAAGGTCCGCGCCGCGGAGGAGCAGGCGCATGCCATGCTGGAGAAGGTCGGCCTCGGACCCCGCGCCTCGCACAAGCCGGCCGAGCTCTCGGGCGGCGAGCGCCAGCGCACCGCCATCGCCCGGGCCCTCGTGACCCGGCCGCGATGCGTGCTGGCCGACGAGCCCACCGGGAACCTCGACCGGCATACCGCGGACGCGGTCTTCGAGCTGATGCGCTCGCTCAACCGGGAGCTCGGCACCAGCCTCGTGGTGGCGACCCACGATCTCTCGCTCAGCGAGCGGATGGACCGCCGGCTCCGCATCGTGGACGGGCGGCTCGTGCCGGCCTGAGGCGGGAGGCTCCAGCGTCTTTCCCCGCCGCGGGCGCCGGTGCGGAGCATCGGGGCTTCGCTCTACGCTCCCGGAGTGTCCTTGCCGTCGTCGCCGGGAGAGTTCCAGCGGGGGCGCGGGGGCTCGCTTCGCCGCCGCCGGATACGGCGGTCGCGCCACGACACCATCACGTGCGCGCGCCAGAGCAGCCGGACCGCGATCTGCCCGAGGCCCCCTGAGCCGAGACCCATCACGAGGCATCCGAGCAGGAACGGCCGCCACCCCGCGCCGAGCTCTTCGAGTAGCCACCGCAGCGACAGCTCGATCCGGAAATCGTCGTCCGGGGGGATGTCGAGCATCCACGCGCCGAGCTTCTGGGCCGCGAAGAACAGGGGCACCACGGTCACCGGGTTGCTGATCCACACCAGGGCGACGGCAATGGGAAGGTTGCAGCGGATCAGGATCGCGGCGCCCGCGGCGAGGATCATCTGGAACGGCACCGGCGCCCAGGCCATGAAGAGGCCGATCGATACCGCCCAGGCGACGGACCCCCGGTTGAGGTGCCAGAGGTCCGCGCTGAGCAGCGGCTGACCGAAGACGCGGCGCAGGGACGCGTGCGTGCGCCGCTCGCGCGCGCCCGGAACCATCTTGCGCAGAAGCCTTCTCATCGTCCCTGCCGCACACGCGCGCGGCTCTATCCCCCATCCCTCGGTGCGGGACGAGCATCGTCCCCGCCGCGCACGTGCGCGGCTCCGTATCCCCCATCCCTCGGTGCGGGACGAGCATCGTCCCCGCCGCGCACGTGCGCGGCTCCGTATCCCCCATCCCTCGGTGCGGGACGAGCATCGTCCCCGCCGCGCACGTGCGCGGCTCCGTATCCCCCATCCCTCGGTGCGGGACGAGCATCGTCCCCGCCTCGCACGCGCGCGGCTCCGTATCCCCTATCCCTCGATGTGGGACAAGCATCGTCCCTGCCTCGCACGCGCGCGGCTCTGTATCTCCCATCCCCCGGTGCGGGACGAGCATCGTCCCCGTCTCGCATGCGCGTGGCGCTCGGAACCTACACGCGACGGGCTCTCCGCCGCTAGGGACGAACCCGCATCGTCGGTACAACGCCTCTGCGCGCGGCGCATTGTCCGCGACTTTTCGCTCGTGTCCATGCCCCGCCGCGCGATCGCTCCGGACCATGACCATCGGCTTCTCGTGACGGAACCGTGCTGGCGCTCGCATGTGCATTCGTGCTCGGGGTGGCGTTGCTGGAGAGCGAGCCGGCGCTGCCGGACCCGATGTGGTGCGCGTGGCTGCCCGTTTCGGTGTGGCTCGTGCTCGCGAAAGTCCGGGCCGCTCCCCTGCTCGCGGTGGTGGCGGGATATGCGTGGGCGGCGTTCTTCGCCCACGTCCAGATGGGGGCGTCGCTCCCCGGCGGGCTGGAGGGAAAGGACATCGAGATCGCGGGCACCGTGCGAGGCCTGCCCGATGCCGGTCCGCACAGGGTCCGGTTCGATCTCGAGGTCGGGCCCCGCGCCGGCGCTCCCATCGAGGCGGGGCGGATCAGGCTCTCGTGGTACGAGGTGCGCATGGTGCCGGCGCCGGGGTCGGTATGGCATCTGACCGTGCGCCTGCGCCGGCCGCGCGGATGGCGCAACCCCGGCGGCTCCGACTACGAGGGCCGGCTGTTCGCGAACCGGATCATCGCCACCGGCTACGTCAGGTCCGCACGGCGCGTCGGATCGGCGCCCGCGCTGTCGCTGGCCCGGATGGACGCGGCGCGGGCCGGCCTCGCCCGGTGGATCCGTTCCGTGCTCGATGGGTACGACAGCGAAGACCTGGTCCGCGCGCTCGCCATCGGCGATCGGAGCGGTGTCTCGGAGCGCCGCTGGCGGACGCTGCGCGTGACCGGCATCGCCCACCTCATGGCGATCTCGGGGCTGCACATCGGGATGGCGGCGGGCGCCGTGTACTGGATCGCTCTGCGCGTGTGGACCCTCGTGCCGCGCGCCGCGCTCCTGATCGCGGCTCCGCAGGTCGCGGGGGTCGCGGCGATGCTGGCCGCGTTCGGCTACGCGCTGCTCGCGGGCTTCTCGCTTCCCACGCAACGCGCGCTGTTGATGCTCGCGGTGGTGATCGGATCGCGGCTGTCGAGGCGGTGCATCCTGCCGTCGCACGGGCTCGCGCTCGCGCTGGTGGCGGTCCTGATCGCCGATCCCCACGCCGTGCGGTCCCCCGGCTTCTGGCTGTCGTTCGTGGCGGTGGCCGCCATCGTGATGGCGCTCGCCACCCGGCCGGCGGCGAGTCCCCGCACGCTCACCGGCCGGCTGCGCACCCTCGCCACGGTGCAGGTCGCGGTCACGGTGGGGCTGGCGCCGGTGACGCTGAGCGTCTTCGCCGAGCAGTCGCTGGTGTCGCCCTTCGTCAATGCGCTGGTCATTCCGCTGGTCGGCGCGATCGTCGTCCCCGTGATCCTCGCGGGGCTGCTCGCCGGCGCGCTCCTTCCCTCCGCGGGGGCCGTGGTGCTCGCCGCCGCCGCCCTGTTGCTCGATGCGCTGTGGCCGGCCATCGAGTGGGTCGCCGCGCATGCCGTCATGCTGCGGGCGCCGGGCGGGATCGGAGCATGGCAGCTCGCCGCGGCCGCGGTGGGGGTCCTGATCGTGCTCGCGCCGCGGGGCCTGACGCCGCGCTGGCTCGGCATCGCCTGGATGCTGCCGATGCTCGCGATGCGGCCCACGCCCGTCGGACCCGGCGCCTGGCGGATGACGGTGCTCGATGTGGGGCACGGACTCTCGGTCGTGGTGGAAACGGCGCGGCACGTCCTCGTCTACGACACCGGCCCGCGGGTCGGCTCCCGCCTCGACGCCGCCGCCCTCGCGGTGCTGCCGTACCTTGCCGAGCGGGGTCACGACACCGTGGACCGCGTGGTGCTGAGCCATGGCGACTCGGACCATGTCGGCGGATACCGGCGCCTCGCCGAATCGGTCGCCCTCGGGCGGATGGTGGCGAACGGCGCCGTGGGCCCCCACCGCCCGGACTCCGCGTGCGTGGCCGGCCACCGGTGGCGCTGGGACGGGGTGTCCTTCGAGGTCCTGTACCCGTTCGAGGGCCGGACGGGATTCGACAACGACCACTCGTGCGTGGTCCGGGTGGAGGGCTCCGGCGGGAGCGTCCTCCTCACCGGGGACATCGAGACCGGCGGGGAGCGGGCGCTCGTGGCCCGGTCGGGTGCGGGGCTGGCCACCGATGTCCTCGTGGTCCCGCATCACGGAAGCGCGACATCGTCGACGCGGGGATTCATCGATGCGGTGTCGCCCTCGATCGCGCTCTTCAGCGCATCCGGGCAAGGGCGGTTCCGGCTCCCCCATCCGACGGTCATGGCCCGGTACGTCGAGGCGGGGGTCGCGACCTACACGACCTCGCGCTGCGGCGCCATCACCATCGCGTTTCCCCCGGACGGGGAGCCGACGGTCGTTCGACTGGAGCGCGAGGTCGGCCGCCGGTACTGGCACGCCCGTGGCCTGCCATGCCGGGACGAGCCGCGGTTCGACTCCTGAGCGGCCCGCGCCATGCCGCGGCGGGACCCGGACCGGCCATCCGTTCACGGGCGACCCGGACTCCCGGTGTCCGCTCCCGGATCGCGGCATGGAGGGTCCGCGCCGCCCCCGCACGGCGTATGTCGCGTCCCGGCCGGCCCGGTTATCATTCGGCCTCCTGTGCACCGCACACGGAGAGGCCATGCTCGAGCTCGTGATATCGGGCGGATGGCTGATGGCGCCCATCATTGCCTGCTCGATCGCCGCGATGGCGATCATTTTCGAGCGCCTGTGGTCGCTTCGGCGCGAGCGGGTGGCTCCCGGGGGTCTCGCGGCGCTCGCGTGGCGGTGGGTCACGACGGAAGAGCTGACCGAAGAGCGGGTCCATGCGTTGCGCGCGGGGTCTCCGCTCGGGCGCATCCTTGCCGCCGGCCTCGACAGCCGCGATCTCGAACGCGAACTCATGAAGGAGAGCATCGAGGAGGTCGGCCGGCACGTGGTCCACGAGCTGGAGCGGTACCTCGGCACGCTCGGCACCATCGCGGCGATTACCCCGTTGCTGGGCCTGCTGGGCACGGTCATCGGACTGATCAAGGTGTTCGCGGTGATTACGGCGCAGGGTGTCGGGGAGCCGAGGGTGCTCGCGGGCGGCATCTCCGAGGCGCTGATCACCACGGCGGCGGGCCTGACCGTCGCGATTCCGAGCCTGTTGTTCCACCGGATCCTGCGCGGGCGGGTGGATGCGCTGGTGGTGACGATGGAGAAGGAGGCGCTCAGGATGGTGGGAGCGTTGCAAGCGCTTCGTCCGGATGGGTGCGGCGCCGGGGGGTTCAGGTGAAGTTCCGCACCTCGCGACACGACTCGCCCGAAATCAGCCTGACCGCGCTGATCGACGTCGTCTTCCTGCTGCTCATTTTCTTCATGGTGTCCACGACGTTCGAATGGCGTTCCGAACTGAGCATCGAGTTGCCGGAAGCGGGCGCCCGGGAGGACACGAACGACGGTGCGGTCGTCGACGTCGCAATCGACGCCGCGGGGAACGTGCGCGTCGACGGCCACCGGCCGCAGGGCGCCGAAGTCCGGACCCTGCGGCACGCCCTCGCCTCCGCGGCGCGGGGGCTCGACTCGCCGCGGGTGGTCGTCAGCGCCGACGCGAGGACTCCGCACCAGTCGGTGGTCACGGTCATGGACGCCGCGCGCGAAGCCGGCCTCTACCGGTTGACCTTCGCGATCCGGCGCTCCGGGGAGGCGGCGCGTTGATCCGCGATGCGCGCAATCCGGAATCCGGCGGCCGGTCGCGGCTCGCGGCCGGCTCCGATCGAACCGGCGCCTCCCGTGCGTGAGCCGCCGGACTTCTGGTACGCCTCCAGCCCGCTCGGCGCGTTGCTGGCGCCGCTCGGGTGGCTGGTCGCGCTGTTCGCGGTACTGCGCCGCGCCGCCTACCGGGCCGGGATGCGCCGCTCCTGGCAGGTCGGCTGTCCGGTCGTCGTCGTCGGGAACCTCAGCGTCGGCGGAACCGGCAAGACCCCGCTGGTCATCGCCATCGCCAGGCTCCTCGCCCGGCACGGGTTGCGCGCGGGCGTCGTCTGCCGCGGGTACCGGGGCAGCGCAAGCCGGTGGCCGCGGAAAGTCCGGCCCGACAGCGACCCGGGCCGGGTGGGCGACGAAGCGGTGCTGCTGGCGCGCCGAACCGGCGGCCCGGTGGCGGCCGGCCCGAACCGCATCGCGGCGGCACGCATACTGGTCCGGCGCGCCAAGTGCGACGTGATCCTGAGCGACGACGGGCTCCAGCACCTGCGTCTCGACCGCGACGTGGAGATCGTCGTCGTCGATGGCGTCAGGCGGCACGGAAACGGGCGGTGCCTGCCGGCGGGGCCGCTGCGCGAGCCGCTGAGCCGGCTGGAGTCGGTCGACCTCGTGGTGGTGAACGGCGCCGGGCAGCCCGGCGAGCTCGAGATGGAGCTCGTGCCCGGGGATGCGGTCAGCCTGGTCGACGCGGACCTGCGGCGTCCGCTCGACTCCTTCGGCGGCGCGCCGGTCCATGCGGTGTGCGCAATCGGGCATCCGGAACGGTTCTTCCGCACCCTGGAGGCCAACGGACTGACCATCGTGCGGCACCCGTTCCCGGACCACCATCCGTTCCGGGAATCGGAGATCCGCTTTCCCGATGGCGCGCCCGTCCTCATGACGGAGAAGGACGCGGTCAAGTGCGAGCGGTTCGCCGATGAGCGGCACTGGTACGTGCCGGTCGAAGCGGTGCTTTCGGACGAGCTCGAGGCGAGGCTTCCGGCCCTGCTTCGCGCGCGCGGGGTGGCGCTGGGAACCGGGACGGCCTCATCGTCGGCATGAGCTGTCTCGTCGTCATTCCGGCGAGGTATTCGTCGGTGCGGTTGCCGGGCAAGCCGTTGGCCGACATCGCCGGCGTGCCGATGGTGGTCCGGGTCTACGAGCGGGCCGTCGCGAGCGGTGTGGGCCCGGTCGTCGTGGCGAGCGACGACGAGCGGGTGGTGGCGGCCGCGCAAGCGTGTGGCGCCGATGCGGTCCTGACCTCGGGCGCGCACGCCAGCGGGACCGACCGGGTCGCGGAGGTCGTCGCGGCCCGCGGGCTCGATCCCGCAACGGTGGTGGTCAACGTGCAGGGCGACGAGCCGTTGCTGCCGCCGAGCCTGATCGAGCAGGTCGCGGCCAACCTGTCCCGTCGATCCGGCTTCGCGATCGCCACCCTGTGCGAAGCGATCGAGCGCGAGGACGAAGTGTTCGATCCCGACGTGGTCAAGGTGGTCTTCGACCACACGGGCCGCGCCGCGCTCTTTTCCCGGGCCCCGATTCCGTACTGCCGCGGGCGCTTCGACGCCCGGACTCCGGCACCCCGGACCTCGGCCCGGCCACGACTGCACCATCGGCACATCGGCCTGTACGCCTACCGCGCGGAGTTCCTCGACCGGTTCAGGACGCTCGCGCCGGCTCCGATCGAGCTCGCGGAGTCGCTGGAGCAGTTGCGCGCCATCCACCACGGCTACTCGATCCATGTCGAGGCGGCCCGCGAACGGCCGGGGCCCGGGGTGGACACGCCGGCCGACCTCGAACGGGTCAGAGCGGTTTTCGCGCGGCGGACGCGCGGCGGCTGAGCGCGCACGGCCCGCGCGTGTAGAATGCGCGCTACGCGAACATGCGTTCGCCTCTCCCCGACGGGGGACGGTCCGCAGCGCGGTCGCGGAACCCGGAAGCTCCGTCATGAAGCTCAGCGAGCTGCCTCCCCGACTGCCGGCGCCGGAGCTTCGTTCCGGCCGGGCCGTCGCCCGCTACGCGCGCAACGATTCCGGCCGGGATTTCGTGGTCGGCGACATTCACGGGATGTTCGCGCACCTGCGTTCCCTGCTCGGCGAGATCGAGTTCGACTCCACCGTCGATCGCCTGTTCTCGGTCGGTGATCTCGTGGACCGGGGTCCGGAGTCGGCGGCGGCGCTCGACTGGCTCGACCATGCGTGGTTCCACGCCTGCCGGGGCAACCACGAGCAGTTCGCGCTCGATATCGACGACCCCGTCCAGTACGACCTGTGGATCAACCACAACGGGGGGGCGTGGTGGCTCGATCTGGACGACGCGGAGCGCGCGCGTTTCCGCGACGCATTCGCGAACCTGCCGCTCGCGATCGAGGTGGAGACGGCGTCGGGGATGGTCGGGATCGTCCATGCGGACGTGCCGCCGCTCCTCACCTGGAGCCGTTTCACGGAGCTGTTGCGGGAGCACGACCGCGATGCGGCGCTCTATGCGTTGTGGTCGCGCAACCGTGTTCAGGGCGCCGGCCCCCGGCTACCGGTGCGGGGAGGCGTGGAGCGGGTGTACTGCGGGCATACGCCGACACGGACCACGATCCGGATCGAGAACGTGCACTACATCGACACCGGCGCGGTCTACGTTCGGGAGGGCTATGCCGGCGCGAAGCTCACGGTGGTGCAGATCCACCCCGAGCCGCACCTGGAATACGCGATACGCACCGCGGAGCCGGCCTGAAGGCGTGGCGGGAGCGGCTCCGGGCTCAGTGGTGGTCTCGGGCTCAGCGGTCCCGGGTTCAGCGGTCCCGGGTTCAGCGGTCTCGGGTTCAGCGGTCCCGGGCTCAGCGGCTCCGGGCTCAGGGGCTTCGGACTCAGCGTACCCGGTAGGTGATGCGGCCCTTGCTGAGATCGTAGGGGGTGAGCTGGACCGTGACCCGGTCGCCGGTCAGGATGCGTATGTAGTGCTTGCGCATCTTGCCCGAGATGTGCGCGGTGACCACGTGGCCGTTGTCGAGCTCGACTCTGAACATCGTGTTGGGCAGCGTATCGGTCACGGTGCCCTCCATCTCGATGTGATCTTCCTTCGCCAAGCGTGTCTCCGTTCCGGCCCCGAGCCGGCGCGCGTAGTGTGCCCCAAATCGCCGAACGAGCAAAGTTGTCGTACCGGCCCGACCGCCTTTGCCCGAACGCCCCATGGCTCATTCGGTTGCCGTCCACCGTCCGCCGATGAACCGCTCCTGCGGCCGGTAGTCGGCCTTGTAGCGCATCTTGGGGGATTCGGCGACGTAGTAGCCGAGGTACAGCCATGCGAGGGAGCGCCGCTGCGCGGCTTCGATTGCGTCCAGGATCGCGTACGTTCCCAGGCTGCGCCGCTCGTGCGCCGGGTCGAAGAAGGTATAGACACACGAGAGCGCGTCGGCGAGCCGGTCGATGACCGAGACGGCGACCACCTCGGTGTCGAGCGAGTACTCGAAGAAGAGGGTGTCGCTCCACGTGCTGGTGAGGAAATCCCGGTACTGCCCGGGTGACGGATCGTCCATGCCGCCTCCCGGGTGGCGGGCGGCGATGTAGCGCCGGTAGAGCTCGAAGTGCTCCGGCACGAATCGCGCGCGCCGCACTCGACACGCGAGGTCGCGGTTGGCGGCCCGGACCCGGCGGTGGATCCGCCGGGGGCGGAACCGGGCCACCGGGACCCGGACCGGAATGCACGCGTCGCATCGAGCGCACTCGGGACGGTAGATGTGTGCCCCGCTGCGCCGGAACCCGGCCCGGCTCAGCCGCGTGTACAGCGCCGAGCTCATGGGATGGCCCGGATCGACGAACACCGTCGTCGCTTCCTGTCCGGCGATATAGCCGCAGGGGTGGCCGGGGGCGGCGAAGAGCCACAGTCGGGCGACGGAGGTCACGTTCCGGCTCCCGCCGGGCCGGCGCCGGAAACGCATGGCCCGGGCGTCTCGCAAAGCTCGTCGAGCAGGGTGAGGAAGCGCCGCCGGGCAATCTCGACCGCGCCGAGCCGGGCGAGGTGGGGGTTCGGGATCTGGCAGTCGACGAGTCCGAAGCCGAGCGTGCACAGATGGGCCAGGGCGATCTTCGACGCATCGGCGGCGCGGTTGAACATGGACTCGCCGAAGAACACGCGGCCGATGGCGACGCCGTACAGTCCACCGGCCAGCTCGGCTCCGCGCCAGCATTCGATGGAGTGGGCATGGCCGCCACGGTGCAGCCGCCCGTAGGCAGCCGCCATTTCTCCGGTGATCCACGTGCCGGCCTGCCCCGGGCGGGGCCCGGCGCATCCGCGAACGACCCGGTCGAAGGCGGTGTTCGCGGTGATCGCGAACGTCTTGCGCCGTTGCGTGCGACGCAGTGTCCGGCTTGTCCGCAGGGACTCGGGCCACAGCACCGCACGCGGGTCGGGAGACCACCACAGGATCGGCTGGCCGTCGCTGAACCAGGGGAAGATCCCGCGGCGATACGCGCACAGCAGCCGCCGGGGGCCGAGGTCGCCGCCGATCGCGAGGAGCCCGTTCGGCTCGTCGAGCGCGAGCTCCGGGTCCGGGAATGCGTCCGGAGCGGAGTGCGGGGCGAGATGGAACGGTTGCAGGGCGCCGTCCTCACGAGTGCCGCGGGCGGGGTTCGGCCCCGTGCGCCCGGCGCCGCGTTCGCCGCGCCGCGCCCGCCGCCCGCGCGTACCCTCGCTTCGCGATCCGGCGGGACGCCGGAGCCGGGTCCCGCGAGCCGGTCATCGTCGATCGCACGAGGGGCCGGGCGCGTCGCGCCCCGCGGGCTTGCGGTAGGGAGAGTGTCTTTCCATCGCGTTCCGGTAGCGCCGGAGTCCCGCGCTCTCGTCGGCCAGGAACCGGCCGATGGCCGCGCGAAAGCGCGGGTCGCGGATCCAGTGCGCCGAGCGCGTCTCCACCGGCAGGAAGCCGCGCGTGAGCTTGTGTTCGCCCTGTGCGCCGGCATCGAACCGCCGGAGCCGGTGCCGGATGCAGTACTCGATCAGCCGGTAGTAGCAGATCTCGAAGTGCAGGCCGCGATGGTGCTCGAAGCAGCCCCAGTTGCGGCCGAAGAGGGTGTCCGCGCCCACGAAGCAGTGGGCGCCGGCGACATATCGCCCTTCGCGTCTTGCGAGCACCACGAGCGTCTGCTCCGGGAGCGATTCCGCCACGTTCTCGAAGAACGGGCGGGTGAGCGCCGCGTAGCCCCATTTGCGGTCGTAGGTCGAGCTGTACAGCGCGTGGTACGCATGCCAGTGCTCCTCGGCGGCGGTGTGGCCGTCGTGGACCTCGATCTCGACCGGGGCGGACGCGGCATCCCGGCGCTCGCGCCGGATCTCCTTGCGCCGCCTGGAGGTCAGCGCATCGAGATAGTCCCCGAAGTCGCGGTAGCCCGGGTTCGTCCAGTGGAACTGGCAGCCGGAACGAATGAGCAGGCCGTCGTCCTCCAGCGCCGCGGCCTCGGTTTCGCGCGGGAACAGCCAGTGGAACGACGATGCGCGCATCGCCTTCGAAACCTCCACCGCGCCGGCGGCCAGCGCTCGCCGGACCGCCCGCTCGGGAGCCTCGGGGTGGACCAGCAGCCTGGGCCCGGTCGAGGGGGTGAACGGTATGGCGGAGATGAGCTTGGGGTAGTAGTCGAGACCGTGACGCGAGTACGCCTCGGCCCACGTCCAGTCGAAGACGAACTCCCCCTGCGAGTGGAGCTTGACGTAGGCGGGCGTCGCCCCGACCAGCCGTCCGCCGGCATGAACCAGGAGGTGCGACGGAATCCATCCGACCCCTTCCCCCACGCAGCCGTGGCGCTCCAGTGCATCGAGGAACGCATGCCGGGTGAACGGGTGCTCCCTGCCCGCCAGCGCGTCCCATTGCGATGCCGGGACGTCGGCGATGCGGTCGATGGTGGTAACGGTGTACCGGGCGGCGGAGCCTTCGTCCGGCCGGCTCCCCGTGCCCGCTCCGCTCGCGCTCGCCGACATGGAGTCCCGGCCGGTGATCGGGCCGCGGCAATCAGGCGGAGCCGTGCGGGGCGGACTCGAGGTACCGGTCGGCATCCAGCGCGGCCATGCATCCGGAGCCGGCGGACGTGATTGCCTGGCGGTACACGTGGTCCGCGACGTCTCCGGCCGCGAACACCCCGGGCACGCTCGTCGCGGTCGCATGGCCCTCCGAACCGCCGCGCACGGTGATGTACCCACCGTTCATCTCGAGCTGCCCCTCGAAGATCTTCGTGTTGGGGGTATGGCCTATGGCGATGAAGCACCCGTGCACGTCGATGGCCCTCCGCTCTCCGCTCATGGTCTCGCGGATGCGGACCCCGGTGACGCCGGCGTCGTCTCCCAGGACCTCGTCGAGCACGTGGTTCCACTCGATGACGACGTTTCCGGTGCGGGACTTCTCGATCAGCCGGTTGGCGAGGATCTTCTCGGCCCGGAACCGGTCCCGCCGGTGGACGACGGTGACCGAGGACGCGATGTTCGAGAGATAGAGCGCCTCCTCGACCGCGGTGTTGCCGCCGCCGATGACCGCCACGGGTTTCGAACGGTAGAAGAACCCGTCGCACGTGGCGCAGGCCGAGACCCCGCGTCCCATGTACGCCTCTTCGGATTCGAGCCCCAGATACCGGGCGGACGCGCCGGTCGCGATGATCAGCGCGTCGCAGAGATAGGTCGCGGAGTCGCCGGACAGGCGGAACGGACGTCGTGACAGGTCCACGCTCGCGATCTGGTCGTGGACGAGCCTGGTATCGAACCGCTCCGCGTGCCGGCGCATCCGTTCCATCAGGTCCGGACCCTGTACTCCCTGCTCGTCGCCGGGCCAGTTGTCGACGTCCGTGGTGGTGGTCATCTGCCCGCCGACCTCGATTCCGGTGACGAGCACCGGCGCGAGATTGGCGCGGGCCGCGTAGACCGCCGCAGTGTAGCCGGCCGGTCCCGAGCCCAGAATGAGGAGCCGGGCGTGGATTGGTTCGCTCATCGTGCCGTCGATGTCGTTCTGTCGGATTGCGGGCCGCCCCGCGGTTCGCGGCCGGCCCGCGAGCCCGGGTCCGGCCGGCTTGCGCGGGCCGTCCGCGCTCGCCGGGACGTGCGGCGGAGGCGGCGGAACGATGGCGTATCGCCCGGTGATTTTCAACCTGCGGTCCACGATGCGGGCCGGTTCGCCGCGCGCGGACCAGAAGGCCGTTCGCCGGTGGATGCGGACTCTTCCGGGGACCGGTATCCGGCCACCCCCGGGCGTTCCTCGCGGTCTGCGAGAGGCGGATGGATCCTCTTCCAATTTTCCCCAATAATGATTATGTTAGACCCGATATCTCGAAACAGGATTGAAACCGTGGCCCAAGTGATACAGGACAAACCCGGATTCGTCGGCTTGTTGCGGGGTCCTCTCGCGCGAGGTTCGCGCGAGGGCGCGTTGCTCGTCATCTCCGCGGTGGCCATCTACCTGCTGGTCTCGATCGCGAGCTACGACCCGGGCGATCCCGGCTGGTCGAACGCCGTCCACGTGGATCGGATCGCCAATCAGGGCGGGGTCGTGGGCGCCCATACCGCCGACCTGCTGCTGTACCTGTTCGGGTTCATGGCGTACCTGTTCCCCGTGATGATCGGTTATGCGGGATGGCTGGTCTATCGGGGGCTGAAGGTGGCGCCCGACGAACAGGACGTCCATCGCGCCGTGATCCGCGCCGCCGGATGCGTGATGGCGGTGTGCGCGGGGTGCGGCCTCGCGACCTTGCACTACCAGGGCGCCGCGACGTTCCCGGTGGACGCAGGCGGGATCATCGGAACCGTCGTGGGGGACGGTCTTGCCGGCGTCGTGAATCCGGTGGGCGGCACCTTGTTCCTTCTCGCCCTGTTCCTTGCCGGCGTCACGCTGTTCACCGGGCTGTCCTGGCTGGACGTCATGGACGTGACGGGACGCTACACCATCCTGGCCGCGGAGCATCTGTACAGGCGCGGCCGGCAGGTGCGGCAGCGCTGGATCGCCAGCCGGTACCGGCAGGAGCGAGAGGCTCGCATCGAAGTCGAGCGCAAGCGCCGGTCCCGCCGCGAGCCGCCGCGCATCGAGCCCGTGATCGCAAAGGTCGAAACGAGCGCGCGGGTGGAGCGGGAGCGGCAGGTCCCCATGTTCGAACCGGCGCCGGGCTCCGGCGCGTTGCCGCCGCTCGCCCTGCTCGACGAGCCGAAGCGGAAAGGCAAGGTGGCATCGGCCGAGGCGCTCGAAGCGATTTCGCGCCGGGTCGAGCTGAAGCTCTCGGACTTCGGCATCGAGGCGGAAGTCGTCGCGGTGCACCCCGGCCCGGTCGTCACCCGCTACGAGCTGCAGCTCGCCCCGGGACTGAAGGTGAGCCGGGTGACCAATCTCGCCAAGGACCTTGCCCGTTCGCTGTCCACGGTCAGCGTGCGCATCGTGGAGGTCATCCCGGGCAAGACCACCATCGGGCTCGAGATCCCCAATGAAGAACGCGAGATCGTCGTGTTGAGCGACGTGCTCAAGTCCAGCCGGTACGACACCGATACGTCCCCTCTCGCGCTCGGTCTCGGCAAGGACATCTCGGGACAGCCGGTGGTCGTGGACCTCGCGACCATGCCCCACCTTCTGGTGGCCGGCACCACCGGCTCGGGCAAGTCCGTCGCCCTCAACGCGATGATCCTCAGCCTGCTCTACAAGGCGTCCAGTTCCGACGTGCGGATGATCATGATCGATCCGAAGATGCTGGAGCTGTCGGTGTACGAGGGCATTCCGCATCTTCTGGCGCCGGTGGTGACCGACATGAAGCACGCCTCGAACGCGCTTCGCTGGTGCGTGGTCGAGATGGATCGGCGTTATCGGCTGATGTCGGCGCTGGGCGTGCGCAACATCGGCGGCTACAACCGGAAGATACGCGCCGCGGCCGACAGCGGCGCACCGCTCAGGGACCCGCTGTTCCAGCCGGACGGCACGGACGGCGAGGCGCCCGAGCTCGCGAAGCTCCCCTACATCGTCGTCGTCGTCGACGAGCTTGCCGACATGATGATGCTCACCCGCAAGAGGGTGGAGGAGCTGATCGCGCGGCTGGCGCAGAAGGCGCGTGCGGCGGGGATCCATCTCATCCTCGCGACCCAGCGCCCCTCCGTCGACGTGATCACCGGACTGATCAAGGCCAACATCCCCAGCCGCATCGCGTTCCAGGTGTCGTCGAAGGTGGATTCCAGGACCATCCTCGATCAGATGGGGGCGGAGCACCTGCTCGGACACGGCGACATGCTGTACCTCGGACCGGGGGTGTCGACGCCGAGCCGCGTGCACGGAGCGTTCGTCGCCGATCACGAGGTCCACAAGGTCGTCAAGAACCTCAAGCAGATGGGCCAGCCTTCCTATTTCGAAGGGATTCTCGACGGTACGGCGATCGCCGAGGGGGCAGCCGACGGGAACGGCGCCTTCGAAGCCGGCGCCGATACCGGCTCCGACACCGGCGCCGAGGCCGATCCGCTGTACGACCAAGCGGTCAGGATCGTGACCGAGACCCGCCGGGCGTCGATCTCCGGAGTTCAGCGCCGGCTCAAGATCGGGTACAACCGGGCGGCTCGCATGTTGGAGGAGATGGAGCACGCCGGGGTGGTGGGTTCCTTGCAGTCGAACGGAGGCCGCGAGGTCCTCGCGCCGCCGCCGCCCGCGGCCTGATCGGCCACCGGAACGCGGCACGCCGCCGCCGGCGGGCGCCCGGAGGCGACGCGAAGCGTTGCCCGTCACGCGGAAGCAATCACGATGATGCTTCGATGATGCTTCGATTCGGACCGCTTCTGGGAGCCGGGTTGCTCTCGATGTCCTGCACCGCCGTGCTCGCGGACGCGGCGGGGCGGCTGAACGCCTACCTTTCCGGGCTCGACACCGTGTCGTCGCGATTCGAGCAACGCCTGTTCGACGAGCGGCACAACCTGCTGGAGCAGGCCACGGGGACGGTGCTGATCGACCGCCCGGGGCGCTTTCGTTTCGATTACACGGACCCGCCGCAGCTCATCGTCGGAGACGGCGCGAGGGTCTGGATCTACGATCCGGAGCTCGCACAGGCCACGGTCCGGGACGTCGACGCCACCCTCGGCTCGACCCCCGCGGTGCTGTTGACCACCGAGCGGCCGGTAGAGGACAGCTTTCGGGTCGCAACGCTCGATGCCGGCGGAGACCTCGAAGTGTTCGCGCTCGAGCCGAAGGCCGAGGATGCTTCGTTCGCCCTTGTCCGGCTCGCGTTCGCCGGCGGGGAGCTCCGCCGCATGGAGCTGGTCGATCAGTTCGCCCAGACCACCCTGATCGCGTTCCACGACACCCGGCGCCGCCCGGAGATTCCGGCCGACGCCTTCACGTTCACGCCTCCTCCCGGGGTCGACGTCATCGACGCGGACGAGTGAGCCGGCGTTGCCGGCACGATAGCCCCCTCCCGCTTGACCGAACCGCAGTCGCCGCGGACGAAAGACTCGACTCCAGCGATATCCCCAAGCTGAACGAGATTCCCTTGCGGCGAGCGGAGCTCGTTGAACCCGCTCTCGACGGCCGAGTCACCTTGCGCGCCGCACGCACGGCGATGCCCCATTTCGGAGTTCCGGGCAAGGATTGCCAGACGCGGCTCGATTGCGTACTCGAAAGCCGGGTTCGGGCGCGAAGTGGATCCGGACGGCTGGCCTTGGGGCGCCGATTCGCCCGCGGAGCGGCAAGAACGGTTGACCCGGTACGGAGGAACGGCTTTCGTCGGGTGGATACCTGTACGTGGATACCTGTCTACTTACACCTTGGGGTCGGAATCGAATAAGGTGCCTTCATGAAAGCGTACCCTGTTCCGTGCGGACCAGCCGTCAACGAGAGCGAGCGCAAGGCCATCGACCAGCTCAAGACGCGCCTGATCTCCGAGCCGGGCGATGACGAGTGGCACCTGCTGACGAATCTGACCTTCTCCGCGACGCATCGTCTCCAATCCGACGAGATCGACATCGTCGCCATCGGCCCGCCGGGAGTATCGGTCATCGAGGTCAAGCACTGGACCGCGGCATGGGTCAATCGAAATCCCGACATCGTGGAACAGGAAGCCGATCGCGTGACCAGCAAGGCGCGCAAGATCGGCACGACGCTGCGCCGGCAGGTTCCGAATCTCCCACACGTGGATGGGGCGTTTCTGGTTACCGAGACGACCGCCAAGGTCAGGGCACTCGAAGGGCGCGAGCCTGTTCGTGGCGTTTCGTTCCATACGTTCAATACCTGGCGCGGTGCGTTGGGACTCGATTCACCGAATGTGCTGTCCTTGCAGCAAATCAGGGCATTGGGACGTTCCCTGGAACCCAGGAGCGCCGTTGCCCTGGACGGTGCGTTGAAACGGCTGGCCGGCTACACGCATCTGCGGCTCCGTACGCCGCCCGAGGAGAGATTCCATCGGATCTACGAAGCGAAGCACGCCTCCCGGCAGGATCGGGTGCTCCTGCATCTCTACGATCTGTCGGCGAGCGATGGCCCGAACACCGGTGAGAGAGCGGAACGGGAGTGGAAGTCGCTGCATCGGCTGCAACGGCACGGCTGGGCGCCGCGCATCGTGGACTCGTTCCAGGAAGCCCCGGGGTATGCGGGCGAGGTCGCGTTCTTCACCGTGGCCGACCCCGCGGCACCCGGCGTCGCGGAGCGCGCCGCCGATGAATCGTGGGATACCGAAGCCCGCTTGAGTTTCGCCCGCCGCGCCGTGCAGGCGCTGCGTGAGCTCCACGAGCCAGGTACGGACGGCGAGCCCATGATCCATCGGAACCTGACGCCAAGCACGATCCTGGTCAGGTATGACAGTTCGCCGATCCTGACCGGTTTCGCGTACACCCGGATTCCGGCGGATGTCTCGGTGGCTTCCTCCGAACCGAAGGCGGACTGGGACGCCGCGGTCTCTCCCGAGGTCCGCGCCCAGGGACGCCGCGCTGCGGACCAGCGGTCTGATGTCTATTCGCTCTGCGTGTCGCTGACGGTGCTCTTCAAGGACCGGCAGGACGAGGACAGCGCCAAGGTCCTGGCGGAGCTGGCCCGGGGGATGGCGGACGAGCCCGGAGCGCGGAGCAGCTTGGGGGAGCTGGAGGCATCGCTGTCCAAGCTGCTGGGCGAGCCGATGGCCAAACCGCCGCCTCCGCCGGCGCGGTTCTGGACGGAAGATCAGGTCGTGCCTTTCCGCGGCCAGAGCTATCGAATCGTCTCGCGTCTCGGTTCCGGCGGGGTGGGAACCACCTTCAAGGTCGTGAAGATCGATCGTGAGACCGGGGACGACCTCGGCACCTACGTCGCCAAGGTCGCTCGCGATGAAGAGACGGGCCGGCAGGTCCTCCCCGCCTATGAGCTGGCGCATTCGCATCTCCGGCACTCCGCCTTGTCGACGATCTTCGAGCTGGCTCCGGAATGGCGCGACAACCAGTTCGTGGCTCTGATGACGTGGATCGAAGGCGAGCCGCTCAGTGAGTACTCGGGGGTGTTCCCGATCCTCGCCGAGGACTTTCAGGAAGAATCGGTCGAAGCGTTGGCCGTGCGATGGCTGCGCACGGTCTGCAACGCGCTGGGCGTCCTGCACGGCAATGGCCTGGTGCATGGCGATGTCAGCCCCCGCAACCTGATCGTTTCCGGGACCGACCTCGTCCTGACGGATTACGACTTCGTGGGGAGGGTCGGCGAGCCCATGGCCGCACCGGGCACGGTTCCCTACTGCTCGCCGTCCTGTCCCGAAGGCCGGGAGGCCGCTCCGTCCGACGATTTCTACGCGCTCGCCGCGAGCTTCTTCCATGCGCTGTTCGAGAAGGAGCCGTTTCGATACGACGGCAACTATGCCAAGGAGCGCGGGTTGAACTGGGACGGGGTGGAGCGAGACGAATATCCGGTGTTGGCAGCGTTCCTCGATCGGGCCACCAGCCCGGTCCGGGAGAAGCGCATCGCCTCGGCGGCGGACGCGCTTGCGGTCTTGAGTCCGGCTCACCGCGTCGAACGCCGGACGGAAGACATCGCACCGAGCGAGGCGGAAGGAGTCGTTGAAGCCGGACATGCCGAGCCGGCCCTTCCGGGGCACGGGCGCGCCGAGCGGCGAGAGAACGAAGTGGAGTGGCTGAAGTCGCTGCTGCAATCCTATCCCGGATCACTCTGGGGCAACCGCGAGACGCGCGGGCTGGACAGCGAGTTCGCGGCCGGAACCTACGTCGAAACGGATCTGGAACAAGCCCTCTACCGCGACATCGTCGAACGGCGTGTCCGCCTCGTGGTCCTGTGCGGCAATGCCGGCGACGGCAAGACCGCCCTCCTCCAATACCTTGCCAAACGCTTGGGATTGGGCGATTGGACTTCCGCGGAGCGCATCGTTGGGGGAGGGTTGGACGACGGCTTGACCGTACGCATGAATCTCGACGGTTCCGCGTCCTGGAAGGGCTGTTCCGCCGACGATCTGCTGGACAAATTCCTGGCCCCGTTCCAGGGAGGCCGGCCGAGCGAGGACATCGTCCACCTGCTGGCGATCAACGATGGCCGTCTGTTGGAGTGGATCGAAAACATCGAGGAACGCCGGGGCGAAACCTCGTTGACGAGCGCCCTTTCCCATTTCCTCGAGGACCAGACCCCACCTTCCGGATCGCATATCCGGTTCGTCGATCTGAACCAGCGCTCGCTGGTCGGTGCCGTCACGGCGGACGGGAAACGCATCGACACCGGTTTTCTCGACCGTCTGGTCGACAGCTTGTATGGCGGAGAGCGGGCCGCCGACATCTGGACACCCTGTCGCACGTGTTCGGCTCAAGACCGTTGCGAGGTCTTTCGAGCAGCGCGGACGTTCGGCCCCGGCGAACTCGCGGGCGAGGCAGTGCGCCGCCGTGCCCGACAACGGCTGTTCGAGGCACTGCAGGCCGTGCACCTGCGAGGCGAGGCGCACATCACGATCCGCGAGCTACGCGGCGCACTGGTCTACATCCTGTTCGGTATTCACTTCTGCCGCGACTATCACCGGAGCGAAGACGGTTCCGGCGCGCCGCCGCAGCCCTACTCCGAGCGCGCCTTTTCGCCCCGGTCGCCGGGCCGGCAAGGGGAAGTACTGCGGGAGCTGGCGCATTTCGACCCGGCTCTCGATGCGCACCCCCAGATCGACCGGCGCCTGCTGCACCCCCCGTCCATCGATGGCGACGGCGGGCTTCCCCGCTATGAAGGGCTGTCTCTTGAGGTAGCACGCCGCCGGGCGTGGTTCGAGTGGCCGGAAGACGAGATGGAACGATTGACCGGCGACCCGCACGCGCTGGATCTGGCCCAGGGTCGTCACTTGCGCGAGTTCCGCGCGCTTGCCATCGACGACGATCCTGACAAGCGCACCAAGCTGATCGAGCGCCTTTGCGCCGGCATCTCCCACCTCGAAACCCTCCCGCCCGAGGCGCTGGATCGACCCGGCGCCGTGCCGCTGAAAATCACCCCGCGAACGCCAACCGAAACAGCATTCTGGGTCGAGAAATCGGTTCGCGACTTTCGCCTCGAAGTCGATACGCGCGGCGGGGAGGGGCTGGACCGGCTCCATCGGCAAGCGTTCCTGGTCTACCGCTACCGCGATGGGCGCGAAGAGCGGCTGCGCCTTGGAGCCGAGCTGTTTCACCTGCTCCTGGAACTCAGCGACGGCTATCAGTTGGGCGACGTCGCGACCGACGACACCTTCGCGCACCTTTCCATCTTCGTGCAGAGACTGGTTCAGGAAGACCATCGTCGGATGTTCGCCTGGAACCCCATGCGTGAGGATGCGGTCTTCGAGGTCTCGGCGAGAATCGAAGATGCAGGATCCGACCCGCTGCAACTCATGTCGATCGCTCCGCTCGAACCGCAGGAGGAGCGGTATGGCGAATAGCGCCCGCACCATCGTCCAGAACGTGCTGCCCCGGCGCATGGCGGACGAGATGTGGTCGGCGCGGTACGACAAGGTCTGGTCGATATCGTTCTCGTTCGAGCTCTCGGCCGTCCTGCCCGCCGTGTTCTACATGTTTCGATTCGGGCAACGCCGAGGCCGGGGCAAGTTCATCGAGGCATTTGCCCCAGACCACGGTACCGTTCGGGAGCGAAGGCGGGCCGCGACCGTGGCACGGGTCGCCGAGAAACTCGCTTCCCGTTCCGACCTCTGCGGTTTCGACGGAACCGTCGAACAAGCGATCCTCGGCGACCTGTTGCTCTGCTTCTGTCTGGAGAATATCAAGCACGATCTCGGCCGGGACAAGCAGGTTCAGCGGGTGGCGCCGGCCCACTACATGGCGAGCTGGATCGACCTTCCCGAGAGTGCGACACATCTTCGTTTCGTGCCGGAGATGATCGTGGCGATGCTGGCGAACCAGAAGGGCGCACACGTCGAGCCGAGCGACGAAGGAAGCCGCACTTGGTTTGCCGTCGGCAAGGGCCACGAAGAGAACCTGCTGCTGCGCGCGTTCAGCCACGGTGTCGAACGGAGCGGTCCCGTCGCCGACTTGGCGGCGGACAAGTTCGATGAAAAGAATAAAGACCTCGGGCTCGATCAGCTCTTGACGATCCGGCTCGCTCAACAATTGGGCGCCGCGCCGGACAAGGTTCGAGGTCAGGAAAGCGCTCGAATCCCGAATCAACATCCGATTGCCGAAAAATCGGCCAAGGAGTTCTCCGAAGACCTCCGCCGGTTCGTCCGATCCTATGCGGGAGTTGTCCCGCGCCATGTCTTCGTCGACATGCTCGAATCGTGCGTTGCGACGGGCATGACCACAGTTCTCACCAGCGTCGTCGAGATCCTGTTCGAGTGGGCGGAGACCGGCAGCGTCATCGAGCGGGGGTCCCAGCGGCCAGCCGGCATCTTCGTGGATGGTTCCAACGGTGTCGATCGAGAGTTGCGAGGGCTGGCCGAGCAGTCGCTGGACGATTGGATGCGCCGCATCGAGCGCCTCCCCGAGATCCTGATGATCCTGCGGTTACTGGATTACGAGGCGAGGGACAATCAGAAGATCAAGAACCAGAAACTCTCCACCCGACCATACGCTACGGAGTGGATCAATCTGCTCGGCGCGTTACTTCATGAGCGACACGAGGAGGCTTCGTACATTCATCGACGTACGGTCGACTACAGTGAAAAGCTGTCGGTTGCTCTGGACGCGGACTATCCGGAGGCGGCGGAGATACTGCAAAACGAGCGGAGTCAGCCGAACCCGATCCGCCGTCTTGCGGCTGCCCTCACGCTGTTGATGGGAAACGGGGCGCGGCAGAGCATGATTGGCATGGTCGACTCGACGCTGAACCTCGGCCGCCCGAACGGGCTGGCCCAGAAGCGAAGAACCAGCCGAGGGACGCAGGCGGCCGGGAGCGGAATAAGACAGCGGGATGCCCGGTCGCTGGTACTCACCGATTCAGTCCTCGACTACTTGGCACATCTCCACCTCCTTCGAAGCGGCAGCAAGCCGGGAGTGGAACCACTTTCCTTGCGGAAGTTCCTGGCCACGATCCGGGAACGCTACGGATTTCACATCGATTCGGCGCCCCCGCACATGACGGTCTCCAATGAGCTTCTCCAATCGAACCGGGCGATTCTGGAACGCCGCTTGCGGGATCTCGGGCTCCTCGTCGGCGTGAACGACGCCGAGGCGATGAAGCGGTTGCGGCCCCGCTTCCCGCCCCGGACGGAGCACTGACGTGAAGTGGACCGAGCTCCACGGGTGGTTGCTTGCGGCAGCGTTCGAGCGCGTGCTCGGCGACCCCCGGACCGGGGCAATGGCTTTCGCGCGTTGCTTGACCCCCGATGTCGTCAAAGCGCTTGCGGGCGAGGACTCCTTTGCGCCCGCCGGCTGGACGGTTCTGCGGGTTGCGAACGAGGATCGCAACGAGATACGGACGGTCACCGCGGACCAGGCCGTGGAGAGGCGCGAGGCCAAGCGCGATGCCGTCCTGCTCCTCGTCGATACCGAACGCGCTGGCGCCGGCATGGACGGCATCTACAGCGCCGTTCGCGAGGTGGACGAAGCTGCCTTGTTCCGGGAGGCCCAACGTCTGACGGGCAACGAGATCACCCGGCGGCACTCCGCGGACGTTCGCCGCTACGCGGAGCAGGCGGTCAAGAAGGCGCGGGGACACGGCGGCGGTTACGCCGTGTCGCGATGGGCGGAGTTCGACTTCCTTTGCCGGACTGCATCAGGCGGCGGATCGCCAGGCGCACATCTGCATCTGCTCGGCCTTTGGCCCGTTCTCGATTCCGGGAACTCGGACCCCACGGACAGATTGAACACTGCCCGCTTGTTCACGGATCGGCTGCTGGGCGCGGCCGGCGCCAGTCTCGCACCCGCCGCGCGTATCGATTCCATACGGCTGGACCCGAGCTCGGAGCGGGAGAGCGGCGATGATTTGGAGCGTTTCCTCCATTCCGTGGATACGAAGCCGCTACGCGCCGCATTGGAAGATCTCGCGGGCCGCGAGAACCTGTGGATCGGCGTGTTCCGAACCGAGCCCCCGGCGCAGTCGATCCGGGACATCGAGCTCGCCTCCTGGCGAAACCGGAACGGCACCATCGCCAGATGGTCCGGGCTGATCGAAGGCGCGGACGCGGAAGAGCCGCCGGCTCTCGTCCTGCGGCCGGACGCGGACCAGAGCGGCCGCTTCTCGACCCTGGAGGTCAGGTGGAAGACCGACCCCGCGGAGCTCGAGAAGAACGCGGCCGAATACCGCGTCGCCCTCCGGACCGACATGGAGGAACTCGCCTTTCAGGTGGTTCCCCATTCCGCGCGGAAAGGGGGAGAGAAATGCCGATTCAGCAACGACCATTTCTCGTCGCTGGACGAAACCACGCGGCTGTCGGCCAAGGCGGTGGTCGAGGTCGTCGGCAACGACACGATCGAACCCCGGGAGAGCGAGGAATTCATCGTCCGCTTCGGGGAGCACCCGGAGCAGGAGATCGGCGGGGTTGGCGTGAAAGTTCGGACGTTCAGCGAGGGGCTCGCCGAGCTGGGGAGTCGTGAAGCCGTCTCGACTATGACCTCGGTCCCTTCGGTCACCGTCGATTCCAAGGGCTTCGTCCTGTTGCGAACGCCTCTCGATCAGGGAAGGCGCAAGAGCTTCCGGGTCTTTCGGCCCGCGCTGATCGCCGAGGTCGAAGAACAATGGATCGGGACACAGGGCGAGATCGGCCGGTGGACGGTCAAGGTGCGGGGCTCCGGGGAGCGCGCCGGCGCGGCGGAGTTCGAGCCGTTCGACGGCGGTGACGGCGACGCATGGAAGCGTGCGGCGGCGGTCAACCGCAGGATGGCCGAACGCTTCCGCGCGGGCGGTGGCGTTGCCCAGATATACGACGAGACGGTCGCGCCTTTCGGCGTCGTACAGGAGTACCTGCGGGCTTGGGCCGCTCTGTTGGAGAACGGCAGTCCCGCGCTCGCCCTCGCGAATACCATCGAAGTGCGGTCGCTGTCCGGGCGCACCGTCGGCCTCATCGTCCTGCCCGCCCATCCCCTGCGGGTGGCGTGGCAGGCCGCCTACGACAACCTCGTTCTTCATACCGCCTTCGAGCAGGGGCAAAAGGCCCGGGACCTCCGGGCCGAATTCGCCGGCCTCGACGGCGCCATGTTCCCCGCCTTCCTGCCGAACCCGGAGGGCGGAGCATTCGTCTTCGCCGATACGCTCGGCTTTCATGCAGTGGGAATGGTGTCCGACAAGGACAAGGAGCCGAAGGCGGCGCTGGCGATCCTGGCCCGCGCCCTTGGCGAAAGCGAAGCGGCGGACACCGCGCCTACGGTGGGCAGCCAGAGCGCCAGGGTGTTGGGGAACGAGATCGTCAAGTACCTGGACTGCCACGACACCTCGCGCTTTCTGCACGTCCACGCACTTCGGGCCGGCGACGGGCTGACTGTCGCCCGATCCCTCGGCAGCGTCCATGAGCGCTATCGCCAGGAGGAAGACGAAGAGGGCGGGGACGAGGAAGGAGCCGCCGCGGCGCCGATGTTCTCGCTGGAACTCTACCCGTCGGTGGAACAGCGTGCCGTCGCCGGCCGATTCATCGCCGAGGCACGCGAGAAGCGCCGCAGCGGTGCGGGCGTCCTTGCCGCCGAAGACCGCTGGATGCTGGATTCCCTGAGCCTTCCGGGCCGCGTCCACATGCCCCGGCTGCGCTGGGCGCGCAAGGAGCGGCAAGACCCGGAGACGGCGGCGCATCTCGCCATTGCGTTCGACACGTTCGAGTCCCGCGTCGTTGCCGGCGACGGGGAAGAAGAACGGACCTCCGGCCCGTGCCACGCCTTCGGCTTGCTGTCGTTCTACGAGCGGCGCTATTCGAGCCTGCCTTCGCCCGTGTGGGTCAGTGCTGTTCCGCCGACTTCGGAAGGCGAAAAGCATCCGTCCCGCCGGACCCACACCGAAACACTCGCGCGCCTCCGGAACGCTACGCAAAAGGCAGTTGCCCGCCACCTCGACAGGGGAACGGGATGGCCCGTGTTGAAGACGGAAATCTCCCGCGAGAAAGCCGACAGCCTTGCGGAGCTGCATCGGCTCTGCGACTGGGTCGTCACTCTGGACCGCAACGCCGGCATCGAGTATTTCGACTCGCCGCGGGACAACCGGGAAATCTACGACGCCTACGTCATCGATTGCGTACCGGAACGCGAAGACCTCGGATGCCTCCAGTTGATCACCTCCACCGCGAATCTCGACGAGGTCCGCGGCCTGCTGGACGACGCACTCGATCAGATGGGGCTGAGCCACAGCCGCCGCAATGCCGAGTTCCTTCTGGAACATCTGAAGGCGCTCAGCGGGCGGCTCGCCATTCGCCTCACCGGCCACCGGCCGGCCACATCGGAGCTGGTTGCCCTAGCGGTCTCTCACGCCCACTGCCGACGCGCTTCCGCAAGCGACGCCTGCTGGGTTTCACTCGAGGACGGGTTCATCGTTCCGGTCGACGACGTGAGCGACCTGCTCCCGCCGTTGGCTGAAAGCAACGGCGACGACGAGAAAGGGACCCGTCCGGACCTCATCTACGTCACCACGGCGGCCCGCAAGGGTCTGGTCTTCCGGTTCGTCGAGGTGAAGTACCGCCGTCATCTGCGCACCGCCCGATCGCCGGAGATCCTGAAGCAGATCGACGGGCAGATCCGGACGCTCCGCGAGCGATGGGATCGTTGGTACGGTCATGAGGACGTATGCGCCGCGTTCCGGGCGGTCCGGCGCGCCAAGCTGGCCCGGGTGCTGCGCTTCTACGCCGACAAGGCGCGCAGGCACTACCTGCCGGCGGAGCGGCACAAGGACCTCCTAGCCGAAATCGATCGCATGATCGAAAAGGGCGGAGAGTACGCCTTCCCCGATACGGGAGGCGACCTCGGTTGGGTGTTCTGTCCCGAGTACGCCGGTCATCGCCCGTCGCGAATCTCTCCTGACGATAGGCGCACGCAGGTATTCCTGTTCGGTCCCGGTCTGCTGCCGGACTCGGATTTCGGCTTGGAGGCGCCTCCTTCCGAACCGACGGGCCAGCAACCCGCGGTGCGATCGGCGAAGGGCCGAGAGCGATCCGAAGGCGGTCCGAAATCTCGACCAACGGACGCCGCCGGGAAGTCCGTTGCCGCCCCGGATCCACTGGCGTCCGATCAGGACGACCCTCCCCCGGCTGTTCGTCTCGGGACGGACACGCTCACGAACACCGAGGTCGCCTGGCGTCTCGGAGTAAAAGGCAATCCCCACCTTCTGATCGCCGGCCTGCCGGGCATGGGGAAGACCACCTGTGTCGTGAGCCTGTGCAAGCAAATGGTCGCCGCGAACGTTCGGCCGGTCGTCTTTTCCTATCATCAGGATATCGACGAGAGGCTTGAAGAGTCCCTCGGAGACGTTCGCTTCGTCGACTTCGACGGGCTCGGCTTCAACCCGCTGCGAGTGATCGACCAAACGGTGCGGATGGCGCATCTCGACGTTGCCGGGGTCATGCGGGACATCTTCACCGCCGTCTACCCGGAGCTCGGGGACATTCAAGCGGATCGTATTCGCAGAGCCATCAAGGAGAGCTTCGAGGAGGCAGGTTGGGCTGCCGGAGAGGCGGGTGCATCGGAGCCGGCATTCAAGCGCTTCGTGGAAATTCTGCGCGCCGATCCGAAGCCGGACCGCGGCTTGCAAACCCTGCTGGCGCGTCTTGATGAGCTGGACGACTACGGTTTCTTCGACGCCGGTATCGAGTCCCAAGGCAGCTTGTGGGAAGGCGCCTTGCCGACGGTCATCCGCATTCACACGACGCAGAACGACAACGTGCAGCGCGCGTTCGCATCCCTTGTGTTCTACGGGCTGTACAAGGACATGTTCCGCCGGGGCATCCAGGAGCGGATCACGCATGCGCTGATCTTCGACGAAGCGCATCGCGCCGCCCGGCTCAAGCTCATTCCGACGATGGCGAAGGAGTGCCGCAAATACGGCATCTCGCTGGTACTCGCCTCCCAGGAGGCGCGGGATTTCGACATCTCCGTGTTTTCGGCGATCGCCAATTACCTCGTTCTCCGTTCGACGGATACGGATGCGAAGTTCCTTGTCAGGAACGTTTCCAACTCGCGTCAGGAGCGGGCCCTGATCGACAGGATCAAGCAGATGGACCGGTTCAAGGCGCTCTATTTCGGAGAAGGCAGGAGCAGGCCGTCGCAGGTAGCTCTGTCGAGGTAGCGGCGTGCGGTTGGAAGTGACGAGGTGAAAGATGAGGAGCCCGCGATGACAGGATCGTTGACGGTCGACTATGGCGATGACGTCCTGCCGGCTTTCGGTTGGACTCCGGAGGAACTCCGCGAAGAAGCGCAGATCTTCGTCGCGGTCGAGCTCCACGAGATGGGGCGATTGTCCACTGGCGCGACAGCCGGATTGGCGAAGGCGCCCAGCCTGCTGTTCTTGTACAAGTTGGCGGACTACGGAGTCGACTCTTTCGACCTGTCCGAAGAAGAGCTTCAACGCGACGTGGCCAGTGCGCGGCGTCCTCTGTAACACGTCGCTGCTGCGGTACCTGCATCAGGCGGGTCTGCTACACGGGACTCTCGATCTGGCCAACGAAGAACACCGAGTACCGTAGCCATGCCGAGGCGCCAGGTGGCCACGACCGCACAGACCGGATTGTTCGACTCCGCCGCCGATGCGGCGCGGCCTCTCGCGGACCGCATGAGGCCCCGCACTCTCGACGAGCTCATCGGGCAGGCGCACGTCCTCGGCCCCGGCAAGCCGTTGCGGACCGTGATCGAGGCGGGCCGCCTCCACTCGATGATCTTCTGGGGACCGCCCGGCACGGGCAAGACGACCTTGGGCAGGCTCGTCGCCACCCATGCCAACGCGTGCTTCCTCTCGCTCTCCGCGGTGCTCTCCGGGGTGAAGGAGATCCGCGAGGTCATCGCGGAAGCGAAACGCCGCCGGGCCGAGCACGGTGAAGACAGCGTGCTGTTCGTCGACGAGGTGCACCGCTTCAACAAGAGCCAGCAGGACGCATTCCTGCCCCATGTAGAGAACGGGACCGTCGTCTTCATCGGAGCGACGACGGAGAACCCCTCGTTCGAGCTCAACAACGCGCTGCTGTCGCGGGCCCGGGTCTATGTTCTGGAGGCGCTGGGAGAGGAGGCCATCGAGGCCGTGATCGACCGGGCGCTCGCGGACTCCGGGCGCGGGCTCGGAGCGAGGCGGATCGAGATGGCGCCGGAGCTGCGCCGGATGCTCGCGGGCGCGGTCGACGGCGATGCCCGGCGCGCGCTGAACCTGCTCGAGATTGCCGCGGACCTGGTGACGGACGATTCGCGTACCCTGAGCCGGGAAATGCTGCTGCGCGTGCTCGAAGGCGGCTCGGCGCGACGCTTCGACAAGGGCGGCGATGCGTTCTACGACCAGATCTCCGCGCTCCACAAGTCGATTCGCGGATCGAGCCCCGACGGCGCGCTGTACTGGCTCGCGCGGATGCTCGACGGCGGATGCGACCCCCGTTATCTCGCGAGGCGCTTGGTGCGCATCGCATCGGAGGACATCGGCAACGCGGACCCGAGAGCGCTCACCCTGGGCCTCGATGCCTGGGAGGTCCAGGAGCGGCTCGGGAGCCCGGAGGGCGAGCTCGCGCTGGCGCACGCCGCCGTGTACATGGCGTGCGCGCCGAAGAGCAACGCGGTCTACACCGCGTTCGGCGCGGCGATGCGCGATGCCCGGGAGCACGGCTCACTGGAGGTCCCGAAGCACCTCCGGAACGCACCCACCCGGTTGCTCGAAGAGCTCGGACACGGCGAAGGCTATCGCTACGCGCACGACGAGCCCGACGCCTACGCGGCCGGAGAGCGATACCTGCCTGACGCGCTGCAACGAAGCAGCTACTATGAACCGACCGGGCGGGGGCTCGAAGGGCGTATCGCGGAGAAGCTTCGGGAGCTGCGGGCGCGCGACGAGACGGCCCGGCCGAAGCGTCACCGCGGGTAGCGGCGGCGACACGGCGGCAGAGACCACACGATGCTTGATCCGGTACTCCTCAGACGCGATCTCGCGGCGACGGCGGCGCGGCTGGCAGCCCGGGGGGTGGAGCTCGACACCGCCCGGATCGGCCGGCTCGAAGACGAGCGCAAGGAGGTTCAGGCGCGCACCCAGGCGTTGCAGCACGAACGCAACACGCGTTCGAAGGCGATCGGGCGCGCCAAGGCCGGAGGCGAGGACATCGATCCGTTGCTGGCGGACGTGGCGCGGCTCGGCGACGAGCTGAAGGCCGCGGAGGCACGGCTGTCGGAGCTGCGGGCGGAGCTCGAGAGCATCGCCCTGGAGATTCCCAACCTCACCCACCACACCGTGCCCGCGGGCCGGGACGAAGACGCCAACCGGGAGGAACGGAGGATCGGCGAGCCGCCGCGCTTCGACTTCGAGCCGAAGGATCACACCGATCTCGGCCACGCTCTCGGCATGCTCGACTTCGAGCTGGCGGGGAAACTCGCCGGGAGCCGGTTCGTCACCCTCGGCGGGGGGTTCGCCCGGCTGCACCGGGCCCTGATCCAGTTCATGCTCGACGTGCACACCGGCGAGCACGGCTACCGGGAGATCTACGTTCCGTACCTCGTCTCTTCCGACGTGCTGCGCGGCACCGGACAGATCCCGAAGTTCGTCGACGACCTGTTCCGGATCGACGGCCACGATCTGTACCTGATCCCGACCGCCGAGGTCCCGGTGACCAACGTCCCGCGCGATCGGCTCCTGGAACCCGACGAGCTCCCGATGCGGTTCGTGTGCCACTCCCCCTGCTTCCGGCGCGAAGCGGGGTCGTACGGCAAGGACACGCGGGGGATGCTGCGCCAGCATCAGTTCGAGAAGGTGGAGCTCGTGCACGTCGTCCGCCCCGAGGAGTCCTACGAGGCGCTGGAGACCCTGACCGCACATGCGGAAACGATCCTCTCGCGCCTCGGGCTGGCCTACCGCGTCGTCACCCTCTGTACCGGGGACATCGGCTTCGCCGCCGCGAAGACCTACGATCTGGAGGTGTGGCTGCCGGGGCAGCAGCGTTACCGGGAGATCTCCTCGTGCAGCAATTGCGAGGACTTCCAGGCGCGGCGGATGAAAACGCGGTGGCGCAACCCGGCGACCGGGAAGAACGAGCTCGTGCACACGCTCAACGGCTCGGGCGTGGCCGTCGGACGGGCCCTGATCGCGGTGGTGGAGAGCTACCAGCAGGCGGACGGGTCGATCCGGGTACCCGAGGCGCTCGTGCCGTACATGGGTGGCGCGACCGTGATTCGAGGCGACGGATGAGGCGGACGCACGCCCCCCGGGCGCGTTGACGATCCGGCAGGACGGCTTCCCCCTCCGGGCGTCCTCGCCTCGACGGCGGCGCGCGGCCGGACCGCTTCCTTCCGGCGGGGCCGTGCCGGCGCCCGTGGACACCGAGGCGCGGACACGAAAAACCCCGGGACGACCCGGGGTTCTTCGCTTGATGTCGCAGTGTTGAGCGGGTGTCGCTCAGTCGTCGCGTTCAGTCGTCGCCGCCGAAGATTCCGAAGAGGTACAGCAGGGACGTGAACAGGTTGTAGATCGAGACGTAGAGAGCCACCGTCGCGAGGATGTAGTTGGTGTCCGGCTCGTGCACGAGCTGGCTCGTCTGGAACAGGATGAAGCCCGACATCAGCAGGATGAACATCGCGGACACCGCGAGCGAGAGCCCGGGGATGGAGAACACCAGCGCCGCGATGCCGGCGAGGAACGCGACGAGGATGCCGACCATCAGGAAACCGCCGAGGAAGCTGAAGTCTCGCTTGGTGGTCAGGGCGTAGGCCGACAGGCCGAGGAAGATCGCCGCGGTCCCGCCGAACGCCATCATGACGAGCTGCGGGCCGTTCGAGAACGCCTGCACGTAGAAGCTGATGATGGGGCCGAGAGTCAGGCCCATGAAGCCGGTCAGGGCGAAGACGCTCACCAGCCCCATCGCGCTGTTGGCGGTCTTCGCGGTCAGGAACAGCAGCCCGAAGTAGCCGCCCAGCGTCAGCAGCCAGTGCAGCGGCGGCATGTTGATCATCATCGCGATCCCCGCGGTCAGGGCGCTGAACGCCAGGGTCATCGCGAGGAGGGTGTAGGTGTTCCGGATCAGCTTGTTGGTCGCGAGCACCGCCTCGGTGCGCTGCGTGCGGATCATCGTCGGTTCGAGAGATGCCATGGTCGGTCACCCTCCTGAATCACTGAGTGGATTTTGCCGTCCCGGACGGTTGGGACCACACCGGACGGCGTTCGTTCGAGCCGATCATACTTGACGACCCGCCTGTTTCAACGGGTCGGTCCCGTCGGTCGGGATGGAGGCGCGCGGCCTCCATGCCCATTTGCCCCGGTGCGGCGGGCGCGCACCGGGGAGTGGCGCGGGCCGAGCGGGCTGCGACCCGCGCCACCGGCGCCACCGGCCGGCCCCTTCCCGCAGCCGCCGCGGACCCCGGCCCGCCGGTGCCCGCACCGGCCCGCACCTCCGGCGCCACCGGCGGCCCCTTCCCGTGGCCGCCGCGGACACCGGCCCGCCGATGCCCGCACCGGCCGGCGTCCGGCCGGCGGCGTTCATGCGGTACGGTCCTTGCGGTATGCTCGCGGCCGCGTGTTCGGGCTTCGGCCTCGCAATCGTCCTCGATTGCCGCAGACCGGCGGGCCCCCGGTCCCGGTGGGGTGGCTGAGTGGTCGAAAGCTCTGGTCTTGAAAACCAGCGAGCCGCGAGGCTCCGTGGGTTCGAATCCCACCCCCACCGCCAATTTGCGTGTTCAACATGACGCCACCGGTCCCCGGCGACGCAACGGAATCGCTCCCAATGTCCGCACCGACCCGCACGCTCGTGGTGACGAGTGCGCTGCCCTACGCGAACGGCCCGATCCACATCGGGCACATGGTGGAATACGTCCAGACCGACATCTGGGTACGGTTCCAGCGAGGGCTCGGCCATCGCTGCACGTACGTGTGCGCCGACGACGGACACGGCACCCCGATCATGCTCAAGGCCGAGCAGGAGGGAGTGGCCCCGGAGGTGCTCATCGAGAGGATCGGCGAGGAGCACCGGGCCGATTTCCGCGACTTCGGGATCTCGTTCGACAACTACCACACGACCCACTCGCCGGAGAATCGCGCGTGCTCGGAGCTGATCTACACGCGGCTGAAGGAGGCGGGGCACATCGTGCGCAAGGAGGTCGCGCAGGCGTACGACCCGGTGAAGGAGATGTTCCTGCCGGATCGCTACGTGAAGGGCACCTGCCCGAGCTGCGGGGCGCCGGACCAGTACGGCGACAACTGCGAGGTGTGCGGCGCCACCTACAGCCCGGCCGATCTCGCCGACCCGGTATCGGTCCTGTCGGGGGAGGAGCCCGAGCTCCGTTCGTCGGAGCACCACTTCGTGCGCCTGGCGGACTTCGAGACGACGTTGCGCCGGTGGCTCGCCGGCGGCGGTCGTGGCGGACGTGCTCCCGTGCAGGCCGAGATCGCCAACAAGCTCGACGAGTGGTTCGACGCCGGCCTGCAGGACTGGGACATCTCGCGCGATGCCCCGTACTTCGGATTCGAGATCCCGGACGTTCCCGGGAAGTTCTTCTACGTCTGGCTGGATGCGCCGATCGGGTACATGGGGAGCTTCAGGCACCTGTGCGCCCGGCGGGACGACCTCGACTTCGAAGGCACCTGGAACCCCGGTTCGGACGTCGAGCTCTACCACTTCGTGGGCAAGGACATCGCGTACTTCCACACCCTGTTCTGGCCGGCGATGCTGCACGGCGCCGGCTTCCGCATGCCCACCGGCGTCTTCGTCCACGGCTTCCTGACCGTCAACGGCCAGAAGATGTCGAAGCGGACCGGCACCTTCGTCAGGGCCCGCACGTATCTCGACCACCTCGATGCCGAGTACCTGCGCTACTACTTCGCGTGCAAGCTCTCGGACGGGATCGACGACATCGACCTCAGCTTCGACGACTTCTGCCGGCGGGTGAACGCCGACCTCGTCGGCAAGGTCGTCAACATCGCGTCGCGGTGCGCGAGCTTCATCAACCGGTACTTCGATGGCCGGCTCTCCCGCCGTCTGGCCGAGCCCGATCTCTGCCGCGAGGCCACCGCGGCCACCGGGCGCATCGGCGCGCTCTACGATTCGAGGGAGTTCGGCAAGGCGATGCGCGAGGTGACGGCGGTCGCGGATCGGGCGAACCGGTACATCGACGACCGCAAGCCATGGGTGCTCGTCAAGGACGACGCGACGCGGGAACAGGTGCGTGACGTATGCACGGTCGGGCTCAACCTGTTCCGGGTGATCATGACCTGGCTCAAGCCGGTGCTGCCCCGGACCGCGGAGCGCGCGGAGTCGTTCCTGCGCTGCGGCGCGCTCGCCTGGGACGCCGTCGAATCGCCGTTGCTCGACCACGGAATCGCCAGGTTCGAGCCTCTGCTCACGAGGGTCGAGCAGGCGAAGATCGATGCGATGGTCGCGGACTCGATGGAGCCGGAGGAGGGGGCCGCGCCGGATTCCCGGGCGGATGCCGGCGCCGTTGGCCGCATCGACATCGCGGATTTCGCGAAGATCGATCTGCGCGTCGCCCGGGTCGCCGGCGCGAAACTCGTGGAGGGAGCGGACAAGCTGCTCGAAATCCGGGTCGATATCGGCGAAGAAGAGCGAACCGTGTTCGCGGGGATCCGCGGCGCGTATTCGCCGGAGAGCCTGATCGGACGGCACGTGGTGGTGGTGGCCAACCTCGCTCCCCGCGAGATGCGGTTCGGGGTTTCGGACGGGATGATTCTCGCGGCGGGCCCCGGGGGAGCGGACATCTGGCTGCTCGGTGTCGACGAGGGCGCGAAAGCCGGCCTGCGGGTGCGGTGAGTACCGGTGGACGCGCCGACCGCATCTTCCCTGTTGAGGGCGCCAGCGAGGGTGCCGGCACCGTCTCGGGTGCGGTGAGTGCCGGTGGACGCGCCGACCGCATCTGATCGCGCGCAAGGCCGCATCCTGCCCGGGGTGCGGTGAGTACCGGTGGACGCGCCGACCGCATCTTCTTCGTCGAGGGCGCCAGCACCGTCTCGGGTGCGGTGAGTGCCGGTGGAGACGCGGACCGCATCTTCCGTCGCGCTCGATGCCGGTGTCGGCGCCGGTTCCGGCCGGCGCACCCGCGATGTCGAGGTCGGCGCGGACCCGGGACCGTCGGCGCGCGCCGACGACCGGGACGCGGATACGGCGGCCGGCGCCGCCCGGACCGACGCCATCGACACCGTCGACGCACTTCTGCCGCAGACCCAGTGCCGCCGGTGCGGCTACCACGCGTGCCGTCCGTACGCCGAGGCCATGGTCCGCGGCGACGCGGAGATCAACCGCTGTCCACCGGGAGGGGAGGCGACCGTGGCGGCGCTCGCCGGCGCGCTGGGCCGTCCCGTGATCGCGCTCGATCCCGCGTGCGGCGCGGTGGGGCGGCGGGAGGCGGCGCGCATCGACGAGAGCGAATGCATCGGGTGCGCGGTGTGCATCCGGGCGTGTCCGGTGGACGCGATCATCGGTGCGCGCAAGTGGATGCACGTGGTGCTGGAGAGCGAATGCACGGGCTGCGGCCTGTGCGTCGAGCCCTGCCCGGTGGACTGCATCTCCATGGTTCCGGCGCGAACCGGTCCGGCCACGGCTGCCGCGTGGCTCGTGGAACGTGCGCCGCTCGCCCGGCGCCGCTTCGAGCGCCGGCGGGCCCGGGAATCGGCGCTCGAAGCGGCGCCGCACCGCCGCGAACGGGCGGACCGGATCGACGCCGTCGCATCGTTGCGGACACGCACCGTCGAGCAGCGGCGGACCGACATCGCCGCGGCGGTGGCGCGGACCAGGACGCGCGCGGAGGCGGCCGGGAAGGCGTGGGGCGGAGAGAGACGAAGTTGAGCGCCCGGAAGCGCCGGACGATCTTCGAGAGGGCGCGCGTCGCGTATCCGCCCCGGGCGCGCGCCGCGGCACGTGAGGTCCGGGGCCGGGAGCGCGGGCGATGAACGCGACGAAGCGCAGGGCGATCTTCGAGAGGACGCACGTCGCGCACCCGCCCCGGGCGCGCGCCGCGGCCCGCGAGGTCCGGGGCCGGGAGCGCGGGCGATGAACGCGACGAAGCGCAGGGCGATCTTCGAGAAGCTGCGCGCCGCGAATCCCTCCCCGACCACCGAGCTCGAGTACTCGACCCCCTTCGAGCTGCTGATCGCGGTGGTGCTTTCGGCACAGGCGACCGACGTGAGCGTCAACAGGGCGACCCGCACGCTGTTTCCCGCCGCTCCCACCCCCGAGGCCATGCTGGGACTGGGCGAGGGGGGAGTGCGGGCGCACATCCGGCACATCGGCCTGTTCAACGCCAAGGCGAAGAACGTGGTCGCGACCTGCCGGCTCCTCGTCGAGCGCCATGGAGGGGAGGTGCCGGCGGAGCGCGAAGCGCTGGAGAGCCTGCCGGGCGTCGGCCGCAAGACCGCCAACGTGGTGCTCAACACCGCGTTCGGAGTCCCCGTGATTGCGGTCGATACCCATATCTTCCGGGTCGCCAACCGGACCCGGCTGGCTCGCGGCAAGACCCCCCGCGAGGTCGAGGACCGCCTGGAGCGTTCGACTCCGCGCGAGTTCAGGCGCGACGCCCACCACTGGCTGATCCTGCACGGCCGATACGTGTGCACGGCGCGCAAGCCCGCGTGCGGGCGCTGCATCATCGCCGATCCGTGCGAGTACCGGCACAAGGAATCCGGGTAGGGCGTTGCTGTACGGACACGACCGCGACGACCTGCGCCGGGCCTACGTGGACGCGTGGTCGAAGTCGCGCGGTGGGCGGCCACTCGAACCCCTGGAGCGTCTCCTCGCCGAGGTCGTCGCCGAGCACCCCGAGTACCACGCGCTTCTCGAGTCCCCGGACGCGCTGGCGCGGGAGTTCCCGCCCGAGGCCGGCCGGACGAACCCGTTCCTGCACATGGGCCTGCACGTCTCGGTCCGGGAGCAGCTCGCGACGAACCGCCCCCCCGGCGTGCGCGCCCTGTACGCGAAGCTGCTTCCGCGGTTCGCCGATGCGCACCGGCTGGAGCACGCACTCATCGAATGCCTTGCGCAGACACTGTGGGACGCGCAGCGGGAGGGGACCGCGCCCGACGAGGCGCGCTATCTGGCCCGCGTGCGGCGGGTCGCGGCGAGTCCGGCGCGATAGCCTGCGCCGAAACGGCCGCCGTCCCGCGCGACACGATGCGCTTCGGCTGCGCGCCGCGCCATGGCGGACGAACGCGGAGCATGGCCCGGTTTCCCTCCCGGCCGACGAGCGTTTTGCGCCCGGGGCCCGCTCTTGTACCCTCGCCGACATGCGCTTGCGCTTCTCGAAGATGCACGGCATCGGCAACGATTTCGTCGTCGCCGACGCGACGCGATCGCCGCTCCCGGGCGCGGAGCAGATCCGGTTCCTCGCCGATCGGAGAGCGGGGGTCGGGTGCGATCAGGTGCTGATGGCGGTTCGTCCCGGCGGCGCGGGCCACGACCTCGGGGTCGCGATCTTCAACGCCGACGGGTCCCGGGCGGAGCAGTGCGGCAACGGGATGCGCTGCATGGCGGTGTTCGCCCGCGAACGGGGCCTCGTCGCATCGGACGAGATCACGTTCGAGACGCCGGGGGGGAGCGTCCTCGCCACGATCGAGGACGGCGGCACGGTCCGGGTGCGCATGGGGGTCCCGCGGCTCGAGCCCGGCGAGATACCGATCGCGAGCCCGCGCCGCGCTGCGAGCTACCGTCTCGAAATCGAGGGCGGCGAGGTCCGGTTCTCGGCGGTGTCGATGGGCAATCCGCACGCCGTCGTGCGGGTGCCGGACGTGGGGTGTGCGCCGGTGGATCGCCTGGGACCCGCGTTGCAGGCCCACCCGTTCTTTCCCGAAAGCGTGAACGTGGGGTTCGCGCAGCACGTGTCGCGCGACCGCATTCGGCTCCGCGTGTTCGAGCGCGGCGCGGGCGAGACCCTGGCGTGCGGTTCCGGGGCGTGCGCGGCCGTCGTGGCGGGCCGGCTGAGCGGTGGTCTCGATGCGGGCACGTGGGTCGAGCTTCCCGGCGGGACGCTCGGGATCAGGTGGGACGGCGAGGGCGAGGCGGTCTGGATGACGGGGCCCACGGCATGGGTCTTCGATGCGGAGATCGACCTGTGAGCGTTCGGACGGAGCTCCTCCATGGATGCGTCCGGGAGCCGTCGACTTCCACGCCGGGCGCTCCGCTCCGCCACCCCGTCCGGATGGAGCCCCGGCCGTGAGCGCCTCCCCCGCACCCGCCGGCGGTCCGCCCGCGAGCCTCGACGAGTGGATCGAGCGGTTCTGCCGCCACCTGGGCGATGAGCGCGGCCTCTCCGTTCATACCGTACAGGGGTACCGCAGGGACCTCGCGGCATTCGCCCGGTACCTGGAGTCGATCCGGGAACGGGACTGGCCGGCGGTCTCCGCGAAGACGGTGCGGAACTTCGTCGCGTGGCGACACCGGAACTCGGTGGGCGGACGTTCCATTCAGCGCGGCCTTTCGGCGCTGCGCACGTTCTTCGACTTCTGCGTGCGCGAGACGGCGACGACCGCGAATCCGGCCCGGGCGGTGAGGGCGCCGAAGGCGTCGAGGCGCCTTCCCGATGCGCTCGATGCGGATCGGACGGGCGTGCTGGTGGAGCTCGAGGACGAGGACCCCCTCGGCTTGCGCGACCGGGCGATGCTGGAGCTGACCTATTCGTCGGGGCTGCGGCTCTCGGAGCTCTGCGCGCTCGCGGTCAACGACGTCGACCTCGAGGCCGGGCTCGTCAAGGTGCTCGGCAAGGGACGCAAGGTCCGCGTGGTGCCGGTCGGGCGCCATGCGCGGGATGCGGTCCGGGCATGGCTTCCGGCGCGTGCGGAGCTTGCCGATCCCGGCCAGAGCGCGCTGTTCGTGAGTCGGCGCGGGCGCCGGATCTCGGCGCGCACGGTTCAGGCGCGGTTCGCCAAGCGCGCCATGGAAAGCGGGATCGGAGTCCACGTCCATCCGCACATGCTGCGCCACTCGTTCGCCACCCACCTGCTGGAGTCGAGCGGCGACCTGCGCGCGGTCCAGGAGCTGCTCGGCCACGCCGACATCGGGACCACGCAGGTGTACACCCACCTGGACTTCCAGCACCTTGCCGCGGTCTACGACCGGGCCCATCCGAGGGCGCGCAGGAAGTAGGAGCGACCCATGCGCCGCTCCCGCCATCGGCCGACGCTTGCGGGTTGCCGGGGCGGTGTCCGCGTCGTCCCCGCGGACAGCCCGGTGGACGGGAACCTCACGCCGGCGGCAGTGCCCGCCGCGGAAGCGGCGCGAAGCCTCGATCCGGGCCTCCGGCGTCCGGCGCTTGCGGTAAGATCGCCCGCCCGTCCAGCGCATCCGCGGCCATGACGACCTTCACCGGTACGACCATTCTCGCCGTGCGGCGCGGCGCCCACGTGGTGGTGGGCGGCGACGGACAGGTCTCCATGGGCGCGACGGTGGTGAAGGGCAATGCGCGCAAGGTGCGCCGCCTGTACAAGGATCGCGTGGTGGCGGGGTTCGCGGGCAGCACCGCGGACGCGTTCACGCTGTTCGAACGGTTCGAGGCGAAGCTCGACCAGCATTCCGGGCATCTGGCGCGGGCCGCGGTGGAACTCGCGAAGGACTGGCGCACCGATCGGTTGCTGCGGCGGCTCGAAGCGCTGCTGATCGTGGCCGACGACAGCGAAACGCTGATGATTTCCGGTACCGGCGACGTCATCAGCCCCGAGCACGACGCGGTGGCGATCGGCTCCGGAGGACCGTTCGCGCTCGCCGCGGCCCGGGCGTTGCTCGATTGCACCGAGCTTGGAGTCCGGGAGATCGTCGAGCGCGGACTCGGTATCGCGGCCGATATCTGCGTGTACACGAACCGGGAGCTCACGATCGAGGAGCTCGGGGCCGCCGGCGCACCCTGAGGAGGGGCGGGCAGGAACGATGACGCCAATGACACCGAGAGAGATCGTCCACGAGCTGGACAAGCACATCGTCGGGCAGGCCGAGGCGAAGCGCGCGGTGGCGATCGCGCTGCGCAACCGCTGGCGGCGGATGCAGGTCGGCGAGGAGATGCGCGCCGAGATCACGCCGAAGAACATCCTGATGATCGGGCCGACCGGCGTCGGCAAGACCGAGATCGCCCGCCGTCTCGCCCGCCTCGCCGCGGCTCCCTTCATCAAGGTCGAGGCGACCAAGTTCACCGAGGTCGGGTACGTGGGCCGCGACGTCGAGTCCATCGTGCGCGACCTCACCGACGTTGCGGTGAAGCTCGGCCGGGAGCGGGAGCTGGAGAAGGTCCGCCGCCGGGCCGAGGACGCGGCGGAAGAGCGGATTCTCGACCTCCTGCTCCGCCCCGCGCGGGTCGGCGTCGCCTCGGTCGGCGGGGACGGCCCCGAGGAGTCCGCCTCGACCCGGCAGAAGTTCCGCAAGATGCTGCGCGAGGGGAAGCTCGACGAACGGGAGATCGACGTGGAGCTGAGCGTGCCGGCGATCGGGGTCGAGATCATGGCCCCGCCCGGCATGGAGGAAATGACCAGCCAGCTCCAGAACATGTTCCAGAACCTGGGGGGCGGCAGGACCCGTACCCGCCGGCTCCGGATACGCGAAGCGTTCAAGCTGCTGACCGAAGAGGAGGCCGGGAAGCTGATCAACGAGGACGACCTCAAGTCGAGGGCGGTGGAAGACGTCGAGCAGAACGGGATCGTGTTCCTCGACGAGATCGACAAGGTCTCCCGCCGCAGCGACCGTACCGGCGCCGACGTATCGCGCGAGGGCGTCCAGCGCGACCTGCTTCCGCTCGTCGAGGGGAGCACCGTCTCCACGAAGTACGGCAGCGTGCGTACCGATCACATCCTGTTCATCGCGTCCGGGGCCTTTCATACCGCGAAGCCCTCCGATCTCATTCCCGAGCTGCAGGGCCGGTTCCCGATCCGGGTGGAGCTCGCCGCGCTGGGCGTCGACGACTTCCTGCGCATCCTCACCGAGCCGGACTGCTCCCTCACCGAGCAGTACGCCGCGTTGCTCGGGGCCGAGCAGGTCGACCTCTCGTTCACCCCCGAAGGGCTGCGGCGGATAGCGGAGATCGCTTGGCAGGTGAACGAGACGACCGAGAACATCGGCGCGCGCCGGCTGCACACGGTGCTGGAGAGGCTGCTGGAGACCCTTTCGTTCGAGAGCGCGGACATGGCGGGGCGGCACGTGGAGATCGGCGCCGAGTACGTCGACTCGCACCTCTCGGAGCTTGCGTCGGACCAGGATCTGTCCCGGTACATTCTCTGAGCCGGCGCGACGCGACGGATCGCGCCGGCCGGCCGCGAGCCTTGACGACCATGTCCCATTCGTCCCCGCCCATCCCGACCGAGCTCCGCTACGACCGGACGGCGCGCGTCCTGCACGTGACGTTCGACAACGAAGAACGGTTCTCCTGTACGGCGGAGTTCCTGCGCGTGCACTCGCCGTCGGCCGAAGTCCGGGGCCATGGGCCCGGCCAGGAGGTCCTGCAGGTCGGGAAGGAGCGCGTCGGCATCGACACCATCGAGCCGGTGGGCAACTACGCGGTGCGCCTGTGCTTCGACGACGGCCACGACACCGGGCTGTACTCCTGGGAGGAGCTGCACTGGCTCGGCACCCACCATGAGCGGCTGTGGAACGACTACCTGGAACGGCTGCGCGCGGCCGGACACCGGCGCCGGCCGGATGCGTGAAGGCGTGGCCCGGCCGGGTCCGGTCCCTTGTCCGCAGGCCATGAGCACGGAGACCACCCACTTCGGTTTCGAGGAGGTCCCGGCCGGCGAGAAGCGGGCCAGGGTAGGCGCGGTCTTCGAGTCCGTGGCGGAACGCTACGACGTCATGAACGACCTGATGTCGCTCGGCCTGCATCGCGGATGGAAGCGGTTCACGGCCCGGATCGCGCGTGTGCGGCCCGGTGCGCGGGTCCTCGACCTGGCGGGCGGCACCGGCGATCTGGCCGCGCGTCTCGCGCCGGGCGTCGGCGGGGACGGGAGCGTGGTGCTCGCCGACGTCAACCGCGCGATGCTGGAGCGGGGCCGGGCGCGCCTCATCGATCGCGGAATCGCCGGCAACGTCCGCTACGCGCGGTGCGATGCCGAGCGCCTGCCGTTTCCCGACCGCAGCTTCGACCGCGTGCTGATCGGCTTCGGGCTGCGCAACGTCACGCACCAGGACCGGGCGCTGGAGGAGATGTTCCGGGTGCTGCGGCCGGCCGGCATGGCGCTGGTGCTGGAGTTCTCGCACCTGACCGTGCCCGCGCTGGAGCGGGTCTATGACGCCTACTCCTTCTCGGTGCTGCCCGCCCTCGGCCGCGTGGTCGCCGGCGATGCGGACAGCTACCGGTACCTGGCGGAATCGATCCGGCGCCACCCCGACCAGGGAGCGCTGCTCTCGGCCATGCGCGGGGCCGGCTTCGAGCGCTGCGGATACCACAACCTCGCATGCGGCATCGTCGCCGTGCACAAGGGATACCGGCTGTGATGGGGAGGAGGGCAGTGCGCGCCGGGAAGGCCCGCAGTCCGCGACCGGCGCCGGGAGGCGGCATCGTCGCCGTGCACAAGGGATACCGGCTGTGACGGGGAGGAAGGCGGTGCGCGCCGGGGAGGTCCGCCGTCCGCGACCGTCCGCGACCGGCGCCGGGAAGCGGTGGAAACCGTGCCGCGACCGGCGTGCGGGCGCCGAGGCCGGGGCGCCGCCGCGGGTGATCGCCGCTCCGGCCCACCGGCGCCCGCGCGCATCCGCGAGGGAGCGCGAGTGACCGTGGGCACGTCTCCGTTCGACCTGCTCGCGCGGCTGCTCGACGGTGCGCTCGATCAGGACCCCGAAACGCGCAGCGCCCTGGCCGGGCTGTCGGGCAAGGTCGTCGATCTCGACGTCACCGGGGTCGGAGCCCTCCGCCTGCGCATCCGCGACGAGGGAGTTCGCGTCGAGCCGCGCGCCAGCCCCGGCGACGCCGACGTGACGATCCGCGGCGCCCCGTTCTCGCTGTTGCGCTTCGCGCTCGCCGGCGACCGGGAGGAGCTGGTCATGGGCGAGGACGTGAGCCTGCATGGCGACATCGCGCTCGCGACCCGGTTGCAGCAGATCGCCGCCCGGATGGACGTCGATGTCGAAGAGGTGCTTGCGCATCGAATCGGCGACATTCCGGCCCACGAGCTCATGCGTGGCGTGCGCGGGCTCGGCGCCTGGATGCGCGCGGCCGGCGCGGCGTTGCTCGCGGACGTGTCGGAGTACGTGCGCCACGAAGCCGCGATGGCGCCCGGCACGGAGGACGTCGAGCGGTTCTCCCGTGCGGTCGACGACCTGCGGGACGATGTCGAGCGTCTCGAGGCGCGGATCGCGCGGCTCGAGCCGCGGCAGGCTCCACCGCCGTGATCGGACCGCGCCAGATACTGAGGCTCGCGTACATCAACGTGGTGCTGGTACGGCACGGCCTCGACGAGATCGTGCTGAGGACACACCTGCTGCGCCCCGTCCGTTTTCTCCTCCATCTCCTGCCCTGGAACTGGATTCGCAGGACCCAGCCGTCGCGGGCGGTGCGGCTGCGGCGCACGTTGGAGGATCTCGGCCCGATCTTCGTCAAGTTCGGCCAGATCCTGTCGACCCGCCGCGACCTGCTGCCGGAAGACATCGCGGACGAGTTCGCCAGCCTTCAGGACCGGGTGCCGCCGTTCTCCGGAGAGGAGGCGGCCGAGATCGTGCGTGATGCCCTCGGGCGTCCGGTCGAGGAGATCTTCGGCGAGTTCCGGCGCGAGCCGCTGGCGTCCGCATCGATTGCCCAAGTCCACGCGGCGCGCCTCAAGGACGGTCGGGAGGTGGTGGTCAAGGTGGTGCGTCCGGGAATCGAGAAGATCATCCGGCGCGACGTGAGCCTGCTGCACCTCGTTGCGGACCTCGCGCATCGCTACTGGCCCGATGCGCGACGGCTCCATCCGCGCGAGGTGGTGGCCGAGTACGAGAAGACCATCCTCGACGAGCTCGACCTGCTCCGCGAGGCGGCGTCCGCCTCGCAGCTCCGGAGGAATTTCGCCGGCTCCGACCTGCTCTACGTGCCGGAGGTGCACTGGGAGTACACACGCCGGTCGGTGATGGTGATGGAGCGTGTCTCGGGGATCCCGATCAGCAACGTCGATGCGTTGCGGGATGCGGGAATCGATCTGCGGGCGCTCGCCGAACGCGGGGTCGAGATCTTCTTCACCCAGTTGATGCGCCACAACTTCTTCCATGCCGACATGCACCCGGGGAACATCTTCGTCGATCCCGCCCACCCCGGGCGTCCGGGCTACGTCGCGGTGGACTTCGGCATCATGGGCAGTCTGTCGGAGCAGGACCAGCGCTATCTCGCCGAGAACTTCCTCGCGTTCTTCAATCGCGACTACCGCCGGGTGGCGGAGCTGCACGTCGAATCGAAGTGGGTGCCGCCCGATACCCGGATCGACGAATTCGAAGCGGCGATCCGCAGCGTGTGCGAGCCGATCTTCGACCGCCCGCTGAAGGAGATCTCGTTCGGGCGGGTGCTCATGCGGTTGTTCCGGACCGCGCGGCGCTTCCACATGGAAGTGCAGCCGCAGCTCGTGCTGCTGCAGAAGACGCTGCTCAACATCGAGGGTCTCGGCCGCCAGCTCTATCCCGACCTCGACCTGTGGGAGACCGCCAAGCCGTTCCTGGATCGCTGGATGCGCGAGCAGCTCGGCGCGCGGGCGTTGCTGCGCGAGGTTCGGCGGCGGGCCCCCACGTGGGGCGAGACCCTGCCCGCCCTGCCGGGGCTTGCGTACGAGACGTTGAAGCTGGCGCGCGCCGGGGAGCTGGAAGTCAGGATGCGCTCCGAAGAGATCGTCCGGCTGCGTGACGAGATCCGCCGGGCGAATCGGCGCACCGCGCTGGCGATTCTCGGCGCCGGGCTGCTGATCGGTGCGTCGATCCTCCTCGGCCTCGGCGCGGAGCGGCTCGCGATGCTGTGGGGCGCGCCGATCTGGACATGGGTCCTCGGCGGCGCCGGCGTCTGGCTGGCGTTCGCGGCGTGGTCGAGCCGGTGAGAGGCGCGGGCTTGCACGAGCCCGGCAGGCGGGCGGCTCCGGGTCTTGCGGGCGGGGAAACCTTCGAACGACCGCGCCCGGGTGCCGCGGCGGCCCTTCGCCGGCGGCGCGACACCGCGTCCCGAGGCGGCGATCCGAGCGGAGCGGCTACGATCGGCCCTTGAGGATGTGCAGGCCCTTGAGGAGGTTGAGCGCTTCGTAGAGCGCGAAATCGCGCTGTGCGAGCGGAGTGTCCCGTGTTTCCTGCGGGGTCTGCCCGGCCGCTTCGGAGTCGGCTTCCTGCCCGTCGTTCTCCAGGTGGCGCACGAGATCGGCCTCCTTGAGGCCCTGCCCGGCGTCGATCCGGGACACGCGCACGCGGTCGAGGGTGATGTCGGGAACGATCCCCCGCGCCTGGATCGAGGTTCCGAAGGGCGTGTAGTACCTCGCGGTGGTGAGCTTCACCGCGGACCCGTTGCCCAGCGGGAGGATCGTCTGCACCGAGCCCTTTCCGAACGTCTTCTCGCCCATGATCACGGCGCGCCCGTGATCCTGCAGGGCGCCGGCGACGATCTCGGAGGCGGAGGCGGAACCGGCGTTGACGAGCACCACGAGGGGAATGCCCTCGAGGATGTCCGAGTCCTTGGCGCTGAACTGCAACTTCGCATCGTCCATCCGCCCTTCGGTGTAGACGATGATCCCCTCGTCCAGGAACGCGTCGGACACCGACACCGCCGCGTTCAGCACCCCCCCGGGATTGTTCCGCAAGTCGAGGACGAGGCCCTTGAGGCCGTCGTCGCCGGCCTCCTCCTCCCGGAGCTCGTCGATCGCCTCGCGCAGGCTTTCGCCGGTCCGGAGCTGGAACTGGCTGATCCTGACGTATCCGTATCCCGGCTCGAGCTGGCGGCTGCGCACGCTCGTGACCTGGATGACGTCCCGGGTGATGGTGATCCGGATCGGGCGATCCACGCCTTCACGCACGACCGTCAGGACGATGTCGGTACCCGGCTCCCCGCGCATCACCTTCACCGCTTCGGCCAGCGACATCCCCTTCACCGGAGTGTCGTCCAGCCGAATGACGAGGTCTCCGGCCTCGATGCCGGCCCGTTGCGCGGGCGTGTCGTCGATCGGGGCGACCACCTTCACGAAGCCGTCCTCCATGCCGACTTCGATCCCCAGCCCCCCGAATTCGCCGCTCGTGCCCGCCTGCAGCTCCTGGTAGTCGTCGGGGACGAGATAGGAGGAGTGCGGATCGAGCCCGGACAGCATTCCGCGAATCGCGTTCTCGAACAGCGACTCGTCGTCGACGGGCTCGACGTAGTTGTTCTTGATCCGGGCGAACACCTCCGTGAACGTCCGCAGATCGTCGAGCGGCAGCGTCCCTTCGGTACTGCGCTCCGCGAAGACGCCCTGCCCGACGGTGAGGAATACTCCAAGCGCGCCGCCGATCAGGAGCCAGGTGAGAGATCGTTCGAGTGGCTTCATTCTTGCCTCCGACGCGCACCCGGGACTCTCCGGATGCGACCGCGATCCGAGAATACTCGCCGCCGCTAAGGGGTTACAAGCGCGGCGGAGGGTGCGACGCACCATCGCCCGGGGTCGACCGGCCGGCCGGAGCGCCGGATCTCGAAGTAGAGCGCCGGCTGCGGATTGCCGCCGCTGTCACCCACCGTCGCAATCACCTCGCCGGATTCGACCCAGTCGCCCGTCTCCGTGTTCAGGGTCTCGTTGTGTCCGTACAGGCTCATGAATCCGTCCTCGTGCTCGATGATGAGCAGCAGGCCGAATCCGCGGAGCCAGTCGGCGAATGCGACGCGACCCCGGTGGATGGCATGGACGTTTTCCCCGGCCGGCGCCCCGATCAGCATTCCCTGCCACTTGAGGCCGCTGGCGCCGCGCGGGCTTCCGTACCGCGCGCGCACGGCGCCGTTCACCGGCCACCGGAGCTTGCCGCGCAGCTCCTCGAACGTCTCGTGGCCGCGGATCCGCAGGGCGTCGTCGGTGAGCGAGGCGCGCAGTGCGTCGACGAGTTCCAGGAGCCCGCGTTCGTCGGCCCGAAGCCGCCGGATCAGGCTCTCGCGGTCCTGGATCCGTTCGGCCAGCGCCTGCATCGCGTCCGCCCGGGCGGCGCGACGCTCGTCGAGCTCGGCCAGACGATGCCGCCGTTCGTCGCGGAGCGAGGCGATGCCCATGGCTTCTTCGGCCACTCGCGCTTCCAGCGTTTCGAGCGTGGAGACGGTGCTTGCGATCCGGTGGATCTTCTCCGCATGGGCCCGCTTGACGACCGAGTGGTAGGCGAACAGCCGGTCGACCTCGCGCAGCGACTCGAGATCGAGGAGCCTGGCGATCGGATCGCGCCGGGCGAATCGATACGAGGCCCGCACCGCGCGTGCGAGTTCGTTCCGGCGCTCGGCGAGCTCGGCCCGCGTCCGCGCGGTGGCGCGACGGGCGGCGCCGGCCCGCTGGTGCGCCGCCGCCAGGCGTTCGTCCAGGCCGGCGATCTCGCTCCGGACCCCGGCCGCCAGGATTTCGCTCCGTGCCAGCGCCCTGGTGTGGACGTCCTGCTCGTCGTATGCGTCGGCGAGCTCGCGTGCGGTCGCCTCCAGGCGCGCCCGCACCTGCTCGAGATCGCCCTGGACCTCGTGGTCCGACTCTCCCGGTGCGCCGGCGCCCCATGCGAGGAGGGACAGCGGGAGCCAGGTGCGCGCCAGCCGGGAGACGAATCGCGCACGTCGCGTGCGAACCGGATGCTTGGCCACGCGACGATCGTCATGCTCCGGTCGGGCCGGTGTCAACGTCGCGCACCGGCTCACCGCCGGCCCGCATCGCTCCGGTCGCGCCCGGCGGCGCACCGCTGCTGACGGTCGTGGGCCGGTACGGGGCGTTGCGGGAGGATGCCCGTCGCGCTAATCTCGCCGCCCGTCGCCGGGCCGGTGCACAGGCCGGTGGGAACCACTGCCCGGACGTCCCCACCCGAAGGCGATGCGAGTGGACAGGCTGCAAGAATTCTTCTCGAACCATCCCGAGCTGTGCCTGGCGTTCATCGCGATTCTGGGCGGAATCGCATGGACGCTGTTCCAGGGCTCGTCGCGTGGTGTCCGCAAGCTGAGTCCGTCGGATGCGACGCGACTCATCAATCATGAAGACGCGGTCATCATCGACGTGCGGTCCGATGGCGAGTTCCGCCAGGGCCATATCGTCAATGCCCTGAACATTCCGGAGTCGCAGCTCGCGGAACGCCTCGGCAAGCTGAACAAGTACCGCGGACGACCGATCATCACCACCTGCCGCACCGGGCAGGTCAGTGTCAAGGCGGGTGGCAAGCTCGTCGCCGACGGATTCGAGAAGGTGTACACCCTGAACGGCGGCATCCTCGCCTGGGAGGGCGCGAGCCTTCCCCTGACGAAGAAATAGTCCCGGATGCCGACTCGACCCGGATCCGACTCGTCCGTGGTCGAGCTTGCACGAGAGCCGCAAGCGCGATGAGCCGCCGCCGTGACGTCGCGGTGCTCGGCGCCGGCTCGTGGGGGACCGCGCTCGCGATCCTGCTGGCGCGCAACGGACACAGGACGCTTCTCTGGGGCCGGGATGCGGGGACGCTCGCGACCATGGCCCGGCGCGGCAGCAACGAGAGGTACCTTCCCGGCCACCGCCTCCCCGATGGCCTGGTGGTCGAGCCGGTTCTTTCCCGGGCGGCGGATGCGGCGCGCGCATGCCTCGTCGCCGTCCCCAGCCACGCCTTCAGGGAGCTGGTCGCCAGCCTTGCCGCCATGCCTGCAAGACCTTCGGGGCTCTTGTGGGCGACCAAGGGGCTCGATCCGTCGAGCGGCCGCCTCCTGCACGAGGTGGCGGCGGAGCTGCTGCCTTCCGGCGCCACTCTGGGCGTGCTCTCCGGACCGACGTTCGCGGGCGAGGTGGCCGGACGCCTTCCCACCGCCGTGACCCTGGCCGCCACCGACGCGGAGTTCGCCCGGGACTGGGCGGCACGGCTCGCGAACTCCCGGTTCCGCGTCTACACGAGCGACGATCTCGCCGGGGTGCAGATTGCGGGCGGGGTGAAGAACGTCCTCGCGATCGCCGCCGGGATCGCGGACGGGCTCGGGTTCGGCGCGAATGCCCGCGCCGCGCTCATTGCGCGGGGCCTGAGCGAGATGGCCCGTCTCGGCGAGGCGGCCGGGGGGCGCGCCGAGACGTTCATGGGACTCTCGGGACTGGGCGACCTCGTGCTCACCTGCACCGACGACCAGTCACGCAACCGGAGGTTCGGACTCGCGCTCGCGCGGGGCGCCGCGCCGGCCGAAGCGGCGGCTGCCGTCGGCCAGGTCGTCGAAGGGGTCGAGACGAGCGCCCGCGTGACGGACCTGGCCCGGCGTTTCGGAGTCGAGATGCCGATCTGCGAGCAGGTCCGGGCGGTCGTGGCCGGTGCGTCGAGCCCGGGTGACGCGGTGGAAGCGCTCCTCGCGCGCGACACCGCCCGCCCGGAACGGTGACGGCGGGAACGGCGATCAGAGCGAGGTCGGCGACATGCCGCCCTTGGCCAGCCGTCCCTCGAGGTTGGAAACCCGTTCGCGGACCTGGCCCACATCGCCTCTGAGCTCGCGCGTGTCTTCGCGAAGCCGCCCTTCCATCGTCCGCATGTCGGCACGCACGGTCTGAATGTCCTGGCGCACCTGATCCAGGCCGGTGAAGAGCAGCGCGCCCAGGCCGACACCCACCGCGAGCACCGCTCCGAGCACCGTCAGGAGCTCCGGAGACCATCCCGAGCTGCGCGTGGCGTTCCCGTCCGTCATCGTGTTCCCCCGCAAGCCTCACCGGCGAATCGCGCAGCTTGTCGCGAAAGCCTCGCAGCCACGGATACTGCACCTCCTCACTGCCCGAGTCGAGCCATGCGGAGCGGAAATGTCCCCAGGACTACAACCCTCGCGACGGCGGGGAAGATCCGGTGCGGTATCATGCCGGCCCTGACCCGTCCGGGGGCCGTCCGCGACTTCCTCCCGGCGATGCCGAGCGCCATGTCGGATTCTGTGAAGGAAGTACCGGCCGAGCCGCACGTCCTCGACGCGCAATCGCTTCTCGCGGCGATGCGGGAGGTCGTCCACGAGCTTCACCCCCATCTCGGCGCCCACGCCGGGATCACCCTCGACAGCTCGCTCGATCGCGATCTCGGGCTCGACAGCCTGTCGCGCATGGAGCTGCTCTCCAGGCTCGAACGCCGGTTCGGCGCCACGATCCCCGAAGCCGTCATGGCGAACGCCGAGACCGCGCGGGAGCTGCTGCCGGCGCTGCTGGCCGGCGACCGGCGGGTGCGGGCCGCGGCGTCGGCCCGAAGCCGCGAAGCGGGAATGGACACGGTGGACGCAATCCCCTCCGGGGCGGCCACGCTGCTGGAAGCGGTGGACTTCCACGCGCAACGTCATGGGGACCGGGTCCATGTCGAGCTCTGCGGATCGGACGCGGAGCCGGTGCGGCTGTCGTTCGCCGCCCTGGTGGAACGCGCGGAGCGCATCGCGACGGGACTCGTGGACCGCGGGCTCGAACCCGGCCAGGCCGCGGCGCTGATGCTGCCGACCGGCGCCGACTATCTGGCGACGTTCCTCGCGGTGCAGATGGCCGGCGCGATTCCGGTGCCGATCTATCCGCCCGCCCGCCCGAGCCAGCTCGAGGATCACGTGAACCGTCACGCGGGGATCCTCGCGAATGCGGCGGCCCGGATGCTCGTGACCTTCGGTCCCGCCCTCCGGGTGTCCAGGCTGTTGACCGCACAGGTCCCGGGCCTGGGCTCGGTGGTCGACGTCGCCGGGCTCGGCGGGGACGGCAGGCACCGGGATCGCCCGGCTCTCGACGAATCCTCGACCGCGTTCCTCCAGTACACCTCCGGGAGCACCGGCAACCCCAAGGGCGTGGTGCTCACCCACGGCGACGTGCTTGCGTCGCTCCGGGCCATGGCCGCCGCGCTCGGTGCGACGCCGCGCGACGTCTTCGTGAGCTGGCTGCCGCTCTATCACGACATGGGACTGATCGGGGGATGGATGGGAAGCCTGTACTACGGCTTCCCGCTCGTGCTCATGTCGCCGCTCGATTTCCTTGCACGCCCGATGCGCTGGCTCGAAGCCGTCCACCGGCACCGGGGCACGCTGTCCGGGGGGCCGAACTTCGCCTACGAGCTGTGCGTGCGGCGGGTGGAGCACGATCAGGCCGAAGGACTCGATCTGTCGAGCTGGCGCGTCGCGTTCAACGGGGCCGAGCCGGTCAATCCGGACACCATGCGCCGGTTCGCGGAGAAGTTCGCCCCGTACGGGTTCGCCGGCAACGCGATGACGCCCGTCTACGGGCTGGCGGAGGCGACCTTGGGGGTCGCATTCACCCCGATCGGCCGCGGCCCCCGGGTCGAGACGATCGACGCCGACGCCATCGCGCGCCGCGCCTTGGCGATCCCGGCGTCCGGTGAGGCATCCGCGGATGTCCGCCGCTTCGTCTCCTGCGGGCCGCCGATCCCGGGCTTCGAGGTCCGGATCGTCGACGAGCGCGGGACCGAGCTGCGGGAGCGTGCGGAAGGCGCGATCGAGTTCCGCGGGCCGTCGACGACCGCCGGGTACTTCCGAAGTCCGGCGGCCAGCCGCGCGCTGTTCGACGGCGACTGGCTGCGGTCCGGGGACCGCGGCTACGTCGCCGGCGGCGAGCTCTACGTCACCGGACGGGACAAGGACCTCATCGTCCGGGCCGGGCGCAATCTCTATCCCTACGATCTCGAGGCCGCGGTGGGCGAGGTCGACGGGGTGCGCAAGGGTTGCGTCGCGGTATTCGCGTCTCCGGACCCGGACACGGGGACCGAGCGGCTGGTGGTGGTGGCGGAGACGCGCGAGGAGGGCTCCGGGCGCCGGAGCGGGATCGTGGATGCGATCACCCGCACCGCGACGGCGCTCCTCGGAGGAGGCCCCGACGAGATCGTCCTGGCGCCGCCGCACAGCGTCCTCAAGACCTCCAGCGGGAAGATCCGGCGGACCGCGGTCCGGGAGCTGTTCGAGAGCGGCGTGCTGCTGCGCGGCGCCGGGTCGATACGGATGCAGATCGCCCGGCTCGGGCTCGCCGCGGCCCGCGGCGCGGTGCGTTCGCGGGCTTTGCGCGCGGCCCGCGCCGCCTATGCGGTTCATGCCGGACTGGTGGTGGGGGTGACCTTCGGGCTCGCCTGGCCGGCGGTGGTCATGCTGCCCGGCAGTCCGCAGGCGCGCTGGCGCCGCGGCCGCGCCCTCGTCCGGGCCGCGTTCAGGGCTCTCGGGATCCGGCTCCGGATCGACGGCGAAGCGCACCTCGACGCCGCGGAGCGCTACGTGCTGGTCGCGAACCATGCGAGCTACCTCGACGGTCCCCTGCTCTTCGCGGCGGTTCCGGCGCGGGTCGGCTACGTCGTCAAGGGCGAGCTGGAGAGCAACCTGTTCCTGGCGCCGCTGCTGCGTTCGCTCGGTGCGGAGTTCGTGCATCGGCTGGACCACGAGCGCAGTGTCGCGGACGTCGCGTCGCTGACCGAGCGGCTGAAACGCGGAGACGGGCTGGGGTTCTTCCCGGAAGGCACGCTGCACCGCATGCCGGGGCTACTGCCGTTCCGGCTCGGGGCGTTCTCCGTTGCGGTGGACGGGGAGGCCAGTGTCGTTCCGGTCACCATCGTCGGGTCGCGGTCGGTCCTGCGTGACGGGCAGTGGATCCCGCGTCCCGGGACGGTCTCGATCCGGATTGCGCCGCCGATCGCGCCTCCGGCCCCGACGAGCGAGGAGGCGTCCGTCCGGCCGGCCCGGGACTCCGCGGCGCCGCCCGGCGGCGAGCGACCCGCCGATGCGGACGCGACGGCACGAACGCCGGACCGGGTGTCCCGGGACGAGTCCGGTCCGGGGTCTCGCAGCGCGCCCGGCCCGGCCGGTGCAGGTGCGACGGCACGAACGCCGGACCGGGTGTCCCGGGACGAGTCCGGTCCGGGATCTCGCGGCGCGCCCGGCCCGGCCGGGCCGGATGAAACGGACCCGCGGCGCCGGCAATCTCCGGATGCGCGGAGCTGGGGCCGTGCCGTGAAGCTCCGTGACGCCGCGAGAGCCGTCATCCTGGCGCAGTGCGGCGAGCCCGATCTCGGCGCCCGGCACGACGTGCTCGACGAACTGCGCAGGCGCAAGCGAGAGGAGGGGACGGAGTGAACCCCGTGGGCCATCCCACGGGCCGGTGACGGATGTGCTACAAACCGGCCCCTCGTTTTCGACCATCGGGGACCCGGACGCCGGCCATGCTGCGAATCTACAACACGCTGACCCGAGCGAAGGAAGAGTTCCGTCCCATCGAGCCCGGGCACGTGCGGATATACGTGTGCGGCATGACCGTCTACGACTACTGCCATCTCGGGCACGCCCGGGTGCTCGTCGCGTTCGACGTGGTGGTCCGCTACCTGCGCAGCCTCGGCTACCGGGTCACCTACGTGCGCAACGTCACCGACATCGACGACAAGATCATCGCCCGCGCGACCGAGAACGGCGAGGACTTCCGCGCGCTCACGCGGCGCTTCACCGGGTACATGCACGAGGACTGCCGCGCCCTCGGTGTCCTCGCACCGGACGCGGAGCCGCATGCGACCCACTACATCGAGCCGATCGTCTCCATGGTGGAACAGCTCGTGGAGAAGGGGGCCGCCTACCGCGCCGCGAACGGTGACGTGTACTACGACGTGAGCACCTTTCCCGCCTACGGGGCGTTGTCGGCTCGGTGCACGGAGGACCTGCGCAGCGGGGCGCGGGTCGAGGTGGACGAGGCGAAGGACGATCCCCTCGACTTCGTACTGTGGAAGTCGTCGAAGCCCGGCGAGCCGAGCTGGGAATCGCCGTGGGGCCCGGGCCGGCCGGGCTGGCACATCGAGTGCTCGGCGATGTCGATGTCGTGCCTGGGACGGCACTTCGACATCCACGGCGGAGGCATGGACCTGCAGTTCCCGCACCACGAGAACGAGATCGCCCAGAGCGTGGCCGCCACCGGCGGCAAGTTCGTGAACGTGTGGATGCACAACGGCTTCGTGCGCATCGACGACGAGAAGATGTCGAAGTCGCTCGGCAACTTCTTCACGCTGCGCAGCGTGCTCGCGCACTATCCGGCCGAGGCGGTGCGGTATTTCATGCTGTCCAGCCATTACCGCAGTCCGCTCGGCTACTCCGAGGGCCATCTGCGCCAGGCCCATGCCTCGGTGCGGCGCCTGTACACCGCGCTGCGCGGTCTCGAGGGAGCGCAGGGCGCGCCCGACGCGGGCTGGCACGCACGCTTTCGCGCGGCCATGGACGACGACTTCAATTCGCCGAAGGCACTCTCGGTGCTGTTCGACCTCGCCCGCGAGATCAACCGGGTGCGCACGCGGGATCCGGAGCGGGCGCGCACGCTTGCCCGCACGCTGCGGGACCTTGGCTCGGTGCTCGGCCTTCTGGGTACCGACCCGGACGCCTGGTTGCGCGGCGAGGCGGCCGGCGAGGCAGCCGGCGAGGATCCGGACGAGGACGCAGTCGAAGCGCTGATCGCGAGGCGGGCCGAGGCGAGGGGCCGGAAGGACTGGGCCGAGGCGGATCGCCTGCGCGACGAGCTGGCCGCCGCGGGAATCGTCATCGAGGACGGGGCGCAGGGCACGGCGTGGCGGCGTGCCCCCACATAGCCGCCGGGTCGGTCGCGACGTCATCGCCTTCTCCGTGGCGGCGTGCCCCCACATGGCCGGACGTCGCACCGGCCCGGGTGGAACCGGAAGTCGCCGGATGGACGATCGCCCGGCGGCAATCAGGGCGCGGGCTTCCCGGTGGTCGTTCGCATCGGAGAGCGTCCCGAGGTCTCGTGAAGTACCTTGGGTGAGCGTAGACTCCCGACACACGTCCGGGGCCGGATTGCCGGCGGACACGCCGGCCCCCGAGTCTCCCGGACCGGCAACGGCCAGCCCGGATTCCTCGCCGGATCGCGAAGCGAGGGCGCGGAGATGCCGGTAGCGGCAGGCGAACGCGAGTCAGGGCGCGCAGTACTTGACGGTACGTCGAGCCCCTTGGCCGCGTTCAACGCGGTCGATGCCGGTCGATCCGCGTCCGAGAGGTGGGATGGCGAGAAATCCGGGCGGGAACGGTACGGGAAACCGGAGGCGCATCGACGTTCGAACAATCCGGGCGTTTCCGCGTCGAAGGTGATCGAGAGAGCTCGGCGGAGGGTGTCGTGATGCGAACGTTTGTCGTCCTGGTGGTGCTGCTGCTGTGCACCGGGTTGCGCGCCGTGCAGGCGGTCGGCGACCTTCCGTCCGCACTTGCGCAGCGACTGGAAATGCTCGCTCCGGGCATGGAGCCGGATCATGTCGTCGAGACACCGTTGGCCGGAGTGTACGAGGTCCGGTTCGGGGCCATCGTCGTCTACCTGTCGGGTGACGGCCGGTACATGATGCGCGGGGATCTGACGGATCTCGACACCGGACGCAACGTCACCGAGGAGGCGCGCATGTCCGCTCGCGCCGGTGCCGTCGGTGCGCTTGGCGAGGCGAGCATGGTCGTCTTCTCGCCGGATACGGTGAAGCACACCGTCACCGTCTTCACCGACGTCGACTGCGGGTACTGCGCACGCCTGCATCGGCAGATGGCCGACTACAACCGGCTCGGCATCGAGATCCGGTACACCGCGTTCCCGCGGGCCGGAATCGGCTCGGACACCTACGACAAGATGGTGTCGGTGTGGTGCGCCGGGGACCAGCGCGAAGCGATGACCGACGCGAAGGCCGGGGTCCCCATCGAGCCCGTCCGGTGCGAGAACCCCGTGAGCGACCACTACGAGGCCGGGAGGGCGATCGGCGTGAGGGGAACGCCGGCGATCGTGCTGGAATCCGGAGAGCTGATTCCGGGGTACCTCCCGCCGCAGGAACTCGCGAGCCGGCTCGACGCGCCGGGATCGAGCTGAGCCCGGCCGGGACCCGGCGTGCGTGTCGTCTACATCCTCGCCGCGCTCGTCGTCGTGCTCGGCTGGCTGTCGTTCGAGATGCGCGCCCGCAACCGCGACGTGTCGCAAGTGCTCCTCGCGTTCACGATCCTGGCCGCGGTCGCGCTGGCCGCGGCGGCCCTCGGGCTGTACTGACGCGGACGCGGATCGGCGTCGAAAGCCGCCACTCGACGACTGCGGCGAAGCCCCCCGCCGCGGGGCATCCGTGTCCGTCGGGGCCCATGGATTCCCGCCCCCGTTTCCACGAGGGTCCCGGTAGCTTCCTTCGGCACGGGGCGCCGATCAGCGCGATTGCGGATCTGTACCAGTATCCACGAGGGTCCCGGTGGTTTCCTTCGGCACGGGCTCCCGCGAACTCCTCGACCGGCCACGGACGCGCGGCGAGGAGCGCTATGCCGGAGCGTCGGTCCCGGGTCCGGGCGCGGACGGCACGCGTGCGATCCGGAGAAGGTTCGTCGTTCCCGAGACCCCGAAGGGCATCCCGGCCATGATGACGAGCCGCTCGCCCGCGTTCGCGAATCCCTCCGTGACCGCGGTCCGGCACGCCCGGTCGACCATCTCCTCGACATGGTCGACGTCCTCGCTCAGGACGGAGTGAACGCCCCAGACCAGCGCGAGACGGCGTGCCGTGGTCAGGTCGGGGGTCAGGCTGAGAATCGGCGAGTCCGGCCGCTCGCGCGCCGCCCGCAGGCTGCTCGATCCGGACTTGGTGTAGGTGACGGCAACGGCCACCGACAGGGTTTGCGCGATGCGCCGCATCGCATCGGAGATCGCATCGGCCGTGGTCGGGTCCGGCGAAGTGGGGGCCGCCCCGATCTGCTCCCGGTAGTGCGGGTCGCGTTCGACCCTGGCGATGATCCGGTGCATGATGTCCACCGCCTCGATCGGGTAGCGCCCCACCGCGGTTTCTCCCGAGAGCATGACCGCGTCGGCGCCGTCGTAGATCGCCGTCGCGACATCCGATGCCTCGGCTCTGGTCGGCACCGGCGACGAGACCATGGATTCGAGCATCTGGGTCGCCACGATCACCGGCTTGCCGGCGCCGCGGCAGGCGCGCACGATGCGGCGCGAGATGCTCGGGACGTCCTCGGGCGGCAGCTCCACGCCGAGGTCTCCACGCGCGACCATGATCGCGTCGGACAGCGCGATGATCTCGTCCACCTGCTCGACCGCGGAGGGTTTCTCGAGCTTCGTCACCAGGCCGGCCCGGCCTCCGATCGCTTCGCGCAGCGAGAGCACGTCCCGCGGACGCTGGATGAACGACGCCGCCACCCAGTCCACGCCGAGCTCCAGCCCCAGGGCGAGGTCCCTACGGTCCTTGTCCGTCAGCGGCGAGATGGGAAGCACCGCATCGGGGATGTTGACGCCCTTGTGGTCCGAGACCTCCCCCCCGATCTTGACCCGCACGCCCGCGAAGTTCGCGCCGCACGTCTCGACTTCGAGCCTGACCTTGCCGTCGTTGATCAGGAGGTCGATGCCCGGCTTCAGCGCGGTGAACACCTCCGGATGGGGAAGAGGGATGCGCTGCGAGTCGCCGGGGGCCGGATCGAGGTCGAATACCAGCGATGCGCCTTCTTCGAGCCTCGTGCTCCCGCCGGCGATCTGCCCGATTCGAAGCTTCGGGCCCTGGAGATCGAGCAGCACCCCGATGGGGCGCCCGGTCGAGGATTCGACTTCACGGATCGTCTCGAAGCACTGCCGGTGGCCGTCGTGGTCGCCGTGGCTGAAGTTCAGCCGGAACACGTCGACCCCGGCTGCGAACAGCGCGCGAATGGTCTTCGGCACCGAGGTCGCCGGTCCCAGAGTGGCGATGATCTTTGCGAACCGGTGTCGTCGCATCGGGGAGTCTGCCGCCGTGGTGTCGGCGAACGGTGCGCATCGCGCACCCGGTGGCCGATACTACTACGCGGTCCGCGATTCCGCGCCTTTCCCACCGCGCTCCGGCCCGCACCCCGGCGACCGTGGTTCGCCCCCTTGCCGGCCTTCACCGCGCTTCGATCCGGCCGGACGCCTCCTCCACGGCAACTTGGCGCCGCGCGACCCGCCGGCCGTGCGCCGAGGGCCGATGCCTCTCGCGCAAGCGCGTTCGGCCCGCCCCGTTCCTGCGTTACCATGGATGCGATCCATGGCGTGGCCCGGGATGCCGGCGATGCCGATGCGGTCCGGAGCGCCGCGGCTCTCGCATCGTGCGGCCGGTGGCGGTGCGGCCGGCGGCGCGGCGGTCCGGGAGGCGACGAACCGGAGAGGTCGATGAGCGAACACGGACCGTATGCGGGCGGGTCCGACCCGGAGCCGCTGGAGGTGGCCGAGCGCTGGAGGAGGGAGGGCCGCGGCGTCGCCATCGCCACCGTCATCGCCACCTGGGGGTCGTCTCCGCGTCCGGTCGGAAGCCGGCTTGTCCTGGATGAGGACGGGCGCTTCGTCGGCTCGGTGTCGGGCGGGTGCATCGAAGGGGCGGTGATCGCCGAGGGCGTCGAGACGATTCGCGACCACCGGCCCCGCGTCCTCGACTTCGGTGTCAGCAACGAGCAGGCATGGGAGGTCGGCCTCACCTGCGGAGGCAAGGTGCAGGTCTACGTCGAGCCGGTCGAGGACTGAATCGCCCGCCGTGAACGCGCCCGTCCTCCAGCGCGTCGCGCCGGGTTCGATCCCGCCGCGATGAAGCGGGCGTTGCTCCATGCAGTGCTCGATGCGCGCGCGAACAAGCGTCCGCTGGTCCTCGTCACCGAGCTCGGGTCCGAACGCCAGTGGATCGCGTTCGATGGCGAGCCCGTGGCCGGACTCGACGCGGGCGTTCGCGAGGCGGCGCGCGGCGCACTGCGCCGCGACCGCAGCGAGGTCGTGGAGGTCGCGGGGGTCAGGTACTTCCTCCACGTGATGAGTCCGCCGCTCCGGCTGTTCGTGGTCGGCGCGGTCCACATCGCCCAGACCCTCGTCCCGATGGCGTCGCTGCTGGGGTACGCGGTCACGGTGATCGACCCGCGCCGGGCGTTCGTCACCGCCGAGCGGTTTCCCGGGGTGACGATCGTCACGGACTGGCCCGACGAGGCGCTGCGGGCGGCGGAGCTCGATGCGCGCAGCGCCGTGGTGACGTTGACCCACGATCCGAAGCTCGACGACCCCGCCCTCCGTGTCGCGCTCTCCTCGCCCGCGTTCTACATCGGGAGCCTCGGCAGCCGGCGCACCCACGCCAGGCGGATCGCCCGTCTGGCGGATGCGGGGCTCGCGGCCGGGACGCTCGGGCGGATCCACGCTCCGGTGGGACTCGACATCGGCGCGGTGACGGCGGCGGAGATCGCCGCGTCGATCGTGGCCGAGCTCACCTCCGCCTTCCGGGTGCGGGCCGAAACGTGAGGTTCGGTCCGGTCAACGTCGCGGCCGCGGCCGGTACCGTGCTCGCGCACGGCATGAAGGTCGGCGGCCGATCGTTCGGGAAGGGCCGCGTGCTGAGCGCCGCGGACATCGAGCTGCTGGCGCGGGAAGGCTTCGAAGCGGTCGTCGGCGCGAGGTTCGAGGCGGGCGACGTGGCGGAGGATGCGGCGGCGCAGACCGTGGCGCAGGCCCTCGCGGGCGCCGGGGTGCGGGTCGGGGCGCCGTTCACCGGACGCTGCAACGTGTTCGCGGCGGCCGACGGCCTGTTCCTCGTCTCCTCTGCGGACATCGACCGGTTCAACGCGGTCGACGAGGCGCTCACCGTCGCCACGCTCCCGGGGCCGCGTGCGGTGCGCGAGGGCGAGATGCTCGCGACGATCAAGGTGATCCCGTTCGCGGTCCCCGGCACGGTGCTCGATCGCGCGCTGGCCGGCCTCGGGCCGGAGCCGGCGATCCGGGTGGCGGCCTTCGAGCCGATGGAGGCCGCCGTCATTCAGACCCGGCTCCCGGCGACCAGGGAAACGGTGCTGGACAAGACTTCCCGGGTGCTGCGCGCCCGCCTCGAGGCGTTGCGCGGACGGGTCGTGGCCGACACCCGCTGCGACCACGCTCCCGGCGCCGTCGCCCTGGCGACAGGCGACGCGCTCGATGCGGGCGCGGGCCTCGTGCTGATTGCCGGCGCGTCCGCAATCGTCGATCGCCGGGACGTCGTCCCCGCCGGCATCGTGGAAGCCGGAGGCGAAGTGCTCCATCTCGGGATGCCCGTCGATCCGGGAAACCTGCTCCTGCTGGGGCGCTGCCGCGGGCGCCCGGTGCTGGGGTTGCCGGGATGCGCCCGCTCGCCTGCGCTCAACGGGCTGGATCTGGTCCTCGAACGCCTGGCCGCCGGCCTGGAGGTGGGACCGCGAGCCATCATGGCGATGGGAGTCGGCGGCCTGCTCAAGGAGACCGCGGCGCGGCCCCGGCCCCGGCGCGGGTCGCGCGAACCGGGCCCGGCGCGCGCTGCGCGCATATCGGCGGTGGTTCTGGCCGCCGGACGTTCGACCCGGATGGGAACGGCCAACAAGCTCCTCGTGGCGGTCGACGGACGGGTCATGGTCCGTGCCGTGGTCGACGCGCTCGCGGGTTCGAGCGTCGGACCGATCGTGGTCGTCACCGGGCACGAGTCCGAGCGGGTCGAGGAAGCCCTCGCCGGCGCCGACGTCCGGCTCGTCCGCAACCCCGGCTACCGGGGGGGACTGAGCGGATCGCTGCGGGTCGGGCTCGCGGCCCTGCCGGAGTCCGCGTCGGGCGCGCTCGTCTGCCTCGGCGACATGCCGCTCGTCGCCTCGGAGCACGTCGACAAGCTGGTGGCGGCGTTCGATCCCGGCGAAGGGCGCGAGATATGCGTGCCGGTGTTCGAGGGCAAGCGCGGCAATCCGGTCCTGTTCGCCCGGCGTTTCTTCGACGAGATGAAGGCGGTACGCGGCGACGTGGGCGCCCGCCACCTCATCGGCGAGTACGAGGAGTACGTGTGCGAGGTCGCGATGGACGATCGGGCGGTGCTCGTCGACGTCGATTCTCCGCAGGCACTGCTCGAGATCGAGGACGAGAGCTGAACGACCTCTACCACGACGCGATCATCGCGGCAGCGCGGCGGACGAGCGGATGCGGTCGGCTCGCCGAGCCGCACGGGTCCGCGACCGTCGACAATCCGCTGTGCGGCGATCGGGTCGCCATCGACGTCGAGCTCGGCTCGCCCGGGCGCATCGCCCGGCTCGGGCACGAGACCAGGGGGTGCCTGCTGTGCGAAGCCGCCGTGGTCCTGATCGCCGAGCAGGCGCCGCAACGCCGCATCGAGGAGCTGCTGCGCGCCGGGGCCGGTGTGGATGCGGCGTTGCGGGACGGGACGCCGTTTCCGTGGCCGGCACTCGACATGTTCGCTCCCGTTCGCGGCGTCAGGAGCCGGCACCGGTGCGTCGGGCTGCCGTTCGAGGCGCTCCGTGCGGCGCTTCGCTCGTGCACCGGCGCCGTCCCGGACTGAGCCGGTCCGTGGCCCGCCGGATTGCGAGCTACGGCGCGCGCCGCTCGATGCCGCTCAGCGATTCGATTTCGAGCGTCATGGACTTTCCGTCGCGTTCCACGTGCACGATCTTCACCGGGAGGAACCCCAGCTCGTCCGCACACCAGAACGTGGTCAGCCGGGTGTTGTTCTCGCGCTCGCGCCGGATGATGGTCGTGTCGAACGTTCCGAGCGCGGTCTCGATCCGCTCCTCGCCGACGCCCGTCAGCACGTAGCGCCTGAGCCGGCCGCCATCGGCGATCGTGTACTCGAGTTGACGTTTCCCGCGGCCCAGGTCCCGCATCAGCGCGAGAATGTAGTTGAACTTGTCCATGGTGCCGTGCGGCACCGGCAGCCGCCACGCCGAGCCCGGCGAGTCGTGGTGGGCGACGCCCGTCTCCCAGTCGAACTCGATGTCGATCTCCCGAGCCTTCCGGCCGCTGCGCTCGTAGCGGTAGGCGAGCGGCTGCAGCCAGTCGCCCTCGTAGGTCCACTCGCTGCGCTCGACCCTGGTGTCGTCGCGAAAGAGCGCGAACACGCCGGTCGGTTCGGTGCTTGAAGTGGAGACGTACGTTGCGCCGGCTCCGGGCGCGAGCGACCATCGCGTCCGGGCGATGGTCGCTCCCGCGGCTTCGAGCAGGAACGTCGCCTCGAACCGTTCCGGCAACTCCGGCACGGGCGCGGCGGACGCGCGGGCGGCGATGCAGAGCAGCAACAGCGCAACGAGCGGACGAGCGCCGCGGTTCATGGCGAAGCGGAGACGGAGGATGCGGCCCGCCGGACCCGGGGCCGCGCCAATCCGGTACCCGCGGGAGCGGGAATGGCGCAAGATGCCGGGGGACGTCGTGCCCTTTCGTTCCCGCCCGCGCGGGGTTGCGGAAGTCACGGACATTTCCTCGTCGCACTGCACGGGGTGGCAGGCATGAAGACCGGATGCGGACGATGCTACGTCGAGGGACGGAGGTCGTTCAATGCGCCACGAGCGCGCACGGCGACGGCGGCGGTGCCCGGGGGCCGGGCACGCGGCGCGGCGCGACGATGAGACTGGCCTATACCGTGGCGCTGTACTGCGCGGCGCCGTTCCTTGTCGGCCGGCTACTCTGGCGCGGGCTGCGCAATCCGGCCTACCGGCGACGGATCGGCGAGCGGTTCGGGATGGGGGCGCGGATCGGCGCGCAACGCGGATGCGTGTGGATCCACGCCGCCTCGGTCGGCGAAGTGCAGGCCGCAGTGCCCATCGTGAAGGCGCTCGGGAGCCGCTATCCCGACGAGACGATCGTGGTCACGTCGACGACTCCGACCGGTGCCGCCCGTGCCGCAAAGGCGTTTGGCGGCAGCGTGGTCCATCGTTACTTCCCGTTCGACCTTCCCGGCTCGGTGGCGAGGTTCATGAGCCGCATCCGGCCCCGCGTAGCGATCATCATGGAGACCGAGATCTGGCCGAACCTGCTGGCGCAGTGCCGTCTTCGCGGAGTGCCGGTGGTGCTTGCCAACGTGCGTTTGTCGGAGCGCTCCGCGGCCGGGTACCGGAAATTCCGCCGCCTCTTCGCGCCTGCCCTCGACGGTGTCGCGGCGATTGCGGTCCAGAGTGGCGAGGATGCGCGACGGATGGCGTCGATCGGCGCACCGCCGAACGTGATCGAGGTGACCGGCAGCACGAAGTTCGACATTCCGATGCTCGCGAGCCTGCGCGAAGAGGCGGCGGCGCTGCGGCGCACGTGGGGGCCGTCGCGCGGGATCTGGATTGCCGCGAGTACCCACGAGGGAGAGGAGGCGCTGGTCCTGAACGCCTTCGAACACGTGCTCGAACGGATCCCCGGGAGTCTGCTCGTTCTCGTGCCCAGGCACCCCGAGCGGTTCGGGAAGGTCGCGGCGCAGGTACGCCGGCGCGGATTCGAGTCGGTCCTACGCTCGCGCCGGCCGCCGGACTGCTCCGGAGCCCAAGTGTTCATCGGCGACACCATGGGCGAGCTGCCCCTGTTCTACACCGCGGCGGACGTGGCGTTCGTGGGCGGCACGCTGGTCGAGCGCGGCGGACACAACGTGCTGGAGCCCGCCGCGCTGGGGCTGCCGGTGCTGTTCGGGCCGCACGTGTTCAATTTCGCCGCGATCAGCCGGGGCCTGCTCGAAGCGGGCGGCGCGCGAGCCGTCAGCGATTCCGCCGATCTCGGTCGAGCCGTCGTCGACTACCTGCAGGACGCGGACCTGCGCAATACCACCGGGGCGAGAGGACGGGCGTTCGTCGAGGGCAATCGAGGCGCCGGCGAGCGCGTGCTGGCGATTGTCGGCCCGTACCTCGGACCGGCGCACGATTCGTCCGCGGCGCAGGCTCCCGGCCCCGCAACATGACCCCCACGTCACGAGGCCGGGACGGGCCAATCCGTCATGCCTGACCGCGCGTCGGCACGACCGCGATGTCCACCGAAGGCCGGAGCTCCGCGCATACGGCGAGCACTTCGTGAATGTCCGAGGTCTCGAACGCCTCGAACGGGGTCTCGTCGCCGACCCGATCCTCGTCCATCGCGGTGTAGGCGATCTGCGTGAGGACGTAGTCGAAGCGCGACGCCCACTTCCTGGCCCCGAGCCGGGCGGTGGTCGAGCAGTTGTCGACCATGTACGACACGCCCTTGTAGTCCATGTAGGGGTTGAGGCTGTCGACCGCCTCGATGATCGACTCGTTGGCAATCTCCGAGTAGGGGTGCCCGCGCTCGGAGAGGAGATCCACCTGGGCCATCATGCACGCGAGGTAGACGCCGGCGGTTTCCGCGTGCAGCGGCGCATAGTTGCGGGTGCCGTCGGCGCGGACCTTCTCGCCGACCTTCCACATGTCGGTGCCGTCGATCCTGCCCATCGGGTACTTGCCGTGACGGCGGGTGGCCTGGATGACGCTGCGCACCTCGTTGCCGGAGGCCACGTCGTCGTAGATCTCCTCGAGGATCTCCCGGCAGGGGTGGTAAGCGGCGTTGTAGGCCTTGCGGAACGCCGCTTTCTCGTTCTCTTCCAGCTCTTCGTAGACCGCTTTCAGGCCGGATCGGGAGATGGTCTTGCTGATGGGGCCGGTGATGGATTCGGCGCTGTTGATGAATGCCTCGTCCTTCTGCTCCCCCTTGTCGACGAACCGGGAGTAGAGGCTTTCGGCGATCCCGTGCACGGCGCCGAGGAGAATGCCGCGTTCTCCGAAGATGTCGGACTTGTACTCGCTCTCCAGGGTCGTCTCGAAGGTATACGGCGAGCCGAGCCCGACCGCCCAGGCGAGCGCGTAGTCGGTGGCCCGGCCGTCGAGGTCCTGGTGGACCGCGAACGAGCAGTTGATGCCGGCGCCGTTCACCTCGCGGCCCTGCTCGTAGAGCCGGCGTACGGAGGGGCCCATCCCCTTCGGACAGACCGCGATCACGTTGATGTGGTCCGGAAAGTCCTCACCGACGGCCTGCAGGTGGGAGAGCAGGAAACCATGCGAGAGTCCCAACGTGGTGCCGGGGCGGAAAGCGTCGAATATGCGCCGGTAGTTCTCGGCGAACGCGGCGTCGGAGATGAGCAGCAGCGCCATGTCCGATTCGTTGATGACCGAGTACATCTCCCCGAGGGTGCCGTCGCTCTTCGTGAACCCGACCGCCTCGGCCTCCTTCATCGATGCCGACCCTTCCCGCAACCCGACCTTGACCCGGATGTTCGAACCCTCGAGCGATTCGCGCAGGTTCTGCGCTTGCGCGGGTCCCTGCGACGACCAGCCGATGACGCCGATCCGGGCAATTCCCTCGAACGCCCTGGGCAGGAGAGGGAACAGGTGACGGCCACCGGCGACGACGGTCTCTTCGCGGTCGGCGAGCTTGATGGTTCGGGTCTCGAACACGTTCGAGGTGAAGGCCACGGTGATTCCTCCGGAGGTCTCGGAAATGTTCAGGGGCGGGGAGGATAGGGGATAGACGAGTCGAGGCAAAGAGCGGAACGCGCGCTCGCGCACGTGGTCGAGACCCGCGCAAGGAAGGCGCCGGCGGTGCCGGGCCGCGGTATCCCGAATCCGTTCTTCGGCCACGGGCGGTACGCGGCTCGTTCGAGGGTCGGGACGTACGCGAGGGCGCGGATGCGCGAGACCGGCGCAACCCCGGCCGGAGGAGCCGGTTCCGCGGGAACCCGCGGGGTCGGGATGCCAGCCGGGGCGTCGGTCTTGTTGGTCGGGGTGAGAGGATTTGAACCTCCGACCCCTGCCTCCCGAAGGCAGTGCTCTACCAGGCTGAGCTACACCCCGTGCATGCGCCACCTTCGAGAAGAGGGTGGCTCGTCAGTAGCTGCGGCTGGTGGTGAACTCGGCGAGGCTGGCGAGGGCGTCGCGGTAGGGAGAATCCGGGATCGCGCCGAGCGCCTCGCCCGCGAGCGCCACCTCGTCCGCGGCCAGACAAGTAGTGTAGGCGACGGATCCGGCGGATTCAACGGCCGCGATGACCTCCTCGATGGAGTCGAGCCCCCTGGTCCTGATCGCGTCGCGCAGCATTCGGGCGGTGCGCTCGTCGCTTTGGCGAATGGCATGGATGAGGGGCAGGGTGGGCTTGCCTTCCGCGAGATCGTCTCCCACGTTCTTGCCGACTTCGCCCGTTCGGCCCCGGTAGTCGAGGACGTCGTCGACGAGTTGGTACGCGGTGCCCATATGATGGCCGAAACGCGCGATCGCGTCTTCGAGCCGCGGAGGGGCGCCCGCACAGACCGCTCCGAGCCGGGCGGCGGCCTCGAACAGCATCGCGGTCTTGCGGCGGATGACTTCGAGGTAGTTCGCCTCGGTGGTGTCCGGATCGTGGCGATTGAGAAGCTGGAGCACCTCTCCGTCGGCGATCTCGCTGGTGGTGCGGGCCATGATCTGCATCACCCGCATGTCCTCGACCGCCACCATCATCTGGAACGCCCGCGAGTACAGCGAGTCTCCGACCAGTACCGCCGCCTCGTTGCCGAACAGGGTGTTCGCGGTGCTGCGCCCGCGCCTGAGGCGCGAGTCGTCGACCACGTCGTCGTGGAGCAGGGTCGCGGTGTGGATGAACTCGACGATCACCGCGAGCTCGACATGCCGGTCGCCTTCATGGCGCAGCGCCCGAGCCGCGAGCAGTACCAGCAACGGACGCAGCCGCTTGCCGCCGCTGCCGATGATGTACTCGGCGATCCGGTTCACGAGGGAAACGTCGGACGTGAGGCGCGCCCGGATGGTGCGATCCACGGCTGCGAGATCGTCGTCGACGAGCGCCCGGAGGGAGGAGAGGTCCACGGATGGGGGCGTCGGCCTGACAGCAAGCATGGTCGGCGTCATCGGCAACCGCGTGAGCGGCATCGGCCCGAGTATACCCCTGACCGGTGAGTGGCGTGTTCCGCGATCATGCCGTTCCCCGGGAAACGCGCCACGGGCAAGTTGTATCCCGCCTCCGGGAAAACTTACAATCCGCCGCTTTCGATGCGCGGGCAGCGTGTCCGGGACGGAGCAACGCCATGTATGCGGTGGTAGCGGCGGGCGGCAAACAGTACCGTGTCGAGGAAGGCGACAGCCTGCGGGTGGAAAGGCTCGACGCGGAAGAGGGGACCGAGATCGAGCTCGATCGGGTCCTCCTCGTCGGCGACGGCGAGCGGACCATCGTCGGCAAGCCGTTCGTCGAGAACGGCAAGGTCGCGGCGACCGTCAAGGGTCACGGTCGTCACAAGAAGATCATGGTGGTGAAGTTCAAGCGGCGGAAGAACTATCTTCGTCGGCGTGGGCACCGGCAGCGGTTCACCGAGCTCGAGATCGGGCCGATCACGGCGGGCTGACCGGAGACCGCCGACCGGACAACGGGGCGGGGGTGCGACGATGGCACACAAGAAGGCAGGCGGCAGCAGCAAGAACGGGCGCGACTCGCACTCGAAACGGCTGGGTGTGAAGCTTTTCGCGGGACAGGCGGCCAGGGCGGGAAACATCATCGTGCGTCAGCGCGGAACCAGGTTCCACCCGGGAGTGAACGTCGGCTGCGGCCGGGACCACACCCTGTTCGCCACCGCCGACGGGGTGGTGGTGTTCGAACGCAAGGGCATGCATGGCCGCAAGTACGTGAGCGTGCGCCCGAGCTGACCCCGTTGCGGGTGACGGATCGCGGACCCGCCCGTCCGCCGTGCAACGTTCACCGGCATGCCTCCCGTGAAATTCGTCGATGAGGCGGTCATCACCGTCGAAGCCGGCGCGGGCGGCAACGGTTGCCTGAGCTTCCGGCGGGAGAAGTACATCCCGAAAGGCGGCCCCGACGGAGGTGACGGGGGCGAAGGCGGTGATGTCGTGCTGTGCGCCGATCCGGGCCTGAACACACTCGTCGATTTTCGTTTCAGGAGACGCTTCCGGGCCCAGAGGGGCCGGCACGGACAGGGCAAGGACCGCACCGGCGGGGATGGAGCGGACCTGCGCATACAGGTGCCGGCGGGGACGGTGGTCGTCGCCGCCGACAGTGGCGAGCCTCTCGGTGAACTCACCGCCGCCGGCGAAGAGATGGTCGTTGCACGCGGCGGCCGCCGCGGACTCGGAAACGCCAGATTCAAGTCGAGCACCAACCGCGCTCCGCGGCGCACGACCGAAGGAAGCCCCGGCGAGTGCCTGGAGCTGCGCCTGGAGCTCAAGCTGCTTGCCGACGTCGGGCTTGTCGGTATGCCGAACGCGGGCAAGTCGACCCTGATCCGAGCCGTCTCCGCGGCTCGTCCGAAAGTCGCGGACTATCCTTTCACGACTCTGGTTCCGAACCTCGGCGTCGTGCGCCGGGGACCGGACCGCAGCTTCGTCATGGCGGATGTCCCCGGCCTGATCGAGGGTGCTTCGGCCGGCGCCGGGCTCGGTATCCGGTTCCTCCGTCATCTTTCCCGCACACGGGTGCTGCTCCATCTGGTCGACGTTGCCGCCGCGTTCGGCGGCGCCGACCCGATCGATCAGGTACGGGTCGTCGAACGCGAGCTTGCCGCCTTCGATCCGGACCTGGCTCGCCGCGAACGCTGGCTCGTGCCGGCGAAGCTCGATCTCGTGCCGCCGGCCGATCGTTCGCGGGCCGTCGCGTCGCTTGTCGAGGGGGTGGGGTGGGAGGGTCCGGTCCATCCCGTCTCCGCCCTCACCCGCGAAGGGACCGACGCCCTGAACGAGGCCCTGATGCGCCACCTCGAGGGCGAAGCGTGATGCGCCGCGGCGCCGGAGTCCGGCGCTGGGTCGTGAAGATCGGCAGCGCGCTCATCACCAACGACGGCCGGGGACTCGAACCGGGCGTCATCGGTGAGTGGGTGGCGCAGATGGTGGCGTCGAGGACCCTGGGGGTCGATGTGGTGCTGGTGTCCTCCGGCTCCGTGGCGGAAGGAATGAGCCGGCTCGGCCTCCCCCGGCGCCCCGAGGCGCTCCACGAGCTGCAGGCGGTCGCCGCGGTGGGTCAGATGGGCCTCGTACAGGCCTACGAATCATGCTTTCAGCGCCATGCGGCCCACACTGCGCAGGTGTTGCTGACGCACGAGGACTTCTCCGACCGGGGACGGTACCTCAATGCGCGCAGCACGCTCCGTCAACTCCTGCGCCACCGTGTGGTGCCGGTGATCAACGAAAACGACGCGATCGCGACCCCCGAGAACCGCCTCGGCGACAACGACAGTCTCGCGGGCCTGGTCGCGAACCTGGTGGAGGCGGAACTGCTGGTCATCCTCACCGACCAGCCGGGCCTGTTCGACCGCGACCCGCGCATCGATCCGCAAGCGCGGCTCATCGAGCGGGGCCGGGCCGGCGACCCGGCTCTGGAGGCGATGGCGGGTGCCGGAGGGACGCTGGGCCGAGGCGGGATGCGGACGAAGCTCCGGGCCGCCGCGCTCGCCGCGCGCTCCGGCACCCCGACGCGCATCGTATCCGGCCGGGAGCCCGACGTACTGGGCCGGCTCCTGGCCGGCGAGTCGATCGGGACGCTCCTCGAGCCGGGACAGGCGCCGCTCGGTGCGCGCAAGCAGTGGCTCGCCGGGCAGCTTGGCGTACGCGGACGCCTGCGCATCGACGAGGGGGCCGCAAGGGTGCTCGTCGAGTCCGGCCGCAGCCTCCTCCCGGTCGGGGTCCGGGAGGTGGAGGGCGAGTTCTCGCGGGGGGAAGTCGTCGCCTGCTTCGATCCGTCCGGCACCGAGGTCGCACGCGGGCTGGTGAACTACGATGCGAGCGAAACGCGCCGCATCATGGGGGAGCGCAGCGAACGCATCGCGGAGCTCCTCGGCTACGTCGACGAGCCGGAGCTCATCCATCGGGACAACCTGGTGCTGATGCTGGAGTGAGCGACGGCCGGCGGGCCGGCCACCGCCCATCGTCCTTGGCATGCGGGATCGCTCGTCCCGGGACATGCGGGGCCGGACGGCACGATCACCTGTCCGTGGCTTGCGGACTCCCGCCGTGGCCGGGATGCTCGGGCGGGACGCCCGTCGCGCGTTCTGTCCACGCCCACACCGGCGTGGTTCCGGGGAGCCCGGTCCGAACGTCCCGGTCGGGGATGTGCCGGGCTCGCGTCGAGCGTCGATGCGGGCCCGTTTTGCCGGGCGGGGGTTCAGCCCGTGCGGAGGGCTTTCAGCCGGGCGTTCAGCCGGCTCTTGTGCCGCGCCGCCTTGTTCTTGTGGACGAGACCCTTTCCGGCCGCACCATCGAGGACGGGCCCGGCCAGCTTCAGCGCCTCGCCTGCCGCCTCCGCGTCATTGGCGTCGAGCGCACGCACCACGCGCTTGACGCTGGTACGCATTCTGGATCGCAAGCTGGCATTATGGGCGCGCCTGCGTACCGTCTGCCGTGCGCGCTTTCTTGCTTGGGCGGAGTTCGCCACTGCTTCGACTCTCCTGATGCTGGCCCGGGCTCAAAGGGGGCGCAATTATGCCGATGGTGCGAATGCCTGACAACACGCCGCCTCCCTCCGTGCCGTCCCGGCGCAACCGGAATTCCTGCCGATCGATCCCGGTGCGGTGAGCCGGTCGCTTCTCAAGTCGACGGGGGTGGTCGGCGCGAGCACGCTGGCGTCGCGCGCAGCCGGATTCGTGCGCGATGTGGTGATCGCCCAGGGGTTCGGCGCCAGTGCGGGGGCCGACGCGTTCTTCGTCGCGTTTCGTCTCCCGAACTTTCTGCGCCGGCTGTTCGCCGAGGGCGCCTTCGCCCAGGCGTTCGTGCCGGTTCTGAGCGAGTACCAGGCACAGCGCGAGATCGGCGAAGTGCGCGACCTCGTCTCGCACGTGGCCGGGGCGCTGATCGGGGTGCTCGCCGTCGTCACCGTCGCCGGCGTCGTGGCCGCGCCGGTGCTGGTCGCGGTCTTCGCCCCCGGGTTCCTGTCCGATCCCGCAAAGTACGCGCTCGCGGTCGAGATGGTGCGGATCACGTTTCCGTACGTGCTCTTCATCTCCCTGGTCGCCTTCGCGGGAGGCATTCTCAACACCTACGGCCGGTTCGCGGTCCCGGCCGTGACTCCGGTGCTGCTCAACCTGTGCCTGATCGGCGCCGCGCTGTGGCTCGCGCCGGTGCTCGACGTCCCGGTCGTCGCGCTCGCCTGGGGCGTGCTCGCGGCCGGATTCGTGCAGCTCGCGTTCCAGTTCCCGGCGCTCGCCGCGCTCGGGATGCTGGTCCGGCCACGCCTGCGCCGTGCCCACGAGGGCGTTTCCCGGGTGATCTCGCTGATCGTTCCGGCCGTATTCGGGGTCTCCGTTTCCCAGATCAACCTGCTCGTCGACACCGTGATCGCGTCGTTCCTCGTCACCGGGAGCGTGTCGTGGCTGTATTTCTCGGACCGGATGGTCGAGTTTCCCCTCGGCGTGTTCGGGATTGCGCTCGCCACGGTCATCCTCCCGCACTTGTCGCGCCAGCACGCGACGGTGTCTCCCGAGTCGTTCTCGGACACGCTCGACTGGGCGCTTCGGCTGGTGGTGCTCGTCGCGACGCCGGCGGCGCTCGGGCTCGGCATGCTCGCCGCACCCATTCTCACCACCCTGTTCCAGTACGGGCAGTTCTCGGCACACGACGTGGACATGGCGGCCCGGAGCCTGCTTGCGTTCGCCTTCGGCCTGCTCGGGTTCGTCGCGATCAAGGTGCTCGCGGCCGGGTACTTCTCGCGCCAGGACACCCGCACTCCGGTCAGGATCGGGATCGTGGCGATGCTGTCGAACATCGTGTTCAACCTGGCCCTGGTCGTCCCGCTCGCCCATGCCGGGCTCGCGCTCGCAACCACCCTGTCCGCACTCCTCAATGCCGGCCTTCTGCTGCGCGGGCTCGTGGTGCGAGGCGTGTATCGCCCGCGTCCGGGGTGGGGGAGGTTCATCGTGCGAGTGGCGGCCGGCAACCTGGTTCTGGGCGCGGCCCTGTGGTGGTTGCGGGGCGAACCCGCCGAGTGGACCGAGGCGGACGCCGCGACCCGCGCCTTCAGGCTGTGCGCCGTCGTCGCGACCGCCGTCGTGCTCTACGTCGTGGCGGGGCTGTGCCTGGGGATGCGCCCGCGCGATTTCGAAGCCCCTGCCGCCCGCGGGGAATGAGCACGGGCAGGACGCAGCAAGTATCATCCGTGCGCTCGATGGGCCGACCGTGAAGTCGCGTGCGGAACGACGGATGAACCGGTCGCGGCCGGCATGGTCCCATCCGCGCTTGCGCGGAGGCGGCGTGGTCCGGGGGCGCCGGTGGAAGCGGCGTGCGGTGTGGATTCCGCCGTCTCCGAAAGCTCCGTGCGCGGGCGGGCGGGTTGCGGGGACCGGGGCGGCATGGTCCCCGGGGCGTCGAGATCGGGTCCGGCGAGGAGAACCGGGTTGGAAGTGATTCGCGGCTGGCACAACATCCGGTCGGAGCACCGCGGCTGCGTCGCCACGATCGGCAACTTCGACGGCGTGCACCTCGGCCACCGGGCCTTGATCGGGCAGCTCGCGGCACTCGGCCGCGAACGCGCCGTGCCGACCACCCTCGTCACGTTCGAGCCGCAGCCGCTGGAGTTCTTCGCGCGAGAGAATGCGCCCCCGCGCCTCACCCGGCTGCGGGAGAAGCTGAGTGCGCTCCGTGCGCTGCCGATCGACCGGGTGGCGCTCCTGCGCTTCGACGCCCGGCTCTGCGCAATGTCTCCGGCGGCATTCGTCGAGTCCTGCCTGGTCGAGGGCCTCGGGGTTCGCGTCGTGGTCGCGGGCGACGACTTCCGGTTCGGCCATCGCGGGGAGGGCAACTTCGATCTGCTGGTGCGGCTGGGCGAACGGCACGGTTTCGACGTCGTCAGGCGCGAGACTTGCCGTGTACGCGGCGGGCGGGTCAGCAGCTCCTGGATCCGGGATGCGCTCGCGAACGACGAGCTGGAGATCGCCGGCGAACTGCTCGGTCGTCCCTACGCCGTCACCGGCCGGGTGACGCACGGCGACCAGCGGGGCCGGACCATCGGGTTCCCGACGATGAACATCCCGATCCGCCGCTACCGTCCGGCGTTGCGCGGCGTCTACGCGGTCAGGGTCGCGGGGCTCGACGAGCGCGAGCTCGATGCGGTGGCGAACCTCGGTACGCGCCCGACCGTCGACGGGCATGCCGTGGTGCTGGAGGTGCACGTCCTCGACTGGAACGGCGACGCCTACGGCCGATGCGTCGACGTGAGCTTCGCCGCCCGGATACGCGACGAACGCAAGTTCGACACCCTCGATGCGCTCAAGGCCCGGATCGCCCGTGACAGCGCGCGGGCGCGCGAGATCCTCGGATGTGGGGCGTGAGCGAATTCGAGCCGGACACGGCCGGCGCGACGGGCCCGGACGCCGGTCGGGCGGAGCGGCGCGGGGCATCGGGATGGCTGTGGTGCTCGCTCGTCGTCATCGTCGTCGATCAGGCGACCAAGCTCGCGGTCGTCGAACTGCTCGCTCCGGGATCGTCCGTGGAGCTGCTTCCGGCGCTCGATCTCGTGCTCGTGTACAACCCGGGTGCGGCCTTCAGTTTCCTGAGCACGGCCGGAGGATGGCAGCGCTGGCTGTTCATCGGGCTTGCCGTCGCAATCTGCGCTTGCATCGTCTACTGGCTGCGCGGCTTTCCGCGGCACGCGCGCCGGTTGCCGCTCGCGCTGTCGCTGGTCCTCGGCGGAGCGGTCGGCAACGTCATCGACCGCATACGCATCGGTGCCGTCGTCGACTTCATCGACTTTCACGTGGGCGACTGGCACTGGCCCGCCTTCAACGTGGCCGACTCCGCCATCTGCGTCGGCGCGGCCCTGCTCGTCCTGGGCATGTTCCGGAACGGGGCCGACTGAGGACCCGGAAGCGTCGCCGGAGGTTCGGGACCGCTCGCCCCCCTCCCTCCCGGCGCGGACCACACGGCGCCCGTTCCGGTCGCGCCGGCGCTTCCCGGTGGAGAGCGCGCCCGTCGGCCGGCGCCTGCGTGGCGGAACCCGTGATTTCGAGCCGGCGCCTCGCCTCGATCGGCCCGTCCAGCCGGTAGCGGCAACGGCGTGTACGCGCGCCGCGACTCCAGCCGCGACCGGGGGCCGGGCGGAAATGGCGGTTCCGGGGGCCGGGGGCTATACTCGGAAACGAGCGCCTCAGGAGGCGGCACCGGGGCCGGAAGTGGCGACCAGGGCGGTCACGACGAGGATGGACCGGGACGACGCGGCGAACATCCTCCGCGAACACGGAATCACCCCGACGGCACAGCGGATCGGTATCGCTGCGGTTCTGTTCGCACGGCCTCGGCACGTGTGCGCGGAAGACCTGCAGCGGATACTCGTCCGCAACGGCACTCCGGTGTCCAAGGCGACGGTGTACAACACCCTGGGATTGTTCGCTCGCACCGGACTCGTGCGCGAGCTCTTCGTCGATGCCGAGAAGGTGCTGTACGACTCGAATACCACGCGCCACGACCACATCTACGACGTCGACACCGGTGTTCCGACCGACATCGCGCCGGTCGCGATCGAGCCGGGCGCGCTGCCGGTTCTTCCGGCGGGAACGCAGGTGGAAAGCGTCGACGTCGTCATCAGGGTCCGCCGTACACGCCGCACCTGACGGACCCGGGCGCGGTCCGCGACCGGGAGTTCCGGTATACTCCGCGCCCTCTCGCTCGGGCCGGTGTAGCTCAGTTGGCAGAGCAACTGATTCGTAATCAGTAGGTCCGCGGTTCGAGTCCGCGCACCGGCACCACCGACTGCCCGGGCATCACGCTCGATGTCCGCGACCGCCGGTGCGCACGGTGGCGGAGCCGGCGGTTCGAGTCGAGAGCCCGTGGGAACCATCGCAGCGGGGAGGATCGGACCGGCGCCTCCGTCCGGGCCGGCTCCCTCCGCAACGGAGCCGGCATCCCGATGAGCTACCAGGTTCTTGCCCGCAAGTGGCGTCCCCGCAACTTCGAGCAGCTCGTCGGGCAGGCCCATGTCGCGCGCGCGCTCGTCAATGCGCTGGATTCGGACCGGCTCCACCATGCCTTTCTCTTCACCGGCACCCGCGGGGTCGGCAAGACGACGCTGGCCCGCATCCTCGCGAAATGCATCAACTGCGAAGCCGGTGTCTCCTCGAAGCCGTGCGGCGAGTGCGGCGCGTGCGTCGAGATCGACGCGGGCCGGTTCGTCGACCTGCTCGAGGTGGACGCGGCATCGCGCTCGAAGGTGGACGAGACGCGCGACCTGATGGACAACGTCCAGTTCACGCCGGCCCGCGGCCGCTACAAGGTGTACCTCATCGACGAGGTGCACATGTTCTCGGAGAAGAGCTTCAACGCATTGCTGAAGACGCTGGAGGAGCCGCCCCCCCATGTGAAGTTCCTGCTCGCGACGACCGATCCCCAGAAGCTTCCGATCACGGTGCTGTCGCGTTGCCTGCAGTTCAATCTCAAGCGCCTGGCGGCCGACGACATCGCCGCCCACCTGGAGACGGTCCTCGCCGAGGAAGCGATCGAGTTCGAGACGCCCGCGGTGAAGCTGGTGGCGCGGGCGGCGCAGGGCAGCATGCGCGATGCGTTGAGCCTCCTCGATCAGGCGATCGCCTACTGCGCGGGGAACGTGGCCGAGGAGGAGACGCGGGCGATGCTCGGCGCCGTCGATCGGAGCCGGGTGATCGAGCTTCTCGATGCCGTCGCGGTCCATGACGCGGCGGGCGCCCTGGAAGTCGTGGCCGCGGTGGCGAACGACGCCGCGGACTACGCGGACGTGCTCGGCGAGATGGTGAACACGCTGCACCGGATTGCGGTGCGGCAGGTAGTGCCCGAGGTGGCCGATCCGGACTCCGACCCCGACTTCGCCGAAGCCTGTGCGCGGCTCGCGCAACGGCTCTCCCCCGAGGACGTGCAGCTCTTCTACGAGATCGGGCTGAGAGGACGGCGCGACCTTGCGCTGGTTCCGGACCCGGGACTCGGGCTGGAGATGGCGGTCCTGCGCATGCTTGCATTCACCCCCGGCGCGGACGTCCCCGCGCCCCCGTCCGAAGCCCGCGCGGGCCATGCCGCCCCGACGGGCCGGTCCGCGCCCCGGGCCGCGGCCACCGATCCGGGCGCGGCGCCGGAACGCCCGGAAGCCTGCATCGACCCGGCGTCGCTGACCCCCGGGAGCTGGCGGGAGCTGGTGGAAGGGCTGCGGCTGCCGGGGCTCGCGGGCGAGCTCGCGTCGAACTCGGTCCTCGTCGGGTCCGAAGCGCACCGGTTGCAACTGGCGCTCGACCCCATCCACGCCGCGCTCAAGTCGGCCGGCGCGCAGGAGGCGTTGCGCAACGCGCTCGCAGCCCGCATCGGCGGACCGGTCGAGCTCGACATCGTGCTGGACTCGCCGCGCCATGCGACGCCGGCGGTCGAGCGGGCGCGCGACGAAGAGAGCCGCCGCCGGATGGCGGTACGGGCCATTGAACAGGACCCGCGAGTCCGGACCCTGTGCGATGCGTTCGACATGCGCGTCGACCCCGATCTCGTACAGCCCGTCGACTGATCCGTGACCGCGAGCCCGTATTCGTCGACCAGCGCCATGCCGGACGGCCGGGTGCATCGACGGCTTCCGCCGCGGGCGCGGGTCCGTGGGCCTCTTCGCGCGTTGCCGGCCGGAGCCGGCGCGGATGCGCGGTCTCCGCGGGTTGCGCCGTCTCTCGCGGCGACCCATCCTCTCCTCGCGCCGCGGCGGGACCCGATCCGCCCAAGCGCATCTTGTCCCGGATTCCGGAGGTGATACCCGATGAAAGGCGGACTCGGCCAACTGATGAAGCAGGCCCAGCAGCTTCAGGAAAATTTCCAGCAGGCCCAGGAGGAGCTCGCGGCGATGGAGGTGGTGGGCGAAGCCGGGGCCGGCATGATCGCGGTGACCATGACGGGCCGGCACGACGTGCGTTCGGTCCGGATCGATCCGGTGCTCATGGAAGAAGACAAGGAGATGCTCGAGGACCTGATCGCGGCCGCGGTGAACGACGCGGTCCACAAGATCGAGGCTCGAACGAAGGAGCGGTTCGCGGGGCTGGGGTCCGCACTCAACCTTCCACCCGGGATGAAGCTGCCGTTCCAGCCATAGGCCGATGGCCCTGAGTCCCCTCATCGACGGCCTCATCGAGGCGTTGCGGTGTCTGCCGGGGGTCGGACCCAAGAGCGCCCAGCGCATGGCCTTCCACCTCCTCGAACGCAATCGGGACGCGGCGCTGGAACTCGCCCGGGCGATTGAAAGGGCAGTCGCCGCGGTGGGACGGTGCGAGTCGTGCAGGACCCTGAGCGAGCAGGCGCTGTGCCGGATCTGCGCATCTCCCCGGCGCGATTCGCGAACGCTGTGCGTGGTGGAGACACCGGCGGACATGGCCGCCATCGACGCCTCCACCGGATACCAGGGAATGTTCTTCGTGCTGATGGGTCACCTGTCGCCGCTCGACGGGATCGGCCCGGCCGAGCTCGGGCTCGATCAGCTCGAACGCAGGCTCGACGCGGGGGAGGTCGCCGAGGTCGTCCTCGCGACCTCCTCCACCGTCGAGGGCGAGGCCACGGCCCACTACCTCGCCGAGCTGGTGCGTGACCGCGGCATACGGGCGACCCGCATCGCGCAGGGGGTTCCGATGGGCGGGGAGCTGGAGTTCGTCGACGGCGGCACCCTCGCCCGGGCGATCATGGCGCGGCGCGACGCGATCTGACGATGGCGCGGAACTCCTCGAACCTGGTCTGGATCGATCTCGAAATGACCGGCCTCGATCCCGATACGGAGAAGATCATCGAGATCGCCACGGTAGTGACCGATGCCTCGCTCGAGGTGGTCGCGGACGGACCGGAGATCGCGGTCCATCAGGCCGCCGGGGTGCTGGCGGCGATGGACGAGTGGAACACCGAGCAGCATGGCCGTTCGGGGCTCACCGAGCGGGTGCTCGCGAGCACCTGCGAGGCGCGCGAGGCGGAGGCGCTTACCCTCGAATTCCTGGAGCGGTACGTGCCGCCGCAAACGTCGCCGATGTGCGGGAACAGCGTCTGTCTCGATCGAAGGTTCCTCCACCGCCACATGCCGCGGCTCGAGAGCTACTTCCACTATCGCAATCTCGACGTGAGCACCCTCAAGGAGCTGTGCCTGCGCTGGGCTCCGGACAAGGCGGGCAGGTTCGAGAAGCGCTCCGAGCATCGCGCGCTGCAGGACATCCGCGGCTCGATCGCCGAGCTGCGCTTCTACCGTGACGAGCTGTTGCGGCTCGGCTGAGCGCGGCAGCCGCGACCGGATGTCGAGCCGCCCGATGCTCCCGACCTCACTGTACCGGGCCTGCGACGTGCGCGAGCTCGATCGCCGGGCGATCGAAACCGGCGGCATCCCCGGCATCGACCTGATGGAGCGCGCGGGGCTCGAGGCCTGCCGGGTATTGCGCCAACGGTGGCCGGCGGCCCGCCGGGTGTCGGTGGTCGCCGGGCCCGGCAACAACGGCGGCGATGGATTCGTGGTCGCACGGCTTGCGGCCGAGGAGGGGCTCTCGGTCTCGGTCCGGCTGATCGGGGACGCCGCGCGAATCGCCGGCGACGCCCGCACGGCGTATCGGCGCATGCGCGATGCGGCGCCCGGCGTGGCCCAGGCCCAAGCCCAGGCCCTGAGCCCGGCCGCGGATGCGGATGCCGAGGTCGTCGTCGACGCCCTGTTCGGCACGGGGCTGACTCGCGAGGTGGCCGGAGCGGCGGCCGAGGCGGTGCGTGCGATGAACGAGTGCGCCGCGCCGGTGCTCGCGCTGGACGTCCCTTCCGGGATCCACTCCGACACCGGCCGCGTGCTGGGCGCCGCGGTCCGCGCCGACGCCACGGTGAGCTTCATCGGCCTGAAGCAGGGCCTGTTCACCCGCGAGGGCCGCGAGTGCGCCGGCGAGATCCTCTACCGCGACCTCGGCGTGCCCGGACACGTACTGGCGGGGGTGGAGGCTTCCGCCAGGCGGCAGGCGTACCGGGACTGCCCGGGGCTGCTTGGTCCCCGCCGCGGGGACGCGCACAAGGGCCGGTTCGGTCACGTGCTCGTGGTGGGAGGCGACCACGGGTTCGCGGGAGCCGCGAGGCTCGCCGGCGAGGCCGCCGGGCGTACCGGGGCGGGACTGGTGAGCGTCGCGACCCGGCCCGGGCACGTGGCGGCGCTGGTGGCTGCCCGGCCCGAGATGATGGTGCACGGCGTCGAGTCGCCCGATGCCCTCGAGCCGTTGCTGGACCGCGCCTCGGTGGTCGCGGTCGGACCGGGGCTCGGGCGGGGAGAGTGGGGGGCGTCACTGCTGGAGCGGGTCGTTGCCGCGGACCGGGCACTGGTGGTCGACGCCGACGCCATCAACCTGCTGGCGCAGGGTGCGGCCGCATGGCCGGGCGCGGCGACGGGCGCCGTCGTCTACACCCCCCATCCCGGAGAAGCGGGCCGGGTCCTCGGCGAACCGGCCAGGGCGCTGGAGTCGGACCGGTTCGCGGCGGCGCGGGCGCTCGCCGAGGCACACCCCGGGACTTGGCTGCTCAAGGGCGCCGGCACGATCGTGGCCGAAGCGGGCGCAACCCCGCGCGTGTGCGAAGGGGGCAACCCGGGCATGGCGAGCGGCGGGATGGGGGACGTGCTCACCGGCGTCGTCGCGGCACTGCTCGCCCAAGGGTGCAGTGCCCTCGATGCCGCGTCGGCGGGCGCCTGTGTGCATGCCGCGGCGGCGGACGCGGCGGCCCGCGGCGGAGAGCGTGGCCTGCTGGCGAGCGACGTCATCGCCGCGCTGCGTCCGCTGGTGGATCGGCTCTGATGACGGCCGATCCATGCCGGGGCGGCCTCGATCGGCGCTGTGCTCGTACCGATCCGTTCCCGTTCGATCCCGTGGCGGTCCGCCCGTCGGCGCGCCATGCATCGCTGTCCGGCGGGCGGGGGAAACGGCCGCGGTGTTGCCGGTGCGGCGCCCCGAGTCCGTGAACACGGGCCGATCTCCGGTGCTGGACGATGTCGTGTCGCTGCCCGACGAGGCGGCGACGGAGCGGGCCGGACAAGCCCTCGGCCGTGCCCTGGAGTCCGCGCTGGGGCAGCCGTCCCAGCCGCCCACGGGAGGCGCCGCAATCGTCGGGCTCACCGGGGGGCTCGGCGCGGGCAAGACCACCCTGGCGCGCGCATCGTTGCGCGCATTGGGGGTATCGGGGACGGTGCGCAGTCCCACCTACACCATCGCCGAGCCCTACGAGACGCGCATCGGCCGGATCTGGCACCTCGATCTGTACCGGATCGCGGACCCTGACGAGCTGGAGTTCATCGCGATCCGCGATCTCGTGTCGGAGTCCGCCGCGTGTTTCGTCGAATGGCCGGAGCGCGGGGGCGGAGGACTTCCGGAGGCCGACTGCCTTGTCGCCATCGCTCCGGCGGGGTCCGGGAGACGGCTCGGGATCGAATGGCGCACGGTCCGGAGCGATGCCGTCCGCTCGCACCTGCTCGCCTCGGTGCGGCCCGATCTTCTCGCCACAGGCGGGTTGCACTCTTCACAGTCAGGGTAAAGGACTTGTAATAACCACAAGAAAGTTATAGAACTTCGGCCCGGTTCCACTGCTGTGTCGACGACCATGCGGAGCTTCGCGACAGCCCTCGGCTGCCTGATGGCGTTCCCGGTGTGCGCGGCCACCGTCGACGTCGAGAACATCAGGATCTGGTCCGCCCCCGATCACACGCGGGTCGTGCTGGACCTCGAACACCCGGTGGAGTACGGGTTGAAAGTGCTGCGAGACCCGGACCGGGTGGTCATCGATCTGCGCAGCGCCCGTCTCCTGAAGCACCCCCCTCGCGCCCGTGCCGGCGACCGTCTCCTCGCCCGTCTCAGGGCCGCGCACCACAAGCGCTCCGGGCGCACCGACCTGCGGGTGGTGCTCGACGTGAAGCGGCGGGTGCGTCCCAGGACCTTCCTGCTCGAGCCCAATCGGAAGTACGGGCACCGTCTGGTCGTCGACGTGTACCCCAGGGACGACGACACGGAGAAGGCCACGGTGCGCAAACGGGCCGCGGACGCCGCGCCGAAGGGCCGGCGCGACGTCCTCGTCGCCATCGATGCCGGCCACGGTGGCGAAGACCCCGGTGCAGTGACCCGGTCGGGGCTCCGGGAGAAGGACGTCGTGCTGGCCATCGCCCGCGCGCTCCAGCGCCGGATCTCCCGCACGCCGGGCGTGAAGGCGGTCATGATCCGCGATGGTGACTACTACGTCGATCTCCGGCGCCGGATCCGGATCGCCCGTCGTCACCGCGCGGACCTGTTCGTGTCCATTCACGCCGACTCGTTTCGCGACCCGCGGGTATCGGGAAGCTCCGTCTACGTACTGTCGCGTCGGGGGGCGAGCAGCGAGATGGCACGACAGCTCGCCAACCAGGAGAACGCATCCGATCTCATCGGGGGGGCTTCGATCAGCGACAAGCCCCCCGATGTCGCCAGGGTGCTCGTCGACATGCAGCAGGACCGGACCCTCGGCGCGAGCTCCGAGTTCGGCGCCCGGGTGCGCGAGGCGCTCGCCCGCGTCGGGCGGCAGCACAAGCGCCGCATCGAACGGGCCGGCTTCCTGGTCCTGAAGTCGCCCGACATCCCCTCGATCCTCGTCGAGACCGGCTTTCTCACCAACCCGGCCGACGCGAAGCGGCTGTCCAGCCCCCGGCACCAGAAGGCGGTGGCAGGAGCCATCCTCGACGGGATCCTCGACCATCTCGACCGCAGCCCGCCACCCGGCACCGTCTTCGCGGCGATTCGGCGCCACACCATCGTTCGCGGCGATACGCTGTCCGAGATCGCGCAGAAGTACGGGGTCCCGATCGAACGGTTGCGGGCCGCGAACCGGATCAGGGGAAGCGTCATCCGGGTCGGCCGGGTTCTGCGTATCCCCGGGCGTTCGGACGGCTGATCCGGCCGCGGGCCGCCTGCCGATCCGGCCACCGCACTGTCCGCGTCGGCGGAGCGCCGCACGTCCCGACGGGTTCGGACCCCGGACGCCCGGACGGCCGACCCGGAATCAGGTCGCCGGCCCGGCCGCCGTGTTTCCCGGCGGTCCTGCGCCCGCACATTCGATCACGCCCCCGCCGAGACATTCGTCGCCATCGTAGAGCACCGCGTACTGGCCGGGGGTCGCCGCCCACTGCGAGTGTTCGAAGTGGAGCTCGAGAGCGTCCTCGCCACCCTCCCCGGGCCGGGCGGTGCACGCCTGATCCGCCTGTCGATATCGAATCCTGGCGCCGCACCGAAGCGGCAGAGGCGATGGACGGCCCGCGATCCAGTGCATGTCGCGCACCCGCATCCAGGATGACCGCAACGCGGGATGATCGTGCCCCTGGACGACGACCAGGGCGTTGCGGGCCGGGTCCTTGGCCGCGACGTACCATGGCGCCGGTGCGCCACCACTCCGACCTCCAAGCCCGAGGCCCCGGCGCTGGCCGATGGTGAAGAACGCGAGCCCCCGATGCTCGCCGATGCGGGTTCCGTCCTCGGTTTCGATGGGTCCCGGTGCGGCGTCGACGAAACGGGCGAGAAAGGATGAAAAGCGGCGTTCCCCGATGAAGCAGATCCCGGTGCTGTCGGGCTTGTCGTGGGGCGCGAGCCCCGCTTTCCGGGCCATGGCGCGCACCGTGTGCTTGCGCAGCGCGCCGAGCGGGAATACCGCGCGCTCGAGGCGCGGCTGGTCGAGTGCGTGCAGGAAGTAGCTCTGATCCTTGGCCGGATCCGCGCCCTTGAGCAGTCGTACCCCATCGGCGGTGCGTTCGAGTCTGGCGTAGTGGCCGGTTGCGACGCGCTCGGCGCCGAGCCGATGCGCATGTTCGATGAACGCGGTGAACTTCACCTCTCGATTGCACATCACGTCGGGATTCGGGGTCATTCCCCGTTCGATGTCGCGGATGAACCGCACGAAGACATGGTCCCAGTACGCATCGGAGCAGTTCACGGCATGCAGGGGCACGCCGAGGCGCTCGCATACCCGCTGCGCATCGGCGAGGTCCTCCTCCGCCGCGCAGTATCCGTCGCGATCGTCCTCTTCCCAGTTCTTCATGAACATCGCCTGCACCGGGACGCCCGCCTCGACCAGGCGCATCAGCGCGACCGCGGAATCGACACCGCCGGATACCGCGACCATCGTCGGCGTGTCCTCCCCGGGGTGCGGGAGAGGCCGGTGTGACAGGGAGGTTGCCGGGAGCATCGCGATTTCGCCTCCGGACTGCACGGTTGCGGACTCCGGCCGAGCCTCGTCATGCGGCGGCCGGCTTCGAACCGCACCGGACGGTGCGGCACGGGGAACCGCCGCCACGCACCGGCGCTACCGCTGCCGGGTTCGAGTCCTATCGGGGCTCGGCCTTCACGAACTCCACGAGCGGCTCGTCCCATGGTCCGGTGATGGTGTACTGGTACGAGAATGCCTTGTCGAACACATTGCTGTCGAAGATCTTCTGCGCGATCCAGATGGGTACGAGGGGCAGGATCGACGAAACCTTGGGGATGACGGTCATGCGCTTGTCGTAGTCCCTGTTCACGAACCCGCTGCGGCCCACGATCTCGAACCGCGCGGTGTCGCCCTCCATGAACAGATCGTCGGTATGGGCATTGCCTTTCTCGATCGCGAAGCTGCCTTCGATCCGGTCGTACTCGAAGCCGTCCTTGAAGAGATCGCGGAAATCGAGGATGAGGCGGCGTGGCAGCGAGGTGATGGTGAGCAATCCGAAGAGGCGTCCGGTCAGGTTCGGATCGGCCTTTATCAGGCGCCCGTCGGTCGACTGGAAGTGCATGACGCCGGTGAGCCGATCGAGTGCGAAATCGGCCGGGCTTCCCTTCCACGCACCGTGCATCGAGATGTCCGTCGTTCCTCCCGACACGGCCCCGTCGAAGCCCAGCGTGTCGAGGATGCGTCCGAGATCGACCTCGTACATCTCCAAGTCGAGTTCGGTGAGGTGCTCCGCGCCGTCGAGCGACCAGCTCCCCGTCGCCTCGCCCGCGAAGGCATCGGTCCGCACCACGAGCCGTTCGATCTTCAGCCCCCGCTCGAAAGGCGTCGCCGTCAAGCCGACCCGCCCGAGGTCGTAGCCGCCGAGGACGAAGCGCTTGGCCGAGAACGACAGGCCCGGCAGCGTGCGGGGATCGAGGCTGGACGGCTCCTCGTGGCCGGCTTCGTCGGTTTCGGGCGCCAGTACGAGGTGCTCGAAGTCCGCGGCCAAGGGTCCGGCGTGCGGATCGGAAGGCACCCGCACCACGCCCTTGGCTCCGTCGCCGTCAAGGTCGAGCCGCCAGCCCCCGTCCGCGCCGCGGGTGGCCCGCAGGCGCGTTTCGGGGAATCGTGCGCCGAGCACCGTCATCGAGCCGGCGTCGAGCGATACCTCCCGCACCGGAGCGAACCGCGCCGCGCCCGCACTCGGGCGAAGGAGGGCCTCGGCGTCTTCGATGACCGCGCGCCAGGCGCCGACGTCGAGTTCCGGCACCACACCGTGCAAGGTGAGGCCAGGGGCGTCGGGAAGCGCGGCGTGGCCGTCGCCGACGTGGACCGCGCCGCGGTCGAACCGCAGTCCGTCGGTGTCCCGGACGAACCGCAGGGCCGCGCTGCCGAGAGCGCCGAGGCGGACTTCGGTGATGCGTTCCGCACCCGGCGCGATGCGGCTCTCGACATCGAGTCTGCGTGCGGTCCCGGGCGCCTTGCCGAACGGAGCCGGGAGGTCGAGCGAGAGACCGGTCAGATCGCTGGCAAGGTGCAGCTTCGCCGCCGTTCCTTCCTCCGCGGGGGCGAGGTCGAGCTTCGCGTTCCAGGCCGTATCACCGCGAATGCGTGCGAGGAGACGGGAGCCGTCGGGGGTCGCCAGGGGACTGCCGGCAACGCGCAGGCATGCGGCCAGCAGGCTTCGCGTCAGGCGGCCGTCGATCGAAAGGCGCGCCGCATGCGGCGTCTCCGGAGAAACGTCGATGGCCACGCGTATCGGCTCGTCGAGCCAGACCGCGGTGATGTCGTCGGATTCGACCGCGGCGTCGTGAAAGGCGATCGTGCCGTTGACCGCGGTCGCGGTCATTCTTCGATGGAGTCTCGGGAAGTCGATGCGGTTGTCGTCGAGCGTGGCCCTGCCCTTGACGGTGATCGACGGATCGCTTCCCTTCAGGGGAATGGCGAGCGCCAGGTCGATGGCCCCGTCGCCGTGGACCGCGACGTCGTCGAGCATCGGTCCGAGCCGTGCGCGCAAGGGACTCTCGGACAGGAAGCGCACCGCATTCGCGGTCGGGCCTTCGACGCGCCCCGCGATCCGCACCACCGGCGACTCGGCGCCCACGTCCTCGATGGTTACCTCGGCTTCCCGGATGTTCGACGTCAGGATGCGCCCGGACTCGATCCGGGCATCGAACCGCCGGCCGTCGAACCGCACCGCGGCCGACAGATCGGTGATTTCGGGCCAGCCCGGCGCGTAGTCGAGCACCGGCACGACGAGCCTGCCGGTCGCTTCGAGCCTTCCCGCGCCATCGTCGGTCGGCGCGGGTGGCAGCCAGCCGTGAATGGTGAGACGTCCCTCGCGAATGTCGCCGTACGGCATGGCCGATTCGAGCCAGCGCGCCAACGGCTCCGGCATTGCGCGGCCTGCGAGCTGGTCGCGGACATCGGGGATTGGCGATGCGCCGAGCGACAGCGCGATGCCCAGCTCCGGCCCGCCCTCGTCGCGCGGCACCAGCACCCGGCCTTCCGCGGTGATGGTCCCCGCAGCGGTGGCGAGGCTCGCCTCGTCGAATCGCACCCGGACGCCTTCGGAGGCGGGAATGGCGGAAACGGTGCCGGTGAGCTCCTCTCCCCGCAGGGGGCGTGCAAGCCAGTCCGGGGCGTCCACGCGGAGGCTGCCGCCGGCGAAGCTCGCGAAGAACCCCTGCGGGCCCGCCTCGAACCGTCCGCTCGCCGCATCGACGGACACCGGCCAGGCGTTCGAGCCGGCGCGCAGGCCGGCAAACCGGCCGTTGGCGGCGGCCCGGCCGATCTCCACTCGATCCGTGACCGGCACCGACACGTGGAGGTCCTCGACCGTGCCGTGCGGGTCGGCCTCGAGCAGGGCGTTCAGCATCGCGTTCGCCGGCGCCCGGTGGTTCGGCGCGGCGAGCGTCACGAAGTCTTCGATCCGCGCGAACCCCGCGTGGACGACCACCGCGCCGTCGCGGCCGTGGCGTGGCGGGACCCACGTCGCGTCGATGCGCGAGGATGGCCACGACCCGTGCGACGTGGCGACGACGAGGTCGCGCGCGGCAAGCGTCCAGCCCTCCGTGGCGCGCTCCACGTCGAACGAGGCGCTCACCTCGTCGAAGCCCCGCCAGGCCTCCCCCTCGACGACCCCCGGCGAGCGCGCCCGCACCGTTCCCTCGGCCTCCACGGGACGGCCGTCCCGCCAGGTGCTCCATACCCTGGCCGAGACCACGCCCGAGAGCCGGTGCGACCCCGGTTGCCCGAAGCCGTAGCCCAGGCGGGCGAGGTCGATGTCCTGCGCGGCGAAGTATGCCGCGCCCGACCATGACGAGAGGGTTGCCGTGCCCTCCGTCTCCATCGCGAACTCGACCCGTCCGGAGCCGGCGGGCTCGAACGAGCCGACGACGCGATGCCGGTCGCCCACCGGTTCGAGGCGGAGCGCCACCCCCTCGAGCGGTAGCGGGTCCGGACCGCGCCGCTCGTCGATCCAGAGGATGCGCGACGCGGACAGCGATATTTCCGTCCGGCCCGGCAACCACTGCGCGAGAGGGCCGGCGCCGGGCGTCCCGGCCGGTGCGGTCCCCGCGGACTCCCCGATCGCAATCGTTCCGTCGGGACCCCGCACGACGACGACCGATGCGCCGCTGGCGGCAATCTCCCGCGGCCGGAAGCGTCCCGACCGGAGCACCTCGAGCGGGTCCACCGAGAAGGTGAGTTCGGCGAGCCGGATCGACGGGGCCGCCGGCGCCTCGTCGCCGTCGGCGAGCCGCACGTCCCCGAGTCGAAACACGGGCGTCCAGCCTCGCCAGTGGGCGTCGATCGTTCCGATCTCCACCTGCCGGTGGCTGATGCGGCTCAGCCAGCGCTCGATGTCCGGGCGGTAGAGCCCGAGCTCCGGGAGCAGGATCCGCACTCCGACGAGGGTTGCGGCGCCAGCCAGCACGACGCCCGCGAGCAGGTATGCACCGCCGTGCAACAGCTTTCGGCCGAGCCCGTCCCGGGCCGTGTCGGACCGTGTCTCGTCGCCGTTCATGGTCGGGTGCGGGAGGGCGCTCCGTGATGCGGGCCGCGGCGGCGGGTCCGCTCTCGCGCCGCCGGCCTCGGTCCGCACCTTCGTCTCATCGTCCGCAAGGACGGGATGGCCGGTTCGTTCGGCGGCGTCCCGTCACCGGTCGTGGTGGTCCATGGCGACCTTCGCGGGCGTCGGGGAGGCGAGCCGGTCACATCAGCACGACGTCGTACTGCTCGCGCGAGTACAGGTTCTCGACCTGCAGCGTGATGGGCCTGCCCGTGAGCGCCTCCAGTTCCGCGAACGTCGCCGACTCCTCGTCGACCAACTGGCTGGTGACCTCGGGCGACGCGATGACGAGCAGGCGCTCGGTGTCGAACTCGCGCGCTTCGCGCAGGATCTCGCGGAAGATCTCGTAGCACACGGTGTCGGCGGACTTGATCGAGCCCCGGGCGCCGCATGTCGGGCAGGGGTCGCACAGCATGCGCTCCAGGCTCTCGCGCGTGCGCTTGCGCGTCATTTCCACGAGGCCGAGCGGCGACACGTTGCTGATGTGCGTCCTGGCGTGGTCGCCGGCGAGCGCCTTCTCGAGCGCACGGAGCACCTGGCGCTTGTGCGTCTCGTTGTCCATGTCGATGAAGTCGATGATGATGATTCCGCCGAGGTTGCGCAGGCGCACCTGCCGGGCGATGGACCGGGCGGCTTCGAGGTTGGTCTTGAAGACGGTCTCCTCGAAGTTGCGATGTCCGACGAATCCGCCGGTGTTGACGTCGATGGTGGTCATCGCCTCGGTCTGGTCGATCACGATGTGCCCGCCGGACTTGAGCTGCACCTTCCGGTCCAGGGCCTTCCGGATTTCGTCCTCCACCGCGTAGAGTTCGAAGATGGGTGCTTCGCCGGCATGGAGTTCGATGCGGGAGCTCATTTCGGGCAGGAACTCGTCGGTGAAGTCGATGACGCGCCTCAGCGTGTCCGGCGAGTCGATGCGTACCCGCTCGATGGTGGAGCCCGACCGCTCGCGCAACGTGCGGATCACCAGAGGCAGGTCCTCGTGCACGATCCCGGGGCCGGCGACGACGGCGGCCCGCGCGTGGATCGACGCCCACAGCTTGCGCAGGAACGCCATGTCCGCATCCATGGTCGCTTCGGAGCAACCTTCCGCCGCGGTCCGGACGATGTATCCGTCATCCGGCGTCCAGTCCTCGCCGGGTGCGCAACGGCCTCCGCCGGCGCGCCGGGCGCAGTCGCGCACCATCTCGCGCAGCCGCCGGCGCTCGTCCTCGTCCGCGATCCGCTGCGAGATCCCGATCGTTCCGGCGCCGGGCATGCAGACCAGATAGCACGAGGGGATCGACACTTGAGTGGTGAGGCGCGCGCCCTTGGAGCCGAGCGGGTCCCTGATCACCTGCACCAGCACTTCCTGCCCGTCGCGCACGAGATCCGCGATCGCCGCTTCGCTGCGCGGCATCGAAACCGGTTCCGTACCCGTGGAAGCGGTCCCGTGTTCGCCCGGGAGGGGGTCGCGCACTTGGCGGGCCCCGGTGTCGGCGCCGGCGATGTCCGACGTGTGGAGGAACGCCGCCCGGTCCAGCCCGATGTCCACGAAGGCGGCCTGCATCCCGGGGAGGACGCGGCACACCCGCCCCTTGTAGACGTTGCCCACGAGCCCGCGCCGATTCGCGCGTTCGATGAAGATCTCCCGGAGCACCCCGCTGTCGATCAGCGCGACCCTGGTCTCGCGTGGAGTGACGTTGACCAGCAGTTCGGCGCTCATGGTTCGGTTCGTCCTGCCGGGTCCGCGGGTCCGCGACCCGGGGCCCGGCCGCGCCACCGGCCTCCGGGCGGCGGAGCCCGGCCCGGCTGCGCAATCCGGAAGTTCGAGTGCGTTGCAGTGTAGTGAGTTCACCCGACACTGCCAACGTCCGCCCCGGCCGGTCGCCGGATCGGCGAAGATCGTGGCGATGAACGGCGGGAGCCTCCCATGAAGACCCGTATTCGCCATCGACGCGGTCCGGCCGTCGGCGCGGTTTCCGAGGCGGTGGAGCTGGCCCGCGGGATGCTCGGCGACACGGCCCCGAAGGCCGCCGGCGCGGACTTCGCCGAGGAGGAGGCGGCCTGCGTCGAAGTGGCGGAGATGCTCGCGGAGCTCGATCTCGACCCGCAGTGCATCGCGGCGGGTCTCGCCGGTCTTCTCGTCGAGCGCGAGGCGATCGGGCTCGACACCGCGCGGGCGCATCTCGGCGAGCAGGCGACCGCGCTCCTGGAAGGGCTCCTGCGGTTCGACGAGCTGGGATCGATCCAGGCCGAGGGCGCTGTCCCGGGGACCCGGAACGCGCGGGCGGAGCGGCTGCGCAAGCTGCTGCTCGCCGTCGTGGACGATGTCCGGGTCCTCGTCATGCAGCTTGCCTTGGTCCTGCACCGGCTGCGTACCGTGCGCGACCGTCCCCGCGCCGCCAGGGAGAGGCTCGCCCGGGAAGGACTGGAACTCTACGCACCGCTCGCGAGCCGTCTCGGCATCTGGCAGTACAAGTGGGAGATCGAGGACCTCGCGTTCCGGGAGGCGGACTCGACGGCCTACAAGGCGATCGCCGGACAGCTCGACGAAAGGCGCGTCGACCGCGAACGGTTCATCGAGGACGTCGTGCACCGGATCGGCGCCGTGCTCCGGCGCGAGGGCATCGACGCCGAGGTGACCGGCCGCCCGAAGCATATCCACGGCATCTGGCGCAAGATGCGGCGCAAGTCCCTCGGCATCGAGCAGGCCGGCATCGAGCAGCTCTTCGACCTGCGGGCGGTCCGCGTGCTCGTGGATACCTTGGGCGAGTGCTACACCGTCCTCGGCGCCGTCCACGGACTGTGGACACACATTCCCCGCGAGTTCGACGACTACGTCACCAACCCCAAGCCGAACGGCTACCGATCGCTTCACACCGCGGTGATGGGGCCGGGCGGCAGGACCCTGGAGGTACAGATCCGGACCCGCGAGATGCACCGGCAGGCCGAGCTCGGGGTGGCCGCCCACTGGCGGTACAAGGAGGGCGGGCAGCGTCCGGAGCCGGGGCTCGACCGCCGGATCTCCTGGCTGCGACAGCTTTTCGAGACCGGAGAGGAGGCGGGCGAGACCGGGTCCGCGCTGGCGTCGCTCGGCCGGGAGCTCGACTCGGAGCGGGTCTACGCCTTTACTCCGCGCGGGGACATCGTCGACCTTCCGGCCGGCTCGACCCCGCTCGACTTCGCCTACCAGATCCATACCCAGGTCGGCCACCGCTGCCGGGGCGCGAAGGTCGACGGGCGGATCGTGCCGCTCACGTACACGGTCCGCTCCGGCGACCGGATCGAGGTGCTGACCGCCCGGCATCCGCGCCCGAGCCGCGACTGGCTCAACCCGAACCTCGGCTATCTCGGCAGCGCCCGGTCGCGGGCGAAGGTTCGACACTGGTTCAAGCACCTGGACCGCGAGCGCAACGTGGCCGACGGGCAGGAGATCTGGGATCGGGAGCTGAAACGGCTCGGGGTCGGGCACCCGCCCCGCGAGGCGCTGGCGGAGCGGTTCAACGCCGCGAGGTTCGAGGACTTCCTTGCCGCCCTGGGGCGTGGGGACGTGAGCACGCCCCAGCTCGCGGGGGCGCTTCAGCCGTACCTCCCTCCGCCCCCGTCCCCCGCCTCGAAGCTTGCGAAGCGGCGCCGGAAACGGTCGGGCGACGTCCGCATCAGCGGAGTCGGCGATCTGCTCACGCAGATCGCGCAGTGCTGCAAGCCGCTGCCCGACGACCCGATCACGGGCTACATCACGCGTGGACGCGGTGTGAGCGTCCACCGCGCCGACTGCCGCAACGTGCTCGGCCTCGCCGGCCCCGAGCGGGCGCGCCTCATCGACGTGGCCTGGAGCGGCGGGGCGGAGGAGAGCTACCCGGTGGAGATTGCGGTCGAAGCCTACGACCGCAAGGGCCTGCTGCGCGACGTGACCTCGGTGGTGTCGAACGAAGCCGTGAACATCGTCGCGATCGAGTCGCGCACCGACGCGCGCGCCCACGTGGTCGCCATGCGCATCACGGTCGAGGTGCGCGGCATCGAGCAGCTCGGCCGGGTGCTCGACCGGCTCGCGCAGCTTCCGAACGTGTTCGACTGCCGGCGGCTCGGGTAGCGGCCCGGCGGCGCGCCGCGGTGTCCCGGGGTATGGGGAGCGATCGCCCGCGCGTCGTTGTGGCATGATGGGAATCGAGATCGGGGCCGATGGATTTCGCACATGAGCAGGACCTTCCCCGGCTTGCGCCGGGCCGCCGGTGCGATGCCGAAGGGGGACGTGGCCGGCGTGCCGGCCGAGCAGCGCAGGGGCGCGCGAACCCGGAGACAACGCGAGTTCTTCACCCGGCTGGCCGCGAGGAAGTCGCCGTAGGGTGCAGGATGCGGGATTGACCGGCACGCACGGTGCGCACGCAATGAAACTCGCTCTGGTTCTCATCGGTGTGTGGGTGCTGCTGTCCGGGATCATCGAGCCCCTGCTGCTGATCCTCGGGCTGGCGTCGGCCTTCGCCGTCGCGTGGCTCAAGGCCCGTGCCGATCGCGGTGACCGCGCGCCGGTGCGGTTCGATTTGCGCATCGGACGCCTGCCCGGGTACCTGCTCTGGCTTGCGTGGGAGGTCGTCAAGTCCAACATCGACGTGTCGCGCCGGATCCTCTCCCCCGGCCTGCCGATCGAGCCGTCCGTGCGGTGGTTGCCGGCGAACCAGCGCAGCGAGCTCGCCCGGGTGGTGTACGCCGACTCCATCACCCTGACCCCGGGGACGCTGTCCATCGACCTCACCGACGAAGCGGTCGAAGTGCATGCCCTGAACGAAAGCTCTCTCGATGCGCTCGAACGGGGCGAGATGGACGCGAGGGTCGGCAGGCTCGACCGGGAGCCGGCGGGCTGATGGAGATCTCGACCCTCGGGATTGCCGCCTTCGCGGTGCTCGCCGCGATGGGCATCGCGCTGATCCGGGCCCTGCGCGGCCCGACCGTCTACGACCGGGTGCTCGCGGTGAACAGCTTCGGGACACTGACCGTCGTCGTCCTCGCGCTGCACGGATTCCTCACCGGGCGGCCGGAGTTCCTCGACATCGCGATGGCCTACGCGCTCATCAACTTCGTCGGCACCGTCGCGGTGCTGAAGTTCTTCGAGTACGGCGACCTCGGCGCGGCCGGCGGCGCGCGGGACTGACGATGGAGCCCGTCCTCGGTTTCGTGGCCGGCGCCTGCCTGCTCGGGGGCGCGGCGTTCCTCGTCATCGGCGCGATCGGGCTCGTGCGGCTTCCGGACTTCTTCACCCGGATCCACGCCACCGGAGTCATCGACACGATGGGCATAGCGCTGACCTTCGCCGGTCTCGTGATTCTCGCGGGCTGGACCCTGCCGGCCGTCAAGCTCGTGCTCATCCTCTGCTTCATGCTGCTGACCGGCCCCACCGCGACCCATGCGCTCGCGAAGGCGGCGCTGCACGGGCGCCTGGACCCACTGTCGAGCCGTCCACCGGAGTCGCATTCCAGCCGTTCGCCGGAGCCGCACTCCAGCCGTTCGCCGGAGCCGCACTCCAGCCGTTCGCCGGAGCCGCACTCCAGTCGTCCACCGGAGCCGCCGCCATCGAACACCTGATCCTCGCCGCCCTGCTCGTGTTCGTGGCGGTGACCGCGTTCGCCATCGCGGTCACGAAGAACCTGTTTGCCGCGGCGATGCTGTTCGGCATCTTCAGCCTCCTGTCGGCCGCCGTGTTCGTCGTGCTCGACGCGGTCGACGTCGCGTTCACCGAGGCGGCGGTCGGGGCCGGGGTCTCGACCATACTCATGCTCGCGACCCTGGCGAGGACGAGCGCCCGCCAGCGTACCGGTCCGCGGCTGCGCGCCTTTCCGCTCGCACTGGCAGCGGGCCTCGTGCTGCTCCTGGCCTGGGCCTCGGCGGACCGCCCGCGGTTCGCGGCGCCCGATGCGCCGGCCAACCTGCACGTCGCTCCCCGGTACCTGGAACAGGGTCCGGTGGAGACGGGGGTGCCCAACGTCGTCACCGCGGTGCTCGCGAGCTACCGGGGCTACGACACCCTCGGGGAGGTCGTCGTGGTCTTCACCGCCGGGATCGGCGTCCTCGCCCTCCTCGGCTTCGGCCGGTCCGAACGTGACTGAGGACCGGCGCCGGTGCAGCACCACATCGTCCTCAAGGTCGCCGCGAAGCTGCTCCTTCCGTTCATCCTGCTGTTCGCGCTCTACGTGCAGTTCCACGGCGATTTCGGCCCCGGCGGGGGCTTCCAGGCCGGGGTCATCTTCGGGGCCGGCATCATCCTCTACGCCCTGGTGTTCGGCGTCGGCCACGCCCGTGCGGTGGTCGCGCCCGGCGTGGTCCGGGCCGTCGCCGCGCTCGGGGTGCTGCTCTACGCCGGGGTCGGCGTCGCATCGATGCTGCTCGGGGCGAACTTTCTCGACTACGGGGTCCTCGCGGCCCGGCCGGTGGCGGGCCAGCACCTCGGGATCCTCCTCGTCGAGCTCGGGGTGGGGCTCACCGTCACCGCGGTGATGATCCTGCTGTTCTACGCGTTCGCGGGCGAGCGCTGAGACGATGCTCGACGCCTTCCTCGGCCACTACGCCTACTGGGGCGCCATCGTCCTGCTCGCCGTCGGGCTCTACGCGGTGACCGCGAGCGCGAACCTCGTCAAGAAGGTGATGGGGCTCTCGATCTTCCAGTCCGCGGTCTTCGTCCTGTACATCTCGATCAGCGCGGTCGAGGGCGCGACCGCGCCCATCGTCGATCCGTCGCGCGACGCATACGTGAACCCGCTTCCCCACGTGCTCATCCTGACCGCCATCGTGGTCGGGGTCGCGACCGCGGCGCTCGCCCTGGCTCTGGTGGTGCGGATCCACGACGCCTGCGGCAGCATCGAGGAAGACGACATCGCCCGCGCGCTCCAGGCCACCGGGCCGGTCGAGGCGTGGATGGGCGGTGGCGCCGGCGAAGCGTTCGGCGAACCGGCCGGCGCCGAGGGGGATCCCGCGCCGGACCCGGGCCGGGGCGGGGAGGACGACGCCGGCACGGAAGCCGGCGCTCCCCCGGGGGATCGCAAGCGGTGAGCAGCTTGCAGGCGCAGCTTCCCGCCCTGCAGATCGTCGTCCCCCTCCTGGCGGCGCCGCTGTGCTCGCTGCTGCGCGGTCCCACCGTCGCCTGGATGCTTGCGACCGCGACGAGCGCGGCGGGCTTCGCGGTCGCGGTGGCCCTCGCGGTCGCGGTGTCGGACGGCTCGGAGATCGCCTACCTGCTCGGGGGATGGGCGGCGCCGTGGGGCATCGAGTACCGGATCGACGCGCTGAACGCGCTGGTGCTGGTGATCGTGACCGGCGCGAGCACCGTGTCGCTCGTGCATGCGCGGCTCGGCGTGGCGCGCGAGGTGCGCCGCGAGCGCATCGGGCTCTTCTACACCGCGTGGCTGCTGTGCCTGGCCGGGATGCTCGGCATCGCGATCACCGGGGACGTGTTCAACGTCTTCGTCTTCCTCGAGATCGCATCGCTCGCGACCTACGTCCTGGTCGCCCTCGGCCCGGGTCCCGCCGCGTTGCTCGCCGCGTTCCGGTACCTGGTCCTCGGCTCGATCGGAGCGACGTTCTTCCTCATCGGCATCGGGTTGCTGTACATGATGACCGGCACCCTGAACATGGCGGACCTCTCGACGAGGGTCGGCGAGGTCGCCCATACCCGGACGGTGGCGGCGGGGGTGGTGTTCGTGGTTCTGGGCATCGGGCTGAAGGCCGCGGTCTTTCCCCTCCATGCGTGGCTGCCCGGCGCCTATGCGCACGCGCCGTCGAGCGCCGCCTCGTTCCTCGCCGGCACTTCGACCAAGGTCTCGGTCTACGTGCTGGCGCGGTTCCTGTTCGACCTCTTCGGGGTCGACCTCGCGTTCGAGCGGCTCGGGCTCGGGGTGTTCCTGGTCCCGCTGGCGATCGCCGGGGTGCTGGCCGGCTCGGCGGTCGCGGTGTTCCAGGACTCCGTGAAGCGGCTGCTCGCGTGGTCGAGCATCGCGCAGCTCGGCTACATGGTCCTCGGGCTCGGGCTCGGCACCGCGGGCGGGGTCGCCGCCTCCGTCATCCACCTGTTCAACCACGCGCTGATGAAGGTCGCGCTCTTCCTCGCGATCGGGAACCTCGTCTACCGGGTGGGGTCCGACGCGCTGGCCAACCTCGCGGGGCTGGGCCGGCGCATGCCCTGGACCATGGGCGCGTTCCTGGTCGCGGCGATGAGCCTCGTCGGCGTGCCCCTCACCGCGGGGTTCGTCTCGAAGTGGTATCTGCTCCGGGCCGCCCTGGCGGACGGGATGTGGCCCGTCGCGGTGGTCGTCGTCGTGTCGTCGCTGCTCGCCGCGCTCTACATGTGGCGGGTGGCGAGCACCGCGCTCTTCACCCGCGCGGACCCCGACACGGTGCAGGCGCACGCGGTGGAGGCGCACTGGACGATGGTCGCGCCGGTGGTGGCGCTCGCGTTCGCCAACGTCTGGTTCGGGGTCGAGACCTCGTTCAGCGTCGGGTTCGCGGAGCTGGCGGGCACGGCGTTGTCCGGAGCCTCGCGGTGATGGCGTCGTCCCCGGGGCGCCGGCGGGCGGCGATGCACGAACGCAACGGCGGGCCGGCCCCGCGGGAGGGCGAGGGGTCCACCCTTGCGGACCATTGCGGGCCCGCGGTCCACCGTGGGCGAGGTCCCCGCGTTTCCGGGGACGCCTCGCGCCGGGCCCGCCCCGGCGGCAGGAAGGGCGGCGTCCCGACCCGCCCGGGGCGCGCGATGCTCTGTCCGGGAACCACGGGATGACTCCTGCGCTCCTGGTGCTCGGATGCCTCGTCCTGCCGTTGGCGGCGAGCGCCCTGATCGTTCTCGCCCGCAAGACCCCCGACCTTCGCGAGTCCGTCACCCTGGTGGCCGCGGTGCTCGTGCTCGGGTGCGTGCTCGGGCTCCATGCGGAGGTATCGCAAGGCGGCCGGCCGGGTCTCGTGCTCGCACCACTCGTTCCGGGCATCCCGCTGAAGCTCGGGGTGGAACCCCTCGGCATGCTGTTCGCGATGGTGGCCGGGTTCCTGTGGCTGGTGACTTCGATCTACGCCATCGGCTACATGCGGGCGCATCACGAGAAGAACCAGACGCGGTTCTACGCCTGCTTCGCGATCGCCATCGCCTGCACCATGGGCGTCGCGTTCGCGGACAACCTCGTCACGCTGTTCGTCTTCTACGAGGCGCTGACCCTGTCGACGTACCCGCTCGTGACCCACGCCGGCACCCCCGAGGCGAGGCGGGCGGGGAGGGTGTATCTGGGCACGCTGCTCGGAACCTCGATCGGGTTCCAGCTCCTCGCCATCGTGTGGACCTGGACCTACGCCGGCACCGTCGACTTTCGCGCCGGCGGCATCCTGTCGGGGATGCCCGAGGGCGTGGCCGCGGTGGTGTTCTGCCTGTTCGCGTTCGGCGTCGGCAAGGCGGCCCTCATGCCCTTCCACCGCTGGCTCCCGGCCGCGATGGTGGCCCCGACCCCGGTCAGCGCGCTCCTGCACGCGGTGGCGGTGGTGAAGGCGGGGGTGTTCACCATCCTGAAGGTGGCGGTGTACGTGTTCGGCTCCGACCTGCTCGCCGCGAGCGGGGGAGGAACGATCGTCGCCTGGGTCGCCGGCGCCACCATCCTCGCCGCCTCGCTGGTGGCGATGAACAAGGACAACCTGAAGGCGCGCCTCGCCTGGTCCACCATCAGCCAGCTCTCCTACGTGGTCCTGGGCGCGGTGCTGGCGAGCGCATGGGGGGTGGTCGGGGCCGCGCTGCACATCGTCATGCACGCGTTCGGCAAGATCACGCTGTTCTTCTGTGCGGGCGCGGTGCTGGTGGCCGCGCACAAGACCGAGGTCAGCGAGCTCGGCGGGCTCGGGCGGCGGATGCCGGTGACGATGGGCGCGTTCGTGGTGGCGAGCCTGTGCATCATCGGCCTCCCGCCGCTCGGCGGCGCGTGGAGCAAGTGGTACCTCGCGACCGCGGCGGTGGACGCCGAGGCGTGGGTGCTGCTCGGGGTGCTCCTGGCGAGCTCGCTGCTGAGCGTCGCCTACCTGCTCTCGGTGCCGCTGCGCGCGTTCGCGCCGGCGGCCGGGGAGCGGACTGGCGGAGAAGGGCCGGAAATCCGGGAGGCCCCGCCCGCATGCCTGATCGCGATCGTCATCACCGCGGCCGGATGCGTGGCGCTGTTCCTGTACCCGGACCCGTTCTTCGACCTGGTCAATCAGGTGGCGGACGTGCGCTGAGGCGGAAACACACGTTCGCGACGGACGCCCGGCCCGAGGCGGCTTCGGACGGACGAGCCGACGCTGGCGTGACGCGCGACGGCGGAGACCGGCGAGCTGCCCCGCGCGTCACGGGACCGTCCGCCGGCGGGGTCTCGCGAGGGATACGTCCCGCCCGCGGGCTCGGCTCCCTCACGCCTCGCGGGCGGTCGCGGACAGCGCTTCGGCGCCGACCGCATATGGCGCCTCTTCCTCGCGGACGCGCACCGCACCCCGCCGGCGGACGATGCGTGCGACCGCCTCGGTGCGTTCGGCCCGGGTGCGGCTGGACCTGACCCCTTCCACCGCCTCGCAGACATCGGCCGGTGTGAGGCCCTCCAGCACCCGCGACGCGGCGAGCGGTCGCGGAGCACCTTCCGGCTGGAGGGCGAGGAAGTCGGCGGTGAGCTCGCGCGACCCCTTGCGGCCGTGCAGCCGCCAGAGTTCCCTGACTCCGATCTGGCCGTAACGTTCGGCCTTGCCCGCGTCGGTGCTCGTCAGCTCGACCTCCACCACCAGATCGGGAGCGGCGCCTTCGAGGAACGCGTCCGCTGCCGTTTCTCCCTCCATGAGCGCCGTCTGGTAGCCATCGGCCCGCTCACCGACGTAGAAGGCGCAGTCGGGCTCCATCCCCGTCCCGGGCGGCTCGCCGCGTCCGCGCAGGCGGGTGGAGCGGAGCCCCTTCGAGGATCGGCCGAGCGCATCCGCCGCCACGTCCACGATGTCGTCGAACATGTCGCTGAGATCTTCATGCAGGCGCGAGGGCGACATCAGGGTGATGAGTCCCCGCACCGGGTCGAGGCACACCCGCCGGAAGTGACGGTTCCAGTCGATGGCGGCGAGCTGCTCGACGGTATGGGCGTCGGCGCGAAGAACGTGGATGGCGGAGCCGAGCGGCCCGACATGCAGAGTGGCGCGTTCGTTCATGGTGCAGTCGCCTCCGGTGTCCCCGTGCGGGCCGGCGGGCGGGAATCGCGCCTGGAGGGCACGTCCCGGTGTCCGGGAACCCGTGCCCTCGGGACGGCGTATGGCTGATCCCCCGCTTCGGTTTCGGTGGCGCCGGCGCCGGAGGCCGCGGCGGTGGCGGCGGTTCGTGTTTCGTCTCTTGCGATGGCCGTCATGCTATGCCGGCATCTGTCGTACCGTCAATTTCCGGCTCCGGACGACCCGGGGGTGCGGGTACGGGGAAGCCGTGACCGGCATCAGTAGCTCATGTCCGGCTGAGACGCCTTGCGCTCGGCGATGAAGGCGCGGAGCGCCTCGTCGACACCCTCGTCGATCGGCGGCGGCTCGTAGCGGGCGAGCATGTCCTTCCAGAGGCGGTTGGCGCGGGCGGCGGCGTCGAGCCCGCCTTCCGACTCCCACTGCTCGAAGCTGTTGTTGTCCGCGACGGGCGAACGGTAGAACGCGGTCTCGAAGTTCGCGCGCGTGTGCGCGGAGCCGAGGAAGTGGCTCCCGGGGCCGACCTCGCGGATGGCGTCGAGCCCCTGGGCATTCTCGGAGAGGTCGATGCCCCCCAGGAACACCTGCATCATCTGCGCCTGGTCGGCGTCCATCACGAACTTCTCGTAGCCCATCGCGAGCCCGCCCTCGAGCCAGCCCGCGACGTGCAGCATGAAGTTCACCCCCGCGAGCATGGCGTGCTGGAGGGTGTTGGCGGCTTCGAACGCGGCCTGGGCGTCGGGCAGCTTGGCTGCGCACAGGCCGCCGCCGCTGCGGAACGGGACCCCGAGGCGCCGCGCCAGCGAGCCGATGACGTTGAGCACGAGCTGCGGCTCGGGGGTGCCGAACGTCGGGGCGCCGGACTGCATCGACATCGAGCTCGAGAACGTTCCGAAGATGACCGGCGCGCCGGGGCGCACGAGCTGGGCGAACGCCATCCCGGACAGCGCCTCGGCGAAGAGCTGCGCGCAGGTCGCGGCGATGGTCACCGGCGACATCGCGCCGGCGATGCAGAACGGCGAGACCACCGTGGCCTGGTTGTTCCGGGCGTAGACCTTCAGCGCCCCGAGCATCGTCGCGTCCCACACCAGCGGCGAGTTCGCGTTGATGAGGCTGGTGACGACCGCGTTGGCGTCCACGAACTCGTCGCCGAAGACGATCTTCGCCATCGACACGGTGTCCTCGGCGCGCTCGGGGGCGGTGACCGAGCCCATGAACGGCTTGTCGGAGTAGCGCAGGTGGCTGTAGACCATGTCGAGGTGGCGCTTGTTGACCGGCAGGTCGACCGGCTCGCAGAGCGTCCCCCCGGAGTGGTGCAGGCCGGGCGCGAGCCAGGCGAGCTTCACGAAGTTGCGGAAGTCCTCGATCGTCGCGTAGCGCCGTCCCTCGTCGAGGCTGCGGATGAACGGGGGGCCGTAGGCCGGCGCGAACACCATGTGCGGGCCGCCGATGCGCGCGCTGCGTTCGGGGTTGCGGGCATGCTGCACGAACTCCGCCGGGGCGGAGTCGGTCACCAGCTTGCGGGCGAGGCCGCGGGGGATCCGGACCCGTTCGCCGTCGACCTCGGCCCCGGCCCCGCGCCACAGCACGAGCGCCTCGGGGTCGTCCCGGAACTCGACCCCGACCTCCTCCAGGATCGTCTCCGCGTTGTGCTCGACGAGCTCCAGCCCCTCGGCGGACATCACGTCGTAGACCGGCACCCGGCGCGTGACGTAGGGCACGCCGGCCGGTCGCGCCCCGGCGCGGGCCGCCCGGCGCGCCTCCCGGCCGCCGCCTCGGGCCCGACCTCGTCCATGTCGCTCACTGGCCATGCGCAAGCCTCCTGTCAACCGGCTTCATCGGACCGTTTCGGGAGCGGTCAGAGTATCGGGGTCGTTCCGGCTCGCGTCTGATGCCTTCGCGACCAGCGAATGTGCGCCCGCGCCATGCCGGGCGAGGGGCGTCGACCGCGTGCGGACACCGATTGGCGCGATCACGAAACCCCCCGTCGCGTCGGGTGCGGCGCTCGTTGCCCCCGGCTCACTAGATTAGACTCCGCGCCAGTTCGCGCAACCGCCGGAGAGGTCGGACATGAAAGCGCACGCTCGCGTGGTTGTCATCGGTGGCGGGGTCGTCGGCGCCGGTACCCTCTACCACCTCGCGAAGAAGGGGTGGCCGGACGTGGTGCTGGTGGAGCGCCGGGAGCTGACCTCCGGCTCGACCTGGCATGCGGCGGGGCTGCTTCCCCTGTTCAACATGAGCTACTCGGTCGGCCAGGTCCACAAGTACTCGGTGGAGCTGTACCGCACCCTGGAGCAGGAGACCGGGCAGAACGTGGGGCTGCGCCTCGTCGGCAACATCCGGCTCGCGATGAACCGCGACCGGATGGACGAGTACCGCCAGTACGCCGGGGTGGCGCGCACCATCGGGGTCGACGTGGACTTCCTGACCCCCGAGGAGGTCGAGGAGATCTGGCCGCTGTGCAGGATCGACGGCCTGGTGGGAGCGATCCGCCATCCGGGGGACGGGTACGTGCAGCCGGCGGACCTGACCCAGGCGCTGGCGACCGGGGCCCGCCGCCGGGGCGCGGAGATCCACCGGAACACCACGGTCACCGCGATCTCCCGGACCGCGGGCGGCGAATGGTGCGTGCATACCGACCGGGGCGATATCGTCTGCGAGCACGTGGTGAGCGCGACCGGGAACTTCGCCCGGCGCACCGGGGCGATGGTCGGGCTCGACGTTCCCGTCATCCCGGTCCAGCACCAGTACATCGTGACCGAGCCGCACCCGGAGATCCAGGCGCGCCACGCGGCGGGCCTGCCGGAGATGGGGGTGCTGCGCGAGTCCGACGGCTCGTGGTACCTGCGCGAGGAGCGGGGCGGACTGATCCTCGGCCCCTACGAGACCGGCGCCCCCGCATGCTACGTGGACGGCCCCGCCGAGGACTGCGAGTACGAGCTGTTCCAGGAGGATCTGGAGCGGCTGGAGCCGCACATCGAGGCCGCCATCCACCGGGTGCCCGCGTTCGGCGAGGTGGGGGTGAAGCAGGTCTTCAACGGCGCCATCTGCTACACCCCGGACGGCAGCCCGATCATCGGCCCCGCGTGGGGCATCGACAACTTCTGGCTCAACGAGGGCCACAGCTTCGGGATCACCGCGGCCGGCGGCGCGGGCTTCCAGCTCGCGGAGTGGATCGTGGAGGGCGAGCCGACCATCGACATGATGGGGGTCGATCCCCGGCGCTTCGGCGACTACGCGACCCGGGCCTACCTCGTGAAGAAGAACGAGGAGGCGTACGCCAACGTCTTCACCATCCACTACCCGGACGAGGAGCGCCCCGCCGCCCGGCCGTTGCGCACCGCGCCGTGCCACGACCGCCTGAAGGCGCTGGGCGCGGTGTTCGGCCAGAAGTTCGGCTGGGAGCGGGCGAACTGGTTCGCCCCCGAGGGGGTCGAGCCGGTGGACGACTGGTCGTTCCGGCGCTCGCGCTGGTTCGAGCACGTCGGGCGCGAGTGCCGCAACGTCGCCGCCAACGTCGGCCTGCTCGACATGACCGCGTTCGCGAAGTGCCGGGTGGCGGGGCCGGGGGCGGAGGCGTTCCTCGACCGGCTGGTGGCGAACCGCGTTCCGGCGCGCAGCGGTCCGGTGCGCCTCGTGCACGCGCTGAACACCCGCGGCGGAGTGCTCTCGGAGTTCACGGTGTGGCGCGAGGGCGCGGAGAGCTTCTACCTGGTGTCCGCCGGCACCTTCCAGCGCCTCGACCACGACTGGATCCGGCGCCATGCGCCGCGCGACGGCTCGGTGCGCTTCGAGAACCTCACCGGCCGGCTCGGGGTGCTGGTCGTGGCCGGGCCGAAGGCGCGCACGCTGCTCGCGCGGGTGACCGATGCGGACCTCTCGAATGCCGCGTTCCCGTGGCTGAGCGGTCGATGGATCGACGTGGGCCTCGCGCCGTGCCTCGCGCTGCGGGTGAACTACGTCGGCGAGCTCGGGTGGGAGCTGCACCATCCCGTCGAGTACCAGAACCACATCTTCGATGTGCTCATGGAGGCCGGTGGGGACCTGGGGATCGCCCCGTTCGGGATCCGGGCCATGGACTCGATGCGGTTCGAGAAGTCCTACCGGATGGTGGGCACCGAGCTGTCCATCGAGTACGCCGCGCTGGAGTCCGGTCTCGACCGCTTCGTGCACCTGAACAAGGGGGACTTCATCGGCCGGGACGGGCTGCAGCGCTGGATGGAGCGCGGGCTCGCCAACCGGCTCGTCACCCTGGAGGTGCACGACGTCACCGACGCCGACGCTCTGGGCAACAACCCCTTGTTCGCGGGCGGGGAGCTGGTCGGTCGCGCGACGGGCGGGAGCTACGGGTTCAGGGTCGGGAAGTCGCTTGCGCTGGCGATGGTGCGGCCGGAGCTCGCGGAAGTCGGCGCGACGGTGGAGATGGACATCCTCGGCACGATGCACCGCGCGACCGTCATCCCGGAGTCACCGTACGACCCGGAGAACGAGAAGCTGCGCGGCTGAGCGCGGGCGGCGAGATCGGCCGGGTCCAGGCGTCTCCGCATCGAGCCTGTGGACCCGGACTCCCCTCAACCTGCCGGAGCTGGCGACTGACACCGTTTCGGCCCTCATCCGGGCCGTCTCCGGGTACGAGAGCCTGCGCCAGCACGCTCGCCACGTGCGATGCGATGCGGCCGGTCCCGTCTCCGATCTGGTGCCGGCAGCTCGTCCCGCCGGCGACGATCAGCGTGTCCGGATCCGTCGCCCGCACCGCCGGGAGCAGGTCGAGCTCGGCCATCGCCATCGACGTCTCGTAGTGCGCGGCCTCGTATCCGAAGGCGCCGGCCATGCCGCAGCAGCTCGAGGCGACGGTCTCGACCTCCAGTCCCGGCACGAGGCGCAGGGCACGCTCCAGCGCCGGCATGACTCCGAACGCCTTCTGGTGACAGTGGCCGTGGAGGAGGGCGCGGGTTGCCGGCAGCGGGCGAAGGGGCAGACCGGCGCGACCCTCTGGTGCCTCTGGTGCGGCGGCGTCGGCGATGAGCTCCTCGAACAGGAGGAACCGCGCGTCGTCCGCCTCCCGTTCGAAGCCGAGGACGAGGGCCTCGTCGCGGAAGGTGAGCAGGCACGAAGGCTCGAGGCCGACGATGGGGACGCCGCGTTCGACGAGGGGCGCAAGGGCCGAGAACGTGCGCCGCAGCTCGCGCCGGGCCTCGTCGATCAGGCCGGCGGCGAGGAAGGTCCGGCCGCAGCATAGCGGGCGGCGCTCGCCGGGGGGCGGTGCGGCGGGCCGGACCCGGAAGCCCGCCGCCTCCAGCACCCGCACCGCGGCGCGTGCGTTCTCCGGCTCGAACCAGGTGGTGAAGGTGTCGGCGAAGAGCGCTACCTCGGGTCGTTCCCGGTGTGCGGCGGGAGTCTGGTCCGGTTCGAGGCCCGAGTCCGAGTGTGAGGCAGGAGATCCATCTTCCGGCCTCGTCGCCACCCGAGGGCCGGCACCGATGCCGGCCGCGTGCGCAGCCCCCGTCTCCGCGCTTGTTCGGCCCCGCTGCCCGCTCTCCTGGTGCTCCCCGCAACGACCCCCCGGGCCAATCCCCCGAGGGCGCGTCTCGTGCCGCGTCTCCCCGCCGGTGAGCTCATCGACCCGGAACGGATCCCCCCGCCAGCGCGGGAGGGAGCGCTTCGCGCTCAGCCCGAGCAGGGCTTCGGTGGCGGCGGCGAGCCCCGGAACGCGGTCGCGCAGGTTGACGACCCATGCAAGGCGGCTCGCGACCGGTGCGTAGCGGGGGAGCCATGCGACGAGACGGTCGCGCAGGCGGAGCCCGTGCCGCTTCCGGTGCTGGTGCAAGTACTCGATCTTCATCCGCGCCATGTCGACGCCGGTGGGGCATTCGCGCTTGCAGCCCTTGCACCCGACGCACAGCGCCATGGTTTCGGCCATGGCGTCCGAGGTGAGCGCGTCGGGGCCGAGCTGGCCGGTGAGGGCGAGCCGCAGGGTGTTCGCGCGGCCGCGGGTGACGTGCCGCTCGTCCCTGGTGACCCGGTAGGAGGGGCACATCACGCCGGGGTCCGACTTGCGGCACGCGCCGTTGTTGTTGCACATCTCGACCGCGCGGTCGAAGCCGCCCCACTCCGACCAGTCGAGTCCGGTCTCGACCGGGAGCGGCGCGTAGCCCGGCTTGTAGCGGAACAGCCCGCGGTCGTCCATGCGCTCGGGCCGCACGATCTTGCCGGGGTTGAACAGGCCGTCCGGGTCGAAGGCGTCCTTCACCTCCTCGAACGCGCCTACGAGCCGCGATCCGAACATCGCCTCGTGGAACTCGCTGCGCACGATGCCGTCGCCGTGCTCGCCGGAGTGGGAGCCCCGGTACTCGCGCACCATCTCGAAGCACTCCTCGGCGATGGCCCGCATGCGGCGGGCGCCGTCCTCGACCTTCAGATCGATGATCGGACGCACGTGCAGGGTGCCGACCGAGGCGTGCGCGTACCAGGTCCCGCGGGTCCCGTGGCGGGCGAAGATGGCGTCGAGGCGGCGGGTGTACTCGGCGAGGTCCTCGAGCCGCACCGCGCAGTCCTCGACGAAGGAGACCGGCTTCCCGTCGCCCTTCATCGACATCATGATGTTCAGACCCGCCTTGCGCACCTCCCACACCGCACGCTGGAACGCGGGCTCCACCGCCTCGACCACCGCGCCGGGATGCCCCAGGTCCGCCATCAGCTCGCCGAGCCGGGCGAGCCGGGCGATGAGGGCGGCCCGGTCCTCGCCCGCGAACTCCACCAGCAGCAGCGCTTCGGGCGCGCCCCGCACGAACCGCTCGACGGTGGGGCGGAACGCCGCGATGTCGCGCGCGAGCTCCACGAGGGTGCGGTCCACCAGCTCCACCGCGCTCGGATCGAGGGCCACGATGTGCTGCGTCGCGGCCATCGCCTCGTAGAACGCGGGGAAGTGGCATACCCCCAGCACGCGGTGGGCCGGCAACGGCGCGAGGTCGAGCTCGACCCCGGTGAAGAACCCCAGCGTGCCTTCGGAGCCGACGAGCAGGTGGGCCATGTTGTGGCCACCGGCCATGGCGCCGGTCGTCGCACCCCCAGCCCGAATCGTCCGCGCGTCGACAGGGTTGTGGCCACCGGCCGGGGTGCCGGCCACGGCGCCGGTCGTCGCACCGGGTACGCGGCCAGCCATGGCGCCGGTCGTGCCGCCGGCCACGCCGGCAGCCACACCACCGGCCGGGGTGCCGGTCATGCCGCCGGCGGCGCCGGCGGGCACGAGGGTGTCGATGTTGTAGCCGCCCACCCGCCGGAGCAACGACGGGAACCGGCGTGCGATCTCGTCCGCCTCGCGCGCGCCCAAGGCGCGCAGGCGCCGGATGAGATCGGCGTAGCGGTCGTTTCCGGCCGTATCGGCGCAGCGGTCGTCGCTGGCGAGCCCCGCGAGATTGCCGGATACCTCGCCGAACCGGATCGCGTTCCCGTCCGCGAGGACCGCGCTGATCGCATGCACGTTGTGCACCATGTTGCCGTAGCGGATCGAGCGCGCCCCGCACGAGTTGTTGCCGGCCATCCCCCCGATCGTCGCCCGGTTGGCGGGCGATACGTCGACCGGGAAGAAGAGCCCCTTCGGCCTGAGCCACGCGTTGAGGCGGTCGAGCACGATGCCGGGCTGCACCGTGACCCGGCGCGACTCCCCGTCGAAATCGAGTACCCGGTCGAGGTACTTGCTGGTATCGACCACCACCGCCTCGCCCACGGTCTGCCCGCACTGCGAGGTGCCGGCGCCGCGTGGCAGGACCGGGGCGCCGGCCTCGCGGCAGATTGCGATGGTGTGGGCGATGTCTTCCGCGGTGCGGGGCGCCACCACTCCGATCGGCTCGATCTGGTAGATCGACGCGTCGGTGCCGTAGCGGCCCCGGCTCGCGGGGTCGAACCACACCTCGCCCTCGATCCCGCGCCGCAGGCGCGCCGCGAGCCCGGCGTCGCCGGGGCGCAGGTGCGAGCGGTGCCTCATGCGGGGAGGCTCGCGACGTATCGAGCGGGCCGATATCGAGACAGTCCCGTCCGGCGGTTCGAATCCTGCCTCGCGCGCGGAGAGCCGCGTCCGCCAAGTGCCGGGCCGAGCCGGTGACCGGAGTCCTGCCTCGCGCGCGGAGAGCCGCGTTGCCGAAATCGGCGAAGCGCTGCCTGACCCTTGCCCCGTTTCACGCGCGAAGAGCCGCGACCCCGGCCGGCGTCTCCGGCGCGGGCCCGGTAGTCCGATCGGTGCGGGCGACGCCGTCGCGCGATGCCGCTTCGACAAGGGACGCGAGCGCCGCGGCGACGCCGCCGCGCTCGTGCGGCACGTCGGCGAGCCGGAGCCCCATCTCGATGCCGGACAGCGTCCCCGCGAGCATCAGGTCGTTGAAGTCTCCCAAGTGCCCGATGCGGAACACCGAGTCCTCGAGGCGTCCGAGCCCGCCGCCGAGCGACATGTCGAAGGTTTCGAGGATGGTGCGTCGCAGGGCGTCGGCGCTGTGGCCCTCGGGGACCTTCACCGCGGTGAGCGAGGACGAATACTCCTGCGGACGGCGGCACCACACTTCCAGTCCCCACGCGCGCACCGCGCATCGTGTCGCCTCGGCGTGGCGCCGGTGGCGCCGGAACACGTTGTCGAGACCTTCCTCGCGCAGCATGTCGATGGCTTCGGCGAGGCCGTAGAGCAGGTTCGTGGCCGGCGTGTAGGGAAAGAACCCGGTCCGGTTCGCCCCGAGCATCGACTCCCAGTCCCAGTACGAGCGCGCCATCCCGGCCGACTTCGAAGCCGCCAGGGCCTTGTCGCTCACCGCGTTGAAGCCGAGTCCCGGAGGCAGCATCAGCCCTTTCTGCGAGCCGCCGATGGTCACGTCGACACCCCATTCGTCGTGGCGGTAGTCGACGGAGGCGAGCGAGGAGATGGTGTCGACCAGCAGCAGCGCCGGGTGGCCGGCGGCATCGATCGCGGCGCGCACCGCACCGATGCGGCTCGTCACCCCGGTCGAGGTCTCGTTGTGCACGACCACGACGGCCTTGATCGCACGGTGGCGATCTTCGGCGAGTCGCGCCTCGATCCGCGCCGGGTCCGCGCCCGTGCGCCAGTCGCCGTCGAGGACCTCGACCACCAGGCCGAGCCGGCGCGCCATCGCCGACCACAGCGTCGAGAAGTGTCCGGTCTCGTTCATCAGCACCGTGTCGCCGGGCGAGAGGGTGTTCACCAGCGCCGCCTCCCCCGCGCCGGTCCCCGACGACGGAAAGATCAGCACGTCGCCATCCGTCCTGAAGATCTCGCGCAGGCCCGAGAGCACCCGCCGGCCGAGGCGTCCGAACTCCGGTCCGCGGTGGTCGATGGTCGAACGATCGATGGCGCGCAGGATCCGGTCCGGAACGTTGGTCGGTCCCGGGATCTGCAGGAAGTGTCGGCCGGCTGGAGTGCTCATGCTTCAGCGTCTCCCGAGGGTCGATGCGACGCGAGTCCAATCGCCGGGCGCAGTGTACGCCGTGGGCACGGGTCCGTCCCACTCGGGAGTCCTTTCTGGAGCACAGGCGTCTTGCTGGTGGCGGTCCCTGCCGCGCCGGTGCCGGGAAGTGTCGGAGCGTTCGACCGGCGAGTGATATCCTTCTGAATGGACACGGCGACAGCAGAGCTTTCCGGATTCCCGCCCCGTCTCGACGGAGGCGGATTTGCCGTGGGAGTGACAGCAACCGCGAAATACGACAATCTCCGTCATTCCCGCGGAAGCGGGAATCCAGGAGCTGCGGGCAGTTCCTTGTAATTTCGCACGAGACTTCACGGACGAGAGATCAACGCTTTCAGTCGTTCAGGGAGTGGCGATCGATGTCCCCATTTGCGGGTGCATGGGAGTTCGCTTACGTGATCGGCGGTTGCCGGAAGCGCGTCCGGCCGGAGACCGTGCGGGAACCGGCGCACTGGACGTTGAACGGATGACGGCCGACGTGAACCGGATCGGGGGCTTGGCCAGGCGCATCCGGCTCGGCGAGGACTCGACCCTGGAGCTCAAGTGCGTCGTGCTGGCCGGAGAACGCGTCACGAGTCCGAGCCGGAACGACTTCGCGGACGAACTGGCAGCCTTCGCCAACACCAGAGGCGGGACCGTGATTCTCGGGGTGGACGACAAGACCCGGGAGGTTCAGGGCATCCCGCTCGACAGCCTGGATGTGGTCGAAGGCTGGGCTCGTGAAATCTGCAACGATTCCGCGAAACCTGCGCTTGACGCGGACATCTACAAGATGGAGCTGGAAGGTTCGGATGGCCGGCCTGTCCCCGTCATCCGGATGGAGATTCCTCGCAGCCTGTTCGTACACCGGAGCCCCGGCGGGTATTTCCGCCGCCTCGGTAGCTCGAAGCGTGAAATGGTCCCGGAGGTTCTGGCGCGGCTGTTTCAGGAACGCAGCCAGAGCCGGACGATCCGATTCGACGAGTCGGTGGTGCCCAACACCACTCCGGAAGATCTGGATTACGCGCTGACGCGCGGCGAAATCCACTCCGGACTCGTGACGAGACGGCAGCCACGATGCAGAGTGTAAAGCGCATCGTCTGTCTGGCGAACTCCCGGAAGCTGCACGGTCGGTGCGTCGCCGGCCGGGAGTGGCTCGGCGGCAGGGCCGGCCAATGGATTCGACCGGTCAGCGATCGCGAACATCAGGAAGTATCGGAGTACGAACGCCAGTACGAGGACGGCAGCGACCCGCGAGTCCTCGACGTTATCGACGTTCCGGTGCTGGAGCCGAGGCCGATTGACCATCAGACCGAAAACTGGTTGCTCGACCCCGAGCACTACTGGGAGAAGGTGGGCAGGCTGTCGTGGTTCGATTTGCCGGTGCTTGCGGATCTCGTAGCGCCGCTATGGCTCGATGGTCACAGCACGTACCACGGTCTGAACGACAAGATTCCGCTGGACGTTGCCGGTTCGGTCGGAGATTCGTTGAAACTGATCCATGTCGACGAACTGGAGCTTTCGGTGTTCAAGCCAGGCGAGGCTTTCGGCAACAGGAAGCGGCGTGTCCTGGGGCGCTTCATTTATGCACGAAACAGGTATGCCCTGTGGGTCACCGATCCCGGATACGAGCGGCGATACCTTGCAAAGCTGGACGGTGATTATCAAATCGGCGAGTGTTTTCTCACAGTCAGCCTCGGGGAGCGGTACGACGGTGCCTGCTACAAGCTGATCGCCTCGATCATCACCGGAGAACGCAGGTAGCGTCCATGACCGAGGCCAGTAGCACCGTGCTCACCATCGGTCATTCCACACACGCCCTGGGGGCGTTCATCGCGTTGCTGCAGCGGCATCACGTGACAGCGGTGGCGGATGTCCGCTCGGCGCCATACAGCCGCTTCAATCCTCAGTTCGACCGTGATTCGTTCGCCGATGCCCTTGGTGCGCAGGGGATTCGGTACGTCTATCTCGGTGACTCTCTGGGTGGTCGGTCGGGCGACCCTGCCTGCTACGAAGACGGGCGCATCCGCTACGATCGTGTGGCCACCACCGACTCGTTCAAACGCGGACTGGCCCGTGTCGTTCATGGCGCCGCCGAGTACCGCATCGCGCTGATGTGTGCGGAGAAAGAGCCGCTCGACTGTCATCGAACGCTCCTCGTCGGGCGTGCGCTCGACCAACGAGGGGTCGAGCTCGTGCACATCCACGCCGACGGTCGCCTGGAGCCGCACGCCGAGGCCATGGACCGTCTCATCGACTCCCAGAAGCTGCCCCGCGCCGATCTCTACCGGACTCGCGAGGAGCTGATCGACACCGCCATCGCGTGCCGGCAGGAACGGGTGGCCCACGTGAACGACAAGCTGGTCGCACATCCCACGGAGCAAGGCCCATGAGGGTGTTCACCATCGGCTTCACCAGGAAGCCGGCACGCCGGTTCTTCGATCTGCTGCGTGAGTCCGGCACCCGGCGTGTCGTGGACGTTCGGCTCAACAACGTCTCCCAGCTCGCCGGCTTCGCCAAGCGCGACGACCTCGCGTATTTTCTCGCCGAGATCTGCGGTATCGAGTACCTCCACCTGCCCGAGTTCGCCCCCACGAAGGAGATACTGGACGACTACCGGAAAGGTGGCGGGGACTGGGGGACCTACGAGGCGCGGTTCCTCGACCTCATGCGCCAGAGGCGGGTCGAGAGGACGGTCTCCGAGGAAGTCGTCGCGGACGGCTGCCTGCTGTGTAGCGAGGACAAGCCCCACCACTGTCATCGTCGGTTGGTGGCGGAGTACCTGAACGAGCAATGGGGCGGCGTCGAGATCGCGCACCTCGGATAGCGTGCGAAAGCCGGAATCGGGAAGGAGCCCGATCCGTGCGCTCTGTCGTACCGTTGCATTTCGCAGCCCGGGAAACACCGCCATGTACCTGTCACCGGACCAGGGGCGCCGTCCATCACTGCTGACGGACATGCCCGCACCACGTCTTCGCGCGAGGCCTGGCCGGCCTCGACGTTGACGTACACGCAGCGGTAGCCGTCCCCTCCACCGCCCGACGCCTCCTTGCGCTCGCGTGGTGCGGATGCGCCTGAGACTTCGCCGCAATCGTCCGCCCTTCCGATCCCCTCGCAGCGTCTCGCTTCTCCAACGCCGCGGTGCATCGCCTCCGTCTCGTCGCCATGCCCTTGCCCTCTTCGAGGCAATGGGTACACATTGCCCCCGGTCCGAAACTCCCGTGCGAACATCCGGGACCACCTCATCGATCCCGCGTATCGGAGCCGGGCGCCGAACGAGCCGAATGCCTGCCTCCGCGCCGAAGCCGGACGGCTCGGCGCATTCCTGTCGGAGAGAACCTTGAGAGACGACACCAACATCCTGTTCATCATGTGCGACCAGCTCCGGTGGGACTACCTCTCCTGCTACGGCCATCCGCACCTGGAGACGCCCAACATTGACCGGCTCGCCGCACGGGGAGTCCGGTTCACGCGCGCCTACTGTCAGGCGCCGCTGTGCGGGCCGTCGAGGTCGAGCTTCCACACCGGGCGGTACATGTCCTCGCACGGCGCGATGGCGAACGAGGATCCGCTCAAGCCGGGAGAGCTCACCCTGGGGGACTGCATGAGGGACCTCGGCGTCGCTCCGGTGCTGGTCGGCAAGATGGACGTGAGTGGCTCGCGCGACGCGCTGGACCGTCTCGGGGTCGACCCGGACTCCGTCATCGGCCGGACCGTCGCCAACGGCGGGTTCGAGCCCTTCGAGAAGCTGGAGGGACTCTATCCGGACCCCATCGTCCCGCCCCGTCTCGGTTACAACGACTACCTGCGCGCCCGGGGGTACCCGGGCGACAATCCGTGGGAGCTGTACGCGGCGAGCGCCATCGGCGAGGACGGACGCCGCGTGAGCGGCTGGAGCATGCGCAACGCCGGTCTGCCGGCGCGGGTCGCGGAGGCGCATTCGGAGACCGCGTTCACCACCGACCGGGCCATCGAGCTCCTCGAGCAGACCCCGGACGACCAGCGCTGGTGCCTGCACCTGAGCTACATCAAGCCGCACTGGCCCTGGCTCGCCCCTGCTCCCTACCACGCCCTCTACACGCGCGATCACGTCCTGCCGGCGGTGCGGGCCGACGGCGAGCGCGACAGTCCGCACCCGGTCCAGCGGGCTTTCATGGACCAGGACTACAGCGAGAACTTCTCCCGGGACGAGGTCCGCGAGCATGTGATCCCGACCTACATGGGCCTCATCCGGCAGGTCGACGACCACCTCGGGCGGCTGCTTCGCTACCTGGATGCGCGAGACCTGACGGAGCGGACCCTGATCGCGTTCACCAGCGACCACGGCGACTACCTGGGCGATCACTGGCTGGGCGAGAAGGACCTGTTCCACGACTGCTCGGCCCGGATCCCCATGATCCTCTGCGACCCTTCACCCCTCGCGGACGCCACCCGAGGCACGGCGGACGACCGGTTCGTGGAGGCGGTGGACCTGCTGCCGACCTTCGTGGAGTTCGCCGGCGGCGAGGTCCGGACCGAATGCGTGGAGGGCCGTTCCCTGCTCGGCCTCCTGCGGGGCGAGGACCCGCGGGAGTGGCGCGACTTCGCGGTCAGCGAGATCGACTTCAGCGACCGGGGGCCGCGCACTCTGCTCGGAGTGCATCCCTGGGAGTGCCGGGCGCACATGTTGCGCACCGATCGCTGGAAGTACATCCTGCACGAACGGTTCCGCCCCCAGCTCTTCGATCTGGACGGCGACCCTCTGGAGCTGGTCGACTTTGGCGAAGACCGCGGTTACGAGGGCGTCCGCAGGGAGCTCCACGACCGCCTGTTCACCTGGTTTCGCCGCCGCCGCAACCGTACCGGGATGGCGGAGACGTTCCTGTTCGAGATGGGTCCGGAGAGGGACGAGCGCCTCGGGATCATGATCGGGCACTGGTAGCTCCGGAGCGGTCGGCTCCGGCCCGCCTCGCGCGGTGTTGACGAAGGACGGCGATCGCGTGGGCGAGGAGGCTTGCCACGATGATCGCGAAGATCGTCCCGGAGACGGGACGGTCGATGAAGTCGAGTGGTGTCTCGACTCGCGCCAGGCTCGCGCGGAACTTCTCGTCCAGGATCCGGCCGAGCACCATCCCCAGCACGATGGGCACGAGCGGCAGCTCCAGGCGCCGGAGGATGAAGCCCAGCATCCCGAAGGCCGCGGCCACCGCGCAGTCGACGAGACTCGTCCGCAGCGAGTAGACCCCCACCAGCGACAGCGTGAGCACCGCGATCCCGAGGTACCGGGGCGGCGTCCGCACCACCTGCACGAGCCATCGGGTCGAGGGTCGGAGGAACAGGATCACCAGCACGTTGATGACGAGCAGGAGGACGAACAGACTCGGCAGGAAGTGGGGCTGGGTCTCGAAGAGCTTCGGTCCCGGGATCACGCCATGCACGTGGAACACCGACAGCATCATCGCGGTCAGCGCCTCGCCCGGAATCCCGAGGGCCAGCAACGGGATCATGGCCGCGGCGGGCACCGCGTTGTTGGCGGCCTCCGACGCGATCAGTCCTTCGGCCGAGCCGCGACCGATGAGATCGGGGTTGCGGGAGGTCCGCTGGGCGAACGAGTACGAGAAGAACTGGGCCAGGAATTCCCCGACCCCGGGAATGATGCCCATGACGACACCGAAGGCCGACGAGACCCCGGCGAGCCGCGGATGTCGAGCCAGCGCACGCAGGCCACCGCCGCCACCCCCACCCCCCGGCTCCATGCGCGGCAGCGGCGGCGGGCGTTCACGGTCCACCAGCAGCTTGAACGCTTGCGAGATCGCGAACAGCCCCAGGATCACCGTGATCAGGTCGAATCCGGAGTTCAGCCAGCTCTGTCCGAAGGTGAACCGGTGGCTGAAGCGCACCCCTTCGAGACCGACGGTGTTCAGGAACATGCCGAGCGACACCAGCATCGCGGCGGCGACGGTCTGCCGCCGGTGCGCGAGAATGACCATCACCACCCCGAGCAACGCGGCCATGAAGATGTCGCGCGAGCCGAAGTATGGCGCGACGCGCGCAAGGTACGGGGACAGCGCCAGCAGGCACGCCACCGAGAACACCCCGCCGCAGAACGACGCGCTGCAGGCGATGGAGAGCGCCCGCCGCGCCTCGCCCCGGCGGGTCATCGCGTATCCGTCGTAGGTGGTCAGGGCGTTGACCGGCGTGCCGGGGGTATTGATCAGGATGGCGGGCACGGCGCCGCCGAACATCGAGGCGCCGTAGATGCCGAGCAGCAGGGTGATCCCGACCAGCGGCTCGAACTGGAAGGTGGCGGGCAGGAGGATGGCGATCGCCACCGCCGGCCCGACCCCCGGGATGGCGCCGATGACGACCCCGCCGACCGCTCCGATCACGACCGCCAGCGCGACATCGAGCCGCAGGAGCTGCGCGAGGACCTCCATCGCTTCCGGCATGGCGATGCGAAGTCGTCCTAGAAGTTCCGGAGCAGGAAGTTGCGCACGGCCGGTGGAAAGAGGTCGTACATCGCCCCGGGCGGCATGCGCACCTCCAGGCCGGTCTTGAAGACGAGCACGATTCCGACGCCGAGCCCCACCAGCAGGCACAGCCCGGCCGGCGATCGGATTCCGGTGCGCAGTCCGAGCAACGGCATGAAGAGCACGGTCGAGAGCAGGTAGCCGAGCCACGGAATGGAGGCGGCGTACACGACGAAGTACACCGCGAACTCCAGCGGGCGCAGCCAGCGCAGCAGCTCGCCGACCGGTACCGGCGACGTATCCGGATGCCTCGGACCATTGCGGGCGATCCAGCTCTGCACGAGGTGAAGGCCCGAGAACAGGGTGAATGCACCGAGCACCACGGAGGGCCAGAAGCGGGGTTGCAGCAGGGGATCGACCCGGTTGAACCACCGGGTCTGCTCCGGGAGCTGGATCAGCAGGAACAGCGCCAGGGCGAACGATGCCGCCGCGAACAGGAGATCACCGGGACGGCGCCGGATGTCGAACGGCTTCGGCTGCGCCTCGGTGTCTGGGGAATTGCCGGTCTCGGGCTGCATGACGGCGCTCGCCATTCGTAGTCACGTTCGTGGTCACGTCCGCGGTCACGTCGCGTGCCGCAGGGTATCGTCCATCCCGCCGCCATACGGGTCCGCCACTGCCCGGCGCATCCCTGACGAGGCTCCGGCCCGGGGAGCGCTCGCATGCCCCCCGGGCCGTCGGCGTGCCGCGTTACAGGTCGCCCATGCGCTTGAACATGTCCTCGATCGCGGTGTAGTCGGCGTCGATGCGGGCCGCTGCCTGCTCCGCGTCCTGCCAGTAGACGAGCGCTCCGGTCTCCTCCGAGAGCTTCCGGGCCTTGTTGCTCGTGACCACGCGCTCCGCGATCGCGGCGAGCTTGTCCTTGACGGCCTGCGGCGTACCCTTCGGGACGAACAGGCCGTTCCACAGCGAGATGTCGAGACCGGGAACCTGCTCGGCCATGGTGGGCGTATCGGGCAGGATCGGGATGCGCTCTCCGGTGATGGACGCCAGCGGCTTGATCTCGTCGAGGCAGGGGAGCACGAGCTGGACGGTGGTATTGATGACGTCGGCGTCGCCCGATGCGAGCGTGTTGCAGTCCAGTGCGTCGAAAGCGGCCTCGCTGCCGAATTCGAAGCCGAGCTCCATCCCGGCGATGATCGAGACCCGGGTCGGCACCAGCCCGTAGCCGAAGTGCCCCAGCGCGACCTTGTTGTCCTTCGCGTGCGCGGCGAGTCCGGCCATGTCGGAGTACGGCGCATCCCCGCCCGCCGCCAGTACGAACGGATAGGTGAGGAAGATCCCGATCGGTTCGAACGTGTCGCGGGCGATGCCCTCGATGCCGAGCAGGGCGCCGACGGTGGGGACTCCGATGACGAACGAGCCCACCGTGTATCCGTCGCCCGGCGCCCGCGCCACCTCCGCCGCACCCGGGAACGGGCCTCCGCCACCGCCGGGCTTGTTCACCACGGCGGCGGCGACGCCGGTCTCGTTCTGGAACTCCTCGGCGATCATCCGGGTCAGCACGTCCTCGAGATCCCCGGGTGGCCAGGGGACGATGAACTGCACGGGCTTCTCCGGGTACTCGGCCCGTGCGGTGCCGGTCAGGGTCACGGCGAGAGCGGCGGTGAGGGTCATCGCGGCGGCAAGGGCCACCGCGCCCGGTCTGGCGATACGTTCGATGCGTTTCATTGCGCTCCTCCTGTGGTTGAAGTGCTCGAACATGGTCGAAGTCATCGAACGGCTTCCGTCGAAGCGACGGATCCCGAACCTCGTGCGGCGCGGCGCCAGCCGTGGGCCGGGCAGTCGAACCAGACGTGAACCTGACCGGTGCCGGCCGCGTTCTCGTAGGCGCTGAGCTGCCGTCCCGGCGCAACGCAGTCGCGTCCGCCCAGGGCGGACACCATCATCAGGTAGTGGCCGAACATGCCCTCGGGCCTGTGGGCCCGGTACTCGTCCATCGTGTCGAGGACGGACGCGTGGTCACCCCGCGCCCACCACGCCAGGCGCTGCTCGTCGGCGGCCCTCGCATCCGGGGTGCGGACGTGGCTCGGATCGGACGCCTCATGGCGTTCGATCTCCGCCAAGGGCCAGAACCGGTGACTCATCCCTCCGCTCGCGAGCAGCACTACCCGCTCGCCGGCCTCCCGGACCGCATGGCCAAGGGCGGCGCCCACCGCCAGGAAGTCGCCGTCGCGCGCCGTCTGGCAAACGCTCACCGAGACCCATCGCTCGCCGCGGTCGAGGTAGTGCGCGAGGTTGACGGTCGGGTAGTGGATCGGCAGGCAGGGGTCGTCGATGGCGGTGCAGCGCACGCCGCCACGTTCGCTCACGCTCGCGGCGATGCGGTTCGCGAGTGCCGGACTGCCGGCGAGGTCGTAGGGGACCTGACGGATGCCGCGCGGGAGCTCGTCCGAGGTATAGAGGCCGCTGCGCCGTTCGTGGGAGGTCACCACGAATTCGACGGTGGTGGCCCAATGGGTATCGAAGACGACGAACGTATCGGGCCGCAACGGGTCGAGCACCTCGCGGCGGAGCCGTTCCAGCCCGGGCACGAGACTCGTCTCGTTGCCCTCGTTCAACGCGTGCCGGGACTCCTTCGGGAGCATGATGGTCGGGACGTGGGACAGCAGGCCGGCGCCCGCGATACTGTCCATGGCCTACCTCGGTGATCGGTGGCGAACGCCGCCCCTTCGCAACGGCTCCGCTCGCTCGTTCCCGCCAATTGACATGTCGTTCGGGGCCAAACTACCATGCTGCCGGACCGCTCGCAATTCGGCACTCCGGGTCATGCGTTCCGCCCGCGCTCCCCACGATCATCGGCCGGTTCCGGACATCGCCGATGCCGGTCCGCGGTCCGGGGAGGACGCGGGTCCGCCGGCCGTCAGGCTCCCGCCGGATCGCCCGTATGGCGCTGAAGGAAGCTCGCATGTTCTCCCCTCGCTCCGCCGCGTCGCCCGAACTCGCGGATCTGTCCTCCCACGATGCGTTCGTGGAAGGCGTCCCGCATGAAACCTTCGAGCACCTGAGGCGTGAGGAGCCGCTGGCGTGGTTCGACGAGCCGGACGCCTCGGGCTTCTGGGCGGTCACCCGCCACGCGGACATCGTGACCGTCAATCGGAACTACCGGCAGTTCAGCTCACGCCGGGGAATCCGCATGGAGGAGATGGCGGAGGACGAGCGAGCGGCCCGGCTGACCTTGATGGAGCACGACCCGCCCGAGCACACCCGGCTGCGCCGGTTCGTCAACCGCGGCTTCGCGCGCCCCCTGATCGAGACGTACGAGCAGCGGGTGCGGGACATCGTGGTCGAGGTGCTCGACCGGGCCCTGGCGCACGGCGAGATCGACTGCGTGGCCGAGATCGCGAAGCCGCTGCCGTTGAAGATGCTGGCGAACGTGCTCGGGGTCTCCGAGGAGGACGGCGCGTGGCTGGCCGAGAAGGGGGACCAGATGATCGGGAACTCCGACCCGGACTTCACCGACCATGTGGTCGACCGGGTCGACACCGACGCGTTCCGGCTCATGCCCTTCCGCTCGCCGGCCGCGGCGGAGGTCTTCGAGTACGCGGAGCGCCAGGCGGCGATGCGGCGCCGGCAGCCGCGGGACGACGTGATCAGCCTCCTCCTCGAGCCGCTGCCGGACGGGACGCCGCTCACCGACCTCGAGTTCAAGAACTTCTTCACCCTGCTGATCTCCGCGGGCAACGACACCACCAGATACGCGATCGCCTCCTCCCTCCATGTCCTCGCCAACCATCCGGAGCTGCTCGAACAGCTCCGCCGCGCCGACGCGCGGCGGTGGGACACGGCGGTCGAGGAGCTCCTGCGCTGGTCCTCTCCGACCATGCACTTTCGCCGCACCGCAGTGGAGGACTTCGAGATGCACGGCCGCAGGGTGAGGGCGGGCGACAAGCTGATTCTGTGGTTCATCTCCGGCGACTACGACGACTCGGTGTTCGAAGACCCCTTCCGGGTGGACCTCGCCCGCGATCCCAACCCCCACATGGCGTTCGGCCGGGGTGGGCCGCACGCCTGCCTGGGCATGTGGCTGGCCCGGCTCGAGCTGCGGGTGGTGCTGCAGGAGCTGGTGGGGCGAATCCGCTCGCTCCGGCAGACCGGGCCCGAGGCCCGGCTGCGGTCGAACTTCATCAACGGCATCAAGTCTCTGCCGGTGGCGGTAGTCCGATAGCGGGCCGAGCGGAGCAGGAGGACGTCTCCATGCGGACGCCAGGGACAAGCCCGGCACCAGCCGGCCGGGACGGAGCGGGAGGACACTTCCGATGAGCGACTTCGAACGCATCCGGGTCCTGTTCTGCGACCACCTGAACCTCGCGCGGGGGAAGTACCTCCCCCGGTCCGTGGCCGAGTCCGGCTCCGTCCGGTACTGCGTCGGGGTCTACGCGGTGGACTACCGGCGCGCGCTGCTGGATGCTCCGGGCTCCGGGATGCGCGAGGGACTCCCGGACATGGACGCCGTGTTCGACCTCGACCAAGTGCGTCCCGGCTGGGAGGCCGGCACCGGGGTGGTGGTGGCGGATCTGGAGCGCGAGGGGCAGCCGTCGGGGTTGTGCGCGAGGGGGGCGCTGAAGCGCGCCGTCGCCGCCTGGCGGCAGAAGGGTCTCGCGCCGTCCATCGGCATCGAGCTCGAGGCGTTCATCTTCCAGCGCGACGGGTCGGGAGGCTGGGTGCCCTACGACACGCCCGGCGCCTACGTGTACGGCACCGGGACCGCGGTCGACCCCGAAGGCCTGATCGACGATGTCTGGGCCGCGGCCCAGGCGTGCGGCTTCCCGGTGGAGGCCATCAACTCCGAGTACGACTGGCCGCAGTTCGAGTTCACCCTGCGCTACCGGGACGCGGTCGGCGCCCTCGACGACATCTTCCTGTTCCGGGTCATGGCCCGGGAGGTGGTGGCGAAGCGCGGATACCTGCTGACGTTCATGCCCAAGCCGCTGTCCGACCGCGGCGGCAACGGCCTGCACGTCAACTTCAGCCTGACGGACGGACACGGCGACAACGCGTTCGCCGATGCTGCCGAGGAGGACGGGCTGTCCGCCCTCACCCGGCAATGCGTCGCGGGACTGGTGCATCACCACCGCTCGATGTCGGCGTTGCTCGCGCCCACCGTCAACTCCTATCGGCGGCTGCGCCCGGCGAGCTTGGCCGGCTTCTGGGCGAACTGGGGCTACGACCACCGTGGCGTCGCGGTGCGCATCCCCGGGGAGCGGGGCGCGGCGACGCGCATCGAGCATCGCCTCGGTGACGGCGCGGCCAACCCCTACGTGGCGGCGGCGACGGTGCTGCAGGCGGCGCGGATGGGGGCCGAGAACGCGTACCCGCTCCCACCGGCGGAGACCGGCGACGGGCTGGAGACGGTCGATACCGAGGTGTGCGCGCCCGAGAACCTCGGCGCCGCCCTCGACGCGCTGGAGCAGGATGAACCACTGGTGTCGGCGGTGGGCGAGCTGCTGGTGGGCAACTTCGTCGGGATCAAGCGCAAGGAGTGGGACGACTACCTCGGCACCACGACGGACTGGGAGCTGTCGCAGTACCTGGACTTCATTTGACCTCTCGTCCTGGAATGCGTCCCGAGAGCCGTTCCGGGAGCTGCGCCGGGAGCGACCCCGAGAGCGATGAGGCGTCGGGACCGCCCGTCGAGGTCGCCGACATGGATGCCCGCTCTCGCGGGAACGACATCGGTCGGGCGGCTCGAGAATTTTCGGCTTCGCGGGAGTCCACGAGGCGGACGTTCCGGGCGCCGTCCGGCCCGGGCATCGAGACCGCCGGGATGCGGCCGGGATGCAGTGGAGGGACAGGATGAGCACGGCACGAACCGACATCGAAGGCGTCTCCGTCTCACCCGACCACTACATCGGCGGACGGCGCGTCTCGTCGCCCCGGACGTTCGAAGACCGCTCGCCGCTCGACTGGTCGCGCAGTCTCGGCGACTTCGCCCGCGGCGACGCGGCGGCCGCGGAGCAGGCGATCACCGCCGCCGCGGAGGCGTTTCCCGACTGGTCGGCGGCGGGCATCGCCGAGCGAGCCGCCTGCATGCACCGGCTGGCCGATCTCATCGACGCCAGCGTCGCGCCGCTTGCCCGCATCGAATGCCTGGACATGGCGATGCTCCAGGAGAGTCTGGAGCTGCGGGTGATCCCCAGAGGCGCCCGGAACTTCCGTGCCTACGCGGACCTGGCCGGCGCGTACGAAGGACGGATCTGGAGCTCGAACGGCACCGCCAACACCGTTCTCAGAATGCCGGCCGGACCCGCGGTGATCATCACCCCCTGGAACGCGCCGTTCATGCTGTCCACCTGGAAGTGCGCTCCGGCCCTCGCCGCCGGAAACACCGTCGTCCTCAAGCCGGCCGAGTGGTCGCCGGTCACGGCTTCGGTGCTCGCCGACCTGGTCGACGAGGCGGGATTCCCGCCCGGCGTGTTCAACGTCGTGCAGGGTATCGGTGAGGAGGTGGGGGCGGCGCTGGTCTCCGACCCGCGGGTGCGACGCATCTCCTTTACCGGCTCGCCGGACGCCGCGCGGCGCATCGGGGCCGCCGCCGCCCGCAACATCGTGCCCTTCACCGCGGAGCTCGGCGGCAAGAGCCCTCTCATCGTGTTCGCCGACGCCGACCTCGACGCCGCGGCCCGCAAGGCCGCCGGCCAGTACGACGACGCCGGGCAGGTGTGCCTCGCGGGGACGCGCTTGCTGGTCGAGGCATCGGTTCGCGAGGCGTTCCTTGCAAGAATGCTCGCGTACACCGACGAGCACGTGCTGGGCGACAGCCGGATGCCGGCGACCACGGTGTCGCCGCTGATCCATCCCGATCACCTCGCGCGGGTGCATGGATTCGTGGAGCGGGCGCGAGCGGCGGGAGATCGGGTGCTGCGTGGCGGGCGCGCCGCGCGGGAGGGCGGGCTGTGGTACGAGCCGACGCTGATCGAGCCGCGCTCCAACGACGCCGAGATCGTCCAGAACGAGGTCTTCGGTCCGGTGCTGACCCTCCAGACCTTCGAGGACGAGGCGCAGGCGGTGGCCCTGGCGAACGGCACGCGCTACGGACTCGCAGGCGTCGTCTACACCCGCGATGCGGCCCGGGCCGAGCGCATCGGCCGCGCGGTACGCGCCGGTACGGTCTGGGTCAACTGCTTCCTCATCCGCGACCTCACCGCCCCGTTCGGCGGCTGCGGCATCAGCGGCATCGGCCGCGAGGGTGGCGACTACGCGCTGGACTTCCACAGCGATCTGAAGACGTTGCAGATTCTGGAGGGGTCCACCGGCTGAAAGGGGGCTTGCGGTCCGAAGCTCGCTCTCCTGCGGCGGCGGAAGGCCGGCACGGCGCGCTCGTCCAGCGGGACGAGTCTCGGCGGCGGCCTCGACGCGCGCGTTCCTGGACGCGGAGGCGCACCCTCACGGCATCGGACCGAGCCCGGCATCGAAGCGGCGTGTTCCTGCGTCCTGTCGTCATTCCTGCCGCTTGCATCGCCGACGATCTTCCAGACCCCGCCCCCCTCACTCCTCCAGCCGGCTCCGGTAGTGCTTCGACCCCGGTCCGTGCGGGGCCCGGATGCCGCGGAACTCCCAGTCCCCGCCGAGTGCGGTGGACACCACCTCTTCGGAGCTGGTGGGCTGGGCGCCGACGTCGTCCCGGATCGGAGCCGGGCCGGGGACGATCTCGTTCTCGAGCCGCCCGAGACCCTCCACCTCCACCGCCACCACGTCGCCCGGCTCGACCGGCCGGCTGTTGGCGGGGGTGCCGGAGAGCAGCAGGTCGCCCGGTTCGAGCGTGATGTTGCGGGCGATGTCGGCGACGAGATAGTGCATGTCCCACTCCATCTCGTCGGTGTTCCCGTCCTGCGCGAGATTGCCGTTGACATAAGTCCTGATCCGCTTGCCGCGAAAATCCCAGCCGGTGACCAGCGCCGGACCCACCGGACAGAGGGTGTCCGAGCCCTTCACCCGCAGCATCGAGCCCGCGTCGGTGTCGCGGAAGTCGTGCAGACCGTAGTCGTTCGCCACCGTGTAGCCGGCGATGTAGTCGGCGGCCTCGTCGCGGCCGATGTTGCGGCAGTGTCGGCCGATGACGATGGCGATCTCGCCTTCGTAGTTCAGCCACCGGCACCGCTCCGGTCGCACCACCCGCGCCCGGTGCCCGCACAGCGCGCTGACCGGCTTGTGGAAGTAGGTGGGGGTGGCGGGCAGCCTGGTCATGAACTCGTCCACCCGGCTGACGTAGTTCAGGTGCACGCAGATGATCTTGCGCGGTTCGGCCGGAGGGAGGTGGTGTGCGTCCGCGACCGCGATCGAACGCCCGTCCCGGGCGTGCAGCCGGTCGCCCTCGCGGGTCACGACGGTCGGATATCCGTCGAGCAGAATCCGCCGGAACTCGGCCATGGCACGCCTCCCGAATCGACATCGTTGGGTTCCGAACGATAGGATGCCCCGGCATCCATGACAAGGCGACGGAGTGGCGTCATGTCCGATCGAGGCTTCATGTTCCCGCGATCCCGCACCGGCAGGGCGTCCCTGCTGCCGCGGCCGCCGTGGCACTACTCCGGCGAGATGCTGACCCTCGAGTACCGGACCGACCCGGAGGCGGTGGCGGAGCTCGTCCCGCCCGGGCTCGAGCCGGCGGACGAGGACCCGGGCGCGGTCGCGGTGATCTGGGCCGACTGGCAGAGCTGCTCCGACACCTTCGAGGAGCTCCTCGACCCGGTCCGGGCCCAGTACCGCGAGGTGTTCTTCGTCATCCGCTGCAAGTACCGGGGCCGGCACTACTCGCGCTGCGCGTACATCTGGGTCGACTCCGACTACGCGATGGTGCGCGGGCATCACCAGGGCTATCCCAAGAAGCTCGGATCGATCTTCCTCACCCGCCCCGTCACGGTGGGCCGGGCCGGGCCGCGTCTCGCCCCGGGCGGGCGGTTCGGCGCGAGCCTCGCCGCCAACGACCGCCGGTTGCTGCACGCGACCTTCGAGATCGAGGCCGAGAGCGACCACGCCGGCTTCGTCAACGCTCTGCCCATGCTGCACAGCCGCTGGATGCCGGCGATCGAGAGCGACGGCACCGACAGCCTGGACGAGCTGGTGACGATGTCCGCGTACGAGAGCGAGATCGGACGGTGCTACCGCGGTGACTTCGAGCTCCGGATCGGCGATTCTCCGGTGGAGGAGCTGACCAGGCTCCGGCCCCGAGAGCGGATCGCGGGGTACTGGCGCGAGGTCGCGATGTCCTGGCGGAGCGGCACGACGTTGAAGCGCACCAACCTGCCCGAGCTCCGAGGCGGTCGAATGTCGGGGGATCCCTCGGTCGCCCGCGCCGACGGCGCGAGGTCGCGATGTCCTGGCGGAGCGGCACGACGTTGAAGCGCACCAACCTGCCCGAGCTCCGAGGCGGTCGAATGTCGGGGGATCCCTCGGTCGCCCGCGCCGACGGCGCGAGGTCGCGATGTCCTGGCGGAGCGGCACGACGTTGAAGCGCACCAGCCTGCCCGGGCTCCGAGGTGGTCGAATGTCGAGGGATGTCTCGGTCACCCGCGTCGAACGCGAGGCGCGCAAGCGGGTGGAGGCCCTCGGAATCGACGCGGACGCCTGGGCCGCCGTGTCGAACATCTTTCGGGTCGCCAACGCGGTGCGCAACTACACCGAGCGCAATCTCCTGAACGAGTTCAACCTGACGTTCTCCGGATTCACGGTGCTGTGGGTGCTGTGGGTGTGGGGTCCGAAGGAATCGTACGCGCTCGCCGAGGAGTCGGGCATCTCGAAGAGCACCCTGACCGGCGTGGTGAATACACTCGAACGCCTCGGCCTCGCGACCCGCACGCCCCACGCGGTCGACGGACGGCGGGTGCTGGTGCGGGCGACGCGGAAGGGGATGGCCACCATGCGCAGGATCTTTCCCCGCTTCAACGACATCGAGGCGCTGGTGACCCGGAATCTGTCGCCGGAGGAGAAGGAGGGCCTGGCCCGCACGCTGCGCATCATGCTGCATACGGTCGAAGGCTGAACCCGGCGCAACGTGAAATGGTCCGGCCCGATCATCGTCCGGTTCTCGACAGCGATCCCCATGTGTAGAGACAATACCGCCCGCGTCCGAGCCCCCGGACGACGCTTGGTCGCGCGGCAGCGGGAGGCACCATGAGCGAGGCGGCGGTCAGCGGTCGGCGCATGGGCGGACGGGCGGCGCGGCACAAGCTCCGGGCCGCTCCCCTTCGCGAAGAAGAGAAGGCGGTGCGTCCCGGCATGGCCGGCGGCCGGTACCGGCCGCTCGACGAGAGCGGGGTGCGGCAGATCCACGCCGCCGCGCTCGACGTGCTGGAGCGGATCGGGCTGTCCGAGGCGATCCCCTCCTGCATCGAAACGGTCACCGCGGCCGGCGGTCGGCTCGACCCCGAGGGGCGGCTCCTCTTCCCGCGCGCGCTGGTCGAGGATACGGTGGCGAACGCCGCCCGCGACATCGTCCTCCATGGGCAGGACCCCCGGCACGATCTGGAGCTCTCCGGGAACCGGGTCTACTTCGGAACCGCGGGGGCCGCGGTGCACATGGTCGACCCCCGGACCCGCGAGTACCGGGAGTCCACCCTGGCCGACCTCTACGACATCGCCCGCCTCGTCGACACCCTGGAGCACATCCACTTCTTCCAGCGGCCCATCGTCTGCCGCGACCTGGAGGATCCGCGGGACCTCGACTTCAACACCTGCTACGCCGCGATTGCCGGGACGTCGAAGCACGTCGGCGCGAGCTGGGTGCAGCCCGAGCACGTCGAGGAGTCGCTCGCGATGCTCCACCGGGTCGCCGGCGACGAGGCGCGCTGGCGGGCCCGGCCCTTCGTCAGCATGTCGAGCTGCTTCGTGGTGCCGCCGCTGCGCTTCGCCGAGGACGCCTGCCGCTGCCTCGAAGCCGCGGTGCGCGGCGGCATGCCGGTGCTGCTCCTCGCGGCGGGCCAGGCCGGCGCCACCAGTCCCGCCGCGCTCGCCGGCGCGGTGGTGCAGGAGGTGGCCGAGGTGCTGGCCGGGCTCGTCTACGTCAACGCCCTTTCGCCGGGACACCCGGCGATCTTCGGCACGTGGCCGTTCGTCTCCGATCTCCGCACCGGGGCGATGAGCGGGGGCAGCGGCGAGCAGGCGGTGCTGATGGCCGCGTGCGCGCAGATGGGGCGGTTCTACGATCTGCCGACCGGCATCGCGGCGGGGATGGCGGACTCCAAGCTGCCCGACGCCCAGGCCGGCTACGAGAAGGGATACACGACGGTCCTGGCCGGCCACTCCGGGGCGAACCTGGTCTACGAGTCGGCGGGCATGCTGGGGAGCCTGCTCGGGGCGTGCCTGGAGAGCTTCGTGATCGACAACGACATGCTCGGCGCGGTCAACCGGTCGGTGCGCGGGATCGACATCGACGACGAGAGCCTCTCCGTGGAGACGATGCGGGAGGTGTGCACGGAGGGCCCGAAGCACTTCCTCGGGCATCCGCAGACCCTCGGGCTCATGCAGAGCGAGTACGTCTATCCCGAGGTCGGCGACCGTGCGAGCCCCAAGGAGTGGGGCGAGCAGGGCTCGACCGACGTCGTGCAGCGTGCCGCCGAGCGGGTCCGCGAGACGCTGGCCCGCCACCACCCGACCCACATCGCACCGAGCCTGGACGCGAGCCTGCGCGCGGAGTTCCGGATACTGCTCGACCCGCCCGCGTCCGGGTGACGAATCCGTTCCCGTTCGGCGGCCGAACGGTGCGGCGGCGATGGTGCGCGTCAACGCGACGGCGCCTCCGCGGCCAGCCGGTCCGCGGCGCGGCGCGCGTCTCCCCGGCACCAAGCCCGGAAACCGCCGAGGCCGCGGTTCTGCCATTCGGCGTGTGCGTCCTGCCATGCGCGCCCCCGCAGGGCGTCCATCTCCTCGCGGCCGACGGGGTCGCGTTCCACCAGCGCGGCCAGCTTGCTGCGGAAGCCCTCCCCCACGTCGTCGGTCACCAGTCCGCAGTAGCCCGCGACCTCGAAGTCGTAGAGCAGCCTGCGGATCTCGGTCCGATCGGCGGGCGACGCCGCAACGTACGCCGCGACTGCGAGCGCGACGCCGGCGCCGGCCGCCCGCGCGGCGCGTTTCACCGCCCGCCCTGCCGTGTGAAGTCCCGGTGTCGGAAGTCGCGCACGCTCCAGCTCCCCGGCTCGGTGAACTCCACGATACGCATCCCCCGTCGACTCCGCACCCTGCGAGCCAGGGTACCGGCCCGGCCCGGGGTCCGCCCGTGGATTCGCGTACTCCCGCGCTTCCCGCGGCGCCGGACGCCCGGGGCGCCGGACACCCGGGGCGCGGGACGCCCGGGGCGCCGGACACCCGGGGCGCGGGACGCCCGGGGCGCGGGACGCCGGGTGATCGGGCGTGGCATGATCGCCCCGTCATGCCGACATCGAGGGATGCGAACCCATGACTCGACCCCGAACCCCCACCCCGTCCACCCGCACCCCCGGCGCCGACGACGTGCGCGGCGCGCTCACGTTCATCGTTCCCCAGGAGACGAAGCCCTGCTTCGAGAGCTCCGCCCTTACCGGCGGCGAGCCGAGGGTGCACTTCGAGACGGTGGTCCATCACGTGGACGTGCGCGACATGCGGCAGGTCGCGGACATGCTCTCGCTCGATCGCGAAGGGTTCCTCCTGGTGCGCCACGAGACCGCGGTCGCCGATCTCTACGACGACGACGCCATCGCCGGCGTCTACGACCGCGAGCTCGAGGCCCTGCTCTCCGAGGTGACCGGGGCGGATCGGGTCGCGGTCTTCGACCACACCCGCCGTTCCGACAGCGCCCGGGGCGCGGCGAATCCGGACGGGTTCCGCGGTCCGGCGGGCCGGGTGCACGTGGACTACACCGTCGATTCCGGGCCGAAACGCGCGGCCGATGCGCTCGGGGCGGACGAGGTGGACCGCGTGCTGTCGGCGGGCGGACGCATCGTGCAGATCAACGTGTGGCGGCCGATCCGCGGGCCGGTCCTGCGCACACCGATTGCGCTCGCCGACGCGGGGAGCGTGCGAGCGGCCGAGCTGATTGCCACCGACCAGGTCTTCCCGGACCGGGTCGGCGAGATCTACCAGCTCGCATACGACCCGGGGCAGCGCTGGTACTGGGTGCCGCGGATGGAGCGCGACGAGGTGATTCTCATCAAGGGCTGGGACAGTCTCGAAGACGGTCGGGCCCGGTTCACCCCGCACGGCGCGTTCCGGCTCGAGGGCGAGGACCCGGGCGCACCGCCGCGAGAGAGCATCGAGGTGCGGACCTACCTCGTATTCGAAGGCTGAGGGCTTCAGGACGGGCGAAAGACGCCCGGGCGCCGGACGAGCGGAGGCGGCCCGCTGCGCGGTGTCCGTGCGCGGTGTCCCGTCCCGGACCGCGCCGCTCCCCGGAAGCCCGGTCTCCGGACCCGCTGGCGCCCGGTTCCCGCCGCCCGAGTGCGGCGCCCGAACGCGGCGCGCGTCGTCTACGCCGGACGCGGGCTGAGCCGGAGCCGCGTCTGGCGGGCATGGACCACGCTCATGACCGCGAAGTTCATCGCGTTGAACGCGAACGCGACCAGGAACGCGGGCGTGTAGCTGCCGGCCAGATCGAAGACGACCCCACCGAGCCACCCGCCCAGCGCCATGCCGCCCGCCGCGAACATGTACTGGGCGGCGATCCGCCCGCCCGCCTGGCTGACCGGAAAGAGGATGCGGATGATCAGGGGGTAGCACGGCATGATTCCCGAGAATCCGAGCCCGAACAGCAGCGCGGCGGCGAACAGGCCCGGGTAGCTCGTGGTGAACACGAAGGCGAGCAGCATGACCGCCATCGACGCCGATCCGATGAGGAGGGTGGGTACCGGGCCGATACGGTCCGCGAGCACGCCGAAGCCGAGCCGGCTCAGGAACGCCGCCACGAACAGGACCGAGAGGACGCGCGCGCCCTGCTCCAGGGTGTAGCCCTGGTCGGTCACGTGGCTCACGAGGTGCACGATGGGAATCGACATCGCCGAGCAGCAGCCGATCACCGCCACCCACAGCATGGCCTGGGCCACGTGCGGCGGCAGGTCGAGCACCCGCCGTTCATCGGTCCGGGGTCCCGCGGCGGGCTGTCCGGAGGCCGGGATCGGGGGGCGCGGTCGAAGCAGGAGGGCGGCCGGCACCATCGTCGCCGCTGCGAAGATGCCGAAGTACAGGAACGTCCCCCGCCATCCGACCAGATCGTTGAAGTACTGGATCACGGTCGGCCATATCGCTCCCGCCAGACCCTGGCCGGAGGTGATGATCGCCACCGCGAGTCCGCGCCGGCGATCGAACCAGCGGGTCACGTTGGCGACCAGGGGCGCAATCATCGCCGCCTTGCCGAGCAGGCCCATGAGCAGGCCGGTGGCGATGAACAGGCTCCAACGGCCTTCGGCATGGCTCGCCATCAGCGCCCCGAGGCAGATCATCACCGAGCCGAACAGCACCGGCTGGAGCACCCCGTGCCGGTCCATCCACCGGCCCATCGCGATACCGCCGACGCCGGCGCCGATCATCAGCAGCGAGTACGCCAGCGACGGGACCGCGCGCGCCGTGTCCAGGTCCGCCGCGATCGGCTTCAGCGCCACGAACAGGATCGTCGGAGCGCCGAGGCCGATGCTGTGCAGGGCGAGGGAGGCGAAGACGACCACCCAGCCGTAGGAGGTCTCGACGCTGGAGCGGTGTCGTCTCATTGCGGTGCGGGGTTCGGAAGGCGCGCTCGAAGCCGGGCGTCCGCGGCGCCCGTGCGTCGCGACCGGCGCCGTTCACCCGTCTCGATGGCCGGAAGGGCAGCGGCGCGCGCGAGCCTATAACAGCGCTCGGAGCGGAATCAACCGGAAGCCTCGTCCCGTGAGGCATGAGCCTGAACGGGTAGTGCGAATCCTGCTCGAGCCGCTCCCGGCATCGCTCGCGGGCCGGCTCACCCTCGCCCGTTCGGGCTCGTCTCCGGACGGGATCGGACGTTCCGGACGCGCGGCGTTTTCGCGCGACGGCTACCGGTGCTCGAAGCGGGCGCGGGCTCGCCCGTCGTCGAGCGCCGCGCGCGCCAGGGCCGCACCCTCGTCGAGGCGCTCCGTCCTGCCGGTGTGCCGCAAGACGAGCGCCGCCGCGTACACGAGACTGTCCCGGGCAGGGCCGGGAGCGCCGGCCAGCGCGTCGAGGCCGGCTCGCGCCGCCGCCTCGGCGATGGCGAGGCCGTCGACCTCGCCGCCGCCCGTGTCGCTCTTGCGCCGGTAGCCTTCGATGCCTTCCGGCAACGGCACCGCCCGCACCGTCTGCTCGATTCCGGCCGCGTCGGGGGAGATGTCGGTGTCGTTCGCGTCGCCGTCGTCGTGGCAGGCCCATACCTTTGCGCCTTGGCGCAGCGACGGGATGATCCCGCCCTCGACGCCGCGCACGATCAGGGCCGAGTCGAAGCCCGCGCACCGGGCGAGCAAGGTGTAGATCCGGGCGTACGGCTTGTGCACGTAGCCGGTGACCAGGTGGGTCCGCCGCCGCCCGCGCACCGGTCCGGCCATCACCTCGACGGTGGCGAGCGCCGGGCGCTTGACGATGAGCGAGCGCAGCCCCGCGAGCGCGTACAGCCTGGGATTGAAGACGGACTGGTCGCAGTACGCCCATCCCGTCCGCGGATCGGCGAGGCGGGCGCACGCCTCGCGCGGGGTCGAGGCGACCGGCGCTCCGCTCGCCTTGAGGACGCGGTGGTGGGTGGCGCCGAACTTCGGCCCCATCGACTCCACGCCGTGCGAGATCGCCGGGACCCCGCACGCCGCGAGCACCGCGGGAAGGAAGGCGGATACGGGAAGGTTCCGGTTGAAGCCGTTGTAGGGGTCGGACAGGTCCACGACCTCGTCGACCGGCGCGGTCACGGTCTCGGTGGTCTCCAGCACCGCGTCGAGGATCCCGAGGTTCTCCTCGTCGGTCTCGCGCTTCATCCGCAGGGCGATGAGGAAGACCGCGGCGCGCACCGGGTCGACCGCGCCGTCGAGCACCAGGCGCATGCCGCGCCGGGCCTCGTCGCGGGTGATGTCCTTGCTGAGCTCGGGGCCGGTGGCGATGCGCTGGATGATCGAGCGCATCAGCGCCGCGTCGTCCACCCCGGCCGTTTCGTCTTCGATGTCCACGCTCCGCGGTCCGCCCCGCCTGTCCGCATCCGGCATCGTCCCGTTCACTCCTTCACTCGTTCACTCGCCGCGCAGGCGGACGAAGACGGCGCCATCCTCGACCCGGACTTCGTGGCATCGCAGCGGCTCCTCGGCCGGCTCGTCGAGAGGTGCGCCGTCGCGCAGGTCGAACGTGGCGCCGTGCAGCGGGCATCGCACGATCGCGCCCTGCAGCACGCCGCACGACAGGGACGCATCCTCGTGGGTGCAGGTGTCGTCGGTCGCCAGCACGATACCGCCGGCGTTGGCGATGAGCACGTCGTGGCCGCGGATCGTCACGCAACGCATGGCGCCGGGAGGGAGATCCGCGACGGCGGCGACCCGCTCGAACATGGTCACGCCCATCCGCGCACGTGACGGAGGAGCCGGCCTGCCTGCCTGTCGGTCGCGCGTCGCACCGGATCCGTTCAGCCTTCCCCGGAGTCGCGCCAAGGCATCGCCAGCTCCTTCAGGCCGGCCCCCAGGGACGCGAGAAACCCCTTCTCGTCGAGCATGTGGTACTCGACCTTCATCGTGACCGCGCTGCCGAAGACGATGCAGGCCACCGCGACGAGCGAGCCCGCGGCCAGGGTCGAAACACCGGTGACGCCCTGCCCGATGGTGCAGCCGAGGGCCAGCACTCCGCCGAATCCCATCAGCGCGCCGCCGGCGAGGTGGCTCACCATCTCCGAGCGGGTGCTGAAGGTCTCGACGCGGAAGCTGCCGGACGCCACCGCGTAGACGAACGAGCCCGCGATCATCCCGAGCACCGCCGCGATCCCGAAGTTGACGGTCGAGCCGGTGAAGGTCATGAGGTAGTTGATGGCGTTTCCGGTGGGGGCGATGAAGGTCATCGATTCGACCGGCACCGGCTCGAAGTCGTCGTTGCCGACGTAGCCGGTGACGAACCAGCCGCCGGTGATGACCGCGCCGATGACGATGCCGGCGAGCAGGTTGTCGGCGCTGCGCCGGAACGTGGACTGTGCGAGCGCGAATGCGATGAGGCCGCCGCCGGCCAGCACCGCCAGCGCGGTGCGGACCGGGCCGGCGTCTTCCAGCCCGAGCATCGCCGCGAGCATCGTCGCGAGCCCTTGGTCGTCGAGCCCGTGCAGTTCGAGATCGACGTTGGGGGCCTCGAAGATCGTGATGCGGGCCAGCCCCAGCAGGCCGCGCACCGTGGTGTAGGCGGTGATCCCGAGCACCAGCAGCACCACCAGGGCCTTGAGGCTGCCGCCGCCGAAGCGCACCAGGTTGCGCTGCCCGCAGCCGGCCGCGAGGGTCATGCCCACGCCGAAGGCGGCGCCCCCGACCGCGTAGCCGAGCCAGCCGAAGTTCGGGGTGAGGTACATCGCCTCGTCGAGATCGACGAGGCCGGCGGCGTGGAGTCCCTGGGCGCCGAAGATCGCGAGCCCCATCGCGAAGAACCAGGCGCCCAGGCGGCCGCGCGAGCCCATGTGCAGCATGTCGCTCACCGCGCCCATCGTGCAGAAGTTGGTCTTGTTGGCCACGAAGCCGAAGACCGCGGCGAGGACGAACCCCCACGCGGCCACCAGGTGCACGGTGGCGAACTCGAAGTCTTCCACCTCGGGCCTCCTCCCCGGCCGGCGGTCGGTGACGCGTGCGGGCCTGGCGGTGGAACCGTGAACGTCGCCGGCCGGCGCCATCGGCGCCTGCGTCCCGGCCGCCGGGACCGCGATCCTGCACGCCGGCCGGGACCGCGCCGTCGCATCGAAGTCTCGTCAATCCGTCGGCGAAGCTGAATATGTACAAAGCAATAGCACGTAATGCGCCTTCCGTACCGATGCGCTACAGTTTCCCCGCGATGTCCACTCCTTCCGGCCGCGGCAGGCTGCCCTGGCCGGTCACGCGACCACTCTCGACGGGAGCGCTCGACAAATGATTCGGGTTCATACGACTGTGCTTGCCTTGGCATGCGCACTGTCGCCGCTGGCGCCGGCCCACGCCGGCGACGCCGCGGCGGGGAAGACGAAGGCCGTGGTGTGCTCGGCGTGCCACGGTGTCGATGGAAACAGCATCAATCCCCTGTGGCCCAATCTCGCGGGCCAGCACGCGGCCTACCTCGCGAAGCAGATGAAGGACTTCCGGTCCGGCGCGCGCAAGGACCCGGTCATGGCGCCGATGGCGATGCCGCTGAGCGATGCGGACATCGACGACCTCGCCGCCTTCTACGCCAGCCAGACGCAGAAGTAGGCATCGGCGCGCAACGCTCGGCGAACGCCCCTTTCACCCACGATCCCCCGCGCGCCGCACCTCCTGGTGGCCGCCGCGTTCGGCGGGCGCCCGGAAACGGAATTCGAGGATGGCCCGGCCATGCGCTTCGGGCACGCGCAGCTTGCAGTCGATGCCCGTACCGCGGACCCGCTCCCTGCCCATACGCCGCGGGCGCGGGCGCCTCGTTCCCCACGATGGTGGCGGCACCGCTGGCGGAAGCGACCTCGTGGCGGCTCCGTGCGCGATCGGCGCCCGTGCAGTCGCGGGAGCGGCCGGCGCCGGGTCCGGTCACCGGACATCGGGCAGGGTCGCGAGCCATTCCGAGACCGCGTCGACGAGCGCCTCGTCGTGGCCGCGGAAGAAGTGGCCGGCGCCGGGGACGATCCGCTGGGCGGAGTGCGGATTCCCGGCCGCGCGGATCGCGGCGAGGCGCCGGGGCGCTGCTCCCGGCACCGCCGGATAGTCCTCGTCGCCGAAGAGGTCGAGGACCGGGACCGACATCGCCGCGAGGGGGAACGGCTCGCGCATCGGCTGGCGGTAGTCGGTCGCGCCCATGCCGATGCCGATGAATCCGTCGAATCCTCCGTCTCCGTACCGGCGCACGAACGCCATCGCCATGTGGACGCTGCAGCTATGCGCCGCGATGACGACGGGGTGCGCTCCCCGCGCCCGGAGGTATTCGATGCCGGCCCGGATCCGGGGGAATGCGGCGGGCATGATCGGGACGTAGTCGTAGTACCTGGCCGTCTTCTCGAGCACCGGCATCTGCAACGACAACGTCTCCCACCCGTACGCGGGAAGTTCGGTGCGGAGCGGCGCGGCGACCTCCGGCCAGTCGGGATGGAACCCGCGTCCGTGCAGCACCATGACCGCCTTGCGCGGCGCGTCGCCGTCCGCTTCGGTATGGATGGCGAGGAACGAATGGCCGTCCGCCTCGAGGCGCACCGGCTCGCCGTCGAGGATCATGTCGACGATCTCCGCTTCCAGCCGGCGTTCGCGCTCCAGGTCCTGGGCCGCCGCGCCGGGCGAAACGGGCGGGAGGCCGGCGGCCCCGCCGGCGAGGAGGAGGGCCACGGCGCAACGCCGGAGGCCCGGGTTCCCGGTCGCTCGCATCTTCCCCGCCCGCCGTTCCGCGACAGAGTGGAGGTTACCGCAGGCGCCGTCGTTCCGGACCCTCGCGACGCCACCGGATCTCACCGGCCGTGATGCTTCCGGGTCCGCGCATGACGACACGATCCGCACGGTCTCGTGCGCGTCGTCCTGCATGGCGCGAGACCGATTCGTACGCGACGATCGGGCTCCGATGACATGGACCGGGACCGATTCCGACATTGCGGTGAGGGCAGGTCTGCTACGATGCCTCCATGAAGAGCCTCTCCGCCGAACTCGTCGCCATCATCGCCACGGGCGTCGCTCTCGCCAGCCTCCTCCTCGTCGCCCGGCACCGCATGGAGGATCGCGTGCTGGCCGGCCAGCATCGCCTGGAGGATCGCCTGCTGGCCGTCGAGAAGGAACAGGCCCGAATCGGCGCGCTTCTCGAAGGCGCCGGCCTCACCGCCTTCAACCGGGACTCGGCGCCGGTTCGGGAGTAGTGCCTTCGAGGCTCCCCGGCGGCGAATCGAGCGCGGACCGGGCCGGTGCGACGACCCGCCCGATCACGATGCCGCCCTTTCCGGTCCCGGGAATTTTTTCTCCGCTGTCCGCTCCAATCCCGGGAACCCCCGGGCTCCGCGCACCGGACAGTGTCGGAGGAACGCCGATGAACGACGCCGACATGGATCTCGCGAGCGGGATTGCGGCATTCGAGGCCAAGGAGTTCCGCCGCGCTTTCCAGCTCCTCGCCCCGCTGGCGGCCCGTGGCGAGGCCGAGGCGCAGTTCCGGGTGGCGGTGATGAGCCAAAACGGACTGGGCGGGGCGGTGAACGAGGCGCTCGCCTTCGCCTCGATGCGCGACGCGGCGCGGCAGGGCCACGGGCTCGCCCAGCATGGGCTCGGGGTGATGTACCTGTACGGGGAATGCGTCGCCAGGGACGAGGCGGAGGCGGCGGACTGGTTCCGGCGCGCGGCGGATCAGGGTCTCGCCGGCGCGATGACGACTCTCGGCACGATGTACGAGCAGGGCCTCGGGGTGGCGCGCGACCCGGAGCGGGCGAGGCGGCTCCACGCGCAGGCCGAGTCGGTCGATTCGGGGTGATGCGATGTATCCTCCGTCCCGCCGCGCCGCGACCGCCCGACGCCACCCACGGCTCGCCGATGGTGCATCGGTTCGACTCTCGACAAGTGCCTGCGCCCGGAAATGTCAGCTTGACGACCATGACCAGAGTCGAACCGGGACACTACCGCATCGCCGGCGCCATGATCGGTCCCGGTATCGCGTCCGGCAGGGACTTCGGATGACCCTGGTCCGGAACGGACACGGCGGCGCCACGCACGGTGCGGGCCGGGCGGCGCGCGCCGCCCGGGTCCGGTGCGCGTGGATCCTCGCCGCAGGGGGGGACCGCCAACGCGGGCGTCGGCGCCGGGCCCGGTGCGCGTGGATCCTCGGCTTGGCGGTGCTGGTCCTGTCCGGAGCCTTCCGGCATGTGCAGGCGGATCATCATGCGCAGGCGGATCACGTGGCGGGTCACCGCGGTTCCGTCACGTTCGGCGCGACCGCCGCCGTGCCGCCCGTTTCGAACGCGCGGGCGTTGCAGGTCGCGCAGGCGGCCGGCACCGCGGGGGAGGCCGCCACCCCCGCGCCGGAAGAATTCGCGAAGACCTCTCCCGCCCTCTCCAGGTTGCTGGGCCTCGGCGGGGACGTCGCGATCGGCGGCTCCGGCGACGAATTCCTCGACCCCGACGTCGCCTTCGTGCTGAGCGCGGCCGCGGCCGGGCCCGGCGTCATCGAGGCGCGCTGGGACATCGCGGAGGGCTACTACCTCTACCGGGACAAGTTCCGGTTCCGGGCCGCGGACGGGTCCGGCGCTGCGCTCGGCGAAGCCGGCCTCCCGAAGGGAGAGCTCAAGGATGACGAGTACTTCGGGCCGATGGAGGTGTACTACGGCTCGGTCGCGGCCCTGGTGCCGGTCGCCCGCGCCGCCGCGGGCGAGCTCGACGTCGACATCACCTACCAGGGCTGTGCCGACGCCGGCTTGTGCTACCCGCCGATCACCAGGACCGTGTCGCTGCTGCTGCCGGCCGCCTTCGCCGACGACCGCCCCGGTCCGGGCAGCGGCGCGTCGAGCCTTTCGGGCTCCGCGGACGGGGGCGCGGCCGGCGCGCAGTCGCAATTCCGGGCCGGCGGGAGCACCGGCGGCGACACCGCGAGCGCATCCGTCCTCCCGGGCCCCGGAACGGCGGGAGTGACGCCGATCGTGCCGGCACTCCCCGGTCCGGGGGCGGCCGGCGCGGCGGCCATCGAGCTGCCGGAGCAGGACCGGGTCGCCACCGCCCTGATGTCGGGCAACCGCTGGCTCGTGATCCTGTCCCTGTTCGGGGCCGGACTGCTGCTGACGTTCACGCCGTGCGTGCTGCCGATGGTGCCGATACTCACCAGCATCGTCCTGGGCCAGGGGACCGGCCGGGGTGGTGACGGCGGCATGTCGACCCGCCGCGCCTTCATGCTGTCGCTGGTCTACGTGCTGGCGATGGCGCTCACCTATACCGTGGCGGGGGTGCTGGCCGGACTGCTCGGCGCGAACCTCGCCGCGGCGTTCCAGGATCCCTGGATCGTGTCCGCCTTCGCGCTGGTATTCGTGCTGCTCTCGCTTTCGATGTTCGGGTTCTACGATCTCCAGATCCCCGCGTCCTGGCAGGCGGGACTGGCTGCCGCCAGCCATCGCCAGCGCGGCGGGACCTATGCCGGGGTTGCGGTGATGGGGTCCCTCTCGGCGCTGATCGTCGGTCCCTGCATCGCCGCGCCGCTCGCCGGAGTGCTGATCTACATCGGCCGGACCGGCGATCCGGTGCTCGGCGGAGTCGCGCTGTTCGCGCTCGGGATGGGCATGGGGGTGCCGCTGCTCGTCGCCGGGGTGTCGGCCGGCAAGCTCCTGCCGAAGGCGGGCGCGTGGATGAACGCGGTGAAGGCGGTGTTCGGCGTGATGCTGCTCGCGGTCGCCATCTACCTCCTCGAGCGCGTGGTTCCCGAGTCCGTGGCCCTGCTGCTGTGGGCGGCGCTGTTCATCGTGTGCGCGATCTACATGGGCGCGCTCGATTCGCTCGCTCCCGACAGCGGAGGGTGGCGGCGGCTGTGGAAGGGCGCGGGGCTGGTCACGCTGGTCTACGGAGTCCTGGTCATGGTCGGGGTCGCCGGAGGCGGAGGGGACCTGTTCCGGCCCCTGGCGGGCATCGTTCCGGTGGCGGGGGAAGGGGCCGGGCACGAGCTGGAATTCCGGCCGGTGAAGGGCGTCGACGGCCTGAATGCGGAGCTCGGCCCGGCCGCGGCCCGGGGGCAGGTCGTCATGGTCGACTACTACGCCGACTGGTGCGTGAGCTGCAAGGAGATGGAGCGGTTCACGTTCAGCGACCCCGCGGTGCAGGCGGCGCTCTCGGACGTCCTCCTGCTGCAGACCGACGTCACCGCCAACGATGCCGCGGACCGGGCGCTCCTCGCGCAATACGGACTGTTCGGCCCCCCCGCCATCCTGTTCTTCGGCCCCGACGGGCGGGAGCGCCGGGAGCTGCGGGTGGTCGGATTCATGAACGCCGGCGATTTCCGCCGCGTCGTGGAACGGGCCATCGCACCGGCGGGTGCGGTCAGCGCGTCCCGTCCGCGCGCGGAGCACAGGTCGTGAGGCGCCCGCGAGCCGTCGGATCGTGCGGGCAGGGCCGCACCGTCCGTCCATCGCCGCTCGCTCGTGGCCGGACCGGCCACGGCGGACAGTGGACTCGGCGCGAGACCCGCCGCGCGTCGCCGGAACCGGAGGAGCCCGGGATCCGGGACCGGAGAGGCTCGGCGTCCCCGCCACATGGAAGGATCGACACCATGACACGCATGATGGCCGTGCTCGCATTCCTCGTGGCCGCGACTTCCGTGGTCCGGGCCGATTCCCACCTCGCCGACTTCTCGCTTCCCGACGTGGCCGGCCGGGAGCACCGGCTGTCGGACTACCGCGGCAAGTGGGTGGTCATCAACTTCTGGGCCACCTGGTGCGGGCCCTGCATGGTGGAGATCCCGGAGCTCATGCGCTTCCACGAGCGGCACAAGGACGACGACGCGGTCGTCATCGGCGTGAATTTCGAGGAGATCGAGACCCCCGATCTCGTGAAGTTCATCGACGAGATGGAGATCAACTACCTGGTGGTGCGCGCGGGAGACACCCCGATCCTCCCCTTCGAGCCGCTCAAGGGACTGCCGTCCACGTTCTTCGTCGACCCGCACGGCGAATACGTGGCGAGTCACGTCGGACCGGTGACCGGCGCCGCGATCGACGACTTCCTCGCCCGCGAGGCACTGCGCGACGCCGAGGAAGAGGCTTCCGGCGGCGCCGCGGCCGGCGAAGGGGACCGCGCTTCCGAAACGCCCCCGGCGCAGTGAGCGAGCCGGCGCCGGATGCATCCGCCGGCGCGGTCGGTACGACGCTGGCGGGCTGTCCCGCGGACAACGTCGCGGGAACTGCCGCGGCCTTCGGCCCCGGCCCGTTGAATCGTCCGGCAATCACGCAGAAGACGGGTAGTGTCCCGGTTCGACTCCGGTCATGGTCGTCGAGCCGGCATTTCCGGGCGCACGCACTTGTCGAGGGTCGGACCGATACACCGTCGGAAAACGTGACTCTTTGAATTCCATGCGCATTTTGGGGACGACCCGCCGGGAATGCACGTTGCGGCGTGATCCGCCTGCCCCGCCGCATGATCCGGCCGGGGCGCGGCGCCGGACGTCCGCCGGGCATGCCCCGGCCCCACGCCCGCAGGCCGCCCGGGCGCCGAGGAAAGCCCGATGGAGCCGCGCATGATCCGGCGATCCCTCCGCCTCGCCGCCCTCCGCCTCGCCGCCCTCTGCCTGCCGCTCGCGCCGGGCTTCGTGCCGGGGACGTCATTCGGCGCGCACGAGCCGGCCAATGTCCTGGCCCGCTCCGCATCGCCCTACCTGCGGCTGCACGCGCGCGACCCCGTGCACTGGCGGGAGTGGAGCCCGGACCTCGTCGCCCAAGCCGGCTCCGAGGACCGGCTCATCTTCGTCTCCGTCGGCTACTTCTCCTGCCACTGGTGCCACGTGATGCAGCGCGAGAGCTTCTCCGACCCCGCCGCGGCGGCGCTGCTCAACGCGCACTTCGTCTCCGTGAAGGTCGATCGCGAGCTCGATCCCGCGCTCGACGCGCAGCTCGTGCGGTTCGTGCAGGCCACGCTGGGCCACGCCGGCTGGCCGCTCAACGTCGTGCTCACCCCGGACGGGGTCCCTCTGTTCGGGTTCACCTACCTGCCCCTCGCGGACTTCACGCGGCTGCTCGCGCGGATCGTGAGCGAATGGACGACCGACCGCGACGCCCTCGCGGCGGCGGCGCGCGGCGTCTCCGACATGCTCGAAGCCGCCGTCCGAAGGCCCGCGGCGCAAGCCATGGACGCCGCCGGCGTCCGTGCGCTGAGCGATGCGTTCACGCAGCAGGCGTCGGAGCTGGCCGACGGGCTCGCGGGCGGGTTCGGCCGGCAGCAGAAGTTTCCCTCCGCCCCCCAGCTCGCGCTGCTCCTCGACTCGCAGCGGCGCCAGCCGGGCGACGAGCTTGCGGGGTTCCTGCGCCTCACCTTCGGGGCGATGGCGTCGCTGGGGCTTCGCGACCAGATCGGCGGGGGCTTCTTCCGCTACGTCACCGACCCCGGCTGGGGGGTGCCCCACTTCGAGAAGATGCTCTACGACAACGCGTTGCTCGCGGAGCTCTATTTCGACGCGGCCGACGTGCTCGACGAGCCCGCCTTCGAACGTGTCGCCATGGACACCGCGGACTTCATGGTGCGCGAGCTCGCCTCCCCGCGGGGCGGGCTGTATTCGAGCCTGTCCGCGGTGGATGCGGACGGCGTGGAGGGCGGCTACTACCTGTTCGACGCGCACGATCTGGAGCGCGTGCTCGACGAGGAGGAACGCCGGGTGGCGGGCATCGCATGGGGGTTCGACGGGCCCTCTCCCATCGAGCACGGATACCTGCCGGTCCAGGCGGCGGAGTCGAGCGAGGAGGTGGCGCGCGCCGCCGGCCTGTCGGTGCGGGACGTCGCGGCGAAGCTGAGCTCGGCGCGGAGCAAGCTGCTGGCGGTGCGGAAGGCGCGCAGCCTCCCCCGTGACGAGAAGCGTCTCGCGGGGTGGAACGGCCTCGCGCTCTCGACGCTGGTGCGCGCATCGCTGCGCCGCGGCGGCGCGCGGTTCGAGGCGCCGGCCCGTGGCGTCGCGCGCTTTCTCGCCGAAGAGCTGTGGGACGGAGTGGAGCTCGTGCGGGCCCGGCCCGGCGACGGCGGGGGAGCGGACGAGGAGGCGGGCGCCCCGGCGACGCTGCAGGACTACGCCTACGTGGCCCGCGGCATGATTGCGTTCGCGAAGGCGCATGGCGGGGAGGCGCACCGGGAGATCGCGCGCGCCGTCGTCGAAGGCGCATGGAAGCGCTTCCGTACCTCCGACGGCTGGCGCCTGTCCGACGCGCGCGGGCTTCCCTACACCGGCGTCGAACCCGCCATCGCGGACGGGCCGATGCCTTCGCCTTCGGCGGTGCTCCTCGATGCCGCGATGCAGGTCGCGGACCACTTCGACGACGATGCGCTCCGGGTGCGGGCGCGCACCGCCCTGCTCGCGGACGATCCCGGTTTGCGCCCCGCCGCGTTCTTCCACGCGACCCGCATCCGCGCGCTACTGCGGTGGCAGCTCGATCGGGAGCTTCGAACCGAGGGGTGACCCGGCGGCCGGCGTCGCCGGACCCCCGTCGTCTTCATCGTGGAGGGCGGCACGCTCGGCGTGCGGACGGTCCGTGCCGTCCGGTCGGGCTCCGGAGGCATTCGGCACGCCTTGCGGGCAGGGCCACTGCACGCGACGGGCCGGGTCGGCCGGAGTCGCCGTCCGGCATCGCGCGGAGGCGGGCCGGCCGATCCGGAGTTCGAACCACAGCGTGAATCGACCCCGCCTCGCGGGGCGGGGGTCGGGGGCTCATCCGCCGCCGTTCGATCGACCCGCGGGCCCGATGCCGAGCCTCGCCCTGATCATCCGCCACAGCAACGCGAGACCGCTCATGCTCCCGCCGGCTCGCAGCTCTTCTCCGGCCAGAAGCCGTTCGCAGTTCCGCGCGAATTCGGCGAGCACCACGTCGGCGAAACTCTCGACGAGGTCGCCGCGGTCGAATTGCGCGAGGCCGCCCTGGACCCGGAACCGGATGGCGAGTTCGACGCGGGTCCGGGGTTCCGGTCCGGGCGTGTCTTCGCCGGACATCGCATAGTGCAGATCGGCTTCGAGGGAGGCGTGTCCGCGGGAGTCCGTCCCGCGCCCGGAGATGGCGCCGGTGCGCCGCTCCGCATCGGCCTCGCGGGTCCCCTCGCCGTTGAAAGTGGCGCTGACGGGTCCGAAGCGGATCTCGGCCCGGCCGGTGAAGCGGTTCGCGTCGGCCGATTCGACGCGCACGCCCGGGAGGCAGCCGGCGACGCGCGGCAGGTCCTCGAACAGCGCCCACAGCGCGTCGACGGGCTGCTCGACGGCGAACGTCCGTTCGACCCGGTTCCAGCCGCCGGATCGCGTCATCGCGCGAGCTGCCCCTGCTCCGGCCATGCCCGCGGCGGCCAGATGGGCCGGGTCGACCTCGAACGGCTCGAAGGGAGCGGCGCGCGCCGCGGCGGCTTCGCGCGGGCCGGATGGTGCGGTGGACCGGGACGCGGCCGCTTCGCCGCCCTTGTCCGCCACGTTCGCTCCTCGCACGGACAGGCCGGGCGGTGCGGTGGACCGGGATGCGGCCGCCTCGCCGCCGGTGGCCGCGCCCGCGGTGGCCGGGGGAGCCGCATCGGCTCCGAAGGGTCCGGAAGCCCCGGCGTCCGGTGGGACCGGCTCGGTGGCGGGCCCATGCGCAGCGTCGTCGTCATGGACGGTTGCGGCGCCGCCGGTGGCCGGCATCGTTTCCCGGTGTCGGAGCGCGACCTCCCGCACCGCCGCCACGATCCCCATGTAGCCGGTGCACCGGCAGAGGTTGCCGCTCAGCTCGCGCCGGATCGTCGCCTCGTCGGCCGGCGCGAGGCGGGTGACGATGTCCCATGCCGAGATCAGCATCCCCGAGGTGCAGAAGCCGCACTGCAGGGCGTGATGCCGTGAGAACGCATCGCACAGCGCCTTGCCTGTCGGGTCGTTCCCCAGACCCTCGACGGTGACCACGTCGGCGCCTTCGCAGGCGTGGGCACAGGTGATGCAGGAGCGGATCGGCCGTCCGTCCACGAGCACCGTGCACGCCCCGCACACTCCGTGCTCGCAGCCGAGGTGGGTGCCCGTCAGATGGAGCCGATCGCGCAGCAGCTCGGCGAGCTGCGTGCGGCCCGCCACGCGGGCGCTGCACGGCTCGCCGTTGACGGTGAGCCGGATGGTCTTCATAGCGGCGTCATGCGTTCATCGTCGCGCATGCGGCGCCTGGCCGGGAACCCGGCCTGACGGTGTGGCGGGAGCATCTTCACCGGTCGCCATCCTCTCGCCACCGTGCCGCCGGTACCGGGCGATGGCGCCCGGCCGGCCGCGCCGGCCGCGATCCGGGAGGGAACCCTCCATGACGCTCCGCCCGTCACTGCGCCGCCAAGGCCCGCTCGACGGCCCGGCGCACCGCGACCGCCGCCATGCGCAGCTTCACCGGATCCCGCTCGCCGGCGCAGGCGGCGATCTCGGCCTCGATCGCATCGGGTCCGGGTGGCATGGCGGTGGCGGCGAGGGAGCGGGTCGCGTCCGGCAGCACCACCGGCTTCGAACCGACGGCGCCGGCGACGACCCGGCAGTAGCGCCGCCCGGGGTCGATGAGGGCGGTTCCCATCGCCTCGGCGAATTCTCCCGTCTTGCGGCAGAGCTTGCAGAAGCCGAACCGGGCCTGCCCGGTGGCGCGCGGGACCTCGATGTGGGTGATGATCTCGCCCGGGGCGAGTGCGGTGGTGTACGCCGCGCGCGTGAAGTCCCGCATCGGCACCTCGCGCCCGCCCGCCACGCCGCGGACGCGCACCCGGGCGTTCGCGCACAGCAGGAAGCTCATCCAGTCCGCCGACGGGTCGGCATGCGCGGCGCTCCCGCCCAGGGTGCCCCGGTTGCGCACCGCACGGTAGGCGATACCGGCGGCGACCTCGCGCATCGCGCGCTCGACCGGGTCCGCCGCGGGCCGATCCTCGAGCTCGGCGTGGGTGACCGCGGCGCCGGCGATCACGTACTCGCGGGTCGATTCGATGGTCCGCAGCGCCGCCACCGACGAGATGTCGACGAGTACGCGGGGGCGGGCGAGGCGCAGGTTCAGCATCGGCCCGAGCGACTGGCCGCCGGCGAGGAGCCGCGCACCGTCGCCCCCCGCTCGCAGACGCTGGAGCGCGTCGTCGAGGTCCGCCGCCCGGTGGTATGCGAAATCAACCGGTTTCACGATGGCCGCTCCGCCCTCGGTGCGTTCGCGTCGTCGCTGCCCGCCGCCGGATGGAAACCCATTCTTCGGCCCTCCGTTCGGCCGGCTCGTCGAGCGACCCGTCCAGCCCGGATTCCTCGCCATCTCACGGCTGCGGACGCGGAGCTACCGGCATCGACTGCGTTGAACGCGGCCAGGGTGCTCGCCGTACCGTCAAGTACGCCTGCGCGCCCTGACTCGCGTTCGCCTTGTCGCTGCCGGCATCTGCGCGCCCTCGCTTCGCGATCTGGTGAGAAATCCGGGCCAGGCTGCGCCGGCGCGCGGCTGACGAGCCGGTCGAACCTCGGAACCGTGAAGCCGGCCATTCGCGGATCATATCCTCCGCGCGGCGTGTCGACGGCATGGACGGGACCGCGCGGGACGGGACCTTCCATTCGCCGGGGCGCGGTTCGGGTCCGGCGGCTCGCTCCGTCGGCGGGCGTCAGAAGTAGTCGGCGTCCGGCATGCTCTCCCGGCGGCGGGCGACGAACGCCCGCAGCGCCTCGTCGACGGCGGGGTCGAGCCCCGGGTCTTCGCAGGTCTCCAGGAGGTGCTTCCACCGTGCGTTCGCGCGGGCGGCGGCGTCGAGCCCGCCTTCCGACGCCCACTGCTCGTACGAATTGCTGTCGCACGTGGTGGAGCTGAAGAACGCGGTGAGGAAGTTCGCCTGCGTGTGCGCGCTGCCGAGGAAGTGCGCGCCGGGACCCACCTCCCCGATGGCGTCCATCGCCTGCGCGTTCTCCGACAGGTCCACCCCTTCGAACAGGCTCGCCACCTTGCCGCACAGATCGGCGTCGAGGATGGTCTTTTCGTAGCTCGTCACGAGCCCGCCCTCGAGCCAGCCGGTGGCGTGGTTGATGAAGTTCGCGCCCGCCAGCATCGCCATCAGCAGCGACCACGCGCCCTCCTGCCCGGCCTGGCCGTCGGGCAGCTTCGACGCCGACAGCGAGCCCACGGTGTGCAGGGGCACGCCGAGCCGGCGCGCGAGCTGGCCGGAGGCGAGCACCATCTTGCCCGCTTCCGGCGTGCCGAAGGTGGGGGCGCCGCTGCGCATGGACATGGTGCTCGCGAACGCCCCCATGAGGCAGGGGGCGCCGGGGTTGACGAGCTGCACCAGGCAGAGCGTCGCCAGCGCCTCGGCGAGGACCTGGGCGAGGGTCCCGGCCACGGTGCACGGACTCATGGCCCCGGCGAGCGTCCACGGCGTGCATGCGACCGGCTGGCTGTTGCGCGCGTAGACCTTGAGCGAGCCGGACATGGCGGCGTCGAGGACGAGCGGCGCGTTGGTGTTGCTCACCGCGTAGAGGCAGGCGTGGTCGCGGAGGAAGTCCTCGCCGAACACGATCTTCGCCATGTCCACCGCGTCCTGCGCCCGCGCCTCCCCGATAAACGCGCCCATGAAGGGGCGGTCCGAGTAGCGGACGTGGTGGTAGAGCATGTCGAGATGGCGCTTGTTGGCGGGGACGTCGACCGGCTCGCACACGATGCCGCCGGAGTGGTGCAGCCAAGGGATCGAGTGGTGGATCCGCACGAGCCGGCGGAAGTCGTCGAGCGTCGCGTAGCGCCGGCCCGCGTCGAGGTCGTGCACGAAGGGCGGCCCCCACGAGGGGCAGAGCACGGTGTGGTCGCCGCCGAGGGTGACGGTGTTCGCGGGGTTGCGGGCGTGCTGCGCGAACTCGCGCGGCGCGCTCGCCTGGATGATCCGCCGGCACATCCCCGGCTCGAAGCGCACGCGCTCGCCGTCCACGTCGGCGCCCGCGTCGTGGAAGATCGCGAGGACCTCGGGGTCGCCGCGAAACTCCATCCCGACCTCCCGGAGAAGCCGGTCGGCGTTGCGCTCGATGAGGTCGAGCCCTTCCTCGTCGAGGATCTCCAGCGGGCCGAGCCGGCGCCGGATGCCGGGGGTGCGCGAGACCGCGGGACGCCGGCCCACGCGTGCGGCCCGCCCGCGTCCCCGGCGCCCTCGCCTCGCGGTGGTGTCCGCCGGCTCGGTCATCCGTCCGGCCTCCCCGCGCTCCGGCCCGGCGGGCCGGCAAGGGAGTCGTTCTCCCGAGGCCGCGGCGCCGGCGCGGCGGCCGGCGGTCTTGCGCCGGCGAGTTCATGCCGCGGTCTCCCGGCGCGCGCCTCGGCGGCTCCCCCGCGGTCTCGCGCCGGCCGGGTCGCAGGGCGGCTCGGCGAGCACCCGGGCGGGGCGCCGGCGGCCGAGGATCGACACTTCCGGCCCCGCCGGTCGTGCGCCGGCGGGTTCATGCCGCGGTTCCCCGGCGCGCGCCTCGGCGGCTCCCCCGCAGTCTCGCGTTGGCCGGGTCGCAGGGCGGCTCGGCGAGCACCCGGGCGGGGCGCCGGTGTCCGAGGATCGACACTTCCAGTACGTCGTCCGTGACGTTCCCGCCCGTCTCCGACGCACCGCCGCGGCTTTCCGCGCCCGCCGCCGATGCACCGTCGCCGATGCCCGCGTCCGCCGCCGGTCCACCACCGACCCCTCCCCCGGCTTCATCGCGCCGGCACCCGCCTGTTTGCGCGTCCGTTGCCCACGCGCCGTCATCCTCTCCCGCGCCCGCTTCCGGGCGCAGGTACGCGAGGGCGAGCGTCAGGCCGGTGCAATGCCCGGGCGCGGCGGAGGTCACGATGCCGATCGCCCGCCCGTCCCGCCACACCACATGGCCGTGGAAGGGGTCGGCGTCGCGGTCCGGGTCGATGGAGAGAAGCGCCATGCGCCACGCGGACGGGCTCGCGGCGCGGGCGAGCAACGCCTCGCGGCCGGTGAACTCGCGGCCCCCGGTGCGCACGAGGTGGCCGAGTCCCGCTTCGAGCGGCGTGCGCTCGGTGGTGAGGTCGGCGCCCCATGCGCGGTAGCCCTTCTCCAGGCGCAGCGAGTTCATCGCGTAGGCCCCGAAGGGCTGGAGGCCGACCGCCTCGCCGGCCGTGCACAGCGCATCGTGCAGGGCGGGAAGGTCGTCCGTCGCGACGTGCAGCTCCCACCCGCATTCCCCGGCGAAGGACATGCGCAGCGCCCGCGCTTCGACCGCGCCGACCCGCACCGTGCGCGCCGAGAGCCACGGAAACGCGGCGTCGTCCAGGTCCGCATCGGTCAGGGCGCCGAGCACTGCGCGGGCCTCGGGGCCCATGAGCCCCAGGATGCCGAGGTGGTCGGTCCGGTTGACCACGTCGACGCCGGCGAACGACGCGGCGTGCCGGCGGAGCAGGTCCTCGTCGTGGCGCTCGGCCGCCGCGGCGCTCGTGAGGTAGTAGCGGTCCGCCGCGAGCCGGGTGACGGTGAACTCCGAGGCGACCCCGCCGGCCCCGGTGAGCGCGTGCACGAGCCCGATCCGGCCGGCCGTCCGCGGCGGGCGGTTCGCCCCCAGGCGCTCGACGAAGGCGGGGGCGTCCGCGCCGGTGACCTCGAACTTCGCGAGCGCGGACAGGTCGACGAGGCCGGCCCGGTCGCGCACCGCGCGGCATTCGGCCGCGACCGCCTCGCGCCAGACGGGGCGCCCGAAGGTGGGCGCCGGATCGTGCGGCTCGCTGCGGGATGCGAACCAGTTCGGCCGCTCCCAGCCGTACGCGCAGCCGAACACCGCACCCTGCTTCACCTGCGCCCCGTGGATCGGCGTCACCCGTCGCGGCCGGCCGGCCGGGCGCTCCTCGAAGGGGTAGTGCACCCCGAACTGAAGTCCGAAGCACTCCACCGCCTTGGCGAGCCGGTAGTCGCGGTCCGCCGCGTAGCCCCCGAAACGCCGGGGGTCGAGGGCCAGCGCATCCATCGGCGGGGCGCCGTCGACCATCCAGTCGGCGAGGAAGCGGCCGGCGCCGCCACCCTCCATCACCCCCATGCTCGAACCGGTCAGGAGCCAGGCGTTCTCCAGGCCGAAGGCGGGACCGACGAGCGGGTTCGCGTCCGGCGTGAACGTGATCGGCCCGTTCACGATGGTCTTGATGCCGGCCTGCGCGAGCGCCGGCACCCGCTCCATGGCCTTCGCGAGGATGGCCTCGACCCGGTCCGGGTCCGGCGGCAGGAGTTCCATGCCGAACTCGGGCGGCACACCGTCCACGCCCCAGGGGCGGCCGTTCGCCTCGTAGGGTCCGACGATGAACCCGTCGCGTTCCTGGCGCAGGTACCAGCTCTCCTCCGGGTCACGGATGATCGGCAGCTCCGGTTCGCCGGCGGCGATGCGCGCGGCGACCTCCGGCACCGCGGCGGTGACGAAGTACTGGTGCAGCATCGGCACGACCGGCAGGTCCGCTCCCATCATCGCGCCGATCTCCCGGCACCACGTCCCCGCCGCGTTGACGACGTGTTCGCACCGGACCCCGCCCGCATCGGTATGCACCACCCACGCGCCCGGGGCGGCGCGCTCGATCGCCCGCACCGGCGTGTGGCGCCGGATCTCGGCCCCCCGTGAACGCGCCCCCGCGGCGAGCGCATTGGTGGCGAGGGCCGGGTCGACGTACCCGTCGTCCGGCTCGTGGATCGCGCCGAGGAACCCGCGGTCGACGCGCGCCAGCGGGTAGAGCCGCGCCAGTTCCCCGGGCGTGAGGACGTGGAACTCGCGGCCCGTGAACTGTCCGAGCCCCCGCACGTGACGGAACTCCGCCATCCGCTCGGCCGAGCGCGTGATGCGGAGCGCGCCGCACGGATGGAATCCGGTCGTCCCTCCGGTCTCGGCCGGCAGCAGGTCGCGGTACAGACGCACCGAGGCGGCGCGCATCTCCATGATTGCGGGGTCGTGCGCGAAGTGGGTGCAGAGCCCCGCCGCGTGCCAGGTCGAGCCCGCGGTCAGCTCGTTCTTCTCCAGGAGCACGACGTCGCGCCAGCCGCGCCGGGTCAGGTGCCAGGCGAGCGAAACGCCCATGACACCGCCGCCCACGATCACCACTCGCGCATCGGGCGCCACCGGTCCTCCCCTTCAGGTTCGTGCCCCGGCGCCATCCCCCTCGTCAGGGAACGAGCACGGTGGCTCCGAGCGTCCTGCCCGACTCGAGGGCCTCATGGGCCCTCACCGCGTCCTTCAGCGGGATTTCGCGGTTGCGGTGGACCCCGTCGCCGCCGCGCCGCCGTCGCCGCGCATCGGCGTGTTTTGACGGCTTCACCATCGGCTCGTACGATTCATCGTCACGGACCCGGACCCCGCCGTTCGCGACTCGACGCCGCGCGCCACCGGGTGTCCGCCCAGGCCGAGCCGCCGGCCTCGTGTCCGTGACCGGACAGGCCGCAAGCCGGTCCGGCGGAGCGCCCGCGGGCGGCTCGCTTGCCCGGGTCGGGCTCGGAGGGCTGAAGGAGCGGACGGAGGGGGTCATGGAGGACATCCGGGCCGTCCCCGAACCGGCCGGCGCCGGTTTCGAGCACATTGTGAGGCGAAAAACCTACATCACCGGCGCGGCGGACTTCAACACGGCCCGTTCGGCCATGGAGCGCCGCTCCACTTCGCCGGTTGCAGGCACCGGGGCGGTCCCCGGACTGGTATCCTCGAGCGCACGGGCGGGGTGGACCTCATTGCCGCGTTGCCCGGCGCCTGACCGGTTCCGGCGCTCCCGATCCACTCTTCAGGTGTCCGAACCGACCGGAACCGCGCCCGAAGCGCCCCTGCGAGGAGAGCAAGCATGACCAAGGTTTCGAGTGGCGGCACGTTGCCGCGCCTGTTGTGGGAGGCTCGCCGCGACCGCCGGCGGATCCGGGTCGACGACGAGGACCGCCCTCGCGACGAGGCGAGCGCGTACGCCATGCAACGCGGTTTCACCGAGGCATCCGGATACGAGATCGCCGGATTCAAGATCGGCGCGACGGCCCAGGCCGCGATGGATCTGCTCGGAGTGGGCGGTCCCTTCTTCGGACCGCTGTATCGCGAGACGTTCCGGGACAACCACGCGACCGTGCCGCTCCCCATGGTGTACTCCCCCGCGATCGAAGCGGAATTCGCGGTGGGCCTCGCGGCCGACCTTCCGCGCCGGGCGGAGCCCTGGAGGAGGGAAGAGGTGGAGGCGGCGGTCGCGTGGGTGGGACCGGCGTTCGAGATCGTCGGCGCCTGCTTCGAAGGCGGCCTGGCGGGCGCCGGGATGCTCGCCATCGCCGACGGCGGCGCCAACGTCGACTTCGTGTGCGGCCCCACCGACGCGGCCTGGCGCGATGTCGACCTCACCGCCCATCCCGTCACCTTGCGCATCAACGGGGCGGAGGTGGCGTCCGGGCACAGTGGGATGCTCGTGTTCGGCGATCCGGTCTCCGGGGTGACATGGCTTGCGAACCATCCGGAGCTCGGGGCTCGGGGCCTCATGGCTGGGGACGTGGTGACGACCGGCACCTGCACCGGCATCACGCCGCTGTCGCCGGGTGACGAAGCGGAGGCGGACTGCGGGACGCTGGGAACGGTGAGAGCCCGTTTCGTCGAATGAGGTTCCCCGCGGGCTGGTACGCGCCACCGGGAGCACGTGCCGAAGTGAAGCGGGCTGGCGGTGCGCGCGTCGGCTGACCCGTCCTCGCGCGCCTTCATCAAGGGAGAACATCCATGCAGCTTCTGCATACGATGCTTCGGGTAGGCGATCTGCAGCGCTCCATCGACTTCTACACGAAGACGATCGGGATGGACCTGCTGCGCACCACGGAGCGTCCGGCCCAGAAATACACCCTTGCCTTCGTCGCCTTCCGCGGCGGCAACAAGAACGGCGAGGCCGAACTCGAGCTGACCTACAACCACGGCGTGTCGGAGTACGACCTCGGCAACGCGTACGGACACGTCGCGCTCGGAGTGGACAACGTCGCGGAGACGTGCGAGCGGATCCGGGCCGCGGGCGGCAACATCACGCGCGAGCCGGGACCGGTCAAGGGCGGGACCACCGTGATCGCGTTCGTGGAAGACCCGGACGGGTACAAGGTCGAGCTGATCGAAACCGGTTCGCGCAGCATCTGAACGCACGCCGGGGTGCGACACGGGACGGACTCGTCCTTCGCCCTTCCGCCGTCTCCGCCGTCGAGTTGCCTGGGATGGTGTTCCGGCGCGGGTCAGGCGCGGCCTATACTCCCGGCATGGCCAGCCCGGAATCATTCGCCCCCGAGCCGCGCACGGCGCGGAGCCCGGAGACGGGCGTGCCTCCGGCCGCCCCCGTCACGCCGCCGGCGGAGCCGCCGGGACTGCCGGTGGTGCCGCCGGGACCGCCGGTCTCCGAGCTGGAGTTCACCGGCTGCAAGGCCGTTCCCATGACCTATGCGCAGTTCCGCCGCTACGAGGGCCGGCTCGAAGTCTGGGACGCCGAGGCCCGCACCGCCTGGATGGTCCGCGAACCCACCAGCGCCCACCACGAGAGCCCTTCCCAGGGGCTTGCGGGACTGGTCGAGCGCATCGCCGCGGTGCGCGGATCGCCCATCATCTGTTTCGGCTCGATGGACCTGATGGTGCGCGACGAGCACGGCAAGCCCCGGCGCATCATGCAGGCGGACCAGACGGTGTACCTGCGCCCGTCGCGGGTGGAGCTGCTGGGGGGAGAGGGCTCGATGGTGGTGGGGCGGCACAGCTATCCGGACGTGGTGCTGGAGGTGGACCACACGACGGACGTTCGTCGCGGGAAGCTGAGGGTGTACGAGGCGTGGGGGTTCCCGGAGCTGTGGGTGGAGGTGCCGGAGCGCCGGGCGCAGAGCCGTCCGAGCGGTCTGTTGCCGGGACTGACGATTCACCTTCTGGAGGACGGTGCGTACCGGGAGTCGGGGGAGAGCGCGGCGTTTCCCGGCTGGCGCTCGGAAGACATCCACGACGCGATGAACGAGGTGGTGGCACGCTCGGCACGGACCAACGCGATTCTGGAGCGCCTGGGCCGGAAGCTGGGAGCACGGGAGGGGACGGGACCGGACGACGACCCGCTGATTCGCTCCCTGCGGGGCCAGAGCCGGGCGGAAGGCAGGATGGAAGGCAGGGCGGAAGGCTTGGCGGAGGCTCGGTCGAACATGGTGCGCCAGATGCTGCTGTCGCGGGACATCGGGGTATCGGAGGGGTTCCCGGCCGATGTGCCCGGGCTCGCCGGATCGCCGGAGGCGGCGGTGGTCGCGGTGGCGCTCACCTGCGAGAGCGAGCGGGACTTCCGCGCACGCATCGCGCGCATCCACGGCCGCTGATCCCGTCACCAACGCTCCTTCCCGGTCGCCATGTTCCCCCGGTTCGCGGAGCGGGGGGTGCTTCGGACGGCCGCCGCTCGCTGCGCCGGAAGGCGATCGGGCACGATCGGGCACGCCCGGCTCGATGCGGGCGACCCGCGGCGCTCACGGGGCCGCGGGACGGTCCCGGTCGTGATCGACGATGCAGAAGAATCCGAACGGCTCGGACGATTCGTTGCGCAACTGGTGGGCTTCCAGCGGCCCGACGCAGGCGACGTCCATCGGCGCCAGCGTCTCCCGGCGGCCTCCGAGGACGAGCACGCCCCGGCCGCGGGCGCCGATCACGATGTGGGTGTGCAGGTGCTTCTCCAGGCTCGAATATCCTCCCGGTTCGATCTCGAAGTAACGCAGGTCCGTGCGGGTGCGCTCGCCGAACCGACCGACGAGCTCGACCCTGCGCACCCCCTTGAAGTCCGGGTCCCGCGCGCGGCCGCCTGCGTCCTTGTAGGCGGTGCCCGGCCGGCCGCTCCATTCGAACCCCGGCCGGTGGGCCAGCACCCGCGGCGCGCGGGCATCGGCGGGCGGCTCGGGCTCGGCGAGGGGCCGGGGCGGTTCCAGGCGTTCCGTCGAGTGGGCGCGGATGACGTCCAGGAACGAGCGGGTGCTCGCTTCGAGGTCCGCGCCGTGCCCGATGAGCGCGCCGCCGATCAGCAGCACCGCGTCGGGGCCGAATTCGGCGCACATCCCGGGAAGCTGCCCGAAGCTCATGCCGCCGGCCGGGCACGGCCAGGCGGACGGCAGCCGGCCGAGGGGGGCGAGGAGCCGCGCCGCGATGTCCGCGCAGTCGTCCCGGCCGAACCGGAACCGGCCTCCGGTGTTGGGGAAGATCGCGATGTCCGCGCCGGCGATGCGGAGCAGCGTCCCGAACAGGAGCCCGGGCTTGATGCCCTCCTGCCGCGAGATGCAGTGGCCTCCGGAGAAGGTGGGGTGCGCCATCAGCACCAGATCGTGGTCGCGCGCGAGCGCCCGGACGGTGCCGAGTCCCGCGATGAAGGGGCAGGCGAGCACTCCCGGGAGCCCGAGCCGCGCCACGTACTCGAACCGGCGGGAGAGCGACAGCAGGGGGCCGGTGACGTGGGGGAAGTACAGGCAGCGCCGGCCGGTGCGCTGGTTCGCGCCGTCCACCGCATCGGCGCATCGCCGCACGCGGTCCTTGAACGCCTCGAACCCTTCGATGAGGTTCTGGTCGTCCTTGACGATGTCGCCGCCGCCACGCGCGAAGGCGCCCGCCATCTCCACGAGCCGGCTCACCGGAACGCCGCGCGGCTTGAGGGCGGTCGCGAGCAACGGGCGGCCGTACACGCCGGCGAGGGCCCGCACGCCGGCAACCCCGTGCCGGGGACCGTCGAATCCGGCGAGCACGTGGTCCGGGAGCGAGAGCTCCACGAGCCGGACGCCGGGCATCATCGAGACGTTGCCGAACACGAGGTTGACGAGCGCCGGCACGCCGCCCGCCTCGACCGCCGCGGGGTCGTAGCTCAGGAGGGCGTGTGCGGCGCCCGCGGCGCCGGCGCCGAGGTCGATCCGTTCGACCTCTCCGACCACCCCCGGCGGCAGACCGGCGGCGTCCGCCAGCGCCTGCGGCACCTCCACCGTCTGCTCCAGGGCGATCGCGGCCGCGAGGGCGTCCGGAGGAACCTCGGTGTCATGAAGCTCGTAGGTGGCGACGATCCGGTCGCCGGGGATTCCGGTCGGTTCGGCCATGAGATGCTCGACTCGCGCAGGGGCTGCCATGGTACGTCCCGGAGTCGCCCGCCGCGACGGCGAGCCCCTCCCGGCAGCAGTTCTCATTTTGGCGCCTGACTTCACCCTGAGCCGCAAGCCGTCTTCTCCTTGCGACTCGATCCGGGGCAGATCGGGGGCAGATCGACGGTCGTGCCGGTCCTGCCGCGGGACCCGACGAGCAAAATGAGAATTGCTGCCCTCCCGGTCGTCGCGCCGGCCGATGGCGGGCGTCCCGTTCCGCGAACCGGAAAGGCGCGGATCGTCGCTCGAGACGCCGGTGCCCGATGATGGCGCCTCCGCCTTGCGCCCGCGTTCGACCGCCGTGACGGGAATTTCGACCTTGCGCCGGCCGTCGTATTCTGACGGGCGCGCGGCCGGGCCCGGATTTCTCACCGGATCGCGAAGCGAGGGCGCGCCGCATGTTTCCTTCCCCGTCACGGAGGAGCCGGATGTCCGACGCGAACCATCTCCCGGATGACGACACCCTCGTCATTCATTTCGCCCACCCCGCCTACCGGCTCGCCGAGCGTTTCGCGTTGCGCGGGACCGGCATCGACCACTTCCAGACCTGGGATCGGGAGGAGACCCTGGCCCGCATCGCCGAGGCCCATGTCCTGGTGATGTCCGGGTTCTGGTCCGGCGAGATGCTCGATCGCGCCGCGAACGCCCGTTTCGTCCAGGTGTGCGCGGCCGGCTACGAGCGGTTCGATCCGGATGCGCTGCGGGCCCGCGGGGTGCGGCTCGCCAACGGCAGCGGCGTCAACCGCAACGCGGTCGGCGACCATGCGATGGCCCTGCTGCTCGCGCTCGCACGGCACCTCCACACCGGAAGGGACCGGCAGCGCGCGCGCCAGTGGCGGGGGATGATCTCCGACCTCGGGCGGCGCGAGGAGGAGCTTGCCGGGAAGACGATGCTCATCTACGGACTCGGCTCCATCGGCTCGCGCCTCGCCCGCCTCGCCCGCGCGTTCGGCATGACGGCCATCGGCATCAAGCGCGATGTCGCGCACCACGACGGTTCGGCCTCCGAGGTACGGCCTCCGGACCGGTTTCTCGAGTCCCTGGCCGAGGCGGACGTGGTCGTGCTCACCTGTCCGCTCACGCCGCAGACCGAGAACCTTGTCGATGCGGAGGCGCTCGGGCGGATGAAGCCCGGCGCGTACCTGGTCAACGTCGCCCGGGGGCGCTGCGTCAACGAGCCGGACCTCGTCGCGGCCCTGGAGCGGGGCGTGATCGCCGGTGCGGGCATCGACACCACCCGGGAGGAGCCACTGTCCCCGGACTCCGCGCTGTGGGGCCTGGAGAATGCGCTCGTCACGCCGCATACCGCCGGCGAGACCCGGAAGTACGAGGACAACGTGGTGGACATCCTCATCGAGAACGTACGCCGCCTCCAGCGCGGGGAGGACACTCTCGTCAATTCGATCGTTTGACGACGGAGCGTGCCCGGCCCGCGGGTGCGCCGACGCTTGCGGCCACGTCGGTCCGATCGTGATCGGAACATGCCCCGGTCCACGCTGCGGGTGCGCCGCGCGGCGCCTGGGGCCTGCGCCGGCCCGCCGGCCGGCCATCCCCGCCTGCTTCGTCCAGCAGCGTGGCGCCGCCCGATGGCGGCCGGCGCCTACTTCAGGTAGCCCATCTCCCGATAGAAGCGTCTGGCGCCGGGATGCAGCGGCGCCCCGCCCACATCGCGCCAGGCGGTCTCCGGGTCGTAGAACTCGTGGGCCCGGTGGATCTGGTGGAACGCGTCCTTGTGCTTCGCCAGCGCGGCCGTGATCCGGTAGACGAGGTCCTCGGACAGGGCGGTGCGCACCCCCAGGGCGACGGTGGTATTGGGAGTCCAGTACGCGTCGTTCGTACCGTTGCCGTGCTCGTAGACACCGGCCGGCATCTCGAAGATCCGCTGTCCGAACCTGTCCGCCACCTGTTGCGCAACCTCCTTGCCGAGCGGGAGGAGGCGGAACGGCTTCCGGGCGCCGAGCTTGATGTACTGGTGGTGCGGCCACAGCGACCCGCCCGTGAACCACATGTCGGCGAGCCCGTCCATGATCATGCGGATTCCTTCTTTCTGCGACGTGAAAATCAGCTTGCCGCCCCACGACTCGATGGTCTCGAACGGCATCCCGTAGGCTTCCAGGATGGCCTCCGCCTGCGCGGTCGCAAGCTGGCGGCGCCCGGCCATCGCGATCCGGATCGGATGCCGTCTTTCCCTGAGCTCCTCGAAGGTCCCGATTCCGGCCTCCTCGGTGATGACCGCCTGGGCGGCGCCCGGCCCGCGGATGGCCGCGATCATCCGGAAGTCGTACTTCCGCCCGGTCGGCCCGTTGCCGGCGTAGGCCATGCTCGCGAGCGCATTCTCGATGACCGCGATGTCCGCGAGCTTCAGCTCGGGAGCGAGCCGCTCCACGTTCGCCCAGCCGCTGCCGGGGATCACGGTGGTCGCGACGCCGGGGATCTCGGCCTTGATGTACTCGGCGAGTCCCGCCGCCGCCTTGAAGTACCCGCCGTTCGGCGCGCCCGCGGTGAGGGTGAGCCGGTCGATGGCGTGGGCGCCGCCGGAGGCCAGGGGCGCGGCGAGAGCGAGTGCGAGCAAAGTGCGCCGCGCGATGGTGAACGAACGTCGATGGCCGCTCATTGCGGTCCTCCCGTGGACGGCCCGTGCCGGTCGACGGCCGGAATGCCTCGATAGGCCAGGGGCGCGGCGAGAGCGAGCGCGAGCAAAGTGCGCCGCGCGATGGTGAACGAACGTCGATGGCCGCTCATTGCGGTCCTCCCGTGGACGGCCCGTGCCGGTCGACGGCCGGAATGCCTCGATCCGGCCGGATCCGCGTCGGAATCCGTACGCGCGGCGGCTCCCGGCGTGGACCGCGTGAGGCGCGATTCCCTCGTTTCAGTCCCCGGCGCGCGCCGTGTTTCGGCCCGGAAGCACGGCCGGCGCGAGCACGACGAGTCCGAGCGCCGCGCCGGCGAGCTTCACGGCCGGATCGGTCCAGATGAGCGCAAGACCGGCGGCCAGCAGCGCTCCGCGCTGCCACGGCACGAGCCGCTGCCGCAGCCAGCCCTGGATCGCGCAGACGAGCATCGCGAGTCCCGCCGCCCCCGACGCGAACGAGACCGCGATTGCGCTCGCGTCGCCCACCAGCAGGAGCGCGGGGGTGTAGACGATGAGGAAGGGCAGCAGGTAGGTCACCGCCCCCATCTTGACCCCCATCAGCGACGTCTCCCAGACGTTCGCTCCCGCGATGTGGGCCCCCGCGAAGATCGCGAGGCACACCGGCGGGGTGATGTGGGAGAGGAGCGCGAAGTAGAACACGAACATGTTGGCGACGAACGGCTCGATTCCGAGCCGGGTGAGGACGGGAACCCCGATCACGGAGACGAGGATGAACGCCGCGACGGTGTTCATGCCCATGCCGAGCACGATGCAGGACACGCCGACCAGCACCAGCGTGACGAAGAACGATCCACCCGACCAGGAGATGATGGCGCTGCTGATGTTGAGCCCGACCCCGGTGAGGGTGAAGACGCCGATGACGAAATCGACCACCGCGCACGTGATGATGATCAGTACCGCTCCGCGCGCGCCCTGTTCCAGCGCCTCGAGAATCCTCCGCGGGCCGAGCCGGGTTTCCTTGCGGACCCAGCTCACCAGCGCCGTGAACACGATGGTGTAGAGCACCGCCCGGGTTGGCGAGAGCCCGTACCACATGCATCCGATGAGCACCAGGAGCGGCGACAGCAGGTGGCCGCCCTGGAGCAGGGTCCTGACCGGATCGGGCCGTTCTTCGCGCGCGATTCCGACCAGCCGGCTCTTGTGGGCTTCCAGGTGGACGAACCAGAACAGCCCGCCGAAGTACAGCGCCGCCGGGATCAGGCATGCGATCGCGACCTGGGCGTACGGAACGTCGGCGTTCGCGGCGACGATGAACGCCGCCGGACCGAGGATCGGCGGCATGATCTGCCCGCCGTTCGAGGCCACCGCTTCGATCGCCCCGGCGATGCTCGGTCGATAGCCGAGCTTCTTCATCAGCGGGATGGTGAACTGGCCGGTGGTGTAGACGTTCGCGATGGACGAGCCCGTCACCGATCCGATGAGGCCGGAGGAGAACACCGCCACCTTCGCGGGTCCCCCGCGCGTGTGGCCGGCGATGGCGGTGGCGAACCGGATGAAGAAATCGGCCGCCCCGGCGCGTTCGGCGAACGCTCCGAAGATGACGAACAGCACGATGTACGTGGCCGCGACCCCCAGCGCCACGCCCCGGATGCCGTAGTCGGTCATGTACATGAAGTCGATCACTTGCTCGAAGCGGAATCCCCGGTGGGCAAGCTCCGGGATCGGGATGTATTCGCCCAGGTAGGCATAGGCGAATACGCAGGCGGCGACGATCACGAGCAGCCATCCCATGATCCGGCGGGTGACCTCCAGCAGCACCAGGATGGCGACGACCCCGAGCGCGGTCTCGTGGTGCTTCATCGCGTAGGTGGTGGTCATGGGCCAGCGCTCGGCCAGGTATCCGCTGTTGACGAGCGCGTAGCCGAACGCCGCCACCGCGGCGAGGACCAGCAGCCAGTCGTAGAGCGGCACCTTCTGCGCCGTCGCGCCGTCGCCGCCCGAGAGGCGCTTCGTCCTCGACACGCTCAACGTCAGCAACGCGATCACCGCCGCCACCAGCAGCGGCACCGAGCGCTGGACATGGGGGGGGAAGTTGCCCGTGTAGGCGGTGTAGAGGTGGAAGAGGGCGAGCCCGATCGCAAGCGTCCGGACGACGAGCAACGAGAGTCCGTTCATGAAACGCCTTTCCTGGAGACCGCCCCGATCGGGACGCGCATCATGCGCCGATACGCCGCGAACCTCGACCCCCGCCGCATGGACATGCCGGCGGATGGTGTGTCGGTTCGGCTCTCGACAGGTGCGCGCGCCCGGAAATGTCAGCTTGACAACCATGGCCAAAGTCGCACCGGGACACTACCGAACCGGCGATGGCGATTCGAGCGGCCGGGGCTGGCGAATGTTCCAGCTCAGACACATTCGGCACGGAATCGGCGATGGCGATTCGAACGGCCGGGGCTGGCGAACGCCGTCCCGGCGCCGGATCGGGTACGCTCCTTCCGGGCGGGATCGAGAACGACTCCGTGCCGGCTTTCGTGCGAACGGGCGCCCATCGGGAGAGGAGGAACCATGATTCTTGACGAGAAACTCGCCGCCGGTGAAGTCATCGTGCTCGACGGCGCGACCGGCACCGAGATCGCGCGCCTCGGCGGGCAGATGAACGCCGCCGCGTGGTGCGCGGTGGCGAACTTCACGCATCCCGACACGGTGCGCCGCGTGCACGAGTCCTATCTCGAAGCGGGCGCCGACGTGGTGACCACCAACACCTTCGCGACCTGCCGGCACGTGCTGGAAGGCACGGGCCTCGGCGACGAGGCGGTGGCCATCAACCGGCGCGCGGTCGAGCTTGCGCGCGAAGCGCGGGATCGGGTGGCGCCGGACCGGCCGGTGGCGATCGCCGGGTCCATGTCGAACACCATGGCGTGGGTGCCCGGCACCATCGGACCCGATCCGGCGTACCTGCCCTCACCGGAACGGGAGGCGGCGAACTATCGGGAGATGGCCGACACTCTCGCCGAAGCGGGGTGCGACCTGCTGGTGATGGAAATGCTGATGGACGTGGAGCACGCGCGGCGCGTCACGGAGGCGGCGCTGGCCACCGGGCTTCCGGTGTGGGTCGGCATCAGCGCCAGTCGAGGCCCCCGCGGCGCGATGGTCGGCTGGGACATCGCGCGCGAAGAGAAGAACCGCCTTCCGCACGACTACGAGCCGCCCGTGCCCGAGGCGCTCGATACGATCATCGACGCCCTCACCGCACTCGGCCCCCAGGTCACCGGCATCATGCACAGCTCGTTCGACTCCACCACGCCGGGGCTGGAAGTCCTCTTCGAACGATGGAGCGGCCCGGTGATGGCGTACCCGGAAACGACGCACTCCGGCCCGGGGGAGCATTCGCGGGCGCCGGTCGAGCCGGAAGACTTCGCTTCCCGCTGCCGGGCCTGGGTGGAGAACGGCGTGCAGATCATCGGAGGCTGCTGCGGAACCACCATCGAGCACATCCGGGCCATGGTGGACCGGTTGCCCGAGCGCTGCGGACCTCGCCCGCAGGCCGGTGGCACGGCCTCGGAACGGCGGTGAGAAACCGGACCGCCCGGAGTGGCGGGCGACGCCCGCGGTCCGGTGTCGTGTCCCCGCCTCGCGGAGCGGTGACGGATACGGGCCAGGCCACGGGCCAGACCCCGCACCCCGCCTCGACTACCGTGCCGCTCTCCGCCACGCCCGCTCGAAGCGTTCGAGGTTCTCTTCGGTGCAGGCGACATGGTCGAAGCCGATCCCGGAGCGCAGCTCCGAGACCATGCTCCACATCGCTTCGCGCAGCAGGGGGGCGCATTTCATCGCGGGGCATGAAGGTTGCCATCATGCCACTTCGTGATGAATTCACGTATGTTGTCTCGTCGCAACACGACTTGCTGGGTCATCATCTGGCTCCGCAATGGCTCGCAGGTTCTATGGTGACTCCACTACTTCATATTGGCAGTGCAAATCGATTGCTGCGTCTCGCAAGTCGCCTTGGAACAGGCTTGCGTTACCTGGAAGTGCCTACACTGACTGGGCGCGAAGGTGCCGAGAATGCAAATCGACAACCATGCTCAGAAAATTATGGATGAATCACCAGGATCCGTAACCCGTCTCGCCCTCGCCGACTAGCCAAGGAACTCGCTATGTCTACCCACTAGTGTCCCAACAATTATTCGAATAAAATCAACTGGTTAGAGTTTTCGAGATTCGATAAATTGTAGTCGGTGTCAGAAAACAGCTTGAAAATAGACGTTTTCTCGAATAGCGTCAGGCTCAAAACCTGCAAAATTGTGTAGAGGTCGGCCGCAATACCCAGCCGCTTCCTGAGCACCGCCACCAGCACATACACTGTCACCGCAATCCATATCTGGGTCTTGACCGCGTTCTCCGACGTGCCGAAGAACGACTTGATGCGCAGGTGTTGCTTGACCCACTTGAAGAAGAGCTCCACTTGCCATCGGTAACGATAGAGCTGTGCAACGGCGGGGGCCGAGACGGCAAAGTGATTGGTCAGAAAGTTGAACGTCCTTTCCGTCCCCTCATCATAGTACTTGATTCGACGCATCGGCTGTGGATAGTGCTTTCTGCCCTTCGCGCCAGTCAACACCACCGTCTGGTCGCAACGCACCCCGGTCGTCTTGTCGATTGAATGGGAGTACCTGCGCTGGTAGCGAGTGTTGGACTTTGCGCGGATGATGAAGAATGCCCCGATGGTATGCAGGAGAAACAAACGCTCGAAGTCCACGTACCCGCGGTCCATGATGTAGAACGCGCCGGGCTCGGGCACCAGGATATCGAGGACGTTCACGTCGTGCATCTTCCCGTCAGAGACGTGAATGAACGCCGGAATGTTGCCCCGCAGGTCCAGAAGCGTGTGCAGCTTGACGGCCGACTTGGTGGAGCGAAACAACGCCCACGGAAAGACCGACAGGCACAGGTCGATGGTCGATGCATCCAGGGCGTAGACGGTGTGGTCGAGCTCCAGCCCCAAGTCCTCGTCGGCATACAGCGGGCGGGCGATGCGAATCATGGCCTGCGCGAGCTCTGCGTAGATGCGCCAGTCCCGGCGTTGATTGGCGTTGGCCAAGGTGTTGCGCGACATCCCGCCACGAATACCCATGTGATAGAGCTTGTCCTCATGTGCTCGCAGACATGCTTCGATATCGCGCAGGCTCTCGCGGAAGGTGAGCTGAGCAAATGCCATGCAGAGAAGCTGGTCAAGGCAGGTGAAGGATTGGATATGACGATTGCCTTGGTAGCGTTGAACGCATCTGTGAAATGTCTTCATCGGCAGATGGTCCATCACCTGAGAAAATACCAGTCGGCCCGAGTACATGACCATCTCCTCTGACAGTGGAGGTGCAATGGTCGCAGAGGTCTGGTGCTGCTCAAGTCGATGCCCTGTGGAAAACCTATATTTAATCAATCAAATCAATATATTACAGAACTATCCTATAGCTTTGTTGGGACAGCAGTGATGTCTACCACCAGAACCGGTCTCCCGACCTCGCTCACGCCCGAAGTGCTCCGGGAGATCCTGCGATACGAACCCCGGCACTGGAAGGTTATCAAGACGCGACTCGTGAGGAAGCGCGCGACGCTCTGGGAGGGCATGAGCCTCTCGGACGATGACTTCTACGACCGGCTCCACGAGCTCCTCAAGGACCCGGGGAATCGGCACGAGTTTGAAGTGGCGGCGAAATCGCGAGGTAGCCGGAATCGCGCGGGCGGTTTGTTCCGTCAAATCATCCATCACTATATCGGTGAGCTGCGACATGAGGAGTTGTTTCGCGAGGAGGTGCCCGCGAAAGCTACAGCCCGGCAATTGATCGACGCCGTGTCCCACCATGACGATGACGATCGTCTGGCAAACGTGGTCTGGGCAATACTGGAAGATGGTGGGCTATCTGACGATGAGCTGTCGGAGATTGCCACCGAGCATCCCGGAGTCGCTGAGCGTCTTCAGACTGTCCTTGATGCCGATACTGTCGGGGGAGGGATGGCCAACCAATGGGAGGCTGGCCTCTCTCGACTCAGGGAGACTCTGGACAACGCTGATCCGCAGCGCCCTGATTCGGGCCTTGTCGAGCAACTCACGGATTGCGTGAACAAACTGCGGGAACTCGCCTCGGCCGCCGAGGCCGAACGGTCTGCCACATTTTCGTCGTCCCTTCTCGATCTCGTGCGACGAGATGCGGCCGTGCTGTCGGATCAACCCTCTCTGAAGTCTTACGTTGACAGGGTCGAGCGCAATTCCCCTGTGATCGAAGCTCCAGAAGACGCAACGGGATTTCTGGAAGAGTTCGATCGCATTCTTCGTTCCCTCGACGAGGTGATTTCTCGTCTTCGAGAAAAATCTGCATCGGTCAGCAAAGCTGACGCGGCGGAACGCAGCAAGTTGCTTGCGGAGATGAACGACCTTAACGCGGCTGAAAAAAACCAGTGCTCCGAAGTCGAGAGTCTATTTCTCAGGTTGTTCGGCGGAACTACCCCCAGTGTAGCCGTCGAGACGACACAGCCGCCGGTCACCTCCACATCCACTGCCGACTCGAACCGCGATGTGGACGGCGACAAGGCAACGGATCCGCGCCCCGAGATGACGGTCGATGCGAAGGCCCAACCGTCGGCAAGCGAGCTACCGAAGGACGCGAATCCATCGACCAGCGCTTCCGGCGAGGATTCAGCCACCGACGAGCCTTCGGAACACGTCCCGTCCGCAGACGACTTTTTGCCCCACACCGAGGACCAAGGCTCTCGGGCTGATTCGACTCAGACGAGAGCGACCTCGGCTTCTCGGTCCACGGGTGAGAACGAGATCATGCCGGACGCTTCCGACCACGCCACCGCCCAGCCGGGCGATTCGCCGGTCTCCGTGGAATCTTCAGCGCAGGAAGAGCGCCACTCTCATTCTGTCGCGTTGGACGTGCTCAACGGAATGCTCGGCTCCCGCCGGTTCGCACGCGCCTATTGGCTGACCCGTGCGGACCGCACGCTCGGCGATCCTGACCTCTTTGGTGCGCTCAGCGAAGGGGCACGAATCGGTCCCGGCGATCCTTGCCCGGGTGCCTTGGTCCACTTCTTCAACAGTCTCGCGCAGAGAAACCAATGGGAGGAGGACGAGCAACTCCTGCTCGGCGCGTCTGTGCTTGGCTCGTGCCTTTTCGTGAACCCGCTTCCGCAAGACATCTACCAGTTGGCTGGCGAATTGCCGAACGACGATTCCCCGGTCGGACAGCTCATGCAGCGTGTCCGTGAGCTCTGCGTCTTTCAGAACGCAAAGATCCGTCCGGAAGACTTGGGCGTTGAATCGGCTGACATTCTCCAGACTGCGCGGTTGGAGCGGTTGGATGAGTTCAGAAGCGAAGCCGAACAATTCCTCCAGCGTGTTCCCCACATGCGATTCCAGTATACGCCAGCGGGTTTTGCGATCCAGTACCTCTATCGCGCCGGTTCCGAGTGGCATCGACTCCACATCATCGTCATCAACAACCAGATCAACCGCCTGAACGAGGCCCGCTCCCTCGTCAAGCAACTGGACCCAAGTGAAGTGGTCGGGACACTTCATGACGATGCTGAGCTCCCCACCCTCAAGCAGCCTCTCGACGGGCGGGCTCGCGACAGGCTGATCCGCCATCTGCACGACACCCTCGCACTCGCCAGGGGGTGGATCCGTCTCGCTTCCGCAGCGGAGAACGGCGACCAGGGCGGCGGTCGCACCCAGTCGAAACAACTGCTCAGCATGCTCCGGAGATCGTTGCCAAAGGCTCGTCAGGCCTTGGCGCCAGACAAAGGCAAGGGCGCCGTGGATGCCCTCGATTGCGTGCTTGAGGATCTGGACGCACGAATTCAGGGCCGCATACTGGAGGAAGTCGACTCCATCTCCGGCGATCTTCGTCTTCTTCCAGGGCTGGCCCTCGAAGATGACCTTGAGCCGGCAGAGAGTGACCTTGAGCGTCTCAGGAGCGCGATTCTCGAAGCCGAACGCTCTGAGCCGGAACCGGAAAAGATTCTGGGCGAGTGCTTGCGTCGCCGGGAGTATCGCCGTGCCCGTGACATCATCGAGCTTTGCCAGCTCGGAGAGAGCGCGCACGCCGAGTACCAGCGCGTGGTCAACGGCGAATGCACGGCGTTGGAGACTGCCCTTCGTGATCTCGAGCTTGAGATTGAGGATGCGTTCCTTCTCGGACAGCTACGTGACGAAGCCGACGAGGGCGAGTCGGCCGACGATCAAACCCGCAACGCACTTGAGCGCAGTCAGCTCCTTGGTGTCGTTCGGGATTCGATGCGCAAGCTCGGCCAGTCCGACGGTTCGGCGGACGATGAACTCCGCGTGATTTCGCGCAGGGTTGATGACGTGAGAGACAAAGTAAAGGACCTGACGTCGCGGCGACAGAAAAGGTTGCGGGTCGAGTTCGATGTCGTCATGAATCGGCTTCCCGATACCGAGCAAGGCGAAGCCGATCGAGACTACCTGCGCGAAGCGTTCGGCGGGTGCGTCAGGGACAATGACCACGTGGCCGCGTTCGACCTCCTCGACCGTGGCCGAGGAGCGGCGCAGGAGGGTCCAGAGGCGATCGTACGAGCCTCCACCGGCAGCAGCGAGGACCTTGAGCTGTTCCTGAAACGGGTCGATGGTTATCGGGACGCCCTTTCGAAGAGAGACTGGCTACCACGACTGGAAGCTAACATCCTGAAGGGCAGCACCTTCTCTGGGATCGCCTTCGGGCAGCTCGACCGCAACCGGCGCGACGAAGCAGTCAGCGCGGCTCGGGCTTGGCACTCCCTGACCCAGCTCCGCCTCTCCAGCGCTCATCGCGCGTTGAAGGACTCGCTGGAAGAAATTCTTCGTTTCATCGATCTGCCGCTGCAGGAGGGAGGCATCGAGGTCGCGGACACGACGCAGCCTGGCTTTGCCCATGTCCGTGTGACGCTTTCCAGATCTGTCACGTCATCGCCACTCCCAGCCTTCGGCTCTGCGTGTGGACGTCGCTACGAGGTCGTCGTTTCCCAGACCCGAAAGGAACCGGAGCAGTTCGAGGAGTACATTCGTGGGCAAGGTCTGGAGGGCAGTCCCGTCCTCGCGCTTCTCCTGCTTCCCCACACACCCAAGTATCGAATCCAGTGGCAGCGTCACTTCGTACGCACTCAACTCACGGTCCTCCCCTTCGACTCCGCGTTCCTTCTTCACCTGTGCGGGGAACGTAATCGTCTGCCGGTGCTGTTCGAGCTGGGCCTTCCGTTCACTTGGACACGTCCGTACATCACAAAGGGAGAAAACGTCGCTCCCGAGATGTTCGTGGGGAGGCGCACCGAGACGGCGACCCTGATAGATCCACTCGGGAGCTGCATCGTCTTCGGCGGACGGCAGCTTGGAAAGTCCGCCCTGTTGAGACATGTACTCCGCGAGCATCATGCCCCGGAGAACTCGGTCTACGTGATCTATCTCGATGTGGATGACCTCGGCAGCACCGACTCCGAAGAGCACGACGCGATGCTGCCGGTATTCTGGCGCCGCGTGTACGATGAACTCGTCCGCCACGCGGCCATTCCGGAGCTTCCCCAGAAAATCCTCAACCGGGACGTCCGACTGGTTGAAGAAATGCCCAACAGCATCTCGACCCGTCTGTCCGAGAATCCTCACATGCGGATCGTGCTCCTGCTCGACGAGACCGACGATCTGCTCGATTGCGATTCCACTCGCGATTTCGCCTTGATTCGGCGCCTTCGCTCGCTGATGGCCGACACTGATCGAAGGTTCAAGGCGATCTTCGCTGGACTCCAGAGCGTGCAGCGGTACTACAACTGGAAGAATCACCCGTTCGCTCAGCTCGGCGAGGAGGTGGTGGTCAACCCCTTGCCTCCCGCCGCCGCCCAGGAGCTCATCATCCGACCGCTTCGCGCTCTTGGTTTTGCGTTCGAGAATACGCGTCTGGTACTCAGAATCCTTTCTCAGACGAACTACCACCCGGGGCTCATCCAGATAATCGGCTACCGTCTGCTGGACAACCTCTTCGAGAAGTGGCAACGCCGGGATACCGTTGGCCCCATCAGGCCGATTACACCCGACGACCTCCTCCGCGTGGAGCGAGATACCTCTGTCATGGACGATATTCGCCGTCGCTTCGACTGGACCCTGGACCTCGACGATCGGTACAAGGTGTTGACCTACGCGCTCGTTCTCACGCCGGATCCGACTGCCCCACACCGCGAGTCGGAATTCAAGACCATTGGCGCCGGGTGGTGGAAGGCAGTCTTCGAGGACATGGATACCTTGGGGCTTCGTGCCGTACTTGACGAGATGGTTGGACTCGGAGTGCTCCTTCGCGAACATGAAGACTCCGTACGTACGTATCGGCTGCGCAGCCCGAACCTTCTTCGTTTGCTTGGCCCGCGGGAGGCGATTGACGAAGAGCTGTTGAGAATCATCGAGCGGGATCGTGTCAGCCGTCCCAACCCTCGGAACTTCCATCCCGTCGTCGATCGCAAGGCCGCCGCGTTTGGCCCGTTGACAAACGAGCAGGTTGGCCAGATCTACGTGCAACGCCGACCGTTCCAGCTTACCTTGATCACCGGCAGTGAAGCATTGGGGCTGGACACGGTCGAACGTCAGTTCGACAAGCTGCTGGGCGAATCAGGTGACGGCGGACGGGACAAGGCGTGGAGGAAGGTCCAGCACACTGGCACGGCGGATGCGGATGGATTCGTGAAGAAGCTGCGAGACTCGCTCAAGGCACGTCGCAGGACCCACCGATACGCGGTTGTTCGGCTCGGCGACATCGGATACGAAGGAGATCTCTCGACGCTCTTCAACCGTCTTGTAAGGGAGCTGGGACAGATCTGCACGAACGAGTCCAAGGCTCATCTCGTCCTTTTGCTCGATCCCCGCGATTCCTGGCGGTGGCTACGGGACAGGAACCGTGAACATGTGCTTTCCCAATCCAGGGTGACAGGAATTGAGCTTCGCAGGTGGAGTGACGGCGCGATCGCCAACGCGTTCGACAGCATTGACGCTCGCACCGGTAGCCGGGTTGCCGGGAAGGAAGTGTTCAAGCTGACCTCTGGATTCCACTCGCTTGTGGATCAGGGCCTGTCTCGGGCTCAACCCCGATCAAGCGTCAAGGCGGGCACCCTCGTTTCGGAATGGGAAACGCTTTGTGGCGAAGTGTTGGCTGACGGCGGTACCGAATCGGCTCTGCTTGCGCTTGGTCTGCGGGGTGCAGATCCGGAGCTCGAATCGTGTGTCTGGGAGGTCTTGAGTCTCAAAGAGGAGAGCAAGAATGGTCCCCTCGTCCTCACAGACACCAGCTTCGAGCTTGCTGCCGAGCAATTGGACGGTGATGCCCGGGAGTTGTTGGAAAGCCATGTCGTCGAGATCCGGGAGTGGATCCGGATCATGGACCTCGCCCGCCCGCTCAACTCCAGCGAAGAAGGCTCCATGGCCATGGCATCTTGGGTGGAAGACGTGATGTTGGCGTCGGAGGGCTGAGGTATTGCTTGTTCCCTCTGGCCTTCCGGGGGTTCGGGGACTTGTGTCCGAGGTGCTCGCCGAGTTGCGGGAAGGGTCGCTGGTCGCCGTCAGCGTCCCGTCCGGTAGCACCGGCGGGCGTTGGCTTGGCTGGTTTCGTGAGGCTTTTCGGGAGCGGACTCGAGAATGTGGAGAGCCGGTCCCAATCGAGTTGCCCCCGTTCCCCGGATCGCTTCCCGATCCGTTCTCGGCGATCGCAGCCGCCAATGGCGTCGGGCAGGTCCGCGATCTGGAAAATCTCTTGGAGTACTTCCCGGGCGATGGAGCCCTTGTCCTCGTAGTCGAATGTGAGCCAAGTCTCGGTGCCGAGTGGAAGAGGTTCTTCGACTCCGTGCGTCGTGTTTTCCGAGGTGCCGGTTCGCGCAGGCTCCGGCCTGTGCTTGCGCTCATCATCGGGTCCGATGAGTACCCACCGATCGCGAACGATGTCGGATCGCGAGCGTTCGCCCTATGGAACATGCCGAGGTGGGAGGAGCTTCGGCTTCTCGCGATCGACGTGCTGCCTCAGGACGAGAATGCCCTGATCCGCGCTTGGAGAACCGCGACGTATGCCGGCGCCGCCAATGGCGATCCGGAAATGCTCCTCCGTCTTTGCCGTGAATGTCCGGACAGACTGCACCAAGTGATCGACCTTGCGCTATCTGACGCAAACAGCCGTGGCGAGTCAGAGTTCGAAGTGGGTCCTGTTCCGGACCAGCGGTGGCATGTGCCGCCGATGTGCCTTGGGCCTTGGTCGGTGGGAGAGTTGATCGGACACACCGTTGACCGAGGGACGCTACGGGCAGTCGCCGGCATGGTGAGCGAGACTGCGGATCGCTATGTCCGTGCTGCGATCTGGCGTGAACAGCTATCCGGCCTCTTCCCCGTCGTGGTCGAACTTGGCTTCAGCGTCGCGTCAATGATTACTTCTATCGTGGGGCGAGACTGGCTATGTGAAGTCCCCACTGAGAGGATCATCTCGGATGGTGACGTTCGTCTCGAACCGAAGGAGGTTATGGACATCTTCGCTACCGGTCGCTATCGCAGGCTGCCGATGTCAGTCTGGTCCTTTCTCAATCTACTCCGAACGACTCGCAACGACTTGGCACATATGTCCCCGATCGAGCTCCAGCGCATGAGACAGATCCGGCAAGGCCATGGCGTCATGGGCAGGCATTTTGGATCAGGCTTTCCGCGCTGATCACCGCAGCGTCCGATGGAAGCGCTCGAGTAGCCCGAGCTGGGTCGGCGTCCGGTAGCCGATGCATACATGGGCGTAGTCGCCATCGATGTGTCGGCGAAACGCTCGAGCGGAACCCGGTGCCGGTCGGGGACGGGCGGCGGCTACTCCCAGCAATGTACCGCGACGGTGAAGCCCCGCGCCTGTTCCGCGATCAGATCCGGAGCAAGCTTCGCATCCGACGCCTGCCGGCGGTAGGCGACCCCGTGGATGTCGAGGAAGCCGCGCACCAAGGCGCCCTTGATCGCGAAGTTGACATTCTGCGGGATGTCGCCGGTCAGCTCGGCGGTGCGGACCGCGTCGAGCTTGCTCACCACCACGCCGATCACGTTGCCGGCGGCGTCGAGCAACGGCCCGCCGCTGTTGCCGGGTTGAACGGGCGCGGTGATCTGGAGCCGCTTCACATCGTCACCCAAGCTGGCGAGCGCGCTGATGTTGCCGCTCGTCACGTTGAGCTGATTCGAGAGGAGCCCTTGAAGAGGATAGCCCGCTACGGTCACCGCCTCGCCGAGGCGGGCGCGGGGCGACCGGCTGAACGTGGCCGCCGTGCCCGCCGCTAGTGGTGCCTGGAGCAACGCCAGATCGTTGTCGGCATCCATTGCCCGGACCCCGGCGTCGCGTGACTCGCCCGCCCGGCTGACGGTCACCTTGGCGCACCCATCCACGACATGGTGGTTGGTCACGATCTCACCGTCGCGGCCGACCACGAACCCGCTGCCGTTGCTCTTCGGTTCGAGCGGCTCCTTCTCCCGAGCGGCGGCGATACCTCGGCCGCTCTCGATTCGCGCCACGAGCGTACGGCTGAGCGCTTGGGCTTCGGCGATCCGGGCGGGGGTCATGAGTTGCCGGATGTGGGACCGCTGTTCTTTGGCTGCTTCGTGCCCCGCCGCAGCGGCGAGATTGGCCCAAGCGTAGGCTCGGACGAGGTCTTGGGGAACGCCCTTCCCGATGCTGTATATGAACCCTAGGGACGCAGGCGTAAATTACATTGTCATCTGATGGGTTTTGTGTTCTCCTCCTCCGATGAGACGCGATATTGAACTCGAAGCGACAATTGTTGAGAAGTACGCGGCGGTCGAGGCGTATCTTGATGAGCGCGGGCGTCGTATCTGGGCAGCCACGGAATCACGTGCCATCGGGTATGGAGGCGATGCTCTGGTTTCGGACGCGACAGGGTTGTCGCGCCCGACCATCCGCAAGGGGCGCCGGGAGCTGGAATCGGGCGGCGCCGAGTGCGGTCGAATTCGTCGTGTGGGGGCCGGACGTCCTGGTATCAAGCAATCGCAGCCGGGTATCAAACAAGCGCTGGAGAAATTGGTTGACCCGATGACGCGTGGCGACCCGCAGTCGCCGCTGAGGTGGACGTGCAAGAGTCGGGCGAAGCTCGCCGCGGCGCTGTCGAACGCAGGCTGGAAGGTGAGCACGACGACGGTGGGCCGATTGCTGCACGAGCTTGGCTACCGGCTGCAATCGGTACGCAAGAGTCGCGAAGGGACGTCGCACCCGGACCGCAACGCACAGTTCGAACATATCAATGCGAAGGCCGATGAGTTCCTTCAACGCGCCCAGCCGGTGGTCTCTGTCGATACGAAGAAGAAGGAGTTGGTCGGGGATTTCAAGAACGCTGGCCGGGAGTGGCAGCCGAAGGGGCGACCCGAGAAATCCCTGGTGCACGACTTTCCCCAGGATGCGGCGGGTAAGGCGATTCCCTACGGCATCTACGACATGGGACGCAACGAAGCATGGGTCAGTGTCGGATGTGACCATGACACCCCTTCCTTCGCGGTGGCGTCGCTGCGACGGTGGTGGGAGGAGATGGGCACGAGCCGCTACCCCAACGCACGGGAGCTGCTCATCACCGCCGATGCGGGCGGGAGCAACGGGTATCGTTCTCGCGCGTGGAAGCACGAGCTACAACAGTTTGCCGACGAGACCGGCGTGTGCGTGCACGTCAGCCATTTCCCGCCCGGCACCAGCAAGTGGAACAAGATTGAACATCGGCTGTTCTGTCACATCACCCAGAATTGGCGAGGCAAGCCGCTGCGGACCTTTGAGACCATTGTCGATTTGATCGGCAATACACGCACCGATGCAGGGCTTCAGGTCAGAGCCGAACTTGATACGAAAAAGTACCCCAAAGGAGTGACGACGACGGATGCGGAGATGGACGCCTTGTCTCTACATCGAAATGAGTTCCACGGTGACTGGAACTATGAACTTCGCCCGCGGTGAAATTGGAAACTTAATTTCGATCAATCTCCTAGGGCGAGCTGGGCGCTGGCGTCTCCCTGCTCGGCCGCCTGCCGGTACCAGTACACCGCCTGACGGTCGTCCTCCGGAACGCCCTTCCCGAGGCTGTACGTCAACCCCAAGGCGAACTGGGCGTTGGCGTCTCCCTGCTCGGCCGCCTGCCGGTACCAGTACACCGCCTGACGGTCGTCCTCCGGAACGCCCTCCCCGAGGCTGTACATGGACCCCAAGGAGAACTGGGCGAGGGCGTGTCCCTGCTCGGCCGCCCGCCGGTACCAGTACACCGCCTGACGGTCGTCCTCCGGAACGCCCTCCCCGTGGTCGTACATGAACCCTAGGCTGTTCTGGGCATCGGCGTCTCCCTGCAGAGCCAGCGGTCGGAATTCACGCAACGCGCTCGCGTAGTCGCCTCTCTGGTATGCCTCCACCCCCGCGTCGAAGTTCGCGGCCACCGCCGGCGTCGCAGCCAGAACCAGCAGGGCGGCGGCGATTCCGCGAATGGTCGCTTCCATCGTTCTTCTCATTCCGGAGAGGCTTCTACGAACGTTCACACGGGGCCGGAGTCCGGGATGGCCGGAGTCCATCCTATCACTCACCGCGAGGCCGCAGGAGTACGCGGCGCCGGGCCGCTCCCCGCCGGCATCGCGGCCGCCCCCAGCCACCGCCCCCGGGTCACCGCGATCGCGCAGCCGAACAGCACGAGACCGGCGACCGCAAACATCAATATCTGAAACCTCACCCCGATCCACTCGATGAGGGCGCCCCCGTAAGCAACCCGAGGGGCATGCCGTAGACCGCGAACATCCGCACCCCCATGACCCGCCCGCGGTACGCGGGCGCGGTCACCATCAGCAGCACCACTCCCATCGAGATCATCGCCAGATTCTGCGCGAAGCCGATCACAAACAAGACGGCCATACCGGCCACATGGGAGCCGGTGAGCGCGAATACCCCCACGAGCCCCAGCCGCGCGACCAGACCGAGTGCCATCGCCGTCGCCGGCAGCCGCAGCCGGACCACCGCGGTGACCGTCGAGGCGAGGAGCGCGACGGCCGCGAGAGCTCTCGGGCAAAATCCTTGGCTAGGGAGTCATGGCGCCCGGTGCCCTTGCCGTCGACCGGCTTGCCGATGAGAGCCGGAAGCCGTTGGTCGAAGGCGATGGCGATCTGGTAGGCGCTGAGGAAGGGCCGCCCGAAGTGGTGCTCCTCGTCGGGAACGGACTTCAGGATTTTGCGGATGCGCCGCTCGATCGAGTGGTTTTGCCAAGTGGACATCGGAACTCCGTTAACAGTTGGCCGATCGGTGTGGGACCGCCCGAGGCGCAAACCCTAGACCGGGTTCGCCCGTGCTTGGAACCGGAACACGCCGGGCTCTATCGGCGACAGGTCAAACCGCGGTCGCCGCCCCTTGGGCCAGGGCGCGAGCCCAAAATCGAAGAGCCAGTGGCCGATGTCGCGGGCGATCAACTCCCGGCACATACCGTTCCAGAATGAGTCCTTGGCGCAGTTGACCTCGACCTCGACGAAGCCTGATCCGACGACCAGCCGCAGCGTAACCGTGCGCTGGCCCCTCTGGAAGAAGCGGTCCCGGTCGGCAACGAACACCTTGAGTCCGTTGCCGGCGCCGTTGGTATGCCACCGGTCTCTCAAGGTCGGGAGCCTCCGGGAAACCCGGGGCGGTTCAGTTCCATTCGTCGCCGACACCCGGAGCGCCGCCGATTGCGGAAGGCTTCGGATGGCGCAACCGCCCACCTCAAAACTTGTCGCGCAACGTGTAGTAGAGCATGCCCAGAACGAGCAACGGGTGGCGTAACCGCGTGCCTCCGGGAAACGCTCGGTGCGGTAGCCCGGCCAGTACGTCGAAGCGTTCGGCTGTCCCCGCCACCGCCTCCGCAATGAGCTTGCCCGCGATCTGGGTCAGGGCCACCCCGTGCCCCGAGAAGCCCTGGGCGAAAAACCCGTTGGGGGCAAGCCGTCCGACATGGGGCAACCGGTTCATCGTGATCGCCAGCCGGCCGCTCCACGCATGATCGATCCCGGCGTCCGAGAGCTGCGGGAATACCCGGAGCATGTAGCGGCGGACGAACGCCTTCGGATCGGCCACGGGCCGGTCGGAGTAGGTCTCGCCGCCACCGAACAGCAACCGGTGGTCGGCCGTGCATCGAAAGTAGTCGACGACGAACTTCGTGGAGTGCACACATGCGCCGCTGGGGATGAGGGAGCGCGCGCGACGCTCCCCGAGCGGCTCGGTGGCGAGCACGTGATTGACGATCGGCATGATCCGGGAGCCGATCCTCGGCTCCAGGCGGTCGAGGTACGCGTTGCCCGCGAGGACCACGTACCGCGCTTCGACGACACCGTGCGCGGTGGACACCTGCGCGGGCGACCCCCACCGGATCCCCTCGACCCTCGACCCCTCGAAGACCCTTGCCCCGGCCCGCGCCGCGGCGCCGGCCACCCCCAGCACGAAGCGCAGGGGGTGCAGGTGCCCGCCCCCCTCGTCCATCCGTCCCCCGACGTAGCAATCGCTCGCGACTTCCTCGCGCATCTCCGCGCGGGACAACACCCGGTATCCGCGATAGCCGAGGCGCCGGTGGCAGAACTCCGTCTCGCTCTCGATCCAGCCCATGTGGCGCTCACGCGTGGACGCAAGCAGATTGCCCGGCCGCCAGTCGCACCGGATGTCGTGGCGGGCGATGCGTTCGGCGATCACCGCCTTCGCCTCTTCGCACAGCGCCCAGAGGGCCTCGGTGCGCGACGGCCCGATGGACGATTCGAGCGCACTCATCGACTTGTTCATGCCGCTGCCGACCTGGCCGCCGTTGCGTCCGCTCGCCCCCCAGCCGATCCGCTCCGCTTCGAGCACGACCACCGAATATCCGCGCTCCGCGAGATGCAGTGCGGCAGAGACCCCCGTGAACCCGGCGCCGACCACGCAGACGTCGGCCGTCTCACGGCCCGCGAGCGCGCGGTGTCGTTCGACGGCCGGTGCGGTGGCCGCGTAGTAGGAGTCGGCCGGGTCCATGGTGGCCATCCCGTCGTGTCGGACACCCGATGGTAGATCGATGGCGCGGGGCGTACACCCGGATGCCGAGCGCCGCATCCGTGACCGGTCGACGAAATTGCGCGCGCCATGGCCCGGAGCACGGCATCGGCCCGCCTCGGCATTGAGACATGGCACGACCGTCGCTAGACTCTGCGACCCCTTGATCAACGGTTCGTGAACGCTGCGGCGGCCAGCGGGCACGATGACCCCGGCGCCGTCTCTCCATTCTCGGATCCGATTCTCAGGGAGGCTCCCATGAGCGGTAACGCTCTCGTACCCACCGTGTTCGGCATCATCGGCCTTGCCGTGGCTTGGTTCATCTACCGGCAGGTCAAAAAGTTCCCCGCCGGCGAGGACAAGGTCGCGGAAATCGCCGAGGCGATCCACCGCGGCGCCATGGTGTTCATGCGGCGCGAGTACAAGATGCTCACGCTGTTCTGCCTGGCCCTCATCGTCGTTCTGTGGTTCACGCTCGGCACCGGGACCGCGTTCGCGTTCCTCGTCGGCGCGCTGTGCTCGGCCGGCGCCGGCTACATCGGCATGAGCACCGCAACCCGCGCGAACGTGCGCACCACCACCGCGGCGCATGCGAGCAGCGCCGCCGACGCGCTCACCGTCGCGTTCTTCGGCGGCTCGATCATGGGCCTCGCGGTCGCGTCCCTCGGACTGTTCGGCCTCGGCATCCTCTACCTGATGTTCGGGGGCGATCCGGAGACCGCACATACCATCCACGGCTTCGGAATGGGCGCATCCAGCGTCGCGCTGTTCTCGCGCGTCGGCGGCGGCATCTACACCAAGAGCGCGGACGTCGGGGCGGACCTCGTCGGCAAGATCGAAGCCGGAATCCCCGAAGACGATCCCCGCAACCCCGGTGTGATCGCGGACAACGTCGGCGACAACGTCGGCGACGTGGCGGGCATGGGCTCGGACATCTTCGAGTCGTATTGCGGCGCGATGATCGCCACCATCGCCATGGCCTCGACGATGTCCCTCGACGTCATCGGCGGCCTCGGCGCCCGCGAGTCCCTGATGTTCCTGCCGCTCGGACTCGCCTCCCTCGGGCTGCTGTGCTCCATCGCCGGCATCATGATGGTGCGCCAGTTCGCGGGCAACAAGCCGGAAGTGGCGTTGCGCACCGGCACCATCGGGGCCACCGTCCTGTTCATCCTCCTGTCGTTCTACGTCATCACCGAGATGATCGGCGTCGACTGGAGGGTGTGGTGGGCAGTGGTCGCGGGCGCGATCGGAGGCATCGTGATCGGGCTGGTGACCGAGTACTTCACCTCCGGCCGCCCGGTGCGCGAGATCGCCCGCTCGGGCGAGACCGGGCCGGCGACGGTCATTATCGCGGGCCTCTCCGTCGGGATGCGCTCGGTCACGATTCCGCTCCTGACCATCTGCGCGATCATCGCGGTGTCGAGCGAGCTGGTCGGTCTCTACGGCGTCGGGGTGGCCGCGGTCGGCATGCTCGCGACGGTCGGAATCACGATGGCGATCGACGCCTACGGTCCGGTGGCGGACAACGCGGGGGGGATCGCGGAGATGGGCGGCCTGGGCAAGGAGACTCGCGCCATCACCGACTCCCTCGACGAGCTCGGCAACACCACCGCGGCGATCGGCAAGGGCTTCGCGATCGGCGCCGCCGCCCTGGCCGCGCTGGCGATCATCACCGCATTCATCGAGACCGTCAGCGCCCATCACTCGGACTTCCGGCTCGAGCTCAACAACCCCCACGTGCTCATCGGCATCTTCATCGGCGGCGTCATCCCGTTCTATCTCGGGGCGCTGACGATGGACGCGGTGGGGAAGGCGGCGTTCGAGATGATCAACGAGATCCGCCGGCAGTTCCGCGAGATTCCGGGCCTGCTGGAAGGCAAGGCCGAGCCCGACACCGAACGCTGCGTGGACATCGCCACCGGAGCGGCGCTGCGCAAGATGATCCTCCCCGGCGTGATCGCGGTCGCCGCGCCGTGGGTGGTCGGGTTCGGCATCAGCGCCGAAGCGCTGGGCGGGATGCTGGGCGGCGCGCTGCTCGGCTGTGTGCTCCTCGCCCTTACCATGGCGAACGCCGGCGGCGCTTGGGACAACGCCAAGAAGTACGTCGAGAAGGGACACCACGGGGGCAAGGGCTCGGAGACCCATCACGCCACGGTAGTGGGCGATACCGTCGGCGATCCGTTCAAGGACACTTCGGGTCCCTCGATGAACATCCTGATCAACGTGATGGCCATCGTGAGCCTGGTGATCGCGCCGCTTCTGAGCTGAGGCCGCGCCGGAGGAGCGATCCGGCGGGAAATCCGGGTTGCCGGACCCGGGCGACAGGCGGGGAGGGCCGACGGACAAGCCGCCAGTCCGTCCGGCCCCCGGAGTCGCCTCGAAGGAAGCCATGTTCGAGCGTCTGCACAAGACCATCGGAGCCCATGCGCTCGCGGCGTGGCCGGAAACGGTCTGCGGGGCGGTATACGGTGACGAGGGTTCGTGCGTCTATCGTCCCCTCGCCGATGTCGCCGACAGCTCACGCCTGCATTTTCGCCTGGACGCGGAAGTGCCCGGAGCGCTGGAAGCGGCGCACGGGAAGCTGGCGGCGGTGGTGATCTCGCATCCCCGTCCCGAGAAGGTGACGGCGGCCGACGGGTTTCTCCATACTCCGAGCGCGGCCGAGATGCGCGCGCAGCTCGCCCTCGCAGTGCCTTTCGGGGTCGCGGTCTGCGACCGGACTCGCGTCGTCGATCTCTTCTGGTTCGGCGACGCCTGCCCGATGCAGCCTCTGCAGGGCAGACCCTTCCGCCACGGAGTGACGGACTGCTACTCCATCATCCGCGACTGGTTCCGTCTGGAACGTGAGGTCGTGCTGCGCGAGTTCCCGCGGGACTGGAACTGGTGGCTCGAAGGACAGGACCTGTACGAGACGGGGTTCGCGCAGACGGGCTTCCGGCCGGTCGCGCCGGAAGAGGCCGGCGAGGAGGGCGACGTGGTGCTGTTCCGGATGCGCTCCAAGGTGCCCAACCACGGAGGGGTGCTGCTCGGTGACGGCCGGATGCTCCATCATCCGGGCTCGGTCCGGCCCTACGACCCCATGCGGGTCAGCCACGTCGTTCCCATGGAGCGGTGGGCGCGCCACGCCACCCACTGGATTCGCTACGGTTCGCCCGGCTGACCTTGGCCGCATCAAGCCGATTGCGGTGGCCGTGAGCCCGCCGCCGGCGCGCGGGGCGTGTCCTTCGATTGCCGGAACGTCTCGAGTACGTATCGGTGCCACTCGGACGAGTAGACCGCATCGTGCAGGGTCAGTCGTTCCGGGGCGGTCTCGTAGAGCCCGCAGTGCAGCATGTTGCTCCGGTAGATGACGAGGTCGCCGGGACCCGCCTCCAGGTTCACCGCATCGCATCGTCTCAGCCCGGCGATCAGCTCGTGCCGGTACCGATCGACCTCGTCGGGGGGGAGGGGACGGGTCTGGCAGTCCGCGTAGCGGGCGCGCGCCCGCACCATGCGGGCCTCGTCCTCGCGGTCGTCCCGCCGGTGCGAGCCCGGCACGAGCCAGAAGCTCGTGTCCGGGAGCAGAGGAATGTTGACCTGGTTGAACAGCCTCGGGTCCGACGCCCGCGCCTGCCAGGCTTCGAGATCGAGACTGGACATGAAGTCGCGGTAGTCCCGGTGCAGCCCCGTCGACCACCAGTGCTCGAGCGGCTCGATCAGGAGGGCGGTGAGCTGCAGATCGCGCGACATCCTGGGGGCGGGCTCGATGTGCGCCCCGAAGATCGCGTCGAGGATCCGGTCGAGGCCGGGGTGGTCGTAGAGCTCCGCGATCCAGCCCGGGTCCTTCACCGCCGCGCAGCGCTGGAGCGGCTGGACGCGCTGGACGTTGCGGTTGCCGGTCTGGTGCCGGACCCATGCCGGCAGGTGCCGGACCGCTTCGATGGCCGCGGCGACCTCCTCCCTCCCGAACACCCCTTCGAGATGGATGAAGCCGTCTTCGAAATAGCGATCGTGCAGGTTCGGCGTCACGGCATGGCTCCTCCGCCGACAGGTACGAGGCGTCCGTCCTGGCCGGGCCACCGGGTTCCGATCAGATGAACACCGCGACCGGGTTGAGGTCGGCCTCGGCGGTGGGCTCATCGAGCCATCCCAGCGTGACCGGCACGTCGTACAGCCGCCCCGGGCCGGTCCGTTTCCAGAAGGGGCGCATGCCCGGCACGATTGTCTTCGTGACCGGCATCCCGATGTCCGGCCGCGTCTGGTCGAGCACCAGGAACTCCATCCCCTTGCGCTCGACCAGGGCCCGGCAGTACTCCACGTCGTCGCGCGTATCGCCCGTCTCGGGGACCGGGTAGTCGGCCTTGCCGCGGGTCGCCGCCCCGGGCTTCGGCGCCAGCCAGGGGTTGTCCGCGAGCTTCGCGGTCCGCCACCACCACAGGGACTCGGGGTCGTCCCACAGGTACCCGGTCCCGTCCGCCGCCGCCGTGCGTACACCGCCGAAGTACTGGTTCAGCTCGCACATCGCCCGCAAGGCGGCGATATGAGGGTCGAAGTGGGCGCCGGCCGAGAACAGGATGTCCTCGGCCTCCTTGTCGGTGCGGCGCGAGACGGCGGCGAAGACCGGGATGCCGAGGTCGTTGGTGAGGTCCAGCATCCACAGGTCGTGGCGCCAGGCGGCGTAGTAGTCGCGCGCGCCCGAGAGGTAGGGGTCGTCGAAGCTCGCCAGGTCCACCTCCGGGAGCGCTACCCGGTTGTACCACCAGCACGAGAAGGCGTCGCGCTCGGCCAGCTCGAAGAACCCCTGCAGGATCGCCTCCTCGAGGGTATTGCCGGCCGCGCAACCGTTCGAGTCCGGCAAGCAGTAGACGACCCCGCCCACCGTCGGGGTGGAGTAGTAGAGCATGGAGGTCGGCAGGTAGCGGTGCCGCCCGGCGGTGAGCGACCACACCGGGGTCCAGTCCATCTCGACCTCGGGGTCGAAGCGCGCCGGCACGTGGTTGAAGCGCGAGCCGAGCGCGTTGAGCGCGTCGGCGTTCTCGTACTGCGCCTCGCTGTAGAGCTGGACCTCGTTCGGGTGCAGCGCCTCGCCCGGTGCGAAGTCCGAGAAGCGCGCCCGGCGGCGGATCTCGTCGCCGTGATAGACGCCGGAGTAGCGCTCCACCGCCTCGCACAGCGCGCTCGCCTCGGCCTGCTCGTCGGTGCTTCCCTTGCCCGAGCTCTTGGTGCGGATGCTGCTGCGCAGCAGGTACAGGCTGTCGGCCTGGAGGGCGAGGTTGCTCCCCGCCCAGTACACGTGCAGCCAGGGGTCGGTCTGGTCGGTGACGCGCAGGAGCCGGGTCACCACCCCGCTGAGCGGGTCCACGAGATGGCGGTACCGGCGCACCGTCTCCTGCGGCGGGACCGAGCGCATGCCGCCGCTGTTGTGGACCGGCTTCGGGCTCGGCCCCAGCACCACCGGCGCCGCTGGGCGGTCCGCGCGATGCAGCGCCTCGTCGCCACAGGCGAGGCACTGCGGACGCCGCGAGACCGGGTGGTAGCCGCCCGCCATGCCGACGCAGTCGAGCGAGATTGCGTGCCCGTGCAGCGGTGCGTGGTCGCCGAGGACGACCCATCGGGCGATCTCGGTGGCCGCGAGTCCGTACATGGCATCGGTGAAGGCAGGGACCGCGGCGCGCGGGACCACGGCGGCGTCTTCTCCGCCGGTGATGCGCAGGAAGTTCTCGACCTCGCGGTTGCTGCGGATGCGGTGGGCGAAGCAGGCCCAGCACGGCCCGCCCTGCGCCGGGCGGAACACCGGGCCGAACAGCGGCCAGACCCCGTGCGGCTTGACCGGGAGCCAGGGAGTCCCGCAGGCGAGGTGGCGCCGGTTGGTCGCGGCGTGCCGCTCGTCGAGGTAGTCGGTGGTGACCACGGCGACGAGGGTCGGGTCGGCCTCCGCCGCGGGCGCCACGCACAGGCCCGTCGTGCGAAGGGCCGTGGCGAGGCGTGCGTCGTCGCCGCTGACCGCCACCCGTGCCTCGCGCAGCCGCTCTTCCGCCCACCGGGGGGAGGCGCCGAGGGTGCACCAGAACGCGGCCGCGGCCCTGTCCATGTCGAACGCGGCCGAGACGAGGTGCCCTTTGGTCGCCATCGAGACCAGCACGGTCTGGACCGCGAGGGTCGTGTACGCCTCCGCGAGCGCGGCCACGATCTCGTGGCGCGAACGCACGCCGTCGATCAGGGGCAGGAGGTCGACGTAGAGCCGGCCGTACAGGAGGGTGTTGGAAGTCTCGGAGACCAGCAGCACCGCGTCGTTGCCGGCCGGACGAACGTCGAGGTGCGGGGCGACCGTGGGCACCTCGACGATGCCGCGGTCGGCGCGGGTGGTGCGGAGCAACGCCGAAGACTGGCCGAAGGAGCCCGATGCCGCCCGCTGCGGCATCGGCTCAGGAGCTTCCTTCATGACAGGTCCGTCCCTGACCCGGGGAGGGGGGAGCGACCGCCCGGCCCGGCCTCCCGGCGGCGGGCCTGCGTCGTTCCTCGTCCGTGCCGCTTCCCGGCCTCCTCGTGCGTGCAGAGCGCGTGCCCCCGGGCGTGCGTCAGCCCGGTGGGCCGGCGGAACCCGCCGAGCCTGCCGAAGAGAAGCACGAGGCCAGAGACACGCACGCTATGCTCCCCACCGAGCTGGCGGTTCCGGCCGTCGAGCCGCCGGCCACCGCGGACAGGATCTCGTCCGACACCTCGGTGTTCGGGTCGGGAGGCATGACCACGTGAAAGGTGTCGGTGGTGTTGGCCACGATCCGGGTGTCGACACCGGGCGCCACCGTGATCCCGAGATCCGGGAGGAAGTCCGCGACATCGCCGCCATCGATCCGCGACCGCAGATCGGCGTCGTTTCAATACCGATCGGCGAGTGCCTCGAAGGCGGGGGCATGGAGCTTCAGCTTCTCGACCTGCTCCGGGGTGAAGGACGAGGTCAATGGTTGCATGTCATCGCTCTCCCGTTGTCGCTGTGAGCGTGGCTCCTCCCCTTGGGCCAGCACAATCCGCTCTGTCCGTCAGGCCGCCGGCCGGCGGCCTGAGCAGGGCTGCGTCGAGGACGGCTTCAAAGGACGACGCTCCGAACTCACCGCATGGGGGCGGGAAGCACGATGTGCAGAAGGTTCTCCGTGTTGAACAACAGCTTGACCTCTGCGCCGTCCGGGATGTCGAACCCCTCACCCTTGAGCACTCCGGTGGGGTCCGCGTCCATCGCCGCCTTGAAGTCGGGATCGCCGTAGTAATTGGCCACGACGTCCGCGTACACCTGCTGGTTGTGCTCGATCTGCTCCGGGGTCAGGTTCTCCAGCAGTGCGTCGATATTGGAACTCTCTTTGGCCACTGTCATGTACTCCTGGCTGATGTCGTGTGGAGGTTCTCAGTGTACTACGCAGTCCGTACGCCAATCAGCTTGCCGAGCCGGCCGTGCCGGCGCTGCTGACCGAGCCGAAGGTGCCACAGACGCAACCGGCGCAACCGACGGTCCCCACGGTGCCGGCCGACTTGCCGCCCGCCACCATGGAGAGCGCCTCGTCCGACAGATCGACGTTCGGGTCGGGGGGCATGGCGACGTGGAAGGTGTCGGGGGTGTTGACGACGATCCGGACCTCGATGCCGGGTGGCGCGACGATTCCGAGCTCCGACAGGGAGTCCACCACGTCGCCGCCATCGATCCGGGACCGCAGATCGGCGTCGTTTCGATACCGATCGGCGAGCTCGTCATAGACGGGGATGTGGCGCTTCATCTTCTCGATCAACTCCGGTTCGACTGGTATCCGTGGTGTCTGCGGCATGGGTCGATCCTCCTGTAGCTGATATCGAGCGCGAATGTCCCGCACAAAGGGGGCGGATCAGGTCGCGCTACCCGCGGAAGCGGCCGAGCCGACGGTGCCGGACGACTTGCCGCCCGTCACCATGGAGAGCGTCTCGTCCGACGGTTCGGCGTTCGGCCCGGGGGCGGCCACCCCACCGACGGTGCCAGCGGTGCGGCTACCACGTAGCGGGGTCCGTCGGGTGCGGCCACCCCCCGCGGGCGAGCACGCGGCGCATACGGCCGACCTGCCTCCCGCAATCTCATCCAAACTCTTGATATCGCCATTGATGTCGCCAATCGGGAGGTCCGTCGGCGGCCGACTTGCCGCCCGCAACCGCCACCAGCATCTCGTCCGACAGCTCGAGGTTCGGATCGGGAGGCATGACCACATGAAAGGTGTCGGCGGTGTTGACAACGATCCGGGCCTCGATACCGGGAGGCAGGACGAGTCCGAGAGCGGACAGGGCGTCCTCCACGTCGCCGCCATCGATCCGCGACCGCAGCGCGGCGTCGCTCCGATACCGCTCGGCGAGCGTGTTGAACGCAGACCTGCGGAGCTTCCATCTCTCGATCTGATCGGGTGTGAATGCCGTGGTTTGCATCGTGCGTGACTCCCCTGTTCTTGATGGTGCTCGACGTACTGTCCGACGCCTGCACGCGCCGACTCGCGTCCGCCTTGCCGCTACCGGCGTCTGCGCGCCCTCGCTTCGCGCTCCGGTGAGAGGTCCGGGTAGCCGCTCCCGGCCGCGGGGGCCGTCGGGCTGAACGAGCGATGGCATGACCGAATATGACGGTGTGGCATGGTGCGCTTCTTCTCGCGGTGGGGCCCGGCCTTGTCGCTGTCGCAACAGGGGCGGACGACACCTCGCTTCCACCGCACCCGCTCGAAGCGGGAGAGGGCGGATTCCCGATCCGGCCAGCGGCTCGTGGCTTTGCCGACGCTCATGGGAACGCGAAGGTAGCGCTCGTCAATGTCACGGTCAAGCCCCAAACGTGATCATCCCGGCAGCGGATGATCCTCTCGATCCGGCTGGCCGCGGGTTCGGGTCCAGGTCTCGTCGCCCGCGCCGGCGAGCCCGGACGCGGCGGCAGTGCCCGTTCCTGCCGTCCCGCGACCGTTACTCCGGTGGCTCGCCGGACCCAGGCGGCCGGGTCCCGCACCATCGCCGGATGCCGCCGTGTCGCCCGGCCGGCCAGCCGGGGTCCTTCACCGCCGCGCAGCGTTGGCGCCGGCCTACCAGTAGACGTGGTGTCCGTCCCGGCCGGGCAGCGCATGGCCCTGCAGGGTGACCCGCATGTCGTCGGGCTGCATGGCGTCGCCGGCCGGCGCGATCTGGTGCAGCACGAGGCCCGAGTGGCAGATCAGCTCCCCCTCGCGATAGGGGACGTAGTGCAGGGGCGTCTCCCGGGTAACCCGTTCGCGTGCCTCGGGGGACAGCGCGTCATACACGGCCTTGTCGATCTCCCAGATCCGCAGCCCCGCCCCGGACCGCGGCAGACGGACCGCGAGGGTGAACGAGAAGGGACGGGTGAAGTCCATCTCCGCCTCGTCCGTCCACTCCAGATCCTGGAACTGGAGATCGAAGTGAACCCGGGCCAGCGGGCGCTGGAACGCCGGGTGGGCCAGGAAGACATGGAACCCGGGTCGGGCGGCGCGCGGCTCGAACGTCACGGCGGTGCGAAGGTGATCGGCGAGCGCCCCCCGCAGCCGGTCGTACAGCCAGCCGAACTCCCGTTCGAGGAGCGGGTTGAACGAGGCCGCCTTCTCGTAGTAGCCGTCGCGTCCGGGGCCGGCGTCCAGATAGCTGGCCGCTCCCAGCGTGTAGAAGGGCAGGCCCGGATAGCGAGGCAGCCAGTCCGCCCGGTGGGCCTCGACCTGCGCCAGCACCCGCCGGCATTCCGGCGGGGACAGCAGCGGTATGCGCTCGACCATGTCCGTCATCGCCCCCGGTGCGGCCGTGAGCCGATCCTCGGGTCCCGGACCCGCACGTGTCACGCCGGTGCTCCGGCCGCGAGCCGCGCGAAGCGCACCGCGAGGGCGGGCAGGCCGTCGATGCCGGAGAGGTTGTGCCGGTCGTCCAGCCACCCGGCCGCGAGCCAACTGCCGTGGCGCTCGCGGTCGCGGCGCAGACGCGCCGCGGCGCGACGGTCGGCGCACAGGGAGACGGCGTTTGCGGGGTCCAGCCACACTGCGAGGCGCGGCCGGGCAGAGGGCGCGTAGGGGCGCCCCGGTCCGTGCCGTGACGGGACCGCTTCGCCGAGCGCCTCCGCAGCCACCCGCCAGCCGGCGAGGCCGGAGACGAAGTCCCCGCCCGAGCGCATCCAGACCTCGGCCGCGGATGCGAGCCCCCAGACCTCGACCGCGAGCGATCGCGATGCCTCGTCCTCGGCCAGCGCCGCCACCAGACCGCCGGTGCCGACCGCGTATCCGGCCCCCGCGGCCAGGGCGGCCCGGGGGTGCGCGACAGCCCCCCGTCCGGCGCCATGGAGGGTCTCGGCGGCCAGGGTGGCGAGATCGGAGCGCTCCAGGGTCCGGGCCAGCTCCCGCAGCGCCAACGCCAGTCCGGCGTGGCCGGAGAGGATGTCGAAGCCGAGCGGACCGAGGAAGCGGCACCCGGTGAACACGTCGTGCATCAGTCCGATCCAGGTCGGAGCACCGTGAGCGTCGCCCACCGCGTGCCGAGCCACCCCGGAGGCGATCTCGTCGGCCCAGTCCAGCAGGTCGGCCGCGCGGGCCGGAGCCATCGATGTCGCGGTCGTTCGACGCCTGGCGGGATTGTCGAAACGCAGCGCGAAGCCCGAGCGCAGCCACGCCACGTGCTCGTCTTCGGTGGTGGCGGCGAGCCGGTCGAGGCGCTCGCGCGCCCCCGCGATGGCGTCCCGCTCGAAGAAGGCGCGGTGTCGTTCTCCCTCGATCCCGCACAGGTCCCGCGACCCGAGCCGGGTCTGGAACAGGGGGATGTCGAGTCGGCGCAGGTCCCGCACCGCGGCCTCGCGCAACGCCCCGACCACGTCGCCTCGCGCCGGCAGCACCGCGTGGAGCGCGAGCTCCCGCCACACCCCGTCGGCCAGATGGCGGGGGGCACACGAACTCTGGCTGATCCGATAGCTGGTCCAGGTATCGATCTGGATGCTTCGGACCGTCGCGTCCGCGGTGCGCCGCAGGGTCTCGATGACATGGCTCCGGAGGGACGGGTCGGCCAGGGAGCCGACCACCCGCAGGTAGCCGTCCTCCAGGGCGTCGAAATGGTCCGCGGCATCCGCCACTCCGCCTTCCGCATAACGGGGGGCGAACCGTTCCTCGCGCCATGAGAGCAGCCCGCTGCCGGCGATGTCGGGAACGGGGGTGCGATGCTCGCCGGGGCGGCCGAGGCAGCCGATGTCGGTGGGGTCCTCGCCGTCGCGGGTCGGGAACATGAGCGGCAGGATCCCGACCCGGACCGGTGCGGCCTCGATTCGCGCCATCCCCTCGGGGGACAGCGCACGCAGGCCGTCCGGCCAGCCGATGGGGGGCTGAACGGCGGTCTCGAAGTCGACGAATCGCGGGATCGGGCCGTCGGCGATCAGGTTGTCGAACCAGAAATCGGTGGCTCCCAGAGCCTGCAGGACCGCGAGCCAGCCGCCGAGCGCCGCGAAGAACGCGTCGGCCTCGCCGGGGTCGGCAATGGGGGCGGTGTGGTGCACCCGCTCCCAGGCGTACCCGTCGCGGATCAGGGGGTCGGGCGGAGCCAGACGGACGTTGCCGGTCCGGTCGCCGGTCCGGTCGTCGGCTCGGTCGCCGATCCGGTCGGCGATCTCGGCCACCACCCCGGCCACCCGCAAGTCCTTCGGCTTGTAGACCACGGCCCCGCGCTCGAAGTGCAGGATCGCGACCGACCGGCCCCCGGCATGTGGGTCCCCGAGCCCCGCGTCGATGCGGAGCAACGGGCCGGGGTCGGCTCGATCGAAGTAGCGGCGGGAGAGAAGCGCGCGATCGCCGGCGGCGCGAGCGCCGATCTCGGCGAAGGCGGCGATCCAGTCCGCCATGACCCGTCCGAGCGCGTAGGCGAGGCCGGGGCTGCGCCGGAAGCGCTCTGGCCAGCTCCGTCGCAGGCCCAGCACGGCCTCGACCCGCCAGGTCGGCTGGAGCGCCTGGCCGACGCGCCCGGCGAGGTAGTCGAGCGGCCCGTCCAGCACCTCGGGACCGTGCGGCAGGCCCGCCGGCCATGCCCTCCGGACCTCGGCCCCGACCCAGCTCCGGACCTCCGCAAACGGCAGCGCGCCATCGGTGAGCCGTTCGAAGATGGCGCGAAAGGCGCACGCCCAGTCGGGAGGGGCGCCAGCGAGACGGACATCGCCCAGGCGACCGAGCCAGGCGTCCGGGGAGAGCCCGAGGGACTCGGCGTGGGCGGCGAGGTGATCGAAGGAGCCGAACGCCTGCACCGCCTTCTCGCGCCGCCGCGCCAGGGAGCCTGCTTCGGTCGCCACCGGCTCGAACACGCCCGCGTCCGCCCGCTCCGGCGGTGGCGCCGCGCGGGCGACGGTCTCCTCGAAGCTCAAGACGGACGCGGCCGGCCGCCGAGGATGAACTCGCCCACCGTCCCCTCGACCACCGGGTCGAGTCCCGTCATCTGGGCGAACAGCGCCGCGTTGCCGGTGCCGAGCCCGCACGGCGACAGCCCGAGCTCGGTCGCCGCCAGGTACAGCGTCTGATACAGCACCCCGGTGTTGCGCAGGATCACCGCGTAGGAGATCGACCTGTACTTCCACGTCACCCGAGCGTAGCGCGCCGCGATGGCCAGCACGACCTGGGGGTCGGCCAGACCGGCGGTGGCGATCTTGGTGTCGGTGAAGAAGGCGTCCATCTCGGGGCTGCGGCCCGCGATCCGGACCAGCTCGTGGGTGCCGGCGTCGTAGTGGTAGAGGCCGGAGTCGAGCCCGTCGCAGCGGTCGACCACAGGGTAGACCTCGAGCTCGTAGCTCGCGCCGCCGGTGGGGTAGGGGCGCCGGGTGATCTCGAAATCCGCGGTATTGCCGGCATAGTCACCGATGGAGAGGGTTTCCGAGGAGCGCACCCGCACCGCGCGGTCGAGCAGGAAGCCGAGGTCGCGCAGCGAGATCCGATGCTCTTCGTCGTAGACGCGCTCGGAGCGGCGCCGCTCGAGCACCGAGGCGAAGGGCTCCGCGCTCCCGGTCGGCGCACGGGCCAGCGCGATGCGCTCGCCCGGCCACGCGGGGCGCACCGCCGGCAACGGCTCGACCCGGCCGATGTAGGGGAACAGCGCGCCCATCGGGTCGCGGTGCCAGCCGACCCGGTGGTGCATGTGGAAGAGCAGGTCGTGGAACTCCCACTGGGCGAGGGCGGTTCGCCGCGGGTCCCCGTCCCCGGTCTCCGGCGGCGCTTCGAGAAAGCCGGCTGCGGCGAGGAAGCGGCGGACCACCGGGGCGGCGAGCGCCGCCGGATCGTCGAACGACAGGCGGGCCCCGGCAAGGGGCGACTCCAGGAGCCATGCGCCGTCGTCGCGCCGCAGGAAGGCGAAGCGGTCGAGCGGGACCTCGGGGGGCGGAGGCTCCGGGGCGAGGTGCGGTGTGTACCACGACCACTGGGGCAGCACGACGGCGCGCTCTCCGACCTCGTCGACGAGGGGGAGCTCGATGAGCCCCCAGCGGAACAGCCCCTGAAGCCACAGGAGATAGCCGGCCGCGTGGGTCGTCCCCGCCGCCGCGATCATCTCGTTGCGCAGAGCGGCGAGGCTCGCGCCGGACGCGAGGCGGGCGTTGGCCTGCTCGAATTCGGGGACGTAGCGGCCGATCCCCGGGAGCTTGCCGGCCGGGCCCTCGGTGGCGAACGACGCGCCGTCGTCGGACCTGCCGATCGTCCAGCCGGTCCGGAACCGGACCCGCACCATCGGCTCGCCGACCAGGTCGAGGAAGCTCACGCTGCCATGCCGGCGCCGGCGAGGAGCCGGCGCGAGTCGGGCCGTGACCGAAGCGGGAGGGACGTGCGCACGGGCTGACTCGACGGTGCCGACGGGGTCCGATCAGATGAACACCGCGACCGGGTTGAGGTCGGCCTCGGTGGTGGGCTCATCGAGCCATCCCAGCGTGACCGGCACGTCGTACAGCCGCCCCGGGCCGGTCCGCTTCCAGAAGTGGCGCATGCCCGGCACGATCGTCTTCGTGACCGGCATCCCGATGTCCGGCCGTGTCTGGTCGAGCACCAGGAACTCCATCCCCTTGCGCTCGACCAGGGCCCGGCAGTACTCCACGTCGTCGCGCGTATCGCCCGTCTCGGGGACCGGGTAGTCGGCCTTGCCGCGGGTCGCCGCCCCGGGCCTCGGCGCCAGCCACGGGTTGTCCGCGAGCTTCGCGGTCCGCCACCACCACAGGGACTCGGGGTCGTCCCACAGGTACCCGGTCCCGTCCGCCGCTGCCGTGCGCACACCGCCGAAGTACTGGTTCAGCTCGCACATCGCCCGCAAGGCGGCAATATGGGGGTCGAAGTGGGCGCCGGCCGAGAACAGGATGTCCTCGGCCTCCTTGTCGGTGCGGCGCGAGACGGCGGCGAAGACCGGGATGCCGAGGTCGTTGGTGAGGTCCAGCATCCACAGGTCGCGGTGCCAGGCGGCGTAGTAGTCGCGCGCGCCCGAGAGGTAGGGGTCGTCGAAGCTCGCCAGGTCCACCTCCGGGAGCGCCACCCGGTTGTACCACCAGCACGAGAAGGCGTCGCGCTCGGCCAGCTCGAAGAACCCCTGCAGGATCGCCTCCTCGAGGGTATTGCCGGCCGCGCAGCCGTTCGAGTCCGGCCCGCAGTAGACGACCCCGCCCACCGTCGGGGTGGAGTAGTAGAGCATGGAGGTCGGCAGGTAGCGGTGCCGCCCGGCGGTGAGCGACCACACCGGGGTCCAGTCCATCTCGACCTCGGGGTCGAAGCGCGCCGGCACGTGGTTGAAGCGCGAGCCGAGCGCGTTGAGCGCATCGGCGTTCTCGTACTGCGCCTCGCTGTAGAGCTGGACCTCGTTCGGGTGGAGCGCCTCGCCCGGCGCGAAGTCCGAGAAGCGCGCCCGGCGGCGGATCTCGTCGCCGTGATAGACGCCGGAGTAGCGCTCCACCGCCTCGCACAGCGCACTCGCCTCGGCCTGCTCGTCGGTGCTTCCCTTGCCCGAGCTCTTGGTGCGGATGCTGTTGCGCAGCAGGTACAGGCTGTCGGCCTGGAGGGCGAGGTTGCTCCCCGCCCAGTACACGTGCAGCCACGGGTCGGTCTGTTCGGTGACGCGCAGGAGCTGGGTCACCACCCCGCTGAGCGGGTCGACGAGATGGCGGTACCGGCGCACTGTCTCCTGCGGCGGGACCGAGCGCATGCCGCCGCTGTTGTGGACCGGCTTCGGGCTCGGCCCCAGCACCACCGGCGCCGCCGGGCGGTCCGCGCGATGCAGCGCCTCGTCGCCACAGGCGAGGCACTGCGGACGCCGCGAGACCGGGTGGTAGCCGCCCGCCATGCCGACGCAGTCGAGCGAGACCGCGTGCCCGTGCAGCGGTGCGTGGTCGCCGAGGACGACCCATCGGGCGATCTCGGTGGCCGCGAGTCCGTACATGGCATCGGTGAAGGCAGGGACCGCGGCGCGCGGGACCACGGCGGCGTCTTCTCCGCCGGTGATGCGCAGGAAGTTCTCGACCTCGCGGTTGCTGCGGATGCGGTGGGCGAAGCAGGCCCAGCACGGCCCGCCCTGCGCCGGGCGGAACACCGGGCCGAACAGCGGCCAGACCCCGTGGGGCTTGACCGGGAGCCAGGGAGTCCCGCAGGCGAGGTGGCGCCGGTTGGTCTCGGCGTGCCGCTCGTCGAGGTAGTCGGTGGTGACCACGGCGACGAGGGTCGGGTCGGCCTCCGCCGCGGGCGCCACGCACAGGCCGGTCGTGCGAAGCGCCGCGGCGAGGCGTGCGTCGTCGCCGCTGACCGCCACCCGTGCCTCGCGCAGCCGCTCTTCCGCCCACCGCGGGGAGGCGCCGAGGGTGCACCAGAACGCGGCCGCGGCCCGGTCCATGTCGAACGCGGCCGAGACGAGGTGCCCTTTGGTCGCCATCGAGACCAGCACGGTCTGGACCGCGAGGGTGGTGTGCGCCTCCGCGAGCGCGGCCACGATCTCGTGGCGCGAACGCACGCCGTCGATCAGGGGCAGGAGGTCGACGTAGAGCCGGCCGTACAGGAGGGTGTTGGAAGTCTCGGAGACCAGGAGCACCGCGTCGTTGCCGGCCGGACGAACGTCGAGGTGCGGGGCGACCGTGGGCACCTCGACGATGCCGCGGTCGGCGCGGGTGGTGCGGAGCAACGCCGAAGACTGGCCGAAGGAGCCCGATGCCGCCCGCTGCGGCACCGGCTCACGAGCCTCCTTCATGGCAGGTCCGTCCCTGACCCGGGGAGGGGGGAGCGACCGTCCGGCCCGGCCTCCGGTGGCGGACCCGCGTCGTTCCTCGTCCGTGCCGCCTCCCGGCTTCCTCGTGCGCGCGGAGCGCGTGCACCCGGGCGTGCGTCGTTCAACTCGCCGAGCCGGCGGTACCCGCCGTGCCCGCCGTAGCGACCGACGAGGGCAGGCACGCACACGCGAGGCTCGATGCCGTCCCCACCGAGCCGGCGCTTCCGGCCGACTTGCCGCCGGCCACCGCGGACAGGACCTCGTCCGACAGATCGACGTTCGGGTCGGGGGGCATGACCACGTGAAAGGTGTCGGTGGTGTTGACCACGATCCGGGTGTCGACACCGGGCGGCATCACGATCCCGAGGTCCGGGAGGAAGTCCGCAACGTCGCCGCCATCGATCCGAGACCGCAGCGCGGGCTCGCTTCGATACCGCTCGGCGAGCGTCTCGAAGGCGGAGACGTTGTGCTTCAGCTTCCTTTCGACCTGGTTCGGGGTAATTGCTGGTTGCATGTCATCGATCTCCCGTTGTCGCTGTGACTGTGAATTCTCCCCCCTGTCCGGCGCGATCCGTCCCGTTCGTCAGGCCGCCGGCCGGCGGCCTGCGCAGGGCTGCGTCGAGGACGGCTTCAAAGGACGGCGTCCGAACTCACCGCATGGGGGCGGGAAGCACGATGTGCAGAAGGTTCTCCGTGTTGAACAACAGCTTGACCTCTGCGCCGTCCGGGATGTCGAACCCCTCACCCTTGAGCACTCCGGTGGGGTCCGCGTCCATCGCTGCCTTGAAGTCGGGATCGCCGTAGTAATTGGCCACGACGTCCGCGTACACCTGCTGGTTGTGCTCGATCTGCTCCGGGGTCAGGTTCTCCAGCAGTGCGTCGATATTGGAACTCTCTTTGGCCACTGTCATGTACTCCTGGACGATGTCGTGTGAAGGTTCTCAGTGTACTACGCAGTCCGTACGCCAATCAGCTTACCGAGCCGGCCGACCCGGCCGAGCTGGCGCTGCTGACCGTGCCGTAGGTGCCGCAGACGCTGCTGACGCTACCGGCGGTTCCGGCGGAGCCCGCGCTGCCGGCCGACTTGCCGCCCGCCATCATGGAGAGCGTCTCGTCCGACAGCTCGACGTTCGGGTCGGGGGGCATGATGACGTGGAAGGTGTCGGGGGTGTTGACGAAGATCCGGACCTCGATGTCGGGGGGCACGGCGATTCCGAGCTCCGACAGGGAGTCCGCCACGTCGCCGTCATCGATCCGGGACCGCAGATCGGCGTCGTTTCGATACTGATCGGCGAGTTCGTCATAGAGGGGGATGCGGAGCTTGGCCTTGTCGAGCAGCTCCGGTTCGAATGGTATCCGTGGTGTCTGCCGCATTGGTTGATCCTCCTGTAGCTGATCCGGCAGCGATCGGGCGTGAACGTCCCGCGCAATGGGGGCGGGATCAGCTCGCGCTGCCTGCGGAAGCGGCCGAACCGGCGGTGCTGACCGTGCCCGCGGACCCGCAGACGGAACTTATTGTTCCCACTGTTCCCGCGCTGCCGGCGGTGCTGGCCGACTTGCCGCCCGCCACCATGGAGAGCGCCTCGTCCGACAGATCGGCGTTCGGGTCCGGGGGCATGACGATGTGGAAGGTATCGGCGGTGTTGGCCACGATCCGGACCTCGATCCCGGGGGGCAGGACGATCCCGAGCTCCGACAGGGAGTCCGCCACGTCGCCGCCGTCGATCCGGGACCGCAGATCGGCATCGTTTCGGTACCGATTGGCGAACTCGTCATAGGCGGGAGCCTGAAGCCTCATCTTCTCGATCTGTCCGCGGGTGATGTTTATGCTCTGCATTGGTCGATCCTCCTTCCGTTCCGGTCAGGTAAGACACGGGACGTCCGCACGCGTTGCAGTGATCTCGTGCGGGCGCCAGCCATTGCCGTTATCGCTGTTCATGACGGGGCGCAATGTGCCTCGCGAATACGCCCCCTGTCAAGCCCCAAAAGTGTACATTGCTCATCGGTCGGCCATCGCGTTCGTTCCGGCCGGACCTGATGCCGCCGCGGGTGCGTCCGTCAGCTCGCGCTGCCCGCGGTGCCCCCGGTGCCCGCCGTGGAGACCGACGAGGGCGAACTCGAACACCCCATTGTCCCCGCCGTTCCCACCGAGCCGGCGCTTCCGGCCGACTTGCCGCCCGCAACCGCCGCCAGCGCCTCGTCCGACAGCTCGATGTTCGGATCGGGCGGCATGACCACATGAAAGGTGTCGGCGGTGTTGACCGCGACCCGGACCTCGATACCGGGAGGCAGGGCGAGTTCGAGATCGGACAGGGCGTCCTCCATGTCACCGCCATCGATCCGCGACCGCAGCGCGGCGTCGCTCCGATACCGCTCGGCAAGCGCGTTGAACGCAGGCGCGCGGAGCTTCCATTTCTCGATCTGAGCGGGTGTGAATATCATGGTTGTCATCGTGTGTGCCCCCCCTGTTCTCGATGGTGCTCGACGTACTGTCCGACACCTGCGCGTCCCGACTCGTGTTCCCGCTACCGGCACCTGCGCGCCCTCGCTCCTGCCGGACCTGATGCGCCGCGAGCGTATCCGTCAGCTCGCGGCGGGGCCCCCCGCGGGCGAGCCCCCCGGGGGCGACCCCCCGACGGATCCTATCGAGTAGCATCCGTTGGCGGCGCAGGCGCATCCGGCCGACTTGCCGCCCGCAACCGCCGTCAGCGCCTCGTCCGACAGCTCGCTGTTCGGATCGGGAGGCATGACCACATGAAAGGTGTCGGCGGTGTTGACCGCGATCCGGACCTCGACACCGGGAGGCGGGACGAGTCCGAGAGCGGACAGGGCGTCCTCCATGTCGCCGCCATCGATCCGCGACCGCAGCGCGGCGTCGCTCCGATATCGCTCGGCGAGCGCGTTGAGCACAGACGCCTGGAGCTTCCATCTCTCGATCTGATCGGATGTGAATGTCATGGTTTGCATCGTGTGTGATCCCCTGTTCTCGATGGTGCTCGACGTACTGTCCGACGCCTGTGCCTCTCGACTCGTGTGCGCCTTGCCGCTACCGGCACCCGCGCGCCCTCGCTTCGTGCTCCGGTGAGGGGTCCGGGTAGCCGCTCCCGGCCGCGCGCCGCGCGCGGGCCTTCTTCGCCACCGCGAGGTCCTTTCCCGGCGCATCCTCGTCGCGGGGAACGTCGCTGTGCTCGCCGTCGCCTTCGATGATGGCGCGGAGGAGCCGTTCCTGCGCCGGATCGTTGGCCACCGCGGAACGAATGCGGCGCGAGAGCGTCCACGCCGTCTTCACCGGGATGTCCATCTCGCGCGCAATCCGACGGTTCGAGACCTTCTTCTTCTCCAGGATCATCGCGGCGGCCAGGAACCAGATCTGCAACGGAAGATGCGTGTGGTGGAACATGGTGCCTACCGTCGGGCTGAACGAGCGATGGCAGGACCGACATTGACGGCGCGGCACGGTGCGCTTCTTCTCGCGGTGGGGCCCGACCTTGTCGCTGCCGCAATAGGGGCAGACGACGCCTCGCTTCCACCGTACACGCTCGAGGTGGGAGAGGGCGGATTCCCGATCCGGCCAGCGGCTCGTGGCATTGGCGACACTCATGGGAACGCGAAAGTAGCGCTCGTCAACGTCACGGTCAAGCCCCAAACGTGATCATCGCCGGCAGCGGATGATCCCCTCGATCCGGCTGGCCGCGGGCTCGGGTCCAGGCCTCGTCGCTCGCGCCGGCGAGCCCGGGCGCGGCGGCGGTGCCCGTTCCTACCGTTCCGCGACCGTCACTCCGGTGGCTCGCCGGATCCAGGCGATCAGGTCCCGCACCATCGCCGGATGCCGCCACATCGCCCGGCCGTCCTCTCCGTTCAGCAGGGAGATGACACAGTGCCACGTCCGGTAGTAGACGAGAGCCTCGGGGTCGGTGTCCCGCTCGGCGCGATAGGACGCGAGGTATCGTTCGGCCACGAGCTCCGCATCCGCCACCGACAGGAGCCGCCGGCCGACCACGGCCGACAGCATCATCGTCGACGCCACGTCCATCATGGGGTCGGCGATCTTGAAGTTGGCCCAGTCCAGTATCCCGGTGAGCCGGGCGTCGCGGACGAGGAGGTTGAAGGGGTGGAAGTCGCCGTGGCAGACCGATGCCCGGGCGGGGGGTGGCGGGCAGTGCGCCGACAGCCAGTCGACGATGGAGCGGAAGCGGGGACGGCGGAGCGTGCGCCGCTTCAATTGCGCGAGGTCCCGTGCCGGCTGATGCAGCAGCACTGCCCATCCGCGCTCGCGCAATGCTTCGACGATCGGATCCGGGTCGAGCCGGTGCAGGGCGGCGTGGGCCTTGGCCAGCATGTCGGGCACGGTCTCGAGCGGCGAGAACACCATGAGCTCTCCCGGCAGGTGCTCCATGACGACGAACGCCCCTCCGAGGATCGACAGGTCCGGGCAGGCCGCGTGGACCCGGGGAGCCGGGCACCCGGCGCCGGCGAGCATGTTCTGAATGAAGCCCTCGCGCAGCGCCCGACCCGGGCCGTGGACCTTGGGAAAGAGCCGCAGGACCAGTGGCCGCTCCAGCTCGGGGGGGCCGCCGCGCAGCTCGAACCGGTAGGTGTGGGTATCGGAGCCGCCCTGCATCCGGGCCGGCGGGGCCGCATAGACGAGTCGATCGCCTCCGTGTGCGTCCCGAAGGTACGCCAGCAGACGCCGAGAGAGGTCGGCGAGCTCCGGCTCCGGGCCGGCGTTCTTGGTCCGGGTGGCGCGGATGAAGTCCGAGAGAGAGGGCGGCGCAGTGTCTGCCGGCGGGGTCATTCGCGGGCGCCGGCCTCGCCGGCGATCCTGTGCGGCACATGGAGGCATGGTTCGGCAACAACGATATCGGCGTCTCGACCCCCGGCGCCATGCGTGATGCGGGTCGGGCCGGCCCGGGAGCGGCGCTTCGGCGCGGGCCGGTCGAGACGCCGGTGGCCGCGCTCGTGGCGCGAGCACCGGGGCCGGGTTCCGGTCCCGAGTGGTGCGAGGTGCTCGTTCACCCGCACGGGTCGGTCGCTACACGACCTGGCGGCGCGCAAGGGCGGCGAACACCCCGTCGCGCTCCATGAGCTCGTCGTAGCGGCCGCTCTCGGCGATCCGTCCCTCCTCCAGCACGTAGATCCGGTCGACCTCCTGAACGGTGCTGAGGCGATGCGCGATCAGCACCCGGGTCACGCTGAGCTTCTTCAGTGACGCCTGCACGATCGCCTGGGTGCGGTTGTCGAGCGAGCTGGTGGCCTCGTCGAAGAGCACGATACGCGGCTTGTGGGCCAGGGCGCGAGCGATCAGCAGCCGCTGCTTCTGCCCTCCGGACAGCCCTCCACCCCCCTCGGACAGCACCGTGTGCATGCCCATCGGCATCGCCCGGATGTCCTCTTCCAGACCCGCCGCCCGGGCCGCCTCCCAGGCGTCGTCCATGGTCAACGCCGAGGAGCCCACGATGTTCTTGAGGATGCTGGCGGTCACGAGCCGGCCGTTCTGCAGGACCACCCCCATGCGGCTGCGCACCGCCGGCAGATCGAGGCTCGCGAGGTCGTGGCCGTCGAGGAAGATCGCGCCCGAATCCGGCTGCTCGAAGCCGAGCAGCAGGCGATAGATCGTCGACTTCCCGGAGCCGGACGGGCCGACGAAGGCCACGTAGTCGCCCGGCTCGATGTGGAAGGACACCTCGTGGACCGCGTTCGGGACCCCCGGGAGATAGCGGAAGCTCACGTTCGCGAACTCGACGTTGCCCGTCAGGTCTCTCGGATCGATGCCGCCGCGGACGGTCTCCGGCCGGGCGTCGAGGATCGGCTGGACGCGCTCGAACAGCGGGATCGCGGCCACCACCATCGTCCAGGCGGCCGTCAGCCCGGTCACCGCCGCCGCGAACTGTCCGAATGCGGCGTTGAAAGAGAGGAAGTCCCCGAGGTCGAACGTGGGCTGCTGCTCCGCCTCGAGGAGGCGGTACCAGATGAAGGCGAAGATGGCGAGCGAAGCGAGCGGGGCGAACATGCTGTTGAAGGAGAGCTGGGCCGCGGCCCAGCGACGGGCCGCGAGCGTCTCGTGCTTCTGCTCGGCGAAACGCTCCGCCCAGCGCGCCAGCGCATTGCTCTCCGCTCTCGCCATGCGCAGCTTGGCGAGCCCGGTGATCATCTGGAAGACGAAGCCGTCGATCTTGCCCTGGACGGTGAAGGCCGCGCGGTGGTGGCTCATCTGGCCGCGCGCGAAGACCCAGGTCGCGGCGATCAGCACCAGCAGCAGGCCCACCGCGCACAGCGCGAGCTGCCAGCTATAGTAGAAGAGCAGCGCGAAGCTGAAGATGGAGAACACGCCGCCGATCACCGCACTCGCGGTCGCACCGGTCAGCATCTGCCGGATCCGGGAGATGCCGTTCGCCCGGTCGGCCAGATCGCCGGCGGTGAAGTTGCGGAAGAACGGCACCGGCAGCGAGATCAGCCGGCTCCATATCGCGGCCTGGAGGTGTTCGTCGACCCGGCCCTCGATCCGCAGCAGGGCCAGAGCGCGGACGATCTCGAACATCGCGGTGCCGAGTGCGCCGAGGACCAGAGCTCCGAGGATCGCGACCCATACCGGCGCATCCACGCGCGGGATGACCTCGGCGAGCAGCTTGCCGGTCAGGACCGGGGTCAGCAGGGCGACCAGCCCGCCGAGGACGGCCATGACCAGCACGGTGCGCAGGTCCCGCCCGCGCCCGCGCAGGGCGTGGAACAGCGCCGCCGTCCCGCTCTCGACCTGGTCCGGCAACGGGGGATAGAGCATCATCCCGTGGGGCAGGATCCCTTCGGCTTCCCGGCGGCCCACCATGAACGAGGCGCCGGCGGCCGGATCGATCGCGCGATACCTGCCGCGTCCGTCCGCGATCAGGGCGAGTGGCCGCTCCCCGTCGACCATGAGTCCGACGAAGGGTGGCCCGTCACGCCGCCACCAGCCCGGATGCAACGCGATGCGCCGCGTGCGGATGCCGGAGGCGCGGGAGAGCGCCATGATCGTCCGCATCGGATCGCCCTCGTCGACCGACTCGCGCGGAATGTCGAGGGTGGCGCCGATGGACTCCGCCACGGTGCCGAGGGCCGCTTCCAGTGGCGTTCTGGCCGCCGGAGCCGACTCGGCGATCTCGTGGCCGTCCGCCGGCTCCAGCACCTTGCCGAGGTCCCGAAACATCTTCGCCACCGTCACGTGCCGGGCGGCGTGACCGCTGCGGTGGCGCTCTCTCGCCGCCTCGACCCGCTCGACCTCGGCGATGGCCGCATACCGGAGGGTCAGCCGGCTGAAACGGTCGAGGGCCGGCCAGAGCCGTTCCGTAATGGCGGCGCCCGGGGTGTGGACGGCCGACACCACCGTGTCCGCGTCGAGCTCGATCCACGTCCGCTCCGACAGCGGCAGGAGCCGCTCCCCGGTCTCGACGATCAGATCGTCACGCCCGATGAGGCGTATCGGCTCGTTGGCGGAGACCCAGATGATCTCCGAGTGGTGCGCGCTCAGCGCGGTGCCGGCGGGGTAGGCCACATCCGGGTCGGCTTCCAGCAGCAGGGCGTCGCGGGGCGGCGGGCGTCCCCCCCGGACCAGGAACTCCGAGAGGCGGAACACCCACTCCTCGATCCAGATCACCGCACCGAGGTCGAACTCCTCCCGGGAGGCGATGCCGGAGCGTTCGCCCTCGGCGATGACCGCATCCAGCGAAGGAACGGCCAGGAAGGCAAGGGAGCTCGTGTTCTCCGCCCGCTCGTTCGTCAGCCGCGGCGCACCGAAGCCCATCGCTCCGGCGGGAATGCGGGTGACGAAGGGCGTGCGTCTGACGACCTCGTCGCCGATCACCTGGGCCACGAAGACGTCCACATGACCCCGTTCGACCCAGAAAGCCCCGTGCGGATCGTCGAGGAGGAACGACTGGTTCGCACCGCGCGCGCGAGAGACGCCACGGATGCGTTCGATGACGGAGCTGTCGCTGTCGTTCACCGTGCTTCAGCCCGCCGTGATCAGCGTGCGGTATACGCCGTCCTGCGCGATCAGGTGGTCGTGGGTGCCCTGCTGCACCACGCGTCCACGGTCGAGAACGACGATCTGGTCCGCGTCCCGGATGGTGCTGAGCCGGTGCGCGACGATGAGGCACGTGCAGCCGCGCCGGCGCAGCCGATCGTCGATCTCCAGCTCGGTGACCGGATCGAGCGCCGCGGTGGCCTCGTCGAGCACCAGAACGGCCGGGTCGGACACCAGCGCGCGAGCGATTTCCAGGCGCTGGCGCTGCCCGCCGCTGAAGTTCCGTCCGTTCTCCTCGACCTCGGTGTTGTACTTGCCGGGCCGGGCGCTCACCTCGTCGTGGATCGCGGCATCGCGCAGGGCGCGGGTGACGTGGCGCTCTTCGATGGTCGGATTCCACAGGGTGACGTTGTCGCGCACGCTCGACTCGAACAGGACGATGTCCTGGTCCACGTAGGAGACCATCTCGCTCAGGTGGCTCTGGGGCATGTCCTCGACCGCGCGCCCGTCCAGACGGACGACTCCCGACCACGGCTCCAGCAGGCCGCAGACCAGCTTGCCGAGGGTGGACTTGCCGCTGCCCGAGCCGCCGACCAGGGCCACCCGCTGGCCGGGGCGGATCGTCAGGTTGAAATCCTGGATGAGCGGCGGCTCCTGGGCGTTGTAGCCGAAGGTGATGCCCTCGAGGACGATGGCGCCGCGGACCGGCGGCAGGGCTTCCAGGGCCTCGTCGTTCATGGCCCGGTCCGCCCGGGCGTCCGGCACATGGTGCAGCACGTCGTCGAGGCGGGCGATGTCGCCCTTGACCGTCTGGAGGTTGGCGGCGAGCTGGACGAGCCCCTCGATCGGTTGGGAGAAGCTGCGGGTGAGGCTCTGGAAGGCGACCAGGCCGCCGATGGTGAGCCCGCCGTCGAGGATGCGCAGGCCGCCGACCCCGAGGATGGAGATGGTGGTGAAAGACGAGAGCAGCGGCGGCACGACGTTGAGAAGGTTCGTGAGCAGTCCGAGCTCCTGCTGCGCACCGAGGGCGTTGGCGTGCATGCCGGACCAGCGCGAGAAGAAATCGCCTTCGGTCCCGTTCGCCTTCAGCGTCTCGATCATGTGGACGCCGTTGACGGAGGCGCCGGCCACCTTGCCCTGCTCCTTCAGCAGGCGCCGGTTCCCGTCCTCCCGGGCGCGGGACACCAGCCGGAGCGCCAGCAGGTTGATGACGACCATGGCGAACGCGACCGCGGTCAGCACCGGATCGTAGGCGAACATGACCACCGCGTAGACCGCCATGGTGAGCATGTTGATCGCGTTGGTGGCGAGCTCGCTCGAGATCAGCCGCGCGACCTTGTCGTTCGACGTCACCCGGTCCGCGATGTCACCGGCGAAGCGCTGGCCGAAGAACGTCATCGGCAGGGTCATGACGTGCCAGAAGAAGCGCGAGGTGGTGACGAGGGAGAGCTTGCTCTCCATCCGGGCGAGGCAGAGTTGCTGGAGCCAGGTGAGCGTTCCCTGCAGGAGGGCGGCGGTTCCGAGACCGATCAGGAGCGGGACGAGCAGGGCCTCGCTGCGCGGGATCAGCACGTCGTCCACGAATACCTTGGAGAGCGTCGGGATGGCGAGGCCCGGGACCACCAGGATCAGGGTCGCCAGCACCACGAAGGTGAGCGGCGACCACGCGCTGCCGAGCCGGACGAGCAGGCCGCGCGCCACGTTGGGAGGAACGCCGCCACGGCGGAACTCCGGGCCCGGCGCAAACGCGAGAGCGACCCCGGTGAAGCCCTCGTCGAACTCCTGCAAGGAGATCCGGCGCGGCCCCTCGCCCGGGTCGTTGATGTAGACGGAGTGCCCCTGGATGCCCTCCACCACGAGGAAGTGATTGAAGTTCCAGAAGACGACCATCGGGAAGGGGAGATCGAACAGGCGTCCCGGGTCGCGCCGGAAGCCGCGCGCCACGAGTCCGTACTCGCGCGCCGCCCGCAGCATGCTGGCCGCCTTGCTGCCGTCGCGCGATACGCCGCAGCGTACCCGGAGCTCTTCGAGCGGAACCCAGCGGCCGTAGCGGGCGAGGATCATCCCGAGACAGGCGGCGCCGCACTCCGTCGCCTCCATCTGCAGGACGGTGGGGACCGCACGCCGTCCGCCGCGTCCGCGCCGGAGGTTCGGCCGGAGATCGGTCCCGCCGCTCACAGCCCGAGCATTTCCTTGAGCAGGGGGACGACCAGGGTGATGGGCGGCTGGCTGTCGACCTTGACCTCGATGCCGGCGAGGGTGCCGGAGGTGAGCGTCTCGTTCGCGGCCTTGGGCGAGGTCCAGGCGAAGCCGCTCGCGGTCGCCGGATCGGGCACGAGCGCCACGCGGCCGCTGTAGGGCGGCCCACCCTCGGAGAAGGTCCGGGCAAGGTTGCGGTTCTGCAGCACCGCGACCATGCCCTCGAGGCTGACCGGAAATGCCGAGACGCTCTCGATCGTGCCCTTCAGGGAGCCGTGCTCCTCGCGCCGCACCGTGCTCGGCGAGACCAGCGCCTCCATCCCCGCCTCGACCCGCTTGCCGTCGGCCGGCGGGATGTAGACCAGCACTCCGAGCGTGTCCGTGCCGGTCTTGATGCTGAGCACGGGCTGGCCGGCATTGAGCACCGCGCCGATCGGCGCCTTGACCTCGGTGACACGGCCCGAGACCGGGGCCGTGACGTTCTGGTTGTCGATCAGGGTCCCGAGCTCGTTGACGCGGCGCTCCGCCGCCTGCACGCGCGATTCCATCTCCGTCAGGCGGGTCCTGCGATCGTTCTTGCGCCTCAGCTCCCCGGATTCCAGGTTGTCACGTTCGCGCAGGGTGTTGAACAGCTCCCGTTCAGCCCGGTCGAATGCCTGCTGGCTGCGCTCCACCGTTACGCGGGTGACCACGCGCTCCTCGAAGAGCTGGCGGTGGTTCTCCAGGCGCTCGCGGGCCGTTTCGACGGCCTGGCGACTGCTGCGCTCGAGCCGCTCCAGGCGCCGGCGCTGCCGGGCGACGTTCTCCTCGACGAGCGCGTCCTCTTCCGCTGCCGCCGTCCTGAAGTCCTCGACCGCCCGTGCACGCTCCTCCACCAGGGCGAGGGCGCTGCGATGGCGCTCCACCAACTCCTGGTTGGTGGTCTCGGCGACCACCGCCCCCTTCTCGACGACGTCGTCGACGGCGGGAACGATCCGGGTCAACGTGCCGGTGCCGGACGACACCGCGTCGACCACGGTGCCGCCGCTGCTGAGCAGGATTCCGCTGGCCTTGACGTAGATCGATACCTCGCCCTCGATCGACCAGGCGACCACCGCTCCCGCCATCGCCAGCAGCGTGACGAGCGCCAGCCACGCCTTGGAGGTCGTCACGGAGAGGGTGCGGTCGAACTGCTCCGGCGTCGAGAGACGCTTCAGGGCAGCCTGCCGAAACATCTGTGTCTGTGCCACGACGCGGCGACTACCCCGACCGGCGCGCCGGGACCGGGCTCGTCCCGGCGGCGTCGATCGTCATCCGGCATCCTCGATGCGTTCCCATTCCGGCTCTCCGGCACTCGTGTTCGGACAGAGGCGCAATTGATTGACGGTCAAGGAGTTGAAGTGGATCGCGATCCATGATCAGGTTGGAAGTCGCAGCCCTTCGGCCGATCCGGAGAACGGCCGTGACCCGAGTCGAGTGTATCGGCATTCGCAAGACGTTGGCCAGCTTGTTGCCGAAGGCGGAGGCCGGGCGTCCGGCCCGGGAAAGCGGTGCGATGCGCCGTCGTCGCAAGGTCGATGTCCGCGCGAGGCCGTGGAGCGTGTCGTCGGGATTCGGCGCCGGACGCGAGCGCACCCTGGCCGGCATTCGTCGAGCCCGTGAGCGGGTGACGGGCGAGTCGGGGGTGCCCTCGTCGTTCCATGGCCGGTTTGCCTGAAGGGTGTTTGTTCGACTCGAACAGGTTATGGTGCCCGGTATTGCGGTGGTGAGGATGGGGCGATGCGGGTGGCGGCGGGAGTCGCGCTGTCGACGGAGGAGCGCAGGAAGCCCGGTGTGCCGCGACACGGAGTATCGGAATGTCTCCATCCATCTACCTGATCGCCGCCGGGCATGACAGACCCTCCGTTCTCGGGGGCGAGATGTTCGCCCACTGGGGCCTGCCGCCGACGATATGGATCGCGGATATCGCGCTCACCACCATCGCCGCCCTGGTGCCGTCCGACTTCACGGTGCGGATCTGCGACGAGTCCATCTCTCCGGTGGACTTCGACACGCCGGCCGATTTCGTCGGGATCACCGGCAAGGTCACCCAGCGCATGCGCATGGTCGAGCTGGGCGAGGCATTCCGCCGGCGGGGCAAGACGGTACTGATCGGTGGGCCATTCGCCTCGCTGTCTCCGGAGTCGGTGCGCGGGGCCGCCGACATCCTGGTGCGCGGCGAGATCGAGGAGATCGCCGCCGACCTGTTCGACGACTTGCGCCGCGGACGGTGGAAGGACGAATACTGCGGGACACGACCCGATCTCGGCCTCTCGCCGATACCCAGGTGGGATCTCTATCCGAACGAGCGGTCCGTGACCGGCGCGGTCCAGACCTCGCGCGGGTGTCCGTTCGACTGCGAATTCTGCGACGTCATCCAGTATCTGGGCCGCAAGCAGAGACACAAGCCCGTCGCCCGGATCCTCGAAGAGCTCGACATCCTGTACGGGCATGGATACCGGAGCATTTTCCTGAGTGACGACAACTTCACGGTCTATCGCCGGCGGGCCAAGGAAGTCCTCGAAGCCTTGTATCACTGGAATCGGAGACCGGACACCGAAGCGGTGTCCTTCTCCACCCAGGCCTCGATCGACGCGGCGAAAGACGAAGAGCTGCTCCGGATGTGCGGTGCGGCCGGGCTGAACACGGCGTTCGTCGGCATCGAGACCCCGAACGAAGCGAGCCTGCGAGAGACGAACAAGCGCCAGAACCTGCTGGCGGAACCGGTCGAGCAGGTCGAGCGGTTCCTCAGCCACGGCATCGGAGTGTGGAGCGGGATGATGGTCGGCTTCGATGCCGACGGCCCGGACATCTTCGAACGGCAGTTCGAGTTCGCCATGGCGAGCCCGATCCCGATCTTCACCCTCGGCGCCGTGGTCGCGCCGGAGGCGACGCCGCTCCATGCCCGGATGAAAGCCGAGGGCCGGTTGCTCGAAGACGGCAACGAGACCGCGTCGGTGCCGTGGGAAACCAACATCGTTCCGGTTGGAATGACTCGCGAGCAGATGTCCATCGGGATGCGCTGGCTGGCCAACCGGCTGTTCCATCCCGAATTCTTCGGCGACCGGATGATCCGGTTCATCGACCGGTTCACTCCCCCCCGGAACGACGACGAGGCATTGGCGGTGCCGTCCTCCGCGCGCCGCGACCTCTACCGGGACGTCAGGGTGGTAGTGGAGCGATTTCTCCAGTCCGAACCCGCACTGAGGAAGATGACGGCGCGAGTTACGCAAGCCGTGTGGTCGAAACCATCGACCAGGCGGCGCGTGCAGAGCCTTCTGCAGCAATATGCCCAGATCCGCTGCGTCTACGATCAGGAAGGGTATTGGGATCCGGAACTGGGCGCGCTGGATGCCCCGCCGTTCTGAGAAGGAGTCGAAATCCCGTTGGCGCCCGCCCCGAACCGGTCGCGCCGACTCCTCGTCGAGCGCGCCGGACCCGGCGCCGCATGGGTGCAACTCCATGCAAGTCCACACGCCGGCCGCTCACGGAGGCGCTCTCCGGCCCGCCCGTGCCGCCGTTCACGATTCGAGGTGGAGCGAGAAGCGGTCGAGCGCCAGCTCCGCCATTTCCGTGACCCGGCGCCACAGGCCCGGCCGTCCCGTCCCCCGGAAATGATAGAGGTCCGCCTCGCGACTCGCCTCGAAAAGGTAGTCGTCGCTCGTGCGGAGCTCGTCGACCAGGTTGAGGGCAAGGGCCTCCTTGCCGTGCCAGAACTCTCCGGTTGAAACGCGCTCGATATCGAGCTGCGGCCGATACTCCGCCACGAAGTCCTTGAAGAGCGCGTGCGTGGTATCGAGCCGAGCCTGGAGCCTGGCCCGGTCGGTTTCGGTGTTCTTGCCCAGCATGGTGACGGTCAGCTTGTGCTCTCCCGCCTGGAGTCGTTCCACGTCGACTCCGCGGGCTTCGAGCAGGCGGTTGAGGTTCGGGACGAGCGCGAAGACTCCGATGGAGCCGACGAACGCGAACGGGGCGGCGAGGATCCGGTCGGCGACGCAGGCCATCATGTAGCCCCCGCTGGCCGCGATCCGGTCGACCGCCACCGTGAGGGGGATCCCGCGCGCACGAATGCGGGCGAGCTGCGACGCACCGAGCCCGTGAGCGTGCGGGGCGCCGCCCGCGTTCTCGAGCCTGACCAGGACTTCGTCCCCCTCGGCGGCCACCGCGAGGATGGTGGTCACCTCGCTGCGCAGCGCCGATACGCCCCGCGCTCGCAGGTCGCCCTCGAAATCGAGGACGAATATGCGCCGCCGTCCGCCTTCAGCGCTTGCGAGACGCTTGCGCTCCGCCTTGTCGGCCTTGCGGCGGAGCCGGAACGCCTTGCGCGAGAGGGCGGCGCGTTCGAACGCGACGGCCATCCGGCGATAGTGGCGATTGAGATGGGTGACCTGGACGGAGGGGCCGTGCTTCCGGGCGGCCTGCCTTCGCCCGGCCGTGAAGGCCACGAACCCCACCACGAGCACGACCGCGACCACGACCGTGAGGGTCTTCGCGAGGAACAGTCCGTAATCCGTCATCCACTCCATGGCCGGCGCATTCTGCCCCAGGCGTCCGGAATTGTCGCGCCGCCGTCCTTGCGTCCGCCGCCGCCGAGCCGGCTCGAATCGGCCAGGCTCCCGCACCGCGGTCGCCGGTTCGGCGCACGCCGACCGCTCGGCGCACGCCGGCTGTCAGGAGCAAATAGTCTGTCCGGTGTTGTAGCACGTCATCTGTCCGGTTTGATGGGGTCTTCCAAGGAGGTGCCCCATGACCCGGACGCAAGTGCTACAGGAGATCCGACAGATGCGATTCGAACAAGCCTACGGCGGCTGGCAGGAGCGGCGCCTGACGCAGGAGGAGGCGGCGCGGTTGCTGGGGGTGTGCGAGCGCACGTTCCGGCGCTACGTGGACCGCTACGAGGACGAGGGGCTCGACGGGCTCATCGACAAACGCCTGGGCCAAGTCTCGGCGCGGCGCGCGCCGGTCGATGAGGTGGTGCGCACCGAGGCGCTGTACCACGAGCGCTACGAGGGGTGGAACGTGAAGCACTTCTACAGCTTCTACCGCCGCGAGCACGCCGGCACGCGCAGCTACACCTGGGTGAAGAGCACGCTTCAGCGCGCCGGGCTGGTGGCGAAGGCGCCGGGGCGGGGCAAGCACCGCCGGCGTCGCGAGCGCGCGCCGCTTGCGGGGATGATGCTGCATCAGGACGGCTCGACCCATCAGTGGGTGCCCGGCCAGCGTTGGGACCTCATCATCACGCTTGACGATGCGACTTCCGAGCACTACTCGATGTTCTTCGTCGCCGAGGAAGGCACCGCGTCGAGCTTCCAAGGCATCGCTGAGGTCATCGAGGGTTGGGGGCTGGCGTCGAGCCTGTACACCGACCGCGGCTCGCACTACTGGTTCACTCCCGAGGCCGGGGGCAAGGTGGACCGTGAACGTCCCACGCAGTTCGGGCGCGCGATGCGCCAGCTCGGGGTGGAGATGATTCCCGCCTACTCGCCCGAAGCACGGGGGCGGTGTGAGCGGATGTTCGCGACCCATCAGGAACGCCTGCCCAAGGAACTCGCCGCTCGGGGCATCAAGACGATACCGGGCGCGAACCGCTATCTGGCCGAGCACTACCGGGCGGCGTTCAACGAGGAGTTCGCGGTGCCCGCCGCCGAGTCCGGCACCGCCTTCGTGCCCTTCATCGGTCCCGGACTGGCCGATGTGCTGTGCGAGCACCACGGGCGCACGGTGGCCCGCGACAACTGCGTGAGCTTCGAGGGCAAGCAGCTCCAGATCCCCGCCCAGAGCCACCGCTGCCACTTCATCAAGGCGCGGGTGCGGGTGCATCGCTACCCCGACGGGCGCCTGGCGGTGTTCCACGGACCGCGCAAGCTCGCCGACTATGAGCCCGATGGCACCCTCGTCTCAGACGGTGCCCCCGCGCCGGCCCACTCCCGCCGTTGAGCCGGAGCCGCTCGTTGAACGTGCCCCCCCTGTCCCGAGCCCTCGAGGGGGGAGTCGTCCACCGCGGCGTCTCGGGGGCCAGCCCCCCCGCCGGGATACCTCGCGGTGCTCCAACGCCTGCGCGCTGCCGCCCTTCGCCGCGGCTCGCTACGCTCCCCGCGGCTGCGGTTGGCTGGGTCTCGTACCCTCGATTGACGAACACCAAGCGGGAGATCCCGAGCCAGAATCCACTTCGGTCCACGTCCGCACCAAAGCGGACAATTCATGTGCTACAAAACCGGACAGTTCTATTTGTTGCTAACAGCTCGGCGCACGCCGGCTTGTCAAGGCCGACATATCCGATCAAGCATGATCGAGCATGGTGCAGCACCCCCGATTCCCGAGGAAGGAGCGTCATGAGCCGGGCGGTCGAAACGCAACGCCGGACACGGATGGCGCATTGGGGACACGGAGCCATGCTGGCGGCGTGTTCGATTGCCGCGATGCCGGCCTCCGCGCTGACCATCGAAGAGGCGCTGGCCGAGGCGGCCCGGACGAACCCGACGGTACGGGCGGCTCGCGAAGCGGCCCGGGCCAGCCACGAGGGTGTGTCCCGCGCGCTCTCGGCCTGGCTGCCCACCATCCAGACGGACGCGAGCGCCAGATTCGATCGGATCGGGAGCAACGCCACCTTTTCGGTGACCGATTTCTCCACCACCATCTCCAGCCACGACCGTGCGGAGCAGTCGCTGGGGCTCAGCTACACCCAGAACCTCTTTCGCAGCGGCCGGGACGAGGCTGCGCTTCGCCAGGCCGACGCGAACGTGCGGCAGAGGCATGCCGTCGTCGCGGACACGGAGCAGAACGTGCTCCTGCAGGTGGCCACGGCCTATCTGGAAGTGGTCCGCGCCGAACGCACCGTCGAGCTACGCGCGGCTTCGCTCGCCGCATTCGAAGCACGTACCCACGAGGTCAGGGCGCAGTTCGAGGTCGGAGACCGCACCCGGGCGGATATCGCCCAGGCCGAGGCGGAGCGGGAGGTCGCGGCGGCCGACGTGGTGTCGGCCAGGGCCGACCTCGAAGTCCGACGGATCCGGTTCGAGAGGCTGGTGGGGGTGCCGGCGGACGGCCTGGAGGCGGTGGAGGAGCCGGAAGGCCTCCCCGAGACGCTGGACGCGGCGCACCGCGCGGCTCGCGACACGCATCCCGCGGTTCGAGCGGCCGAACATGCGGCCAGCGCCGCCGGGCACGCGGTCCGGGTCGCGGCAGGCGAGATCGGGCCGCGGGTCGATCTGCAGGGCGGGATCGTCAGGGCCACGGGTCATGGCAGATCGTCTCCCGACAGCACGGATCTGAACGTGGGGGTGCGGCTGACGGTGCCGCTCTATCAGGGGGGAGGGAGCGGGGCACGGCTCCGCCAGGCCAGACGGGTTCAGGCGCAGCGCCGGGACGAACAGCTCGCCGTGGTGCGCGAGGTGGCGGAACGGGTCGCCGCCGCGTGGTACGGCCAGAGTGCGGCCCGGCAGCGTCATGCCGCGCTCGAGGCGGCGGTGGAGGCGTCGCGGGTCGCGCTCGCCGGCATCCGGCGCGAGGCCGAGCTCGGTGAACGCACGATACGAGAGGTTCTGGACGCGGAGCGCGATCTGGTGTCGCGCCGGCTCAACGCACTCTCGGCCCGGCGCGATGCCCTCGCCGGAGCCTACCGGCTCCTGGAAGCGACCGGAGCGCTCACCGCCCACGCGCTCGGGATCGAGGGCCTGCCCGATCTGGAGCGCGAAGCACTGCGCACGCGCAGGGACCGCACCCCCGGTCTCCTGTTGCTCGGCAACGAGTAGGCCGTCCGGCCGTGTCGAGGAGCGGCCGCGGGCGCAAGTGCTCCTTGCGGCGATCGCTTGTCCGCAGGTGGCATCGGAGGGTGCGCCATGCGGTCGAGCCCGGCCCGCGTTCGACGCGGCAGGCGCCGGCGGACCCGTGCCCGCAGCCGTGAGCCGGGGGGAGACGCGGGCCATGGGACGCGGGGAATCGACGCGATTCCATGACCGGGAGAGCGGTCGGGAGCGCAGCGGACGTTGGAAGTGAGCACCACGAGCGGCTTTCTCGATCCGGCGGACTTCGCGTTCGTGGACCTCCTCGAGACGAATGCGCAGGCCATCAGGGACGAGCTCGATCGCCTGCTGGCCGGGGACCGTTTCGTGCCGTGGCCGGAGAAGGGCCTGTACGGCAAGGGATGGGATGTCTTCGGGTTCCGGCTCTTCGGGGCGGAGGTGCCGGAAGGCGGCGCCATGTGTCCTCGGACCATGGAGGTCGTCGAGCAGGTGCCCGGGGTCACCACCGCCGGATTCTCACGCCTGGCGCCGGGCACCCACATCAAGCCCCACGTGGGCTATACCAGCCAGGTGCTGCGGTGCCATCTCGGCCTGATCGTCCCCCCCGACTGCGCGCTCCGGGTCGGCAGCGAGACCAGGAGGTGGGAGGAGAATCGCTGTCTCGTCTTCGACGACACCCTGGAGCACGAGGCCTGGAACCGGTCGGACCGGGACCGGGTCGTTCTGCTCCTGGACTTCATGAAGGGAGAGGAACGGCGCAGCCGGCGCCGGTAGACCCGCGTCGAACCTCGCGGCTCGGGATCCTCGAAGGCGGAAGAGCGGGCGTACTCGCCGGAGACGCGAACCCGGAGATCCGGGTGAGGCGCGGCGCCGGCGCCGGTATTCCGGCAAGACCGGGTCCCGACTCGGCCTTTTGCGGCCATCTCCGGCCGGAGTGAAGCGGCTCCGCCGCGAGGCGCCGGCCCCGTGCCGGCTATCTCGGCTCGAACCGCGTCCCCAGCTTCTTCGGAACCGCGACGTTGTCCAGGACCACGTAGTCCGGCAGCCCGTCGCGGTACGGGGGATAGGCTTCCCCCCGGATGAGCGGAGCGAGGTAGCGCCGGCACGCGGCGGTGATTCCGAATCCGTCATCGGTGATGTAGTCGCGCGGGACCTTCTTCTCCACGTTCGCGACCTCGGACAGCGAGGCTTCGCCGACTTCCCAGGCGTAGGGCTCGTCGCTCGTGCGCACCAGCACCGGCATGACGCCGTTCCTGCCCTCGATCGCGATCCGCACCGCCGCCCTGCCGAGCGCGTACGCCTGATCGAGGTCCGTCTGCGACGCGATGTGCCGCGCCGCGCGCTGCAGGTAGTCCGCCACCGCCCAGTGGTACTTGTAGCCCAGCCGCGCCTTGACGAGATGCGCGATCACCGGCGCGACCCCCCCGAGCTGCGCGTGGCCGAACGCATCGCTGGTTCCCGCCTCGGAGAGGAACTTTCCTTCCCTGTTGCGGACCCCCTCGGAGACCACGACCGAGCAGAAGCCGTCCTTCTCCACCGATGCCCCGACCTTCTCGATGAACGCGTCCTCGTCGAACGCGATCTCCGGGAACAGGATGACCTGGGGCGGCCCGCCGTCGCGGTCCGCGGCCAGGCCGCCGGCCGCGGCGATCCATCCGGCGTGGCGGCCCATCACCTCGAGAATGAAGACCTTCGTCGACGTGAGCGCCATCGACGCGACGTCGAACGACGCCTCGCGGATGGAGACCGCGACGTACTTCGCGACGGAACCGAAGCCGGGGCAGTTGTCGGTGATCGGCAGGTCGTTGTCGACGGTCTTGGGGATCCCGACCGCCACGACCGGGTAGCCGAGGGTCTCCCCGAGCTGCGACACCTTGAACGCGGTGTCCGAAGAGTCCCCTCCGCCGTTGTAGAAGAAGTACCCGATGTCGTGGGCGCGGAAGACGTCGATGAGCCGCTCGTACTCGGCACGGTTCTCGTCGAGCCCCTTGAGCTTGTAGCGACAGGACCCGAACGCCCCCGACGGCGTATGCTTGAGCGCGGCGATCGATTCCGGGCTTTCCCGGCTCGTGTCGATGAGGTCCTCGGTGAGTGCGCCGATGATGCCGTTGCGGCCCGCGAGCACCTTGCCGATCCGGTCCGGGTGCGCCCGCGCGGTCTCGATCACCCCGGCCGCGGTCGCGTTGATGACCGCGGTCACACCGCCCGACTGGGCATAGAAGGCATTCTTCGGCATCGACGCTGCTCTCGCGTTCAGGACGGCTCGATCATGCCACGGATTGTCCATGCGGCCGGATTGCACGGCACGTTGCGGAACGCGATGCGCTCGCAGCGGTCAACTCAACCAACCCGGAGGAAGCCATGCGGAGCGACGAGCGCCAACCGGATCCAGCCAGCACGGCGGCCCGCCGGCCCGCCGCCTCCCTGCGCCGGCGCCGCGGCCCGGTGGCGCTGCGGGCGTGCGTGATGCTGCTCGCGACGATGGGCGGCGCGCTGGGTCTCGCCGCCGGAGCGGACGCGCAGGTCAAGCTCCCCGATTTCGGCGACGTGTCGGAGACGACACTCTCGCCGGCCGACGAGCGGGCGCTCGGAGAAGCGTTCATGCGCGAGATCCGGGCGCGGCTGACGCTGGTCGACGACCCCCTGGTCGAGCGGTACATGCAGTCGCTCGGATACCGGCTCGTTGCATCGTCCGATCACCGCGACCTCCAGTTCACGTTCTTCATGGTCGAGGCCCCGTCGCTGAACGCGTTCGCGGCGCCCGGCGGATTCATCGGCGTCAACACCGGCATGATCCTGGCCACGCAGTCCGAGAGCGAATTCGCATCGGTCCTCGCCCATGAAATTGCGCACGTCACCCAACGCCACATCGTCCGGAGCATCGATCACGCGGGCCGTGCGAACCTCCCGGTGCTGGCCGGGGTCCTCGCGGGGATCATCATCGGCGCCCAAGACGCGGAGGCCGGCCAGGCCACGGTCGCCGCGGTCGTCGGCTCCGCCGCGCAGAGGCAGATCAACTTCACCCGGCAGAACGAGCTCGAAGCCGACCGGGTCGGCATCGGGATTCTGGCCGACGCCGGATTCGATCCGAGAAAGATGGCGGGGATCTTCGAAAAGCTGCAGAACGCGGCGCGCTATTCTCCCCGCCCCCCCGAGTTCCTCTCCACCCATCCCGTCACCTCGAACCGTATCGCGGAGGCTCGCGACCGTGCGGAACGGTTTCCCTACCGGCAGCACCGGAGCTCGGAGTCGTACTACCTCGTCCGCGCCAAACTGAGGGTGCGCACCGCCGATGACGCGAAGCGCACGCTCGACGAGTTCGTCGAGGAACGCTCCACCGGTCGCGCCCGGAGCCCCGCCGCGAACGCCTACGGGCAGGCGATTGCGCTGATCAGGCTCGGACGGGAGGGCGATGCGCGCGAGATACTCGAGCGCCTGGTCGAGTCCCACCCGGACAACCCGGCATTCATCGACGAGCTCGCCGGCACCGTGTTTCGTTCGGGAGACGTGCCGCGAGCGCTCGCCCTGTATTCGGACGCGCTCGCCCTGTACCCCGACGACAGGGGCCTGGTACGCCGCCATGCCGCGGTCCTCAACGAGGCCGGCCGGCCGGCCGACGCGCGCGAGCTCATCGACGAGTACGCCCGGTACCACCCGATCGACTCCACGATGTACCGGGTCCGGGCCGATGCGAACCAGAAACTCGGACGACTGCTCGAAAGCCGGGCCGATCTCGCCGAACACTACTACCTGTCCGGCCACCTCGGTGCGGCGATTCAGCAGTTGCGCCTCGCGACCCAGGCTCTGGAGCGGGGCGAGGACTTCTACGCCATCGCGCGGGTCGAGGCCCGGCTCGAAGCGCTGGAAGCCGAACGCAGGAAGCGGCTGACGCGGCGCTGAAGGACGGCTGTCCGCAACCCTCGCCCGGAGCGCAATCGGATCTTCAGCCTCCCATCGCCCGTGCGAGCGCGGCGAAGTCCTCCACGATGAGGTCCGGCTGGTGCGGCGAATCGCCGAAGGGTCGCCGGCGCCGATCGATGAATGCGGTGCGCATCCCGTACGCCTTCGCGCCGATGCAGTCGAACGCGTGGTTGGCGACGAAGAGCACGCTCGATCGGTCGACCCCGAGCCGTTCGCAGGCCTTGGCGTAGGCGGCGTGGTGGGGCTTGAAGTAACCGGCCTCCTCGACCGAGATCACCGCGTCGAAGTCGAATCCGACGTGCGGCTTCGCGGCCTCCAGCATGTCGCGGTCGCCGTTCGAGAGGATCGCGAGGCGGTATCGCCGGTGCAGTCGTTCGAGCGCATCCAGCACGTCGGGAAACGGCTTCAGCCGCTCGATTCGGGCGACGAGCCACCGCACCTCCTCGTGGGTGTGGTCGATGCCGGCGCGACGCATGACGTTCGCCACCGCCCGGTGTCCGATCTGCCGGTACGAGGTGTGGCCGCGGTCGCACAGCGCATCGATCATCGAGTCCTCGAAGTGGGTGCGCCGCCACCAGGTCACGAAACGGTGCGGGTCGCCGCCCCAGCCCTTGCCGGCAAGGAACGGCGTCACCGCTTCGGTCAGTCCGCCCTGCATGTCGACGACGGTGCCGTACTGGTCGAACACCAGGGTGGTGACCTCACGGCGAAGGAGGCCGGCGGCGTCGGCGTTCATTGCACGCCCGGAGGGAGGCCGGACACATGGGACATGGCGCTTTCCTCGATGGCTCCGCGGTCGAGGCGTTGCCGCCCGGGAGCCCGCTCCGAACGGCGGAAGACGTGGCGATGACCGGTATCGAGTGGCGATCGCCATCGATTTCGGACCCGGCAAAGGGTATCGCAGATACGAAGGCGATGCCCGACACCGGGGAGAAGTACGTCGAGGACTCCATGAGTCCCGTCGTCCCGGCGGTCCGACGGCCCATCGGCCCATTGACCCACCGGCCCATCACCCCGACGCCCCGTCGGCCTGCACGACCGAGCCGGATCGTGCCGGCGCCGGCCATCGCGGTCCGGGGAGCGGGCGAGGGCGGTCCCGCATGGGAGAGGCGCCGATCAGGCTACTCTCGCCGCGGCGTATCCAGTAGATTGTGCCCATCAGGACAGAGACCCGGACACCCAGCCATGCACAAGGCCCTGCTGATCGACCCGCACAAATGCACGAGCTGCATGCAGTGCGAGCTCGCCTGCTCGTTCGAGCACACCGGCGCGTTCAACCCCGCCCGCTCCCGCATCAAGGTCTTCGAGTTCGAGCACGGCGCACGCTCCATCCCCTATACCTGCACCCAGTGCGAGGAGGCATGGTGCCTGCATGCGTGTCCGGTCGAGGCGATCACCGTGAACCTCGCGACCGGTGCGAAGGAGGTCGACCCGAACGTGTGCGTCGGCTGCAAGGTCTGCACCATCGCGTGTCCCTTCGGGACCATCAACTACAGCGCCGACACCGGAAAGGTCGTGAAGTGCGACCTGTGCGGCGGGGACCCGAAGTGCGCCGAGGCGTGCCCGACCGGCGCGATCACCTACGTCGATGCGAGCTGGACCGGGCTCGGGCGGATGCAGGCGTCCGCCGTCGCCGCGCACGGGCAGCAGCCGGGCGCCTGAGTCGGGTGCGAAGCGTGTCACGAGATTCGAGCACCAGGAATCCAGGGAGATACCGAGATGGGATGGCAACGAAGGGTCCTGCACGTAGACCTCGGCGCGGGCACGAGCACCGTCGAGCCGCTGAACATGGAGTGGGCGAATGCCTATCTCGGTGAGCGGGGGCTCGCATCGAAGTACCTGATGGAGTCGATGGACCCGGCGGCGGACCCGCTCTCGCCGGACAACGTCCTCATCTTCGCCACCGGCCCGCTCACCGGCACCATGGCCTCGACGAGCGGCCGCTACGCGGTGGTCACCAAGGGTCCGCTCACCGGCGCGATCGCCTGCTCGAACTCGGGCGGCAAGTTCGGCGCCGAGCTCAAGTTCGCGGGCTACGACCTGCTCATCGTGCGCGGCCGGTCCGCAAAGCCGGTGTACCTGCGCATCGTCGACGACGAGGTCGAGATCGTGGACGCGACGCCGGTATGGGGCACGAGCTGCTGGAACACCGAGGAGTGGCTCAAGGCCCACCACCAGGACCCGCTGCTCAAGGTCGCGTCGATCGGGGTCGCGGGCGAGAACCTGGTGCGCTACGCCTGCGTCGTCAACGACCTGCATCGCGCCGCGGGCCGCTCCGGGGTCGGCGCGGTCATGGGCTCGAAGCAGCTCAAGGCGGTCGCGGTACGCGGCACGAAGGGAGTCACCGTGCACGATCCGAAGCGCTTCATGTCCGTCGTCGCCGAGACCAAGGCCAAGCTGTGGGACGACCCGGGCCGGCGCGGCCTCGAGAAGTACGGCACCAACGCGATGATCGACAACATGCACGGCTTCGGCGGCCTGCCCACCCGCAACTCCCGGCAGGTGCAGTTCGAGGGCACGCCGAAGATCAACGCGAAGGCCATGCGCACGACCGGCGAGGACGGCCACCGCAACCTGGTGACGAACAAGGCGTGCTTCGGCTGCACCATCGCGTGCGGGCGCATCGCGAAGATCAACCCGACCCACTTCACCGTCGTCCACCGCAAGGAGTACCGGCACGCCTCGGGGGGGCTCGAGTACGAGACCGCATTCGCGTTCGGCGCCGAGTGCGGCATCGACGACATCGACGCCCTGACCTTCGCCAACTTCATCATGAACGAGCAGGGCATGGACCCGATCTCGTTCGGCGGCACCCTCGCCGCCGCGATGGAGCTCTACGAGATGGGAGTCATCACCGACGCCGACACCGACGGCGTGCCGCTCGAGTTCGGCAACGCCGAGGCCCTCACCATCATGGCGGAGAAGACCGGCCGGTACGAAGGCTTCGGCCGGGTGCTGGGCATGGGCTCGAAGCGGCTCGCCGAGAAGTACGGCCACCCGGAGGTCTCGATCACCATCAAGGGGCAGGAGATCCCCGGCTACGACGCCCGCGCCCTGCAGGGCATGGGCCTCGGCTACGCCACCTCCCCGCGCGGCGCGTGCCACATGAAGCACGACGTGTTCGAGGAAGACATGGACGACGTGAGCGGCAACGGCAAGGCGAAGCCCTGCAAGGACAGCCAGGACCGGATCGCGGCGGTGGATTCCACCGGGCTGTGCTGGTTCACGACGAGCGCCTGGGGGCTCGAGGAGTTCGCGGTCCAGGTCGATGCGGCCTGCGAAGGGGAGTGGACGGCGGAACGGCTCGCCGAGGTCGGCGAGCGCACCTTCACTCTGGAGCGCCGGTTCAACCTCGCGGCCGGGCTCACGCGGGCGGACGACACCCTCCCGCAACGCTTCCTCGAGACCCCGGCCCCGAGCGGCACCGCCGAGGGCAAGGTCAACGAGCTGGACAGGATGCTGCCGGCGTACTACCGGGAGCGCGGCTGGACCGACGACGGCGTGCCCTCCAACGAGACCCTGAGCCGCCTGCGGGTGTGAGCGGAGGATGCGGGATGCGGGACGTGGGCGGATGCGGAGCGACGGCGGAGCGTGACCTGCCGACCTTCGAGACCCTGAGCCGCCTGCGGGTGTGAGCGGAGGTGCGGGATGCGGGACGCGGGCGGATGCGGAGCGACGGCGGAGCGTGACGCACCGGCCGGTCGCGTGACCTGCCGGCCTTCGGAGCCACGCACATGACGGACCGGGAGCCGGGCCGCCATTCGAAACGGACGAGACCATGAAACACGTCATCATCGGAGCCGGACCGGCCGGTGTCGTGGCCGCGGAGACACTGCGCCGCAGCGACCCCTCGTGCGAGATCGTCATCCTCGGCGACGAGCCCGAGCCTCCCTACTCGCGCATGGCGATCCCCTATCTCCTCGCCGAGAACGTGGGCGAGCCGGGCACGTACCTTCGTCACGGCGACGGCCACTTCGAGAAGCTCGCCATCGAGGTGCGGCAGGTCCGGGCGGCCGGCGTCGATACCGTGAGGAAGTCCGTGGCCTTGAGCGACGGCGGCGCGATCGGCTACGACCGCCTGCTGATCGCGACCGGCGCGCATCCGATCAAGCCCCCGGTCGAGGGCATGGACTCGGAGGGCGTCGAGAACTGCTGGACGCTCGCCGACGCGCGCCGGATCCTCGCGAGGGCGAAGCCGGGCAGCAAGGTGGTCCTGATGGGCGCGGGCTTCATCGGCTGCATCGTGCTCGAAGCGCTGGCCGCGCGCGGGGTCGGCCTGGTGGTGGTCGAGATGGCGGACCGGATGCTGCCGCGCATGATGGACGAGACCGGCGGGGCGATGATCGCGCGCTGGTGCGAATCGAGAGGGGTCGCGGTGCGCACCGGGACGCGGGTCACCGGGATCGCGCGCGACAACGGCAAGCTCACCCTGGCGACCGAGCCGGGCGGTCCCGTCGAGGCCGACCTCGTGGTATGCGCGACCGGGGTCTCGCCGAACACCGGCTTCCTGGCCGGCGCCGGCATCGAGTCCGACATCGGAATCCTCGCCGACCGACGGCTTCGCACCAGCGCCGAGGACGTGTACGCGGCCGGTGACGTCGCGCAGGGCCCGGACTTCTCCAGCGGCCGGCGGGAAGTGCATGCGATCCAGCCCACCGCGGTCGAGCACGGCCGCATCGCCGCCCTCAACATGGCCGGCATCGACACGCCGTTCCGCGGCAGCCTGTCGATGAACGTGCTGAACACCCTCGGTCTCGTCTCGAGCTCGTTCGGCCTGTGGATGGGCGCCGAGGGTGGCGAACGCTCCGTCGCCGCCGACGAAGCGCGCTCGCGCTACCTCAGGCTGGAGTTCGAGGAAGACCGCATCGTCGGCGCGCTTGCCCTCGGGTTGACCCTGCACGTCGGGGTGCTGCGCGGCCTGATCCAGACCCGGGTGCGCCTCGGCTCCTGGGCGGGCAAGCTGCGCGACGATCCGACCCTGGTGATGAACGCCTGGCTGGAATGCACCCAGGGGGGTGCGCGATGAGGGTGCAGGTCACCGCGGCGGGGCTGCTGGAAGAGCACCTGCCGGCGGGGTCGGGCGACGGGACCACGGTGGAAGCACCGGACACGGCGACCCTGGTCACGGTGATGCGAGCGGCGGGCATCCCCGAGAGCGCGAAGCCGCTCATATCGCTCAACGGCACCGTGGTGCCACGCAGCCAGCACGCCACCCGGACCGTCTCCGACGGCGACGAGGTCCATTTCATGCCGAACCTGAAGGGGGGCTGAGCACCGCGGGACCGGCGGGGTGAGTGTCCGGCCGTTCGATGCGATCACGTTCAGCTTGGGGGATTTGTGGGACTGAGGAGGAGCCGGCACACCAGGAAGAGGCTTTTCCCATGAAGCTCGTCAGGTACGGCCGGCCGGGCGCCGAGAAGCCCGGCCTCATGGATTCCGGCGGCGCCGTCCGCGATCTGTCGGGCCACGTCGGGGACATCGATGGCTCGACGCTCTCTCCCGAGAGCCTGGCGACACTGGCGGCCATCGATCCCGCGTCGTTGCCGGCGGTCGATGCGGGGACCCGGCTCGGCTGCCCGGTGGGCAATGTCGGCAAGCTGCTCTGCGTCGGGCTCAACTACTCCGATCACGCCGAGGAGACCGGCCAGCCCGTCCCGCATGAGCCGGTCCTGTTCATGAAGGCGACCACCGCGATCTGCGGGCCGAACGACAACGTCGTGCTGCCGCGGGGATCGGTGAAGAGCGATTGGGAAGTCGAGCTCGGGGTCGTCATCGGGTCGCGCGCGAGCTACGTCGACGAGGCCGATGCACTCGACTACATCGCCGGCTACTGCCTGGTCAACGACGTGTCCGAGCGGCAGTTCCAGCTCGAGGGCACCGGCCAGTGGGTGAAGGGCAAGAGCGCCGACACGTTCGCGCCCATCGGCCCCTGGGTCGCGACCAGCGACGAGATCCCGGACCCCGGCGCCCTCGACATGTGGCTCGAAGTGGACGGGCACCGCTACCAGGACGGGAACACGCGCACGATGATCTTCGGCGTGAAGACGATCGTGAGCTACATGAGCCGGCACATGACCCTGATGCCGGGCGACATCATCCCCACCGGCACTCCGCCGGGCGTCGGGGCCGGCCGGAAGCCCCAGGTGTTCCTGAAGCCCGGCAACGTCATGCGCCTCGGCATCACCGGCCTCGGCGAGCAGCGCCAGGAGGTCGTGGCGTATCCGGGCTGAGGACCGACGGCAGCGCGCGGAGGTCTTGTAGCGCGTTCGGGCACGGCCGGCCCGCACCATGCGGTCGCCCTCGGCGCCGCGCCGGCTGCCCCGGTGGCGGCGGAGACCGCCGCGGTTTCAACCGCCTCCGCCTTGGCGGGACCGGCGCCGGCCGCCAGTCGCAGGTGCGACACATGCGCCGCACCCGGGTGACGGTGATGGCTGGGGTGCCAGGATTCGAACCTGGGAATGCGGGAGTCAAAGTCCCGTGCCTTACCGCTTGGCTACACCCCAGGGTTGGCCGGAAGATCCGCGCCCGCCGACCGCACCGCGGGGCCGACGCGCGAAATCGAGCAGCGGAGATCGGTTCAGCCCCTGCGCGGCCAGTCCGCGCCACGGCGGGGGCGCCGAGCCGGCGACCTCGACGGCCTGCTCCCGCGAACCGAACGGTGCGAATACCGTCGCGCCGGTGCCGGTCATCCGTGCCCGGCCGTGCCTCGAAAGCCAATCGATGGCTTCGCCGACTTCCGGGTGCATCTCCTTCACCACCGGCTCGCAGTCGTTGCGGGCGGAGTCGAGCAGGTGCTCGACCCGCACCGGCGTTCCCGGCGTTCCGCATCCGCCTCGAAGCAGGCCGGACATTCTGATTCTGGGGGTATTTCGTGTCAACGCGGGGGCGTGGAAGACGTCGGCGGTGGAGATCGCGAGGGGGAGCACGACCAGTACGTACCAGGGCTCCTCCAGAGCGAGGGGAACCAGGCGCTCGCCCACGCCCTCCGCCCATGCCGCGAGGCCGCGGACGAATACCGGCACGTCCGCCCCCAGCCTCGCCGCCAGCGCTGCCAGCCGATCCGCGTCCAGGCCGAGGTCCCACAACCGGTCGAGGCCGACGAGGACCGCCGCCGCGTCGCTGCTCCCGCCGCCGAGGCCGCCGCCGAGCGGAATCCGCTTCTCGACGCCGATGTCCGCCCCCTCTTCGATTCCGAATTCGTTGCGCAGGAGCTGCGCGGCCCGGATGGCGAGATCATCCGCCTCGTCCACGCCGGGAGTCACGGTAGTGCGCCTGAGCCGCGTGTCGGTGCGGCGCGCGATGCGCACTCGATCCGCCAGATCCACGAACTGGAATACGGTCTGGAGTTCGTGGTAGCCGTCCGGCCGCCGCCCCGTGACGTGCAGGAACAGGTTGAGCTTTGCCGGTGCGGGAAGCTCGATCACCCCCGGCTCGGCCACTCGGGGGCTGACGTCGTTGCCGCACCGCCCGCTCCCCGCCCTCCGGCCGTTCACACCGGATCGGGCTCCGACTTCCACCGCCGGACCACGACGGTCGCTTCGACCGATTCGCTGGAGAACTTCATGCGCCCGGGGAGCGCGAGCTCGTCGAGCTCGCCGTATCGCTCGTAGACCACGGTCCACCCCCCCTGTTCGAGACGGACCAGGCGTCCATGGTCGTCGAGCTCCATCCTCGGCGTGGCGCTGTCCGGTGCGGGCGCTCCGACGATCCAGTAGCGCAGCCCCCGCAACGGCACGGTCCAGCCGATCTCCTGCGCGAGGAGCGTCTCGGGTGAAACGGCGCTGGCGCGACGGCCATCCGGGTACCTCGCTTCGACAACGGAGGCCGAGCCCTTCACCTCGAACAATCCGACGCCGAACGGACCCATGAACCGCAGCAGATAGGAATCACCCGTCTGGCGCCATCGCATGGTCACCCGCGACGCATCGCGGCCCGAGCGCACGGCCAGGGTGCCGAGCATGGTCCAGTTCCGGAAACGGGACAGCTCCCGGACGTGCGCCTGCCGAGCCAGGCCGGGTGCGGCGGCGGTATCGCGCCCGGGCGCGGCGGTCTCCGGCAACGTCCCGCATCCCGCAAGCAACGCGGCGCCCGCCGCGAGCCCTGTCGCGGATGCGCGCTTCGACGTTCCCGAAGCGCTTCCGAGGAGGAGACGGAGTACGCGGGAGCCCTGCGCTGCGGCCGCCGCTCCGGCGGGCCTCAAAGTCCGAAGCGCTCGATGACGTCGAGCAGGCGCTCGTCGTCCGGCGCCGCCTCGAGCGCGGTGCTCCATACCGCGCGCGCCTCGACCTTGTTCCCCAGCACCCAGAGCACTTCGCCGAGATGGGCCGCGATCTCGGGATCGGGATTGATGGACATCGCCCGCCGCAACTGCACGAGTGCTTCCTGGTGCCGTCCCATGCGGTGGAGCACCCACCCGAGCGAATCGACGATGTAGTGGTCGTCGGGCTGGAGCTCGATCGCGCGCCGGATGAGCGCATACGCCTCTTCATGGCGATCGGTGCGATCGGCGAGGGTATACCCGAGGGCGTTGAGGGCGTCGGCGTTGTCCGGCTCGCGCGAAATGATCGCCCGCATGTCGCGCTCGAGGACGTCCAGCCGATCCATCTTCACGGCGAGCATCCCGCGCGCGTACAGGAGGTCCGAATTCCCGGGGAACGCCTCCAGCGACGTATCGAACACCTCCATCGCTTCTTCGTAGCGCGCGACGCGCGCGAGCAGTCCGGCCTCCGCGCTGTAGATTCGTACCGCTTCCTGGACGGACTCGCTGCGCACCCCGTGCAGATGGCGCCGGGCCGCTTCGACGTCGCCGCCTTCCGCCAGCAGCACCGCGACCCTGATCTGCGCATTCAGTCGCTGCTCGCCGCTTCGGACCCGCCGGTACGAGGCGATGGCGTCGGCCATCCGCCGCTGGGACTCCGCGATTCGCGCAAGGTAGTAGTGCGCGGTGTCTCGTCGCGAACCGCGGCTCGTGAGCTCCTCGAACTGCCGCGCCGCCTCGTCCAGCCGGTCCGTCTGCACGAGCAGCAGCCCGAGCGCGTAGCGGGCGTCGTCGTTCTCGGGCTCCGCCGCCACCAAGTACTCGAATTCCGAACGGGCGCGGTCGTAGCGGCTGGTGTCCACGAGCATGCGCGCATAGGCCATGCGGACCATTCCGGACTCGGGATGGCGGTCGAGGAATTCCTCCAGCACGCGGAACGCGCCGTCGGCGTCGTCCGACCGGACGCGCAGGCGGGCCCGCAGGATCGCGACCCGCCCACTGCCGGGGTCGAGGCCGTACGAGCGATCGGCGGCGGCCAGCGCCTCCTCGACGTGTCCGGTTCGAAGCAGGAGCCGCGCGAGCGCAAGCTGCGCCTCCGCGTCGTTCTCGTGCCCGAGGACGAGCTGCCTCATCGCCGCTGCCGCGGCCTCCGTGTCCTGCTCCCCGGCCAGGAGCTCGGCGGCGCGGTGAAACCCTGCGCCCGCCGGCTCGGACAGCGCCTCCACGATCACGTCGAGCTGCTCGACCGCGCCATCGACATCGCCCGCCCGCATGAGCAGGGACGCCAGGACCTGGCGCGCTTCCACGCTCGATGGATCGATGTCCTTCCACAGCCGGGCCGCTTCGAGGGCGCTCTCGCCGGCGTGCGAGAAGACCGCGAGCTTCGTCGCCCGCGCCGCGACGCGCACGTCCCGGGTCTCCCTGGCGGCCTCCAGGTAGTTCCGGAACGCAAGACGCAGATCGCCGCGCTGACTGGCAAGCTCTCCGACCAGGAGTTTGTAGAGCACGCCCGCGCTCAGCGGATGGCGGGAAGGTTGGGAGTCGCTCGCTGCGTCCGAACGGACCGCGACCGCCCCGTTCGTCGTCGCAGGACCGGTCGCGGCGCATCCGGTGAGCACGCCCGCGGCGAACACCGCAGCAAGCGCGGACCTGCCGAGCCGCTCGCCGACGGACATGCGCAGCCCCTTCGCCGCACAGGCCCGTTCCCGCAACGCAGCTATCGCCATCGGAGGCTCTCGATGCGGCTTGTGCGCACCATCGGTCAACGTCGGTACAATGCGCCGCCACTATACTTCATGCAGAGATTCAGGCAATCGGCGCGACGCGGAACGAGCCGCGCGGCGTTCGGCGATCGAGCCGATGCACTCCGCAAACCGCCATGTCGATCGTCGCCCTCGGATTGAACCACACCACGGCACCGCTCGAGCTTCGTGAACGGGCGGTGGTCGACGACGCCGGAATGTCGTCCGCGCTCAGGTCGCTGACCGACCTTCCGGGAGTGAGCGAAGCGGCGATCCTCTCCACCTGCAATCGCACGGACCTGTACTGCGGGCTGAGCCGGGACGAGGACGCGCCCACCCGCTGGTTCGGCGAGTTCCTGGGCATCGACCGGCGCGATCTGTCCGGCCACCTCTACGTGCATCGCGAAGATGCCGCGGTGCGCCACGTCATGCGGGTCGCGAGCGGCCTCGATTCGATGGTGCTCGGCGAACCCCAGATCCTCGGCCAGCTCAAGCAGGCATATGGACTCGCCCGCCGCGAAGGCTCGCTCGGAGTCGTGCTCGACAAGCTCTTTCAGCGTTCGTTTTCGGTGGCGAAGCGCGTGCGTACCGACACCGATATCGGGGCGAGTCCCGTCTCGGTGGCATACGCCGCGGTGACCCTCGCCCGCCGGATCTTCGGGGAGCTCGATGCGCGCACCGCCCTGCTCGTCGGCGCCGGGGAGACGGTGGCGCTGTGCGCGCGCCATCTCGCATCGAGCCGCATCGGCCGCATGGTGATCGCGAACCGCACGCTGGAACATGCCCGCCGGATCGCGACCCCGTTGAGCGCTTACGCCATCTCGCTGGACGAAGTGCCGCTCCACCTCGCCGAGGCGGACATCGTGATCTCGTCGACGGGTAGCCGCGAAACGGTCATCTCCTTCGCGCAGGCCCGCGCCGCGGTGCTCCGGCGCAGACGGCGCCCCATCTTCATGGCCGATCTCGCCGTTCCGCACGACATCGACCGCGAAGCCGGCAATCTCCCGGACGTGTACCTGTACAACGTGGACGACCTCGCGGACGTCATCGAAGAGGGACACCAGCGGCGCGTGGCGGCGGCGGGGGTGGCCGAAGGCATCATCGAGCGGCAGGTCGCGGAATTCATGGCCTGGATGCGCGGGCGGCGCGTGTCCTCGATCATCGTCCGGGTGCGGGAGTCGGCTGCGGCTGCCGAGGAGGAAGTGCTCCGGAAGGCGCGCCGCCGGCTGCAGGGCGGAGAGCCGGCGGAGGAGGTCATCGAATACGTGGCCCGTACGCTTGCCAACAAGCTGCTCCATGCCCCGAGCACGGGGATCCGCGAAGCCGGAGAGAGCGATCGCCAGGACATCGTCGAGGCGGCGAGGAAGCTCTTCGGCGTCACCGGGGAGGACGAGGCTCCGGCGCCCCGGCCGGGCCCCGGCCGCACGCGATGAACCCTTCCCTGATGGACAAGCTCGAAGGGCTGCGCGAGCGGTACGTCGAGGTCGGCGCACTGCTCGCGGAGCCCGAAGTCGCCTCCGACCCGGCCCGGCTCCGGTCGCTCGCCAAGGAGCATGCCGAGCTGAGCCCGATCGTGGAGTGCTTCGTCAGCTACAACGAGGCGATGGACTCGATCGAGGAAGCGCGCGAGATCCTCGCCGGTCCCGACCCGGACCTGCGCGAGCTTGCGCAGGAGGAGCTCGACGAGGCGGAAGGCCGCCGCACGAGTCTCGAGAGCGAGCTGAAGGTCCTGCTGCTTCCCTCCGATCCGGCCGACGCGGGCAATGTGTACCTGGAAATTCGCGCCGGTACCGGCGGCGACGAGGCCGCGCTGTTCGCCGGCGATCTGCTCAGGATGTACCTGCGTTACGGCGAGCTCCGCGGATGGAGCCACGAGATCGTGAACGAGAGCCTGGGCGAGCACGGCGGGTACAAGGAAGTCATCGTGCGGATCGCCGGGCGCGGGGCCTATTCGAGACTCAAGTTTGAGTCCGGTGTCCACCGCGTGCAACGGGTGCCGGAGACCGAGTCGCAAGGGCGGATCCACACCTCGGCGTGCACGGTCGCGGTGCTGCCGGAGGCCGACGAGATCGCGGAGATCCGGATCGGCGCTTCCGACCTGAGAATCGACACGTTCCGTGCGTCGGGGGCGGGGGGGCAGCACGTGAACAAGACCGACTCCGCGATCCGGATCACCCACCTGCCGACCAACACCATCGTCGAGTGCCAGGACGAGCGCTCGCAGCACAAGAACCGGGCCCGCGCGATGTCGTTGCTGAAGGCCCGCCTTCTCGCGGCGGAGCGCGAGCGCCGGGATGCGGAGCGGGCGGAGACCCGGCGGCTCCTCGTCGGCAGCGGCGACCGCTCCCAGCGCATCCGCACCTACAACTTTCCCCAGGGGCGGGTGACGGACCATCGCATCAACCTCACCCTCTACAAGCTCGGCGACGTCATGGCCGGCGGCCTGGGGGAGGTCATCGAGGCGCTGGTCGCCGAAGACCAGGCGGCGCACCTCGTGGCGCTCGGGGCGTGACGAAGGTGCGTGACAGAGACTGTTTCGCGACGGCGCTTCATGTCGCGCCTTCATTCGGTCGCACACTCTCGCGGAACCTGTCAGCGACATTGGGGCCCCGGGAGTCACGATTCGGTGAGCATCGTGCGGTGTTGTTGTGAAAACCGATGCGTACCGGCGGTTGCGAGCGATAGGGAATTCCGGAAGGTCAATCTTGAACGTCGTGCGGATTGGAAAGACCGAGCAGGACTTCCTGATCGAGGCCGTGGCGAAAGGTCTCCAGAACCGCGCCGGCTTCAATCTCTCCGAGCGAGGGTAGCGCGATGTCGAAGGGGAAGAGGTGCGGCCCGCGAAGCAGCGCGGACGCCGGTCGGGGGCTGTCGCCCGCGGCGGAGAGCATGGCCCTGATCGCCCAGACGCCGAGTGGCGCGTCGTCGATGGCACGCTTCGCAACGCCGCGATAAAGGCCCTTCTCCTCCGTCTCCCGCAGCACCCCCCAGTCGATACAGGTCCGCAGGATGCGCCGCGCCGCGCGGGCCACGGTTTCGCGTTCGCCGAACCGTTCGCGGAGTCTGCGCTGCACTTGGGCCGCCCCTGCGGTCCCCTGCAAGCGAAGCTGGCGCCCGACCGCATCGGCGACGATGCCGAAGAAGGGGTAGACCGCCATGCACATGCACCAGTGCACCAGCATCCGGTCGCTCGGCCCCCCATGCCGAAGGTGATCCAACCCTTCGTCGCGGAGCGATTGGAGCTCCCTTGGGACGGTGACCCAGACCTTGGTCAGGATCGTGATGGCCTTGTCCCGGCTTCCCCGTACCGGCCGGCTCCCGACCGACAGCTTCTCCTTCAGTCGCTCGTTCAGCGCCGCGACGATCGCATCCCTCGGGTTCCCGGCGAGCACCAGGTTCGCGGTGTACTCCAGCCAGTCGATCCGGACGCGCTGGCTGAAGCCGATCCGATCCTGGCGGTTCACGTCGCCGCCCGTTCGATCCGGACCCACGGGACGACGACCTCTTCGAGGGAAGCTCCACCGTGCCCGACGACGCGCTCGCCTTCCCGAACGAACGCCGATCGGGCCGGGGCAAGCAGGGCCAGACAGTCTTCGGGAAGCCCGATGGTGGGCCATGCGACCGCGTCCGGGAACTGCTCGTGTACGCGAGACCGCAATGCCCGGTCGGGATAGAGCCGCGCACGTTCCCCCCGAACGTCGGCGACCGCCCCTTCGGATGGCCGCCCGCGGCCCTCCGCCTCGATATTGCCGTGGTCGGAGGTCAGGTAAACCGCGAGACCGGCGTCGAGCAACAGGTCCAGAAGCTCCGCCATGAACCCTTCGCCAGCCCACTGCCGAACCTGGCTGTGCATGCCCGCCGTGCCCAGTTCCATGCCGTGCATGATCCGGTCGACCTTGTCGACGACGAGACCGAGCGCGCGGATGCCCACCCCCGACAGAATCTCGCTGACGCTGTCGAGAGCGCCGTCTCCGAGCCCCTTGGCGTAACCGACCGCTTGCGCCGATACCCCTTGGTCCACCCAGAACTGGCGCCACGATGACGCTTCCCGGTCGGTGGTGTGGATGCTCGACGGAAAGTAGAGCGGCGGTTTTCCGGCGAAGATCGCCTGCCGGGATACGGACGTGAGGGTCGGCACCCAGGCGAACACGGCGCCCTCGCGAAAGCGCAGGCGCGGCCGCTGGTCCGCGAGAACGTCGCGGAGCACGAGCCACTGATCGAGGGCGAGTCCGTCCACGACGATGAGCGCGACCTTGCCCTCGGAGTCACGCTCAAGCTGCCTCGCGAGGTAGCGCGGTACGTGATGGACCATCACCGGCGGGTCCGGCGGCTGGTTGTGGAGGCCCGCGTAGCGGCGCCCGGTCCACGCGAGAAAGGTCCGGTCCACTTCCCTGCGTAGCTCGGCGGTCCGCGTGCCCGTCTCGGACCGCGCCGGGGCGGCCGTCCCCGACCGAAGAACCTCCAGCTCCGCCCATCGGCAGGCGAACGCCGTCCATTCGTGGTGCCGCGCATCGGGGCCGGGGATCGTCTTGCCGGCGGTCTCCATCAGGCCCTGGAGGCGACGCCGCTTGTCGGCGTCGGGATCGGTCCGAATCCCGACCGATACCCATTGGCCCGACAGGGCCCCACTCGACCCGTGGGGCACCGGCCGCAACATTCCTTCGACGAACAGATTGTCGATGTAGATGCGGACATCGTCGTGACCGAAGGGGAGGTCGGCGGGCCCTTCGAGCTTGAGGCCGAACGATCCGCTTGCATCCCGCGGGCCGTCGGTCCCGAGCCCGTATGGCTTGCCGACTTCGCCCACGCTCGTCCCGGCGTGCCGCGCGAGGCGGTCGAGGAACAGGGGCCAGCGCTCCTGAAGGAAGGCGAAGAAGGCATCCCGATCCGGCACGATGGTATCGAGGGGCCACGAGTCGAAGGCTCCGCCTTGCCGGAGCAGTCGAACCAGGCGGTCATCCAGGAGGCGCGGCAACCGCTCGCCCCGGTAGTGTCTCCGCAACAGGGCGCGCAGCAGGTCGGCCGGCTGGCCGATGAGCGCGGGCGTGATCCTGAAGACGTGCAGCAGCACGAAGTCCTTGGTCGCGTCGTCCCCGAGCCGGTTCGGCCCGTGCCGTATCCATGCACGGTAGAGCGCATCGAGATGGCCGCGGTCAAGTGAGGCGACGACCGGATGGCTGAGGCCGGGAAACAGCTCGCCCAATCCGAAGGAAAGCTGTCGGCCGGCCTGCAGAAGGTCGTAGGGAAGGGTCGCAAGATCGTGCTTTTCCGCCCGCAGGGCGACCACGAGGTCAGGGGTCTCGCCCCCGTCCCGACCGGACCGGAACCGGGATTCGTAGGCGAAGCGGAACGCGACGGAGTCGTCGAAGGGGAGGATCTCGAAACCCCGCTCCCGGATGGCTTCGAGGAGCGTCTCCTCGAGCAGCAAACCGTCCGGGTCGGCCACCAAGGTGAGGCGCGCGACCCGCGGCGTGAACTCCCTCAGTATCCGGTCGCGCCAGTCGGACACCGAGCCAGCTTCGGTCACGTTGGAATCCGTGATACCGGGTAGCGAGGCAGGGTTCGGTTCCACGTCCGGAGGTTGAACACCGTACAGCCCTTCACGATCGGCCGTTTCCATCCTCCGGTGACCGGTCCGTTCAGCGGGAGCTTGCGTTTCAGGTCTTCCGTTCGCGCGAGAAGGTCGGCCTCCGTCAGATCGTCGATGGCGACGATGACCCAGTAATGGATCGGTTTGGCGATGTCGCCGGACGCCCATTGATAAAGGAAGGAGTCGCGGTATTTGTATTTGAGATCTTCATCCAGATCTCCGGAGAGGAATTTGCAGGTGAACTCCCCCCTCTCCCACTCCCTCGCGCAGGGATGTTCCGGGTCCTTGAATTCGATGAACAATATGCGATCGGCTTCCTCGACGATGAAATCCACGGCTTTCATGCAGTGGGGCAACCCATGCGACGGGTCGTCGAATTTCCTGGCCCTGGAAGTACGGGGAAACGTGATCCGGAGGTTGCCTTCCTCCAATGTGGTCATTTCCCGAGCCCTCCGAGGCTGCGCTTCACCTCGCGGTCGTACAGATCGGTGAAGGCATCCGCGATGGCGTTCGGATGGATGTCCGAATAGGTAGGCGCCTCATGGCAGGCGATCTCGCCGCTATCGGATTCACGGTAGAGAGAGTGAAAAGCGAGCTCGTCACCTTCCCGTTTCTGCAGATCCAGCTCCTTGAGAATCGCGTAGTCATGAGTGCCGATGAATATCTGGACGCCCATGCGCTGTAGTTCGAGAAGGATTTCAATCACTGGTCCGAACAGTCCGGGGTTGAGATTGGTTTCCGGTTCGTCCCAGAACAATACCGATCCTTCAAGCAGCGTCCCATTCTGAATCAGCAGCCAAAGCAGGCCCAACTTGCGCATACCCTCTGCGACCAACGTGAATTCCAAGTTACCCTGTTTGCCACGGAGAAAAAATTCTTCCTGGCTCGGGGTAACCTTGCCCTCGATTATCTTGCGCAGAATGTCGAGCAGCTTCCTCCGATCACGATCTGTCTGTCCATGCAAGCGGGGCCGGTAGGCGCGGTCGAGAATATCTGCATAAATCTCCTCGAAGTGGATGTCTCGCCGCGCGTAGAGGGAGCGAAACCCCGGCGCATTCGCAAGCATTTCCTTGACGGGTATGTAGACGCTTTCGATGGGATCGGTGTTCCAGCGCTTCGCGCCCGTGACGGTCGCCGAATCGGCCACGGTTGCGTGGTTGGAGAAGGAAACGCGGAGACTGCTGCCGCGGTCTCGGTAAATCCGGGCGACACACCGCGAGCTTGTCCCTCGCCGCTTGACGAGCCGCCCGATCGATCGCCCGGAGGGCATGAAGACACGGATGAGTTTCTCTGCAATCCCGACTCCCGTCTTGCTCACGTCGCAGGCGGCATAGACGACCTTCATGAGGTGGGTCTTGCCGGTCCCGTTGGCGCCGACGAGGACGTTGATGCCGGGGGACGGCCTGAAATCGAGTTTCTCGAAGGCCGTGAACCGTTCGAGCTTCAGTCTCGTGATCGTCATGCGTCGCTCTTCGTGCGCGTGAGCGCCTGGTCGTACCAGAGCAGGAGCTTCTGGTTTTCCTGGAGAACCGCCTCCGGGATCTTCTCGGCGACCGCGATGATGGTGGCGTAGTCCTGGTCCCGATATGCCTTGAAGAAGCCCGCGCGTATCGCCTCGAGACGGAAGAGCTTGAGCCTTCGCTGCGGGGACTGGCGGATTTCGTCGAACTCGCGCAGAAGAGTGCGCGTGCGCCGCATCTCCACGTCGACCGCCTTGTTGGGGTCGGGCACGTACCAGCGGCCCCCGGCCTTGGCGCGCAGGTCCGGATGGTCCTTGGGCAGGCCGCGCAGCTCCTTGAAGTTGGTGGAGAGATAGGCGTGGATCCGGCTCGGGACCTCACCGGCCCCATCGTAGTACAGGAAGTTCTGATCCAGCATCTCGGACAGCTCCGGCAGCTTCTCGTGCCTCTGCCAGCCCGTGATCTCGCGGATGAACTGCGGGTGAATGTCCTGGAAGCTCTGCGGCTTGCGGCCCAGATGCCGCTTCAGCCACTGGATGGCGGAGGATTCGTCGACGACGAAGATCTCGAGCTGCACCACGCCCTCGGCCGCCAGGCGCTTCCTGTCGTACTCGGCGACCTGCTCGGGGAGGAAGACCATTCCGTCGCGTTCGGGGAAGCGGTGGGCGAGACCGGCCAGGAACTCGCCGATCGACAGGGGCACCGTCACGTTTCGCAGGACGTGGAAGGCGACCATGCGGTCGAACAGCAGATGCGGCTGGCGCTCGTTGACGACCTCCACCCGCCCCTCCCTGGCCACGAACACCGGCAGTTGGCCGAGGTGGGTGCGGAGAAAGTCCCAGACTCCCTCCTCGGTGCCTCGCGAGAGCGTGAAGCGTTCCTCCAGGCCGTCGTTGGGCTTGTAGGCGGAGATCACCAGGTCCTGCTTCACCGCAGTGCTGGTGACCTGCCGGTAGGAGCCCTGCTGCTTGTCCATGGTGCGCACGTCCGCGACGACGAAGCCGGCGGCCAGCATCGCTTCCTGGATCGCCGTCCAGACGGCATTCCTGGAGTTGTGGAAGACCACCGTGATCCAGCGGCCCGGCTTGAGGACGCGTCGATACTCCTCGAAGCACCGCTGCATGAGGCGCTGGTATTCGGGTAGCCCCTTCCCCTTGAAGCGGTCCACGATGGCCTCGGGCGCCGCGTTGGTCAGCACTCCGTGCCAGGACTCGACGAGGAAATTGAGGTCGGCGTAGTAGATGTTCTCTCCGAACGGGGGGTCGGTGAAGACGTAGTCCACCGAGCTGTCGGGAATGCCGAGACACGCCGTCGTGCTCGCGGTTGTGACGCAGCCGGAGGGCTGTCGGGCCGGCGCATGGCCGAAGGTCTTGACCAGCCGGGACAGCTTGTTGCCGAGGTTGTATCTCGGGGAGACCTCGGAGATCTGGGAGCCCACATAGTAGACGCCGCTCAGATACTGGTTGACTTGCGAATAGCCCGTAGGTCGGTATCGATTGAGAGCCGACATCGTCCAAACGGCCTGCTCCACGAAGTAGAGCAGCATGTGGCGGAGGCGGGGGTCGGCGTGGGCGTTGGCCCGGCGCCACATCGCCCCCAGGGCCTGCGCGGCCCGGGGCAGAAAGAAGTGATGGACGTGCGTGACGCCCGAGTACTCCATCCGGGCGCGTTGGTGCGTCATGTGCATGGGCGGAATCAAGTCGGAGGGCACCTCCGGAGGCAGAGGCAATCGATCGATCTGTTCAAGGGTTTCCATGTCCGCGGCATCCGGCCTTTTTCGGTAGGTCGTACCACCGAGCGAGTAAAGGATCATCGCGGGCTTGCGCCTCGGCACTCGGATCGTCGCACTGATGGACGGATCGAATCTTGACTCGTACAGCCGTTCCAGCCGTCGCTTGGTCAGCTCGCTCCCGCATGAGGAGCAAGGAAACACATCCCGTACCCGCCCGCTGGCTTCGTCCAGTGCTTCGTCGGTAAACACGACCTCACCCGTGCATTCGGGACAACTGAACACCTCGCTCCAGACCGTGTAGTCGATCCGACCCTTCGTCTTGCCGTCGGTGTGCAGGGTCTCGTACATCCAGCCGAGCTCCGCCTCGACCTCGTCGAGCAGCGCGCGGCCGGCATCGGCGAACGCCTCGAGGTCGAAGGGCAGGCCGTAGTTGGCGGCGATGAAGCCGGCGAGGGGCGAGAGGTCGTTCTGGATGGTGCGCCGAAGCCCCCAGCGCGGCTTGCCGAAGCCTTCCTTGGCCCACGACGCTTCCAGCTTTTTCCGGTAGATCTCCGGGGCCGTCCCGCACCATTGCGCGGCCACCCCGGTCATGCCCGTGCCGGCGAAGCCGTCCAGAACCAGGTCGCCGGGCTCCGTGTAGTGGAGGATCGAGGGCACGATCGCCAGATGCGGCACCTTGGTGTGATAGCCGTGCGCCCGGTAGACGGGATGGGTCTTGCCCTCGCTGACATCGACCGCAAACGGCTTGCGGTGATAGGGCTCGTCCGGATCGCCGGGCTTGCCGCAAGCCTCCACGAATGCACCAAGGAACGGGTTCGGACACGCCGTGTGCCACGGGGGATCGGAGAGGTTCAGGATGTCCTCGATCGTGCCGTGGGGAAAGCCGACCTGATCCTTCCAGCGCTGGAGCAGATCCCTGGACGTGTCCGCGTGGCGCATCCGTTCGGCAAGGCCGCGCAGCCGCGTCTCGTCGCCCATCGGCCAGTGCTCGACGGTCGCCATCCAGGCCGCCGCGTCGTCGACACCGGCAAAGGCGACACCGCCGAGCTTGTCGTGCAGCTCCTCCAGACCCTCCCTCAGCCGGCCGAGGAAGTGGGCTCGCCGTGCCTCGTCGTTCTCGAAGGTCAGGCCCAGGCATTCGACCGGTTGGCCGCGCCGGACATACAGCTCCTCCTCGCGGGACTTCTCGAACAACCCTTTTTGGCCGGAGGCTTCCCGGCGGAGGCGGGCGGCCCGGCTATCCGGCTTGCTGCGGGCCATTCGTCCGCCCCCCGTTGCCCGTCCCGGCATCCTCCTTCACGCGGCGGGACTTGAGGGCGACCCCGGCCTCGGTCAGCACATAGGCCTGCCTAGGGTGTCTGGGTTGCTCCGGATGGGTCATGCGGAGCACGCCGCCTCGCAGCAATGGATCAAGGTGACGCCTCTTGAAATATCCTCGACCAGCGACTCCAAGCGCATTCATGATCTCCGTCAGACTGCGCGGCACGTCGCAGACTGCCACGATTTTCCAGTGGGTTCCGGAGAGCTCGGTCAGCGGCTCGACATATGCAGTGGACGAGTCGGGCTCGGCTTGTGTAGTGAACAAGTTCCCTGACCACTTGTGTGCATATGTAGTGGACAAGTCCTCCTGCCTGGACGGGACTTGTGCAGTGGACAAGTCCGCAGGTGGGTGGCCGACTTGTGCAGTGGACAGGTCCGCAGGTGGGTGGCCGATGAGCTCCGCTTTCTCCATCCGCGCCTACTCCAAGACCACCCGGACCTTGGCGGGGTCCTTTCCCTTGGCGAGGCCATCGAGATATCCCTCGAAGCGCGCCTTCATCTCGGCGGGGCTCGCGGGGGAGCCGCCGGCAAGAAGGGCCGCCTTCAGGTCCTCGGTCGTCACCCCGACCTTGACGAGCCCCGACAGCACCTCCTGGAGCGCCTCGACGAGATCCGGCTCCAGGGGATCGGGAAGCTCGCCCTCCGCCACGAACGCATCCACCCGCGCGGCGCGTCCGGGTTGGAGCAGCGACAGGTCCTCGCGCGTCGCCGGGTCGTCGAGGTTGGCGAGCAAGGTGCGTGTCCAGTCGGCGAGGAGCCGGTCGAGATCGTCGTCGAGCCGGGCGAGGGCCTGTCCGGCGGAGGGCGCCTCCGGCTCCAGGGCCGGTCTGAACCCGCAATGCGGGCAGACCGGGGAGACTTCGAGCTCTTCCCGGGTGAGGGTGGAGCAGCTCGCGAGTCCGGCCAAGCGATCCTGGAAATCCGTCATCTGTCGGACCGGCATGAGATCGATGGCCGAGAGCGCCCGGAGCCGGGCGAGCCGCTCATCGCGCATCAGCGCGGTCTTCCTCTCGTCGTCGTTCACGCCGAGGCGAGCCTTGGCGTGGCGACCGAGATAGACGTCGACAAAACCCTTCTTGAGCTCGCCCAGTCTGCGCAGCGATCGGTGCCGGACCGACACGGCCTCGCGGCGGTCCGAGCGCGTGAGCTCCGCCAGTGCATCGCTTCGGGCCTCCTTCATTTGTCCCGCCCATTCATGGGACGGGGGGAGCACCGACTCGGCCGCGGTGAGGAAGGCGGCGGTGGGGCCGAGCTCGGAGACCAACCCCTGGAGAGTCTCCACCTCCGCGAGCGATTCGAGCCCAGCGGCATGGCCGGTCACCTCCCCGGTGTCGTGGCGGAAGTTCTTGAGGCGGCCGGGTGACGTGCAGGTCCGGAGAGACTCGAGAAAGGATTTCGTCCGTTCCAGACTCGAACGCAGTCCCTCGGCTTCCTCCGAGTCGATCAGGCTCCTGCCCCAGAACGGGATCCCGCCCTGAACGGCCTGATGGGCCACGGCCAGCCGCTCGACGACCTGGGCGATGGCCTTTTGCATTTCCTGAATCGGCTCGTCCTTGCCCTGGGTGATCAGGACCGCCATGCCCGGCGTCAGCCCGAGCAGCTCGAACAGCGCCTTGAGGGCCGGAAGGTTCCAGTCCTTGGGGCGCTCGACGTGCCGGAAACGGATCAGCTCGTCGAGCGGCAAGGCGGCGAGCGCCGGCAGGTCGGCGGCATCGAGCTTCCGGCCGGGGACGGCAAGCACGAGATCGCCGGAATGGACCAGCGCCGCGAGCAGCACCACGGCCCATTCGGGCTCGAGACGCAGGGTTTCGGCTGCGAGGTATTCGACGCCGAGATGCTCCTGGATCAGCTCGCCACGGTTGACGACCTGACCGTGGCCCTTCCTGCTAACCCGGTCGAGGATGTGGGTGGCGTATTTCGACCGACGGGGATCGAGTCTGGCGCCGTCGAGGAGGCCGAGGGAGTCGAGGATTGCGGTGCCCTGCTTCGTCTTCGTCGCGCCCGCGATCCAGCGCAGCGCGTCCTGAGCCGCTTGAGCGCGGTTGCGGGACGTGACCGACACCGAGAAAACGGGGTAGCCCGGCGCCTGCTCGGCGAAATGGCTCTCCAGGCAGATGCCGGCGACCGCGTTGACGAGATCGCGGAAGTTGATGCGTTCGGCCGGAGAGATCCCCGAGAGCTCGCGAAGGGAATGGTCCCTGGCCCATTCCAGCAGCGCCTTGCGGCGCCCCTGGTGCCTGACCTCGAAGGCGGAACCCATGTGCTTCCGAAGCCATTCGACCAGGTTGCGAAGGAAGCCGGATGCCTTTGATTCGTAGGTGGCTCTGGGGTGGCCGGAGGACGTCGAGGCCAGGTCGAGAGCCGCCGCGTAGCCGCACAACGCTTCCCGGAACGGGTCGTCCGCGCCGGTCAGGTGGAAGAAGACCTCGTCCGAGGTCTTCTCGTCCTTGAACCGTGGCGGCTCGTGCGGCTGGATGAAGTAGAGGTAGAAATCGCGTGGCGGCACCGCCGTGGACCGTTCGTTCGGCGCACCGAAGAACAGATACCCTTGGCGGGCCGCCTTGCGCGCACGCCATTCGAGCTCGTGCTCCCAGATGCGATAGCCGGTGACATAGGTCTCGTCGGTGCACTCCATCACCCGCCGCAGGGCGTCGTAGTAGTAGCGGTCCAGCCGCGCCGCGTCGAGACTTTCGGCGCGCCTCTCGATCAGGGCGTCGAAGTCGTCGGTCTTCTTCAGGTCGAGATAGTACTGGTGGTTGTCCGGGTTGGACGAAACGAACTGGCCGCTGACGGTCTTGTGGATCTCCCTCAGGACCGTTTCCACCTGCGAGAGCAGGTCGTCCGCCGGGTCTCCCCCGAGATCCTCGATACCCGGCTGATAGAGGCAGAGACCGTCTCTCAGCTCCTGCGCGGTGGCGCCCAGGGGGGAGTAAATGTCGCCGGTCGTCAGCCGGTGCACCGACAGCGCGTGGATGACGCGCAGCGCCATCAGCTTGTACACCGGCCTGGTGAACGCCTGCTCGATCCGGGATTCCAGCACCTGGCTGCAATCGATGACCGCCCTGATGTCGGGAACGGCCCGGAAGGACGGGTTGTCCCGCAGGGCCGACCAGTAGCCGTCGTAGGCGATCAGGCCGGGGTGGTCGGTCGGGAGCTCCCGGTCGAGCCGCCGCTTCATCGAGAACGACAGGGTCCGGAGGATCTCGCGCTTCTCGACCGCGGTCACCCGTTCGAAGGTGTCGATGTATTCGGGGTGAACGGGGAACAGGTCCACGTACTCGTCCATGCGCTCGTTCATGTGCCCGTAGAACCGGGTGAACGGTGTGAGGTACGCACGGATCTTCGTCTGCTGCTCGCCGGTCTTGCGCAGCAGGCGTTGCGCCACGACGAACTTGACGTCGCGCCGGGCGATGAGGACCTGCTCGAAACGGTCCTTCACGCGGCGAATGCGATCGGCGACGAAGGCGAAACGGGGGCTGTCGAAGATCGCCTCCTGGACGCCGGCGACGAAGCGGAACCGGAGGTCCTTGCAGATCTCGCCGATCTCGCGCAGGAAGGCGAGATCGAGGATCAGCTCCTGGTCCCTGCGCGATTGCAGGTAGTCCAGCAGCTCGTCCACGACCAGCAGCAGCCCGTGATCCGGGTGCGTCCGATGGAACGCAGCCATCATCTCCTCGAAGCTGCGCTTGCTGCCGGAGACTTCGGCGATGCTCGGGAAGGCGAACGCGACACCGAGCGTGTCCAGACGCTCCTGAAGCTCGCCGACGACGATGTCGCGCAGGGACATGGTGGTCGTGCCGATCTCCGTGCGGACGACCTTGAACCTGCCGGCCATATCCCGAGCCGATTCCTGCGCCCGGGGATTGGAGAGCTCCGAGACCAGATCGCCATGCTCGGCCACACCGGATATCACCGACATCAGGTGTGATTTGCCCGTGCCGTAGTTTCCGACGATCAGGACCCCCTTGTTGTCGGCGGGCCGGTCGAGCTGGAGCTGGGGGAACACCAGGGTGGACAGCCTCTCGGCCATCTCGTCCGAGATCACGTAGCTGCCGACAAGCCGTCGGGCGGTGGCCGCTTCGTCGGCGTCACGGATCTGCACCACGGTCTCGATCGGATCGAACCGGACCAGATCCCTGTACTTCATCGCAACGCCCCCCGATCCGTCATTCCACTGCCTGCGCACCGACTACCGGAATCCCGTCCACCGGGTAGCGCCGGTACTCGGGATGCCCGGGCACGGCATGGAAGATGTGACCGTCCTCGATCGATCCGTTCCAGGCCGCGACCACGGTCCGGCACCGCGAGAGACGTTGCAACAGACCGAGCGGATTCTGACGCAGCGCGATGTCGAACAGGAGCCCGATGTTGTCCAGCAGGACGACGCCGCTTGCGGTCTCGGCGACGATCCCCCCGAGAAGACGCGGAACCTGGATACGACGCTGCCGCTCGGTCAGGTCGAGCAGGCGGCGGGAGAGCTCGAGACCGACGTTGATGAGCGGTGCATCGATGCATTCGGCAACTTCCTTCAGGACGGTGGTTCCGGCCGAGCCATCCGTACCTGTGACGAGAACGAGTCGATGGTAGAGGCTCTCCGCGTGTCCGATCTTCTCGGCCACCGCATCGCAGAGGTGGCTTGTCATGCCCCGTCTTCCTTGGTCTTCGCGCCGTCCGTGCCGCCTTGCTCCAGCCAACGATGGATGGCCTGCTTCCGGAACCGCCAGTGCCGCGCCCGACCTTCCGGCACGGAATCCTGCCTTCCTGCGTCAGCTCGTGGAGCGTCGACCGCAATATCCTCGGGGAGTCGCCAAGCTCGTCGATCGTCAGGACATCCGTCGGGACATCGCCGGACTTGTCATGGGACTGGTCATTCCGCTTTGCAAATTGCCGAGTCGGAGAGTGTGAAGCGGGAAGTCGCCGGTCGGGGCCTGTGAGACGATTCGAGGTGCTCAAGCCCGGCATCCACGGGAGCAAGCCGAATGACCGTACTCCAGCGCACCGACCCGACGACCTCCCGGAAGGTCCAGTGTGCCGCGGCGGCGGTGGCAGGACAACACGCCCGCGACTCGAGGACGGCCCTGAGCGAAGTCCATGAGATTTCCCGGCAACCGCCGCCGGGGGGCAACAACAACGGGGGTATGCGGACATGCGGATGAAGGCAGCCGTCTTGCGGGGTGTGGGTCGGCCCCTCCGGATCGAGGATGTGGAGGTGGCGAGCCCGATGGGACACGAGGTGCTGGTCCGGGTGGCCGCCGCCGGCGTGTGTCACAGCGATCTCCACCATATCGAGGGGCTCTATCCCACCGACTTCCCGAGTGTTCTCGGGCACGAGTCGGCCGGGGTGGTGGAGGCGGTCGGCGATCAGGTCGGCTACGTGAGCCCGGGGGACCGGGTGATCACCTGCATGTCCGTCTTCTGCGGGCACTGCGAGGCATGCGTGACCGGGCATCCGGTCAACTGCGAGCGTCCCCAGGACGTGAGCCGCGGCCCCGAGGAGCCCCCGCGCCTCAGCCAGAACGGGGAGCCGGTGCACCAGTTCTACCACCTCTCGTCCTTTGCCGAGTACATGCTGGTGCACGAGCACGCCATCGTGAAGATCCGGGAGGACATGCCTCTGGACCGCGCCGCGCTCATCGGATGCGGGGTCACCACCGGGGTCGGGGCGGTGCACAACACCGCGAAGATCGAGGTTGGCAGCACGGTGGCGGTCATCGGCCTCGGTGGCGTGGGGCTCTCCGCCGTCAACGGCGCCGCGATTTCGGGGGCGGGGCGCATCATCGCCATCGATACGGTGGCTTCGAAGTTCGAGCTCGCCCGGCACTTCGGGGCCACCGACACGGTCGATGCGTCCCGGGCGGACGTGGTGGAGACGGTGCGCGAGATGACGGGCGGGGGCGTGCACTACTCCTTCGAGGCGATCGGCCTCAAGAAGACGAGCGAGCAGGCGTACGACATGCTGCGCCCCGGCGGCACCGCGACCGTGATCGGCATGATCCCGGTGGGGCAGAAGCTCGAGATCGACGGCGAGAGCCTGCTCTTCGAGAAGAAGCTCCAGGGCTCGAACATGGGCTCGAACCGCTTCCGGGTCGACATGCCGCGGTACATCGACTTCTATCTCGCAGGCAAGCTGCACCTCGACGAGATGATCACCCGGCGCGTCCGTCTCGACCAGGTCAACGGGGCGTTCGACGCGATGAAGGCCGGTGAGGTCGCACGGAGCGTCATCGTGTTCGACTGAGCGACCACGGTCGCGGACCGGGGCGTCGCCGAACCGGTACGGCGCCGTGGCGGTGGCCGCGTTGCGACACCGGCTCCGGACCCGTCGAGGCCTGTCGAGACAGTGGAGAGACGAGCTGGATTTCGGGAAGGGCTACGTTGTGGATACCCGTCTTTCAGCCGGCCGGCCGGTAAAGACGAGATTGCGGTAGACCAGGAATTTCACCAGGTTGGTGATGAGAATGGCGAGCGCGGCCGCGACGTAGTAGGGCGCCACAAGCCCCTGAAGGCCCAGGAACAGCAGATAGTCCATGAGACGGAAAACGAGTGCCGAACCCGCATAGCGAAGAAAGGTATTGCGGTCGGCGCCGGAGTCGAACACGAAGAACGCGTTGGCGAAAAACTGGAATGTGAACACCACGCCGAGGGCCATGGCAAATGCCGCGTTGGCGGACAGTCCTGCCCCTTCGCGCACCAGGACCGTCACCCCCAGGCTCACGGCAAGCCCCGCCAGGCCGGTCAGGACATAGCGACCGATCTGTCGGGACGCCGTCATGCCTGCGGGCCTTCCGGGATTTGTGCAATGGACTTCTCTTCGTTCCAGGCCGGAACGATGGCCGGCACCGACCGGAACGACCGGGCCATGCCACTGTGACTACTGTGTCCGGTACCGGCGTGAGACTTGGGCACGGCGGGGGGAGGGGTACCGTTCATCAAGAGTGTCCGGCGGGCTGCGAGCCGCTACGCCTGGACACGGGACGGTTCAGCCCGCATGACAAGCTCCCGGGGGAGGGTGGGGTGAAGGTGGTCCGGCCGCGAAGTATAGCGCAGGCGACCCGGTCGCCACCGGGGTCGCGGGGTCGCGCGCATCAGGTCCCGCCCGGCGACGATGATCGAGCCGTGACGTGCGGCGCGGAGACGTGGGGCCGGGCGAAGACGAGAGATGCTGCGCCGGCGATGAACAAGCCGCAGACGATGAGGAACGCGGCGCCATAGGAGCCGGAGAGGTCGAAGGACGCCCCGGCCAGGAGCGGGCCCAGGCCGAACGAGACCACGGTGCCGAGGTTCATGAGGCCCATGACGCTCCCGTAGTGGCGCAGCCCGAACGACTCCTGCACCACCAGGATGTAGAGCACCCCGAAGCCGCCCATGAACAGGCCGAACAGCGGCGCCGCAACCGCCAGCACCCCGGTGTGGCCGGCGCCGGCGAGGAGCGCGGTGAACGCCGCCTGCCCGATCAGGTTCGACATCATCATGCGCCGCGCCCCGTAGCGCTCCGACATCCACCCGAACAGGAGCTTGCCGCAGACACCGGCGATGGCGAGCGCGCCGAGCGCGGACAGCGCCGAGGCGTTCGCCATCCCCTTGTTCACCAGGTGCACGAGCACGTGCGGGAGAATGGCGCTGTAGGTGAACGTCCCCAAGGTGATCGCGACGAGCACCGCGTAGAACGCACGGGTCCGCACCATCTCCCGGAGGTCCCGATCGGGGAGCGCCGGCGCGAGCGGAGCGGCGCCCTTGCCGCCGCCCTCGCCGGCTCCATGGGGGCGGGGCATCCGCGCACCGGCGACCGGAGGCGCCTCCCGGACCACCAGGAGCGTGGCCCCGGCGATCACGAACGACACGACCCCGAGCACCAGGTACGCCTCGCTCCACGACATCGCCGCCAGCAGGGCGGCGATGCACACCGGCATGACGAGCCCGCCGACGTTGTTGCCCGTCGCCGCGACCCCCGTCATTCGACCCCGGGTACGGGGGAACCAGGCCGCGACCAGCCGGCCGGCCGGCAGAACCGTCAGGCCGGAGAAGGTGACGAACTGCATGAAGCTCAGCGCATACCAGTGCCACAGCTCGGTCATCAGGGGCCGCAGACAGAAGCTGAGCCCGAAGACGACGAGCGAGATCACGAGGATCGGCCGCGCACCGAACCGATCCATCGCGCGCCCGAGGAGCGGAGCCGAGAGCCCTCCCACCGCCGCGAACGAGAGCGAGGCGCTGATCTCGGTGCGCGTCCATCCGAAGGTCTCCTCGATCGGCGCGATGAACAGCCCGAACGCGTACTGCGACACGCCGACCGCGACGGCGGTGGACGAGAAGACGACCGCAATGATGAAAGCCCCGCGCAAGGTTCGAGGTCGGGCGGCGTGGTCCGGGAAAGGGTGCGCGATGCTATATCACGGGAGTGTCGAAACGGTGCGCCGGCCCCGAGGGGAAGCTCGGCCCATCCGGACCCCGCCTATCCCGGCAGCCGTTCGGGCAGTGCGTCGCGCAGCGGACGGATGTACTCGATCTCGATGCCGCAGCATCCGCCGATCACCTGCACGCCTCCCGACACCCACCGTTTTGCCCGGGCCACGAACTCGTCCGGGGTCAGCTTCGTCTCGACCGAGTCGTCGCGGTGCGCTGCGACGTAGTCCGACCGCTCGGCCTCGGGATAGACCCCGATCGGGCCGTTCCAGTGCGCCCTGACCACCGCCAATGCGTCGTCGGTGGCGTCCACCGGCGAGTGGAACACGGTAACGAGCTCTCCGCCGAGGGCGGCGAGGGCGTCGAACTCGGCGTCGAAGGGTTCCTCGGACTGGTATCCCACCTTGAGCGAGCCGTCCGTGGCGTCACGGCGGCACTTGAAGCCGGACCACACCGGCAGGCCGGTGGCGAGGCATGCTTCGAAGACCCACCGGCGCTGCACGGTGCTGCCGGTCGGCTCGGCGATGAGGAAGTCCACCCCGGATTCGGCGAGGATCCCGGCCTGCTCGCGGAGATTTGCGCGGGCCTGCTCCTCGCTCGTCTCGACCCGGTCCCGGAAGTACTGGAAGTCGCGCCAGCCCGGCTCCGCCCCGGCCATGAGTCCGTAGTTCGAGACCGAGCCGCCAATCCAGACCGGGCGCTCCCTCGCCGCCCGGTCGCGCGCGTCCCGGGCGAGCATCACCGCGCGCAGGTTCAGCTCGTGCACCTTGTCGCCGAGCCCGAGGGGCAGGAGGTTGTGCCGGGCGCTGGAGTAGGTGTTGGTGGTGATGACGTCCACCCCGGCCTCGATGTAGAGCTCGTGGAGTCGGCGGACCGTGAACGGATGGGTCTCGAGCGCGATGCCGGCCCACGCATCGTGGCTCATCGGAACTTCCATGCGCTGGAGCTGGGTGCCGACCGCACCGTCGAGAATGATGACCTCGCGTGCGTCGATTCGCGCCCTCAAGTCCGCGTAGTCGCTCATCGGATCGAACCTCCTCCGTCGTCCGGCGCGGCGATGACGCTCATGCCATGTCGCGTGTCGGGTCTCGGTGCGCGAATCGAGCGATCCGGCGCCCGAGGGCGGACGATTCTTTCACGTTGTCGATCGCGAGAGATACCCCCGGCGTTCGACGCATCAGGGCCGCACCAGCAGGGCCGCACCGGTCACGAAGCGCCAATCACCAATCTCCGCCTCCACGGACCTGCCGTCGTGTACAGTACGGATTGGATGCCCCGGTGGATGCCCCGGGCGCCGGCACCTTGGTCGAGGCGCAGATGTCGAAGCTCTCCCAAAGACTCGCGATGGGCGCGATCGTGATCGCGGCGCTCGTGGCCGGCCTCGTCTTCGGCGACATGGTCCGGGACGATGCCGCGGTGAGCGTCGAATCCGGCGCCGTCCCGGAGCTGGAGCGTTACGAGATCGGCGGAGAGTTCGAGCTCACCAATCAGCGCGGCGAGCGGATGCGCCTGAGCGATCTCGCGGGCAACGCGGTGATGATGTTCTTCGGCTATACCTTCTGTCCCGACATCTGCCCGGCGACGCTCGCCCGCATGCGCGAGGTCAAGGCCGCCCTGTCCGAGGAGGACGCCGCCCGGTTCACCGGCGTGCTCGTCTCGGTGGACCCGGCGCGCGACACCCCGCAACGGCTCGGCCGGTACGTGGAGTTCTTCGACCCCGGATTCGTCGGGCTGACCGGCAGCGACGACGAGCTCAAGGACATCGCGCGCCGTTACGGAGCGCAGTTCATGATCCCCGAAGGCCAGCCGGAGGACGGCTATCTCGTGAACCACTCCTCCATCGGCTACCTCATCGACCCGGCCGGCCACGTGCGGGCGCTCTACCACGGCGACGAACCCGTCGGCGCGATCGCGGCCGACGTGCGAGAGGTGCTCGAAGAGCTCGGCTGAATCGGTTTGCGGGGCGAGATCGGCCCGGCCGGACACATGCGGGTGCTCTGCCACGGCGACGAGCTTGTCGGCGCGATCGCGGCCAACGTGCGAGAGGTGCTCGAAGAGCTCGGCTGAATCGGCTTGCGGGGCGAGAGTCGCCAGCCCTTGCGGGCGACGGTGCATGCGCGAGCGGTCAGCTCTCGTCCCAGATCCTGTCGGTCAGGGGCAGGCCCCGGAGATCGCCCGCGGTCAGCGGCCGGTCCGGAGCCACCCCCGCCTGCGCGAGCAGCGACGCCACTTGGCGGACGTGCTGGGCGCAGTGCCAGACCGTGCGCTCCAGCATCTCGTGCCGCGTGGTGCCGCCGAAGTACGTAGGCACCGGGCCGGAGAAGTCCTCGCCGGCCACCCGGCTCCACCATGCGGAGAAGCGTGCCCGCACCGCCTCGCCGTAATCCGCGATGGTCGCGCTGGTGCGCATCCCGGCCGGCGGCGGCTCGGTCAGGGCTTCGTAGGTCAGGCTCCGGCCCTGCTCCTCCATGTCCAGGAACGCGGCCGGGATCCGGTAGACGTGGTGCATCAGCACCCGCCACGACCGGGGCCGGTTCGGCAGAAGGTCCTCCAGGCGCCCGTCGGGCATCTGGCGCGTGAGCCGGACCGCGGTCCGGAGGATCCGGTCGAGCTTCGCCGCGAGCTGCTCGGGCGACAGCTCCGGCGCGGTATCGTCCGGGAGATCGAGGAAGTCGACGACATCCTTGATGACCTGCGCGAAGACGAACCGGTCGCCGCGGGAGACGACCGGCACCGAGCGGGCGCCGAGCTTGCGGAGCGCCGCCATCCCGTCGCCTTCCAGGACGTTGATCGATTCGAACTCGATCCCACGGACCGAGAGGTACTCCTTGACCCTGAGGCAGCTCGTTCAGTGAGGCTGCCAGAAGACCTTGAGGGCGCCGGTCACGGGGTTCCTCCTTTCGGGGGGAGCAAGCTCCTCGCACGGAGCTTCATCATACCCCCGGCAGAGCCGATTGGTTCTCCTGACGATATCGAATCCATGCAGGGGTCCGCGTGCGCCGAGAGCACTTGGGCGGATTCGGGCGCCATCACCGAGAGCACCTGGGCGGATTCGGGCGCCATTCCGGAGAAAAGGTTCTGAATCAAAGAGCTTGCGCCGGTTGGCAGGCATCGTGGACCGCGGAGGACGAATCCGCCCTGTACTCCCAGCAGGCTGCGGTGGCCGGTGTTCACCGGATGTGATATTCCACCGACTCGTGGACGCCCGCACCGCCGAAATGCAAGCCGCCGTTCAGCGGCTCGTGATGGAGCACGGCGAGTACTCGCCGCTGGAGCTGCTGCTGGCGACGAACCGGCTCGGCTACGAGGACTATCGGGCATGGCGCGAGGGTCGTCTCGCGAGCCTGGACGCGGTCCTGGCAGGCGGTCCGCATGAGGCGCGGGCGTGGCTCGAAGGGGCGCAGGCGTGGGCCGGGGCGCTCGGTCTGGACCCCGAACCGGCGGTGCATCAGGGCTGGGGGGAGAACGCCGGCGCCGATCTGGCCGCGTCCGCCAATGCGGCGTTGAACGCCTTGCTGGACACCCGTTTTCGTCGCACCCAGGAGCACGATCAGCTCGATCTGTTCATCGACGGCGCCCAGACCGCGGCGGTCAACGCGCTGCTGGACGCACTGGCGGCGCGTGAGGCCGGCGAAGCGAGGAGGACGCTCGACCGCCTTGTCAGGATCGATCGCGACCATGGGCAGCGGTTTCACGCCACCGCGTTGATCGCGGCGCTGGAGGCACCGGCCCCCGAGGGTCCCGGACAAGGGCTCGAACGGCTCGACCGGATGGAGCGGGAATGGGGACCCGCCGCCTCGGCGCTGCTCGGCGTCCGCCGACGCGATTTCCTCGCGCCGCTGTGGCGCGATGTCGGCCGGGCGCTCGACCCGGTGGGCTTCGACCCGCACCATCCCGAGCGCCATGCGAGCCGGGCCTACCGGGAGGGTCTCGACTGGGAGAGCCTGAGACGAGCGGTCCTCGCGGTTCCGGGCCACGAGAAGGAGCCCGTGCTGCTTGCCCGGCTCGCCGAAGCCGAGTGGAGGCTGCGCAACCGCGCGCAGGCCATCGAGGCCTGGTTCGCTCTGTGCCGGCTTGCGCCCGAGGAGTTCGAGCGGCTGATCGATGCCCCGGATTTTCCGGACTGGGCGCTCCGGACCGCGTGGCGTCTGGCCCTCGATTCGGATCTGGAGCCCGAGGTCTCGCGCGCGTGGTTTCCCGCCTGGATGCTGCTCGAAGAGCCCGGGCTCGCCAGCGTGCTGGAGCCGCGCCGCGCGGGCGACGGCCCGTCCCGCGCCTTCGATGCGGTGATTGCCCTGCTGGCCCACCCCGCACCCGACCAGCGGGGCATCGAGCTTCGCCACGCCCTCCAGGCCATCCACCCGGGCCTGCTGGCGCGCTATCTGGCGAAGCAGCGAGGACGGACTCCGGCTCCGGCCCCGCTCCCGTCCCATCCACCGAGTCCGGAGTAGACGGAGCGGCGAAGGCCGAGATCCCTGGTCCTTGTTCCGGTGTCTCAACGATGTTGGCAGAGAGGGTAACGCCTCAACCCCGGCACGATCTTGTTGGCTTCGCGGCCGAGCGCTGGTTGCCGCGCGAGGTTCTCGAAGCGTTCATGCAGACCACTCATGTAGTTCCGGGCTTGCGTCACTCCGAAATTCACAATCGTGTACTCATGGACTTCATCGAGATCGGCTACCGCTTTCCTCGACAGCCTATGGACGGCCATCATCTCGAAGCCGGGCTTCGACTTCCTCCATGATCCGAGGTACGGTCTTGTCGCTCACCCCGCTGTCCAGGCCTTCCTGAATCGCGGCCTTGAGCGCAAGAAACCTCGCGTCCTGCTCCTGGTCGCGTCGGATCAGGTCGCGAATGTATTCGCTGTCATCGGTGAAGTCACCGGCCGCGGTCTTTGCCCTGACCCATTGATCTTGTTGATCGGTCAGCGTGATGGTTCTGCGTACGATGCCCATATCGCCTCCGGACAAACGTTCATTGTGTCTACGAGAAGGATCGATAATCGCTCACAATTGTGTTTCCGTTTTCCTTTCAAGGCCATTCGCTTCCAGGAAGGCATCGACCGTATTAAAGGCGTTCAGGAAAAGCGGGCTTCCGGAGAACGAGAGCGGACTCACCGGGCCGATCGTCATGAACGAGTATTGTCGGCTCGCGGTATCGAAGGCCGAATGCGGATCACGGAACAACTGATACAGATCGAGAGCCGTACCGGACGAACCTACAAGCTGCCGGAGCGACTGGAACTCCTGCCCGAGACCCAGTCCGAAACCGAAGAACAGGATACGAAGCTGCTGAAGGATCTCGGGATGCAGGCTCGAGAGGGTCTGGCTGATAAATAGCCAGCCCAATCCGTACTTCCGCGTGGTCCGTGCCGCATCGATCAGAACCGAGCGCACGTCGCGTCCCGCATCGTCTTCCCGCGAGAGATCGCGAGGCGCCAGGCGGTGGGCCTCGTCGATGACGACCAAGGCGTTGAGGCTTTGCCCTTCCTTGTAGAAATGCTCCGCGGTCCGTGACAGTCCGTCGAGTAGCTGTTTGACGACCAGCGACTGGATCTTGTCATTCCAGAAGAGCCCCCGAGCCTGCTCCTTCGAGAGATCGATCACGAGGATCGGGCGGTTCGGTTTGTCCATTCCGAGGAGCCATCCAAGCGCGCTGCCAACTCTTCTGGCGCTACCGCGGTCCTCACGGAAAAGCTCGGTCACGGGTGCCCAATATTCACTGTAGAATTCATCCGGATCGGCATCGTGCAGAATATCGTTGAACCGTGCCCGGGATGCCTCGGTCCGATAGAACACCGGCTGAACCCGATCGTCCTGAAGCAACTTCCAAGCTCTGTCGAACGAATTACGGTCGTGAAGGCTCTTGAGCTTCACCCCGGCCTTTTTCAGGCGATCCGAGAGAATCTCGCACGCCAGCCTCCGGTTCTCTCCCTTCGGAACCGTGAGGCGCTCGAAAAATTGAGACTCGAAGAGAATCTGCTCAAAAAGCTCCCAGCGATCGAGCACCAGATTCTGCACGGTAAGCACAACGGACTGTTTGCCCAGCGTGCGCGCGACGTCTCCGACGGGCAATGCGAATTCGCCGCTCGATGCCCCCCCACGCATGTCCCGAGCGAACTCTCCCTGTGGATCTATCACAAGAAGTGCCATTTTGGGGTAGCGCGCGTAGGCAAGGAGGATCATCTTGGCGAGGACCGATTTACCCGATCCCGTCTTGCCGAAGATGCCAAGGTGATACGCTTCTCCGGCGCCGTCCGGACCTTTGTCAAAGTGCTTGAACCAGAGCGGGAGCTTCGGGTTGGAGCCGTACACGTGTCCCAGGTAGAAGAGCTGGTTTCGGTAAGGACGGAGCAACTCGTCGAGTACCGGATCGGTCACCAGATGGATCGGCGTTCCCGTCGACGGGACGGTGCCGAGAATGCTCGGTTCGTACCCCGCTGAGCCGCCTTGGCGGAAGACGGCACTGATGACCATCTGGCCGAGATGGGTATCCTGCCGCTCGCTCACCGCATCGACCCGCCCGCGCTGACGGATGAGGCTGCGCATGGTGGGGTCCTCGTGCCAGATGTTGCGGAGCTGGATTTCCGTGATCTGACCCAGCGCGTAATGGGCGCTCGCGTCCTGCATGAAACGAAAGAGGGCAAGCTCTCCGACCAGCTTGCGGGTAGCCGCGGAGCCGAGAATGTCGAGCGCGAGCTGGGCGGTGGAGGACGGTGAGCCGATGACGCCCAGCCGCTCGGTCCGGTCTACGAGCTTCTCGAGTTCCGTCACGTCTTCCGCCATCCCTATCTCCCGGTCTCGCTCCGATACCCGTGCATCGCGAAGAAGACCTCGCCGATATCGCCCTTGTAGTGTTCGGAGATCCGTTGCGTCGTCACCTGCCGGAAGGCGGGAATCGCCCGGGCGAGCGCCTTCACCGTGCGGTCGGCGAGGTAGATCGGGTAGGGTTCCAGCATCGAGGGGGTCGCCGTCTGGTGCTTGATGCCCTGGATCACCGTCGCCAGGCGGTGAGCATTCGATGCTACGCTCGCGGAAAGCTCGACCCGTAGCGCGGGCAGCCATTCCTGAGGCTTGTAGTAGAACACCTGAAGGGGGCTGAGGGCCGACACGATCTCATCCGCAAGCTCGGCTGCCCTGCGTTTCACCGTAGCGGGAAGTCGTCGCGTGTTCAGGTGCCAGGTGATATTCCCCTCGCTGTCTTGCTGGTGTTCCAGTCGGCGGGGTCTCGTCAGCTCGCCAGGGTTCAAAAGCATCGTGAGCATCCCTCGATCGTCATAGCTCTCGGGCCAACCCAGCTCTCTGCCGATCTCCCGCCGGGTCGAATACTTCGGAAGCGCCACGAAGTGTTTGTCCGAGCGTTCGGACCGCAATGCGGTGAGATAGGCTTCGAGGTAAGCTGGGCAACGCTCGATGAACTCCCGCGCGCAACGTAGCTGCGTAGTCTCGGGTGCCTTGTTGAGCGCCTGATTGAAGTAGATGATCGGCAGCGTCATCGTACCGTCCAGCATCAACAGATCATGCGGGGCATCGGTGACTAGGCGTAGCTCCTCTCCCAGCATTACCGCCCGGAGCACGGTAGCAGTATCCGCAAGGTGGGGCTCGGCGGCAACGAAGCTCTTGTGACGGGGAAGCTCCCAATGCCGCTTCTCGGACGGGGGCGTGAGCCCCTCGACCGCCACCGCGGCGGCAGCGGCCAGATCCGTCGTCAGGAGCCGTTCGATAGCGTACGAACCATCCGCCGCACACGTCGTCGGGGGAGGCGGATAGCCCAGGGAGGACTCGGCCATCACGATGCCGGACTCTACGAGCGTCGCACGAAGGTCCTCGCGTTCCCCTCTGACTTCCTGGAACGAGGCCAGCAGTTCCCGGGCGACGGCGGAGGTCTGATCAAGGACGTCATCGACGAGCGCCGCGGGGAGGTCGGCGAAAGGGGTCTGGTCGGCAGCCAAGGGGGTTCGAGTCACGGTGATCCCCAGAGCCGGTAGTCCTCGGGGTCGAAGGCCCGGTAGCGATCATCGCGGGCTGCTCGGGGCAGGAGCCATCGCTCCCTGAACCACTCGAAGAGGTCACCCACGGCCCGATCATGGCACCGCAACCCCTGGTGGTCACCGCGAAGGAACGCTTGTATGTCGGCGGCCAGCGGCGCCACGAATATCTCTCGCTCGACCCCGTGATACAAGAGTTCTCTGGATAGTCCCAGAAGTGGCAGCGTCTTTCGCACAAGCTCCCGCCGGTTTCGGAATCCGTCACCCCACAACGGGTGCTTGGCGGTCGCATCGCAATGTTCGAGAGCAAACTCGCGCAGGTCACCGTAGAAGCCGTTACTGAAGTGAAAATCCCCGAAGCCACGTGTGAACCCCACACTCCGGAACACACGCTGTTCCCTGTACCGGAGCCGGTTGTACAAGGATGAACGGCCGAGAGCGGAGGTCGTGGTCAACAGGGCGAGACGGCCATCCAGAGGCTTGCGGCTGATGGTCGAGCGCCGGCCGCCATATCTGCGGCGAAATGCCTCCTGGACGTCTCGGCTGGTCGCCAACAAAGCGACGAGCTTCCCACAGAGAAGATGGGAATATGGCGGCACGGCGCCCAATACGAACAGATCCATGACGCACTGGAGCCGTTTCTTCCTGATGTTGTGATCCCATCCTATCCATCGATCACGCGGACCGAGACCAAAGACGGGATCGCCCAGCCCGAAGATGCCGATCAATTTGTCGTTCGATTCATCGTAGACCACGAATCTCAACCGCCGGCCGTACCCCGCGGACACCGGGATACTCCAATGCAAACGCGCGTATCGGAACAGAAGCTCGTCCTCGGACCCCGGCTGTACTAGGGCGAGCCGCGGCCGGATTCTCTCGGGGATGACGTCCCGTCCGGCTGCGATGTACGACAGCAGCCGGTCTTCGTGCCGTTCGAGCCCCGGGCGACTTCGTGCTACGTTGTGCCTGACCGCCTCCTGGTGAAGTGCCCTGAGCTTGTGCTTGTCCTTGACGTGGGAGGTGACGAGAAGGCCATCTCGAATCTGGAATCCCTGTTTCCGTAACGAGCGGACGATTCTGGCGCGGAGCCGGTCCGCCTCCCGGGTGCGCGGTATCGTCTCCGATCTCATCTGACGGCCCGGCCGGCAGTGCACATGCCTCGATAGTCGCACGTCGCGCACTTCCTCGGCGCGGGCGCAGGCTGCAAGGTACTGGTCCGAAGGGCATCCGCTGCTTCGCGCACCTTGTCCTCCGTCTTGCCGGAGCCCGCGCACGCAATGAGCTGCAGGTTGCCGCCGCCGTGCCGGATGGCGTTTCGTCGAAATGGGATGAGATTCATTGACTCTTGCCGCCGCCGGCCAAACCCGGCCAAACCCTGCGCCGGCTACTCCCCGGGGGCGTCGGGCAGCGACAGCCGCCGGTCTCGATACCGAATCGCACGCACCGGGGTAGGGCCCGCCCCGGTCGCGGGGTTCATCGCCTCCGGGCAGTTCGAGATGACCACGAGGATGGCCATCTCCGCGCGCAGGGTCACGTGATCGCCGGGCCTGGACCACCCGTCCACGATCCCGACGCTCCCGTCAACCTCCACCGGCACCCGCATGAAGAAGTTGACGTTGGGCACGACCGCCGTCGCGTCGAGTCCGCGGCGGGCGAGCTCGGCCTCGAAGTTCTGCTGGCAGGCCCGGGGGTTGCGTGCGCCGTAGCGCACGTCGTCGAGCTCGAACGAGCAGCAGCCGAAGATGGTGTCGTGCCCGCCGCAGGTGTCCTCGACGATGGTCATCATCTTCCGGGCGCGCACCGACCACAGCACCGAGTCCCGGCCGAGGTAGATGTTGCCCTGGAGCTTGACGGTGTTGGGCGCGTGGTAGCGCTCCTGCGGGTCGTGGGCGTTGTAGCAGAGGAAGTCGATGGCCTGCCGCCCTTCCAGATCGACGAGCACCAGGTGCTCGCCGCGATCCATCAGGGCGCTCCACGGCAGCCTTGCCTCGACGACGGTGTCCTCGATGACGGCGGCGTCGCCGGGCACGTAGCGGCTTGCAGGGCTCGAAGTGGTCACGATGTCGGCTCCGGCGGTACGGTCATGCTCACGAGCAGGTTCACGGATGACGCTCGGGAAGCGTCGTCACGATGTCGGTTCCTGCGGTGCGGTCATGCCGGCATGGGCGGGGGCGCGTGTCGGGGCCGGCCCGGCCGCGCCGGGGTTCTCGACATCGGCCCAATGGCGATCCAGCCCTTCGTCAAGGGCCAATCCGGCCGCGCCGGGGTTCGACGACGGTACGCCGTCCTCGCGCTCCCACAGCGTATGCGACAGGACCCCGACCGAGGACTCGATGGCCTCCATGGCGTCGAGGATCAGATCCTCGCGGAACCGACGCCCGACGATCTGCACCCCGGCCGGCCGCCCGTCCGCGAACCCGATCGGCACGACCCCCGCCGGGAGGCTCAGGTAGTTGACCCCGGTGCTGTAGATGGCGGACCGGAAGAGGTCCCGGACCTGCTCGAACCCCTGCGCGTCGTAGTCCCACGCGTACATCGAGCGCAGCAGGAACGGACACAGCACGAGCGGATACCGGTCGAGAAAGAGGTTCCACTCGCGGGTCAGGGCGGTGCGCTCGGCGATGGCCTCCCGATACCCGGCCGCGTCCACCGGCCTCCCGATGCGCTGGTAGTGATCGAAGATGGCGCGAATGGTCTCGCTGCCGTGGTCGCGCGCGACCGGGCCGAGAAAATGGGTAATCTCGCTCACCAGCACGTCGAACCACGCCTGCGCCGGCTTCATGATCGACGGCGTCGCCACCCGCTCCACCGCATAGCCCGCGTCGCTCAGCACGTGCGCCGCGCGGTCGATTCCTTCGAGGATCTGCGGGTTGGCCGGATAGCCGTGCGCCTCGCAGGTGACCGCGACCTTGATGGGAGGATCGAGCCGTGGCCCGTCGAACGGCGCCGGCACCCACCACGGATCGCGGGGGTCGCCGCCCGCCAGCACCCGGGTTGCGAGCCGCACGTCGCGCACCTCGCGGCAGACCGCGCCCTGCACGGAGATGAGCTGCGCGAGCAGGCCGCGCTCGGCGGACGCGCTCGGGTTGAACGCGGGCACCCGCCCGAAGGTCGGCTTCACCGTCGCCACCCCGCACGCGAAGGCGGGATAGCGCAGCGACCCGCCGATGTCGTTGCCGTGGTGGATGGGCCCGAACCCCATCGCCGCGGCGGCCGACGCCCCGCCCGAGGACCCGCCCGGCGACGCCTCGTCGTCCCACGGATTGAGAGTCCTGCCACGCAGCGGGTTGTCCGTCGTCGCCCGCATCGAGAGCTCCGGGGTATTGGTGCGCCCCACGACGATCGCGCCGGCGTCGAGCAGGTTGCGCACCACCGGAGAGTGGTCCGGGGCGATGAGGTCCGCGAACGCGGGCAGGCCGTTGGTGGTGGGCTGCCCGGCGACGTCCACGTTCTCCTTGATGGTGACCGGGACGCCGTGCAACGGCCCGAGCGCATCCCCCCTGGCGACCGCCCGATCCCGGTGCGCGGCGGCGCGCAACGCCTCCTCGGAGCAATCGGTGACGATCGCGTTGAGGCGCCCGTTGTGCGCGGCGATCCGCTCGAGCACCGACCCTGCTACTTCGATGCACGACACCTCGCGTGAGCGGATCATCGCGGCAAGCTCGACCGCGCTCGCACTCCAAAGACCTCGATTCATGATTCGATTTTCCATCGCGTGCCGCGTCTGGCACCGCGAGACGGGCGATGCCCCGATGTTCTTCACGCCGCGGCGTTGCGGCGCTCCGTCCCGAAGCGGGCCTCCATCCGGCGCCGCGCCTGCACCGCGTCGAGGCCCGGGTCGCACTCGACGTCGTCCCACCCGACGACCTGGCCCGCGCCGACCGCGCGTTTCATCGTCACCCCGTGGGCGAGGCTGATCGGCAGGGCGCCGCGTTCGAGCGACGTGTGCGCCGGCAGGAGCTTCCCGTAGACGGTGAAGCCGCCTTCGCCGTCGAGGGTCTCGCCCGCCGCGAGGTCCCGCTTCGCGGTCGCGACCGCGTCGCCCGCGAAGTCCCGGGGGGCGCCGGTCGGCCGGCCGAGCAGCGCGGCGGACAGGATCGACACGTTCAGCTCCAGCCCGATGAGATGGAACGGCTTGTACGTCGCGGAGTACCGGCCGGTGGCGTCGGTGGGCAATCCGTACTGGCGAAAGCAGGCCGCGGTGTAGTCGTTGGGCGCCTCGATGACCACGTAGACGCCCCAGCGCAGGTCGTTCGGGACCGGGCGGCCGTCGCGCTCGATCGACGACACCACCTCGACTTGGCCCTTGTGGTGCAGTTGCCCGCCGGCCTCGACGGGCCGGAGCACGTGCGCGAGGTCGTCCCGGCCGCAGGGCGGGAACCCGAGGCCGTCCGGCGGAGGAGTGAGGCCGGTGGCGTTCGCGATCGCGGCCATCTCGATCGCGGACTTGGTCCCGTCGAGGAACGAGCTGAACATCCGGCTGTTCATGCCCGCCGCCCGCGCCTGCCCGGCGGTGAGTCCGTAGTGCTCCCACACCGTGTCCGGCGTCGAGCCGTGGTACGAAGGCAGGTACTTGGTGCCCTTGCCCGCCGCCACCACCTCGAAGCCGCTGATGCGCGCCCACTCCACCATCTCGCAGGTGAGGGCGGGCTGATCCCCGTAGGCCATGGTGTAGACGACGCCGGCTTCGCGCGCCTCCACCGCCAGCAGCGGCCCCGCCAGCACGTCGGCCTCGACGTTCACCATCACGACGTGCCGGCCCGCCGCGAACGCGGCGCGGGCATGGGCGATTCCGGCCGCGGGGTCGCCGGTCGCCTCGACGACGACGTCGACGTCGCCGGCACGCACCGCATCGAGCGCGTCGTCGGTGAAACGGGTCCGGGCGATGAGCGCGTCGCTCCATCCCGTGTTTCGGCACGAGGCGCGGGCACGGTCGGGGTCGAGATCCGCGATTACCCTCACTTCGAGCCCGATCGTGGTGGGCGCCTGGGCGAGGAACATCGATCCGAACTTGCCGGCGCCGATGAGGCCGACCCGCACCGGCCGGGCGGAGGCGGCGCGCTCGCGGAGCAGGTCGTGGATGTACATCGCGCCCGTTCAGGCCACCGCGCCGGGGCGCGGGAATGCGGAGGCGGCGCGCTCGCGGAGCAGGTCGTGGATGTACATCGCGCCCGTTCGGGCCACCGCGCCGGGGCGCGGGAATGCGAAGGCGGCGCGCTCGCGGAGCAGGTCGTGGACGTACATCGCGCCCGTTCAGGCCACCGCAGCGGGGCGCGGGGATTCAGCGGGTCCGGCGAGACCGGCGGGTCCGGCGAGTTCGGCCAGACAGTCGTCGGCGAGCGGCTCGATGGCCCGGAAGTCGCGGTGCGCGACCCACTCCGGGCGCTTGAACCGGCGGATGTGGTTGTCCACGTGACAGAGCGAGAGGTACACGATGCAGCGGTTGAAGGGGCTGATGTTCGGGGCGCTCGCGTGCACCAGGGTGGAGGCGAAGACGATCATGCTGCCCGCGGGTCCGGTGGGGGCCACGCACCCGCCTTCCTCGGCCAGCCGCGTCACCGTGGCGCGATCGAGGGTCCACAGGGGGTAGCTCGTCGTCTCGAGGTCGTGCCCGGCCTCGAACACCCCCTGCCGGTGGCTCTTCGGGAGGAACAGCAGCGGTCCGTTGGCGGCGCTCACCTCGTCGAGGAACACCGCGATGTTCATCGCGCGAGGCTCCGGCATCTCGTCGTCGCGGTGCCACGTGCCGAAGTCCTGGTGCCACTGCCAGACATCGCCGTCGAACGCGGCCTTGGCGTTGACCTTGTACTGGTGCATGTACACCGGGCCGTCGACGAGCTGCATCACCGGCTCGATGAGGCGCGGGTGGCGCCCGAGGCGGTGGAACGCCTCATGGTAGGTGTGCGCGGCGAACGCGGTGCGCGCGACTCCGCTCGACTCGCGCCACACCTCCTTGCGGTCCATGGCGTAGACCTCGGCCGCGGCTTGGCGCAGCACCGCGACCTCCCCGGCCGAGAAGCACGAGGGCCAAAACAGGTACCCCTGCTCGTTGAACCGTGCGATTTCTGCGTGGGTCAGCTTCATGACGCATCCTCCTCGATCGTTCGGAGCGTACCCGCAACCATGCTCCGCGGCGTTCGATGATCGGAATCGCTTCCTGGCGCTGTGTACTCGATCCCCCTCGACCCGCCTCCATCCCCCTCCATTCGCGCCGGTTCGGCGAAGGCCCGGTCCGGCCGATCGATCGATCGACGCCGGCGGGAGCCGCGCGATCCGCGCGGGGATTGTACCGCGAGGGGCGCGGCGGCGAGCCGGCCGATCCCGGACGCCGCCACGACGGAAGGCGCCGGAGGGCGACACCACGGGCCATACGGCCGGCCTTGCGGATACAATCGCGGCCGAAGACACCCGCTCGCGCATGGCGGCGCGCCGTGGACGCTCCGCGCCCCCGCCCGTTGCCGGGCCCACATCAGGGACGATTCCGAGTGCTGGAACATCTCTCGGCGTTGATGTACTCCGCTTCGATCTGGGTGCTGCCCGTGGTCACCGCGATCACCCTGCACGAGGCGGCGCACGGGTGGGTGGCATGGAAGCTCGGGGACGATACCGCGAAGCGTTCGGGCCGGGTCAGCTTCAATCCCGCGCGGCACGTCGATCCCTTCGGCACCCTGGTCGTGCCCGGGGTCCTGCTGGCGATGCAGGCGCCGTTCCTGTTCGGCTACGCGAAGCCGGTGCCGGTCGATTTCGCCCGCCTTCGCCAGCCGCGACGCGACATGATCCTGGTGGCCGCGGCCGGTCCCGGGAGCAACCTCGCGATGGCGTACCTCGCGGCCCTCCTGATGTACGCCATCGTGCTGTTTCCCGAGGTCGCGAAGCCCTGGCTGTACGAGAACCTCAAGAATGCGCTACTGCTGAACGTGGTGCTCGCGGTATTCAACATGCTGCCCCTTCCGCCGCTGGACGGAGGCAGGGTGGTGCTGGGGCTGCTGCCGGGCAAGCTCGCGGCGCCCTATGCGAATCTCGAACGCTACGGCTTGGCCATCATCATCGGGCTGCTCATCGTGCCGCCCCTCATCGGCATGCAGATCGGCATGAAGCTCGACCTGCTTCCGTGGCTGATTCTGACGCCGGTGGACATCCTCATCGATGCGATCCTGACCCTCGCGGGGCACTGACCGCGGCGGCGAGGCCCCGGCCGGCGCCCGTGCGATCAGCCGCGCACCAGCCGCTCCTTCGGGGGCACGGTGTCGCAGGCGAGGTCACGGATGCGGCGCTTGTTCGCGAGCGGCTCCAGCACCGTCTCTCCCGGCTTCAGCCGTTCGGTGCACGCGTAGCCGTTCTTCCCGTCGATCCGCATCACGCATTCCTTGCACACGTTCGCATTGATGCACGCGAACCGGAACGCGAGGCCCGGGTCGGCGTGCTCGCGGATCCGGATCAGGCCGTCGAGGATCGACTGTCCCGGGGTGTAGGGGACTTCGAACGTCTCGAACCGGTCCGCGTCCCCGGGTCCACCGCGGGCGATCCTCAGCACCGCGACCGTGCTCATGCCGCCATGACCCCGGTGGCGCTGCGAGGCGACTCGTTGCCGTCCACGGCTTCCCCTTGCGCTCGGCCGGCGCGACGCGGGGGCGGTTCGGCGCGTCGAGGTCCCGTTCATGCCACGGCGCCCTCGTGGGCAGCCGGGACGAAGCGGGAGGCGAGGGCGCCGCCGCGTTCGAGGATCTCCTGATTGGACCGGAATCCGTCGGAGGTCTCCGGGAAGTCGTCGCGCTGGTGCGCGCCGCGGCTTTCCTCGCGGGCGAGGGCCGCGGTCGTCACCGCCTCGGCCACCAGCAGTGCCGAGCGAAGCTCGTGCCGGTCGGCAAGCTCGATCGCGAACGCGCAGTCGCCGGACACCGGGACTCGCCGGAGATCATCGGCCCGCATCGCACGGATGCGTTCGAGGGCGGCCGTCAATCCGGCACGATTCCTGAACGGTCCGACCTGTCCCCACATGAGTCGGCGGAGCTCCCGCATGAGCGCGATGGCGCTCGGGCCGCTCTCCGTCCCGCGTGGCCTCGGCTCCGCCGCTTCGCGCGTGGCCCGCGCGGCGCGCGCATCCCACCCTCCGGCATGACTCCCGGCGAGCCGCGCCGCTTCGCGCCCGGCGATCTCGCCGTACACCAGCGCTTCGCTGATCGCATTGCCCGAGAGCCGGTTCGCGCCGGCCGCCCCGCCGACCGCCTCGCCCGCCGCGTAGAGGCCCGCCACGGTGGTCCGCATGAAGGCATCCACCTTCACCCCGCCCATGTGGTAGTGCGCGATGGGCGCCACCTCCACCGGCTTGCGGGTGAGATCGATGCCGTTGTTCAGCAGCCGATCGATCACCGGCCCGAAGGCGGCGCGCAGGTCCGCCTCGGGCAGGTGGGTGAACGACAGCCAGGCCCCGCCCGACGGCGAGCCGCGACCCGCCTCGACCTCGCGGCAGATTGCGTGGGTCGCGAGATCGCGGGTCGCCGTGTACTTGCCGCCGTCCTCGCCTCCGTACCGATCGATGAACTCCTCCATCGCGCCATTGAGCAACCGGCCGCCGAGCTTGTACCGGAACGGGTCCCACATGATGGGGTCCATCCCGACGAGGCGCGGCGCCAAGTGGCCGATCGGGAAGAACTGCACGAACTCCATGTCCACGAGCGCCGCGCCCGCCCGCAGGGCCAGCGCATGGCCTTCGCCCGCCATGTTGTTCGAGGCGCTCGACCGCGCGTAGAGCTTGGTGAGTCCGCCGGTCGCGATCACGGTGGCTCCGGCCGCGATGTCGATCTCCGCGCCGTCCTCCAGCGCGAAGGCGAGCGCCCCGCGCACCGAGCCGTCCTTCACCACCAGATCGGTGATCGCGACGTTGCTGAGCGTGCGAATGCCGGCGGTCCTTCCCACACGCTTGCGCAAGGTCCCGGCCACCGCCGGCCCGGTGTTCAGGAAATCCACGTAGCAGCAGCGCCGGCGGCGGTGGCCGGGCGCCGTCACCTGGCGGATGTGGCCGGTGGGGCCATCCACGCGGGCCCAGCCGACCCCCCAGCCGTCCATCTCCCGCATCCGCTCGGGCGCGGCCCGGCACAGTACCTCGGCGAGCGTGGCGTCGCAGAGCCCGCGTCCCGCCGCGAGGGTGTCGGCAAGATGGTCTTCCCAAGTGTCCGGCTCCTGCTCGGCGAGGGCCGCGGCGACGGTCATCTGCGCCATGACCGTCGCTCCGCCGCGCCCGATCATGTTCTTGTCGGCGAGGATGACCCCGGCGCCGACCCGCGCCGCCGCGATTGCGGCGTACATGCCGGCGCCGCCCGCGCCGACGACGAGGACGTCGGTGGAGAGGAGCGGTCGCTCCGCGGAGCGCCGGGGTGGCGTCCGCTTCATCCCGGGCAGGGGGCGACGCGCCGCGAGGGCGAGGGCGCGGTGCCTTGCGGCCGCATCGAATCCGCGGGCGGGTTCCGGCTCGACATTACCGCACCGTGCGGGCGAAGGCGCGGATGTCCTCGATCAGCAGATCCGGCTCCTCCATCGCCGCAAAGTGGCCGCCGCGGGGCATCTCCGTCCAGCGGGTCACGTTGTAGAGCCGCTCCACGTAGCTGCGCGGCGGCCACGCCAGCAGCTCCTCCGGGAAGAGCGCGCATCCCGTCGGCACCTCGACGCGCCTGCCTTCGGGCGACAGCACGCGCCCGCCTTCCTCGCGCCGGCCGTAGTAGATCCAGCTCGCGGTGTTGAAGGTCCGGGTGACCACGTAGATCATGACGTTGGTCAGCAGCTCGTCCTTGGTGTAGACGCTTTCGATGTCGTCGCCCTCGGTGTCCGACCACGAGTTGAGCTTCTCGACGATCCAGGCGGCGACGCCGACCGGGCTGTCCATCATCGCGTAGCTCAGCGTCTGCGGCTTGGTCGCCTGCTGGATGCGGTAGCCGTTCTCGAGCGCCTGCTCTTTCTCGAATCGCTCGGCCCAGGCTTCCTCCTCCGCGCCTTGCGGCCCCCTGGCGTCGCGCATCGTCAGAATGTTGATGTGAATGGCGCGACAGGCCGGAGCGTGCTCGTAGCCGAGCCAACTGGAGATGGCGCCTCCCCAGTCGCCGCCCTGGGCCACGTAGCCGTCGTATCCCAGGACCCCGGTCATCAGCCCGGCGAACAGGCCCGCCATCGCGCGCGGTCCGATCGGGCGTGACGGACGGCCGGAGAAGCCGAATCCCGGCAGCGAAGGCGCAATCACGTCGAAGGCGTCCGCCTCGCTGCCCCCGAAGCGTTCGGGATGGGCAAGCGGCCCGATGATCTCGAGGAACTCGGCCACCGAGCCGGGCCAGCCGTGGGAGACGAGCAGCGGCAGGGGCGCCGGACCGCTGCCCCTCTCGTGGATGAAATGGATGTCGATGCCTTCCACCGGCGCCGTGAAGTGCGGGAACCGATTGAGCCTCTCTTCCTGTGCCCGCCAATCGAACTCCTCGATCCAGTAGGCGCAGAGCTCCTTCATGTAGTCGAGGTTGGCGCCGTAGGCCCAGCCGCCGTCGTCCGGCATCTCGTGCCAGACGTAGCCGGCCACCCTGGCGCGGATGCGATCGAGCACTTCGTCGGGGATTTCGATTCGAAAGGGCCTGGGTGAAGTCATGTCGATGCTCACGGTGTGTCCCGGCCGCCGATGCTCCTGCGCCGGGACCGGCTGCCCATGGGAGGCACGGAAACAAACCTGCGAGTGCGGAACGGCTCCTGGAAAGGCACGTCACGATTCTACCGATGTCGTTCAGCCCGCCGATTCGGCCTGACCAGCCACGCGCCGAGCGCGGGCAGCAGCACCACCGCGCCGACCATGTTGACGAGGAACATGAACGTCAGCACCGTGCCCATGTCGGCCTGGAACTTGAGGGGTGCCACGATCCAGGTCGCGACCCCCGCCGCCAGGGTGAGGCCGGTGAGCACCACGCCGGCGCCGGTGGTGGCCAGGGTGCGCTCGTAGGCCGCGGCGAAGTCGAGCCCTTCCGCGAGATGGGCGCGCAGCCGCCCGTAGATGTAGATCCCGTAGTCCACCCCGATCCCCACCCCGAGCGCCACCACCGGCAAGGTGGAGATCTTGAGCCCGATCTCCAGCAGCGCCATGAGCGCGTAGGCGAGCAGGGAGACCACCGCGAGCGGCACGATGATGCACACCGTCGCCCCCACCGAGCGGAAGGAGAGCAGGCACAGTGCGATCACCGCGGCGTAGACGTAGCCGAGGATCGGGAACTGCGACGCCTCGACCTCCTCGTTGGTCGCCGCCATCACCCCGACGTTGCCGGCGGCGAGCCGGAAGGCGATGCGCTCGTCGGCGTCGGGGTACGCGGCGCGGAAGCCTTTCACCGCGGCGACGATGCGCTCGATGGTCGCGGCCTTGTGGTCGGTGGTGAAGATCGACACCGGCATCACGCTGCAATCGGTGTTGATCAGGCCGCTACCCGTCGGCACCGGGGAGACCGCCTGCACGAGGGTGTAGTGGTTGCGCGGCAGGGTGCGCCACTTGAGGTTGCCCTCGTTCCAGCTCGCATTGATGTTGCGGGCGACGCCGGCGAGCCCGAGCACCGACTGGACGCCGTCCACGTTGCGCATGTGCCATTCGAAGTCGTCGAGGGTGCGCATCACCCCGTAGTCGATGCAGCCCTCCGCCACCGTCTCCGCGATCACCGTCAGGACGTCCACGCCGATCTCGAAGCGCTCGGTGATCACGGCGGTGTCGAGGTTGTAGACGGAGTCCGCGCGCAGCTCCGGCACGCCCCGGTGCTCGTCGCCCACCCGGACCTCGGGAGCAAGGTGCGCGCCGGCCGCGAACAGCACCGCGGCGACGCCGATCGCCACCGCGGCGGGGCCCCGGTGCGCGACCCGCGCGATCCGCGCCCACATCGGGCGCAGGAAGTCGTCCCTTGCGCGCGCGGCGCGGCGCTCGGCGTCGTCCGCCTCGAAGTACGAGAGGAGCACCGGCAGCAGCGCCAGGTTGGTGAGGATGATCGCGGCGACCCCGAGGCTCGCGGTGACCGCGATCTCCTGGATGACCCGCACCTCGATGAAGGAGATGGTGACGAAGCCGACGGAGTCCGAGGCGAGCGCCACCGTGCCCGGCAGCAGCAGGCGGCGGAAGCTCGCCCGCGCGGCGTCGAGGCCGCTCGCCCCGCCGATCACCTCCGCGCGCACCGCGCTCACCATCTGCACCCCGTGGCTGACCCCGATCGCGAACACCAGGAACGGCACCAGGATGGACATCGGATCGACGCCGAAGCCGAGCGCGGTGAGCCCGCCGAGCTGCCACACCACCGCCACCAGGGAGCACGCGAGCGGCGGCACGGTCAGGCGGACCGACCGGGTATGGGCGTAGACGAACAGGGCGGTGACGAGGAAGGCGAGGCCGAAGAACGCCATCACCCGGGTCGCGCCCGCCGCGATGTCCCCCACCAGCTTGGCGAACCCGATGACGTGCACGTCCACGTGCACGTCCATGTCGGCGCGCATCCCGGCCTCGCGGCGGATGCGCTCCAGCTCGTGCGCGACCTCGATGTAGTCGAGCCGCTCGCCGGTGTTCGGATGGAACTCCTGGAGCTTGCCGCTGACGAGCGCGCCGGTGAAGTCGTTCGCCACCAGGCGGCCGACGATGCCCGCCTTGATGATGTTCTCGCGCACCCGCGCGAAGCCGGCCTCGGTCGGCTCGAAGTCCGCCGGGACCACGTTGCCGGCGTTGATGCCGTCCTCCACCACTTCGAGGAAGCGCACGTTCGGGGTGAGCACCGAGTACACCTGGGTCCGGTCGATGCCGGGCAGGAAGAACATCGCGTCGGTCACTTCGCGCAGCGTGGCGAAGAATTCGGGCGTGAACATGTCGCCGCGGCGCGCCACCAGCGCGATCACCACGCGGTCCGCGCCGCCGAACTCGTTCCGGTGCTCCAGGAACGTCTGCATGTACTCGTGCTCGAGCGGCACCAGCTTGGTGAAGCCGGCGTCGACCCGCAGCCCCGTCGCGAGCCACGCCATCGCCAGGGTGGCGAGCGCGAATCCCGCGAGCACGAGGCGGCGGCGGGCGAACAGGAGCCGCTCGACGCGATCCGTGAGCGAAGCCCGGATGGGGGAAGGCGGGGCGCCGGGCATCGGAGCTATCCCGTTCCCGACCGTTTCGGAGCCCGTGCCGGCGTGATCCCTCCTGTCCGATCCCGGGTGGGATCGCACGCCTGACGGAGCGCGCGCAAGGTCATCTCCTCCGTGATCAGTTCGCGCGCGCGGGCCTCAACCTCTACGTGCAGCGCCGGGAGGGTGTGCCGACGGTCCGTGATCAGTTCGCGCGCACGGGCCTCGACTTCCTCTCGCTCCTCCTTTGGAAGTCGGTTCAGGACTTCCTGTAGTGGTCGCATCTTCTCTCCTCGTAGCTCCCGGTTGTGCCACATGTTCATCGAATCGCCGATCAGCCTCCATGTCGAGGCGCCGGTCCCCGCCGTGAGGCCGAACCGCGAGTACGGGTCGGTGGCGGCAAGCACGCTGCCTGGCAGGACGAGGCGGTGCGCGATCAGTCGGAGTCGTTCGATCCCGGCCAGCGCCGGACGCCGAACTCGCCGATCAGCAGCACGCCGCCGTCGTCGAGCGGCAGCGCGGCCGAGATGCCCTGGCGTGACGGAAGCCGCCCGGGCGACACGCTGCGCCCGCCGTCCCGGCTGGTGAGGAAAGTCCCTTCGAGACCGGTGATCAGCACCCGGTCGGCGCCCACCCGCACGGCGTCGGTCAGGGTCGCGTGGGTCGCGGTGTCCACCCGCGTCCAGCTCTCGCCCGCGTCCTCGGAGCGGAACAGGCGTCCCCTGAGTCCGAACAGCAGCACCCGGCCCTCGTCGAGGACGAGTGCGCCGAACCACGAGCCGGCGTAGGGGGAGGGCAGCACCCTCCACGTGCCGCCGCCGTCGTCGGAGCGGTACACGGTCCCCGCCTCCGCGGCGATGAACAGCCGCCGCGGCCCGGCCGGCACGAGCGCGTTCAGGTGGAAGTCGTCTTCCTCGCTGACGGCGCGTGCGGTCCAGGTGTCCCCGCCGTCCGTGGTGGCGAGGAAGTACCCGTAGGCCCCCACCGCGAAGCCCGTGCGCCCGTCGCGGAACCACACGTCGAGCAGGGGGCGCTCCTCTTCCGGCGCCCGGTGCACCAGCCGCCACGTGTCGCCGCCGTCCTCGGTGCGCAGGATCACCGCGTCGTGCCCGACCGCCCAGCCGGTGCGCTCGTCGTGCATGTGCACCGCGGTGAGCAGGACGCGGACGGGCACCCTGGCCTGCCGCCAGCTCGCACCGTTGTCGGTGGAGACGAGGACGTGGCCGCGCTCGCCCACCACCACCAGCCGCGAGCCGGCCGCCGCCCCGTCGAGCAGCAGCGACTCGGCCGCGAGCGGCGCCTCGACCGCCGGGGCCGGCTCGGAGCGCGCATCCGCCCCGGCCGGGGCGAGGAGCGGCCCGAGCCAGCATCCGAGCCAGCCGAAGAGGAGGGCGGACGCGGTCTTCCGCGCGGTCTTCCGGCGCATCGCCGCCGGCAAGGGTCCGCGGGTGGGTTCGGTGGAACGCAAGGAGGTCGGCGGCCGATGGCCCCCCTCCGGGGCGAGGCCCGCGGGACCCCGGCCGGAGCGGGCCGCCGGAACCCCGCGCCTACCGCCGGCCCTCGCGGCGCAAGGCCGCCGGGGTGAAGTCGCGGGACGTGAACTTGGGGTCCCAGATGCACATCGGGAACTCGTTGTCGAGCCCGAGGGCGAGGTAGCGTCCCGCCTGCAGGTCGGTGTGCACTTCGAGGGTCGGCCACAGGAGCGGCTTGTCGTAGTAGTTGATGACGTGGCCCTCCGACACCCGCCAGAGCTGGTCGCGGTTGTCGTAGATGTCCGCGAGCAGGATCTGCCAGGAGTCCTCGTCCACATAGAACGTGCGCCGCTTGTAGAGGTGGCGCGCGCCCTCCTTCAGCGTCGCTTCCACCACCCACACCCGGTGCAGCTCGTAGCGCAGGTGCTCCGGGTTGACGTGCAGGGGGGTGAGGATGTCGTCGAAGGCGAGCTTGTCGCTGTGGAGCCTGTAGGCGTTGTAGGGCACCACGATCTCGCGCTTGCCGGCGAGCCGCCAGTCGTAGCGGTCCACCGCGCCGTTGAACATGTCGAACTGATCGGCGGTGCGCAGCCCGTCCGAGGTGGTGCCCGGGTTGTCGTAGGCGACGTTCGGGGCGCGCCGCACCCGGCGCTGGCCGGGGTTGTAGGTCCACGCGTTGCGCGGCTCCCGGACCTGGTTCATGGTCTCGTGCACCAGCAGGAGGTCGCCCGCGAGCCGCGCCGGGGCCAGCACCTTCTGCTTGAAGAGCACCATCGTGTTGCCGAGCTTCTCCACCGTCATGCCCGGCAGCGCGTAGCGGATCTCGACCTCCAGGCCGTACTTGACCATCGTGTAGGCGCCGCCGCGGGTCACCGCGGCCTGGCCGATGACGCATTCCACCGTCTCGCCCCGGTAGCGCAACAGGTGGTTCCAGATCACTTCCAGGCCGTTCTCCGGGATCGGGAAGGGGATGCCGACCGCGGCGCCGCCGACGCCGTTGCCGTCGTCCACGAGCCTCGCGGTGGCCGCGACCTTCCGGGTGGCGTCGTAGATCCGCGCCGGGGCGGAGGCGCTGCGCCGGGTCGGGTAGACCGGGATCCGGAACGTCGGGTAGGTCTCCAGCATGCGCTGGTGCCCCACCGAGAGCCTGTCGCGGTGCTCGTCGAGGCTGGCGGCGTCGATGACGAAGAGCGGCCGGTCGCCGGCATACGGATCGCGGTGATGCTCCCCGACGCTGTAGCCGGCCGGCGGCTCGGTGATGCCGCCGGTCCACTCCGGGATGGTGCCGTCGGCGTTGCCCGCCCGCTCTCCCCCCAGCGGGGTGAGGTCGCGGCCGAGCCGCGCGATCTGGTCGGCGTCGATCTCCGCGGCGGCGGGGAGGGCGAGGACGCACCCGAGGACGAGCGCGGCGGCGGGTCGGAAGACGATGGTTTTCATGTGCATGGTCCTGGCGCTCAGAACGAGTACTTGATGGAGGTGGAGATGAAGTCCCGGTCGCGGAGCTCGTTCCTGTCCCCGGCGTACCGGGTGTAGCCGATGCCGGCCTCCCAGCGGCTGAGGTAGTCGGCGCGCAGCCCCAGGGTCAGGGCGGTGCGGTCCTCCACGAACGGGCCGCCGGGCGAGGGGCTGTCGCCGCTCACGTCGTGCTGGAACTGCACGTAGGGGAACAGGTTCACCGCGCCGACGGCGTTGTGATGGTCGAGACGCGCCGCGAGCCGGTAGCCCCAGGAGGTGGCGTCGGCCTCGGAGTTCTCGCCGATGGCGGGGCTTTCCAGAGGGGTCACGTCCTTGTCCGGCATCCCGTGCACGTGGCTCACCGCGACCTCGGCGACGAATGCCCCGCCGTCCGCCCCCAGCGCCGGGCCGAACACCTTCGTGGCGGTGGCCTGAAGCTGGCTGATGTCGCGCCTGACGTAGCCCTGGACCTTCGACGGCTGGTAGCTCGCCAGGTAGGCGGGGACGTCCGCCGGCGGAACGTGGTCCGGACGGCTGGAGTCCAGAGTCCGCAGGACCGGCGCGAGGCCTTCCGCGAACAGGCTGTCCTCGGTCCTCTGCAACGGCGCGTCGCGGCGCAGGGAGTACTCGCCCTGCAACGCCCAGCCCGTGGTTCCCAACTGGGTGTTGAAGCTCAGTCCCAGGATCCGGACGTCCTCGGGGTATTCGACGAAGTACTCCCCGGTCTCCACGTAGCGGTCGATCGCGAGGGCGCTGGCGATACTGGAGACCTGTGATTCGACTTCAGCGCCGATCGATTGCCGCGTTTCCGGTTTCGCGAGCTCGGCGGCGACCCGGGCCTGGATGGCATCGGGCGGAGTGCCGGGGAGCGCCTGTGCGGTGATTTGCGCGGTGATCTGCCGGGTGACCGCATCGGTGACCGCTGAAGTCACAGTTCTCGTGGTGGTGGATGTGGGCGCGCCCACCGCCTGAGCCGCGAACAGGCCGGCCTGGATCCCGGTGCGGTCGCCCGTGGTGGCGCCGGCCAGCGGCAGGCGGCTGTGATGGTTGACGAAGTAGAAGCCGAACTCGGTGTCGTTCAACCCCTGGGCGAGGTAACGCAGCGCGACTCCCCACTGGCCCGAATCACCGGGTTCGCGGTCCGCCCCGCGGGTCACGTTCACGAAGCCGCTGTCGAACTGCGGCTGCGTGTCGTCAAGCACCATCAGGTCGGCGTTGATGGCCGGCGTGAGAGGCCCGAATCCGAATCCCGCGTCGGTCACGGCGTCACTCACGGGGATCACCGCTCTTTCCGCGCCCGCGCCCACGTAATCGACGGTCGAGAAGTAGGAGCCGGGCGGGTCGATCTCGGTCTTCTCCCAGTCGAACTGGTAGAAGCCCTCCAGCGTCACGGCATCGGTGGGCGACGCGGCGAACGAAGCCATCATGACCGGCTCCAGGGCCTCGCGGAGCTCCGCCCCCGGCGTGCGCAGCCGGTTCACGTCGAACGCATTGAAGCTGTTGACGCCGTTCTGGATGAAGGTGCTCTCGCCCCAGTTGATCACGTGCCTGCCGAGCCGCACGTCGAGCCCCGCGGCCCCGGTCTCGAACGCGCCGGTGACGTAGGCGTCGAGCAGCTCGAGATCCTTCCCCACGAGGTCCTTCGCCTCCTCGCTCAAGGGGGTGCGCTCCCGCGAGCCGTTCTCGTTCTCGAAGTCGTAGAACCCGCTGGCGCGCACGAAGGCGCCGAAGTCGGCCCAGTTCAGTTCCAGGTCGCTGGTGAACTTGGAGGTGTTGCTGACGAGGCCCTTGTCGTAGTTGAGGTTGCCGTCGTTGTCGTTGACGCCGGCGACCAGGTCCTGGTCGCGGTCGGCCACGCGGAAGGTCAGGCCGTGCGACAGTGTGGTGTCGAAGCTGCCCTGGAGCTCCCCCGAGCCGAACTCGACCGCCTGTGCCGGCAGCGTGTGGAGGAGCATCCCGACCGCGAGCGCGCCGACCGGCAGGAGGGCGGACCCACGGGCGGATTCGCAGGGCATCTGCAACCGGGGCGGCGCGCCGGCCGGCCGGTGGGTGCGTTCCGGATCAAGTGGCCTGGCCACGCTGCGTTCGCGAGTGCTCCACATGGGGTCCCCCTGGCTGTACTGGTTGGCGGCGGTGAATCCATTTCCCGTCGCGGAGGGGCTCGCCGTGCGTGGCGAGCGGTGCGGAAGCCGGTCCCGTTCGCACGATGCCGGGTGCGGCCGATCCTGCTTCCCCCGCCGGGGCGGGCCGTATAGTACTTCATCAATTTCGTGTCCATGCGCATCTGTCGCATCGCGAGTGCCGGAGCGGGCCGGGCATCCGGATACGCGAAGGCGGGACGACGTGCCGATGACCCACGCGGGAGCCCCGACACGCGGGAACCCCGAATCGCGAGCGGGACGACCGGAGCCCGCGATGCGGAGCGCATGAAGCGCGAAATGGTGGGCGTGCGCGCAATCGCGGGCGGTATGATCGGCCGGGAGTGTCCTGGCCACATGGAGAAACGCGGTCCACCGGACAGCCGCGGACATGCGCCGATGCCGACAGACTCGGACCGGGGTCCATGCCGACACGTGACGGCGCCTCGGGACGGCTTCCCCAGCGGAGACGGAGGTTGAACACTCCCGTTCCCGGCGACCCGGCGCCGATGCCGACAGACTCGGACCGGGGTCCATACCGGCGCGTGACGGCGCCTCGGGACGGGTTCCCCAGCGGAGGCGGAGGTTGAACACTCCCGTTGCCGGCGACCCGGCGCTCCATCGGTTGCGCGCGTTCGTCGAGAGCGCCCGCCGCGCCGTGGTGTTCACCGGTGCGGGGATCAGCACCGAGTCCGGGATCCCGGACTTTCGCAGTCCGGGCGGCATCTGGTCGCGGCGCCGCCCGGTCGACTTCCGCGATTTCGTCGCGTCGGAGCCGGCGCGGCGCGAGGCGTGGAGCCAGCGGGCCGAGAGCCACCGCACGATGGCGCACGCGGAGCCGAACCACGGTCATCGGGCCGTCGCTTCGCTCGTCCGCAGCGGCATCGTGACGACCGTGATCACGCAGAACATCGACGGGCTGCACCAGAGGTCCGGCGTACCCGACGCCCAGGTCGTCGAGCTTCACGGGAACTCCACGTACGCGAAGTGCATCGAGTGCGAGGCCGCGTACGCGCTCCGGCCCATCCTCGATGCGTTCGAGCGCGACGGCACGCTGCCGGTCTGCGAGCGGTGTGGCGGCCATGTGAAGACCGCGACCATCTCGTTCGGCCAGGCGATGCCGGAGGCGGCGATGCGGCGCGCCGAGGCCGCGACCGCGCAGTGCGACCTGTTTCTCGCGATCGGTTCCTCGCTCGTGGTCTATCCCGCGGCGGGGTTCCCGATCCACGCCAAGCGGCTCGGGGCGACCCTGGTGATCCTCAATCGCGAGCCGACGGAGCTCGACGGACTGGCGGATCTGGTGCTCAACCGGGAGATCGGTCCGACCCTCGGCGCCGTGACCGAGAGGCGCGCGGCGCCCGTGCCCGACGAGGAGGGCCACCCATGAGCGATACGCTGTCGAGCCTCATCCGGGCGCGATTCGGCGAGAGCGTCGACGTGCCCGAACCGCTGGAGCGCAATCCCGAGCTGAGGGGCCTCGCCGCGCACCGCAGCCATCGCGCGTTCACCTCCGAGCCGGTGCCGCCGGCGGTGCTCCGCACCCTGCTTGCGAGTGCGTTCTCCGCCCCCGCGAAGTCCGATCTCCAGCAGTCGTGCGTCGTGCAGGTCGGCGACCGCCGCGACCGGGAGCGGATTGCCGCGCTGATCCCGTCGATGCCGTGGATCGCCGACGCCCCGATGCTGCTCGTGTTCTGCGGGGACAATCGCCGCATCCGGCGCATCTGCGCGCTGCGCGGCACGCGCTTCGCCAACGACCACCTCGACAGCTTCCTCAACGCCGCGGTGGATACCGGGCTGGTCATGGCCGGATTCATTCGCGCCGCCCAGGCCGCGGGGTTGGGCTGTTGCCCCTTGAGCGCGGTCCGCAATTGCGCGGCCGAGATCGGGGAGATGCTCGGATTGCCGGACTATGTGTTTCCGGTCGCGGGGATGGTGGCGGGCTACCCGGCGAGGGAGCGCAAGATCACGCCCCGGCTGCCTCTCGAAGCGTTCGTGCACACCGGCCGCTATAACGACAGCGGCTTCGAGCGATGGATCGCGGGCTACGATGCGCGCCGCCACGCGGCGCTTCCGCTCGACCCGGACCGCCAGCGCGACCCCGGGCGGTTCGGTCGCGCGGATTTCTACGGGTGGTCCGAGGACAAGGCCCGCCAGGTCGCGGTGAGCGAGCGAGGCGACTTCGGAGAATTCGTGCGCTCCAAACGGTTCCGGCTCGACTGAATCGCGCGGTCGCGATGGCGCCGTGCGCGAGGGCGTACCCCCCGGCCCTTCGCCGGCATCTCCGGGACGGTCACGCGCCCTTTTTCCGTCCCACCGTCTCCGCGAGCAGGCACAGGATCTCGAACATCATCTGGGCGCCGGTCAGTCCGGTGGTGCCGGACGGGTCGAAGGGCGGGGCGACCTCGACGACGTCGCCGGCGACGATGTCGAGGCCACGCAGGCCGCGCAGCATCTGCTGCGCCTCGAACGTGGTGAAGCCGCCGACCTCCGGGGTGCCGGTGCCGGGCGCGTAGACGGGGTCGAGGCCGTCGACGTCGAAGCTCAGGTACGTCGGCCCGCCGCCCGCGACCTCGCGGGCCTTCTCGACGACTGCGGGGATCCCCATCGCGTACAGGTCCTCGATGTGGATGACGGTCATGCCCGACTCGTAGCTGAACCCCCACAGCGGCTCGGCCGGGCCGCGGATGCCGATCTGGATGGTGCGCTTCGGGTCGAGCGCCCCGTCCTCCACCGCCACCTTGAACGGCCCGCCGTGGTGGTGCTTGTGCCCGAACAGCTCCGGCCCGGTGTCGCAGTGGGCGTCGAAGTGGATGAGGCCGAGCGGCCCGCCGCGGGCGCGGGCGAGCGCGCGCATGATGGGCAGGGTGATGGAGTGATCGCCTCCGGCGGTCAGCGGCAGGATCCCGGCCGCCGCGATGCGGTCGTAATGGCGCTCGATGTCGGCGATCGCGTCGTCGAGCCGGTACACGCCTTCGATGAAGGCGTCGCCGAGATCGGCGACCGTCGCGAGGTCGTAGGGGCGCACACCGGTCTGGTGGACCACCGTGCCCATCAGGGTCGACTGCTCGCGCAGGTGGCGAGGACCGTGGCGGGCGCCCGGGCGGTTGGTCACGCCGCCGTCGAACGGCACTCCGACGATGCCGATGTCGATGCCGTCCCACTGCTCCGGCTCTTCGAGGAGCCGGCAGCGCATGAAGGTCGCGACCCCGGAATAGCGCGGCTGGTACTTCTCGCCCCACGCCTTCCTGCGCTCGTCCGGGACTTGCGGCGTGCCTCCATCGCGATCCGTTTCGCGGCTCATCGGAACAGCTCCTCGACCTTCCCGGGCGGTCTGGCGATCAGCGCCCGCTCCCCGCGCAGGACGACGGGGCGCTGCATCAGTTTCGGGTGCGCGAGCAGCAGGTCGATGACCCGCGCGGCGGTGGCGCAGTCGTCCGGGCCGAGGCCGAGCGCCTTGAAGCGGCCGTCCTTGCGCACCAGGTCGCCCGGCGCGTCCGGGATCAGCGCCAGCATGCGGGCGAGGTCTTCGCGCGACGGCGGCGTCTTCAGGTACTCCACGACCTCGAAGCCGGCGCCGCTGCCGCGCAGGATCTCCAGGGCGCCGCGGGACTTGCTGCACGCGGGGTTGTGGTAGATGCGGATCGGGTCCATCCATGGCCCTCCCGGTGCGGAGGCGGCGAGTATAGTGCGGGACGCGCGTCCGCGCCGCCCGTGACGATCGCGGAGCTTCCCGGCTTCTTCCTGGAGAACGCCTCTGCTCCCGCCCCGCAGCAATCCGATCCGGCTTCTGGCGCTGCCGGTGTCTTCCGTGAAGGTGCCTCTCGCTCCCGCCCCGGAGACGGAGACGGAGACGGTGGAGCCTGTCGCCCGGCCCCTCATCCGGCCCCGGCGCCGGCCGCCGCGAGCGGCGGCGCGGGCTCGCGGATCTGGTCGAGGTACCAGGCGGTCACCTGCTTCACGGCCGCCTCGATCTCCATGTAGGGGCCGGGGTGGTAGCTGCGCGAGTTCACCCCTTTCTGGTTGTCGTTGATGATCCTGGTGTCCGCCACCGTGGTCTCGTGCCACAGCCATGCGATGCGCTCGACATCGTAGTCGACGCCCTCCCGCGCATCCTCGCGCACGAGCCAGATCAGTTCGACGTCGGTGAGCTGGGCGTGCACCGGGGTGAACCGGAACAGGGTGACGTGGTCGTTCGCGCCCCAGAAGGCGTGCAGCGGATGCAGCCACACGACGGTGTCGCCCCCGTCGTACTCCTTGAAGACGCCCATCAGCGGCGCGGCGGGCCCGCCGTCGGCGGTGAGGGTGTGGCGCCCGTTCCCGATCGGGCGCCGGCGTCCGTAGTGGGGTTGATCGGGGAAGGTGTCCTCCCACGACCGGTAGCCGGCGAGCCCCCCGCGCGCGCCGGCCCGCTCGCTCCAGGCGGCGATCGCGGCGTCGTACCCGCCCAGTCCGCCGCGCTCGTATTCCCGCACGTAGCCGTAGGTCGCGGTGTACTCGGGGTGGGCGGGGAGGCAGTGGGCGCATTCGCGGAAGTTCTCCACCACGAGCTTCCAGTTCGCGTGGGTGGGGAACGTCTCGCGGTGCACGATCCTGGCGTGTTCGGGCCGGTGCAGCGCGAGGTACGGGGCGACGTTCCCGGCGATGACGTCGAAGTCCGGGGCGCCGTCCCGCGAGAGGCAGACGTAGATGAGGCCGTGGAGCACGCGCACCTGGCAGGGATGCAGCCCGTACGGCTCGCGGTCGAAGCCGGCCGGCATTCCGCGCGCCCGGATGCAGCGCCCGTCGAGCCCGTAGCTCCATGCGTGGTACGGGCAGACGAGTCGCGCGACCCGGCCCTCGGGCTCGGTGCACACCCGCGAGCCGCGGTGCCGGCATACGTTGAAGAAGGCCCGCACCTCGCCCTCCCGATCGCGCAGCACGATGATCGACTCGCCCGCGACCTCGTAGAGGAAGTAGTCGCCGGGCTCCGGGATCCGCGAGACGTGGTCGACGAACAGCCACTTGCGCGCGATGATGCGCTCGAAGTCGCGGGCGAAGACGTCGGGATGGGTATAGAACGGCTGGTCGAGGGTGAAGCCGGGACGCTGGCGCGCGATCAGGGACTCGATATCGAGGCCATCGGAAGGAGTCGGCATGGCGAGCCTCCGTCGACCGATGCGGCGCATGTGCGCTTGAGCGGGGCGGATGCTACTACCGGCAATGTCCCGGCGACAACGGGCCAGGTATCAATTTCCGCTTGCGGATCGCTAAACATTTCCTGATTGCCGCTCGAGCCGGGCGCAGCCCGGGCGGCCGTTCCGGCATCGGCGGCGTTCCGGGCGCGATGGAGACCGGCCTCGGGAGGTCGCGGCGCCATGGCCGGGGGCCCCGAACGCGCCATCGCCATCGAGATGGTGGGGGGCGGCGCACCCGGATGCACCACGAGTCCGGCGAACGGTCGCGGGGCACGGGCAGTGCCGGCCCGGATTTCTCACCGATCGCGAAGCGAGGGCGCGGAGAGGCCGGGAGCGACAAGGCGAACGCGAGTCAGGGCGCGCAGGCGTACTTGGCGGTACGTCGAGCACCTTGGCCGGGTTCAACGCGGTCGATACCGGCATCTCCGCGTCTGCAGCCGTGAGATGGCGGGAAATCCGGGCTAGACTGGCCCCGCGCAGTAGCCCCGCACACGCAAAGCCACATACAAGGGAGGTTCCCCATGCACTCCTTCGCTCGATGGACGTTGGCAGTCATCGGCCTTTCCGTCGCGTTCTCCGCATCGGCCGCGAAGGACCCGAACGAGAAGGCGATCGAGGCGCGCCAAGCGGTGATGACGCTGCAGAGCTGGTACGCCGGTCCCCTGTTCGGCATGGCCAAGGGGGACATCGAATACGATGCGGAGATGGCGAAGTCCCTCGCCGCGCACCTGGACGCGATGGCCCGCCTGGACGCGGGCGCGATGTGGCCCCGGGGAACCGGCAACGACGCCTACGCCGGAAAGACGCGCGCACTTCCCGAGATCTGGTCGACCTGGCCCGAGGCGGGCAGGAAGGGCGAGGCCCTGTCGGAGGCCACCGCCGCCCTCGCCGCGGTGGCGGGAGACGGGCCGGGCGCACTGCGCTCGAAGATTGGCGCGGTGGGCAAGGCGTGCAAGGGCTGCCACGACGACTTCCGCGCCGAGTAGGTGCGGACGCCGCCGGCAGGCGCCGCCCGGTGCGGCGCCGGTCGGCGACGATTGCCGGGCCGCGCCGATCGGGACACGATTGCCGCGGTGCGGGTCCAGGCTGACGGAAGGCCCGGCCGCCGGGACGTCCGCACCGGGAATGTCCGGACGTCGGCCGGGACGGACCGGGACGGACCGGGATGGACCGGCCCTCGACGTGACTGCCCGACCGGGACGGTGCCGCACCGGTGGATGCGGGGCGGGCCTTGCGAAGCCTTGCCTGCCGGGGCTGGAGGATCGTGATGGAAGGCTATCGCCGGGAACCGGTCTGGGATCCGGTCACCCGCGGGTGGCACTGGCTGCTCGCCGCCTCGGTCGTCACCGGCTGGGCGCTCGGCGAGTTCCGCACCTTCTCGATCATGCAGTGGCACATCTACTGCGGCTACTTCACCGGGGTGCTGCTGCTGTTCCGCTACGCATGGGGCTGGGCCGGCCCCGCTCCGGTGCGCCATCGCACCCTCTTCGCCGCCTTGCGCGGCATCCCGGCCTACCTTCGCCGGATCGGCGCCAGGCGGCCGAGCGGCGTGCCCGGCCACAACCCGGTCGGCGCCCTGTCCGTCATTGCGATGGTGCTCGCGCTCACCGCCCAGGTGGTGACGGGACTGTTCTCGGAGGACGATGCGCTCTTCCACTCCGGTCCGCTGGCATCGGAGGTGTCGTCCGGGATCGTGGCCACGATGACGAGCTACCACAATTTTTTCGCCAAGGTGGTGCTGGTACTCGTCGCCCTTCACGTGGCCGCCATCCTCTTCTACCTCGCATGGAAGCGGGAGAACCTGATCGCGCCCATGCTGCACGGCCGGAAATGGGTGAAGGACCGTCCGCGCGAGGGCGGGTAGACGCCATCCTCTTTCGTCGGCAACCGGGTCCCGCCGAAGTACCGCGCCCGCCCGGCTCGGTCAGAGCTTCCGGAGCGCCGGCAGCAACTCGTCGGAGATGAGCCTCATGCTGGACAGCGCCACCGGGAGCGGCATCCCCGCCCAGTGGGTCCGGAAGATGAGGTGGTTGACCCCGAGCTCCTCGAAATACGGCCGGAGCTGCTCGTAGCACTCCTCGGGCGAGCCGAGGATGAAGCGGTCGCGCAGCAGGTCGTCGAACTCTTGGTCGAACGTCTCGTCGTCCGGCATCGCGGCGTCCTGGCCCCATGATGCGTAGTCGCGGTACTTCGCGAAGAGGTACGGCCCCGCCATCTCGATCGCGGTCTTCCGGTCCCTGGCGCAGAAGATCTCCTTGATGCAGGGAAGCTCGGGGGGAAAGGGCTTGCCCGCCGCATCGAGCGCTTCGCGGTAGAGCGCGAGCTGGCGGCGGATGGTGGCGGTCGTCGAGTGCGGGTTGACCATCCAGGTGTCCCCGATGTGCGCGGCCCGCCGGATGGCCCGGTCGTTGTTGGCGGCGACCCACACCGGCGGCGAGGGCCGCTGCACGGGGCGGATGTTCATCCGGACCGCGTCGAGCCGGCAGGTCTCGCCGTGGTGCGTCACCGAGTCCTCGGTCCACAGCCGGCGCACGAGCGCCAAGCACTCCACCATGCGCGCGACGCGCTTGCCCTTCGGCACGTCGAACGCGTCGAACTCCACCTCCCGGTAGCCGAGACCGATGCCGAAGACGAAGTTGCCCCGGGCGATGATGTCCAGCGTCGCCACGGTCTCCGCGACGTACACCGGGTTGTGGAGGTTGAGCAGCATCACCCCGAGCCCGGTGGTCATCTCGCCGGCCTCCGGGATCAGCCGCGCGATGAACGGCACGATCTGGAGCTGCTTGTTGTTGCCCTCGTTCAGGTAGTGCTGCCCCGAGAACAGGGAGTCCCAGCCGCGGTCGCGGGCGTGGTGCACCATGGTGATCTGGTCCCCGAGGGCGCTCACCATGTCGGTGTCGAGGTGCTGCTGGTTGGTGAGGAACAGTCCGATCTTCATCGACGCCTCCATTGCATCAGGAACGTGCCGCGCTCGCGCAGGCGCCGGAAGCGCCGGCCGAGCTCCGTCCGAAGTTCGCGATTCATGGGTTCTCCTCCGGGCGTTGCGCGACGATGGGGCGGGGTTGGCGAAGCGGGCATCGGGCGGCTGGATTGCGGCGAACGGAAACCGGTCCCGCCACCCGTCCGTCCGGCGCGTCAGACCGCGGTGACCGTTGCCCAGAGACCGTCGCCGCCGCGCTGCGCGACATGCCGGCCGAGCTCCATCGCCCACACCGTTTCGGGGTCGAACTCGTCGCGCCACGCCCACAGCCGCCGGGTGCGGTGCTGGAGGCCGTACTCGCGGGTGAACCCCATCGCGCCGTGCACCTGGTGGGCGATGCCGGCGCCGGCGCCCGCGGCTTGGCCACCCCGGATCTTCGCGGTGGCGACGGCGACGAAGGCGCGGTCGTCATCGATGCCGTGGCGGGCGATCGCGGAGACCGCGGCGTCGGCCGAGGTGGTGGCCGCCGCCACCTCCCCCGCGAGCACCGCGAGGTTGTGCTGCACCGCCTGGAACTTCGCGATCGGCCGGCCGAACTGGCGCCGGTCCGTGGCGTACTGGAGCGACTGCTCGAGGCAGCCTTCGAGCGCCCCCGCCATCTGCTCGGCGCGCAAGGCCGCTCCCATGCGCCGCAGCCGCTCGGCGTGGTCCACCGTTCCCGGTACCGAGCACGCGATCGGGATCGCCCCGTCGAAGCGGACCGTGTCGCTCGGCTCGCCGGCGAGCGACGTCCCGGGCTCGATGGCGCAGGCGTCGCGGCCGACGATCGCCACCCCCCGGGTCATCTCCCGAGCCACGCCACCGGCGCCGCCGCACCCGAACACGACGACGAGGTGGTCGCAAGTACGCGCATGTGGGACGCGCGCCGCCGTGCCGGAGAGGGTATCGCCTTCGAGCCTGACGGAAGCGGCGCCATCCACGGGCGCGACGGCGGCAGGGCCGCCCGGAGCTTCGAGACCGGCGTCCGCTGCGAGCCAGCCCGCAAGCAGCGTCTCCGCGAGCGGCGCCGGCACCGCGTGGGTCCCGGCGAGACGCGCGATCGCGAAGCCGTCGGCGAGGGTCGTGCCGGGCCCGCCGAGCGCTTCGGGGACCCACGCGCGGGTGAGCGCGGACGCCTCCAGTGCGTCCCACAACGCATCCGGCCGGATACCGTCCTCGGCCGCGGTCACGACCTCCGGCCCGCAAAGCTCCGAGAGCATGCGGGCGGTGGTGTGGACGATGAGCGGGTCGGCGTTCATGCCGGAGACGCGCGGGCTACCGCCAGGGGCCTCAAGCGTCTCCGCGCGGGGGGATGCGGGCGAGCAGTTCCGCGCCGTCGGCGCAGTCGATGATCAGGACGCCGACCTCCCGAAGCGCCTCGGCGTCCGAGGCCGACTCCAGGCGTCGGGCGAGCTCCTCGCCCACCACGGCGCCGAACTTGCGCGCCGCCATCTCGCGCAGCAACGCCCGTTCCTGCGCCAAGCCGCGCTCCACACCTTGCGCCAAGCCGCGCTCCACACCTTGCGCCAAGCCGCGCTCCACACCTTGCGCCAAGCCGCGCTCCACACCTTGCGCCAAGCCGCGCTCCACACCTTGCGCCAAGCCGCGCTCCACACCTTGCGCCAAGCCGCGCTCCACACCTTGCGCCAAGCCGCGCTCCACACCTTGCGCCAAGCCGCGCTCCACACCTTGCGCCAAGCCGCGTTCCATGCCTTGCGCGATGCCCTGGCGCAGCCACTCGGCTTCCCACTCCTTCGCCCTCAGGTGCAGCATCGTCATTTCGTCCTCCTCCTCGAACAGCCCAAGTCCGATGCTCTCGATCTCCTCGTCACCGGCGGACGAAAACAGCCGCGGCATCGTCGCCGCCAGCCACGCCACCACCGAGGCGCCGAATTCGCGCCGCACGTCCCGGTCGGTGAGCACCTGCGGGAGCCAGAGCGCCATCGCCTGCATCCGGGCCGCCGCCTGCGCCGGGGAGGCCGCGCCCTCGACACCGAGCACTGCCAGCGCCGGGTTGCGTTCGGTCGCATCGTCAGCCGCCGCCCGCCGCGAGTCAAGCAAGGGCAGCGCGAACAAACGTTTCCGGGCGGCATCGGTCTCCATGGGGAGGGCACGGTATCGGCCCCGCGCACGGATGCGAAAGCGAAGATCCGCCCTCGGAACGTAGGAGAACACCTCGACTACTTGTAGGAGATCGTGCCGGGAACGTGGGGATTTCGCAGAGGGTTTCGTATCGAGTCCGTCGCACCCCCCGGCACCCGGGCCGCCTCTTCCCGGTTGCCTGCGCCCTCTCCCACGGTCTTGCGCCGGCCACGCACGTCTACCTCGACTTCTGGCCGGTGGTCCACGTCTGGCTCGGCTTGGGCCCTGCTTGCGCGCCCGCGCTACACCCGTGCGCTCGCGCTCGTCGTCGCCGTCCTCGAGATCGGCATCGCGGTGACGAAGTTCGTCCTGTTCCTCGGCGCGCCGGAGTGGACGATCCGGACGACGAACTGGTTCGTCAACAAGCTGTTCGTGCTCGGCTGCTTCGTCCTGATGCCGGGGCGCCTGCTGGCGAGGCGGCAGGACCATGCGCCGCGGGTGGCGGCGGCGTGAGGCGGTACATGGATATCTGCACGCCGTGATATCGACACGCCGTCAAAATTGGGTACCATTCGGCGCCGGCACGAGAAGTATCGACCTGCGGCCCGCACCGCAGCCCGGTTCGTGCTCCGCGAACCCCGGCACGGAACGGGGCTTGGCGCCCGAGAGGTGACACCCGAGAGGAAGCCGCCATGGCCGGACCGGCTCGACTCCCTTCGAAATCCACGCCCTCGCGGCGCGGGCGCGCGGGCGGTGGCCGTCGCCGGCGCGGCGCCGGCACGGGCTCGCGAGAAGTCCGGGGCCCTCGCTCGCCGCTGCGTTCGGAGCGGGCATCACGGAGGGCGGGCCGTCTTCGAGCGGCGCCGACACGCCCCGGCCGGGGCGCTGAACACCGGCGAGCTGCCGTGAACGAGTTCACTCATTGCCATGGTGTGACGCTCGCTGCCATGACAGGCGGCGCGGCCGACTCCGCCGGCTACTCCCTCTCCCCGACGCTGATCACTACCCCCCCCCCCCCCCCCCCCCCCCCCCCGACACCAGCCACTAGCCCCCCCGACCCCTGTCGACGGCTTCCCCGTCGTTCTCCCCGGCCGAGTCCGGGAGAGCGTCGCCTGTCCCCGAGCAATGCCTTGGGCAATGTCTTGGGCAAGCCAGGGGGGTTCGGGATGACGGGGGCCGGCATCGGCAAGATGCACGGGTGGGTCCGTTGAACCGCAGGACAACGATTCCCGCCTTGGCGGCCCTCCGGCGCTGGTGGACGGGATTGCGCCGCATGGTCGCGGTTCCCGGCAACCCGGCCGGAGTCCGGGCATTGTCCGGAAAGCGTCGGGACCGGAGGCGCCATGACGGCTCGAAGCGGTGCCGCGCCGCTTCGGCGGCTGGCCTCCTGCTGGCGCTCGTCGGTCTGGCGCCGGTACCGGCACCGGCCCAAAATCAAAATACAGTGCCTAACACCCCGTGCCTGTCGCCCGACGAAAATGTGTTGGTGGAGTGGTACGAGCCCTCCGACAATGACAACAAAGATTCCGTGATCGAGGGCAAGAGCCGGTACATAAGTGTCCATCTTCGGTTGAACGTGTTATTGGTGGACTGGGGGTGCGAGGCGAATGTACCGGAAACCATCACGTTGGACTGGGCGACCGCGGACGGGACGGCGACCGCCGGGACGGACTACACGGCGGGGAGTGGAACCATGACGTTCGACTACGGGAACTTCGGTCCCGAGAGCGATAACAATCGTGACTTTCATCTGAGGGTGGAGGTACTAGACGACAACGTGGATGAGCCGGACGAGGAATTCTCGTTAGAGCTGTCGAACATCACGACTCGGCCGGGCGAGGTGCATAAGGGGTGGAATTGGCGGATCGAGGACGACGACGACCCGCCGACGGTGACATTGCACCTGTCTCCAGACTCGATCGATGAGAACGGCGGGACGAGCACGGTGACGGCGACCCTGAACCATCCGTCGAGCAAGGAGACGAGGGTGGTGGTCTCGGTGGCGCCGGTGTCGCCGGCGGTGGCGGGTGACTACGCAATGAGTTTTAACCGGGGGCTGACAATCCCGGCGGGCGAGACGGACAGCACCGGCGTCGTGACGATTACCGCCGTGGACAACAGCGTGTACGAAGGGGACAAGACGGTGACGGTGTCGGGCACACCGCGAAACACCTTGGGGGTCACGGCCCCGCAGAACGTGACTCTGACGATTACCGACGACGAGCGTCCGCGGATGTCGGTGGCACCGGTGTCGAGCCCGGTGGCGGAAGGCGAGAACGCGCAGTTCACGGTAACGCGCACGGTGGTGACGACGGGCGCGCTGACGGTGAACTACGACGTGTCGGAGACCGGCGACATGGTGGCGTCGGGCGAGGAGGGCGCGAAGACCGTCGCTTTCGCGGACGGCGAGAGCGAGAAGACGGTGACGGTGCCGACGGAGGAGGACCTCGACCACGAGGCGGACAGCACGGTGACGCTGACCCTGACGGCGGATGCGGCGTATGACTTGGGGACCGCCACGGCGGAGGTCACGGTCGAGGACGACGACAACGCGGCGCCGATGGGCAAGCCGACGATCGACGACACGACCCCGGTGGTCGGCGAGACGTTGACGGCGGACCCGTCGGGCATCGCCGACCCGGACGGTCTGACGGGCGCGACCTTCACTTGGCAGTGGACCCGGGTGGCGTCGGGCGGAACGGAGACGCGGATCAGCGGCGCGACCACGGCGAGCTACACGGTGGCTGCCGGTGACGTGGGCGCGACGCTGAAGGTGGAGGCGAGCTTCACCGACGATGACGGGACCGATGAGACGGTCGAGAGCGCGGAGACGGCGACGGTCGCGTTGCCGATGCTGTCGATCGGGGACGCGAGCGTGGACGAGGGCAATTCGGGTAGCGTGACGCTGAATTTCACGGTGGACCTGAGTCAGGCGGCGACGGAAACCGTGACGGTGGACTGGACGACCGCGGACGGGACGGCGACCGCCGGGGCGGACTACACGGCGGGGAACGGCAGGCTGACGTTCAACACCGGGGATTCCAGCAAGACGGTGTCGGTGACGGTAGCGGGCGACAACGTGGACGAGCCGGACGAGACCTTAACGGTGAGGTTGTCGAGCCCATCGGGCGCGACCATCGGGGATGGCACGGCGACCGGGACGATCAGGGACGACGACGATCCGCCGACGGTGACGCTGGTCCTGTCCCCGGACTCGATCGATGAGAACGGTGGGACGAGCACGGTGACGGCGACCCTGAACCATCCGTCGAGCGAGGCGACAACGGTGACAGTCTCAGTGGCGCCGGTGTCGCCAGCGGTGGCGGGCGATTACACGTTGAGCACGAACCGGGGGCTGACGATTGCGGCGGGTGCGACGACGAGCACGGGTACGGTGACGATTACCGCCGTGATCAACACGGTGGACGCACCGCACAAGGCGGTGACGGTGTCGGGCACGGCGACGAACAGCCAAGGGGTGACGAACCCGGCCCCCGTGACACTGACGATCGTGGACGACGACGATACGCCGAAGGTGACGCTGGTGCTGACCCCGGCCTCGATCACGGAGGCTGGCGGGACGAGTACGGTGACGGCGCGCCTGAACCATTCGTCAACCGATGCGACGACGGTGACGGTGTCGGCATCGCCGGTGTCGCCGGCGGTAGCAGGCGACTACACGCTGAGCGCGAACCGGGAGCTGACGATTGCGGCGGGTGCGACGACGAGCACGGGTACGGTGACGATTACCGCCGTGATCAACACGGTGGACGCACCGCACAAGGCGGTGACGGTGTCGGGCACGGCGACGAACAGCCAAGGGGTGACGAACCCGGCCCCCGTGACACTGACGATCGTGGACGACGACGATACGCCGAAGGTGACGCTGGTGCTGACCCCGGCCTCGATCACGGAGGCTGGCGGGACGAGTACGGTGACGGCGCGCCTGAACCATCCGTCGAGCGAGGCGACGACGGTGACGGTGTCGGCATCGCCGGAGTCGCCGGCGGTAGCGGGCGACTACACGCTGAGCGGGAACCTGGATTTGACGATCATGGTGGGTGCGACGACGAGCACGGGCACGGTGACGATCACCGCCGTGGACAACGATGTGGTCGTGGCTGCCAAGGAAGTGACGGTGTCGGCCACGGCGACGAACAGCCAGGGGGTGACGGCCCCGGACTCCGTGACGCTGGCAATCACGGAAGACGACGAGCTGGGCCTGTCGGTCGCTGACGCGAGCGTGGCCGAGGGCGATTCGGGCGGTACGACGATGACGTTCACGGTGATGCTGAATCCGGCGGCGGTGGCGCCGGTGACGGTGGACTGGGCGACGGCCGACGGAACCGCGACCGCTGGGACGGACTACACGGCGGGGAACGGGAGCCTGACGTTCAACGCCGGGGATTCCACCAAGACGGTGTCGGTGACGGTGACGGGCGACAACGTGGACGAGCCGGACGAGACGTTCACGGTGACGCTGTCGAGCGCGTCGGGCGCGACGATCGGGGATGGCGAGGCGACGGGGACGATCAGGGACGACGACGACCCGCCGACGGTGACGCTGGTGCTGTCCTCGAATTCGATCACGGAGGTCGGTCAGCAGAGCACGGTGACGGCGACCCTGGACCATGCGTCGAGCGAGGAGACGACGGTGACGGTCTCGGTGGCGCCGGTGGCGCCGGCGGTGGCGGGCGACTACAGGCTGAGCACGAACCGGGTGCTGACGATTGCGGCGGGTGCGACGACGAGCACGGGCACGGTGACGGTCACGAGCGTGAACAACGTGGTGGACGCACCGGACAAGACGGTGACGGTGTCGGGCACAGCGACGAACAGCCAAGGGGTGACGGCCCCGGCCCCCGTGACGCTGACGATCAGGGACAACGACACGACGCCGACGGTGACGCTGGTGCTGACCCCGGACTCGATCACGGAGGTCAATGAGCAGAGCGCGGTGACGGCGACCCTGGACCACCCGTCGAGCAAGGCGACAACGGTGACGGTCTCGGTAGCGCCGGTGTCGCCGGCGGTGGCGGGCGACTACACGTTGAGCACGAACCGGGTGCTGACAATCCCGGCGAGGTCGACGACGAGCACGGGTACGGTGACGGTCACGAGCGTGAACAACACGGTGGACGCACCGCACAAGACGGTGACGGTGTCGGGCACGGCGACGAACAGCCGGGGAGTGACGGACCCGGATGATGTGACGCTGACGATCAGGGACAACGACGCGACCCCGACGGTGACGCTGGTTCTGACCCCGGCCTCGATCACGGAGGCTGGCGGGACGAGCACGGTGACGGCGCGCCTGAACCATCCGTCGAGCGAGGCGACGACGGTGACGGTCTCGGTGGCGCCGGTGTCGCCGGCGGTGGCGGGCGACTACACGCTGAGCGGGAACACGAAGCTGACCATCCCGGCGGGCGAGACGGACAGCACCGGCGTCGTGACGATGACCGCCGTGAACAACAACGTGTACGAAGGGGCCAAGACGGTGACGGTGTCGGGCACGGCGACGAACAGCCAAGGGATTACTGCTCCGCAGAACGTAACCCTGACGATCACCGACGACGAGGCGGCGCCGCTTCCGCGGATGTCGGTGGCGCAGGTGGCGAGCTCGGTGGCGGAAGGCGCGGACGCGCAGTTCACGGTAACGCGCACGGTGGTGACGACAGGGGCGCTGACGGTGAACTACCGCGTGTCGGAGAGCGGCGCCATGGTGGCGTCGGGCGAGGAGGGCGCGAAGACCGTCGACTTCGCGGACGGCGACACCGAGAAGACGGTGACGGTGCCGACGGTGGAGGACAGTGTCCACGAGGCGGACAGCACGGTGACGCTGACCCTGACGGCGGATGCGGCGTATGACCTGGGGACCGCCACGGCGGACGTGACGGTCGAGGACGACGACAACGCGGCGCCGACGGGCGCGCCGACCATCGACGACACGACGCCCGTGGTCGGCCAGACGCTGACGGCGAATCCGTCGGGCATCGACGATCCGGACGGTCTGACGAACCGGAGCTTCACTTGGCAGTGGGCCCGGGTGTCGGGCGGAACGGATACGCGGATCTCCGGTGCGACCGCGGCGACCTACACCGTGGTTGCCGCCGATGAGGGCGCGACGCTGAAGGTGGAGGCGAGCTTCACCGACGACGACGGGACCACGGAGACCGTCGTGAGCGCGGTGACGTCGGTGGTCGAGGCGGCGCCGCGTCCGCGGGTGTCGGTGGCGCGGGTGGCGAGCTCGGTGGCGGAAGGCGCGGACGCGCAGTTCACGGTAACGCGCACGGTGGTGACGACGGGTGCGCTGACGGTGAGCTACAGCGTGTCGGAGAGCGGCGCCGTGGTGGCGTCGGGCGAGGAGGACGCGAAGACCGTCGATTTCGCGGACGGCGACACCGAGAAGACGGTGACGGTGCCGACGGTGGAGGACAGTGTCCACGAGGCGGACAGCGTGGTGACCCTGACCCTGACGGCGGATGCGGCCTGGGACCTGGGGACCGCCACGGCGGACGTGACGGTCGAGGACGACGACAACGCGGCGCCGACGGGCGCGCCGACGATCGACGATACGACGCCCGTGGTCGGCGAGACGCTGACGGCGAGGGCCGCGGGCATCGTCGACGATCCGGACGGGCTGACGGGCGCGACCTTCACCTGGCAGTGGTTCCGGAAGCCGTCGGGCGGGACGGCGACGCCGATCGCCGGGGCGACCTCGGCGACCTACACGGTGGTCGCCGCGGACGTCGGCGCGACGCTGAGGGCGCAGGTGAGCTTCACCGACGACGACGGGACCGATGAGACCGTCGAGAGCGCGGAGACGGCGACGGTCGCGTTGCCGATGCTGTCGATCGGGGACGCGAGCGTGGACGAGGGCGATTCGGGCAGCACGACGATGACGTTCACGGTGAGGCTGAGCTCGACGACATCGGGGCAGGTGACCGTGGACTGGGCGACATCCGACGGAACCGCGACCGCCGGGACGGACTACACCGCGGGGAACGGGAGTCTGACGTTCAGCGCCGGGGATTCCAGCAAGACGGTGTCGGTGACGGTGGCGGGCGACGACGTGGACGAGCCGAACGAGACGTTCACGGTGACGCTGTCGAGCGCGTCGGGCGCGGACATTTCGGATGGCACGGCGACCGGGACCATCACGGACGACGACGATACGCCGACGGTGACGCTGGTGCTGACCCCGGACTCGATCACGGAGGTCAATCAGCAGAGCACGGTGACGGCGACCCTGGACCATGCGTCGAGCGAGGAGACGACGGTGACGGTCTCGGTGGCGCCGGTGGCGCCGGCGGTGGCGGGTGACTACACGCTGAGCACGAACCGGGAGCTGACAATCCCGGCGGGTGCGACGAGGAGCCAAGGAACGGTGACGGTCACGAGCGTGGACAACGCAGTGGACGCACCACACAAGACGGTGACGGTATCGGGCACGGCGACGAACAGCCGGGGGGTGACGGCCCCGACCCCCGTGACGCTGACGATCACGGACGACGAAGCGGCGGTGGTGACGGTTGCAGCGGAGACGGAGACGGTCCCGGAAGGCGAGGATGCGGTCTTCATCCTGACGCGGACAGGGGTGCAGTCGGACGAGCTGGCGGTGACTTTCACGGTGACGGGCGGCGACACGGTGCTGACCAACAAGCCACCACCGACCGGTGTGACCTTCCAGGCCAATGAGAACACGGCGCGCGTGACGCTGGCGACCGGGGATGACGACGCCGACGAGCCGGATGCCATGCTCACGCTCACGCTGGACGACGGCGGGGCATATGACCTGGGTACGCCGTCACGGGCCGTGGTCACGGTGCAGGACGACGAGGACCCGCCCACGGTGTCGATATCAAGAGCCGGCGAGGGACCGATAACGGAGCGCACCCCTTTCCTCCTCAGCTTCGAGGTGAAACTGAGCCGCCCGAGTGACGTGCCGGTCGTGGTGAAGTACACCCTGACCAGAACGGCGGTGGCGGTGGATGGCGACGATGCCGAAGGCAGCGCCACCGACATGACCACCAGCTTTGCGCTTGGAGCGGTAGAGGGTGACGTGACCTTCGAGCCGGGAGAGACGAGAAAGGAGGTTTCTCTGGAGACGGATGATGATCGCTACTCGCCGAACGGCGACACGATCGAGATCACGCTGCAGGCCGGCGCGGGCTATGAACTGGACACGTCATCCCCGCGGACGGTGATGGTGACGGTGGACGAAGCGCCCATGGCGTCCATTGACGATGCGGAGTCGGTGACGGAGGGCGCCCCGCTCGTGTTTGCGGTGAAACTGAACCGTCCGAGCGCCGTGGAGATCACGGTGGCCTACACCCTTCTGGACAACAGCTCGGCGACGGAGAACGACGACTACATGGACATCGGCACCGGCATCGTGACCTTCGCGCCGGACGATACGAAGCAGGAGATTTCGCTGGAGACGATGAATGACGGCACCGTTGAGCGGGATGAGACGGTCATGGTCGAGCTGTCGGTGCCGGACGGTTCCCCGGCGACGCTGGACATGTCGTCACGGGTCGCCACGGGCACGATTGAGGACGATGCCAGTCTTCCGGTCGTGACGGTCGCGGCGGTGTCCGGTCAGATCAGGGAAGGGGAGGAAGCGAAGTTCGAGCTGACGCGGACGGGAGGCGTGTCGGAAGCGTTGACGGTGATGCTGGAAGTTTCGGAGCGGGGCGGAGACATGGTCCCGGCTGCGCTGGAAAGAGAACAGGATGTGACGTTCGAGGCGGGCGCGTCGAAGTTGCGGTTCGGTGTGAAGACCGCCAACGATGGCTCTACCGAACCGAACAGCGAGGTGACGGTTGCGGTTTTGCCGGGTGGTGACTCCTACCATGTGCATCCGGTGGACAATCCTCTTTCCTCCGCGACGGTCGAGGTTGTGGATGCGGGGGAGGTCAGCGTACTCGCGCAGGGTCGCCGTGTGGGTGCGGCGTCGCTTCTGCGCCGTCATGTGCAGCGGTTCTCGCAGCTCACCTCGGATGTGGCGCTGGGCCGTCTTGACGGGGGCCACAGGACTTCGACGGTCGATGTGGATGTCGGTGATGGCGGAGTGACCGCGAATGGTGATGTCACGGTGGCTCTGCTGTCGGGGTGGGATGGCTGGGCCAGCGTCCGGTATTCGAAGCTGGACGGGTCGGCGGATGGAAGCGTGTGGGACGTCTACGCGGGAGCGGACCGTCTCGGCGCGGACGGGCGCACGGCCTATGGGGTCCTGCTCGGCTACGAGCCCGGCCGGGTGACGGCGGAAGGAGTGCGGCTGGAGGCGGAGCATGTGCAGCTCGGACTGTATGGGGCACACCGGCTGAACGAGACCCTGACGGTTGATGGCGCCGTTGGCTGGGGCCGCGGCAAGGGCGACCTGTCGCTGGTCGAGGGGGCTCCGGTGACGGCCTCGTACCGCTCGGAGCGGATTGCGGTGCGCGGGGACCTGACGGGGGACTTCGGTTGGGGCGGTGAGGGGCTGCGGGTGGAGCCGCAGATTGGCCTGCTCTATGCGGAGGAGGGTCTGGACGCGTTCACGGACAGCGTGGGTAGCGAGGCGCCGGAGGAACGTCTGTGGCTGGGGCGGCTCGGGCTCGGTCCGAAGGTGACCTGGAGTCTGGGGAACGGCACCATGCACGGGAAGCTGCGCGTGAACCTGGATGCCCACAACCTGGAATCGGACGGAGGCCGGACGGAGGATGTCTCGGCTTCGCTGGAGCTGGGGCACCGCTGGCGGATCGACAAGGGGAGTTCGCTCGACCTGTCCGCCGGCTTCGATGGCCTGGGGTCGGACTGGTTCTCCTCGGGCACCGTCGGGTTGAGGTACGAAGCGAGGTTCTGAACGAGCTCGACCCGGAGGACAGGCCCGGCTCCGCCGGGCCAGGTGCGACGCGCCTCACGCCGCCCCGCGGCGGTCGAGGCGGTCGAGCGACCGCCCGGCCAGCAGGTGGTAGCTGATGCCGGACTCGCCTGTCGAACCCCCGACGAGTATCTTGTCGCCCGGGAGGCCACCTGAACGCTCAGTGCCAAAGGCCGTGAGCCGGTTCAGGCTCGTCTCTCATGGGACAAGGCGCACCGTGACCCAGAGCATCCGCTTCGAGTACTCGCCGCTCCCCGAGTCGACCGGACCCCTGCGCGCTCGCGTCCGCGAGTTCATCTCGCGCGAGCTCGACGCCGGGACCTTCGCGGCGGGTCTCGGCCCGGGGCTCGGCCGCCACTCGCCGGAGTTCAGCCGGCGCTGCGGCGAGGAGGGGTTCATCGGCATGACGTGGCCGCGGCGCTACGGCGGGAGCGAGCGCAGCTTCCTCGACCGGTACGTGGTCACCGAGGAGTTGCTGGCGGCGGGCGCCCCGGTGTGGGCGCACTGGGTCGCCGACCGGCAGAGTGGTCCGATGCTCATGCGCTACGGCCGGGAGGAGGTGCGCGACGCGATACTGCCGCGCATCGCGGCCGGCGAGTGCTATTTCTGCATCGGGATGAGCGAGCCGGATTCGGGCTCCGACCTCTACTCCGCCAAGTGCCGGGCCGAGCCGGTGACCGGAGGCTGGAAGGTGAACGGGCGCAAGATCTGGACCAGCAACGCGCACCGGTCGCACTACATGATCGCGCTGCTCCGCACCGCGCCGCCGACCGCCGACAACCGCCGCCACGGCCTTACCCAGTTCCTCGTCGCAATGGATTCGCCGGGTATCGAGGTGCGCCCGATCCGGAACCTCACCGGGGATTCGGATTTCAACGAGGTGGTGTTCGACGACGTCTTCGTGCCGCAAGCGCACCTGATCGGCGATGTCGATGCCGCGTGGAAGCAGGCCGCGAGCGAGCTCGCCTACGAGCGCAGCGGTCCCGAGCGGTTCCTCGAGACCATCTTCGTGCTCCACGAGCTCGCCCGCGCCGCCGGCGACGCCCCGGACGACCGGATGGCGGAAGGGCTCGGCCGCCTCGTCGCCGAGCTCTCGACCCTGCGCGCGATGTCGGTCTCGGTGGCGGGGATGCTCGAAGCGGGGAAGGTCCCCGACGTGGAGGCGGCGGTGGTGAAGGAGCAGGGCACCAACTGGGAGCAGGCGTTGCCGGCCCGCGCCCGCGACTTGGCCCCGCGCGCGTACACCGACCCCGGCAACCGGGTCGATTTCGAGGAAGTGCTGCGCTACGCGACCCTCATCGCGCCGAAGCTCACCATCCAGGGCGGGACGCGCGAGATCCTGCGCGGCATCATCGCGCGGGGGCTGGGGCTGCGGTGAGAACAGAGGGAGTAGTGATTCAGGGATCGGCACGATTCGCCGGATCGCGCTGATCGTGTGCTGGAGCGGACCGAAAAGGCATTCAGCAACCTTTGACCATGCCCAACCTCGATGCCCTGTTCCGGCCGCGCTCGATCGCGCTCGTCGGCGCGTCCCCGGACCGGACGATCATCCGCGGGCGGATCGTCGAGGCGGTGACCCGGCACGGGTTCGACGGTCCGCTCCACGCGGTGAGCCGGAGCCACGACGAGATCGCCGGCATCCCCTGCCATCCCTCGGTGGAGGCCCTCCCGGCGCCGGTGGACCTCGCGATCGTCGCCATCCCGGCCGAGCACGTCGCCGCGACCCTGCGGGCCTGCGGGCGGCTCGGAGTGAAGGCGGCCATCGTGATCAGCTCCGGGTTCGGCGAGGAGCGCGGCGAAGCGGGTGCGGCGCGCCAGCGGGTGATTGCCGCCATCGCCCGCGAGTTCGACATGGCGGTCCTCGGCCCCAACGCGGAGGGATTCCTGAACGGCCGGATGCCGCTCGCCGCGACGTTCAGTCCGACCGTGGTGCATGTCGAGAACGGGCTCCGGCCCGAGGGGAGCCGCGGGCGCGGCATCGCGGTGGTCTCGCAGAGCGGGGGCGTCGGCTTCTCCTTCTTCCACCGCGGCCGGCCCAGGGCGCTGGACTTCAGCTTCGTCGTGACCACCGGGAACGAGGCCGGGCTCGACGCGATGGACGTCGCGGCCTGGCTCGTCGAGGACGACGATACCTCGGTGGTGCTCGCCTTCCTCGAAGGCATCCGCGTCCCGGAGAAGCTCCTTCGGGTCGCCACGCGGGCCGCCGGGCTGCGCAAGCCGCTCGTCTTCGCCAAGGTCGGGCGCTCCGAGGCGGCGGCTGCCGCCGCGGCATCGCATACCGCGTCGCTGGCCGGGAAGGCGCGCTCGTTCGACGCGGTGTTTCGCCGCTACGGCATCCTCCCCGGAGAAGACCAGGACCACATGGTGGACGTGGCTGCCGCGTTCTCCTTCTTCGCCGATCGGCTGCCGAAGGGGAAGCGGGTCGGCATCCTGACTCCATCCGGGGGGGCGGGCGCGTGGCTCGCCGATGTCTGTGAGCAGCACGGGCTCCCGGTGCCGCCGCTGGACGCCGGGACCCGCGCCGCCATCGACCGGATGCTTCCGGCGTACGGGGCGTCCCGCAATCCGGTGGACGTGACCGCACAAGTCATCTTCACCGTCGGCTACGCGCCTCCGCTCGAGCGGCTGGCGGGCGCTCCCGGCATCGACGCGGTGCTGGTCGCGGGCTCCCTCTCGCATGCCCGCTACATCGAGCGCGACTTCGACAACCTTGCCCGCATCGGCCGGAGCGTGGACAAGCCGGTGATCTTCTGCGGCTACACGCGCGCCGACCCGTACGCGGTGGAGCTGCTCGCCCGCGCCGGGTTCCCATGCACCACGAGCATGGCGAACGCGGCGAAGGCGATCCTGGCGATGAACGAGTACCGTGCGTTCCTCGAACGGCTCGACGGCGCGCCGCCCCGCGGGACCGGCGTCGACGAATCGCTCGTGCAAGCGTTGTCGGGCGCTCCCGGCCGCGCCGGGAGCGGGGCCGGGAGCGAGGCCGGCGCCGGGACCTGTACCGCCACCGGCGCCGACATCGGGACCGAGCCCGGCGTCGAGACCGTCTTCGGTGTCGAGTCCGGTACGGTGACCGGCGCCGGCGGGGTGATGTGCGAGCACGATGCGAAGACGCTTCTCGCCGCGTACGGAATCGGTCGCATTCCCGCCGGCGGCCTCGCGCTCGATGCCGCCGAGGCGGTGCGTATCGCGGGCGAGGTCGGTGGGCCGGTGGCGATGAAGGTCCAGTCGAACGACCTGCCTCACAAGAGCGAGTGGGACGGCGTCGCGCTCGGGGTCGAAGGGGAGGCCGCGGTTCGCCGGACGTTCGAGCGCATCGTGGAGAATGCGCGTGCGTTCGCGCCGACGGCGCTCATCAAGGGGGTCAGGGTCGAGCGCATGGCCGGAGCGGGTGTCGAGATGATCGTCGGCGTGAGCCGCGACCCCGGTTTCGGCCCGATGCTCGCGGTCGGGCTCGGCGGGGTGCTCGTCGAGGTGCTGGACGACTTCGTGCTCTCGCCGGCGCCGGTCGACGCAACCGAGGCCCACGAGATGCTGCGCAACCTGCGGGGCCGGCGGATCCTCGACGGCGTGCGCGGCGCGCCGCCGGCCGACGTCGATGCGCTCGTTGTGCTGCTCGTCGCGGTGTCGGAGCTCGCGGCGGCGGCGGGCGACGCGCTGGAGGCGCTCGACCTGAACCCGGTGATCGTGCATCCGCGCGGGAAGGGCGTGAGCGTGGTCGATGCCGGCATCGTCACCGCCGCACCGCGCCGGACCTGAAAAGGCATGGGTATCCGGCGGATACCTCAGTCGTCGATGCCGAGCAATTCGTCTTCCGTCATCTCGAAGTCGTCCATGAACTCGATCCTGACCTTGCCATCGAGGAACCCGACCTCACGGCCGGGCGACACCACGGGTTCGCAGGGTACGATCATGGCGACGGGCTCCTTTGCCTTCCCGTACAGGACACCGATCCGTTCTCCCCGGCGGACCGCGGCCAGCACCTTGGAGAATTGCGCCTTCAGCTTGGCAACCGGCATGGTGATCATGTACGAACCCTGCGAACAGAGCGACACGTTGTCAAGGACAACATGACACCATGAACGGCACGAATCCCGGTCCGGATCTCACCGTCGAGCTCGACCGCCATGTCGCGACGGTCGAGATCCATCGCCCCCCGAACAACTTCTTCGACTACGACCTGATCCACGCGATCGCGAACGCCTGCGAGCGGCTCGACGCCGACCCTCGGTGCCGCGCCATCGTGCTGTGCTCCGAAGGCCGGCACTTCTGCGCCGGCGCCGACTTCAGCGCCCGCGAGAAGTGGAGCCGGGAGCGGCTCGACGGCCAGGCGGGGCGGCTCTACGTCGAGGCGGTACGGGTGTTCTCCTGCACCAAGCCGGTGGTCGCGGCGGTGCAGGGAGCGGCGGTCGGCGGCGGGCTGGGGCTCGCGCTCTCGGCCGACTTCCGCATCGCGTGCGAGGAGTCGCGGCTCGTCGCGAACTTCGCGCGGCTGGGAATCCACCAGGGATTCGGGCTCAGCGTGACCCTTCCCCGGCTCATCGGCCCCAACCGGGCGGCGCTGATGCTTTATACCGGGCGCCGCGTCAAGGGCGCCGAGGCGGTCGCGATGGGGCTTGCCGACGAGCTCGTGGACCGCGCCGAGGTACGAGCGCGTGCCCACGACCTCGCGACCGAGATCGCGCAGTCCGCGCCCCTCGCGGTGCAGTCGATCCGCGCCACCCTGCGCCGGGGACTGGCCGAAGCGGTGCGCGAGGCCACCGACCACGAGCTGGCCGAGCAGAGCCGGCTCCGCCGGACCGATGACCATCGAGAAGGAGTGGCGGCCACCGCGGCGCGGCGCCTCGCGGATTTCAAGGGGCGCTGAACGGGACGCCGGAGGCATCGCCCGCATCGCAGCCTTTCTCCTCGAGTACACGACGCCCCGGCCGGTCGCCGACGAGATCGCCGCCCTCGATTCGGATGTGGGCGCCCTCGGGGAACATCCTCATCGGGCTGCGAGACGAGACGAAGTCCTGCCCGGCCCTGCCGGGCGATTCCCGGTGCCGGAGACCGGTGCACGTGTCACCCGGGTCCTCCGAGCGTGAGAATGCGCTCCTCGATTCCCGGATGGGTGGACAGCCATCCCGCTTCGCCTCGGCATGATTCCCCGCAATGTTCCAGCAGCGTACGGAGCGCGTCCGCCAGATCGCCCGCCGAACGTCCGGTGCTCTCCAGCAGGCGGCCGGCGAAGGCGTCGGCCGCCCGTTCGAAGTCCCTGGAATAGCCGGCCGAGGCCGTGGAAATCGCGATGGCGGCAAGCTCCTCGACGAGCGAGTCGTCGCCACCCAGTACCAGCGACGCAATCACGATCATCCCGCCGACGCGCAGTACTTGGCGCAATCCGTGGCGCTCTTCCACGTGCCCCAACTCGTGGGCGAGCACCGCGAGGATCCGGACATCGTCCGCGAGCACACGCACCAGATCGTCGGTGACCACGACCGGACCACCCGGAAACGCGAAAGCGTTGGCGCCGAGCAGCGCCGCGTCACGAAAGTGGATCTCCGGGATCGGATGGATGCCGGCCTGCCGCGCGAGCGCTCGGGCCGCGGCCTTGATGCGTGCGGTTCGGGGGCCGGGGAGCCGGCTGGGTGAGAGCAGCGCCGCGTCGAATTCGCGAAAGGCCCGTTGTCCGATGAACGCCTCCACCCGGTCGGGAATCACCACTGCGGCGAGGTCCGCGGCGACCGGCACCGCGGCGCGCAACCCCAGAATTCCCAGCCCGAGCACGACGATCAGAACCGCGGCCTTGACCGGCGAGAACCGCTCCAGCCAGTCCGTCCACCGCGACGACACCGTATCCGTCCCGACCAGAAATCCGCGGGGCAACTCCTCGAAGGGCACGAAACGCTGGCCGGTGCTCAGGGTGAGGGTCTGCGGAATGCCGGCAAGGCGTTCGCTCGCACCGCGGATCTCGATGTCGATACCGGTGGCGTCGCCGGCGCGGACCAGATGGAACCGTCCCTGCTCCCGAGCCAGCAACGCGTCGATGCGTTCGGAGGACCCGGGTTCGTAGAGGTGGCCCCGGACAATCAAATCTCCAGCCCGATGTCCTGCATCTCGCCGAACTCCTCACCAAATGCCCGACCCAGGCGCGCTTCGGTGTCGAGAAACGTCCCGAGCCCGTGCATCGGTCGGACCGTGATGCGTTCGGCCTGATAGCGGTACTGCCGGGTCTGCGCCCACGGGGACATCAGGAACGCGGTGAGGACGGTCGCGACGAAGTTCGACAGCAGGATCCACAGGTACCGCAATGGATCGAGGTCGGCTCGAAAGGCCGCGGCGTCGCCGAGGGTCAGTGCGCTGACGATGATGTTGCGAGCAAGAATCCGAAAGCAGATCGCCGCGAGACCCATGGCGATGAGCGGAGCCGCCCCCATCACCGTCCATGGCGGCATTCCTGAAATCGTGAGCCAGACTGCGCCGATCCCGTCGAACACGAGAAGAAACGCGATTGCACCGGCAACGATCACCGTCAGCGCCGCGCCGAGAAGCATCGTTCGCAGCAGCGCCACGTAGTAGGGCCACAAGGGCGTCGTCGCTGCGAACCGCTCGCGGCCCAGCGCATAGTGGTTGGCCTGATACTCCCGGCCGGCGCGGGCTGCCATCGGGGCCAGCACGCCGAGGGACAACACTGCGACGATGGGCCAGAGCAGGTATACCCTCGCCACCCCCCAGTACTGCCCGTGCCAGTCGAAGCGCACGTTGCGCCAGGAAGTCATGCGGGCGCTGAACCGCATCGCCCGATTGATGACCCAGGGATAGACCGGTATCAGCGCCATCGCGACGATCGCCTGGGCGACCGTGCTGACGAAACCGATCCCGACATAGGCCGCGATTGCCGCGACGGCAATCAGCCGGCCCTTCAGGATCATTCCGCCCGTCGCGTGGTACTCCAATCGGTCCCCGAGGACGATCGTATTGCCCAGGAAGTAGCGGGTTCGTCTGACCTTGGCCCAAGCCGAGTAGATGCCCAGGGTCAGAATGCTCAGGACCATGTTGGAGAGCCAGATCCCGAAATACTCGGTCGCGTTGCCGGCGAATTCGAGCGGTGACGCTTCGGGTGCCCCTTCCGCCGAATCGTGGTTGCCGCTCCCGCCTTCGGTCGCGACCGTTGCCGGCACTCGCTCCGACTCCGGTGTCACACCCGCTCTCCTGCTTGTGACCGGCCACGATCCGAAATCGACGCCCGGAGAGCTCCGTCGTCGCAGCATGTTGAAACCGGGTGCGGAACGGCATTTCGCCTGCACGCGGCGCATCCTTGGGGAAACGTGGCTGCGGTCGTGGCGGCCGCCTGGGGACCGGCTCCTCGCCGGCCCGCGGACCCTCGCCGGCCCGCGGACCCTCGCCGGCCCGCGGACCCTCGTCGGCCCGCAGACCCTCGCCGGTTCCGGCGTCCGCCAGCCGCCGACCGGCTCAACGCTTCTCCACCCACCGCTTCTCGAACTCCCACACCTCGCCGAATCCCATCAGCTCGTGCATCTCGCCGATCGAGAAGCTCCCGGTTTCCAGGTCGATCGACGAGCCGTTCCTCTTGAGGTGCCCGTAGACGTCTTCCAGTGTCTTCGCAGTGGCGAGGAAGCCGGTGCCCGGGTAGATCGCGATCGCGAACCCCAACTGCGCGAGGGTGTCCGCCGGCACGACGGGGGAGAAGCCGCCTTCGACCATGTTCGCGAGGAGCGGCGCGTCGATCTCCCGGCCGATGCGCTCGAACTCCTCCTCCGATTCGGGGGCTTCGATGAACACCACGTCGGCGCCGGCTCTCGCGAACGCCTGCCCCCGGCGGATCGCCTCGTCGAGGCCGAGCGAGCTGCGCGAGTCGGTGCGCGCGACGATCAGGAAGTCGTCGCTGTGCCGCGCGTCCGCCGCGACCTCGACCTTGCGCAGCATGTCGTCGAGCGGGACCACCCGGCGTCCCGGGGCGTGGCCGCACTTCTTCGGAAACTCCTGGTCCTCGATCTGGATCGCGGCGACTCCGGCCGCCTCGTAGCCGCGCACCGTGTGCCGCACGTTGAGCAACCCGCCGAATCCGGTGTCGGCGTCGGCGATGAGAGGAGTGCGGGTCGATTCACAGATGCGGGCGGCGCGGTCGAGCATGTCCGAGTAGCTCACCAGCCCGGCGTCCGGAAGTCCCATGTGCGACGCGGCGATTCCGTAGCCGGTCATGTAGAGCGCGTCGAAGCCGGCGCGGTCCGCGACCCTGGCCGAGATCATGTCGAATACGCCGGGGGCGACGGTGAGCTCTCGGGCGCGTACCCGGCGGGCGAGGGCGGCGCGCCGGTCTCGATGGCTGGACATTCGGCATCCTCCGGGGGCGAGGCCGCATCGGTTGGCGAGCACGTTACCTCAGCTTGTTCCGTTACCGAACCCCGGCCTGCTCCGTCACCGAGCCCCGGCCTGCTCCGTCACCGAACCCCGGCCTGCTCCGTTACCGAACCCCGGCCTGCTCCGTTACCGAACCCCGGCCTGCTCCGTTACCGAACCCCGGCCTGCTCCGTCGCCGAACCCCGGCCTGCTCCGTCGCCGAGCCCCGGCCTGCTCCGTCACCGAACCCCGGCCTGCTCCGTTACCGAACCCTGGCCTGCTCCGTTACCGAATCCCGGCCTGCTCCGTCGCCGAATCCCGGCCTGCTCCGTCGCCGAGCCATGTCCTCGGTCGCCGAGCCACGTCCCCGAGCGTCGGCTCCGGGGAGGACGGGCCGGAAAGCCGCGACGAGACGACCGCGGTGTGAATCCCGCCGGGCGGCCCGCCGGGCAGCCCGCCGGGCGGGGCGGCAGATGGCGCCGTCTGCGGTTCGAGCCCGCCGCCGGGGGCGGATCGGGATGCTACGATGCGTCCGGGAAACGAGCCTGCGGCAGGGGCGCCGCGACAGGCGCGGCACCCTCGACCCGCTGTCGGGTTCGACCGGACGGAGACCCCCATGCCGGATGCCCGCGGACTTGAGACCCCCGCCGCGAACGAAGCGGCGGTCCGCAACCCGAACGAGACGCTTGCACGATGCCTGCGGTTCGGAATCGATACCGAGGACTGGCCCGAGCGCACCCTGTGGAGACCCCCGTGCCGGGTGCCCGCGGACTTGAGACCCCCGCCGCGAACGAAGCGGCGGTCCGCAACCCGAACGAGACGCTTGCGCGATGCCCGCGGTTCGGAATCGACACCGGGGACTGGATCGAGCGCACCCTGTGGAGACCCCCATGCTGGATGCCCGCGGACTTGAGACCACCGCCGCGAACGAAGCGGCGGTCCGCAACCTGAACGAGACGCTTGCGCGATACCTGCGGTTCGGAATCGACACCGGGGACTGGCTCAAGCGCACCCTTGCCGAGGATCCCGAGATGGCGCTCGCGCACTGCGTGAAGGGCTATTTCTTCATGTTGTTCTGCGTGCCGGCGCTCACCGCCAAGGCCCGCGCGAGTCTCGAAGCCGGGCGCCGCTCCGTCGCGGAACGCGGCGCCACGGACCGCGAGAGGCGCCACCTCGACGCCCTCGATGCGTGGAACCGGGGCGAGTTCGAGCAGGCGGCCGGGCACCTGGAGGCGATCCTCGCCAGCCATCCGCGCGACATCCTCGCGCTGAAGATCGCGCACTACCTCTACTTCTATCTCGGCGACAACGAGAACCATCGCGATTCGATAGGACGGGTGCTGCACGCTTGGGACGACACCGTCGACGGCTACGGCTACGTTCTCGGGATGCGGGCGTTCTCGCTCGAGGAGTCGGGCGCCTGGGACGAGGCGGAGCGTGCGGGCCGGGCCGCGGTGGAGCGCAACCCGGCCGATCTGTGGGCGGTGCACGCGGTCGCGCACGTCATGGAGATGCAGGACCGCCGCCGCGAGGGCATCGCGTGGGTCCGCGAGAGCGAGCCGCAGCTCGGCCACTGCAACAACTTCGGCTACCACGTGTGGTGGCACCTCGCGCTGTTCCATCTGGAGCTCGGGGAGGTGGAGCCGGTGCTGCGGCTCTACGACGAGCGGATGCGGGCCGATCTGTCGGACGAATACCTCGACATCTGCAACGCGACTTCGATGCTGTGGCGGCTGGAAGAGCGCGGCGTCGACGTGGGCGACCGCTGGAACGAGCTGGCGCAGCGGTGCGAGGCCCGCACCGCCGACCACCAGATGGTCTTCCCCGACGTGCACTACCTGCTCGCGCTCGCGGCCGGGGGCCGGGACGCCGCGGTGGAGCGGATGCTGGACAGCATGCGGGCGTTCGCCGAGGGCACCGCCACCGAGCAGGCGGTGATGCGGTCCGCCGGAGTTCCGGTCGGCGAGGCCATCGCACACTGGTACCGCGGCGAGTACGCGGAGGTCGTCGACGCGCTCGCGCCGGTCCGCTACCGCCTGCCGCTCATCGGCGGCTCTCATGCGCAGCGCGACCTGTTTCACCAGATCCTCATCGCCGCGGCGCTCGCGTGCGGCCGCTACGAGACCGCGCGCGCCCTGCTGAGCGAACGCATTGCCCGCAGGCCGCGGAACCCCTGGACGTGGAAGCGCTACGCGCGGGCGCTGGCCGCGCTCGACGACGAAGGCGCCGTCCAGGCACGCGAGACCGCCGCGCGCCTCCTGGCCGCATAGCGCGAGCCGGGAATCGAACGGCCCCGCGGGCGAGTCGCCTTCGGGGGGACCGTGCGCCTCATCCGCAGGCGCGGCGCACTTCCTCGATCACGATGGCGAGCCCGCGCTCGATCCGGTGCCAGTCGTCGGCGTAGCTGATGCGGATGCACTGGTGCTTGTGCGCCCAGTCGTCGTCTTCGAGCCCCGGGAAGAAGTAGTGGCCGGAGACCACGACGACGCCGCGTGCCTTGAGCCGCTCGTAGAGCTCGGCGCTGGGGATCGGAAGACCGGGCATCCATAGCCAGAGGAAGAACGCACCCTCCGGCCGGTGGATTCGGACGTCGCAGCCGTCCAGTCCGGCCCGCAGCATGCCGACTGCGCGTCGCGCCCGCTCCGCGTAGTGCGGGCGGATGACCTCCCGGCTGAGCGCGAGCGCCTCGCCGCTCTCGACGAGCCCGGTCGCGAGCGCGGGTCCGAGGCTTCCCGGCGCGAGGCAGAAGATGGCGTTGGCGGCGCCGAGGGCCGCGACGATCTCCTCGCTCGCGATCACGATCCCGGTGCGCATCCCGGGCAGCCCCAGCTTGGAGAGGCTCATGCAGAGAACGGTGTGTTCGTCCCACGCGAGGGTCGCGTCGCCGTAGACGATGCCCGGAAAGGGAAGCCCGTAGGCGTTGTCCACGATGAGCGGCACGCCGCGGGCGCGGGCCGCGGCGCCCAGGCGTTCGATCTCCTCGTCGGTCACCACGTTCCCGGTCGGATTGGTGGGCCGCGACACGCAGATCGCGCCGATGTCCTCGACCCCGTCGAGCCCGTCGAAGTCCACCCCGTACTTGAACATCCCGTCGCCGAGGTCGCTGACGGTGGACCGGCGCGACACGAACATGCCGGGAGCGAGGCCGAGGTCGGCGTAGCCGATGTACTCCGGCGAGAGCGGCAGGAGGATGCGGCGCATCCGTCCGTCCTCGCCCGGCCCGGCGAGCAGGTTGAACAGGGCGAGGAACGCGGACTGGCTGCCGTTGGTGAGGGCGATGTTGCGTTCGCTCACCTCCCAGCCGTACTCGCGCCGCAGAAGCCGCGTGAGCGCTCGGGCGAAGCCTCGATCGCCCTCCGGCCCGTCGTAGCTTCCGATCGTCCGCTCGAACGCGCCGTCCCGCCGCAGGAACGCCCGCATGCGGGCCCGGAAGACCGCCTCCGCGGCCGGAATGAGGCTCGGGTTCCCGCCGCCGAGATTCACGATCCCGCCGCCCGCGGTCGCGACCTCGCCCAGATCGTCCATGAGCGACCGGGTGCCCGACTCGCCGGTCAACCGCTTCCCCAATGCAGAGAGCTTCATCTCCGTCCGCCTTCCCCTTCCGTCCGTTCCATCACCGTCGCCGGTGGCATCGTCGGGCGAAGCCGCCCCGGTCGCGTGCAAGGGCTCTACGCACTCCTGCCGAGTCCGCCCGAACCTGATGAACCCGTGGTCGGCTGTACGCTGTGATCGTATCGCCGATGCGAGGGCTTGACACTCGCGCTCATCGTTGGTTTACGACCGTCTTCCTGGTTTGCCGAGGAGACTTGCCATGACCAATCAAGTTCGGGTCGCGGACGAAGTGTGGATCGCGACGGCACTTCTCCATCGACAATATCCTGACGAGAGGGACTTCACGGTCGGGCGGATCGTCCGGCGGGCCGAGGCCGAGAACATTACCGCCGCCGGATCCCTGCGCCCCGGAGTCCGGGCGCACGCCTGCGCGCGGAACGGGTCGCGGCGATGCTGTGAGGTGTGCGCGAGGGCGATGCGAGGACGGAGTCGCCCGTGGAGCCGAGCGAGAGGAGTCACGGTTTGAGAATCGCAATCTACGGGGCCGGGGGACTCGGTGGCTACTACGGAGCCCGTCTCGCCTGCGCGGGTCACGAGGTGGCGTTCATCGCCCGTGGGGCGCATCTGGGAGCCATCCGGGAACGTGGCCTGCGGGTCACCAGCCCCTTGGGCGACATGCATCTTCGGAGCCCGCTGGCCACCGACGATCCCGCCGCCGTCGGTCCAGTCGATCTCGTGGTGGTGGCGGTGAAGACGTGGCAGATCCCGGGAGTCGCGGCGGCGATGGGACCGTTGCTCGGCCGGCACACGGTGGTGCTGCCGTTCCTGAACGGTGTCGAGGCGTCCGACGAGCTGGCGGCCGTCATCGGCGCCGGGCGGGTGCTCGGTGGGCTCTCGAAGGTGTTCAGCAGGATTGAATCGCCCGGGGTCATCCATCACTTCACTCCGAACGTCTTCGTCGCGTTCGGTGAGCTGGACGGTGCCGATTCGGAACGGGTCCGCGGGCTGCTGGAGGTGTTCTCGGCCGCGGGCATCGACGCCGCGGCCTCTCCCGCGATCCGGCTCGATCTGTGGAAGAAGCTGCTGCTGGTGAGCTCGTGGGCGGGACTCGGCGCGCTTGCCCGCAGCCCGATGGGGGTGATGCGCGAAGAGCCCGAAACTCGCTCGCTGATCGATCGCTCGATGGACGAGGGCCTCGCCGTCGCCTTGGCCACGGGTCACGACATCGACCCGGTCTACAAGGACGAGATGTGGGCGTTCTACCGCGCGATGCCCGCCGGGGCGACCGCCTCGATGCAGCGCGACATCATGCAGGGCAGACCGTCGGAGCTGGACGCCTGGAACGGCGCCATATGCCGGTTCGGCGCCCGGGCCGGGGTCGAGACGCCGGTGCACTCGTTCACGTATTCCACGCTGCTGCCGATGGAGCGAAGGGCTCGCGGCGCGTCGTCGAGCGGAGCCGGCGGATGAGTCTCGCAGGCCACGCAGGTCCCGCTCCCGTTGCACACCGGCGGGCGGGCCATTCGCGGCCAGCACCTCGACGTCTCGCAGGCCGCGCAGGTTCCGTTCCTGTTGCACACCGGCGGGCGAGCCATTCGCGGCCAGCACCTCGACGTCTCGCAAGCCGTGCAGGTCCCGTTCCCGTTGCACGCCGGCGGGTGAGCCGTTCGCGGCCAGCACCTCGACGTCTCGCAAGCCGTGCAGGTCCCGTGCCCGTTGCGCGGCCCCGGAAGCCGGGGCTGCGGGTCAGCCGGTCCGCGCCACCGTGCTTGCGTCGCCCGTACCCGCGTCCGCCGGCCCGACGATGCCGCGGGCGGTGAGATCGTCGATCTCGGCGGTGCCGAAGCCCCAGTCGGCGAGGACCCTCCGCGTGCCGCTGCCGGGCGCCGGCGGCGAGCTCCGGATCCCGCCCGGGGTCCGCTCGAAGCGCGGCGCCGCGTTCGGCTGAACGATGCCGTCGCGCTCGACGAACGTGCCGCGCGCGGCGTTGTGGGGATGGCGGTGGGCTTCGTGCATCCCGAGCACCGGGGCGAAGCACGCGTCGGTCCCTTCGAGGAGCTCGCACCACTCGTCCCGGGTGCGGGTGCGGAAGAGCGCCGCCAGCCGCGCCTTGCTCGCGGGCCAGTCGGCGCGGTTCACGGAGTGGGGCGCTTCACCGGCGTCGAGCCCGACCCGATCGAGGAGCTCGGCGTAGAACTTGGGCTCGATCGGGGCGATCGAGACGTACCCTCCGTCGCTCGTCTCGTAGACGTCGTAGAAGTGGGCGCCGCTGTCCAGGATGTTCTCGCCGCGAGGGCCGTCGCCGATGCCGGCCGCCATCAGCGCATGGGCCGAGGTCATGAGCGACGCGGCGCCGTCGATCATCGCGGCATCGACGGTCTGTCCTTGGCCGGATTCGCGCGCCTCGTACAGAGCCGCGACGACCCCGAGCGCGAGGTACAGCGCGCCGCCGCCGAAGTCGCCGACGAGATTGAGCGGCGGGGTCGGCGGCGCGCTACGCCGGCCGATCGCGTCCAGGGCGCCGGTCAGCGCGATGTAGTTCAGATCATGCCCGGCCGCCTTGGCGAGCGGCCCGTCCTGTCCCCATCCGGTCACCCGGCCGTAGACCAGCCTCGGGTTCCGGGCCGCGCAATCCTCCGGACCGAGGCCGAGACGTTCGGTGACGCCGGGCCGGAATCCCTCGATGAGCGCGTCGGCGCCATCGACGAGGCGAAGCACGGTCTCGACGCCGTCGGGGTGCTTGAGATCGACCGCGATGCTCGGCCGGCTGCGGTTGAGGAGGTGGAATTCCGGGGCCATGCCGATCCCGAGCCCCGAGTCCGCCGGGCGATCGACGCGCACCACGTCGGCGCCGAGCTCGGCGAGGAGCATCGCGCACATCGGACACGGCCCGATGCCCGCGAGCTCGATGACCCTCAATCCGTGGAGCGGACCCATTCGATGGTTCTCCGGCGCGTCGAAGACGGCCGGAGATCGTACACGGGCCGACGGCTCCCGGAACCCGCCCGGATCAGCCCCGGGTCCGCCCCGAGTCCGCCCCGAGTCCGCCCCGGGTCCGGGGGCGTGCCGGCCGCCGTCCCCGTTTCAGTGGCCGCCCGGGAGCAAGCCCGGGTTCCCGCCGGGCCGCACCGCGCGGCGGCGTCCCTGAATCGGTGCAGGGGGCCGGGCGGCCGGTCAGGCCCCGGCGAGCAACGCATCCGCCACTGCGGCAAGATCGTCGTGGACCTCGACTGCGTCGCGGCCGGCGCCGTTGCCCGCCGCCGCCGTCCCCTTGCCGGTGCGTACCGCCATCGACCGCGCTCCCGCCGCCAGCGCCATCTCGACGAACTCCGGCGTGCCGCCGACGCACGGGACGTTCGCGAGGGGGACGCGCAGGCGTTCGGCGATCTCGTGCAGCATGCTCGGGCGGGGCCCGAAGCACTCGCAGTCGTACTTGGGCAGGCACAGGCAGATGAAGACGGCGTCGATGGTCCCGCCGTACTCCGCAAGCCGCCGGTGCATCAGATCGTGGATCCGGTTGAGATCTTCGAAGGTGAGGTGACGCCGGCGGATGCCCGGCTGCCTGGTCGCCGCGACGACGCGGTAGCCGGCCCGGCCCAGCCGCGCGATGGCATCGAGGCTTCCGGCAATCGGCTGCCACTCGTCGGCGGAGCGGACGTGACCGGGGAGCGCCTCGTTGATGACGCCGTCCCGGTCGAGGATGACAAGGTTCAATGGTCCGTTCCAGTCGGGAGTCCGGTGACGGGTCCCATTCTAGCCCGCATGGCTCGAAGGGCCACGCTGCGAAGCGCCGGCCTCGTCCAGGTCCGTGCGGTGCGGCATCCCCGCATGGCGCGAAGGGCCACGTTGCGAAGCGCCGGTCCCGTCCGGGTCCGTGCGGTGCTGGGGCATCCCCGCATGGCTCGAAGGGCCACGCTGCGAAGCGCCGGCCTCGCCCGGGTCCATGCCGTGCGGGGGCATCGCGCTCCGTCGGCATGAACCGTGAAGCTCCGGGTTCGACGTCGAACCGGCCCCGGCACCAGGTAGTGTCCCGGTTTGACTTTGGTCATGGTCGTCAAGCTGGTATTTCCGGGCACGCGCACCTGTCGAGAGCCAAGCTGATACACCATCCGGCGCCACGGGCTTGTTGACGCCGGAGCCCGGCCGAATCAAGGTGGAAGGACTCCGGGACCACACCAGGTGACAGGGATGTCCGATTCTCGATCGCCGGACGCGGGACGGGACGAGCCGCTCTGCATGGCCATCGCGGGGGCCGCCACCGGGACCATCACCGGGATCATCGCCGGGACCATCACCGGGACCATCGCCGGGGCCACCACCGGGGCCGTCGCCGGGGCCACCACCGGGGCCGTCGCGGGGGTCATCACCGGAGCCATCACCGGGGCCGCGTTCGAGAGGAGTCCGGCCGCATGACGTTCTACGCCGACCTCCATGTCCACTCCAAGTACTCCCGGGCGACCAGCCGGAACTGCGATCTCGAACATCTGGCCCTCTGGGCCCGCAAGAAGGGCATCGGCATCGTCGCCACCGGGGACTTCACGCATCCGGCGTGGAGGGCCGATCTGAAGGAGAAGCTCGTGCCGGCGGAGCCGGGACTGTTCCGCCTGCGGCCGGATCTGGAAAGGGCGGTCGAGGAACGGCTGCCGCCCGCGTGCCGGAGCGAGGGGACCGTCGTGCGGTTCATGCTCTCGGTCGAGATCTCGACCATCTACAAGAAGTTCGACAAGACCCGGAAGATCCACCACCTGATCTACACCCCGGATTTCGATTCGACGGGCCGGGTGGTGGACAGCCTGTCCCGGATCGGCAACCTGCACTCGGACGGGCGGCCGATCCTGGGGCTCGACTCCCGGCACCTGCTGGAGATCGCCCTGGAGTCGGGGCCGGACTCGTACCTCGTTCCCGCCCATATCTGGACGCCGTGGTTCGCCGCGCTCGGCTCGAAGTCGGGCTTCGACGCCATCGACGAATGCTACGGGGACCTCGCGCCGCACATCTTCGCGGTCGAGACGGGCCTCTCGTCGGACCCGCCGATGAACTGGCGGGTGTCCTCCCTCGACCGTTTCCGGCTGGTGTCGAACTCCGATGCGCACTCTCCGGAGAAGCTGGGGCGGGAGGTGTGCGTGTTCGACACCGACCTCGACTATTTCGCCCTGCGCCGGGCGCTGGAGACCGGCGAGGGGTACGGAGGCACGCTGGAGTTCTTTCCCGAGGAGGGCAAGTACCATCTGGACGGGCACCGCACCTGCAACGTGCGCCTCTCCCCGAGCGAGACCCGCGAGCGTGAGGGCCTGTGCCCGGCATGCGGCAAGCCGTTGACGGTCGGGGTGATGCATCGCGTCGAGGACCTCGCGGACCGGTCCGGGGAGGTCGTCCCGCCCGCGACCGCGGGCGCGATGCAGAGCCTGATCCCGCTGCCCGAGATCCTGTCCGAGATCCATCAGGTCGGCCCGAAGAGCAAGAGGGTCGCCCGGCACTACGAGAGCCTCCTCGGCCGGCTCGGGCCGGAGCTCCCGCTTCTCGAGTCGCTGCCGCTCGAAGACATCCGGCCCGCCGCGTCGCCCCTCCTCGCCGAGGCGGTCTCCCGTCTGCGCAGGCAGGAAGTGGTCCGGGAGGCCGGCTACGACGGCGTGTACGGCACCATCCGCCTGTTCCGGGACGCGGAGCTGCATCGGCATACCCGCGGGGCGCCGCTGTTCGGGGAGGAGCAAGCGGCCCCGTCGCGGGACCGGCCCGGCCCTTCGCCCGCGGCCGGGGAACGCACCGGCGCCGAGCCGGCGGACGGAAGACCGGCGGACGGGAAGCGGCCGGATGCCGGGCCTGTGGGCGGAAGACCGGCCACCGGGAAGTGGACGGGTACGGAGCCGGCGGATGGAAGGCCGGCCACCGGGGAGCGGCCGGATGCCGGGCCTGCGGGCGGAAGGCCGGCCACCGGGAAGCGGCCGGATGCCGGGCCTGCGGGCGGAAGACCGGCCACCGGGAAGTGGACGGGTACGGAGCCGGCGGATGGAAGACCGGCCACCGGGGAGCGGGCGGATGCCAAGCCTGCGGGCAGGGAACAGGCGGCCGGAGAACGCGCGGCCGGGCATCGTGCGGCGCAAGCGCCGCCGTCTTGCCTCCCCGAGCCGTCCCGCGCAACGCCGGACCGCCGCTCCTCCGACCTCCTGGCCGGGCTGGACGACGATCAGCGCCGGGCCGCCGAGGTCGCCGACGGGCCGCTGCTCATCACCGCCGGTCCCGGGTCCGGCAAGACCAGGACCCTGACCCACCGCATCGCCCATCTGGTGACGCACCATGCCGTCTCCCCGGCCTGCTGCCTCGCCATCACCTTCACCCGCAGGGCGGCCGGCGAGATGCGCGACCGGCTGCGGGCGCTGTTGCCGGATACCGAGGAGCAGGTCCCGCTGCACACGTTCCACTCCCTGGGCCTGTCCATCCTCCGGGAGCACTGGAACGCGGGCGGACTGCAGCGCGGCTTCGCGGTCGCGTCGGACGCCGAACGGCTCCGGCTCCTCCGGGAGGCCCTGGACGTCTCCGAGAGGAAGGCGCGCGGTCTGCTGGCCGCCATCTCCCACGCCCGGCGGACCCGCACGCCGCCGGCGGACGGCGCGGCGAAGGAAGCGTTCGAGGCGTACCGGGAGGCGATGGAGACCCGCAATCTCTGCGACTTCGACGACCTCGTCATTCGGGCCGCGGATGCGCTGGAGTCCACGCCCGAGCTCCGGGAGGAGTACCGGCGGCGCTACCGATGGGTGTGCATCGACGAGTACCAGGACGTCGACGAGCAGCAGGTCCGGCTCGTCAGGCAGCTCGTCCCCCCGGACGGCAACCTCTGCGCGATCGGCGACCCGGACCAGGCCATCTACGGCTTCCGGGGCGCGGACGTGCGCTTCTTCTCGGAGTTCCGGCGGGACTTTCCGGGCCCCCGGGTCGTGCGGTTGACCCGCAACTACCGCTCCGACCGGAACATCGTCGCGCTGTCGGCGCAGGTGATCGCCCGAGCGCCGGGCCGCGCCCGCCGGTCTGTCCCGGTCCTCGAAGACGCGCCCGGCCTGATCGCGATCCACGAGGCCCCGACCGAGAAGGCGGAAGCGGAGTTCGTCGTCCGGGCGCTGGAGCAGGCGCTCGGCGGACACAGCTTCTTCTCCATGGACAGCGGCCGGTCGGCGGATGCCGGGGAGCACGAATTCTCGTTCTCCGACTTCGCGGTGCTCTACCGCACCGAGGCCCAAGCCCCCGCTCTCGTCGAGGCGCTGCAACGTTCGGGGATGCCTTTCCAGCAGCGCTCGCACCACCCGGTGCTGGACCACCCGGGGGTGGCCGCGCTGATCGGCGCCCTGCGCGAGGCGCCGGATACGGACTCGGATCCGGATACGAGCCCGGCTCCGGGCCTGGACCCGGCTCCGGATTCGGATCGGCTCGGGGCGCCGGGTGCGGAAGCGGCTCCGGACGCGGGTGCGACTCCGGGCACGGAAGCAACTCCGGGCACGGGCACGGCGGGGTCGATCTGGAAACGGATCGAGGCGGCATGCGCCGTCGTCGATCTGCCCGCTGGGGACAAGCTGGCCGCGTGCGAGCTGCTGAGGCCCGCCGCCGAGGCGTGCGGCGGCGATCTGGAACGCTTCCTCGGCGATCTGTCGCTGGACACCGAGGTCGATACCTGGGACCCCCGCGCGGACCGGATCTCGCTCCTGACCCTGCACGCCGCCAAGGGGCTCGAATTTCCCGTGGTCTTCATCGTCGGCTGCGAGGACGGCCTTCTCCCCCTCGCGTGGAGCAAGGCCAAGCCGGAGGACCTCGAGGAAGAGCGGCGGCTGTTCTACGTCGGAGTCACCCGCGCGAGGACGAAGCTGTATCTCGGCCGGGCGAAGAAGCGCCTGTGGCGAGGGAAGGTGCGCGAGCTGCCGCCGTCCCCCTGGCTGGCCGACATCGAAGAACGGCTCCTCGAACGCCGCCGCTTCGACTTGCCCCCGAGGCAGCCTCGGCCCCGGGACGACCAGTTGAAGCTGTTCTCGTGATCCGCCGCCGCCGGCTCCCTTCGGCTACCTCTCCAGCAGCCGCGGCATCAGCTCCACGAGGTTGCACGGTCGCGTGCGGTAGTCGAGCTGGTCCGCGATGAGCTTGTCCCACGCGGTGCGGCATGCGCCCGACGACCCGGGAAGACAGAAGACGTAGGTCGCGTTGGCGACCCCGGCAAGCGCCCGGGACTGGATGGTGGAGGTCCGGATCTCTTCGTACGAGACTGTCCTGAACACCTCTCCGAACCCGTCGATGGTCTTGTCGAGGAGCGGACCGACCGCCTCCGGGGTGCCGTCGCGGCCGGTGACCCCGGTGCCGCCGGTGCTGATGACCGCGTTGACCTCGGGGTCCGCGATCCATTCCGACACCGCGGCCCGGATGCGGTAGACGTCGTCGGGCACGATCCGCTTCTCGTGCAGGGTGTGGCCGGCCGCGGCGAGCCGGTCCGCGAGCAGCCTGCCGGACTTGTCGGTGTCCTCGGTGCGGGTGTCGGAGACGGTGAGCACGCAGATCGAGAGGGGGATGAACTCGCGGCCGGTGTGCGTTGGAGTCGGGCCGCCGGGGATCGGGTCGTTCATGGGTCGCTCGCTCGTGTCTCGCGGCCGGGGCCGCATGGGGTGCCGTTCGGCCGCGCGGCTCACATGAGGCCGAAGAAGGGCTGCACCGCGACCGTCGCGCCCGGCTCCACCGTGGCGCCGTGCTCCGGGAGGACGATGAAGCAGTTGGCGTCGCTCATGGTGTGCAGGAGGCCGGAGCCGGTCTTGCCGGTGCCGCGCACCACCAGGGCGCCGGAGCGGTCCCGTTCGAGGACGGCGCGATAGTACTCGACCCGCCCCGACTTCTTGCGCAGCCGCGTGGTGCAGCGGGCTTCCACCGCCGGCAGCGGTCTCGAATCGGTCTCGCCGGCCGCGGCGCGGATCGCGGGCGCCACGAACTGGTAGAACGTCACCATCACCGCGACCGGATTGCCCGGCAGGCCGAAGAACACCGAGTCGCCGAGGAAGCCGAACGCGAGCGGGCGGCCGGGCCGGATGGCGATGCGCCAGAACCCGACCTGGCCGAGCTCGGCGAGGACTTCCCTGACGTAGTCCGCCTCGCCGGTGGACGCGCCGCCGGAGGACAGCACGATGTCGGCGCGGGCGGACGCCTCGCGGAACGCGTCCCGCACCGCGTCGCGGCGGTCCGGCACGATGCCGAGGTCCAGGATGTCCACCCCGAGCCGGCCGAGCATCCCGTGCATGGTGAAGCGGTTGCTGTCGTAGACGAGCCCCGGCTCGAAGGGTGCGCCGGGGGGGCGGATCTCGTCGCCGGTCGAGAAGTACGCGACCCGCAGGGTGCGGAAGGCCCGGACCTCGGCGATCCCGAGAGACGCGAGCAGACCCATCTCGGCCGGCATCAGGCGGCGCCCGCGCGGGACCACGACGGCGCCCGCCGCGAGGTCCTCGCCGGCCAGCCGCACGTGCTGGCCCGGCCTGGCGCCGGGCGGAATCCGCACCCGGTCGCCGTCGACCTCCACGTGCTCCTGCATGACCACGGTGTCGGCGCCTTCGGGCATGACCGCGCCGGTCATGATCCGCACCGCCTGCGACGGCCCGACGCGGCCCGCGAACGGCTTGCCCGCGTACGCGGCTCCCGCGACCTCGTACCAGCGCGGCCCGGCCTCCGGCAGCGAATCGCCGGCGCAGGCATAGCCGTCCATCGCGGAGTTCACGTGCCCCGGCACGTTCATCGGCGAGACGACGTCGCGGGCCGCGACCCGCCCGAGGGCGTCGATCACCGCGACGGTCTCGGTCGCATCCACTGCGCGCACGTGCGCCCGGACCCGGCGCATCGCCTCGTCCGGCGGGAGGAGGTCCGGATCGCCTTCGTAGCAGTCGGGGAGTGGCTCGGGAGGGTTCATGCCGGGGCTCGGCGGGACACGGTCCGCGTGATGCCGAGCACCGCGGCGTCGGCCATCATGGTGTCGATGACGTAGCTCGCGATCTCGGCCGGCGAGTTCAGATCGAGCATGGGCAGGGAGACCGGCGCGTCGAGGGGAGTGTCGGTCGCGATCGCGACGATCGTGTCGTCGCACGGGTGCAGCAGAGGCCGGCCGAAGCCCGGACGGTGGAGCTCGATCTTCGGGAACCGCTCGTGCTTGAACCCCTCGACCAGGATCAGGTCGAGCAGCTCCTGATCGAGCTCCAGCAGCACCTCGTCGAGCGGCGGCTCGCGGTCGGCGGGCCGCTCCACCATCAGCGCCCACCGGCGGCGCGACGAGATCAGCATCTGCGCCGCCCCCGCCTTGCGCAGCTCGTAGCTGTCCTTTCCGGGGGTGTCGACGTCGAAGTCGTGGTGCGCGTGCTTGATCATCCCCACCCGGATCCCGCGCCCGGCGAGGATGGGCAGGAGCCGGCGCAGGAGCGTCGTCTTGCCGGTGCCGCTCCAAGCGGCGAAGCCGAGAATCGGAATGTGCGCGTTGGTCAGCACCGGTGGGCGTCCTGTCAGGGTTGCGCGGCGCGCCGCGCCAGCCGTCGTTCCAGGCGGTCGCGCTCCCGCGGCGTGTTGACGTTGAGGAACGTGTCGAGGATATCCGAGAAATCCGCGGTCACCGTATGCCGGGTCGCATACCAGGCGTCGATCTTGCGCTCTCCCGCGGCGAGGAAGGCGAGCAGGTCCGGCAGCAGGCCGCGCGTGAGCAGGGCGAACACCGGCTGCATGCGCCCGCCGTCGTGCGCGACCGCGATCTCGGCGCCGGCGCGGGCCATCGCCGCATGCAGCCGCGGTCCGAGCTCGTCCGTGACGAGCGGCGAGTCGCACGGCGCGGTGAGCAGCAGCCGGGTCGCCGACGCCTCCAGCGCGCTCGCCATCCCCGCGAGCGGTCCGGCGAAGTCGCCGACCGTGTCGGCGATGACGCGGCATCCGGTGATCGCGCGGTACGCGCCGACATTGCGGTTGGCGTTGACGATGACTTCCGCGGTCTGCGGCCGGAGCGCGTCGATGGTGTGTGCGACCATGGGCTGTCCCGCGACCTCGACCAGGCCCTTGTCCTCGCCGCCCATGCGCCGGGCCCTGCCGCCCGCGAGCACGACCGCGGTGATCTCGGCTCGCGGGTAGGGCGTCATGCCGCGGACCGGATGGCGGGGACCGGCGCCGCCGCGCCGGCCGGACCCGGAAGAGAGTGTTCCGGCGTGGACATTCGGTGGTTCGCCCGGTGGTTCCGTTCGTCGAAATGTTGAGTCATTCCTCGGGAAATGGCTACAAGCGGTCCCGCGCCGGCCGCGCGGCTCTTTCCGTGCACCGGAGCGCACGGCATGATCGGGACCGCTCCTCGCATCGGCCGATGGTGGAAGACGACATGTGGAAGGCGACATGACGGGGCGTTTGACGCAGCAGCAACTGGGGCACGCGGGCGCGGGCTACGACCCCGTCGCGGCCCGGTCCGCCTCGATCGGCGCGGACTGCTACACGGACCCGGGGTATCTCGAAGCCGAGCGCGAGCAGATCTTTCACCGAAGCTGGCAGTACCTGTGCCACGAGGAGGCGCTGCGCGAGCCGGGCCGCTACGTGGCCGCCCGCGTCCAGGACCGGAGCATCGTCGCGGTTCGCGGCCACGACGGGGTGCTGCGCGCCTTCTACAACGTGTGCAGGCACCGCGGGCACGAGCTGCTGGAGGGCGCCGGCAGGACGAGGCTCATCACCTGCCCCTACCACGCGTGGGTCTACGATCTCGACGGCCGCCTGCACCGGGCGCGCCGCTCGGAGCTGATCGAGGACTTCGATCCGGACCGGATATTCCTCGCTCCGGTGCGGGTCGAGGTGTTCCGCCATCTCGTGTTCGTGAACCTGGACCCGCGGGCGCGGCCGCTCGCGGAGCAGGCGGGGGACTTGGCCCGCGAAGTGGCGAAGTACGCCCCGGACCTCGGCGCGCTCACCTTCGCGCATCGCCTGACCTATACCGTGCGCGCCAACTGGAAGGCGGTGGTGGACAACTTCCTCGAGTGCTACCACTGCCCGGTCGCGCACCGGGACTTCGTGACCCTGGTGGAGATGGACACCTACAAGGTCGCCACGCACGGAATCTGGTCCAGCCACATGGCGCGGGCCGGACGCCGCGGCAACCGGGCCTACGGCGTCGCGCAAGCGAGCGTGACCGACCACGCGGTGTGGTACCTGTGGCCGAACACGACCCTCATGCGCTATCCCGGCCGCGGAAACTTCATGGTCTGGCGGTTCATTCCGGTCGGCCCCGAGGAGACGTACGAGGAGTTCGACTTCTTCTTCGAGAGTGCGCCGCCGGTGGAGGAGGAGATGGAGGCGATTCGATTCATCGACGAGGTGCTTCAGCCCGAGGACATCGGCCTGGTCGAGAGCGTGCAGCGCGGCATGCGGACCCCGGCGTTCGAGCGCGGACGCTACCTTGTGGACCCGGACGGATCGGGCCTGAGCGAGCACGCGGTGCACCACTTCCACGGGCTCGTTCTCGAAGCCTATCGCCGGGCCGGTGCGTCATGAGCGCGGTGCGCGAGGGGTACCTCGACGGCAAGGTCGCGATCGTCACCGGCGGCTGCGGCGGCATCGGCACCGCCGTCTGCGCGCGCTTCGCCGCGGAGGGTGCGGCGGTCTACGCGACCGGCATCTCGGAGCCCGCGGGCGAGCCGGCATCCGGCGTCGTCTTCCACCACCACGACGTGACCCGCGAGGAGAGCACGGTGGCGCTGATGGCCCGCGTGGAGCGCGAACACGGCGCCCTGCACGTGCTCGTCAACGCGGCCGGTATCGAGATCGAGAAGACCGTCGAGCGGACCTCGCTCGACGAGTGGAACCGCATCTTCGCGGTCAACGTGACCGGCACCTTCCTGGCCTCGAAGCACGCGCTGCCCCTGATGCGCAAGGCCGGCGGCGGCTCGATCATCAACTTCGGCTCCTACGACGGCTTCATCGCCGATCCCGACCTCGCCGCCTACTGCGCGACCAAGGGGGCGGTGCATGCGCTGACGCGCGCGATGGCCTGCGATCACGGACCCGAGAACATCCGCGTCAACGCGATCTGTCCCGGCTACGTGGACACGCCGATGCTGGAGAGCTTCTTCGGCTCGATGGGCGGCGACGAGGGTCCCGGGAACGAGGGCTTCGTGAAGGAGGAGGCGCGCCGCGTTCACCCGCTGCGGCGCTACGGTACGCCCGAGGACATGGCGAACCTCGTCAACTGGCTGGCCGGCGACGAGGCGCGCTACGCGTCGGGGCAGCTCTGGGTCCTCGACGGCGGCCTCTCGGCCCAAGTTCAGCAGATGCGGATCTGAGCCGTCCCGGCGCCGGCCCGGGGCCAGGACGATTCCGGGACGGCCCGGCCTGCGCGTGTCCGGGCCGCCCCGGCGCCGGCCGGGGCTCCGCCCGCCGGCGGCGCCCGGTTTCTTCCGCTCGCGCCACTCGCCCGGCGGACAAGGAATCGGCCCTGCGGAGCTGCGTGGCGGAGCGGTCTTCGGCGCCTGAATGGTGGTAGCATCGCGGCATCGTCCAACGTTCGGAATGGCGTCACCGCCGGCCGAATCCGGGGCGGGAACGAGAGGCCCGAATCCCAACGGAGCCACCGTCGATGAACGAAGAGACATTCAACCTGCAGATCCGCAAGTTCCTGAAGAAGGTCGGAGTCACCTCGCAGCGCGAGATCGAGAAGGCGGTTCGGGACGCGATTGCCTCCGGTGTCCTGGCGGGGGACGAGAAGGTCCGGGCCTCGGTCACCCTGAAGCTGCCGGATCTCGGGGTCGAGCTCGACATCGACGACGACATCGCCCTCGACTGACCGCCGTCCGGCCGCCTCCGGCGAGCGGGCGGGCCCGGGTCGTCACGCGCCACCACGAAGGTTCCAGGAGCGGACCATGGCATCGATACAGCCGATCCACCCCGCGAAGTTCCCGGAAGAGGAATGGGACGTGCGCCGCAACCTCGCGGCCTGCTACCGCGCGTTCGTCAAGTTCGGATGGACGGACCTCATCCATACCCACATCTCCGCCCGCCATCCCACCGACGAGGGCTGCTACCTCATCAACCCCTACGGCCTGCTCTTCGACGAGATCACCGCGTCGAACCTGATCGTGGTCGACTTCGACGGCAACGTGGTGCGAGGCGACCACCCCTACAACGATGCCGGCCACGCGATCCACAGCGTCGTGCTGATGAGGCGCCCCGACGTGAACTGGGTGCTGCACTCGCATACCCGGGCCGGCATGGCGGTCTCGTGCATGAAGGGCGGGCTACTCCCGCTCACCCAGCAGGCGATGCTCTTCGACGGGCGGATCTCGTATCACGAGTACGACCATCAGGCGGTGGGGTCCGAGGAGTGCGAGCGGCTCGCCGCGGATCTCGGGAGCAACAACGCCATCATCCTCCACAACCACGGGCTGCTCACGTGCGCTCCGACCGTCGCGGAAGCGTTCACCCTGCTCTACAACCTGGAGAATGCGTGCAAGGTGCAGGTCGACGTGCTCCGCTCGCGGGTGGAGACCATCCTGCCCAGGCCCGAGGCGGTCGCGAAGCTGGCGGCGGCCGACAGCGCCGGCAGTGGCGGCGCCCTCGAGTGGTCGGCGGTGGTGCGTTCCCTCGAACGCAGCGATCCCTCCTTCAGGACCTGACGCCACGCCGGTTGCCGCCCGCTCCGGGCGCATCGTCGCGATGCGCCCGGAGCGGGTCCTCACCACCGGGAGGAGTCGGACTTCAGGCGCTCGTGGCGACCGTGGTCGCCGCCGGACGGCGTTCGGGGACGGCGTCGAACTCGATCCGGTCGGCGCCGTTGTAGACGAGGAAATGTCGGCCCTTCGCGCGCGCCACCATGATCATCCCGAGGTCTTCCGCCAGCTCCAGCCCCATGTGCGTCACCCCGGAGCGCGAGAGGATCGCGGGGATGCCCATGTGCGCCGCCTTCATCACGATCTCGGAGGTGAGCCTTCCGGTCGTGTAGAAGACCTTGTCCGGGCCGGTCACGCGGTCGAGCCACATCAGCCCCGAGATGGCGTCGGCCGCGTTGTGCCGTCCGACGTCCTCGATGAAGGTGACGATCCCGGTGCCGTGGCACAACGCGCAGCCGTGCACGGCTCCCGCCTGCCGGTAGATCTCGTTGTACGAGGCGATCGACTTGAGCAGGCCGTAGATGCCCGACTGGGTGAGACGGACTTCCGGAAGCCGCATCTCGTAGAGCTTGTCGAGGGTGCAACTGAACACCGTCCCCTGGCCGCAGCCGGTGGTCACGGTGCGCTTGGAGAGCTTCTGCTCCCAGTCGGTGATGCCCCGGCCCGCGAACGTCGATACGTTGGCCTGTTCGCGCTCCCAGTCGACCTCGACCGAGCGGATGTCCTCGATGTTCTCGATGAGCCGCTGGTTGCGGAGGTAGCCCAGGGTGAGGGCCTCGGGCCAGGTGCCGAGGGTCATCAGCGTCACGACCTCCCGGTCGTCGACCTTGATGGTGAGCGGGAACTCTCCGGCCACGCGCAGATCGCGGGCGCCGCCGTACTCGTCGACGGCGCGGACCGCGTGGGTGGGGGCGAGCCCCGCCTGGGTCATCGCGGGGCGGTAGGGCCGGGTGCCGGAGTCCATGGTCCTGCGTCTCGGTCGTCCGGCCCGGAGTATACGCAAGCCGCGGCGGTTCCGGTTTCGCCGCCGCGGCCCCTTCGGGTACCGGGCACGTCGGGCATGTTATGTTTGCCCGCCATCTTCGGTGGCTCGTTGAAGGCGGTCCGACGATCGATGTCCGGCGAGAGCAATGCTCGGAAATCGCTCCGCATCCCGGTGTCGGTGGTGCTGGAGCGGCGTATCGCGCGGGTCGGGCCGTGGTCGCAGGCGCAGTGGGAAGCGGTCGCGGTGGTGGCGGGCGAGGAGGTCGTTTCCGAACGGGGCTCGGCGATGCTCGTGCATGAGGACGACGAGTGCCGGCGCTACCTGTGGCCGGGCCTCGTGGTGGAGCTGTTCCCGGACGGCTGCGAGAGCTACTGGTACAACCTGCTGAGCGAGCGGCCTTCCCTGTTCGTGGTGTGCTTCGAGAGGGACGAGGACGAGGAGGGCGGGATCGAGCTCGTTCCGGCAATCGTCACCGCGAGCCAGGACGAGGCGAACGCGCACCTGGAGTCCGACGATCCGGTCTACTCCGTTCCGATGCCCGAGAAGCTGGTCGAGTGGGTGGAGCGCTACGTCGTCGAGAACTACGAGCCGGAGGTCAAGAAGAAGCGCAAGCGCGCGGACTGGGCACGGGAGTCGGAGGACACTGCACGTGAACGCAAGGGACCGCGGCGTCTCCACTGAGACCACCGCGGCCGGCGACGCCGAAGGGCCGTTGCGGCGCTGGGCACGGCGCAAGCGCGCCGTCGCTCGCGAGAAGGAGGCGGCGGGCGAGGCGCAGCGGCGCGACGTTTCCCGCCGCCCGTTCGAAGCGGAGCGTGACGGTGGCGGATCGGCGGGCGATGCGTCCGGGGCGGTCATCGTCGAGGAGAAGGTCCTGACCGACGAGGACATGCCGTCCCTCGACAGCCTCGACCCGGACAGCGACTACAGCGGTTTCCTCTCGTCGGGCGTCAGCGAGGGACTGCGCCGGCGCGCCCTGCGCAAGCTGTTCTCCAGCGCGGTGTTCAACGTCCCCGACGGGCTCGACGACTACGACGACGACTTCACGTCGTTCGCGGCGCTCGGGGACATCGTGACGTCCGACATGAAGCACCAGGCGGAGATGGAAGCGGAGCGCGCGAAGCAGGCGCGGGCCCGCGCGGAGTCGGCAACCGGACTCGAGGACGAATCCCGCGGAGCCGAAGAAGCCGAAGAAGTGGAAGGAGCCGAAGAGGCCGAAGGAGCCGAAGACGAGCGGCTCGCGGACGCGGGCGATGACGCCGCGGAGCACCGCCCGCCCGCACCGACCGGCGCCGAAGCGCCCGCGGACCCCGGCAAGACGGACCACCGGACAACATGAGCGAGACGGATTCCGGAACCGGCGCGCTTGAAGGCAACGCGCTCGAAGGCGATTTGCCGGTCACGACCGTGGACGGCGCCGCGCGCGGCCGCGCACTCTCCGAGGCGCGCAACGCCGCCACCGCTCCGACCGGTCTCGTGAGCTATGCGTCGTCCGGGCGGCTCGCGCTCGTCGGCTCGATGGCCGAGTCGTCGGCGGTGGCCGAACGGATCGGGGATGCGCTCGAGACGGTGATCGTCGCTCCGCCCGGCGACGACTCCGGGGACCGCGGCACGACGCGCGTCATCCACGCCGACGTCACCGAAGTCGATGGACATCTCGGCGCCTTCGCGCTCTGCGCCGAAGGCGACGGCGCGCCGGTCGTCGTCGCCCCGTCACCCCTTACGGGGGGCAAGCCGTTCGACATCGTGGTCGACCTGCGACGCGAACCGGCCGTGACGCACGAAGTCCTTCCGCCCGGGTACTTCGCGCCGCGTGGCGACGAGGCGGCGCTGGAGGTGGCGATCGAACAGGCGGCGGCCCTTGTCGGCGAGTTCGAGAAGCCCCGCTACTTCGGCTACGACCCGAACATCTGCGCGCACGGCGCGTCCGGCATCCGCGGGTGCACGCGCTGTCTCGACGCCTGCCCGACCGGCGCCATCCGCTCGATCGGCGAGCGCGTCGAGGTCGATCCGTACCTCTGTCAGGGCGCGGGGGTCTGCGCGAGCGCGTGTCCGACCGGGGCGATGACGTACGCGTATCCGCCGCCGGACGGTCAGCTCGCGGCGTTGCGCGTGGCCTTGGTCGCGTACCGGGAAGCCGGAGGACGGGCGCCGACGCTTCTGGTTCACGACGCGGAAGCGGGCGCGCAAGGGTGGGCGCGGGTCGCGGGCGAAGCGCCCGAATCGGTGATCCCGTGGGAAGTGGAGGAGGTCGGGTCGATCGGGATGGATGCCTGGGTGGCGTCCATCGCGTGGGGGGCGCGGGTCGTGATGCACGCACCGGAACCGGTGCCGGGGTCCGTCCGGCGTGAGCTGGGCCTGCAGATCGAAGTCACCCGTTCCATTCTCGGGTCGATGGGCTATCCGCCGGCGCTGCTTGCGCTCGTTGCGCAGGACGACGCGCTCGGCTCCGTCCTCGGCGCGGTGCTCGCGCCCGCCACCGACCCGCCGGCCACGTTCGCACCGTCCGGAGAGAAGCGCACCGACATCCGTCTCGCGCTCGATCACCTCCACGACCACGCGCCGCGGCGCCCCGATGTCGCCGATCTCCCGCCCGCCGCGCCGTTCGGCACGGTCGAGGCCGACCGCGACGCCTGCACCCTGTGCATGGCATGCGTGTCGGTCTGCCCCGCATCGGCCCTGCAGGCGGGGGGTGACGAGCCGCGCCTCTCGTTCATCGAGATGAACTGCGTGCAGTGCGGCCTGTGCGAGCGGGCGTGCCCCGAGTCCTGCATCACCCGCAGCCCGCGCTACCTCTTCGACCGCGAAGCGAGGCGTCGCCCGCGCACCCTCAACGAGGACCGGCCTTTCCACTGCGTGAGCTGCGGCAAGGTGTTCGGCACCACTTCGGTGGTGATGCGCATGCAGGAGCGGCTCGCGGACCACTCCATGTTCCAGGCGCCGGGCGCTCTGGCGCGACTGAGGATGTGCGAGGACTGCCGGGTCAAGGACATGTTCAGGAGCGAGATCCATCCGCGGGAATGACTCGAACCGACTCCGGCCGGGATCGGATGCGAACCGGAAACCGGCCGTGAAGACGAGAGCATTCGGTATTCGTCTGGACATTGCCCCGGAGATGGTTCAGTATATTCTCAGGATCTTCCTCAACGCTCTCGTGTCAGCCGGGTTTGGAGTCGGCGGCAAGGCTCCCGACAGTTGTTCACCGGTTGCCCGCGGATGATTCGGAGCAGCGATGGAGCCGGCTCTCGACATCAGGTCCGACACGGACGCTGGAGCCGCCCCGCCAACCGGTGCGGACGGCGATGCAGTGCGGGCCAATACCTACGGCCTGCTCGGCGCGTTGCTCGCCAATCCCCCCCCCCAGGAGGTGTTCGATTTGCTCGCGGGCATCGATCCGCCCTCCGCCGACGGGCTGGGGACGGCTTGGCGCGAGCTCGGGGATGCGGCGGAACGCGCGGACGTCGAAGCCGTCGACGACGAGTACCACGACCTCTTCGTCGGCGTCGGACGCGGCGAACTCATCCCGTACGGGTCGTGGTACCGGACGGGATTCGTGATGGACAAACCGCTCGCGACGCTTCGGTCGGACCTCGCCGCGCTCGGCTACGAGCGGTGCGACGAGGTGAGGGAGCCGGAGGACCACGCCGCCGCGCTGCTCGAGACGATGGCGCTCATCGTCGCCTCTCCGGAACACGGGATCGACGTGCAGCGACGCTTCTTCGATCGCCACGTCGCGACCTGGATGCGCACTTTCTTCGCGGATCTGCAGACCGCCGGCTCGGCGCGCTTCTACCGGGCGGTGGGGCGGTTCGGCGATCGGTTCATGGCCTTTGAAACGCAGTACCTTTCGATTGTCGTTTGAACCCGGGCAGCCGCCGGCGGACATGACGGCGGCAGTAGATTACGAAGAGGAGACAGGCATCATGAAGACGACGAGCTCGAATCCGCACGGCAGGCGCGAGTTCCTGAAGAGAGCCGCGGTGACCGGCGGTACCGTCACCGTGGCGGCGGCGGCAGGTGTTGCCGCCGCCGGCGAGCCGGCCGCCGCGCCCGCCCCGCAGACGGTGCCGGAGTCCAGGGGCTACCGCGTGACCGCTCACATCGACCGGTACTATCGGCTCGCCCGATTCTGACCGCACACCAGGGAGGAACCACAATGAAGCTCATCCGAAAGAACTGTCGGGCCGAAGGTTCCGTCCGGGTCGCGGCGCCTCGCGATGCGATCGGACGGCGGACCTTCCTCCGGCGTTCCGGCCTCACCATGGGAGGCGCGGCCGTCGCCACGATGCTGCCGCCGACCATGATGCGCAAGGCCCGCGCGGCGACCGGTCCACGCGAAGGCGTGGCCACCGAGATGCGGCGCAGCATCTGCACCCACTGCTCGGTCGGCTGCGGCGTGATCGCCGAGGTGCAGAACGGCGTGTGGACGGGGCAGGAGCCCGACTTCGACTCCCCGCTGAACCTCGGCGCGCACTGCGCGAAGGGTGCGGCGGTGCGCGAGCACGGGATCGGCACCCGCCGCCTCAAGTACCCGATGAAGCTGACCGGCGGCAAGTGGAAGCGCATGTCGTGGGACGCCGCCATCGACGAGATCGGCGACGCCATGCTGCGCATCCGGGAGGAGTCGGGGCCCGACTCGGTGTACTGGCTCGGCTCCGCCAAGCACAGCAACGAGCAGTCCTACCTCATCCGCAAGTTCGCGGCGTACTGGGGCACGAACAACATCGACCACCAGGCCCGCATCTGCCATTCGACGACGGTCGCGGGAGTTGCCAACACGTGGGGCTACGGCGCCATGACCAACTCCTACAACGACATGCACAACTGCAAGGCGATGATCTTCGTCGGGTCGAACCCCGCCGAGGCCCATCCCGTCGCGATGCAGCACATCCTTCGCGCGCGGGAGAACGGTGCGAAGATGGTCGTCTGCGACCCGCGTTTCACCCGCACCGCCGCACACGCGGACCTGCACGTGCAGCTTCGCCCCGGCTCCGACGTGGGGCTGATGTGGGGCATGCTCTGGCACATCTTCGAGAACGGCTGGGAGGACAAGGAGTACATCCGCCAGCGCGTCTACGGGATGGACGAGATCCGCGAGGAAGTGAGGAAGTGGACGCCGGAGGAGACCCTGCGGGTCACCGGAGTCCCGGCCGAGACGGTGAAGGCGGCGGCGCGGATGATGGCCGAGAACCGGCCCGGCACCATCGTGTGGTGCATGGGCGGGACGCAGCACACCATCGGCAACAACAACACCCGCGCGTACTGCGTGCTGCAGCTCGCGCTCGGCAACATCGGCAAGTCCGGCGGTGGCGCGAACATCTTCCGGGGCCACGACAACGTGCAGGGCGCGACGGACCTCGGCGTCCTCTCGCACACCCTTCCGGGCTACTACGGGCTGAAGCCGGGCTCCTGGGCGCACTGGGCGCGTGTCTGGGACACGGACCTCGAGTGGCTCAAGGGCCGCTTCGATCCCACCCCGGTCATGGGCGACGGCGGCAAGGAAATCCTGCCCATGAACTACAAGGGCATCCCCGTGTCGCGCTGGATCGACGGCGTGAACGAGGACCGGAACAACATCGGCCAGCGTGACAACGTGCGGGCGATGGTGCTCTGGGGCCACGCGGTCAACAGCCAGACCCGCGGGATCGAGATGAAGAAGGCCATGGAGAAGCTCGATCTCATGGTCATCGTCGATCCGTATCCGACCCATGCGGCGGTCATGAACGACCGCAAGGAAGGGACGTACCTCCTTCCCGCGTCGACCCAGTTCGAGACCTACGGCTCGGTCACCGCGTCGAACCGCTCCATCCAGTGGCGCGACCAGGTCGTCGATCCGGTGTGGGAGTCGCTTCCGGACCACGTCATCATGGCGAAGTTCGCGCGCAAGCTCGGCTTCGCGGACGAGCTGTTCAGGAACATCAAGGTCAATGCGCAGACCGACGAGCCGGACGTCGAGGACATCACCCGTGAGATCAACAAGGGGATGTGGACGATCGGCTACACCGGGCAGAGCCCCGAGCGTCTGAAGCTGCACGCCGAGCACCGCAAGACCTTCGACACCACCACCCTCCGGGCCGAGGGCGGACCCGCCGACGGCGACTTCTACGGGATGCCGTGGCCCTCGTGGGGGAACCCGGACACCGAGTTCACCTACGTCGACACCAGGGGCGAGACGGTCACCAAGAAGGGCCACCCGGGCACGCCGGTCCTCTACAACCCGAGCATGGCGGTCGGCGACGGCGGGCTCACCTTCCGCGCGCGCTTCGGCGTCGAGCGCAACGGCGTGAACCTGCTCGCCGAGGGCGTCCACAGCGTGAGCTCGGACCTTGCGGACGGCTACCCCGAGTTCAACGACAAGATGCTCAAGCAGCTCGGGTGGTGGGACGACCTCACCGCCGACGAGAAGGCGGCGGCCGAGGGGAAGAACTGGAAGACCGACCTCTCGGGCGGCATCCAGCGCGTCGCCATCAACCACGGGTGCGCGCCGTTCGGCAACGCCAAGGCCCGCGCCGTGGTCTGGACGTTCCCGGATCCGGTGCCCATCCATCGCGAGCCCCTGTTCTCGCCGGATCGGGAGCTGGTGGAGAAGTACCCGACCTACGAGGATCGCAAGCGCTTCTACCGGCTGCCGACGCGCTATGCCTCGTACCAGGCCACCGACCACTCGAAGGACTTCCCGCTCATCTTCTCGAGCGGGCGTCTCGTCGAGTACGAAGGCGGCGGCGAGGAGCAGCGCTCCACGGCGTGGCTCGCGGAGCTGCAGCAGGACATGTTCGTCGAGATCAACCCCAAGGACGCGAACGACCGCGGTCTCAAGGACGGCCAGATGGTGTGGATCGAGACCCCCACCGACGGCACGGCGACCATCAAGGCGAAGGCCATGGTGACGCGCCGGGTCGCCCCCGGGGTGATCTGGACGCCGTTCCACTTCGGCGGCTTCTTCCAGGGCGAGGACCTCCTGGCGAAGTACCCCGAGGGGGCCGCTCCGTACGTCCGCGGCGATGCCTGCAACACCGCGATGACCTATGGCTACGACTCGGTGACGCAGATGCAGGAGACGAAAGTCACCCTGTGTCAGATCCGCGCCGTCTGATTGGAGGAGAACCACGATGGCTCGAATGAAATTTCTGTGTGACGCCGAGCGCTGCATCGAGTGCAACGGCTGCGTCGTCGCGTGCAAGAACGAGCACGAGGTGCCTTGGGGCGTGAATCGGCGCCGGGTGGTCGTGCTCGACGACGGCGTGCCGGGCGAAAAGTCGATCTCGGTGGCGTGCATGCACTGCACCGACGCACCCTGCGCCGCGGTCTGTCCGGTGGACTGCTTCTACACCACCGACGACGGCATCGTCCTGCACGACAAGGACCTGTGCATCGGATGCGGCTATTGCTTCTATGCGTGTCCGTTCGGGGCGCCGCAGTATCCGCAGAAGGAGGCGTTCGGCGTGCGCGGCAAGATGGACAAGTGCACGTTCTGCGCCGGGGGCCCGACGGCGGACAACTCCGAGGCGGAGTACGAGAAGTACGGCCGCAACCGGATCGCGGAAGGCAAGCTTCCGCTGTGTGCGGAGTTCTGCTCGACGAAGGCGTTGCTCGCGGGGGATGGCGACCTGGTGGCCGACATCTACCGTGAACGGCTGACCCGGCGTGGCGGACGGCCGCAGCAGTGGGGCTGGAGCACCGCCTACGTCGAGAAGGGCTGACGGAGACCGGTCGTGTCCCGGTGCGCGGCCGCCCGTCCGGCGCCGCGCACCGGGGTTCTGCCCGCATCACGACAACACGCCGAGGAGGATCCATGGCCATCAAGAGCGCGACCCTCGCCGCGGCCGCGGCGGTGCTGGCGGCAGGGCTTGCCGGGTGTTGGGACTCCACGGAAGTCACCGTGCACAACCCCGGAGAGTACAAAGGAGAGGCGGACCCCCTGCTCGCGCAGTCCGCGTCCACGAGGACCGAGACGCTGACGAAGCGGTTCCGGTTCGTGCAGGTCGATCGCTGAGCGGCCCCAATCCTTCGGAGGAGCACCGGTCATGACTCGAAACAGAAACCTGACCCCCGAGAGGCGCCGCCGCTACTGGCGCATCACCCTTGCGAGTGTCGTCCTGATGGTCGTCGGGGCCATGGCGCTGCCCCTTGCCGGCTATCTCTATGTCGGGCTTTCCGATGCGTACGCACAAGGCGGTGCGGCGGAGGATTCGAACCCGCGCGCGAACTACTGGCGCGCGGTGCGCGAGGGACGCGCGGGCTCGGGTGACGACGGCGTCAACTACAGCTCCGTCACCGGCCGGCCGATGCCCGGCAGCGATGCGGTGTGGCTGAATCGGGAGGCGGAAAACCTCATCAACGGGAGCGGGCAGAACTGGCGCCAGATCCGCAACCGGGTGATCGCGGTGTACGGCGGCTGGATCCTGTTCGGACTCGTCGTCGTCATGCTCCACTTCTATGCAATCCGGGGCAGGGTCGATGTCGAGGACGGCATGTCCGGCGTGAAGGTCTTGCGCTGGACGGCGTGGGAACGGTTCGTGCACTGGGTGACCGCGGCGTCCTTCCTCGTCCTTGCGGTGACCGGCTTGAGCCTGCTCTTCGGGAGGTCGGTCCTGATCCCGTTGATGGGCCCCGAAGGGTTCTCCGTCTGGGCCGCCTTCGCGATGGGCTTGCATGAATTCGTCGGGCCCTGGATCTTCACCCCCGGCGTGGCGCTGATGATCGCGATGTGGATAGTCAACAACCTGCCCGAGAAGGGCGATCTGGAATGGTGGCTCAAGGGCGGCGGCATCATCGGGAAGAGCCATCCGAGCAGCGGACGGCTCAACTCGGGCGAGAAGCTCTGGTTCTGGTTCATCGCGACTTTCGGGGTGGCCTGCATCGTCACCGGCGTCATTCTCGCGTTCCCCGTCGAGTGGGCGCAGACCCGGAACACGATGCAGGTTTCCAACGTCGTTCACGGGGTGTCCGCGCTGCTGTGGATCGCGTTCTGGATGGGCCACGCATACATCGGCACCATCGGCTCCGAGGGGTCGCTGGAGGCGATGACCACCGGCTACGTCGACGTCAACTGGGCGAAGCAGCACCACGACCGCTGGTACGACGAGATCGCCGACACCGCCGAGCACGTGACGGAGAAGCCCGCCGGCGGCGCGCCGGCGGAGCCGGGGGCGGGAGCGGCCGCCAGCGCCTGATCTTCCCGTGACCCGGCCGGCCACCGCCTGCCGGCGCAGATGTTCCGACGCCCCGTCTCGTTCGAGACGGGGCGTTTCCCTGTCGAGGGGGAGGGGGTGCCTCCCGTCGACCGGAGGCGGAGCAGCTTCCCGACCGGAGCCGTACCGGAGATCGATGTGGCGCATCGAGAAGCCCGGTGTCGTGCCGCGGAGTCGATCCACGGGACGGACGAAGGAGCCGCCGCCTCCCGGTCCGCTTCGACGGTATCCGGTGCATCCCGAAATGACCCGCCGAGGTCGCGCCGCTTCCGCCCGTTCCCCGCTTCATTCCGGAGAGGATTCCCGTCATGTTGCAGGCACAGAGTGCGCTGGGCCTCGTCGCGCTGTTGTTCCTGGCCTGGGCTCTGAGCGAGGAACGCCGTCCCTCGGCCTGGCGGATCGCCGTCACGGGCGCCGTACTGCAGCTCGGGCTGGCGGTCCTGATGCTGTACCTGCCCGGGCTTGCCGAAGTGATCGCGGCGGCGAACCGGATCGTCGCCGCGCTCGATGCCGCGACCGAGGCCGGCACGAGCCTGGTGTTCGGCTATCTGGGCGGCGGGCCGTTGCCTTTCGAGGAGGGCTTTCCGGGCGCGAGCTTCGTCTTTGCCTTCCGGGCCCTGCCCATCATCCTGGTGGTCAGCGCGCTGGCGGCGCTCCTTACCTACTGGCGCATCCTGCCGTTCGTCGTCAGAGTCTTCGGCCGGCTTCTGGAGCGCAGCTTTCGCATCGGCGGGCCGGTCGGACTGGCAAGCGCGGCCAATGTCCTCCTCGGGATGATCGAGGCGCCGTTGCTGGTGCGCCCCTACCTCTCCCACCTGTCCCGTTCGGAGCTCTTCGTATTGATGACCACCGGCATGGCGACCATCGCCGGCACCGTCTACGTTCTCTATTCGCTGATCCTGGCGCCGGTGCTGCCGGACGCCGCCTCTCAGCTCCTGATCGCCTCGGTCATCAGCGCGCCGGCGGCGGTCACCGTCGCCCTGTTGATGGTGCCGCGACAGGGTCCCCCGATCGAGGGCCGGCTGGTGCTCCCCCGCGAAAGCGCCGGCGCCATGGACGCCGTCGTGCGCGGCGTCGAACGAGGGGTGACGATGCTGATCGCGATCGTCGCCATGCTGATCGTGTTCGTGGCGCTGGTCCACCTCGCCAATACCGTGCTCGGGACGCTTCCCGACCTCGGGGAAGCGCCGATCACCCTGCAACGGATCCTCTCCTGGCCCCTGACTCCGGTCGCCTGGCTGCTCGGCGTGCCGTGGGAAGAGTGCCGCGCGGCGGCGCACCTGCTGGCGACGAAGGTCGTGCTCAACGAGCTCGTGGCCTATCTCGACCTCGCGAAGCTGCCGGAGGAAGCGCTCTCCGCGCGCAGCCGGCTCATTCTCGTCTATGCCCTGTGCGGGTTCGCCAACCTCGGCGGCCTCGGGATCATGATCGGCGGCGTGTCCGCCCTTCTCCCCGAGCGCCGGGCCGAGATCGCGGCGCTCGGTCCCAAGAGCCTTTTCGCCGGATTCCTGGCCACCTGCCTGACCGGCACGGTCATCGGCATCCTGACCCCGGCGCCCTGAACGGCGGGTCGATCCCGGTCGGCCCGCCCGGGTCCGCAGGCCGGACCCGCGCACGTGGCGGAGAAGCCGCAATAATGTCGTTCCGGCGTGTCCCGTTATCGCCGGACCCGCGCATGTGACGGAGAAGCGGTCGGGGACGGGAGCCTCAAGCGTCTCCGCGCGCCGGACCCGCGCATGGGGCGGAGAAGCCCGCCCGCGAGGGACCGGCGGAGCCGACGACCGCAGGCGCCCGGATTTCGTTCGGGCGACGGCGCCCGTTCGCCAAAACGTTGTACGATCCGGCGTCCCGGCTCGAACGAGCCGGGACGTTTTTCCCCCCGCCACACCGGGACGCCACGGCTCAGGTCCTGATCTCCGTTGCGTGAACATGAAGAGCACCACAACAGCGGCGAGCATGTCGTTTGCGGCTTTACTGGCGGCCGGCCCGCTGACGGTGGCGTCCGACGACGTGGACCTGGCGTTCGGCGCCGCCCTCGAGCGTCACGATGTCGCCGGCGCAGTCGAGTTGCTTCTGTCGGGCGCGGACCCGAACACCCGGCTCGGCCATGGCAAGACCGCACTTATGGCGGCGGCGAAGGCCGGCGCGGCGGGCCTCGCGAGCCGTCTCATCGATCGGGGGGCGGACGTCAACGCCCGCAACGACAACGGCGGGACCGCACTGATGTTCGCGGCGATCCCGGGCCAGGCGGAGACGATTGCGCTGCTCATCGATCGGGGGGCGGACGTCAACGCGTCCGCGCATTTCAACTGGACCGCCCTGATGGTGGCGGCGTCGAAGGGGCATGGGGAGGGCGTGCGACTGCTGCTTGGGCATGGCGCCGATCCCAACGTCCAGGATACCTACGGCTGGACACCGCTGATGCGCGCGGTGTACGGGAACAAGCACGCCGCGGTGGCCGCCTTGCTCGCGGACGAGAGGGTGGATCTGGAAGTGCGGGACGAGCGCGGCGCCACCGCGCTCCATGTCGCGGTGGAACGCGGCCACGCGGCGCTCGTGGCGGACCTGCTCGCGCACGGCGCCGACCGCGGCTCGATCGACGATGCCGGCCGCAGCCTGCTGTACAAGGCGTCAGCCCGGGGCGAGGACGATATCGCGTCGATGCTCGAGACACACGCCTCGCAATGACGAGCGGAGCTTCATGCAAGGACGCCCGATGAAGATTCGACGGGCCGCGGTCATCGGAGCCGGAACCATGGGCTCGGGGATCGCGGGGCATCTCGCCAACGCCGGTGTCGAGGTCGTACTCCTCGATGTCGCCTCCGGCGCGGAAGACCGTGATGCGGTCGCGGCGGGAGCGCTCGAGCGCCTGCGCTCGCAGAAGCCCCCGCCGCTCATGCACCCGGATCGCGCCGCCCGCATCACGACCGGCAACGTCGCGGACCACCTCGACCGCGTGAGCGACTGCGACTGGATTGTGGAAGCGATCGTCGAACGCATCGACGTGAAGCGCGATCTGTACGATGCGCTCGATCGCGTCCGCCGGCCGGGCTCCATCGTGTCGTCCAATACGTCCACCCTGCCGCTCGCTCTGCTCACCGAACGCATGTCGGGCGCGATGCGCGCCGATTTCTGCATCACCCATTTCTTCAATCCGGTGCGTTTCATGCGGTTGCTGGAGCTGGTGCGCGGACCCGACACGCGGCCCCGGGTCATGGAGGAGCTGGCGGAGTTCTGTGACCGCGAGCTCGGCAAGGGAGTCGTGCACTGCCGGGATACGCCCGGCTTCCTCGCCAACCGGGTCGGGGTCCATGCGCTCCAGGCGGGCCTCGTCGAAGCGGTGGCGCAGGGGGTGACGATCGAGCAGGCGGATGCGGTGATGGGCCGGCCGATGGGTATCCCTAAGACCGGCCTGTTCGGCCTCTACGATCTCATCGGGCTCGACCTGATGCTCGATGTCGCCGCGAGTCTCGCCATGGCGCTTCCTCCCCACGATGTGTTCCAGCGAGTGGCCGAAGGGATCCCGCTCATGCACGGCCTCGTCGCGCGCGGATGCACCGGCGACAAGGGAAACGGCGGTTTCTACCGGGGCGCTCCGGATACGCGCGAGGTCGTGGACTTGCGCTCGGGGAAGTACCGCCGGATGGAGCGGGCGCCGACCGAGGCCGCACACGTGGGAGAACGCGACGGACTTCGCGCGATGGCCGAGCACCGCAGCGCGGCCGGGCGCTTCGCGCGCCGGGTTCTCGCACATGCCCTCGGCTATGCCGCTTCCCTGGTGCCGGACGTATCCGACGAGGTCGTGCCCATCGACGAGGCGATGAAGCTCGGCTACGGCTGGTCGCGCGGCCCGTTCGAAATGATCGACTCGCTCGGCGCCGGCTGGTTCAGGGACGTCCTCGCCGCCGAGGACTTTCTGGTTCCCCCGGTGCTCGACGCCATCGGCGACTCGTCCTTCTATCGAGTGAAGGCCGATCGCGTCGTCCACTTCGTCATGGGCCGGGGCCACCGGCGACTCGCGCGCGCCCCCGGGGTGATGCGCGTGGCCGACTTCAAGGTCCTCGCGTCGCCGATGCTCCGGAACCACGCGGCGAGCCTGTGGGACATCGGCGACGGAGTCGCCTGCCTCGAGTTCCACACCAAGGCGAACGCGCTCGGTCCGGAATCCATGGCGTTGATGCGTCAGGCGCTCGACAAGGTCGCCGAACGCCACACGGCTCTCGTGATCCATTCCGACGGGCCGCATTTCTCGGTCGGATTCAATCTCGACTTCGTCCGCGCGTGCATCGCCGACCGGCGGTGGAAGGCGCTCGACGACGGGCTCGTGGAGTTTCAGCACACGTGCCGGGCCGCGAAACATGCGCCGTTCCCGGTCGTGTCGGCGCCGGGTGGGCTGGCGCTTGGCGGTGGATTCGAGGTGTTGCTCGGCAGCGACCTCGTGCAGGCGCATGAGAACGTGGTCGTCGGGCTCGTGGAGCCGCTCGTCGGTCTCGTTCCCGCCGGGGGCGGCTGCAAGGAGATGCTGCTGCGCTGGACGGAGGGCGCCGGGGACGAAGCGGCGCGGACGGCAGGCGCCCTGCGCGTGTTCGAGCTCATAGGGACGAGCAGGACCGCCACGTCGCCGGAACTTGCACGTCCGTTGCGGCTGCTGCGCGCGGCGGACCCCACCACGATGAACCGTGACCGGCTACTCGCCGACGCGAAGGCGAGCGCGCTCGGGCTCGCCGACGGCTACCGGCCGCCCGCCCCGCCGACGATTTTCGCCCCGGGCGCGCCCGCCCGCGATGCAATGTGTGCGATGCTCGACGACATGGCGATGAAGGGCATTGCGCTCCCCCACGACGTTGTCGTCTCGACGTGTCTGGCCCGGGTTCTCGCGGGCGGGGATGCGCAAGCCGGGGAGGTCATCGGCGAGGAAGAGATGTTCGGGCTCGAACGAGAGGCGTTCCTCTCGCTCGCACGCACTGCGGAGACCGCCGCGCGGATTGCCCACATGCTCGATCGGGGACGCCCGCTGCGGAACTGAGCGCGACCTGCATGTACGGACCGAACCCCGACCCGCCCCGCGTACCGGATCCGGGCCGCACCCCTTGCGCGATCCTCCGGGGAGGAGGAGTTGGCGGGCGGCAGCGGTGAAAGCCGGACGCGCGGCTCCGCCGCCGCCATGCCGTACCGCCTCCCGAACCCCGATATAGTCGAACCTTTGCCGACACGACGTCCGGAGAGCACATGTCAGACTATGAAACCGCAATCGAGCCCGAGTGGGATTCTCCCATCGGCTTGCAAACGACTCCGAGAGCGATCATCGAGTGCGTGTTCTGGACTGCGGACGCAGTGCACACCGGCTACGATTCCTGCATCGATCCGAAACTGGTGCTGGTGGACACGGTTGCGCACGAGGACAACGGCGACAACTATTGCCGTTATGTCGAACAGGAGTACGTGGAGGACGAGGCGGCGGATGATGCCACGTGGCACGACTGGACGGTAGAGCTCAAGCTCGGCGAAACGTTCGTCGTGGCTCATTGGCGGGCCCAGGCGGGCGGCAGCCCGTGCGACTGGGACTGGTGCGAGCGGGAGTCGGAGAAAGCGTTCGCGGTCGCGTCGATCCTCGTCAGCAAGCGCGTTCGCAAGTGCATCGTCGTGGATACGTCGTCCTACGGGCCGCGGCCTCCGCGGACGCATCATTGAAGCGCCAACGCCTGCTCCGGCAGCGGCACCCAATGCAGCACCCCTGACTTCGCGCGCTTGACTTCGTGCGCTCGGGCGGACGGGTCCGGAGGCGGCCCTCGAGGTCAATCTCCGGCCACCTCGCGCACCTGCACGGAAGCTCGGGAGTCTCGCTCCAGATGCGGCAAGGGATGGAGATGCGGCTCGATCGGTTCGTCCGGACTGCATCGGCGTGCGGTTCGCCGTTCCCTCCGGAGTGCCCGGGGCGGTTCCGTTCTTGACCTTGGATGGCGCCTATAGGATTCTTGCCCGCCCTTGCCGACAGACTCTCTCCGGCCAGGAATCTCGACTGCACGGCGTCAGACCCCACGGCATGATGCGATGGGATGTGCGCGGCATGGTTCCGATTCGTGCAGAGGGCAGGCCGGGCAACCAGGAGCGGCATGACGCATGAGCAACGGGCCGGATACCGCACGGCGTCGCTTCCTCACCGGAGCGGCGACCGTGGTCGGGGGGACCGGGGCGGCTTTCGCGGCGTGGCCGTTCGCCTCGGCATGGCAGCCGAGCGAACGCGCCAGGGCGATCGGGGCGCCGGTCGAGATCGATATCGCCAAGCTGGAACCCGGCGCCCGGCTGACGGTGAAGTGGCGGGGCAAGCCGGTCTGGGTCGTTCGGCGTACCACGGAAGCCCTCGGCTCCTTGTCCGCGCTCGACGGGACGGTGCGCGATCCGGCATCGGACGAGCCGCAGCAACCCGCCTACGCGCGCAATCCGCATCGCTCGATCAAGCCCGAAATACTCGTGCTGATCGGGCTGTGCACCCATCTCGGCTGTGCGCCGTCGTACGTTCGCAAGGGTGAGGGGAACCTGGGAGCGGACTGGAAGGGCGGCTTCTTCTGTCCGTGCCACGGCTCCCGGTTCGACTACGCGGGCAGGGTCTACCAGGGAGTGCCGGCACCGCTCAACCTCGAGGTACCGCCCCACGTGTACCTGAGCGACAGCCGGATCCGCATCGGCGAGGACGAGGGGACAGCGTGATGAGATCCCTGCTGACCTCCGTCTTCGAGTGGACGGACGCCCGGTTCCCCCTCTCCAAACTCTGGAACGAGCACCTTGCGCAGTACTACGCGCCCAGGAACTTCAACTTCTGGTACTTCTTCGGCTCCCTGGCGATGCTGGTGCTCGTCATCCAGCTCGTCACCGGCATCTGGCTCGCGATGTTCTACAAGCCCGATGCGAACCTCGCGTTCGGGTCCGTCGAGTACATCATGCGCGACGTCGAATGGGGATGGCTGATCCGGTACATGCATTCGACGGGCGCATCGGCCTTCTTCATCGTCGTCTATCTCCACATGTTCCGGGCCCTGCTCTATGGCTCGTACAAGGCTCCGAGAGAGCTCATCTGGCTGATCGGGATGCTCATCTACCTCTGCCTCATGGCGGAGGCGTTCTTCGGGTACCTGCTGCCGTGGGGCCAGATGTCCTACTGGGGAGCGCAGGTCATCATCTCCCTGTTCGGTGCGTTGCCGTTCGGCGTCGGCGAGGCGCTGGCGCAGTGGATACGGGGGGACTACGTCGTTTCGGACGCGACATTGAGCCGGTTCTATTCGCTGCACGTCGTCGGGATTCCGCTCGTCCTCCTCGGATTGATCGTCGCCCACATCATCGCCCTGCACGAGGTCGGCTCGAACAACCCCGATGGCGTGGAAATCAAGAAGCTCAAGGACGCGAACGGGGTCCCGATGGATGGAATACCGTTCCATCCCTACTACACGGTGAAGGACCTCTGGGGCGCGGGGGTCTTCCTCGTGCTCTTCGCCATCGTCGTTTTCTACGCGCCGGAATTCGGCGGGTGGTTCATCGAGAGCGCGAATTTCGTGCCGGCGAACCCGTTGCAGACGCCCGAGCACATTCTCCCGGTCTGGTACTTCACGCCGTACTACGCGATTCTGCGGGCCATCCCGGACAAGCTCACCGGTGTGATCGCGATGTTCGCGGCGACGCTGATCTTCTTCGTCCTCCCGTGGCTCGATCGTCATCCGGTGAAATCGGCCCGATACCGGTCGAAGCTGTTCAGCCTGCTGCTGATCCTGTTCGCGGTGACCTTCATCGTGCTCGGCTGGCTCGGTACCCAGCCGCCCACGCCCGGAAAGTCCGAGCTGGGCCTGCGGCTGGGCGAGCTGTACTTCTCGTTCTTCCTCATCCTGTGGGTCTACTCGAAGAAACGCACTGCCGGATTCAGCTACGGGCTGTTCGTCGCGCTCGTCGTGCTGCTGCTGATCTTCGATTCGATCCGTTATGACGAATCGAAGCAGATGCTGATGATGTGGAGCGGGTTGCTGCCCCTCGGCTACTACGTGGTGTTCCTGTTGCTGCCCGTGCACACGCGCCTCAACGAGGCGGCCGCGGAGCCCGAGAGGGTGACGTCGTGAACGTGAGACGGCTGGCGGCGTCTCTCCTGCTGTGGGTCTGGGCGACGGCGGCATGGAGCGCGGGCGCCGGCCTGGACCTCCTCGCCGCGAGAGTGGATGTCGAAGACGCCGGATCGCTGCAGCGTGGCGCCCGGATCTACGTGAACTACTGCCTGGGCTGCCATTCCCTCTCCTTCATGCGCTACGACCGCATGGGACGCGACCTCGGGCTGACCGGCGAGCAGGTGCGCGAGAACCTGCTCTACGCGGCGGACAAGGTCACCGCTCCCATGGACACCGCGATGCGGGCCGAGGCGGCCCGGGAGTGGTTCGGCGTCGAGCCGCCCGACCTCTCCGTCATCGCGCGCGCGCGGGGGGCCGACTGGCTCTATTCGTATCTGGTGACGTTCTACGCGGACGCGAACCCTTCGCGGCCGTTCGGCGTCAACAACGTCGTGTTCAAGGACGTTGGAATGCCGCATGCCCTCGCTGCGTTGCAGGGCTTGCAAACCTACGTTCAGGGAGAATCGCCGGCGGACGCGAAGGAAGTGCACGCGCTCGGCCTTGCCGTGGACGGAGACGACATCCTCGTCCGCAAGAGCGCGACGATGCCGGACGGAAGCCACGTACCGGTGGTGGACAGGTTGGCGGTGGCCGAGCCCGGCGAGCTTCGTCCGGGCGAGTATCGCGGGGCGATGCGGGACCTCGTGAACTACCTCGTGTACGTCGGCGAGCCGTCGCGCATGGAACGCCAGGCGCTCGGATTCTGGGTCGTCCTCTTTCTGGTCGTGCTTGCCCTGCTGCTGCGGGCCCTTTACAAGGACTACTGGAAGGATGTCCACTGACCCCCCACCGACGGCCGCCGGCATCCCCGGCCGGACCTCGCCGGACAACATCGAACGATGATCCATGAAGGATCTTGACTCCGCCCTGCTCGCAAACCGTCGGTCGGTCATGTCCCTGTACTCCGACCCGACGGGTCCCGCGAGCCACGCGGTACGCTTCGTGCTCGCCGAGAAGGCGATCAATGTCGAAATCCACGACGTGACGGTGGACGACAAGCCGGAGGACTTGAACGACCTGAACCCGTACAGCACGATACTCACGCTCGTCGATCGGGACCTGGTCCTGTATGAACCGCAGATCATCATGGAGTACCTCGACGAACGCTTCCCGCATCCTCCGTTGATGCCGGTCGATCCGGTCTCCCGGGCCAACAACCGGTTGTACCGTTACCGTGTCCAGCGTGACTTCTACGCGCTCGTGGACGATCTGGAGAACGGTGACAAGGGAGTCTCGAACGCCGCCAGGAAGTGCCTGCGCGACCATCTTTCCACCCTCGCGCCGATCTTCACGCAGAAAACGTACTTCATGTCCGACGACTACTCGCTCGTCGACTGCTACCTCGCTCCGATACTGTGGCGGCTACCCGCCTACGGGGTACGCCTTCCGGCACATGCGAAGGCGCTGCAGAATTTCGCCGGCCGACTCTTCGAGCGTGAAGCGTTCGTGCAGAGCCTGACCGAGGCGGAACACGAGCTTCGTGGCGGTTGAGTTCGATGCGGACCGGCCGGCGCCGAACCGGGACGAACGCGACGAGGCGCCCGCCGATCCGCTCTCCGTATCCGGACCGGGAACCCCGGGTCCGGGAATTTCCTCCGCCGGTCCGGAACCTGGTCGTTCACGGGGCGAGTTCCGGCTCCGGTGGTGGATGAACCCCGACGTCGACCGCGCCCGTTCCGTGCCATGAACCCGGACGCATCCGAGATGACATCGAGCCGGCCGTATCTGCTTCGGGCCGTGTACGACTGGATCGCGGACAATGGCTTGACTCCGCAGATCGTCGTCGATGCGCAGCAGGAGCGGGTCCGGGTTCCCGCCACCTATGTCCGCGAAGGAAGAATCGTGCTCAACATCGCCTCCACTGCGGTGCGCGGGTTGAAGCTGGGCAACGAGTGGGTGGAGTTCAGCGCCCGTTTCGACGGCACGGCCTTCGATGTGGCCGTCCCGGTTCACGCAGTGCTTGCGATCATGGCTCGCGAGAACGGCACGGGGATGTCGTTTCCCGAAACGCCCCGCGATCGTCCGCTTCCGGAGCAGCGGGAGCAGCGGAAGAGGCCCAGCCTCAAGGTGGTGAAGTGAACCGATGGCTGGAGGCCGGGAGCCATCGAGCGTCGCTTGTTCGATGGGTCCCGGAACGGCCACCGGCAAAGCCACCGGCTGGAGGTCGCGCTCCCGGCGCCTGCCGGACCGGGCGCCATGCGTGGACGCTGGAGAACGGCCGGTGCGGACGGGAACGTCGAGGACCATCCGGTCACTCGATGTACTCCATGACCTTCACGACGCCCTGGACCCCGCTCACGCGCCTCGCGATCTCCGTGGCCCGGTCCGCTTCGTCCTGCGTCAGGAGCCCCATGAGGTAGACGATCCTTCGTTCCGTGACCACTTTGACTTGCGCTGCGTTGAGTTCTTCGTCCTGAAGCAGTGCGATTTTGACCCTGCCCGTTACCAGAGCATCCCTCGCTCGTTCCAGGAGGGAGCTCGGTGCCATGAGCCCGATTTCGTTCTGCACGGCCAGGACGCCGGGTATCCCGCGGGCGGCCTCGGTGACGCGGTCGCGCAGCGAGTCGCCGAGCACTTCGCCCGTCAACAGCACGCGGCGGTTGAAACTCGTGACGTTGACGTGAACCTGTTCCGACGCTCCTTCATCCCCGTGCACCGCGGCGAGCACCTCGAACTCGATGCGCTCGTCGTCGACATAGTTGCCAATCGTGCGCCGATCCTGGGCCGCTATCCCGCTGGCCACCGTCCCGGTTGCGGCCATACCGAGGCAGCCCTGAACAGCGGGGACGCAGAGTACGCAGAAAACAATGCTCGCCGTCCGGAATCTCTTCATGTTTGCCGATCTCCGAGTTGCTCCCGTGTCATGCCGCACTGTACGGCAAGGCTCGCCTCGCCGCCCGTGGCCGTCACGATCCGCCGCCGATTCTATGCCTCGAAAGCGTCGCGGACCCATTCGATCGTGGTGTGCGGGAACCGTCCGTCGATGGCCACCACGTCGAACCTGCATGGATGTTCATCGTTGATCCGCTTCATCATGAGGTAGTGTTCGGCGGCCGCCACCAGCCGCGTCCGTTTGCGCGAGTCGATGCTGATCAGCCCGCCGCCGAACGTCCGGCTGGTCCGTCGCCGCACCTCGACGAAAACGAGGGTTTCGGCGTCGCGCATGACGAGGTCGATCTCGCCGCGTCTGCACCGGTAGTTGCGCGTGACGAGCATGAGACCTCGCCGGCGGAGATACCGTTCCGCAAGCCCTTCGGCGTCGCGCCCGATTGCACCGGGACTATCGGTCCGGCGATGGTTTCGATGGTTCAACGCCGGTGCCGTCCGGTTCGTATGGCGCGGGCACTCCGCCGGCGAACCGCGTCCACGCGAGCCTGCGCGAGACCCTGTGATTGGCGCCCATGGCCAGTCGTCCGGTGTGTCCGTCGATGCTCGTGAGTCGATCGTCCACGAGGCGCCGCAGTCCGGTGGCGAGCCGGTATGCATCGGCGCCGAAGGCATAGAGCCGCAGGAGCATCGTGCCTCGTCCCGAGAACGCGGCTTCGAGCTGTTCCCGCAGGAGCCGATCCGAAGCGTCCGGGGCAACCAGCCAGGGCATGTCGCCGAACGCCACTCCGTCCAGGTCGCGGTCGGCGGCCGGGTCCGGCACGCCGGACCACACGTGGGAGGTGGCGTATACCGGCAGGTCCGCGCCGTGGTGGAAGGCGAGCTGCGGAATGAGTTGACGAGCGTCGGTCGGGAACCCGGCCATGAACACGAAGTCGATGTCCTGTCGGCGGCGCGGTTCGTGTCCCACCCGGTGTCCGACAATGCGGCTGACGTCGCGTGCGCGCTCGCGGCTGCGCAGGACGCCCAGGGCCGCCGCGGCTGACGCGCCGACGTCGATTGCGGCCACGGGCAGGGTGCGATGATCGAGCAGCACTCCCCCGAGCCGCTCCCATTCGTCCGCGAACGCACGGTGGACCCGGGCGCCCCACGGACCCTCCCGGGCGAACGTGATCGCGTTCGCGAATCCGCCGATCCATGCCTGCTCGGCAACCTGTCGCGCTTCCGCCTCGGGTATGAGAGTGAAGTGGTAGACCTCCGGGACGGACCGGCCCTGGCGGCAGGGCCGTTCGTCCTCTTCCCCGGACGACGGGGCGTCGTCAATCTCGTTCAGGGCCAAGGTGGTGACGAGCGGCGTGCCGCCGCAGGCGAGTGAAGTGACCGGGCCGCGTCGAAGCGGACCGACCACGAAGTCCGCTCCCGCTTCGACGGCCCGCGCGTAGACGATGTCGATGGCCTCGAACGACGTATCGTGGATCACGATGGCCGGGCGCCGCGCATCGGCCGCATCCGCATACCAGGCGGCCAGAAATCCATCTCGGGTGGCGGCGGCCGCTTCGGCGAAGTCGCCGTGAAAGGGCAGCAGCAGCGCAATGCGTGTCGGCTGGCGCACCGTTTCGCGGATTTCTCCGAGCATGGCCGCCACGATCTCCGCGTGTGCCGGATGGCCGGGGAAGTCCGCCTGCCACTCCTTCAACGCACGTTCGAGGGCGGTCGTCGAAGACCGGTGGTCGTCGACGATTGCCGCGAGCCGAAGCCAGCCGCCCAACGCGCCGGTCGCGAGAGGCAGCTCCCGATCCCTCCGGCCACGGTCGACGCGGGTCAGCGCATCCCATAGCGCGTTGTGGTTCGTTGCCCGCCGGGTGTCGTCGACGAGCGATGCATCGAGCGCCACGCGCTCGTGCGCTGCATCCATGAATCGCCCCGTATCCTCGAAGGCGCGGGCCCTGAGCAGATGGAACTTCGTGCCGGAATCCGGGCCGAAGCGGCTCGCCGGAAACGCCGAAAGCAGCTCGATGGTCCGGTCCGGTGCGCCCTGGCGCAGCGCCAGATCCGCCGCCAGGAGGTTGTGTCTCGGGACCAGATCGCCGGCGAGGGCGTGCGCGGCCAGCTCGTTCACCAGTGCGGCTGCCTGATCCGTCCGCCCGATGTCGAGGAGCAGTGCGACGGCTTTCAGCATCAGGTCCTGGGCTGCCGGGCCCCGGGTGTTGCGCGCCAGCGCGATGTACTCGTTCGCGGCTTCCGCGTAGAGGCCGTCTTCGACGAGCTCCAGTGCGGTCGTTTCGGGTGCGCTCTCGACCGGCTCGTCGTGCACCGGTGGGGCTTGGCACCCCGCAAGCACGATCATCGAAACCATGAGGAGAAGACTGGTCTTCATTGAACCGTTCGGTCCGTCCTGACGCTCTCTGCGTGGCGTCGTGGTGGATTCGGGCTGGTGGAGGCGGGCACGCGAGAATCCTGTCCGCGCCTTCGCCGCGGCCGGCGGCTCGACCGGCCGGCGCCCGCCGGTGCGTCGCGGATCGCCGACGATTCTGAAGCATTTGCCTCGACGGGGCCAACCCGGCCTCCGCGAGACCGGACCCGGGGACTCGCCCGCCACCCGAGCAGGTCGATGGACGATGTGCCGGACCGCCGCTTCCGGTCGGCTGCGCTACACTCCGCCCGGGCACTGTCGCGGCGGAGGCTCCGGACTTGGCGGCGCAAGAGGCGCACGGCGTGCTCTACGTAGTGGCGACCCCGATCGGGAACCTCGACGACCTGTCGGGGCGTGCGTGCGCGGTGTTGCGCGAGGTCGACACGGTGCTCGCCGAAGACACGCGGCGTACGAGGAAGCTGTTCAGCCGTTACGGTATCCCGACTCCGACCCGAGCCTTCCACGAGCACAACGAACGCAAGGAATCCCGGCGGGTCCTCGAGCAGTTGATGTCGGGGAAGCGGTTTGCCCTGGTCAGCGATGCCGGAACGCCTCTGGTCAGCGATCCCGGATACGTGCTGGTGCGTGAGGCGCGCTCGCATCACGTTCCGGTGTGCTGCGTGCCGGGACCGAGCGCAATCACCGCGGCGCTCAGTGTGGCCGGGCTCCCCACCGACCGGTTCTCCTTCGAGGGATTCCTGCCGGCGAGTCGCCCGCGACGACTGCGCGCGCTCGCGGCGCTGGCGAGCGAGACGAGGACGATGGTGTTCTACGAGGCCCCGCATCGCATCGTCGACACCCTGGCAGATCTCCGTGCCGCGTTCGGAGACGATCGCGAAGCGGCAATCGCTCGCGAGCTCTCCAAGCGGTTCGAGTCGGTCTTTGCCGGGCGTCTCGACCATCTGCTGGCTCGAGCCCGGGACGGTCGAATCCCGGCCCGGGGCGAGATCGTGGTGGTGGTGCGCGGGAGTGCGCCCGTGACGGCCGATGGAGACACGACGGATGCAATGCTGCGGGCGATGCTCGACGAAGGGGTCGCGGTGAGGCGGATGGTGGCCGTGGCGGCGCGGTTGACCGGACGGCCCCGGAACGCGCTGTATCGCCGTGCACTGGAGCTGACCGCCGCGCACCCGCGTGAATGACCCCGTGGCCAAGCCGGAAAAGATGGCCGCCGGGTTGGTACCCGCCACGCAGGAATGACTTGTCCGGGTCCACGATGGACATGTCGGGCAGGCTGACATCCGCGCCCGCGTGAATGACGGCAGGGGTTCCGGAACGTCCGCTCCGCGGCGTTCGTCGCCGCGGAGCGGACGATTTCCGGCTGCACTCCGCTCCATGGAGCCCGACGCCGGATTTCCTGGCGGGTCGAGTGTCGCGGGCATCCGCCCGCGGCCCGATCGCCAACGGACCCGGTCCTGGCGAGAGCCGTCCGTCGAATGCGTGGCGGTACACACACTCGACGGCGAGGTAGGTTTCAACGGAAGATCCGCACGGTCCGGCCGATGCATCCACTCGCAACACGACCTTGAACGGCGCCGCGAACGGATCGTCCGCCGGGAGAGGGAAACCGTGGGGCCCGCTGCGTGGCGCCGTGACCAGCCAACAGGTGAGGAGCATGAAATGAGACATCCGAAGATCGCTTTGCCGCAGGGCTTGGCCGCCCGCGGACTGTCCCGCCGGGAGTTCATGCGCGCAGCGGGCGCCGCCGGTCTCACGGCCGCCATGGCGAGTTCCCTGTGGTCGCAGGCGCAGGCCGCGATTCCGAAGAAGGGGGGCACGCTGCGCCTCGGCGCCGACGGAGGCGCGACGACCGACACCCTGGACCCGCTCCAGGCGCTGGGGGTCGACCACACCGCGAGCGCATCGTTCGCGACCTACGACACGCTGACCGAGATCGACCATGACGGCAATCCGCAGCCGAGCTTGGCGGAGAGCTGGGAAGGCAACGCCGACGGTACGTGGGCGATCCGACTGCGCCGGGGGGTGGAGTTTCACGACGGCAAGGCGCTGACCGCCGCCGACGTGGTCTGGTCGCTGAACCAGCACCGGGGCGACGCCAGCAAGAACGCCGAGGCCCGTCAGATCGTGGGCAACATGGAGGAGCTTCGCGCCGACGGTCCGGACACCGTGGTCATCAGGCAGGCGGAGGTGAACTTCGACCTCCCGTCCCACCTGTCCTCGTTCGGCCTGCTGATCGGCAAGGAGGGAACCGAGAACTGGGACGACGGCATCGGCACCGGTCCCTACAGACTGGAGACATGGGATCCGGGCGTGCGCTACGTCGGGCGCAAGTTCGAGAACTTCTACCGCGACGACCAGGGGCATTTCGAAGTCGTCGAGTCGCTCAACGTGGCGGACGCGGCGGCCCGCGCCTCCGCGCTGCTCTCGGGCTCGCTCGACGTCATCGGCTCCCCTGACGTCAACACCGCAACGCGGCTTGCCGGCGCGGCGGGCTTCGATCTGGTCCAGGTGTCGGGGACCCAGCACTACACCACCGACATGCGCACCGACACCGGACCGCTCGCCGATCCGAACGTCCGCAACGCCGTCAAGTGGGGTGTCAGGCGCCAGGAGATCGTGGACAAGGTGCTCGGCGGCTTCGCCACCGTCGGCAACGACCTGCCGCTGGCGCGCAACCAGAAGTTCTACAACGACGAGTTGCCGCAGCGCGAGTTCGATGCGGACAAGGCGAGGTGGTATCTGAAGCAGGCCGGGCTCGATGGCATCGAGCTCACCTTCCACACCTCCGACGGTGCATTTGCAGGTGCAGTGGACATGGGTGTGCTGATGCAGCAGAGCCTCGCCGAAGCCGGCATCGACATGACCGTCAAGCGCGAGCCCGCGGACGGCTACTGGTCGGAGGTCTGGATGACCGACCCGTGGGTCGCCTCGTACTACAACGGCCGCCCGACCGCGGACTGGATGCTGACCTCGCAGTACAGCTCCGGCTCGAAGTGGGACGCGACCTATTTCAGGAACGCCGAGTTCGACGCGCTTCTGTCCCGGGCCCGCAGCGCGGCCGACGATGCGAAGCGGCGCGAGCTCTACTTCGAAGCGCAACGCATGCTGTGGGAAGACGGCGGCGTGCTGGTGGCCGCCTTCGTCAACATCCTGATCGCCGCGAGCGACCGGATGGGACACGGCGGGGTCGGTGTCAGCCGACGGCTCGACGACGCCCGCCTTGCGCGGCGTTGGTGGTTCGAAGCCTGAGCGCACGTCCGGGCACGGCCGCCCCCCGGCCGTGCCCGCTTCCCCTGCGAACATGCCCGTCGAGGAATCGGCAGACCGTTCGGCAGGAGTACCGCGCGCGGTCGAGGTCGTCGAGCACGCGTGGGTCCCGATGCCGGACGGCGTCCGGCTGGCGGCACGACTGTGGATCCCGTCGGGAGCGCGGGCCGCGCCGGTGCCGGCGATCTTCGAGTCCATCCCCTACCGCAAGGCGGACATGGTGCGCGCGCGCGACGAGCGAAACCATCCCTTCTTCGCGGCGCACGGTTACGCCTGCGCGCGGGTCGACATGCGGGGCTCGGGCGACAGCGAAGGCCACATGCCCGACATGTACACGGAGGACGAGCTGTCGGACGCGAGAGCGGTGATCGAATGGCTCGCGGCGCAGCCCTGGTGCGACGGGCGCGTAGGCATGTTCGGCACCTCCTGGGGCGGCACCGCGAGCCTGCAGGCCAGCGTGGACGCCCCCGAGGCGCTCGCGGCCGTGATCGCGGTCTGCGCGACGCATGACCGGTACGAGGACGACATCCACCACAAGGGCGGCTGCCTCCTCACCGACACGTTCGAGTGGGGGGCGACGCTGCCCGCGATTCTCGGCCTGCCGCCGACGCACAACGTCGGCGCAGACTGGCGCGAGCGGTGGGAGGCGCGGCTCCGTTCGCTCGCGTTCCCCCTGGAACACTGGGTACGCGAAGAAGCGCGCGGAGCCTGGTGGCGGCGGGGGTCGGTGATCCACGAGCCCGAGCGACTCTCATGCCCCATCCTCGCCGTGGGGGGCTGGTCCGACGGCTACTCCAGCTCGGTGATGTCGCTGGTCGGCGTCCGGCCCGACCTGGTCTGGGGCGTCGTCGGACCCTGGGGACATCACTATCCCGATCACGGCCACCCCGGTCCCGCGATCGGTTTTCAGCAACTCGCGCTCGATTGGTGGAATCACTGGCTGCGCCGCACCGCGCCGGGAGACATCGCCTGGCCCCGGCTGCAGGTCTGGCTCAGGGAGTTCGATCCACCCGGCGATGTAGTCGAGACCCGCAACGGCCGATGGATCGAAGCCGGCCCGCCGGAGGAAAGCACGCATCCGCAGGGGTGGCACCTTGCGCAAGGGACACTTCGGGAGGGAGTCGGGACGGGCGACGCCGGCCGGGACGTGCCTGACGACCTTCGGATCGGTCGCGCCTCGGGCGATACCGGGTACTTCGGGCGATACGGCGGGCTGCCGCTCGACCAGAGAGAGGACGATGCGCGGTCTCTGTGCTTCGACAGTCCCCCGCTTGGCGAGGACTGCCTGCTCTTCGGCAAGGCCGAGGCGCTGCTGGTCGTTTCCTGCGGCACGCCGTCGAGCCAGCTTTCGCTTCGACTGAACGACGTGGCTCCCGACGGGACGTCGGCACGCGTCGCGCTCGCGATGCGAAACCTCCACCTCGACGACATGCTGGACGCGCCCGATGCGCTGCCGAGACCCGGACCGCGAAGCGTTCGCATCGGCTTCCCCCCCACGGCCTACCGGTTCCGAGCCGGCCACCGCATCAGACTCGCCATCGGCTCGTCCTGCTGGCCGATGGTCTGGCCTTCGCCGACCGCTGCCTCCATCCGGATCGAGGGTGGGCAGCTCCTGCTTCCGCGCCTTGCGGAACGGCCCCGGGACCTTTCGAGGCCACTGCCTTCGCCCGTGGACCTCCCGGCGACCAGAAGCTGGGAGGTCATCGAGATGCCGCGTCTCGAGAGGTGCTCCCGCGACCTCGACGACGGGACGCTCTTCTCCGGCTGGCACCAGCCGTACAACGCGCTCCGTTATCGAGACACCGGTGTGACCTTCGGGCATGAGACCCGGGCGGAACACCGGCTTCACCCCGACGATCCCCTGTCCGCGCGGAGCACGTTCGACCACCGCATCACATGCGAGCGGCCCGACGGCACGGCACTGGTCGGCTGCCGGGTCACCGCGAGCTCCACCGAGACGCGGTTCAGGCTGGAGGGTCGCCTGACGGCGGTGTGGGAGGGCGAGCTGGTGAGCGAGCGCCGTTGGGACATCTCGCTCGAGCGCCGGTATTCGTAGACCGCAGACCGTAGACCGTAGACCGGAGCGACCGACGTGCTCCCCGCGACCCGGAAACGAAGCACCATTTCCCGGCGACACGATCATGCCTTTCGTGAGGCGGAACGTGCCGTATCGCCGCGCACCGGCTCTGACCGCGACCCGCACGTGCGAGTGACCGGCAAGCCGCCGGCTGCCGTCCCCCGCGCCTTTCCGCACGGAGGGTCGGCGACTCCCGTTCGCCTCCCGGAGACGGGAATGCCGTGGCGCGCAATCGAACATCGGCATCCCCGATGGCGTCCGGGAATCGCGCCAGCGGATCCCGGATTGACGGGACTTTGTGGCCGAAAGTGTTGCCGATGTCTTGAAACACGGAGTTCCGATGTCACACTGTGTCCGGCGGGAGTCGACCGGGCAGTCGCCGCGTCAACGCGATGCGGAGGAAAGTCCGGGCTCCGCAGGGCAGGGTGCCAGGTAACGCCTGGGGGGCGCGAGCCTACGGAAAGTGCCACAGAAAACAGACCGCCTCGATGCCGTGCGAGAGCGCGGCAGGTGTCCGCAAGGACATGAGGTAAGGGTGAAAAGGTGCGGCAAGAGCGCACCGCGCCGGTGGCAACACCGGTGGCAGGGTAAACCCCACCCGGAGCAAGACCAAATAGGGGAGCATGCCGCCCGACGGCGGCGAGGCGTGGCCCGCGCCGCTCCCGGGTAGGTCGCTACAGGCGTGCGGTGACGTGCGTCGCAGATGAATGGCTGCCTTCGACAGAACCCGGCTTACAGGTCGGCTCCCGCTTCATCCCCGTTGATCCTTCCGCGCCCGCGGGCTCCGTCCGCGCGGCGCTTTCGCAGGCCGGCCAGACCCCGCCGACGGACCTCTCGCTTTCAGGGTGGGATTGGAGGCTTGTTTTTTGTTGAAATTCTGATAACGAATGGGCTAGAGTGGAGCGAAGTGGGGATTCCGGCTGTGGGGATTGCGGTGTTCCGTGGCAGCTACCAGTTGAACATGGACGGCAAGGGCAGGCTCGCGGTGCCGAAGAAGTACCGCGACTCCCTTGAGGCGGGATCCGGCTTGAAGATGGTGATCACCACGGGCGAGTACGAACACTGCCTCGTGGTGTACCCCCTCCCGGAATGGCAACGCATCGAGGAAAGGCTGCGCCGGCAACCCGATCTGCAGCCGGAGGCCGACGATGAGGCAAGAGCGAGGGCGGAATGGGCGTGCCGTCTCGTCATCGGCAACGCCACCGAATGCGACATCGATTCGCATGGCCGCCTGCTGATCCCGCCGCTGCTGCGCGAGCATGCCGCTCTCGAGAAGCAGGTGCGGATGGTCGGCCAGACCGAGAAGTTCGAGTTGTGGGACGAATCGAAATGGACCATGCGCAGCGCTGAAGAGTTCGCTCGGAACAAGGACAGGATTCGCCAGGCGAGGAGCAGCCGGTCCGGTCCGGCGGTGTCCTCGTGAGCCGGTCGACGGAGGCGTTTCGCTCACTGAGCTTCTGACCCTGGAGCGCTGCATCGACTGCCGATGCGCTGCAGGCGTCCGGACCTGGGCATGTCCTCCTTCCGGGGGAGGGACCGGGATGGTGACGCGCGAGATGAAGATCGGGCACTCGGAGTCGCCACGACGTGATGCGTCCGGGTGCGCCGGTCACCAGGCCGGGACGGAGCCGGCGACCCGGACGAACGAGCATGTCGGGGGCCTCCGCGGGCCGGGGAACCCGGCCCATGGCCCGGTTCTCCGGCGGTGTGGCCGTCAGGGTTCCGCCGCCGTGGTCCGCCGGCGATCCGAATGGAATTCGCGCGACATGGGCAGTCAGGTGTCGGAGCACGTTCCGGTCATGCTCGACGAGGTCGTCGAGGCGGTTGCGCCTCGTCCCGGAGGCCGATACGTCGATTGCACGTTCGGGCGCGGCGGCCACGCCCGGGCCGTACTCGAGCGGATCGGACCGACGGGCCGGATGCTGGCAATCGATCGCGACCCCCAGGCGGTGGCTGCGGCTCGCGACCTCGGCCGTTCCGATCCCCGGCTTTCGTTGCGTCACGCCCGTTTCGGCGAGATCGGCGAAATCGCAAGAGCTGCCGGCCTGGCCGGGAGTGTCGACGCGGTCGTGATGGATCTCGGGGTCTCCTCCTCCCAGCTCGATCGGCCGGAGCGCGGATTCAGCTTCCTGAACGACGGTCCGCTGGACATGCGGATGGATCCCGGCGCCGGCGTGTCCGCGGCCGAATGGCTCGCGAGTGCCTCGGAGCGGGAGATCGGGCAGGTGTTGCGCCGGTATGGCGACGAGCGAGCGGCGCGCCGCATCGCCCGTGCAATCGTGGCCGAGCGCGAGCGCGGCGCTCCGATAGCGACCACCCGACGGTTGGCGTCCATTGTCGAGAGCGTCGTGCGAAGGAGCGGAGTCCGTCCCCGGCGAGTGCATCCCGCGACCCGCACCTTCCAGTCGATCCGCATGCATGTCAACGACGAGCTGGGTGAGCTCCGGCGCGGACTCGCGGCGACGCCGGAACTGCTCGCTCCGGGCGGGCGGCTCGTCGTGCTCAGCTTCCACTCGATCGAAGACCGCATCGTCAAACGCTTCATGCGGGGAGACGGCGCGGCTTCCGCGCATCCACGCCGCCTGCCGATCCCCGGTTCCGCCTCCCGCCACGGCGGCGCCATGACACCGCTCATGCGCGCCCGGAGACCGAGCGAAGGCGAGGTCGCGGCGAACCCTCGCGCACGCAGCGCGGTGCTGCGGGTGGCGGAACGGAGCCGGTGATGCGGACCGCGATCGCCGTCTCGTGCCTCCTGCTCGGCGTCGTCGCGAGCGCGGTAGGGGTCGTCTGGGTGCATCACGAACGCCGGAGCCTGTCCGTCGAGCTCGACGAAGCCGACGCCCGGCGCGACCGGCTCCAGGTCGAGTGGGGCAGGCTCCAGATCGAGCAGAGCACCTGGGCCGCAAGCGATCGAATCGAGCGGACCGCGGCGGAGAAGCTGAACCTCCACCTGTCCCGTGCCGGCGCGACGGTCCTCGTCACCGGCCGCGGTGATTGAGCGATGGGCGGCCACGAGCGCGTGAAGTCGATCTTTCACCGGCGGCGGATCGTCGCCGCCGGCGTCATCGCGTTCGCCGCCGTGCTGAGTTGGCGCATGGTCGACCTGCAGCTCAATCGCAACGTGTTTCTCACGGAAGAGGGCGAGGCCCGGCACCTGCGCATCGAGAGGATTCCCGCCCATCGAGGGATGCTCCTCGATCGCAACGGCGAGCCGTTGGCGGTCAGCACCCCGCTCGCGTCGGTGTGGGTGAACCCGAAGAAGCTCGTGAACTCGCGTGCGCGGTGGCCGGAGCTCGAGCGGGCGCTCGCCCTCGGCCCGGGCTCCATCGAGCACGCGATGGAAGGGCGGAGCCGGCGCGAGTTCGTCTATGTCCGCCGCCATGTCGATCCGTCCGTCGCCGAAGCGGTCGACGCCCTGGAGATGGACGGCGTACACCTGAAGCCGGAGTACCGGCGCTACTATCCGATGGGTGCGGCGGCCAGTCACGTCCTCGGGTTCACCAGTATCGACGATGCCGGCCAGGAGGGACTCGAGCTCGCACTCGACGGCGTCCTTTCCGGCGAGAACGGCGCGCGGCGGGTCATCAAGGACCGGCTGGGGCGGATCGTGGAGAGCCTCGAGAGGATCCGCCCCGCTCGTCCCGGGCGCGACGTCGTCCTGAGCATCGATCGGCGGATCCAGTCCGTCGCCTATCGGGCGTTGCTGCAGGGGGTGCAGCGCCACCGCGCCCGCGCCGGGTCCGCGGTGGTGCTGGACGTACGCACCGGAGAAGTGCTCGCGGTCGTCAACCTGCCTTCATTCAATCCGAACGACCGGGGCGACCGGTCGAGCTGGCGTTTTCGAAACCGGGCCGTGACCGATCTGCTGGAGCCGGGCTCCACGATCAAGCCGTTCACGGTCGCCGCGGCGTTGCAGGCGGGCATCGTCCGTCCGGACACGACGATGGACACGCGCCCGGGCTTCCTGAAGGTTGGCCGGCACACGGTCTGGGACGTGCGGAACTACGGTGTCATCGATATCCGGAAAGTCATCAAGAAGTCGAGCAACGTAGGCGCGGGAAAGCTCGCGCTCGCACTGCATTCCGCCGACCTGTGGCGGATGTTCCGCCAGGCGGGTTTCGGGGCCTCGACCGGGAGCGGTTTCCCCGGCGAGCGGAAGGGCACGCTGACCGACTTCGCCGGCTGGGGCGAGATCCACCGCGTCACCCTGTCCTTCGGGTACGGACTCGCCGCCACTCCGCTGCAGGTCGCGCGCGCCTACGCCGCATTCGGCACCGGCGGCGAGCTTCCGGCCGTCAGCTTCCTCAGGACCGGCGGCACGCCGTCCACTTCGCAGGTGATGCCGGCTCCCGTCGCCGCCCGGATCCTCGAAATGCTTGAGGAAGCGGTCGAGCCGGACGGAACCGGGCATCGCGCGCGAGTGGCCGGTTACCGCGTCGGAGGGAAGACCGGCACGACCAGGAAGTCGGAAGCGGGTGGCTACAGCGAGGACCGCTATCACTCGACGTTCGCCGGGCTGGCCCCGATGAGTGACCCCAGGCTCTCGGTGGTGGTGGTCATCGACGAGCCCGGGGGCCGGGCGTACTACGGCGGCACGGTCGCGGCTCCGGTGTTTTCCGACATCGTGGAGGGCTCGCTGCGCGTGCTCGGCATCGCACCCGACGACCCGGAAGTGATCCGGACCCCCGGGATCAACGTCGCGGCCGCGCCGCCGGACGGGGTACCGGAGAGATCCCCGTGATCGCGCCGGCGGGCGAAGCGTCGGCCGGTCCGAGCTTGGGGACGCTCCTGGATGGATACGCTTCGATCCCCGCCGGCCTCGACAGTGCGGTAACGGCCGTGTGCGACGACAGCCGTACGGTCGCACCCGGGGCGCTGTTCTTCGCCCGCCGGGGCTTGCGGGTGGATGCGAGCAGGTTCGTGGGCCGCGCGATCGCATCGGGCGCCGCCGCGGCGGTCGTCGAGGGCAGGCCGATGTCGGTGCGGCCCGACGCCGGGGCGGTGGTGGTGAGGATCCCCGATGTCGTGGGCGCGCTCGGACGCGCCGCGTCGCGCTTCTACGGAGACCCGTCGGAGCGGCTGTCCGTGGCCGCCGTGACCGGAACGAACGGGAAGACGAGCGTCACGCATCTCGCGGCCCGAGGCTCGGGAGACCGGTGCGCGGTGATGGGCACGCTGGGCACCGGCCCGCCCGGGATGCTGGAGACGGCGACCCTCACCACCCCGGGCCCGATCGAGATTCATCGCCGACTGGCGGAGCTGCGCGACGCCGGGATGGACATGCTGGTCATGGAGGCCTCGTCGCACGCTCTCGATCAGCGCCGGATCGAGGCGGTCCGGGTCGATACCGCGGTGTTCACCAACCTCGGCCGCGATCACCTGGACTACCACCGGGACATGGATGCCTACGCCCGCGCCAAGGCATCGTTGTTCGAAGCGCCGGGCCTCGCGCATGCAGTGGTCAACGTCGACGATCCGTTCGGTCGCGAGCTGATCGGCTCGATGCCGGCCGGTATCGAATCCACCGCGCTGACGCTCGGCGACGGATCCCCGTCGGCCGCCTCCACACCGACGGTACGGGGCCGGATTCTCGAGGAAGGGCAGGGCCTGTCGCTCGAAGTGGCATCGCCCTGGGGGAGCGGGACACTGGCGACCCGCCTTCTCGGCCGGGTCAACGCATACAACCTGCTGGCCGCCGTCGCGATCGCATGCCTTCACGGACACCGGTTCGACGCGGTGCTCCGGCGGCTGCACGGCGCCGAGCCGATCGCGGGCCGGATGCAGCGGTTGGGCGGAGGCGCACGGCCGCTCGTCGTCGTGGACTACTCGCATACTCCCGATGCCCTGCACAACGCGCTGGTCGCGCTCAGGCCGCTGTGCAGGGGAATCCTCTGGTGCGTCTTCGGCTGTGGCGGCGAGCGGGACCGCGGCAAGCGGTCGCGGATGGCGGAAGTGGCGCAGGAGGGGGCCGACCGGATCATCGTCACCGACGACAATCCCCGCGGCGAGGACGGCGACGCGATTGTCGCCGACATCATGGAAGGGTTTGCCCGGCCCGGCGCGGTGCATGTCGAACGCGACCGCGGGCGGGCGATCCATCGGGCGCTCTCCGGGGCGCGTGCGGCCGACGTGGTCCTGATCGCCGGCAAGGGACACGAGGCGAGCCAGGAACGCGCCGGCGCCAAGCTGCCGTTCAGCGACGTCGCGGTGGCGCGGCGCGAGCTGGAGGCGTGGACGTGATCCGCATGCGCCTCGGTGAAGCGGCGGCGGCGCTCGGACTTCGCGCGGTCGGGGAGGACCTCGCGTTCGAAGGCGTCAGCACCGACTCGAGGACGACCTCCCGGGGCGCGTTGTTCGTGGCGGTGCGCGGGCCCAGGTACGACGGCCACGACTTCGTCGGCGCAGCCGGAGGCCGCGGCGCCGCGGCGGCCCTGGTCGAACGCGTACCGGACGTTCCCATACCGTTCATTCTCGTGCGCGATTCGGTGCGGGCGCTCGGCGAGCTTGCCGCGGACTGGAGGCGCCGTTTCGGCGACCTTCTCCTGGTCGGCATTACCGGCAGCAACGGCAAGACCACGGTGAAGAACATGGTGGCCGCGATCTTCGGGACCCTGGGCCCGGTGTCCGCGACCCGCGGCAACCTCAACAACGAGATTGGCGTTCCGCTCACGCTTTGCGAGCTGGATGCCGGGCATCGCGCCGCGGTGGTCGAGCTGGGGGCGAACCATCGAGGCGAGATCGCGGCGCTCACCACCCTCGCTCGTCCCGCGATCGGGGTCGTCACCCAATGCGCGCCGGCGCATCTCGAAGGTTTCGGGAGCATCGAAGGCGTCGCGCGCGCAAAGGGAGAACTGTTCGAGTGCCTGCCGGATGACGCGGCGGCGGTAATCAACGCCGACGACCCGTACGCGGGCCTGTGGCGGGAGCTGGCGCACCCCCGCCGCTGCATTTCGTTCGGCGCCGGCGCGAATGCGGACGTGCGGGTGCAGGCGGCGTCCGGTACGGAACCGGGACGCGTTGCGCTCGACACGCCCGCGGGGCGGGTGGAGGCCGATCTCGCGCTCCCCGGCGCACACAACGCGCTCAACGCCGGCGCGGCGGCGGCCGCGGCGATCGTCGCGGACGTGGGCCTGGACGCGATTCGCGAGGGCCTCGCCAGCGTGCGGCCGGCGCAGGGGCGCCTGGAGTCGAAGCGTGGCCTGCGGGGGGCGGAGATTCTCGACGACACCTACAACGCCAATCCCGCTTCGCTCCAGGCCGGACTCCAGGTGCTCGGAGCGAAGCCCGCACCGCGCTGGCTCGTACTCGGGGACATGGGCGAGCTCGGCTCCTCGGGCGCGGACCTGCATGCCGAGGCGGGTCGTCGGGCGCGGCGCCACGGAGTGGAACGCCTGCTCGTCGTCGGGGAGCTCGGCGTCGAGGCCGCGCGTGCGTTCGGAGATGGCGCCACCCACTTCGCCGACTGCGCCGCACTGGCCGACCGGCTCCGGGACGAGCTCCCCCGTGGTGCGACCGTGCTCGTCAAGGGGTCACGCGCGATGGCCATGGAGCGCGTGGTCGCGGCGATTGCGGAGAGGACCCGCTGATGCTGCTGGTCCTCACCGAATGGCTGGCCGCGACGTACAGCGGGTTCAACGTCTTCCAGTACCTCACGCTTCGCGCCATCCTCGGGGCGCTGACCGCGCTCGCGATCTCGCTCATGGTCGGACCGTTCGTGATCCGCCGGCTCAGCCGGTCGCGGATCGGCCAGACGGTGCGCGACGACGGACCGGATTCGCATCGCGTCAAGGCCGGCACGCCGACGATGGGTGGAGCGCTCATCCTCATCGCCGTTTCCGCGAGCACCCTCTTGTGGGCCGACCTCGAAAACCGGTTCGTATGGGTGGCCCTGCTCGTCCCGCTGCTGTTCGGGGCGGTCGGGTGGGTCGACGACTACCGCAAGCTCGTTCGCGGCGATTCGAAAGGCCTGCCGGGGAGGCAGAAGTTCTTCTGGCAATCCGCCATCGGCCTCGGATGCGCGATCTTCCTGTACCACACCGCGCGACTGCCCGTCGAAACCCAGCTCATCGTTCCGTTCTTCAAGAACGTCGTTCTCGATCTCGGCTGGGGATACGTGGTGCTCACGTACTTCGTCATCGTCGGCTCGAGCAACGCGGTGAACCTCACCGACGGCCTCGACGGCCTCGCGATCCTCCCCACCGTGATGGTCGCGGGGGCGCTCGGAATCTTCGCGTACGTCACCGGCCATGCGAACTTCTCGGGCTACCTCGGCTTCCCGCACATCGCCGGAGTCGGCGAGATCGTGGTCCTGTGCGGCGCCATCGTCGGGGCGGGGCTCGGGTTCCTCTGGTTCAACACCCACCCCGCGCAGATCTTCATGGGCGACATCGGCGCCCTCGCGCTCGGCGCCGCGCTCGGAGTCGTCGCGGTTCTCGCCCGCCAGGAGCTCGTGCTGCTGATCATGGGCGGGGTGTTCGTCATGGAGACGGTCTCGGTCATCCTCCAGGTCGCGTCGTTCAAGCTGACGGGAAAGCGCCTGTTCCGCATGGCGCCGCTGCACCACCACTTCGAGGAGAAGGACTGGCCGGAGCCGCGGATCGTCGTCCGGTTCTGGGTCATCACCGTGGTGCTGGTCCTGGTCGGGCTCTCGACCCTCAAGATCCGGTGATCGGCCCATGAATGCGCACCAGGTGATCGACACCGGCTTGACGGGGGAGGCGTGCGCGCCGTCTCCGGCCGGCCACGTGCTCGTCGTCGGCCTGGGCGAGACGGGGCTCTCCTGCATCCGCCACCTCGCGGGCTCGCACCGGAAGGTCGTCGCGGTGGATTCGCGCGCGCACCCTCCGTGCCGCGCGGCGGTCGAGTCGGAGTTCCCGGGGGTCGAGGTCCGTTGCGGTGGATTCGATGCGCCGGCGTTCGACACCGCGGCGGAAATCGTCGTGAGTCCGGGGGTGTCGGTGCGGGAGCCGGCGTTGCGGGCCGCGGCGGTGCGCGGCGTGCCGGTCATCGGCGACATCGAGCTCTTTGCCCGCGCGGCCGACGCGCCGGTGGTCGCGATTACCGGATCGAACGGGAAGAGCACCGTGACCCGGCTCGTGGCGGCCATGGCGCGGAGCGATGGAGTCCGGGCCGGGGCCGGCGGGAACCTGGGGCCGCCGGCGCTGTCGCTGCTCGGGCGGGGCTGCGAGCTCTACGTGCTGGAGCTGTCCAGCTTCCAGCTCGAGACGACCGGCGCATTGCGTCCGGCCGCGGCCACCGTGCTGAACGTCAGTCCCGATCACATGGACCGCCACGAGAGCATCGACGCGTACGTTGCCGCCAAAAGCCGTGTGTTCGGGGGGGATACGGTGGTGGTCGCGAATCTCGACGATCCGCTGGCGGCACGGTTGGGCGGCAGTCGATGCAGGAGGATCGGATTCAGCACCAGCGCCGGTCCCGAGGCGGACTGGTACGTCGAAGGAACCGGGAAGGACGCGAACGTCATGCGCCGCGGCGCGCCCGTCCTGCCCGTCGAAAAGATCCCGCTTCCGGGGATGCACAACGTCGCGAACGTCCTCGCCGCATTCGCCCTCGGCGACGCGATCGGGCTCCGCATCGGCGCCATGGCCGCGGCGGTCGAGGCCTGCGTCGGACTGCCGCACCGCTGCGAAACGGTCGCCACTTGCGGCGGCGTGCGCTGGATCAACGACTCCAAGGGCACCAACGTCGGGGCGACGGTAGCCGCGATCGAAGGCATCGGTGCGCACGGACCGGTCGTGCTGATCGCGGGAGGGCTCGGAAAGGGAGCGGACTTCTCGCCGCTGCTTGCGCCCGCGGGCCGTCACGTGCGGGGCGCGGTGCTCATCGGACGCGACGCCGGCCGTCTGGAAGAGGTGCTGAGCCGGGGCACCGAGGTGTGGCGCGCACGCGATCTTGCGGCCGCCGTCGACCTCGCGTCGGCGGTCGCGCGCGAGGGCGACAGTGTCCTGTTCTCTCCGGCGTGCGCGAGCTTCGACATGTTCGCGGACTTCGAGGCGCGGGGCGAAGCATTCCGGCGGCTGGTGCTCGCGAGGACCGGGGCGTGAGCGAGACGAGCGGCTCCCGGGCGTTGCCCCAGGCACTGCCGCGAGCGCTGGCGATCGACCGCACGGCGTTCGCATATCGCCATGACGTCCCGCTCGTTCTCGTCGTGGCGGCGCTGCTCGGCATCGGCCTGATCATGGTCGCCTCGGCGTCCACGTCGATCTCGGCGGAGGCGTACGGCGATCCTCTCGCCCATTTCCGGCGCCAGTCGGTACACGTTTCGGTGGCGGTCGTCGCACTGGTGCTCACCGCGCGAGTGCCGGTACGGTTCTGGGAGCATGCGGGTCCCGTCCTCATGCTCGCCGGCGTGGTGCTGCTCGTCCTCGTCCTGGTCCCCGGCATCGGCCGGGAGGTCAACGGCAGCACCCGATGGATCGGGCTCGGCTGGTTCAACCTGCAGCCGTCCGAGCTCGCGAAGCTGTCCTTCGTCCTCTACCTCGCGGGCGACGTGGTGCGCCGGAGGGACCGGATCCGGCTCGCCCGGTTCGGGGTGTTCAAGCCGCTCGCGGTGCTCGTCGTGGTCTCCGTGCTGTTGTTCTGCGAGCCGGATCACGGCGCGATCTTCGTGCTGTCCGCCACCGTGTTCACCATGCTGTTCCTCGCCGGGGTCCCCATGGCGCGCTACTCGGCGCTGGCCGGCGGCGCCGCCGCCGTCCTGGTGGCCGCACTCCTGCTGAGCGACGACTACGTCATCAGGCGCTTGACGTCGTTTGCCAACCCTTTCGCCGACCCGTTCGGAAGCGGATTCCAACTGACCCAGTCATTGATCGCGATCGGCCGCGGCGGCTGGTTCGGAGTGGGGTTGGGCGAAAGCGTGCAGAAGCTGCTCTACCTGCCGGAGGCGCACACCGACTTCCTGTTCGCGGTGCTGGCGGAGGAGTTCGGCCTCGTCGGCACGCTGACCATCGTCGGGCTCTACACGTTCATCGTGCTGCGTTCGCTTTCGATCGGCCGGCACGCCGAGGCCGCGGGGTCGTGGTTCGCCGCGTACACCGCCTACGGCATCGGCCTGCTGCTCGGGCTGCACGCATTCGTCAACATCGGAGTGAACATCGGGCTGTTGCCGACCAAGGGGCTCACCCTGCCGCTGATGAGCTACGGGGGGTCGAACCTGGTCGTGAGCGCCGCAAGCATCGGCATTCTGCTCCGGATCGATCACGAGCGGAGAACGGCGCGATGCCGGGATTCGTCATGACGAGGCTGCTCGTGGTTGCGGCAGGCACCGGTGGGCACGTCTACCCGGCCCTCGCGGTCGCGGAACGGCTGCGCTCGATGGGTGTCGACGTTTCCTGGCTCGGCACCGCGACGGGTATCGAGTCCCGCCTCGTGCCCGCGGCCGGATTCCCGTTGCACGTCTCGAAGGTGGCGGGGTTGCGCGGCCAGGGACTCGCCCGGTGGCTGGCCGCGCCGTCCCTGCTCCTGCGTTCGGGCCTGCGGTCGATCGCGGTACTTGCGCGGGTGCGTCCTCACGTGGTGCTCGGCATGGGCGGCTACGGCGCGGGGCTGGGAGGGCTGGCGGCGCGGTTGTTCGGGATCCCGCTCGTCATTCACGAGCAGAACGCGGTGCCGGGCCTGACGAACCGCATTCTCGCCTGGTTCGCGACCCGCGTACTCGAGGCGTTCCCCGCGAGCTTCGCGGCCCGGCGACGCGCGATCCATACCGGCAACCCGGTGCGGGAGGCACTCACCCGCGGGCCGGCGCCGGAGGCCCGGCTCGCGCGCCGCGAAGGCCGGCTCAGGGTGCTGGTGGTGGGCGGGAGCCAGGGCGCCCGCGCGCTCAACGAGGTGGTCCCGCGTGCGCTCGCGATCGGTTCGCTGGGCGCCGAGGTCACGGTATGGCACCAGTGTGGTCCGGCGCACGTGGAAGCGACCCGCGGCGGCTACGACGCGCACGGAGTCGACGTGAAGGTCACCGGGTACATCGAGGACATGGACGCCGCCTACGCGTGGACCGACGTCGCGGTCTGCCGTGCCGGCGCGATGACCATCGCGGAGCTCGCGGCGGTGGGCGTCGCTTCGATCCTCGTTCCGTTCCCGTACGCGACCGACGACCACCAGCACCACAATGCCCGCCATCTCGCCGATCGCGGCGCCGCCATCCTGGTGACCCAGGACAGCCTGGACGCGCGCTCGCTCGCCACGACGCTCGGCTCGCTGCACGAGGACCGGGGCCGGGTCGAATCGATGTCGCGGGCCGCATACGACACCGCGGTACGTGATGCGACGCAACGGGTGGCGGCCCAATGCCTGGAGGTGGCCCGTGGCTGAGCCGGCGTTCGATCGAGCGCATCTCGCCAGCCGCCATGCGGGCATGCGCCGCGTGGGCCGGATCCATTTCGTCGGCATCGGCGGTGCGGGCATGGGGGGGATCGCGGAGGTACTGCACACCCTGGGACTCGAAGTCACGGGTTCGGACTGCGTGCCCGGCGCGATGACCGCGCGCCTGCGAGGGCTCGGGGTCCGCGTGGACATCGGCCATGATCGAGCCCATGTCGACGGCGCCGGGGTCGTCGTGGTGTCGGCCGCGATCGGGCCCGACAACCCGGAAGTGGTCGAGGCCCGGCGCCGGCACCTCCCGGTGGTGCCTCGCGCCCAGATGCTCGCCGAGCTGATGCGCTTCCGCTACAGCATCGCGGTGGCGGGCACCCACGGCAAGACCACGACCACGAGCCTCGTCGCCAGCCTGCTCGCCGCGGGCGGGCTCGATCCGACGTTCGTCATCGGCGGGCGCCTCCTCGGCGCCGATACGCACGCGAGACTGGGGGCGGGCGAGTACCTAGTGGCGGAAGCCGACGAGAGCGACGCCTCGTTCCTCCTGCTCCATCCCATCATCGCGGTCGTCACCAACATCGACACCGATCACATGCCGACGTTCGAGGGGGACTTCGAGCGGTTGCGTGGGGCGTACGTCGAGTTCCTCCATCGGCTGCCCTTCTACGGCCTCGCGGTGCTCTGCGTCGACGACCGGCACGTCCGCGAATCGTTGTCTTCGGTGACGAGGCCGGTCGTGACCTATGGAATCGACACCGACGCCGATTTCGCGGCGACCCGCATCGTTCCGGTGGGGTCTCGCACCCGGTTCACCGTCACCGAGGCCGGCCGCGCCGGGGCGCCGATGGAGCTGACCCTGAACCTCCCTGGCCGCCACAACGTCCTCAACGCCCTCGCGGCGGTCGCGGTGGCGCGAGAGCTGGACGTGTCCGACGCGGACATCGTTCGCGCATTCGAGTCGTTCCAGGGGATCGGCCGGCGCCTCGAGGTGGTCGCGGACCTCGAGATCGCGGGGCGGCCGGTCACCGTCATCGACGACTACGCCCATCATCCACGCGAGATCGAAGCCACCCTCGAAGCGGTACGCGCCGGCTGGCCCCGGCGGCGGCTGGTGGTGTTCTTCCAGCCTCACCGATACACGAGGACGCGGGATCTCATCGACGACTTCGCGGCGGTGCTGTGCGGCCTGGAGGCACTCGTGGTCCTGGAGGTGTATGCGGCCGGCGAGACGCCGATCAGCGCCGCCGACGGGCGAGCGTTGTGCCGTGCGATCCGGGTCCGGGGGCGGGCCGACCCGGTGTTCGCGGAGAACGTTTCGGATCTCGCCGGCCTTGCCCTGGATCTGGTACGGCCCGGGGATGTCGTCCTCACCCTCGGCGCCGGCGACATCGGCGCCGCGCCGGCGGCGATCGGCCGGGCCCTGGCGTCGCTTCCCGCGGAGGCCGCGTCGTGACGGGGCCGGCGAGCGCGAGCTTCGCCGCAAGGGGCCGGTACGGCGCCGGCGCCGCTCCCGGTGGAGGAGGCGCGGCGACGGCCCCCGCGAGGGCGGGCCGCGCCGGCGCACTCCGCCATCGTGAGCCCATGGCCGCCCACACGGTGTGGGGGATCGGAGGCATCGCCGACCGGTACTTCGAGCCGGCCGACATCGATGAGCTCGCGGCGTTCCTCGCCGCTCTCCCCGCGGGTGAACCGCTGCTGTGGATCGGGCTCGGCAGCAATCTGCTGGTGCGGGACGGCGGGGTGCGCGGCACCGTCGTCTCGACTTTCCGGCTGCGGGCGGTGGACCGGATCGAGCCGGCGGGACTCCAGGTCGAAGCCGGGGCCGCATGTCCCCGGGTGGCCAGGATTGCAGCGCGTCACGGACTGACCGGATGCGAGTTCCTGGCCGGCATTCCCGGGTCGATGGGCGGCGCGCTGGCGATGAACGCCGGCGCCTTCGGGACCGAGACTTGGCCGGTGGTTCGAGAAGTCGAGACCATCGACGCCGGCGGTGGGCGCCGCTGGCGGCCCGCTTCCGACTATCGATACGGATATCGGACCGTGGAAGGCCCGCGCGGCGAGTGGTTCGTGTCGTGCCGTCTCGTTCTCGGGCCCGATGTCGAAGGCCGGGCCGGGGCGCGTATCCGCCAGTTGCTCGTCCGGCGCGCCGCGACGCAGCCGACCGGTGCGCGAAGCTGCGGCTCGGTGTTCCGCAATCCGCCGGGCGACTACGCCGGACGCCTCATCGAGGCCAGCGGGCTGAAAGGCCACCGCATCGGCGGCGCCGTGGTCTCCGACAAGCATGCGAACTTCATCATCAACGACGCGGGCGCGCGGGCGGCCGACGTGGAGGCGCTGATCGGCAAGGTCGTCGAGGAGGTCGAGAAACGCCAGGGGGTCCGCCTCGAACCGGAGGTGCGGATCATCGGAGAAGTGTCCCGCGAGGGAACGACGGCATGAGCCCCGGAGGCTTCCAGGGCCTTCCCGCGCCGCGCATTGCACGGCCATCGGCGTTCGGCCGGGTGGCGGTGCTGTACGGGGGAACCTCGTCCGAGCGGGACGTCTCCCTCGTGAGCGGCGCCGCGGTGCTCGCCGCGCTGGAGCGCCGGGGCGTGGACGCACAGGGCATCGACAGCGGCGAGGACGTGGTCGATCGGCTCGTGCGCGGCGGCTTCGATCGGGTGTTCGTCATCCTGCACGGGCGCGGCGGAGAAGACGGCACCATCCAGGGTGCGCTCGAGACTCTGGGGCTGCCGTACACCGGGAGCGGCGTGCTCGGCTCCGCGCTGTCGATGGACAAGCGCCGTTCGAAGCTCGTGTGGCGCGCCTGTGGCGTCCCGACTCCGGAGTTCGTGACGCTCACGTCGGAACGCCGGCTTCCGGAGGCCGGCAGGGCGCTCGGCTACCCGCTCGTCGTGAAGCCGGTGCACGAAGGCTCGACCATCGGCGTCTCGAAGGTGCACGACGACGAATCGCTGCACCGCGCCTGGTTCGAAGCCTTGCGCTTCGACGACGAGGTCATCGCCGAACCGTTCCTTGGCGGTCCCGAATACACCGCGGCCATCCTGGGCGATGCCGAGCTTCCGCTGATCCGGCTGGAGACGCCGCACGAGCTGTACGACTACGCGGCGAAGTACGCGGACGGGGCGGGGACCCGGTACCACTGTCCGTGCGGCCTCGACGAGCGCACCGAGACCGAGTTCAAACAGCGCGCCAGAACCGCGTTCGACCTGCTCGGAGCGTGGGGATGGGGAAGGGTCGACTTCATCTGCGACGACGCCGGCAATCCCTGCTTCATCGACGTGAACACCACGCCCGGGATGACCGGCCACTCCCTCGTGCCGATGGCGGCGCAGGCGGTCGGGGTCGACTTCGACGATCTCGTCTGGCGGATTCTGGAGACCAGCGTCGCATGAGTGCGCGGACGCTCGATTTCGATCCCGGCGAGCGCGTGCCGCCGCGTCCGGCCCGCCGCCTCCGCCGGGGGGCGCGCGCCGTGCTGGCGGTCGTGATCGCGCTCGGCGTGGCGCTGCCGATCGTCGCCGGCGTCGTCACCTTGCCGGTGCAGTCGGTGCGGATCAGCGGCGAGTTCGTGCAGGTGTCCAGGGCCGATATCGAGCGTGCGGTGGAACCCCTGCTCGCTCCGGGGCTGGTTCGCATCGACGTGGACGCGCTCCGGCAGGCGGCGATGGAGGTGCCCGGAGTACGCGAAGCGAAGGCTCGACGGGTCTGGCCGGGCCGCCTCGACATCTCGGTGATCGAGCGGACAGCGGTCGCGCGCTGGGCGAGCGGAGGCTATCTCGGGAGGGATGGCACGCACTTCACGCTGGCCGATGGCGGCGCGGCGGCCGGTTCGTTGCCGGTGCTTGCCGGGCCGGAGGGATCGCAGCGCCGGGTGCTCGATCTGCACACCGCGCTCGAACGGGTGCTCGCGCCCCTGGGCATGCCGCTGGCCGCCACCGAGCTCACGGAGCGGGGGGTGTTGTACGCGACGCTTCATGGCGGCCCGCGTCTCGTCATGCGGCCCGCCGCGATCGAGCGCAACGTCGCGACCCACGCGAAGGCGCTCGCAAGAGTCATGGCAGGCCGGTACCACGAGATCGAGCGCGTCGATCTCCGCTACCCGAGCGGTTTCGCCGTCCGCATGAGGACGGACGTCACCGGCAGCGAGGTGCAGGGATGAAGCGATCGGACAGGAACCTCATCGTCGGCCTCGACATCGGAACGTCGAAGGTGTCCGCCATCGTCGGCGAGATCGTGGACGGAGACGGCATCGAAGTCATCGGGATGGGCATCCACCCCTCGCGCGGGCTCAAGAAGGGTGTGGTGGTCGACATCGAGTCCACCGTGCAGTCGATTCGCCGTGCGGTGGAAGAGGCGGAGCTGATGGCGGGATGCCAGATCCATTCGGTGTTCACCGGCATCGCGGGCAGCCACATCCGCAGCCTCAACTCCCACGGCGTGGTGCCGATCCGCGACAAGGAAGTGACGCCGGGCGACGTGAACCGGGTCATCGACGCCGCGCGCGCGGTCGCGATCCCGTCCGATCAGCAGATCCTCCACACCCTCCCGCAGGAATACGTCATCGACGGCCAGGAAGGGATCCGCGAGCCGACCGGGATGTCGGGAGTGCGTCTGGAGTCGAAGGTCCACATGGTGACCGGCGCGGTCAGCGCCGCCCAGAACATCACCAAGTGCGTGCGCCGCTGCGATCTCGACGTCGACGACGTCATCCTGGAGCAACTGGCGTCGAGCGAGGCGGTGCTGCTCGAGGACGAGAAGGACCTCGGTGTGTGTCTCGTCGACATCGGTGGCGGCACCACCGACATCGCGGTGTTCAGCGACGGCGCGATCCGGCATACCGCGGTCATCCCCATCGCCGGGGACCACGTCACCAACGACATCGCGGTGGCGCTGCGCACACCAACCCAGTACGCGGAGGAGATCAAGATCAGGCACGCGTGCGCGCTCGCGAAGCTCGCGGCGCCCGACGAGACCATCGAGGTTCCGAGCGTGGGCGACCGGCCTCCGCGCCGGCTGGCGCGCCAGGTCCTGGGCGAGGTCGTCGAGCCCCGTTACGAAGAGTTGCTCGGCTTCGTCCAGGCCGAGCTTCGCCGCAGCGGATTCGAGGATCTGATCGCGGCCGGCATGGTGCTGACCGGCGGCAGCGCGAAGATGGAGGGGCTGGTCGGGCTGGCCGAAGAGATCCTGCACATGCCGGTGCGGATCGGCGTGCCGCACACGGTCGCCGGTCTGGCCGACATGGTCCGCAACCCGATCCACTCCACCGGTGTGGGACTGCTGCAATTCGGGCACAAGCACGGTGTGCACCGCATCCCGGTGGATTCCGAAGGCAGAGGGTTCAAGGCCGTCATGAGACGGATGAAGAGCTGGTTCGAGGGCAATTTCTAGGTGGGAGAAGCACCGGCCCCGGCGGTGGCGCCGGGGATCGGCGCCCTCCCGGTGCATTGTCAGACATGGTACCCACAAGGAGATCCTGCAATGTTCGAGCTGGTCGAGAATACCAATAGCGCGGTGATCCGCGTGATCGGGGTCGGCGGTGGCGGGGGCAATGCCGTCGAGCACATGGTGGCGAGCGAGATAGAGGGTGTCGAATTCGTCTGCGTCAACACGGATTCCCAGGCACTGAGGAACAACTCCGTCCAGACCGCCCTGCAGTTGGGCACCAACGTCACGAAGGGACTCGGCGCCGGCGCCAATCCCGAAATCGGCCGTCAGGCGGCAATGGAGGACCGCGAGCGTCTCGTCGACCTCCTCCACGGATCCGACATGGTGTTCATCACCGCGGGCATGGGCGGTGGCACCGGTACCGGCGCGTCGCCGGTCATCGCCCAGATCGCGCGGGAGATGGGGATCCTGACGGTTGCCGTCGTCACCAAGCCGTTCCCGTTCGAGCTCAGGCGCCGGATGGCGATCGCGCAGGAGGGGATCACCGAGCTGAGCGAGCACGTGGACTCCCTCATCACCATTCCGAACGAGAAGCTCCTGAGCGTGCTCGGTGAACGAGTGACGCTCAAGGAGGCCTTCGCGGCAGCGAACGACGTCCTGCTCGGTGCGGTGCAGGGCATCGCCGAGCTGATCACTCGCCCCGGCATGATCAACGTCGATTTCGCGGACGTTCGCACCGTGATGTCGGAGAAGGGCAGGGCGATGATGGGGTCCGGCCGGGGCACCGGCGAGGACGGCGCCAGGACGGCGGCGGAGACCGCCATGCGCTGCCCCCTGCTCGAAGACGTCAACCTGAGCGGCGCGCGCGGGATCCTCGTCAACATCACGGCCGGCTCGGACCTCGGCATGCAGGAATTCAACTCGGTCGGCGACTCGATCGGGGAATTCGCATCGGACAACGCCCTCGTCGTCATGGGGACCGCGCTCGACGAGTCGCTCGGAGACGAGGTCAGGGTCACCGTTGTCGCGACCGGTCTCGGCGAAGCCGGCCAGTCGTCCGCCAGGCAGACGGTGCGGCTCGTAAGTCCGGAACCGGCGGCGGACCCGGAGAAAGAGACCACGGGCAGCGCATCGGGAGGCGACTATCGCCGGTACGAGGTGCCGACGATCATTCGCAAGCAACCGGATCGGACGGAGCCCATGCGGATGCTCGAGGAGGACAGCGACTATCAGAAGATCCCGGTGTTCTTGCGCAAACAACTGGACTGAACGCTCCGCTCCCGTGGGGCACCCCGGCCGGGGGAGTCAGGCGCCGCCTGGAAGTGCGATGGCTCGCCGGGAGCGAGCTCCACGGGACCGGCAACGGGCGGTTCGAAAGAACCACCGGACAACCCGTGTGTTCCGGACCGGACAGACGGTTCGCACCCGGCGTATTCCTGGCGCGTCGTGTCGTACCTTGTTGTATTTCATGGTAACGTGACGCGCCATTGTCAGGAGCGGAACGCATTCATGGCGAGCTCTCCTCGGCGTGAGTGCCAACGGAGCCAGGATGGCATGATGAAGGGCCGGGAAGGACCTCGTTCGACCGCATCGACGAGGAAGCAGACACGATGATCAGGCAGTGTACGTTGAAGAACGTCATCAAGGCGCTGGGGGTCGGACTTCACAGCGGCAGGAAGGCTTCCCTGTCACTCAGGCCCGCGCCGGCGAATACCGGAATCGTATTCCGCAGGGTCGATCTGGATGAGGTGGTGGAGATCAGGGCATGTCCCGAGAACGTCGGGGACACCACGCTCTCCACCACGTTGCGCCGTGGTGACGTCTGCGTGTCCACCATCGAGCACCTGCTTTCGGCCATGGCGGGGCTCGGCATCGACAACGCCTACGTGGACGTGAGCGCGCCGGAAGTGCCGATCATGGACGGCAGCGCGGGCCCGTTCGTGTTCCTGCTCCAGTCGGCCGGCATCGAGCAACAGAACGCGGCCAAGAAGTTCATCCGGATCAGGAAGCCGATAGCCGTGGAGGACGGGAACAAGTGGGCGCGTTTCGAACCCTTCGAGGGCTTCAAGGTCTCGTTCTCGATCGAGTTCGACCATCCCGCCTTCCACAAGCGCGTGAGCAAGGCGACGGTGGACTTTTCGACGATCTCCTTCGTGAAGGAAGTCAGCCGGGCCCGCACGTTCGGATTCATGCGCGATCTGGAGCGCCTGCGCGAGAACAACCTCGCTCTCGGCGGCAACATGGACAACGCCATCATCCTGGACGACTACCGCGTCCTCAACGAGGATGGACTGCGGTACGAGGACGAGTTCGTCAAGCACAAGGTGCTGGACGCCATCGGCGATCTGTACCTGCTCGGCCACAGCGTCATCGGATGCTTCAGCGGCCACAAGTCGGGTCACGAGCTCAACAACAGGCTGTTGAAGGCACTGGTCGCGGACGAGAGCGCATGGGACATCGCCACGTTCGACGACCCGATCGACCTGCCCATCGTCTACTCGCAGCCGATCACGGCAACGTGATTCGACCGGAAGCCCCGTAGCATCGCCGTTTTCGAGGCGTCCCTTCGACGGGGGACCCCGGCCGGCGTCCCTCGGGGGGCGAGCCCGCTCCGCCGGAGTCTGCCGGACGATCTTCAGCCCGTCCCGCCGCGGTGCCCGTGTCGTTCGCGCGTCGTGTCCCGCCTCGCGGCGCCGTGCGGGAATTCGCGTCCGGACGGTGGCGGCCGGGGCGGTCAGCGCGCCGGGCGAACCCGGATCTCGAGCCGGTCGAGGTCGGTACGGCCGAGAAAACGAGCCGCGTGGGCGACGATGCGCGGCGCAAGGAAGCGAAGGCGCGTCCCTCGGGCCGCGGAGTCGACGATGACGACCAGGGCGCCTCCTTCGATCGCGGCGACCCGGAGGCTTTCCGCTCCGGGCAGGTCGAGGTAGCCTTTGAGCGATTGTTCGCAACGCTCGAGCTCGTCCGCACGCCGTACCAGTGTTCCAAGGACGGACCTGTCATCGACGACGATCGAGCGGACCGACTTCCATGGGCGGGTGGGTTCGGAACGGGACACCGGCATGACGGTCCGAAGGGAACCACGCAGAGGCTAGAAGCAAATCGCACCCGTCGCAACTTCGCTGCCCACACGGCCAGGCGCAGGATGATCACGAACCTGTTCAACAAGGTAGTCGGCACCCGCAACGACCGGCAGTTGCGCCGGATGCGCAGGTCGGTCGAGCGCATCAACGAGCTGGAGCCGTCACTCACCGCGCTCTCCGACGAGGAGCTGCGCGCGCGGACCGACACCCTTCGTACCCGGGTCGGTCAGGGAGAGCCGCTCGAATCGGTGCTCCCCGAAGCGTTCGCGGTGGTGCGCGAGGCCGGCCGGCGCACGCTCGAGATGCGCCACTTCGACGTCCAGCTGGTCGGCGGCATCACGCTCCACGAAGGCAAGATTGCCGAGATGCGGACCGGAGAGGGCAAGACGCTGGTAGCCACCCTCCCGGCCTATCTGAACGCGCTCACCGGCCGCAGCGTGCACATCGTCACCGTGAACGACTACCTCGCGAAGCGCGATGCCCGATGGATGGGGGCAATCTACGAGTTCCTCGGCATGCGGACCGGCGTCGTCGTTCCCGGAATGAACCCGCGGGACAAGCGCGATGCCTACCGCGCGGACGTCGTCTACGCGACGAACAACGAGCTCGGCTTCGACTACCTGCGCGACAACATGGCGTTCAGCAACGCCGACAAGATGCAACGCGAACTCGCCTTCGCAATCGTCGACGAGGTCGATTCGATCCTCATCGACGAGGCCCGCACCCCGTTGATCATCTCCGGGCCGACGGACGAGAACTCCGAGCTGTACGTGCGCGTCAACCGGATCATTCCCCGGCTCGAGCGCCAGGCCGAGGAGGATGGTCCGGGCGACTACACGGTCGACGAGAAGGCCAGGCAGGTCCATCTGACCGAGGACGGCCACGAGAAGGTGGAGGCGGTACTCGTGGAGGCCGGCATCCTTCCCGAGGGCCAGAGCCTCTACGATCCCACCAACATCGTCCTGGTGCACCATCTCAATGCGGGGTTGCGCGCGCACGCGCTGTTCAATCGAAACGTCGAGTACATCGTGCGCGACGGACAGATTGTCATCGTCGACGAGTTCACCGGACGCACGATGCCGGGCCGGCGCTGGTCGGAGGGTCTGCACCAGGCGATCGAGGCCAAGGAAGGCGTTCCGATCCAGAACGAGAACCAGACCCTGGCGTCGATCACCTTCCAGAACTACTTCCGGCTGTACGGCAAGCTCGCCGGCATGACCGGCACCGCGGATACCGAGGCGGCGGAGTTCCAGCAGATCTACGGCCTCGAAGTCGTCGTCGTCCCCACCCATCTCGACATGGTCCGCGACGACATGGCGGATCTGGTCTTCCTCACCCAGGAGGAGAAATTCGACGCGGTCCTGGAGGATATCCGGGATTGCTCGACGCGCGAGCAGCCGGTCCTGGTCGGCACGACCTCCATCGAGACCTCCGAGCTGCTGTCGGGAATGCTCCGCGGGGCCGGAGTCGCGCACGAGGTGCTGAACGCGAAGCAGCATGCGCGCGAAGCGGTCATCGTCGCGCAGGCGGGACGTCCCGCAGCGGTGACCATCGCGACCAACATGGCCGGCCGCGGAACCGACATCGTGCTCGGCGGCAACCTCGTCGCGGAGCTCGACGAGCTCTCGCAGGGCGGCGCGGACGAGGCGGCGCTCGAGGCGGCGCGGACCGCATGGCGCGAGCGCCATGCGGCGGTGGTCACCGCCGGCGGACTTCACATCGTGGGAACCGAGCGCCACGAGTCGCGGCGCATCGACAACCAGCTTCGCGGCCGTTCCGGGCGCCAGGGCGATCCCGGGTCGAGCCGCTTCTATCTCTCCCTGAAGGACGACCTGATGCGGCGGTTCGCCTCGGACCGCATCGGCGGGCTCATGCAGAAGCTCGGAATGGAGCACGGCGAGGCCATCGAGCACCGCTGGGTGACGAAGGCGATCGAGAACGCCCAGCGCAAGGTCGAAGCCCACAACTTCGATATCCGCAAGCAGCTCCTGGAGTACGACGACGTCGCCAACGACCAGCGCCGCGAGATCTACACGTTGCGCAACGAGCTGATGGAGACCGACGACGTCTCCGCCCGGATCGAAGCGCTGCGGGCGGACGTGGTGAACGAAGTCATCGACGCGTTCATTCCGCCGGAGAGCCTCGACGAGCTGTGGGACGTCCCCGGGCTGGAGGCGGCGCTGGAGAACGAGTTCGCGGTGAAGCTTCCGGTGGGCCAGTGGCTCGAGGAGGACGACGAACTGCACGAGGAGCCGCTGCGCGCGCGCATCCACGGTGCGATCGTCGGGCAGTACAAGGCCAAGGAGGAGTTCGCCGGCCCCGAAGTGATGCGGCATTTCGAAAAGGCGGTCACTCTGCAGATCCTCGATCAGTGCTGGAAGGAGCATCTCGCGTCGATGGACTATCTGCGCCAGGGAATCGGCCTGCGCGGCTATGCGCAGAAGAACCCGAAGCAGGAGTACAAGCGCGAAGCGTTCGAGATGTTCGAGGCGCTGATCGGCCGGATCAAGTCCGAAGTCGTCGGTGTCCTGTCGAAGGTTCGAGTGCGGGCCGAGGAGGATGTCGAGGCGGTCGAGGCGCGCCGCCGCCGCAGCGCACCCGTCGAGGCGCTTCATGCCGCACCGCCGGAGCCGGGGCGCGATGCGGTCTCCGCAGCTCCGCAGTCGGAATTCCCCGAAGTGGCCGACCCGGCGATGGAGCCGTTGCGGGCGGCGGGAGGAGGGGGGGGGCACGGGTTCCCCGCGGGTTCCGCACCGGCACCGGCTCGTCGCCGCCAGCCGGGGGCGGACGGCTCCGGACCGCGTCGAGCTCCGTCCGACAACCGGTCTCCGTTCGTTCGCGAAGGACGCAAGATTGGCCGCAACGAGCCTTGCCCGTGCGGCTCGGGAAAGAAGTACAAGCAGTGTCATGGCCGGTTGAAGTGAGGAGGGCTCGCGAATGCCGGTGGGGTTGAAGGCGCCCGATCGGCTCGGCCCGGTGGCGGGCGTCCGGGTCGCGACCGCGGCGCTCGGTGGCCGCGGCACGCCGCGCGACGACCTGACCCTGTTCGAGCTCGCGCCCGGCGCCTCGTGCGCGGCCACGTTCACCCGCAACGCGTTCTGCGCGGCGCCGGTCACGGTTGCGAGGGAGCACCTCGCCCGGGCGGCGCCGAGGTATCTGCTCGTCAACGCGGGGAATGCCAATGCGGGCACCGGAGCGGGCGGTGTCGAAGACGCGAGACGGTGCTGCGCGCTCGTCGCCGAGGCCGCGGGGGTGCCGGTCGAGAGTGTCCTGCCGTTCTCCACCGGGGTGATCGGCGAGCCGTTGCCCGTCGAGCGGTTCGAGAACGCCGTGCCCGTCGCGGTGGGTCGGCTGGACGAGGCCGGCTGGCTCGATGCCGCGTCGGCCATCGCGACGACCGACATCGTTCCCAAGGGCGCATCTCGAACCGTCGATCTCGGCGGCCTGACCGCGGTGGTCACCGGGATCGCCAAGGGCTCGGGCATGATTCGTCCGGACATGGCCACGATGCTGGCGTTCATCGCCACCGATGCCGCGGTCGCGCCGGACGCGTTGCGCACCATGACGGGAGATGCGGTGGAAGCGAGCTTCAATCGCATCACCGTCGACGGCGATACTTCGACCAACGATGCCTGTGTGGTCGTGGCGACCGGAGCGTTGGGCAATGCGCCCGTCCGACCGCGGTCGCCGCACTGGTCGGCGTTGGCCGGAGCGGTGGGCGACGTCGCCCGTGAGCTCGCCCACGCCATCGTGCGGGACGGCGAAGGCGCAACGAAGTTCGTCACCGTGGAGGTCGAGGAAGGGGGCAGTCGGTCCGAGTGCCTTGCCGTTGCCCGTACCGTCGCGCACTCGCCGCTCGTGAAGACCGCGCTCTACGCGAGCGATGCGAACTGGGGGCGCATTCTGGCCGCGGTCGGCCGCGCCGGTGTCGCCGACCTCGACGTCGACCGCGTCCGGATATGGCTCGACGGAGTATGTATCGTCCGCAACGGCGAGCGCGATGCAGGCTACACGGAGGCGGCCGGCTCCGAGGCGGTCTCCCGCGACGAGATCGTGATCCGCATCGCGCTCGGTCGTGGCGAGGTGGCGGAGCGGGTGTGGACGTGCGATTTCTCGCACCAGTACGTGACCATCAACGCCGGGTACAGAACCTGACGCTCGATGCGTGTCCGCGGACGCGCCTCGGAGCCGGCGGCGGGGTGGTTCCACTTGCTCGTTCACGGTGCCCGATCGTCGTTCCACCGCTCGGGCGGTCACCCGGCGCCGGCGGGCGGGCGCCGGGACGAGAGCCCCACCGGACCCCGGCCGATCGTGGAGCGCGGGCTCGGTGCGGCGCATGTTCGACCGCCCGCCGCCGGCCGGCCGGGGACGCGGGGGAGCCGGGGAGCGTCGAGTTCGCCGTGGTGCGCGAGTGAGCCATGTCCGGCCCGCGGGTCCATGTCGTTGCCGGGGTGCTGCTCGATGCCGCGGGCCGGGTGCTGGTGGCGCGGCGCCCGGACCGGGCGCACCTCGGGGGGCTGCGGGAGTTCCCCGGCGGGAAGCTGCGGCCGGGGGAATCGCGCCGGGACGGACTCGTGCGAGAGCTCGCGGAAGAGCTCGGAGTCCGGGTTCTTTCCGCTCGTCCCCTCATATGGGTCGAGCATCGCTACCCGGACCGCGACATCGTGCTCGACGTGTGGAGCGTCGAGTCGTACACCGGGGCGCCTCACGGGCGCGAAGGCCAGCAAGTCGAGTGGCGAGACCCGCGGAGCCTCGACGCGGCCGATTTCCCGCCCGCCGACGCACCCGTGCTCACCGCCTTGCGGCTGCCCCGGCGCTACCTCGTCACCCCCGAGCCGGGCCGCAGTTGGAGCGCGTTCCTGGAACGGCTCGCCGACCGGGTCGACCGGGGTTTCGACCTGGTCCAGCTCCGCGCGCACTCGCTCGAAGAGCCGGCTCTTGTCGAGCTCGGCCGCCACGCCGCGGAGATCTGCCGGCTCCGCGGCGCGAAGCTGCTCGTGAACGCGGCCCCCGAGGTCGCGAGGCGTTGCGGCGCCGATGGTGTCCATCTCACGAGCCGGCGACTGGCTCGTCTGGCTCGCGGGCGTCCGACCCCGGGGGGCGAGCCCCTCCCGGCGCACGAGAGCACTTCCGCACCGAAGTACGGCTCGGGATCGGTGGATGATCGCGCGCCGTCCCCCGGCCCGCTGATGCAGGCGCGATCCGCCCCCGGCACGTCCGTTCGCGGGGAAGAACGGCCGGCCGGCCGGCGCCCGGGGCCGGCTCCCCATGTGGCGTCCCCCGAGTCCGCGGGAAGTGCTCCGGGGCATGTTGGCGACCCGGCCCCGGCGAGCGGCCGGGGATCCGGGGCGGAGGGCTTCCGCGACGCGCGGGAAGAGCCGGCCTTCCTGATGGGGGCGTCATGCCACGACGCGGACGATCTCGATCGGGCCCGCGCCGCGGGCTGCGATTTCGCGGTATTGGGACCCGTGCGGGCGACCCCGACCCATCCGGGCGCCCCGGTGCTCCGATGGAACGGTTTCGCACGATTGGCACGGGGCGCGGGAATGCCGGTATTCGCAATCGGAGGACTGGGAAACGGCGACATCGCCGCGGCGTTGCGGAGCGGGGGACAGGGCGTCGCCGCCATCCGGGCGTTCTGGGGCGAGGACTGAGCCCCGCGGTCGCGGGGCGCTCGGCACTCTGCGACAGGTTCGCCGAGAGCCTGCCCGCCGAGTCCCGCGGTCACGGGGCGTTCGGCGCTCTGCGACAGGTTCGCCAAGAGCCTGCCCGCCGAGCCCCGCGGTCGCGGGGCACTCGGCACTCTACGACAGGTTCACCGAGAGCCTGCTTGCCGAGTCCCGCGGTCGCGGGGCGCTCGGTGCCGGCGCGGCCCGGGAACTCCCGGAGCGGCCGACGAGTCGTGACGCGGGATCAGCGTTCCAGGTACTGGAGCTTCCCCTCGACGTTCTCCCACTCCTCGGCATCTTCGGGCGCGGCTTTCATCTCCGTGATCACCGGCCAGTCCTGCGACAGCTCGGCATTCAGCGCCAACCACTCCCGCTGATCATCGGTGAGGTCGTCCTCGGAGAGGATCGCCTCGACCGGACACTCGGGCTCGCACAACGTGCAGTCGATGCACTCCTCCGGATCGATGACCAGCATGTTGGGGCCCTCGTGGAAGCAGTCGACGGGGCATACCTCGACGCAGTCCGTGTACTTGCACTTGATGCACTTGTCGATGACAACGAACGTCATGGGGTCTCGTTCCTCGAACCGTGGGTCAATCGGGCCGCGGATGATACGCCGCGAGTCCCTGCATTTCGAGAGGATGTACCGGCTCACGACCTTTGGCACTGAGCGTTCAGGTGGCCTCCAATGCGACAAGGTACTCGTTGGGGGTTCGATAGGCGAGTGATGCATGTGGTCGTTGGTAGTTGTAGAAGAACTCGTACTGGGCGAGGCGGGAGGCGACGCTCGTCACGGTGAGCGGTCCGTTGTAGAGGTTCCAGAATTCGGTTCGGGCGGAGCGGTTGGCGCGTTCTACGCAGCCGTTGTACTGGGGTCTGCGCGGTGGCAGGACGAACAGTGGGACGTTGAGTTGTTCGCAGGCGTTTTCGAACTCGGCCATGAATTCGCTGCCGCCATCGACCTGGAGGGACAGGAGCGGGAACGGCAGTGTGTTGGCGAGGGCCATCAGGAAGCGTTTGGCGTTGCCGGCGGTGGCTCGCGAGTAGACCCGGGTGACCATGAATCTGGAGTCTGGACACACGGCACGGAACTCTTTCAGCGTCTGTCCGGCGCAGGTGTAGGTCATATGGTCGACCTGCACCCGCTCCCCGGGTCTGCGGGGCTTGGCCGTGTACTTCCAGCGCTTCGCCCACTTCTCGAAGCGTCGCAGGCGTTTGGGCTTGATGCGTCCCTCGCACAACGAGGCACGGCGGATCGCGCCGCTCGCCAGGGCACGTTCGAGGATGCGTCCGACCGTTGACTGTTGTTTTTCACATTCCGTCGTGGGACCCCCACGGGAATGGGTCGGACTATTCCGTAGACGGATTTCCTGGGATGACGAAGCAATCCGGGAACCGGTCGGAGCGGGTGCGGTCCCCTGTGGCAAGGATCGTTGCGTAGCAGGTGCTGAGGATGTCGTCGCCCGATCGGGCGGATGCGTGCCCATCGTCACCGCTTGGCGTCGGGCCAGTGCCGCCGTAGTCTCGCCACCCCTTGGGACGACAGAGGAGTTGGCCCGCGCGGGGGGACGAACCCCGCCGGGCCACGGCCGGTGCAGCTTCGCTACGAGACGGGGCTTACCGGCGAGCAATACGTTAAGGCCCAGGCGTGGCGCGCTGCAACCCTTGAGCGGTGTCCGAATCACCCCCACGGGGGATGTTCACTGGCACGCCACGGCACCTACGCGCGCAAGAGCCCGCGCGGGACACGCATCGCTCGCTGGTACTGCCCTGAGAGCCACACCACCTTCAGCCGGCTGCCGGACTGTCTGGCCGCACGGCTGCCCGGTGAGCTCGACACCGTCGAGGCGGTGGTGGCCCACGCCGAGCAGGCCCCGAGCCTGGCCGCCGCGGCCAATGAGCTGCGCCGCGACGCGGTCGAGCTTGCGGGGGCGATGCGCTGGGTCGAGCACCGGGTCCGTCTTGTCCATCACGTCCTGAGTATCGTCATCGGGCTACTCCCCGACCTCCTCGCCCGGTGTGTCGCCGAGGTGGGCGCGGTGCGCACGCGGCTCGAGACCGACACCGCGTTGCGGACGTTGCGTACCCTCACCGACGCGCAGCTCCCCATGCTGCCCGCCCCCTTGGGGTTCCACCCCCACCGCCTCAGCACGACGAATCGCAAGCCAGCGCGCCAACACAAGAGGGGGCCTGACCCGCCGCCGTCGCCTGCGTAGCGTCTCGTCCCCCGGGCCGATGCGCCCCACCGACGAGGACTGCACCGATGAACGACCCCGACGAGACGCTGCGCAACGCCGTGGCGCTGTTCCGCTACGGCCTCATCGCCGACGTGCTCCCACTGCCGCCGGGCAGCCGCGACATCCGCCGCGCCCTGCACGAGAAAGCTCAACGCACCTACACCATCCCCGGCACCCGCCGTACCCGCGTCGCCGTCGAGACGATGCGCGACTGGCTCAGCCTGTATCGCAACGGCGGGTTCGAGGCGCTGTACCCGAAGACCCGCGCCGACCGCGGCCAGCCCCGGCGCCTGCCCCCCGAGGTCGCCGAGTGGCTCGTTGCGCTCAAGACCGAGCGGCCTGCACTCTCGGTCAAGGCCCTCATCCGCGCCGCCCGCGAACGCGGCGTCGACCATCCCCTCGCGCCGTCGACCGTGCACCGGCTGCTCTCGCGCGAAGGACTGCTCGACAAACGCCCCGGCGACCCCGTCGCCACCGACCGGCGACGATTCGCCTTCCGCAACGCCGGCGAGCTGTGGATGAGCGACGTGATGCACGGACCGAAGGTGCGCGACGGGCGCCGGCGCCGAAAGGCCTTCCTCATCGCGTTCATCGACGACGCCACCCGCGTCATCCCCTTCGCCGCCTTCGCCTACGCGGACAACACCACCGCCTTCCTGCCCGTGTTCAAGCAGGCCATCGCGCGGCGCGGCCTCCCCGCAAGGCTCTATGTCGACAACGGGGCGAGCTTCCGCTCCCAGCAGCTCGCACTGGTATGCGCCAAGCTCGGCATCGCGCTCATCCACGCCCGGCCCTATCAGCCCGCCGGAAAGGGAAAAATCGAGCGCTTCTTCCGCACCCTGCGCGCCGCCTGGCTCGCCCACCTCACCGCCGAGGCCACCGAGAGCCTGGAGACGTTGAACCGCACCCTCTGGGCCTGGGTCGAGGGCGAGTACCACCGCTCGCCCCATCGCGGACTCGACGGGCGCACCCCCCTCGACCAGTGGGCACTCGCCGGGCACGACGTGCGCTTCCCCGGCCCCCGCCTCGACCTCGACGACCTCTTCCTGTTCGAGGCCAAACGCCGCGTCATGAAAGACCGCACCGTCAGCCTCCACGGACGACTCTACGAGGTCGACGCCGTGCTCGTCGGCCAATCCGTCACCTTGCGCTACGACCCCGACGCACCGCCTGCGCGCCCCATCGAGGTCGTCCACGACGGCAAGGGTGCCGGGAGGGCCACCCGCCTCGACGCCTACGCCAACACCGCCGTCAAGCGCCACCGACCCTCCTGGCAGCTCCAGTGCGACACCCCCGCATCCGAACCACCCACCTCGCCTCTGACGATGCGCACCCTCAAGGAGAACCCGTAATGTACCTGCGACACTTCGCCCTCACCCGGCTCCCCTTCGAGACCCCGGCCCACACCGATGAGCTGTTCGAGTCGAACTCCCGGCGCGAGGCCCAGGCACGGCTCCATCACCTCATCGAACTCAAGGGCATCGGCCTCATGACCGGAGAGGTCGGCTCGGGCAAAACCACCGTGTGCCGTCACGTCACCGCCGCCCTGCATCCGGGCCTGTATCGGGTGGGCTACGTCTGCCTGACCACCGGAAACGTCCTCGACATGTACAAATCCATCGCCTGGGAACTGGGACTGCCCACCGAGCGCTCGCGCGCCACCGCCTACCGCGCCATCCGCACCGAAATCACCCGATTGGTGTGCGAGGCCAAGCAGCTCCCCGTGCTCGTCATCGACGAAGCCCAGCACCTGCGCAACGACGTCCTCGAAGACCTTCGCTTGTTGACCAACTTCGCCATGGACAGCGACAACCGCCTGTGCCTGCTACTCGTCGGACTCACCGAGCTGCGCCGCCGCCTCGCCATGGCCGTGCACGAATCGCTCTCCCAACGCCTCGTCGTACGCCACCACCTCGCCGGCATCGACCGCGAGGAACTCCACGCCTACCTCGCCCACCGCCTGCGTCTGGCCGGCTGCGAACTCCCCCTGTTCGACCCCCCCGCCGTCGAGGCGCTGGCGCACAGCGCTCGCGGATTGCCCCGGCTCATCAATCGCATCGCCCACTACGCCCTCACCGCCGCCGCCGCAACAGGCGAGCGCACCGTCACCGCCGTGCACCTCGAGCACGCTGTCGCGGAGTTGCGGCTGTGAACCGGTCTTGACTCGTCGTGCACCACGACATCAGCGACGAGGCCACCGCTCATCTGTGCGAACTCCTCAACGACCTCGCCTTCGCCTTCGACCACCCCCCGCACCCACCAGCGCGCCCGTTCAACGAACACGGGCGCGCTGGTGAACTCACCGTCACCACGAGCACCGTGATCGTCGCGACCGCCGCCGCGATCCCGGTGAACGCAGGCGCTCGGCCCGCACTGGCACCGCTCTCCGACGATGGGGGGACAATGTGAGAAATCAGCCCTCAGCCGATCAGAAATAAACCGACAAATCCCTTACGAAATTACGTGCGACGCAACAGTTGACACGCTCAGGCGCCCCCCCTTGCGTGCCAGCATGGCCTGGATGCGCGCCTTGCCCATGAAGGGGTATTTGCGTCGCAGGCCCACCACGGCCTTGACGTCCTTGGGGGTCCAGAACCGGCGCCGCACGCGGCGCGGACGAGTCGACCTCGGTGCCAGGGCGTGCTGACCGCCAGCGGCCAGTGCGGCCTGCCACCGATAGCGCGTGCGTCGGCCGATGCCGAGTTGTTCGAGCGCTACGGCCTCGTTGCAGCCAGCGGCGCGTAGCCGGTCGTATGCTTTGAGCGTGCGATAGCGCTGTGCCGCCGCTGCGGGCACGTGTTCGGCGACTTTGAAACTGCGGTACGATTTGATGCGCATGGACTCGATGTTCATGGTTCGGGTCTCCTCAGTGGGTTGGTCCTCACTGCAGGCTACCCGATCCGGCGCCGGGGCGGCGTTCGCCAGCCCCGGCGCCGCTCAAATCGTCATCGCCGATTCCGTGCCATATGTGTCTGAGCTAGAACAGAGGAAACCGCCCGGATCGCGGAGTCCCCGGCCGCGCGGCCGATGCCGGGGATCGCGGGCGGTCACCGATCGCAATCCCGGTGCCGTCGCGGATGCGGCGGAACTCGTCAGCGCGGGACCGGGGAACGGGCCCGGTCGGGACGGTGGCCCTGCCGGCACGGGGAGTTCCGGCCCTGTTCAGGGGCGTGTGAGGGACTTCAGCCGGTAGAGGGCGTCGAGCGCCTCTCGGGGAGTGAGCGAGTCGGGATCGATCGCATCGAGCGCCTCCATGACCTTCGCGCCGTCGACCTTCGCGCTGTCGACCTTCGCGCCGTCCGGCGCGGGAGGCGCCGGGGCGAACAGCCCGAGCTGCGCGGGAGGAGGTTCGGTGAGGCTCGCGCGGGGATTGTTCTCGAGCGTGTCGAGGACCGACCGCGCCCGGGTGATGACCTCGCCCGGAATCCCCGCCAGCGCCGCGACCGCGATGCCGTAGCTGCGGTCCGCCGGGCCGTCCTTCACCCGGTGCATGAAGACGATCCGCTCGCCGTGCTCGATGGCGTCGAGGTGGACGTTGGCGACGCCGCCGGCGTGGTTCGACAGCTCCGTGAGCTCGAAGTAGTGGGTCGCGAACAGCGTGAACGAGCGCGTCCGGTGCGCGAGCTCGCGCGCGCAGGCCCAGGCCAGGGCGAGACCGTCGTAGGTGCTGGTACCGCGGCCGATCTCGTCGACGAGCACCAGGCTCCGGGGAGTGGCGTTGTTGAGGATCCGGGCCATCTCCGTCATCTCCACCATGAAGGTGGAGCGGCCTCCGGCGAGGTCGTCGCCGGCGCCGATGCGGGTGAAGATCCGGTCGATGGGGCCGATCCGCGCCGCCGCGGCGGGCACGAAGCTCCCCGCGTACGCGAGCAGCGTGATGAGCGCGGTCTGGCGCATCAACGTCGATTTGCCCCCCATGTTCGGTCCCGTCACCACGAGCATGCGGCGCGAGTCGTCGAGAACGATGTCGTTGGGGACGAACGACTGCTCCGAGGTGCTCTCGACCACCGGATGGCGGCCCCCCTCGATGTGGATGCCGGGCTGCTCGTCGAGCTGCGGAGCCCGATAGTCGAGCGTCTCGGCCCGTTCGGCGAAGTTGCAGAGCACGTCGAGCTCGGCGACCGCCCGGGCGCAGCGCTGGAGCTCGGGGAGGTCCGCGGCCAGCCGTGCCACGAGCTCGTCGTAGAGCGCCTTCTCGCGCGCGAGCGCGCGCTCGCGCGCCCCGAGCACCCGGTTCTCGAATTGCTTGAGCTCGGCGGTGATGTAGCGCTCCGCTCCCTTCAGGGTCTGGCGCCGGGTGTAGTCGGGAGGCGCCCGCTCGCTCTGGGCCTTCGAGAGCTCGATGTAGTAGCCGTGCACGCGGCTGTACCCGACCCTCAGGTTCGCCGCTCCGGTGCGTTCGCGCTCGCGCGCCTCGAGCGCTTCGAGGAACGAGTCGGCTTCGGTGGAGAGACGACGCATCTCGTCGAGCTCGGTGTCGTAGCCGGTGGCGAGCACCCCGCCGTCGCGAACGAGCACCGGTGGGGTTTCCACCACCGCGCGGTCCAGCAGCGCCGCCGTTTCCGGAAACTCCCGGTTCGCGCGGGTGAGCTCCTCGATGCGAGGGCTGTCGGCGCCGGCGATCGCCTCCCGCAGTCGCGGCAGGGTGTGGAGTGCGGTGCGAAGCTGCGCCAGGTCACGGGGTCGCGCGGTCGCGAGGCCGATGCGCGACAGGATGCGTTCGAGGTCTCCGAAATCGGCGAGTAGCCGGCGGGCGGGCTCGTAAGCGCCGTGTTCGATCAGGGCGCCGACCGCGTGCAGGCGTTCCCCGAGGGCCTGGCGGTCGCGGATGGGACGGGTCAGCCAGCGGCGCAGCAGGCGGCTTCCCATCGGGGTCGCCGCATGGTCCATGGTCCCGGCGAGGGTCGCGGAGTCGTCGCCCGACAGCGCATGGGTGATCTCGAGATTGCGCCGCGTCACGGTGTCGAGGATCAGCGCATCGTCGTGCCGCTCGAAGCGCACCGAGGTCACGTGCGGGAGGGAGCCGCACTGCGTGTCGCGGGCGTAGACGATCAGCGCGCCGGCCGCACCGACCGCGAGAAGGTGTTCATCGAGCTCGAATGCCGAGAGATCGCGGACCGCGAACTGCTCGACGAGGACCCGCCGGGCCGACACCGGATCGAAGTGCCACGGCGGGATCCGCCGCAGGGCCGGATGCTCACGCAACGATGCGAGGGCCGGCGCGTCCTCGGAGACGAGGATCTCGGCCGGACCGAGCCGCTCGATCTCGGCCTGGGCGCTCTCGGCGTCGCCGGCCTCGGCGCAGGTGAACCTGCCGCTAGAGAGCTCCAGCCCCGCAATGCCCCAGCGCCCGGCAACGCAGTGGGCCGCCACGAGCAGGTTGTCGTGGTGGTCCTCCAGCAGGTGCTCGTCGGTCAGTGTCCCCGGAGTGATGATGCGGGTCACGCGCCGCTCGACCGGGCCGCGCGACGTCGCCGGATCGCCGATCTGTTCGCAGATCGCGGCCGACTCCCCCTGGCGCACGAGCTTCGCGAGGTAGGACTCGATCGAGTGCGCCGGCACTCCGGCCATCGGGATCGGGACCCCGTCCGACCGCCCGCGCGAAGTGAGCGCGATGTCGAGGAGCTTCGAAGCCCGGCGGGCATCGTCGAAGAACAGCTCGTAGAAGTCGCCCATCCGGCAAAAGAGCAGGGTGTCGGGATGGTCTGCCTTGATGCGCAGGTACTGCGCAATGACGGGGGTGTTCCTGGGCGTGGCGTCGGCGGTCATGGACATCACGGGAAAGAGAAGCCACTGGGAAGCCATGGACCCGGAAGCATCCCACGATGGCATTCCTCGCGCTATACGCAATGCCCGATGCCCGGTCCGGCCCCGCCGAGGCTTGGAAGCGGCGCCGGGCGGCCCCATATCCCGCCCCCGGGCAATCGGCGAACCATGCGTGAGGGAGACTGCGTGATGGATGACGTGCAGACGAAGGAGACCCGTGGTTTCCAGACCGAGGTCCGGAAACTGCTGGACCTGATGATCCATTCGCTCTACAGCAACAAGGAGATCTTCCTGCGCGAGCTGATCTCCAACGCATCGGACGCGGCGGACAAGCTCCGGTTCGAAGCGCTGTCCGACGACGCGCTCTATGAAGGCGACGGCGAACTCAAGGTCCGCGTATCGTTCGATCCCGACGCCCGCACCATCACGGTTCGAGACAACGGCATCGGCATGACCCGCGAGGAGATCGCCGCGAACCTCGGGACCGTCGCCCGTTCCGGCACCCGGCAGTTCTTCGAGTCCCTGACCGGCGACAGCGCGAAGGACACCCGGCTCATCGGCCAGTTCGGCGTCGGGTTCTACTCGAGCTTCATCGTCGCCCGCCGCGTCGTCGTCACTTCGCGCCGCGCGGGCCGTCCCGCCGCGGAAGGCGTGCGCTGGGAGTCGAGCGGCGAGGGCGAGTTCACCGTCGAGACCGTCGATGTCGAGCCGCGCGGGACGGAGGTGGCGCTGCACCTGCGGGACGGCGAGGACGAGTTCCTCGACCGCTACCGTCTGCGGGACATCGTGCGCAAGTACTCCGACCACGTCTCCATCCCGATCCTGATGCCGGGAGAGGGCGAGGGCGAGGACGGGGACCGGGACGACGGGACGGACGAGGAGACCATCAACGCCGCCACCGCGATGTGGACACGCAACAAGAACGAACTCTCCGACGACGACTACAAGGGTTTCTACAAGCACGTCGCCCATGACTTCGAGGACCCGCTCGCCTGGGTCCACAGCCGGGTCGAAGGCAACCTGGAGTACAGCCTGCTGCTGTTCGTCCCGGCGCGCGCGCCGTTCGATCTGTGGGACCGTGACGTCCGGCGCGGCGTGAAGCTCTACGTCCGGCGGGTGTTCATCATGGACGACGCGGAGCACCTGATGCCCACGTACCTCCGGTTCGTGCGCGGAGTGGTCGACTCGGCGGACCTCCCTCTGAACATCTCCCGCGAGATCCTGCAGGAAAACCGGCAGATCCAGTCGATACGCACCGGCTCGGTGAAGAGGGTGCTCGATCTGCTCGGCGAGGTCGCCGGCGGCGAGCCGGACAAGTACGCCACGTTCTGGGAGCACTTCGGCCGGGTGCTGAAGGAGGGCGTGATCGAGGACGCCAGGAACCGGGAGCAGATCGCGAAGCTGTTGCGCTTCGCGTCCACCCGTGATCGGGAGGATGCGCAGACGGTCTCTCTCGACGACTACATCGGCCGCATGAAGGACGGCCAGAAGGGCATCTACTACATTACCGCGGACGGCTACCGCACCGCGCGCAACAGTCCCCATCTCGAAGTGTTCGACAAGCACGGCCTGGAGGTCCTGCTGCTCGCCGATCCGATCGACGAGTGGCTCGTCATGCACCTCGCCGAGTACGAAGGAAAGCCGCTCACGTCGGTCATGAAGGGGGAGCTCGACCTCGGTGAGGCCGGCGGCGGGGACGATGCTCCGGAGGAAGAGAAGGAAGGCGACCACGCGCCGGTGCTGGAGCGGTTCCGGGAGATGCTCTCCGGACGCGTCAAGGACGTGCGGGTGACCCGCCGGCTGTCGTCGTCCCCGGCGTGCCTCGTCAGCGACGAGCACGAGATGAGCCGTCACCTCGAACGGATACTCGACGCGGCGGGACGGAAGATCGATGCCGCCAGGCCCATTCTGGAGATCAATCCCGACCACCCGATGGTCGCGAGGCTCGCGGCCGAGACCGAAGGGTCCCGGCAGCAGGACTGGGCGGACCTGATCTTCGACCAGGCGCTGCTCAGCGAAGGCGGCAGGCTCGAGGATCCCGCGGGGTTCGTGCGGCGCATGAACGAGCTCATCGTTGCCCTGGCGCAGGGCGGGCCCGTCCCGGCGGACAAGCGCGCGAAGCGGACCTCGAAGAAGACTGCCGGACAGAAGTCCGGGGAGAAGCCCCGGAAGGGACGCCGGGGAAAGGACGGTGAGGAGCGCCGCGAGGAAGGCGGGGAAGAAGGCAACTGAAGCGGGCTCCCGCCGGGCGGGCCGCGGCTGCGGATCCGATCCCGGACGGAGTCGGACCGGCGGCCCCCGCCACACCGGATGCGCCGATTCGCGATCGGCATCGATCGGACGGGTACCTCCATGCCTCCGCCCCGTGACGACCTCGACCCACACACGCGCGCAAGGGCCCAAGCTGCCCGACGCCCGGACCGGCCACGAGACCTCGACCAGTTCGTGTGCACAAGGGCGGTGGAGGAGCTGCGCACCATCACCGACCTCGTGCGCTGGGGAGCGGCCCGGCTGAGTGGCGCCGGTGTGGTGTTCGGCCACGGCACCGACAACGCGGTGGACGAGGCGCTCGTCCTCGTGCTGCATGCGGCCGGCCTGGACCCCGGGGTGCCCGAGTCGCTGTTCGCCGCGCGTCTGACCGAGTCCGAGCGCAACGTGGCGGTCCGGCTCATCAGGCGCCGCATCCGGGAGCGCGTCCCCGCCCCGTACCTGACCGGCCGGGCGTGGTTCGCGGGTCTGGAACTGGCCTGTGACGCCCGGGCTCTCGTGCCCCGGTCGCCGATCGCGGAATGGATCGAACGCGGCTTCGAACCCTGGCTCGATCCGGATCGCGTCGAGCGCGTGCTGGAGATTGGCACCGGCGGCGGGGCCATCGCGATCGCCTGCGCGATGGCGTTCCCGAACGCGACGATCGATGCGGTCGACGTTTGCGGCGCCGCGCTCGAACTGGCCGGGGAGAACTGCGTCGCTCACGGGGTCGGCGATCGAATTCGACTCTTCGAGTCCGACGTGTACGACGCGGCGAGCGGAAGTTACGACCTGATTGTCAGCAATCCTCCCTACGTCGATGCCGGGACGATGGCATCGCTCGATCCCGAGTACCTTCACGAGCCTCGCATCGGCCTGGAGGCCGGCGCCGACGGTCTCGACTGCGTGCGCCGGATCCTGGCGGGTGCGCACGCCCACCTTGCTCCCGGCGGTGTGCTGGTGTGCGAAGTGGGTGCGTCCCGGAACGCGCTCGAAGACGCATACCCCGAGGTCGCGTTCACGTGGCTGGAGCTGGAGCGGGGCGGTGAAGGAGTCTTCCTGCTGAGCGGGGAACAGCTTCCGCACCGGAGCGGGCGATCCGGCCCGACGCGAGGGCGATGAGGGCGCCGGCGCGGCACGGGCGGACGTGGTCGAGGGTCCGGTCCGTACCGTACCCGGTGGGCCCCGAAGCATCCCGGCCCTCTCCCGGCCATGTCCGGCGGCCGATCCCGCCAAGCTCGCCTCATGCCGGAATCACCCGCCCCCTTTAGCTTGGGCGTCACTGGACGAGGTTTCGAATCCAGCAATTCTCATTTTGCTCGTCGGGTCCCGCGGCAGGACCGGCACGACCGTCGATCTGCCCCCGATCTGCCCCGGATCGAGCCGCAAGGAGAAGACGGCTTGCGGCTCAGGGTGAAGTCAGGCGCCAAAATGAGAACTGCTGTTTCGAATCGTCGAGCACGGCGTCGTGCCGTAGAATTGCGCAATGCCCGGGAACTCGATCGGCCGGTCGTTCCGCGTCACCACCTACGGCGAGAGCCACGGGGCGGCGATCGGCTGCGTGATCGACGGCTGTCCGCCCGGGTTGCCGCTCCGCGAGGGCGACATCCAGCCCGACCTGGAACGGCGGCGTCCCGGAAAGTCCCGCCACACCACGCAGCGCCGGGAGGCCGACGAGGTGCGGATCGTCTCCGGTGTCTTCGAAGGCGCCACCACCGGCACCCCGATCCACCTGGTGATCGAGAACGTCGACCAGCGTCCGAGGGACTACGGCAGGATCAAGGACGTGTACCGCCCATCGCACGCGGACTACACCTACCACCACAAGTACGGGGTCCGCGACTACCGGGGCGGTGGGCGTTCGTCGGCGCGCGAGACCGCGATGCGGGTCGCGGCGGGGGCCGTCGCGAAGAAGTACCTCCGCGAGCGGTGCGGCATCCTGGTGCGCGGCCATCTCGCCCAGCTCGGACCGATACGCCCCACCACGTTCGACCGGGATGAAGTCGAGCGCAACCCGTTCTTCTGCCCCGACGCCGCCGCTGCCGAGGAGATGGCGCGCTTCATGGACGAGCTCAGGAAGTCCGGCGACTCGATCGGCGCCCGGATCGACGTGGTCGCGAGCGGTGTGCCGCCGGGACTCGGCGAGCCGGTATTCGATCGCCTGGATGCGGACCTCGCCCACGCCCTGATGAGCATCAACGCCGTCAAGGGCGTCGAGATCGGCGCGGGCTTCCGGGTGGTGGAGATGCGCGGTACCGAGAACCGCGACGAGATCACCCCCGAAGGCTTCCTTCGCAACAACGCGGGCGGAATCCTCGGGGGAATTTCATCGGGACAGGACATCCGCGCGAGCATCGCGCTCAAGCCGACCTCGAGCCTGCGCCTTGCCGGGAGGAGCATCGACACCGGTGGAAATCCCGTCGAAGTGGCCACGCACGGCCGCCACGATCCCTGTGTCGGCATCCGGGCGACCCCCATCGCCGAGGCCATGGTCGCGATCGTGCTGATGGACCACTACCTGCGCCACCGCGGCCAGAACGCCGATGTGAAGACCGCTGCGCCGGTGGTGCCGCCCTCGGCGGAGTGAACGGCCGGAGCGGAACCGGTCCACCTTCGTGGTTCGTGGCGCCCCGACGCGGTCGGGCACGTGCGTTCCGACGTGCGCGCTCCGCGCCGCTTCGCCGACGGACGCATCCCACGCCTCGAATCGCGCCCGATCGGCGACCACTGGCGAGGAGGCGCCGGTCTCGCGCCTCGTCATCGCGATGACGAGGCGCATGACCGAAGCCCTCGCCGAAGTCCGGTCCCGGGGCCGATCGTAGGGCCGGGGTCGTGGGACCGGTCCCGGGGCTGGTCGTGGGGCTCCGATCCCGGGGCCGGTCGGGAGACTACTGGTCGTGGAGCCCCGATCCCGGGGCCGGTCGGGGGGCGGCTCTCAGGCCGTCACTCCCAGCGGAGCGCGCTCACGTCGTTGATGAACGCCGGCCAGCTCGGCCACATTCCGGTGAGGCCCTTCCGCGCGACGCCGAGCTTGGCGAGCTGGAACAGGAATCCGTTCACCGCGTCGTCGGCCACCAGCCGCTGCGCGGCCGCGAGCTCGCGGAACTGCTCCTCCTTCGTCCTCGCGGCCACGAACCGGTCGTGGATCTCGCGAAACGCCGCGCTGTCGTACTGCATGTAGTACCCGGGGTCCGAATAGATGCTCCCGATGTCCATCGGCTCGACGTGCGAGACGATGGTGAGCGCGTACCGGCGCTCCTTGAAGACGTTTTCGAGCCACTGCGCCCACTCGACGTTCTCGATCTTCGCGGTGATCCCGACCTCGGCGAGCATCGCCGCGACCACCTCGCCCCCGCGCCGCGCGTAACTCGGCGGCGGGAGGTGCAGGCTCAGCTCCAGCCCACCTGCGTAACCCGCCTCGGCGAGTAGCGACACGGCCCGGGCGGGGTCGTGGGGATAGCGCCCGGTGAGGTCGACGTAGGCGGGGTGATGGGGCGCGAAGTGGCTGCCGATCGGCGTCCCGTAGCCCGCCATCACGCCGTCGATCAGTGCTTCGCGGTCGATGGCGTGCATGATCGCGCGCCGCACCCGCACGTCGGAGAGCGCCGGGTGCCGGTTGTTCATGGCGATGATCGTCTCGCCCTCGGTGGTGCCCTCGAGCGCGGTGAAGCGAGCGTCGGCCCGGAACTGCGCAAACATCTCCGGGGCGCTCAGCGACGGCATGTAGTCGAGGTCGCCGGCCAGCAACGCCGCGACCTGGGCGGTGGCGTCGGTGATGAACCTGAAAACCACCTTCTCGATGTCCACGTTCGCCGCGTTGCGATGGCCGTCGAACTTCTCGAGCTCGACCGAATCGCCCTTGGTCCACCTGGCGAAGCGGTACGGTCCGGTGCCGACCGGGTGGGTGGCCGCATCGGCGAAGCTCCCCTCGTCGAGGATCACCGCGGCGGCCTGCGCGAGCTCGAACGGCAGCAGGCTGCGGGGCCTGTCGAGCCGGATGACGACGGTGTGGGGGTCCGGCGCCTCCACCGCCTTCAGCGCCCGGAACAGCTCCTTCTGCTTGTTCGAGCTTTCCGGTCCGGCATTGCGTTCGAACTGCGCCTTCACGTCGGCGGAGTCGAAGTCGGCGCCGTCATGGTATTTCACGCCCCGCTCCAGGCTGAACGTGTAGGTGGCGCCGTCTTCGGAGATGGTCCAGGACCTTGCGAGCATGGGATGGACGTCGCCCGAGCCGTCGATGCGGGTCAATCCCTCGAAGACGTTGTAGAGCGTGACCTGGCTGATGGCGGCCGCGGCGCCGGTGGTCGGGTCGAGCCCCGGGGCCGGCTCGAGGCGCATGCCGATGCTGACCGAGTCCTTCGCGACGGCCGCGCCGCTCGACAGGGCTGCGAAGGCGATGGCGCCGAACGCGCGCATGACGGTTTGCATGGACCCTCTCCGCCCGGTCCGGAGAACCGGCGCATTATCGGGCATCGATCTCCATACCGGAAGGGACCGATGACCGGCTGGAATGCGTTACCGGAAGGGACCCGATGGCCGGCCGGAATGCGTTCGGCGCCGTCGTGCCGGACGGCGCGTCGAAGCCATCCGGCCGAATCCCCCGCACCGTGGCTTCCACCGGGACCCCGTGGCGCCGAAGGCGGGCCGCGGCCGCCTCCATCCGGCGAATTGTTCGCGGGAAACAGATAGCTAGAATAGCTCCGGAGCGGATGCGCGAGACCCGTCAGGCGAGAGGTGGGAACGTGAACGCCCATTACGATTACGACCTCGGTACCTGCTCGTTCCGCGTCTCGACCCGCTCGGCCGAGGCGCAACGCTGGTTCGGCCGGGGCCTCGTGTGGTGCTACGCCTTCGCCCACGAAGAAGCGGTGCGTTGCTTCCGGCGGGCCGCCGGGCACGATCCCGGCTGCGCGATGGCGTGGTGGGGGATCGGCTACGCCTCCGGGCCCTACTACAACAAGCCGTGGGACAGGTTCGATCCGGCCGACCTGGCGGACACGTTGCGCACGGTGCGGGACGCCGCTCGACGGGCGCTCGATCGCGTCGGCGCCGCCACGCCGCTGGAGCGGGCCCTCGTCGAGGCGCTCGCCCGGCGCTACCCGTCATCGGAGCCCGGCGACTTCGACCGGTGGACCGACGACTACGCCGATGCGATGCGCGCGGTGTACCGGGCGTTTCCCGAGGACGCGGACGTGAGCGCGCTGTTCGCCGAAGCGCTGATGAACCGCACGCCCTGGGCCCTGTGGAACCTCGAGACCGGGGATCCGGCCGAGGGCGCGGACACTCTCGAGGTGATCGAAGTCCTGGAGCGGAGCATCCGCGAACGGGAAGCCTCCGGCGAGCCGGACCATCCCGGCCTGCTGCACATGTACATCCACGCCCTGGAGATGTCCCCGCATCCGGAACGGGCGCTGCGCGCCGCCGATCGCCTGCGCGACCTCGTACCCGACGCCGGCCATCTGCGGCACATGCCCACCCACATCGACGTCCAGTGCGGGGACTACCGCGCGACGGTCGAGTGGAACGTCCGGGCCGTCGCGGCCGATCGGAAGTACGCCGACCGCGAGGCGCCCGGCGTCTGGTTCACGCTCTCCTTCGCGCACAACTACCACTTCATGCTCTACGGGGCGATGCTGCTCGGCGATTGCCGGGCCGCGACGGCCGCGACGCGGGGCCTGCTGGAGGTCATTCCCGAATCGGTGCTGCGCACGGAGAGCCCGCCGATGGCGGACTGGCTGGAGGGCTACGTGGCGATGCAGGTGCATGCGCCCATCCGTTTCGGGAGGTGGCGCGAGATCCTCGCCATGCCGCCGCCGCGGGACCCCGTCCTCTACTGCACGACCACCGCGATGCTGCACTATGCCAAGGGGCTTGCGCATGCGGTGCTGGAGGACGTGCCCGCGGCGCGCGCCGAGCGGACCCGCTTCGAGGCCGCGGTGGCCCGGGTGCCGGGTTCGCGCATCGTGTTCAACAACACCTGCCTCGACATCCTCGCCATCGCGGCCGAGATGCTGCACGGGGAGGTGAGCTACCGCGCGGGCGATCACGACATCGCGTTCGAGCACCTTCGAACCGCGGTCCGGCTCGCCGACACGCTGCCCTACGACGAGCCCTGGGGCTGGATGCAGCCGCCGCGGCACGCGCTCGGTGCGCTCCTGCTGGAACAGGATCGGGTCGAGGAGGCCGAGGCGGTCTACCGGGCCGATCTCGGGCTCGACCCCGCCCTGGCCGGAGCCTGCCGGCACCCCGAGAACGTCTGGAGCCTGCACGGCTTTCACGAATGCCTCGTGCGCCGGGGGAAGCACGCCGAGGCGGCGCTGGTGGCCCCGAGGCTCGCCCTGGCGCTCGCGAGGACGGACGTGCCGATCGAGTCCTCGTGCCTGTGCCGGCGCGGTCGCGCGCCGGGGCCATCGAGTCGCGGCCCGCGGGAGCAGGCTCCGCAACGCGACGCGGAGTGCGGCGGCGCAGGTCCCGCCGGCTGACGATGAGCGCGGCGGCTCGTCCGTTCCGCGCCGGGCGGGCCCGCGCGGCCGGCTCCGGTCGAGCCGGCATGAACCAGGGAAGGAGAGGCGGGTGACCGGCAACGCGGTGATCGAGCTCGAAGGCGTCAACAAGTGGTTCGGCGACTTCCACGTGCTCAAGGACATCAATCTGAAGATTCGCGAGCGCGAGCGGGTGGTCGTCTGCGGACCGTCCGGATCGGGCAAGTCCACCGTGATCCGCTGCATCAACCGGCTCGAGGAGCACCAGGAGGGGCGCATCGTGGTCGACGGGCAGGAACTCGACGGCGACACGAAGAACGTGGCCGCGGTCCGGCGCGAGGTGGGCATGGTGTTCCAGCAGTTCAACCTCTTCCCGCACCTGACGGTCCTCGAGAACTGCATGCTCGGGCCGACCAGGGCGCGGGGGATGTCCAGGGCGGAGGCGCGCAAGCGGGCGATGGAGTACCTCGCCCGGGTCAGGATCCCGGAGCAGGCGGAGAAGTACCCGGCCCAGCTTTCGGGCGGCCAGCAGCAGCGGGTGGCGATCGCCCGGTCGCTGTGCATGCAGCCCAAGGTCATGCTGTTCGACGAGCCGACCTCGGCCCTGGACCCGGAGGTGATCAAGGAGGTCCTGGACGTGATGATCGACCTCGCGCAGAGCGGCATGACGATGATCGTGGTCACCCACGAGATGGGCTTCGCCCGCACCGTCGCCGACCAGATGGTGTTCATGGACGAGGGCAGGATTGTGGAGTCCGCCCCTCCGGACCGGTTCTTCGCCAACCCCGAGAGCGACCGGACGAGGCTGTTCCTGAGCCGGATCCTCTCGCACTGACCGGCGTCCTCCGGTCTTCGAGGAGCGCATCCCGGTGCGGTGTCCGGGAAGCGTATCCCGGCGCGGCATCCGGGCGGGTGCTCGGACGTACTTCAATGACCATTCGTACTCGGTTGCTCCGAGTGACCGAATGATATCGCCTCCCCTCGTCAGGTCCCGGCTCTCGCCAGAGCTCTCATCCCGTCACGAAAAACCTGGAAGCTCCTCGATAGATTGCGCTCCGGATCCAGGTGGTGAGCGATCTTGCCGGCCCACTCGCACTTGACGCGTCCGACGTGCGGATAACCCAATCGCTTCAGCTTCTGCGATCCACCCGGATAAATGGCATCCGCGAGCTTCTCCCAAGTGCCGCAAATACTGTCCTGCGCATAGTCGTCCAATACCTGCTCCCGAGCGCGAGGATAGGCGGCTTTCACGGCGGCCCGATCTCCCAGAAGCCAGGCTTCGATCTCTTCTATCGCTATCCTGAACAGCGTTGTCGGCTTCGGATCGCAGGCATCCAGAACATCCGACATTGCCTGCTTGAAGGCCCGGCAGTCCTTGTCGTCCAGATCCACGATCACGATGACCGCCGCGGGATAGCTCTGGAGACTTTTTCCATACCCCCTGAGTATCCTGGGAAGCCTGTCCAGAAGAATCCGGTTTCGCGGATCCGTCGTCCCTCTCAAATCTTTTGGAATACGGCCGATGCCTCTGTATGGATGGATCTCGTGAGTATGGTCCACCCCGACTGATTCGAGAATTCTGTCGGCGATTGCTTCCAGAACGATCTTCCCCGATTCGTCCTCGACGAGAATTTCGAAATGCATCCGATCACCTCGCATCCAGATAATCGCTGTACCACAGGCTGCCGAGTGGCAATCCTTCGTCCGCCATCGCCTTGACGGTTGCGTCATCGCTGGCCCGTCGGATCTTGGAAAACCCATCCGTACCCTTTTCGAGGATCCACGTCTCTTCCGGTGAGAGCGCATCCACGAAATACGGTTGATGAGTGGTGACGAAAATTTGTGGCGCATTCTTCCTTCCGGTTGCATGCGAACGAAACTCTGCCGCCAGGATCTCGAGAAGTTTGTGATACAGGCCGTTTTCAGGCTCTTCGATACAGATGAACGGTGGAGGCGCCGGGTCTTCGAGCAACAGCAGATAGGCAAAGACTTTGAGCGTGCCGTCGGACATCTGTTGCGCGTAGAATGGATCCTCGAAACCCTTGTTGTTGAACCTCAGAAGCAGGCGTCTGTCCGGACTGACCTCGGTATCGATGCTGTCGATGCCGGGGATCTTTCCTGCAATGCGGGCAAGGATGCGCTTGAAGCGTTTCGGGTGTTCGCGCTCCATGAACTGGACGACGTTGCCAAGGTTGTCTCCATGGTCGTTCAGATGTCTCTGCGGGCCGGCCAAGGGCAGGCTGCGGGCGGCGTCCGGAGTAAAGTAGCTCAAATGCCACCCTTCGATGAATTGCCGGAAAGCCGATATGCGCGGATGCTGTTTCAGAGCACCCAGCGTGGCGATACCGAGCTTGCGCTTGTCTTGTAGTTCGATAAATTCCTTCTCAGGGCTTTCCTCCATCCGGATTCCGTGTACGGATCTCATGAGTTTCTTGAACAAGCTCCTCGAGGGTTCATCATCTTCTCGATAACTCTCGCGCGCCAATTCCTCTCCTTTCCAGACGACTCCTTCGCCGTTCTCCAACCAGAGAAACGAAAACGGCTTTCCGAATTTTTGTCCCTTGCGGCGTTGGCGAAGGCGCTCCTGCTTCACGCAAGGGCGGCCGGTCCCATCCGTATCGATGACGAGCTCGTAGGTGATCGGCCGGGAATTCGGATCCTGTCTATAGTAGACCTGGAACTCGATCGAGTCACTGCACCCTTGAGAGCGGATTCTGTCGAATCCTCCCCGTCCCCTGGCGTCACAAGCTTCTTCGACGCCCAATTTCAGGCAATCGGCAAGGAAGCCGAAAGCATCGAACAGCGAGCTCTTGCCAGTACCGTTCTTGCCGATAACGACCGTCATGGGACTCAATGGCTGGTTCCGTTGTGTATTCCGCAGCTTTCCGGGCGTGATATCCCTCAACAACAGCTTTCCGAGCGTGATATCCCTCAACACTCCGTAGTTCCTGATGCTGAAACCTTCTATTTTCGCCATGACCTTTCTTCCTCGGGACGGCCCGGGATGCGCATGCTCTGACGTCGGGTTCTGGAGACACGCTTTCGGAGGAGTGCGTTTCGAGGTCGGGGAGCCGCCGGCCTGCAGGCCATCGAATCGGTTCGGTGAGCAGGCGGGAATTCCCACCTCCCGTGACGAACAAGCCTACCCGGACATGGAATTCATGATCAAACTCGCCGCCCGGGAAGCCATCGGCGCTCCGAGCCCTTGTACGCGCATGCATCATCCTGGCGTCCGGGACGGCTCCTGGTCGGTGGCGGATCGGGCTTCGCGGGAAGTGCAATCTCGACTGGCCGACCTTCGACGGTCGACAGCCCGTCCGGCATCCATCGCCGGGCCATGGCCGCGGACCACTACCCGGCCAGCGCCTCCACCGCCCACCCCGCGGCCGCGCCGAGGACCACCACCAGCCACGGGGGCAGCTTCCACGACACGAGCAGGGCGAACGCGGCGAGCGCGAGGACGAAATCGCCCGCCGAGCGGACGCCGCTCGTCCACACCGGGTCGTAGAGGGCGGCGAGAAGGAGACCGACGACCGCGGCGTTGATGCCGGGCATCGCCCGGCGGGCCGCCTCCAGCCGGCGCAGCGCGTTCCACCAGGGCAGGGTGCCGATGACCAGCAGGAAGGACGGCACGAAGATGGCGGCGAGGCAGATCAGCCCCCCCGCCCACCCCGCGGGCGGTTTCTCCATCACGGCGCCGAGGTAGGCCGAGAAGGTGAACAGCGGACCCGGTACCGCCTGGGCGGCGCCGTAGCCGGCGAGGAAGACGTCTTCCGACACCCAGCCCGTCGGCAGGACCTCCGCCTTCAGCAACGCCAGCACCACGTGTCCTCCCCCGAACACCAGGGAGCCGGAACGGTAGAAGCTGTCGGCGAGCGCCAGGCTCTGCGACGGCCAAGTCGAGGCCAGAAGCGGCAGGAGAACGAGCAGGACGAAGAAAAGCGCGAGCGATGCCGTCGCAGTCACCGATACGGGCGCGGCTCGTCCCGGGCCGGGCGGTGGACTGGCTTCGTCCCGCAGGCACAGGAGCCCGACGAAGCCACCGGCCGCGATGACCGCGACCTGCGCCGCCGCGCCGCCGACCCCGAGCACGGCGGCCGCGGCGAGCACCGCGATGGTGATCCGGGGCGGATCGGGGCAGAGCGTGCGCGCCATGCACCACACCGCCTGCGCCACCACCGCGACGACGACGGCGCCAAGACCGCGCAGCAGACCCGGTGGAATCGCGTCGTCGAACGCGATCACCCCGTAGCCGAGCGCGATGAGGAGGATCGCCGACGGCGCGGTGAAGCCGACCCAGGCGGCGACCGCCCCCGCAAGGCCGGCCTTGGTGAGCCCGATGCCGATCCCGACCTGGCTCGACGTGGGGCCGGGAAGCATCTGGCACAGCGCGACGAGGTCGGCGTAGCCGCGCTCGTCCATCCACCGGCGGCGGGCCACGAACGCCTCGCGGAAGTAGCCGATATGGGCCACCGGCCCCCCGAAGGAGGTCAGGCCGAGCGCGAGGAAGGCGAGGAAGACGGTGCGCGCCGGCTGCCGCCCCGCGAGACTCCCGGAAGAGGAGGCATTCCGCTCCACCGGAGATGCCTCGCCGTCGCTCAGTATCCCAGCTCCGGTCGCACCACGTTCACGAGCGGCTTCCCTTCGAGCAGCCGTTCGAGGTTCCGGAACACGAGCTCCAGGGTCAGCGCAACGTAAGCGTCGCCGTCGTCGGCGGAGACGTGGGGGGTGACGACAAGGTTGGGAGTGCTCCACAGGGACGAGCCCGACGGCAGCGGCTCCGGGTCGAAGACGTCCAGCACCGCCCCCGAGAGATGCCCGCTCCGAAGGTTGGCGGCGAGGGCCTCGTAGTCCACCGTGGCCGCGCGGCCGACGTTCACCACTCCCGCGCCCCGCTTCATGAGGGCCTGCCGGCGGGCGTCGAGCAGGTTGCGGGTCTCGGGGGTGAGCGGAGCCGCGACGAACACGAAGTCCGCCCGCGGGAGGAGGTGGTCCAGGCGTTCGGTGGTGTGCATCTCGTCGACCGCGTCGAGCCGGCGGCCGTGCCGGGTCACGCCGATCACCCGCATGCCGAGCGCCCGGCAACGCTGCGCGACCGCGCCGCCGATGCTGCCGGCGCCGATCACGAGCAGCGTCTTTCCCCCGATCGGAGTCGAGTACAGCGACTCCCAGCGCTTCCGCCGCTGGTTGCCGATGATGGCGGGCAACCGGCTGTGGAGCATCAGCACCGCCATGAGCCCGTACTCGCCGGCCTTGTCCGCGTGCGCCCCGCGGTTGTTGACGACGGTGACGCCCTCGGGCACCCAGCCCATGGGGCACAGGTGTTCGACGCCGGCGCCGATGATGTGGATCAGGCGCAGGTTCGGCGCGACGCGGGCCAGACCCGCGGTCGGGAGGTCCCAGGCCACCAGCACCTCGGCGGTGCGCATCGAGCCCTCGAAGTGCTCCAGGTCCCAGTCGATGAACACGTCCAGCTCCCGCGCCACGTGCGGATACCTCGCCGCCGCGTCGTCGAAGCGCTCGCGGGTGATGGTGAACACCGCCTCGCCTTCCGGAGTCGGCGGAAACGTGTCCGGGGAGGCGTGGTTGTTCTTGACGTGGACGCGCATGGACGGGCGGGGGTCCCGGGGATTCATCCGCCGCCGTCCGGCGCGGAGCCTGCCATGAAGGGCCGGAGCGATGGGCGGCGAGACCGTTTCACGCCGGGTCGGGTCCCGGGGTGGATGAAGCGTCGGCGACTCCGGGCTCCGTCGCCCGCCCGACGGGTGTTCCCGTGTTCATTGTTCCCGTGCTCGTGACGCCGGTCGCCGCTCGGAGAGGCGTGTCGACGGCGCCTCCGTTCGCCTCCAGCGCCCGAAGCTGCTCGGTCACGAACGCGACCCGCTCGGGTTCGGGCAGGCCGTCGGCCTCGAACTGCATCTGCATGAAGGCGTGGGCGAGCCGGCTGAAGCGCTCCGACTCGTCCGCATCCGCCTCCGCGGGTGGCGGGAGCGCGAGCACCGAGTCGCCGCCGCAGGTCGGAACCGGGTTCGGCGCGAGGTCGGTGACCCGCAAGGGACGCTCGCCGGCCGCGACCGCTCTCACCTGCTCGCGGAGCCGCCGGCGCATGAGTGCGACCCCCTTGTCGCTGGGAGCCAGATGCTCGTTGTCGTGCACGGTGATGCGGCCCATGCCCTCGACCGCTTCGGCATCGCCCGGGAAGCGCTGGCGTTGCTCGTAGGGGCGGTCGAAGACCTCGCCCTGCTCGATGAGCTCCGGTCCCTCGGGGGTGTTCCACGCCGGCGGATCGCCCCGTTCGCCGAAGCAGGCCCACGCCAGGGCCATGGTGTTCTCGTCGTCAACGGGCACCACCCAGCGCACGAAGGCGCTGCGGCCGTAGTAGCGCTGCCGCGTGCCATCGGTGGCGAACGCGGCCCCGGCTTGCGTGAAGTTCGGCAGCACCAGCTCGTTGACCCGGAACCACACGTTGCCGCCCACCCGGCGGGTGTTCGTCCCCATCAGCCATGCGCCCCGGTCGAAGAAGTCGATCCGGCCGACCTCGCCGAACCCGGCGGAGAACTGCTCGCGGCTGATGCCGGAGTGCAGGAAGCTGGTGTGGACGGGGTCGAGGATGGCGTCGAGGACCTGCAGCCAGTTGCACCGGAACGGCGCCCGGTAGGGCACCATCTCCATGTCCGGAAGCTCGAAGGTGTCGTAGACGGGGAACTCCGGCATCTCCTCCGGCGGGCCGAGGTAGGCGAACACCAGTCCCCGGTACTCGAAGGCGGGGTACGCCCCGAGCCGGACCCGGCGCTTGAGCCGCGCCTCGGCCTCCGGGGGCTGGCCCGGCGCCTCGAGCAGGGTGCCGTCGACGTCGAAATGCCAGCCGTGGTAGCAGCAGCGGATCCCGCGTTGCCGGCAGGCGCCGTACTCCAGCGATGCCTGGCGGTGCGGGCACCGCCGGTGCACGAGGCCGACCCGCCCCTCGCCGTCGCGGAAGATCACCAGGTCCTCCGCCAGGACCCGGATGGCGACCGGCAGGTCCGCCAGCTCGGAGGACAGCGCCACCGGATGCCAGAACCGCCTCAGGTACTCGCCGCACGGGGTGCCCGGCCCGATACGGGTGAGCTCCTCGTCGGGCCCGGTGGAGAGCCGGGTTCCGTATCCCCGGTAGGGCGCATCCTTGAACCGGCGCAATGGCGCCGGCCCGGTTGCCTTCGCATCCTTCATCGCAGTCGGTCCACCACGAGCTCCTGGAAGCTGCGCACCGAATCTTCCCACACCGGAGAGAGCACGCCGCCACCGGCCGCCGCGCCGGACACGCGCCCCTGCTGGAGACGCTCGCAGATCGCGTGGTCCTCGCGGTGCACGTCGCGCCAGAGCTGCGCGAGCCGTTCCACGCGCTCGGCCGATGCCGGCTCGGGACCGAGGCCGTAGATGGCGCGGCGCTGGAGCGTGCGGTCCGGCCCGAGCGGCACGTCGAGGTGCACGCCGATCTGGTCCGGCAGGTAGAGCCCGAACACGAAGTTGGGGAACAGGGTGAGGAAGCGGGAGTCCGCCGACAACGTGTCTTCGCCCTTGGCCGCGGCGGAGACGTCGACGGCGCATCCGAGGCAGTCCGGCTCGTTCACCGTGTAGTGGTCGGCAAGCGGCTGTTCGGTGGTCGCGGAGTGCACGTACTGGACGTGGTAGGGCTCGATGAAGTTCTCCATCAGGAGCTTCCAGTTCGCGCCCACCTCTCCGAAGTCGATGGTGGCGAGATGGCGGACCCGGGCGAGGTCGAGCCCGTCGAGCCGGCCGAGGAGCGGGGCGACGAAGTCCTCCAGCGGCGGCGCCGCGCCGTTCAGGTTGACGAAGACCCAGTCATGCCACGTCGCCGACCTCACCGGCGCCAGCCCGTGCCGCTCGCGGTCGAAGCCGGCCGGGGCCGCGCGCGGCTCGCGCCCGCCGAAGTAGGGCGCGGCGTGGAGCGCGCCGTCGAGCCCGTAGGTCCAGGAGTGGTAGGGGCAGCGGATCGCCCGCCCGACGTTGCCGGGCTCGCCGACGAGCTTGAGGCAGCGGTGGCGGCACACGTTGTGAAAGGCCCGGATCCGCCGTGTGGTGTCGCGCACCAGGAGCACCGGCTGCCCGGCCACGCTGACCGGCGCCACGTCGCCGGCCCGGGCCAGCTCGTGCGCGAAGCCGGCGAAGACCCAGGACTCGGTGAAGATCCGCTCGTTCTCGAGCGCGAAGAACGCCTCGCTCGTGTAGGCCGCGGCCGGCAGTCCGCGGGCCACCGGCCCCGGAGCCTCGAAGGCGGCAAGAGCCTCGGCCCCGAGGATCGAATGCAGCGACGGACTCATGGCGGGTTCCCGGAGGGCGCCCGGCCCTGTCGGGGCATGTGGCGCTTGAGCAGGAACTGGTTCTTGAACATGCCGATCCGGGTCATGACCTCGACATGCGCGATGTCGGACCGGCCGTGGACGTGTTCGTCGAGGAAGTCCGCGAGTTCGGTCGCCTCGTCGCATACGACCTCGACGAGCAGGTCGAACCGGCCGCTCACCCACATGACGTAGACGACGGCGGGGAAGGGGTCGAGCCGCCGCGCGACCGCGGCCGGGGAGACCCCCGGGGCGGTCTTGACGCCGAGCATCGCATCCGACTCGTAGTCGACGGCCACCGGGTCGACCACCGCCACGATGCGGAGCATCCCGGCCTCGCGCATCCGCGCGACCCGGTTGCGGACGGTCCCGCCCGAGACACCGAGCTCCTGCGCGATCACGTCGTAGGCCGTCCGGCCGTCGTCCTGGAGCAGGCGGACGATCCGCCGGTTGAGGTCGTCGTGAGGAGACGACAGTGGCGGGACGGCCCCGGCGGGTCCTTCGCCGTTGTCGGGGACGGACGATCGGGACGCGTGCACGGGGGTTCGGGACATCGTGCTCCGCTCGCGGCGCGGTCGGATGCGGCGTGCCGCCGTTGCTGTGAAATTCGCAAGAACTGATATATGTTGTGCAGAATCCTCAGAGAAGGTCAACACGAATTCACGAAACCGTCTGCAGGGTTTCGTGCCGACATGCCGAATCCGCCACCGGGATCAATCGTCACCGAGCGAGGGAAACACCTGATGAATGCGACACCACGGAACATGTCCGAGGCGCTCCCCGACATCGAGCGCGTACGCGAAAAGAAGAAGGAGCTCGCCGACGCGGGAGTCCGCTACGTGCTCTCCTGCTGGATCGACATGCTCGGCGTGCCGAAGACCAAGCCGGTGCCGCTCGGCGACTTCGAGAACCTGTGCATGGGCCGAGGTCCGCAGTTCGCGGTGCACTCGGTCTCGTTCGTGCCCGAGCTCACGCCGGCGGACTCCGACCAGATCCCGGTGCCCGATCTCGACACCCTGGTCGTCTGCCCCTGGGATCGCACCTGCGCGTGGATGTTCGCGGATCTGTGGTGGGAGGACGCGCCGTACAACCTGTGTCCGCGGCAGGCGCTCAAGCGCGTGGTGGGCGACGCCGCGGCGAAGGGGTTTGCGGGGTTCGCGGGCATCGAGCCGGAGTTCATCGCCATGCGCTGGCGGGACGGGCAGCCGGTCAAGGCGTTCGACGACGATCCGCTTCCGGGCGAAGGCGTGCGGCCGCGGCGGCAGGCGTTCGGCTACGACGCGGAGTACTCCATCGACTCCATGGGGTTCCTCGGCGCCCTCATCGACATCCTCGAGGAGCTCGGCTGGGGGCTGAAGGACGTGGTCGCGGAGGGCGCCTACTCGCAGTTCGAGCTCGATTTCGGCTACACCGACGTCCTGCGGATGGCGGACCGGCTGGTGTTCCTGCGGGTGCTGCTGAAGGAGGTCGCCAAGAAGCACGGCATGTTCGTCACCTTCATGCCCAAGCCCACCATCGGCGACTGGCGTTCGGGCGCGCACATCAACTACTCGATGCGGCGGATCGACGCTCCGGGGACGAACCTCTTCGAGGACGCCGGCGGCGGGTGGAGCGGTGCGGCGTACAACGCGGTCGGGGGGTTGCTGCGCCACGGCGGGGCGCTCACCGCCATCGCCTGCTCGACCGTCAACTCCTACAACGGCCTGGTGCCCCGGGTCGGCGGGTTCGAGGGCGGCACCGTGACTTGGGCGCCGACCCACATGACCTACGGCGACAACAACCGTTCCTGCATGCTGCGCCTGCCCCAGAACCGCTTCTGCATCGAGAACCGCGCCGCCGACATGTGCATGAACCCGTACCTGTCGCTCGCGATGACCACGGCGGCGACGGTCGCCGGGGTGGAGGAGGGCGTCGATCCGGGCCCGCCGCTGAACAAGGACCTCTACGCGCTCACCGATGCCGAGATTCGCGCCGCCGGCGGGCAGCGCCTGCCGAGGAACCTGCTCGAAGCGGCCGAGGTCCTCGGAGGCGACCCGCTCGCGGCCGAGGTCCTCGGCCCCGCGATGCTGGACTCGTTCCTGCGATACAAGATCGACGAGTGGGAGCGCTACCATCAGGCGGTGACGGACTGGGAGGTGCAGGAGTACCTGCGGCTCTACTGACTCGCGGTTGCTGCGGATGCGGTGCGCGAAGCGGGACCGGGAGGTGCGGGAGTGCCTGCGGCTCTACTGACGGCCGCCGCGTTCGCGACCGGGCAGGAGGGAGGCTGGTTCGAGGAGGCTGGTTCGAGGTGACGCCGGACTACGAGACGTTCGAGCTGGGAGAGGTCACGCTGCAATCCGGGGTCACCCTGCCGGACGCGCGGCTCGCCTACAAGACCTACGGCTCGCTTGATGCGAGCCGAGGCAACGTGATCGTCATGCCGACGTTCTACACCGGCACCCACGTCCGCAACGAGGGCTACCTGCGGGCGGTGCCGGCCCTCGACCCCTCGCGCTGGTTCATCGTCTCCGTCAACATGTTCGGCAACGGCCTGTCGTCTTCGCCGAGCAACACCGCGCCGCCCTTCGACGGTCCGCGGTTCCCCGCCGTCACCCTGCACGACAACGTCGCGTGCCAGCACCGGTTGCTCACCGAGGCGCTGGGGGTGGAGCGCATCGCGCTGGTGACGGGGTGGTCCATGGCCGGGTGCCAGTCGTACGAGTGGGGGGCGCAGTTTCCCGACATGGTCGACGCGATCCTGCCGTTCTGCGCCTCGGCGCGCACCTCGCCCCACAACGTCGTGTTCCTCGAGGGAGTGAAGGCCGCGCTCGCGGCCGACGCCGCGTTCGCGGGCGGTGACTACGCGTCGCCGCCCGAGGCGGGCCTGAGAGCGTTCGGGCGGGTCTATGCGGGGTGGGCGTACTCCCAGACCTTCTATCGCGAGCGGCTCCACCGCGAGCTCGGCTTCGAGACCTGGGAAGAGCTGCTGCTCGACTGGGAACGCGACCACCTCGCATGGGACGCCAACGACCTGCTGGCCAAGCTCCGGACTTGGCAGGCCGGCGACATCAGCGCCAACCGGCGCTACGACGGGAACTTCGAGCGCGCCCTCGGCGCCATCCGGGCCCGCGCCATCCTGGTCCCCTGCACCACCGACCTCTACTTCCCGCCCGAGGACAACGCGATCGAGGCCGCGCACATGCCGAACGCCGAGCTGCGGCCCCATGCCTCGCCCTGGGGGCACTGCGCAGCCACTCCAAGCCGCAAGGACAGCGATTTCATGCGCGTTCTCGATGCGCACGTCTCGGAGCTGCTCGCGGCGCGGAGACCGTCGGCCCGGGCATGAGCGCGGCGCGCATGCGGTCCGGGACGCATCCATGAGCCCCCGAACGAGAGCCGAACCGATCGACGCCGGCGAGGTTCCGGTCATCGACATCGCGCCCTTGCGCAGCGGCGACGACCCGGCCGGAGTCGGGGCCGAACTCGCCCGGGCCGCGACCGGGGCCGGCTTCCTGTACGTCCGCAACCATGGTGTGGAGGCCGCGGTCATCGACCGGGCGCGGCGCGCGGCGCTCGCATTCTTCCGCCTGCCGGAGGAAGCCAAGCGCGAGGCCGGGACGAACCGGTTTCATCACGGCTACCTCAAGCCCGGCTCGACGAAGATGTACGACGGCGCCAGGCTCGACCTGAAAGAGAGCTTCAACTGGGGCATCGAGCTCGACGGCGGCGCCGGCGGCGAGCCGGACGGCGAATCCGGCATCGAGCCGGACGGCGGACCCGCCGGCAACGCCGGGGCCGGGTCCGCCGCCGAAGCGGCGCCGGCGAACCCGCTCCTCGGGCCGAACGTGTGGCCAGCGGCGATGCCGGAGCTCAAGGCCGACGTCTACCCGTATTTCGAGGCGGCGAGCGCGTGCGCGGAAGACCTCCTGCGGGGCTTCGCGCTCGGCGCCGGCCTCGACGCCGAGCACTTCATCCGGCACCGCGACCGGCCCGTGAGCCGGGGGTCGCTCCAGTACTATCCCCCACAGCCGGGCGGCGCCGGGGAGGACCGGTTCGGAGTGGCCCCGCACACCGACTTCGGCGTGCTCACCGTGCTGTGCCAAGACGAGATCGGAGGGCTGGAGATCCGGCGGCGCAACGGTGAATGGGCGGCCATGCCGCCGATCCCCGGCACCCTCGTCGTCAACATCGGCGATCTGCTCGAACGCTGGTCGAACGGCCGGTACCGTTCCACCGTGCACAGGGTGATCAACACGAGCGGCCGGGAGCGCCTGTCCCTGGTGCTCGCCTACGATCCGAACTTCGAGACCCTCGTCGACCCGCGTGTGTTCTGCGCGGAGGGCGAGGCGCCGCGCGACGAGCCCATCACCTGCGGCGACTACCTGCTGTGGCGGTTCGCGAAAGCCTTCCCGTACCGCCGGCAATCGTCCGTCGCGGGCGGCGGCCGGTGATCGAGCCGGTCCGGCGGGGATGCGGCTCAGCCGCCGCCCGCCGCCGGGGTTCCGGGGCGGGGAAGTTGCTCGGGCCGCACCCCCGCCGCGAGCATGTCCTCGACGACCCCGTCCTCGATCTCGATCCCGAGCGCTTCGTTGAAGCGGTTGAAGAAGCCGCACAGGGTGGCGCGAAGGGTCAGCTCCACGATCTGCTCTTCGCTGAAGTGTGCCTTGAGCCGCTCCACCATCGCGGCCGGCATCCGCCGTGCGTCTTCGGTGACCGCGACCGCGTAGTCGCGCACCAGGGTGTCCACCTCGTCGAACCCCGGCACCTCGGGCTCGAGGATGGCGGCCACGCTTGCGGGCTCCAACCCCTGTCCCACGAGCCGGGGCGCGTGATGGGCCACGCAGTAGGCGCACTCGTTCATCCTGGAGACCGTGACCAGCGCGATTTCCAGGTGGCGCTTCGGCAGGACCGCTTCGTCCGCGAGTTCCAGCAGCATTCCCATCACGTGCCGTAGCGCCGGCGCCCGGTGGGCGAATACCTTCACTTGGTTGAGGAACGGCCCGTAGGTTTCGGCGTAGCGCCGGTAGACGGGCCGGAGGTCCGCGGGAACCTCGTGGATGTCGACGTCGCGCACTCGGGCCATGACCGATCCTCAATGTCCGGGTTCGCGCAAGTCTATCGCCGGCCACGGCGTTCGGGCACTTCCGGATCCGGTCCGGTCGTGGCGGGGCCGTATCGCGGGAGCCGGTCGAGGACGGCCCGCTTCGCTCCTGGCCGCCATGTTTCCCCGATTCGCGCGGCGAGGGCACGAAGGGGTCGGGAGCGGCACGGCGAGGAGCCCACCGCCATCGCGCAACTCGGCGGCGTCGCTTGCGGTTCCCGGCGCCTTGGCCTATTTTTTTCGGCGGCACGTTGGCAAATCTGCGTGGTTGGGCTGACAGGTGCCGAACGTCGAAGGGTGACCGGATGGAGCGACCCGATGTGCAATTTGTACGCCCGCCTGGTGAAGAAAGAGGACGCGCGCACCGAGGCGCTGGCGGATCTTCTCGAACGTATCCTTGCCCATGATCGCGAAACGGGTTCCAGCAGGTGGTTCGCGTGCTTCGTGGACCAGGTCCTGTTGACCCATGCGACGGGCGAACAGGAAAGAGATGACTTCGTGCAGCGGCTGAACGAGCCATCGGCGGCTCTTTCGGTGAAGACGCAATACCGGATTGACGACCGCACGGTGCCCGACATGGTCATCTTCGACGGGGACGACCCGATGTGTGTCGTCGAGGTGAAGATCGGTGCACCGATTGCGGAGGGTCAGCTCGAAGGATACGGCCGCTGGCTTGCGGCGAGAGCGGGTGAGGCGAAAGCGGACGATCGGTACAGGCCCGCGCTCGTGTTGCTGACGGCCGGCACTCCGGCCCCGTCCGGGTTCATCGATCGCACGTGCACATCCTTCGGCGTAGAGCTTCGTGGCGTTGCGTCGTGGAACAAGGCGGCGGAATGGTTTGCGGAGCTTGGCCACATGGGGGACGGCGTCAATGAGCCGTTGAAGAGTCTCGCGAAGGAGTTCGGGGAATTCTTGAGGGAGGATGCGATGATGCCCACGCTCGACGATGTCTTGATAGCGCGACAGTACTTGGCAGGTTCGGAACAGAGACTGAAACGGGCGGTGGAGAACATGCAGGCTGGCTTCCCGCTTCCGGAAGGTTGGTCTCCTCGGACTCATGTTGTGTCCGGTAAGGTCGGTTTCTGGAAATACTCCTATCCTGAGATGGACAAAGGCCGTGGCGTGTTTTGGGGGCTTGGCTTCAAGCCCGTCGACGAAGGGGACTATGCGCTCTGTGGATTCACTCGATACAAGAACCAATCGGTCGGCGACCCGACGGAGGGACTCATCGGCGATGGGTTCTACGCGTTCGTATCCATCTACGCCTCGTCAGAGGAATGCGGGCACGTCCCGGGATTCACGGAGAACCGTTGGTATGAGCGTCGTCAGGACGGCAATCCCGTCAAGGCAGACAACGGCCCGGCGGTGGATTCGCGGGGATGGTGGTATTGGTTCTATGAAGAATCCAAATACGCGTACTACGCCAGGCTCTCTCCCCTGCAAGACCTGCTCGACGACGATGGGCGTCTCGATCGCAATCTGCGGTCTTGGACCGACGATGCCTGGAAGAAGGCCGCAGCGCTTTGGAACGCTCTCTCCTTGGGGGGTGGGTGGGGGAAATAGACGGGGACGGCAAGCGATTCATCGAAGCGCGAGCCTCCGCCGGCCAGTGGCCGACGCAGCCCATCGGCTATCGTTCACCCCGGTGCGGGGGTCGAAAGCTCCAACCTGTCCACCGATCCGCCGAATCGGGGCAACTCCATCAATGGACTTTGCAGATTTCGGTGAGATACGGACCATGTGTTCCGGGGAAGAAGCTCACGAGAACCTCGACGCCCCCGAGGACGCCTGGAAGGTACGTTTCATCAGGGAAGGGACGTGTTTTGACGGTCATCCATGTCCGGCAAATCGATTCCTGATTACCACTCAAGCTAAGCGTAACTTAAGCAGCCGTTCGGGCATCGGCGGCGTCCTGAGCGCCACGTAGACGAGTCTCGGAATGATGTCGGGCAGGTCGAATCGGCGATTGAACCGGTACTCGAACTCCGAGAGGTATCGCTGGGCATACTTGGGTCGAATCGCATGGTAGGTGCCGCGCATGGCGTTCTTGACGTTGCCGAGAATCGTATTGACCCATCGAAACTCGGGGCGCTCGACGGCGGCTCTGCCGCTGCCCACCACGATCTTGTCATGAGAGCACCCGGCCGCGCTCACGGCGTTGAAGCACGCCAGGCCATCGGACACCACCCGGGTGCCGGCGCTGAGGTGGTGCTGCGCCCAGGCGGTGATTTCGGTGAGCCGGAAGCCTGCGACGACGGTGAGCTTCATGCGCAACGGGTGTCCCTCGTCGTTGGTCTCGACCGCGGCGACAAAGGGGGTTTTGCCGGGCGCACCCCGGCCGCGCTTGCCGCCGCTTCGCTCGCCGCCGAGATAGGCATCGTCGAGTTCGACCCAGCCGGTGAGAGGGTGCTCGCGGTCGCGCTCCATCATCACCTGCATCAGCTTGTGGCGGATGCGCCATGCGGCGTTGTAGGAGATACCCAGATGGCGGTGCAGCTTCATCGCCGAGACGCCTTTCTTGTCTTGGGTGATGACACTAGTGTCCCAACAATTATTCGAATAAAATCAACTGGTTAGAGTTTTCGAGATTCGATAAATTGTAGTCGGTGTCAGAAAACAGCCTGAAAATAGACGTTTTCTCGAATAGCGTCAGGCTCAAAACCTGCAAAATTGTGTAGAGGTCAGCCGTGATGCCCAGCCGCTTCCTGAGCACCGCCACCAGCACATACACTGTCACCGCAATCCATATCTGAGTCTTGACCGCGTTCTCCGTCGTGCCGAAGAACGACTTGATGCGCAGGTGTTGCTTGACCCACTTGAAGAAGAGCTCCACTTGCCATCGGTAACGATAGAGCTGTGCAACGGTGGACGCCGAGACGGCAAAGTGATTGGTCAGAAAGTTGAACGTCTTTTCCGTTCCCTCATCATAGTACTTGACTCGACGCATCGGCTGCGGATAGTGCTTTCTGCCCTTCGCGCCAGTCAACACCACCGTCTGGTCGCAACGCACCCCGGTCGTCTTGTCGATTGAATGGGAATACCGGCGCTGGTAGCGAGTGTTGGACTTTGCGCGGATAATGAAGAATGCCCCGATGGTGTGCAGGAGAAACAAACGCTCGAAGTCCACGTACCCGCGGTCCATGATGTAGAACGCGCCGGGCTCGGGCACCAGGATGTCGAGGACGTTCACATCGTGCATCTTCCCGTCAGAGACGTGAATGAACGCCGGAATGTTGCCCCGCAGGTCCAGTAGCGTGTGCAGCTTGACGGCCGACTTGGTGGAGCGAAACAACGCCCACGGAAAGACCGACAGGCACAGGTCGATGGTCGATGCATCCAGGGCGTAGACGGTGTGGTCGAGCTCCAGCCCCAAGTCCTCGTCGGCATACAGCGGGCGGGCGATGCGAATCATGGCCTGCGCGAGCTCCGCGTAGATGCGCCAGTCCCGGCGTTGATTGGCGTTGGCCAAGGTGTTGCGCGACATCCCGCCACGAATGCCCATGTGATAGAGCTTGTCCTCGTGTGCTCGCAGACATGCTTCGATATCGCGCAGGCTCTCGCGGAAGGTGAGCTGCGCAAATGCCATGCAGAGAAACTGGTCAAGGCAGGTGAAGGATTGGAGATGACGATTGCCTTGGTAGCGTTGAACGCATCTGCGAAATGTCTTCATCGGCAGATGGTCCATCACCTGAGAAAATACCAGTCGGCCCGAGTACATGACCATCTCCTCTGACAGTGGAGGTGCAATGGTCGCAGAGGTCTGGTGCTGCTCAAGTCGATGCCCTGTGGAAAATCTATATTTAATCAATCAAATCAATGTTTTACAGAACTATCCTATAGCTTTGTTGGGACAGCAGTGGGGTGATGAGGTAGATGGCCTGGAACCACACCGTCAGAGGCAGCTTGGTGGCCTCGAAGATGGTGCCGGCGGTAATCGAGGTCTGGCGGTGGCAGCGATTGCACTGCTGGAGCTTGCGGGTGTTGAGTTGGCAGCATCGGTCATGGCCACAGTGCGGACACACGAAGCCATTGGGCCATCGCCAGCGATACAGGGCGTCGAAGCACTGGTCTTCGGTTCCATAGAGGGAGAGGAATTCGTTGAGGCTGATTCCTTTCTGAAACTGCACTGGGTTGCGTGCCATGAAAATCTCCTCTCGTATCACTGAGTTACATGGCAGTATTCTATACCAAATGCAGCTTAGATTCGAGTGTAATCAGGAATCGATTTGTCGGCCATTTTCTGCCGGATATGGCCGTCAAATCCCGTTGGTGGTCACGGATGGCCGACAAGCGGAGCTCCGGTCGACAGGAGAGAGCGCAAGGAAGGGACACGTCTCGAAGGTCATTCATGCCCGACGGGTCGATCGATTCGCGCAACGCTCCGGCCCTCGTGTCCCGCTCGCCCGGCGCTGGCGGCGAACGGCAATCCGCCGCCTGAATCCGGGTTCGAGCGGACTCCCGCCGCCGCAACGGTGAGGGCCGCGCCGCGAAGGGCGTCGCCCCATCGCGCTATCCGAGTACCGAGAAGCTGCTCTCCCGGTTGATCTCGCGCTTGCGGGAGTAGAAGCCGACGTTCACCTCGCGGTCGATGTGTTCGAGCCGGAACGTGAGCGGTCGGGCGTCGTGATCGTTGCCCCGCTCGCAGTAGTCGATGAGTGCGGCCATCATCTTTCCCGCCACCGGCGCGTTCTTGAACTGGTTCCCCGAGGTCCCTACCGCCATGTAGAAACCCGGCACCCCGCTCTTGTCGTAGATCGGGATCCAGTCGTCGGAGGCGTCGTAGAGGTCGACCACACCGCGCAGACTCGACGGGATGCCGAGGCTCGGGACCCGCTGCCCGTAACGATGGGCCTGGGTGACGCCCTGCTCGCTGAAGTCGCGCGCGTAGTCGTCGGGGTCGACGAACTCGCGCGGGTCGCACTCCGGATCCTCGCTGCCGATCAGGATGTGATTGCCGGTCTCGGGGCGGATGTAGCAGCCGATGTCGCTGTCCGAGACCACCGTGCCGAGCGACTCGAAGTCGAAGCCCGCCGGGGCGGGGACGTGCACGACTTCCTGGCGCAGCGGCTTCGTCTCGATGGTCATGTCGCCGAGGGCGCCGGCCATGCGGTTGACGACGGCGGAGTGGGGACCGGCGACGTTGACCACGATCGGGGAGGCGATCTCGGTGCCGTCGTCGAGCCTCACGCCGCGGACCCGGCCCCCGTCCCCGCCGTCCTTGAGGATCTCGACGACTTGGCGCCCGAACCGGAACTCCGAGCCCTTCGCTTCCGCCGCGCGCTGGAGGTTGTGGGTCGAGAGCTGGGGGTCGGTGATGTAGCCGGCGGTCGGCCAGAACACCCCGCCCGCGAGTTCGCCCCCGGTCGGCTCCCCGAAGCTGTCGTCGCCCATCAGCCGGGGCGGTCCGTAGCGGCGCATGTCGTAGATCGGGAGCTTCTCGCGGATCTTCACGGCATCCCGGATCTCGAACGGAACCCCGAGCTCCTTCGACAGGCGGACGTGTTTCTCCAGATAGCCGTTGAGCTCGGTCCGCATCACGAGGCACCCGCACTCGACGAACTGCGCGAGCCCGCGTTCGTCGTCCGTCTCGAGATACTTCGCCCACTCGTGCCAGTAGTGGTATCCCTCCCACGCGAGCGCGATGCCGTCGAACGTGGAGTAGTGCACGCGGATGATCGCGCACGAGCTGGAGGTCGGCCCGTAGCCGGCGGCCGGGTTCCTGTCCACGTTCAAGGTCCGGTAGCCGAGCTTCGCAAGCTCGAACGCGGCAGCGGCGCCGATGATGCCGGCGCCGATGACGAGGGCATCGTACCGGGGCTGGGTGTCCGTCATGATCGCGCCCCGTCCGCGCTCCGCCACTGGGCCCGCAGCGTTTCCTCGCTGTCCGGTTCGCCGGGGAAGCAGAAGTCGCGTTCGAGCACCGGCGCCAGCCAGGGCTGCGCGCGCTTCGTCCACAGGTGGCAGGTGGGTGTGATCCCGGAGGTGTCGTCGAGGGTGCCTGCCTTCATGCTGAGCGTCGTCGCTTCTTCGGTGCGCATGCCACCGCTCACGTGGTAGAGCCGGGTGCCGCACACTGCGCAGAACGCGCAGAGCTTGGTCCGGCCCGAGCCGCCACGGGTGCGGTAGATGGCCGGCTCGGCGCCGGTGAACTCGATCGCGTCGCGCTCGACCCACATCGACAGTCCGAACGCGCTCGAGGACTGTTTCTGGCAGTCCCGGCAGTGGCAGGCGTAGAGTGCGACCGGCGCGCGCAGCAACCGGTAGCGGATCGCGCCGCACTGGCAGCCGCCTTCCTTGCCCGCCGCTACGGACATCGCCGCGGCCTCCTCTCCTGTCTCGATCCGGTCGTCGAAGCGCCGGGACGTTGCCTCTTTCGCCGTTCCCGGCCCGAGGCGTCCATGGCAGGGGAACCACCGTATGCGGATCGGCCGCGGTTGGCAATCGGAAGGTGCCGAGAGGCCGCCTCGCCTCGTTCCCCGCGGAGTCGGTTCGCCGGCAGGGAGCCGGCTCGAACCCGACGCGGATCGGCCGCGGTCGGCAATCGGAAGGTGCCGAGAGGCCGCTTCGCCTCGTTCCCCGCGGAGTCGGTCCGCCGGCAGGGAGTCGGTTCGAACCCGATGCGGATCGGCCGCGGTTGGCAATCGGAAGGTGCCGAGAGGCCGCTTCGCCCCGCCCTCCGCGGAGTCGGTCCGCCGGCAGGGGGCCGGTCGAACCCGCTCATGATCGAAGGCGTCGTGCCGGGCAAACCGCGTCCGGATTCGAGAAGCGTCGCGGGTTGCGCATCGGCCTCGCGGGAAAGAGGGTTCGCGGACGGCATCGGGATTCCGGGCGCCCCGGAACCCGGAACTTGGGTTACCATCGAGCGACGCGCGACCGCCAGGTCCGGCCCTGCGGATGAACCGAAGTGAGCGAACCGCGAATCATCAAGAAGTACCCCAATCGGCGGCTGTACGATACCGAGGTGAGCCGTTACGTCACCCTCGAGGACGTCCGCAATCTCGTGCTGCAGGAGGTCCCGTTCCATATCCGCGACGCCCGCACCGACGAGGACCTTACCCGCAGCATCCTGCTGCAGATCATCATGGAGCAGGAGGCGGACGGCGAGCCGATATTCAGCGAGCAGGTGCTCACGAAGATCATCCGGTCCTACGGCGATTCCCTTCAAGGGATGATGGCGGGCTACATCGAGCACAGCCTGAACCTGTTCGTCGGGCAGCAGGCGCGGATCCAGGAGCAGATGAAGACGATGATGACAAGCGATCCGCTGTCGATGATGCGCGAGATCACCGAGCGGAACCTCTCGATCTGGCAGGAGATGCAGGAGGGGCTCGTCCGTGCGGCGACACCTTCGCCGTCCGGCGGCCAGCCGGACGCATCCCGTCGCGGGCCCTCGCCGTCCGGCGACGAGGACTGAGACGGCCTCCGCACGACGCCCCCGCGTTCGCCGCCGCGGCCGGACCCGGCATTCGCCCGGCGCCCGCGCCCACCCGGTACCCGCGCCCACCCGACATCCGCATCCACCGGGCACCGGCACTGGCACCGGCACCCCCCCGCCCCGGTGCATCGATCCTTTCTCGCACCACGGGACCGAATCATCGAACAGCCCCCCGAGTGTGTGACGGCTCGGTGGGCCACCCCGGCGCACTCGCACGATGCGGACCGATGCCGAGAGCATCCCGGGTATCGCGGGTTGTTCCGGCGCACTGCGCGCACCCGCACGGCGTTTCGCGCCCGTCGATGCGGCGCCGTGCCGGCGTACCCCGGGCCCGCCGGCCGCATCGTGCTCCAGGCACACCTCGATGCGTGGCGTGAACGAGTGCGCCGGGATTGCCGCGCCCGTCAGGCACGGGCATCCGGCGCACCCGGATCGGTCCCGATTTCCCGCATGGTGTCGGTTGACTTCCGTCGCGCAACTTTCTGGTATCCTTGCGTTGTTGCGATGCAACACGGCCGCCGCGGCCGGCATCCCGGAGCCGGACGAGGGAACCAGGCTGAATCTCTTGCGAAAGTGGGGCAATGTCCGGCGATGTCGCCGATTCATGGAGGGATCCGGATGTCCGAAAAGGTCGCGCTGGTGACCGGCGGGGTCGGCGAGCTGGGCCGGTCCATTACCGAACGACTTGTGCAACAGGGGTGCAGGGTGGCGGCGCTCGACATCGCGCTGACCACGAACGGGGAGGACGGACGAAGCTGGCAGGCGAGACTCGCGAGAGAAGGACGCAACGTCCTGCTGATCGCGGGAGACGTCACTGATTTCGAGTCGTGCGAGCGTGCCGTCTCCCGCGCCGAATCCGAGTTCGGAGCGGTGGACATCCTCGTCAACTGCGCGGGGATCACCCGCGACGCCTCCCTCGGAAAGCTCGACAAGGACGAGTGGGACGCGGTGCTCTCCACGAACCTCGACAGCGTCTTCAACGTGACCAAGCACGTCATCGGCGGAATGACGCGGCGCGGATACGGCCGGATCGTGAACATCTCCTCGCTCAACGGCGTCAAGGGCCAGTTCGGCCAGACGAACTATTCCGCCGCCAAGGCAGGGATGCACGGCTTCACGATGGCGCTCGCGCGGGAAGTCGCCCGCAAGGGGGTGACCGTGAACACCGTCTCGCCGGGATACATGAACACGAAAATGGTCGAGACGGTGCCGCGGGAGATCCTCGACCGTATCGTCGAGGAGATTCCGGTGGGGCGCCTTGGCGACACACGCGAGATCGCCGCGCTCGTCGGGTTCCTCTGCTCCGACGAGGCCGCGTTCATCACCGGCGCGAACTACAGCATCAACGGCGGGCACCACATGCACTGACGGCCGCTGTCCCGGATGGGGGCGCGCGGCTCACGGCGAGCGGTCCCGGGTCGCGGCGGACGCGACAGCGGCATGGCGGCTGCCGCGGCGCGGCGACGACGGCGGGAACGGCAACAGCCACGCAGGCGGTGGCAATCGGAGGCAACGCATGAAGATCAACGTCACGATGGAGACGACACCGGCCGAGTTTCGGGAATTTCTCGGCCTGCCCGAGGTAGGGCCGTTGCAGGCGGAGATGATCGAGAAGATCCGCGAGCAGATGCAGGCCGGCGTGGAAGGTTTCGATCCGCTCAGCATGATGCGCCCGTTCATCGCCCCCAACCTCCGGAGCATGGAGGCGATGCAGCGCGCGTTCTGGAACGGCCTCTCCGCGATGGCGACCCCGACCGACCCGAAGCGGGAGGACTGAGCGGCCTCGTCAGCATGGAGGCGATGCAGCGCGCGTTCCGGAGCGGCCTCTCCGCGATGGCGACCCCGACCGACCCGAAGCGGGAAGACTGAGCGGCCTCGTCTCCGGCGCGAGAGGCCGAGGCGTTCGTTCCACTCCGGACTCGTGGCCGCGCGCCGGGTTTCAGCCGCGCATCGGGTTCCGGCGGCTCCGCGCGCCAGGGATTACCGGGCGTTCCGAATCAGCCAGGCGGCGATGTCGGGCAGCACTTCGGCATGCGCCCGGTGGCTGGCCAGAAGGTCGAAGTGCCCGCCGCGGTACTCCCGGTTCGAGCCGGGCGCGGCCATCGCCCACTCCTCGAGCGGACTCGAAGCGCCGGGCGGCACGATGCGATCGTCGCGTGCGAAGACGTTCAGCAACGGTGTCGCGAGGCTGGAGAGCGTGTAGCGGTGGCCGTCGATCGCCGCGCCACCGTCCGCGGCGAACGCATTGTCCCGATAGAAGGCCCGGTAGAGTCCGCGGAACGTCTCTCCGGGGAACGCGGGCGGGAAGCGCCGGGCCTGCTCGAACCGCGCGACGCGAGCGGCGCCGTCCGCGGAATCCACGCTGTCCAGCAGCGTGAAGAACCCCCCGCCGCACCAGCGCATCGGCGACGCCGCCGCGAGCAGGGTCGAGACGAGCGCCCCCGGCACGTTGCCGAAGACGTCGACGAGCCGTTCCCCGCCGCAGGCGCGGAGCCAGTCTCCGAAGCCGTCGTCCCCGGAGGCGAACTCGACCGGGGTCGAGAGGGCGACCAGGGCGCTTGCCTTGCCGGGATGCCGGATGCAGTGGAGCAGCGCCAGCAACCCGCCGTGAAAATGTCCGGCGAGGGCGGGGCGCGGACCGGTCGTGTGCGCACGGACCGTGTCGAGCGCGCGGTCGATCCGATCGAGCTGGTCGGCGACGGTGCGCTGCCGATCGGTCTCGTCGGACCGGCCCCAGTCGAGCAGCCAGAATCCGACGCCATGCTGCGCAAGGGTGCGCGCGACGGAGCACCGCGGGTCGAGATCGAAGATGCGCGTACCGGTCGTGAAGCCGGGGACCGCCAGCACGGAGGCGCGGACCGCCCGGCCGGCCGGGTACCGGATCAGCGCCGCATTGCCGTCGCGCGCGACCACCTCGGTGTCCGCCGGGGTGTCCGCCGGCATCGAGTCGCCGCGTTGCGGGTGTGCATGAGGCGGTGTCGAATCCAGGGCGCGGACGATGCGTGACGCGGCGGCGCGGTCGTGTTCCAGCCAGTCGAGGATGGCGGCGGCGGCGGCGCGCCGGGCCTGATCGAACTCGGGGCTCGACGCGAATTCCCGGAACGAGTCGTCGATCCGTCCCGCAAGCTCGGCATGGCGCTCACCGGGTCCGGAGTCCGTGCCGTCGGTCCGCAGGGTGGCGAGTCGTCTCGCCGCGTCGCGGGCGAATGCACCGGTCGGGCGGGCGAGGTCGGCCATCGCGCGCGCGACGGCCTGTGCGTGAGCGGTCGGCTCGATCTCCCGCATCACCGCCGCCAGCGGCCCGACCCACGATCCGAGCAGCATCGAGAATGCCTCGCCGAGGTCGCCGAACCGTTCCCGGACGTGCGCGTCGCGGGCGAGTCCGTCCCGGGCGGCGAGGAGCGTCTGCACCTGCTCCCACGCGTGAGGGGGAATCCCGCTTTCCGGCAGCGAGGCTTTCCCGTCCCGAACCTGCTCCGGCGCGTGAGGGGGGCTCCCGTTTTCCGGCAGCGAGGCTTTCCCGTCCCGGACCTGCTCCGGCGCGCGAGGAGGAATCCCGCTTTCCGGCAGCGAGGCTTTCCCGTCCCGGACCTGCTTCGACGCGCGAGGGGGGCTCCCCGGGAGCCCGTCCGCGGTCCCTGGTCCGGTCCTTGCCTCGTCGGTCCGGTCAGCGATTGAGCCGGTTCTCGATGAGGTCGTCGACCACCGCGGGTTCGGCCAGCGTCGAGGTGTCGCCGAGGTTGCCGGTCTCGTTCGCCGCCACCTTGCGCAGGATGCGCCGCATGATCTTCCCCGACCGCGTCTTCGGCAGTCCCGGCGCGAACTGGATGAGGTCGGGCGACGCGATCGGGCCGATCTCCTTGCGGACGAGTCCGACGAGGTCCTTCTTCAGCGCGTCGGTGCCCTCGGTGCCGGCGTTGAGGGTCACGTAGGCGTAGATCCCCTGGCCCTTGATGTCGTGCGGGTAGCCGACCACCGCCGCCTCCGAGACGGACGAATGGAGCACCAGCGCGCTCTCGACTTCGGCGGTGCCCATCCGGTGCCCGGAGACGTTGATCACGTCGTCCACGCGCCCGGTGATCCAGTAGTACCCGTCCTCGTCGCGGCGGGCGCCGTCCCCGGTCATGTACAGGCCCTCGAACATCGAGAAGTAGGTCTGGATGAAGCGTTCGTGGTCGCCGAATACCGTGCGCATCTGTCCCGGCCAGCTCCGCTTGATGCAGAGCGCGCCCTCCGCCGCGCCCTCGAGCTCGTTGCCCTCGTGGTCGACGATGACCGGCTCGATGCCGAAGAACGGACGGGTCGCGGAGCCCGGCTTGAGCCGGGTGCAGCCCGGGAGCGGAGTGATCATCACCCCGCCGGTCTCGGTCTGCCACCAGGTGTCGACGATCGGACAGCGGGCGTCGCCGACCACGTGGTAGTACCACTCCCACGCCTCCGGGTTGATGGGCTCTCCCACCGTGCCGAGGATCCGGAGGCTTGCGCGGCCGGCGCGCTTCACGAAGTCGTCGCCCTGGCCCATCAGGGCCCGGATCGCGGTCGGTGCGGTGTAGAAGATGTTCACCCCGTACTTGTCGCAGATCTGCCAGAACCGGCTGAAGTCCGGATGGTTGGGAACGCCCTCGAACATCACGGTGGTGGCGCCGTTCGAGAGCGGCGAGTACACGACATAGGAGTGTCCGGTGACCCATCCGACGTCGGCGGTGCACCAGAAGACGTCGCCTTCGTGGTAGTCGAAGATGTACCTGAAGGTGAGGGTGGTGTAGAGGAGGTAGCCCGCCTGGCTGTGCTGCACGCCCTTCGGCATCCCGGTCGAGCCGGAGGTGTAGAGGATGAACAGCGGGTCCTCGGCGTCCAGCTCTTCCGCCGGGCAGTCGGCCGAGGCATCCGCCATCGCCTCGTGGTACCAGACGTCGCGGCCGTCGCGCCATGGCACCTCGTTGCCGGTGCGGCGCACCACGATGCACGTATGGGTGTTCGGGCAGGCCTCCAGCGCCGCGTGGGTGTTCTTCTTCAGCGGTACGTTGCGGCCGCCGCGCGGGCCTTCGTCCGCGGTGACCACCACCCGGCAGTCGGAATCGAGAATGCGGTCGCGTAGCGCGTCCGGGGAGAACCCGCCGAACACCACGGAGTGCACGGCGCCGATCCGGGCGCAGGCGAGCATCGCCACCGCCGCCTCGGGCACCATCGGCATGTAGACGCAGACCCGGTCGCCCTTGCGCACCCCCTTGGACTTGAGCACGTTGGCGAACTTGCAGACCTCCGCGTGCAGCTCCCGGAACGTGATGCGGCGCTCCTCGCCCGGCTGGTCGCCTTCCCAGAGGATCGCCGGCTTGTCGCCGCGCTCGGCCAGATGCCGGTCGAGGCAGTTGTACGCGACGTTCACCCTGGCGCCGTCGAACCAGCGGATGCCGACGTCGCCGTCGAAGGTCCAGTCCGCGACCTTGTCCCACTTCCTGAACCAGTGCACGTGCTCGTTCGCCATGTCCGCCCAGAACCCGTCCGGATCCTCGATCGAACGCTTGTACATGGCCTGATACGCCGCATCGTCGATGAGCGCCCGCTTCGCCGCGTGCGGCAGCACGTCGTAGACCTTCGAATCAGACATGGCTCCTCCTCGAATCCCTGCTCTCGGTTGCGGTCGACAACGGGGAATCCTACTTCAACGCGGTGGTGCAGGTAATCCGGCCGGGGTCCGTCTCGCCGCGGCCGGATCGACTCCGTTCCGGCGACCTGCCGTGATGGCCGACGTGGGGGGGATTGCCGGGCCTTCGGTCAGTCGGCGGCGGGCGCGGCGGGGGCATGCACGGGGAGTCGAAAGCTGAACGCGGTGCCCTGGCCCAGGGTGCTCTCGACTTCGAGCCGGGCTCCGTGCAGTTCCACGATGCGTTTCGCGATCGCGAGGCCGAGTCCGGCGTGGGCGTTGCCTCGGTGCGGGTTTCCGGCCTGGTAGAAGCGATCGAAGATCCGGGGGAGGTGTTCGGGAGCGATGCCCGGCCCGTTGTCGGCGATCGTGACCCGCACCGCGTCCCCGTCGGAGACGATCGGGATGCGGATGGCGCCCCCGGACGGCGTATGCGAGAGCGCGTTGTCGATCAGGTTCTCGAGCACGCGTTCGACGAGCGCGATGTCCGCGTCGACCATCGGCTGTCCCTCGCCGGCGTCCATGTCGATCGTCGAGCCGCGGCGTTCCGCCTCCAACCGGAATTTCTGCACGATGTCGTTGACGAGTTCGGCGAGCGCGATCGGTTCGTATTCGGGCGTCTGCTCGCGTGCGTCCAGCTTCGCGAGTTCGAAGAGGTCTCCGACGAGGCGGCGCAGCCGCTCGCTCTGGTCGAGGGCCACCGCGAGGTAGCGTTTCCGCTCGGCCGGGTCGAGCTCCGCGTCCTTGAGCTTCAGCGTCTCGATGTAGCCGTGCAGCGTCGCGAGTGGCGTGCGCAGGTCGTGCGAGACGTGCGCGACCATCTCCCGGCGCAACGCGTCGGTCCTCTCCAGGGCCTCGATCTGCTCGCCGATCCGGGCCGCCATCTCGTCGTACGCCCGTCCGAGCTGGGCGATCTCGTCACCGTCCCCCGGACCGGGGGTCGCGAACGGTTCGAAGCTGCGAAACCCCCGCGCCCGGAACTGATCGATGTGGTTGGTGAGGCGGCGCAGCCTGCGGGTCATCGCGCGCAGCACCACGAGGCCGGCCAGCACGCCCACCACGAGGCTGACGACGAGGGCGATCCCGCTGTAGCGCGCGATGAAGCTCGTATGCAGCAACGTCGCGATCGAGTCCACGCGCTCTCCGAGGAGGACCACGTAGAGATAGCCCTCCGGATTCCGCTCGCTCGGCACCGGAGTGACGGAGAACGCCTTCCGCCCGTCGTGGCTGCGCGGGTCGTCGCCGAGCAGGGGGTAGGCGTCGGCGCCGGCAAGGAACGCGTGGATCGGGTCGAGCGACACGCTCCTGCGCTTGACGACGCCGGGGTCCGCGGAGAAGGAGAGGATGCGGCCTTCCGGGTCGAGGAGGTAGATCTCGATGCCCGGATTGATGGTCATGTAGTCGTGGAACATCTCCTTCAGCGCCGACTCGTTGATGCGTCCCTCCTCGACGAGATTGCGGTCGGCGACCAGGTCGCGGGCGAGGCCGCGGTTGAGGCGTTGCTCGGTCACCTGCAGGTGGTGCCGCGTCGCAAAGACGGTGAGGGCCGCATAGAGGACGGCGATCGCGAGCACGATGGCGACGAGCGCGACCGCGAGCTTTGCGTAGAGGGTCCGGATCATCGGCCGGGCGCCCGCATGTCTCTCGGGCCTTGGACATGGCGGCACTGCCGGCCAAGGCACGTCCGGATCGTCGGGCCGGGCGCCCGCACGCCTCTCGGGCCCTGGACATGGCGGCATTGCCGGCCGGGGCACGTCCGGATCGTCGGGCCGGGTGTCCGCATGTCTCTCAGGAACCGCCGCCGGCGCCGAGACGATCGGAGAACTTGTAGCCCACTCCCCACACCGTGAGGATGTACTCCGGCTTGGAGGGGTCGGTCTCGATCTTCGCCCGCAGGCGGTTGATGTGCGAGTTCACGGTGTGCTCGTATCCCTCGTGGTTGTAGCCCCAGACCTGGTCGAGCAGCCGTGCGCGGTTGAACACCTGTCCCGGCTGGCGCGCGAAGTGCACGAGCAGATCGAACTCCCGGGCGGTGAGGGTGACTTCGCGGTCGCCGACGCTCACGCGGCGCTTGCCGGTATCGATCCGGAGCGGGCCCCGCTCGATGGTTTCGGGGACGCTCGCCGCGCTGGCCGGGGAGGAGAGGGCCTCGACGCGGCGGAACAGCGCCTTCACCCGCGCCTGGAGCTCGCGCACGCTGAACGGCTTCGCGAGATAGTCGTCCGCTCCCATCTCGAGTCCGAGGACGCGGTCGAGCTCGGTCGACTTCGCGGTCAGCATCAGGATCGGCACGTAGCCGGGGAGGGTCCGGATCTCGCGGCATACCGTGAGGCCGTCCATCTCCGGGAGCATCAGGTCGAGCACCACGAGGTCGTAGCGGCGGCCGGCCGCGAGCTCCAGGCCGCGCCGCCCGTCGGCGGCGATGTCCGCCTCGCACTGGACGTCGCGAAGATGCAGCTTGACGAGGGTGGCGATCTCGCGGTTGTCCTCGATGATGAGGGCGCGGCGCGTGCTCATGGTCCGAACGGCTCGTTGCCCATCCCCTCTCCGCATTCCCTCGATCTCAGGTTTCGACCCGCGACGGGAACCGCGGTTCGGCCGTGCCCCGGCTCCGCGTTATGCTGCGGCATCGCTGATTCGCTTCGGTGGTCGAGTGTCGGCATTTACCCGCTCGCTTTTTGTAGCAGGGTGCCATCTGTCTACGCGTTGATATATTCTCTCCTATACCAAGTAATCAAGTGTCTGTACTCTGGGTTGATTTTGTTGGAATCCGGATGTGTCGGGCCGGTCTTGTCCCGAGCATCGCTTTCACTATCACGCTGCTTGTAGAGTCTGAAGCCGCCGTGTTCTCCCCGAACTAGATAGCGATTACGACTGCCACCAGGGCCAGGATTGGTGCGGTTTTCTTGTCGATCTTCGGAATTTACGAGGTGTCCGTAGATCATCACCGACGGAACGGTCTCGCCAAATAGCTCCAGTACTTTGGAGTCTATCTGCGATTTCTCCACGAATATGTTCGCTTTGGTTCCAGGATGAAGGAGTGATGCCACCGCCACCCAGATCATATCCATCTTAGTCACCTTAGTCACAGCATGCTCCTTGAGTGTCTAACGCTTGAATTCATCGGCCTGTGCAGTTTTGCACGCATATCCGTCCATTAGACTGTTCCCTTGATTAGGTCAGCGACCTGGCGAATGAGATCAGTCTGACACGATTCAATGAGCCGTACATACTCCTGATCGTCGAAGAGAGAACGACGATATTCATGGGTAAGCGTTATCCGCCGAGAATCGCTTTCTGTCTTCACAATGACATCCACATCACACTTGAATCTCCTCTCTCTTCCTAAGATGAACAAATTAACAAAGACGATGTCATCCGCCACGATTTTATATATAAAAAACCCTACTCTGAGTACAGAAATATCTATCCGTCTGGACGTCCCGACTGCAACTATTGAGTTTCTCATTTTAGAAACAAATACCTCATGAAGTGGTGGCTCAAAACCGATATGATGTATTGGTGCCCAACCATTTACATAGATTATGTCGCTGGTCCTGACTTTAGTTTCCGTGGCTAGATTGTCAACGATCATTGTTTTGACCGGAACTTGGTACGATTCGGATGCTCTGTCATTCAAGAGAATCGGCTGTACGGCGCAACCTCCGAGCATCAACGTCAGTGCCGTGAGTGCCAGGATTTTTTTCATTCTTGATCTCCGAGAAATTGTGATATAACCAATGGATGACGGCCCGGGTCGCAGTGCGACGCCGCCGCGGTTCAGGCTCAGCCGATCCGGAGCCTCCCTCCGATCGCACTCTCGAAGAGAAATTCCAGGGCTGGTGTCGTCAGCGTCACCGGGTTCGTCGCCGACGATGGATCGACCAGCGCCATCGGAGCCAGCCGGGACGTGGCCGCCGATGGAACCCCGATGTCGGCCAGCGTGTGCGGAATCCCGATCCGCTCCCGGAGTTCCAGAACCCACCGCACCACTCCCTCGAAATCCGTCTCGCCAAGCCCCAGGCAGCGCGCGAGATCCGCCGTCTTCGCCTCGATGGCCGGGCGGTTGAATTCGAGCACGTAGGGCATTACCACCGCGTTGGTGAGACCGTGGTGGGTGCCGTACAGGGCGCTGCACGGATGGCTCATCGAGTGCATCGCGCCGAGCCCCTTCTGGAACGCGGTCGCACCCATCGAGGCGGCCACCTGCATGTGGGCGCGGGCGGCGAGGTCGGCGCCGTCCTCGCAGGCTGCCGGGAGCCACTCCTTCACCAGCCGGAGCCCTTCGAGCGCGATCCCCTGCGCCATCGGATGGAAGACCGGCGAGCAGTACGCTTCGAGGGAGTGGGAGAGGGCGTCCATCCCCACCGCGGCGGTGAGGTGGGCCGGGAGCCCGACGGTGAGCTCGGGGTCCGCGATCACCGCGACCGGCATCATCTTCGGATGGAAGATGATCTTCTTGGTCCGATCCTGCGGGTCCGTGATCACCGACGCGCGCCCGACCTCCGAGCCGGTGCCCGACGTGGTGGGCACCGCGACCACCGGAGCGATCCCGTCGGGGTCGGCGCGGGTCCACCAGTCCTCGCGGTCCTCGAAGTCCCACAGGGGCCTCGTCTGGCCCCGCATCAGCGCCACCGCCTTCGCGACGTCGAGCGCGCTGCCGCCGCCGAACCCGATCACGCCGTCGTGGCCGCCGTCGCGGAACGCCCGCACGCCTTGCGCGACGTCCGACTCCACGGGGTTGGCGCAGACATCGGAGAAGACCGAACAGGCGAGCCCCGCGTCGCGGCACGACTGCGCCGCATCCGCCACCATCGGCATCGCCGCGAGCCCCGGGTCGGTGACCAGCAACGGGCGCGTGATCCCGAACTCGCGGCAGGTCCGCGCGAGCTCCCGGATCCGCCCCGGCCCGAAGCGGACCGACGTGGGAAAGCTCCAGTCGCCGGCGAGGGTGTGCGGATCGATCAGGGTCATGAGCGTGCTCTCGGGGTCGATCGGAGGGTGGTGACAACAGGCCCCTACTCGGGGCTTTCGTTGATGCGCGGATAGGCGACCTTTCCCCACGTTTCGGAATCGGGGTTGCTCTCGATGTCGATCCGCATGATGTCCAGAATCACCGGCACGAGCGAGGCCATGATGCGGCTACCGTCCCTGACTTGGTCCCGGCCCCACCCCGAGGCAAACGTCGCACCGCCGTGGAAGATCTGGTTGCGCAGCACGTAGAGTCGGTTGAAGACCTCCTTGAGGACACCGTGAACATCGTGTCTCTTCAAGGCATTGTTGACACTTTTTTTGCTGAGCCTGAATTGTCCGCGCCAGTCCCGGACTTTCTGCGAACCCCGAACCTGTTCCCAGAACGGACCGAAGACGTACTGGTTGTCCAGAAGAATGCGGATGGGGCCGGAGTATGTTTCCCATAGAATGGTGTAGATGGCCTGCCTGTCGTCTCGCTTCAGGACTTCCTTCAGGAAGCGGCTGAATTGCTCTCGCTCCCCGGGGTAGTCGGCATCGACGTTCTCGTCGATCAGTGCATAGCCATAGGCGGCGTTGAACGCGATCCAGAGGAAGATGAATTGTTCGCAGTGGAGTCCTGCCTTCTCTTCCTCGCTCTTTGCCTTCTTCAGGCCGGATGCGGACTTTTCGCTTCGTTCGAGCCAGCTTCTGGCCCGCCGTATCCGATCGGCATTGTGCGCGCTCTGCGGTAGCTCGCCGCTGGTCCTCTTCATGGCCCCGTCCATTCGTCGTGGAGATTTCGCACCGTGAGCGACCTTAACATGCGCCGCCTTCGCTCCCGGGCTCCGAGGTCCGCGCCGCGAGCTCGTCCGCGGCGGCGCCCTCCGGGCCGAGCAGCACCGCGATCCAGTGGGTGTCCGGGCGCGAGTCGAGGGCGATCTTGATCATCATCGTGAGCGGCACCGAGAGGAACATGCCGACCGGGCCGAGCACCCAGCCCCAGAACACCAGCGACAGGAACACCACGAGCGCCGAGAGGCCGAGGCCGCGGCCCATGAAGCGCGGCTCGATGACGCTGCCCACCAGGACGTTCACGACAAGGTAGCCGGCCGCCGACCAGAGCGCCGCGCCGGGTCCGAGCTGGACCGCTGCGAACAGCACCGCCGGCACCGCGGCCAGGATCGACCCGATGTTGGGAACGTAGTTCAGCAGGAACGCGAGCAGGGCCCAGAGCAGCGGGTTGTCGACGCCGAGCACCGCGAGCCAGAGTCCGATCGCGACCCCCGTCCCGAGGCTCGCGGTGGTCTTGATCACGAGATAGCGCTGCACCTTCTCGCTGAACACCGCGAACCGGTCGAGGGCATGGTCGGGATCGGCGGCGACGGCCCGGAACTTGCGCGGAAAGCTCGACGTCTCGAACAGGATGAAGACCACGGTGAGGAAGATCAGGAACGAGTTGGCAAGGAGCCCCCCGAGCCCGTTGAGCAGGTCGGCGACGAGCTGGATCGCCGCGCCCGGCTCGAAGTAGCTCGCATAGTCGTCGGTCGAGACGCTGACGCCCCTTGCCCGGAGCCACTCGAAGACATGGACGGCCAGCGCATTGACGCGGGTCTTGTACTCGGGGAGGTCGCCGGAGAACTCCCGGATCGACGTCCCCGCCAGTGCCGTCATTCCGACGCCCACCGCTATAATCACCCCGATGACGACGAGCATGGCGAGCCAGCGGGGCAGCCCCTTGCGCTCCAGCCAGAACAGAGGCGGCGCGCTGATGATCGCGATGAAGATCGAGAGCAGGAACGGCACGACGATCGATTCGGCCGCCCGCATCCCCGCCACCACCACCACGAACGCCGCCGCGGTGAGCAGCATCGACGCCGCCTTCGATCTCCCGGTGATCCCGCTCATGTCGGCCACGCCATCGTCGTCGGTCCCTTCGTCGTCGCGCCCGGCCCGCGAGTGTATCCCCCATCGTCCGGCCGCACACGGCAGCCTCCACGGCTCCCGGTGGCGTTCCGGTTCCGCCGGCTTGCCCCCGAAGGCGCCGGGCGGCCCGAAGCCCGTCCCCCGTGCCGACGGACCGGCGCCGGTGCGAATCTGGTGCCGCGGGCTGTACGAGGCCCGTCCCGTGCGCCGGCGGACCGGCGGCCACGGGACGACCGACCGCGAGAACACATGCGGCCCGTCCCGCGCGTCGGCGGACCGGCGCGAAGCGGTGGTCCGCCACCGGCCGGAGTTCCGGCCCGTCCCGCGCGTCGACGGATCGGCGCCGGTGCGAATCTGGCGCCGCGGGCTGTACGAGGCCCGTCCCGCGCATCGACGGACCGGCGACCGCGCGCCGCACCTGCCGTTCGACGCCTCGATCCCGCGGCAGACCCCGGGAATCGGAGCCGGACCCGAAAGCGCGCATCGCTCCGGGTCGCGGTGATCGCGAACGCCCGCCGTGCCTGACGACCTTCCGCCAATCGCGCTCGCGCAGATGGAGGTGCGCGCCGGCCGGCCGGACCTCAACGTGGAGTCGATGCTCAGGTTCATCGAACGGGCGCGCGAGGCGGGGGCCGCGATCGTCGCGTTTCCGGAGATGTGCATCCCGGGCTACATCCTGGGCGATGCGTGGGAGGTCGACGCGCTGGTCGAGGACTACGAGGACTGGAGCGGCACGGTCCGCGACGCGAGCCGCGGAATCACCGTCGTGTTCGGCAACGTCGCGATCGATCGGGGAGCGATCGGCGAGGACGGCCGGGTGCGCAAGCTCAACGCGGCGTGGGTCTGCCACGACGGGCGCTTCGTCGAGCGCGCGGGCCTGCCCGGGCGTCTTCCGCACGGCGTGCATCCGAAGACCCTGCACCCGAACTACCGGTTCTTCGACGACGACCGGCACTTCTACTCGCTGCGCAAGATCGCCGGCGAGACCGGCACCCGCGTCTCCGACTGGATGGTCCCCTACGAGATCCCGGTCGGCCGCGGCGCCGTCCGGCTCGGAGTACAGCTCTGCGAGGACGTCTGGCACCAGGACTACCGCCACGGCCGCGAGACCCTCGACACCCTGCGCGCATGGCATCGGACCGGCGCCGACCTCGTGGTCAACCTGTCCGCGTCGCCGTGGACCTGGCAGAAGAACGACAAGCGCAACCGCGTGGTGCGCGAGGCGATGGCGCGCACGCCGGTGCCGTTCTTCTACGTCAACCACGTCGGCGCCCAGAACAACGGCAAGAACATCCTCGTGTTCGACGGCGATACGTGCGCGTACCGCACCGACGGCGCGCTCGCGGGCCGGGCGCCGCCCTGGCGCGAGGCGATGCTCGTGCTCGGCGGACCCGCAGGGAGCGTGTCGAGCCGCACGGAGCTCATGCCGGGCCGGACGGAGGTCGCACCGGACCGGACGGAGGCCGTGCCGGACCGGACGGAGGTCGCACCGGGCCGAGCGGAGACCGCACCGGACCGGACGGAGGCCGTGCCGGACCGGACGGAGGTCGCACCGGGCCGAGCGGAGACCGCACCGGACCGGACGGAGGCCGCACCGGGCCGAAAGGGGGCTGCCGCAGATCCGATGCAGCGCGAGCCGGACCGGGGCCGGGCCGCGCTGGTGCGAAACGAGATCGCCCCGGCACAGACGGAGATCGAGGCGATCCACGACGCGATCGTGACCGGCCTCCACCACCTCGATTACCTTCGCGGGCGCGCCAACCGTTACCTCGTCGGGGTGAGCGGCGGCATCGACTCGAGCGTCGTTGCATGCATGCTCCGGATCGCGCTCGGTCCGGAGCGCGTCTTCGCCGTCAACATGCCGACCCGCTTCAACGCCGCCGTCACCCGCGAGAATGCGCGCGCCCTGTGCGAGGCGCTCGCCATCGACTTCGTGAGCTGTCCGATCGAGGACCTCTACCGGGCGCTGTCGGCCCGGATCCGGGGCGTCGAGTTCGAGCGCGAGCCCGGGACGTACACGCGACTCGTCGACGAGAACCTCCAGGCCCGGATCCGGGGCTCCGACATGCTGGCGGGGATCGCCGCGAAATGCGGCCTCGTCTTCACCAACAACGGCAACAAGACCGAGGTCGCGCTCGGCTACGCGACCCTCTACGGCGACGTCGACGGCGCGGTGGCGCCGATCGCGGACCTCTACAAGACGCAGGTCTTCGCGCTTGCCCGGCATCTCAACGAGGCGGTGTTCGAGCGCGCGGTCATTCCCCCCAACCTCATCGACGGCGACACGGTACCGAGCGCGGAGCTTTCCGATGCCCAGGACGTCACCAGGGGGCTGGGCGATCCGATCAAGTACGGATACCACGATGCGCTGCTGCGCCAGCTCATCGAGTACCGGCGGCATCCGCTCGACATTCTGGAGTGGTACCGGACGGGCCGGCTGCTCGAGAACATCGGCTGGGAAGAGGAGGAGCGGTTCAGAGCGTACTTCCCCGAGCCCCGCGCCTTCGTCGACGATCTGGAGTGGGTCGGCGAGCAGGTCCGCGTCAACTGTTTCAAGCGCATCCAGGCGCCGCCGATCATCGTGCTGAGCAAGCGCGCCTTCGGTTTCGACCTCCGCGAAAGCCAGCTTCCCGCGTACTCGCCGCGGGCCTGCGAGCGGGCGAAACGGGCGTTGCTCGGTGGCGGATAGCCGGATGCCCGCATGCCGGCCGGCGGCATCGCGCGCGGTTTCGGCGGCAAGGGCGACGGCCGGCTCGATGGACCGGACGGACGACACGGAAGGCACGGACGGTACGAATGGGACGGACGGTACGGATGGGACGGAAGGCACGGACGGTACGGACGGCACGGATGGGACGGAAGGCACGGATGGGACGGAAGGCACGGATGGGACGGAAGGCACGAGAACCGACGGCTGGCCGATTGCGTACTGAATGGCGAACAGGGGCTGCGACATGATCGAGCTGGCACTGCTCAGGCACGGCGAGAGTGTCTGGAACCGGGAGAACCGGTTCACGGGATGGACCGATGTCGATCTCACCGCGCGCGGCGCCGAGGAGGCGCGGCGGGCGGGCCGCCTGCTTGCCGAGGCGGGCCATTCGTTCGACGTTGCCTACACGTCCCTCCTGAAGCGGGCGATACGGACTCTGTGGATCGTCCTCGACGAGATGGACCTGATGTGGATTCCGGTCCATCGGAGCTGGCGTCTGAACGAGCGGCACTACGGGGCCCTGCAGGGTCTCGACAAGGCGCAGACGGCCGCGAAGTTCGGGGATGCGCAGGTGCTCGCGTGGCGGCGCAGCTACACGACGCCCCCGCCCGCCCTCGACCCCGGCGACGACCGGAACCCGCGCCGGGACGCGCGTTACGCCGCGCTGGCCGGAGACGAGCTGCCCGTGACCGAATGCCTGCGCGACACCGTGGAGAGGTTCCTCCCGTTCTGGCACGAGCGGCTCGTGCCCGAGCTGCGGGCCGGAAGGAGGGTGCTGATCGCGGCGCACGGGAATACGCTGCGGGCGCTGGTCAAGCATCTCGACGGCGTGTCCGACGACGAGATCGTCGGCTTGAACATTCCCACCGGGGTCCCGCTCGTCTATCGACTCGACGACGACATGAACGCGGTCTCGCGCGAATTCCTCGGAGACCCGGACGAAGTTCGCCGTGCCGTGGAATCGGTGGCGGCGCAGGGCAGGGCGGACCGCGAGTCCGGCAGCGGAGGAGCAGGGTGAAATGAGCGGCGACACGGTGCGTTGCGAGGAGGTATCGTTCGACGACTTCCTGAAGGTGCGGATCGTCACGGGAACGATCGTCGGAGCCCGGGCCAATCCCGGGGCCCGCGTTCCCGCATTCGTCATCGACATCGACTTCGGGCCTCTGGGGCGCCGGAAAAGCTCCGCCCAGCTCACCGGGAACTACCGGCCGGACACGCTGATCGGCAAGCAGATCGTTGCGGTGGTGAATTTCCCGCCGAAGCGGATCGCCGGGGTGAAGTCGGAAGTGCTCATCCTCGGGGCGGTGTCCGACACCCACGGCGTCGTGTTGCTGGAGCCGACGTTTCCGGTCGAGAACGGCGCACGGATCGCATAGCCGCAACCCGTGCGTAACCGCCTGCCGCCGCCCGGGCGTCGCAGGCGCCGGGGCGTCCTCCTGCCTTCATCCGGTTCGTGAAATCCCCCCGGGACCGCTGGCCGGGAGCGGTCGTCCGGAGCCGCCGCCCGGGCGTCGCAGGCGCCGAGGCGGCCTCCTGTCTTCATCCGGTTCGCGAAATCCACCCTGGATCGCCGGCCAAGTGCGGCCGTCCGGAGCCGTCGCCCGGAAGGTCCGGCCGGTCCCGCTCGCGGTGGCGGACCGCGGTCGCGTGGCGCGGCCCGGCATCGGGGGCATCCGGTCCGGCCGTCAGCCCAGCCAGGCCGAGATCAGCCGCAGATCGTGTTCCGAGAGCGTACCGGCCGCGCGTTTGAGCCGGAGCACGTCGAGGACGTAGCCGTACCGTGCCTCGGAGAGGTCGCGGCGCGTCCGGAACAGCTCGCGTTGCGCGTCGAGCACGTCGACCGAGGTCCGGGTTCCGACCTGGAATCCCGCCTCGATCGCTTCCGCGGCGGTCTCGCTCGACCGGACCGCCTGCTCCAGCGCCTTTACCCGGGAAATGCCGGAGTCGACCCCCAGATAGGCATCCCGCGTCTCGCGTTGCGCGCGGCGCCGCTCGCGCTCGAGCACGTCGAGGGCGCGCTGGTAGCGATGCCGGCTCTCGCGGGTACGCGAAACGACCGAACCGCCGGAATACAGGGGAAGGTTCAGCCGCAGGCCGACGCTCGCGCGCCTGGTCTCGCCAAGGACACCGGACTCGCTGTCGTTCAGGCCGAACACCCCGAACGCGTCGAGGGTGGGAGCGTGGCCGGCCTCCATGCGCTCGATCTCCCGGCGGGCCGTCTCCGTGTCGTGCCTCGCGGCCAGCAGGCGCGGGTTGCGTTCCAGCGCGGTCTGCGTCCACTTGTCGATGTCCGCCGGCACGGGCGTCACCAGCCGCATGTCCCCGAGTGGCGCGAGCCGTTCATGGTACGCCCCGGTCGTCTCGCGCAATGTCTCCCGGGCGCTGTCGAGCGCGTTCTCCGCCGCGATGAGCCGGGCTCGCGAGAGGTCGAATCCCGCCTTGGCCTCTTCGACGTCGGTGATCGCGATCAGGCCGACCTCGAACCGCTGCCGGCTCTGTGCGAGCTGTTGCTCGAACGCTTCCAGGGTGGCCCGGGCGAAGCTGATCTCGTCTTCCGCCTCCAGCACCCCGAAGTACCGTTCGGCCACACGCACCATGAGGTCCTGGCGTGCCGCGGCGTGGAAGGCATCGGCGCTCGCGATCCTGCTGTCGGCCTGCTCGACCGCGATTCGCCGGTCGCGCCGGTAGAGCGGCTGCTCGATGTCGAGGGCGAGGTTGTCGGACCGGAAGCCGCCTTGCCGCTGTCTCTCGTTCCACCTCGTGTCGAAGGACAGGCGGACGCCGGGCCGAAGCCCCGCCAGCGCCTGCGGGCGGGCTTCCCGGGCGGCGCGGTTCTCTGCGCCGGAGGCGAGGAACTCCGGGTCGCTCGCGAGGGCGGCCTCGAAGACCTCGAGCAGGTTGTCCGCCGGCGTGGCCGCCGACAGCGCCGTGAGGAATGCGCCGGCGGCGAGGGCCCGCGCCTTGTCCATGGCCGAAGCGCTCACAGCACGAACCGGCGCGGCGCTTCGCAGCCCGCGAGCGGCGGCAGCACCGTTTCGAACATGCTTTCCCGGATCCATTCGCTTTCACCGGTGCGGTGCACGAGCATCGCTTCCATCGTCGGCGCCGTTCCGACCACGACGAAGAGCCGGCCATCCACCTCGAGACGTTCCTCGAACGCCGGCTCCGATACCGGAATCGAGCCGCCGACCGCGATCGCATCGTACCGTTGCCCATGCCCCCGGCCGCGGCGGCCGTCGCCGACTTCCACCGTGGCGTTTCCGACGCCATGGGCCGCGAGGTTGGCGCGGGCCCGCTCGGCGAGCGCCGGGTCGATCTCGATGCTCGTCACGTGGGCGGCGCGCTGGGCAAGCAGCCAGGTGAGGAATCCACTGCCGGTGCCGATCTCGAGCACCCGGTCCTCCGGGCCGATCCTCAGCGCCTGAAGGAGGCGTCCCTCGACCCTGGGCGGCAGCATCGCCTCTCCGTTCCCGATGGGAACCGCGATGTCGGCGTAGGCGAGACGCCTGTATTCCTTCGGCACGAACGCGTCGCGCGGAGCGCGCTCCATCAGGTCGAGCACTGCCCGATCGAGGACTTCCCATGGGCGAACCTGCTGTTCGACCATATTGAAACGCGCGCGCTCGAAGTCCATCGCCGGTCCCACCTGACATGTGCACGTGGCCGGGCGGAGTATACAGGCCGCGCCCGCAACCGCCGGCAATCCCGGAGGAGGAGAGGCCGCGCGACTTCGCCCCGGGCGCGGCCCGCTTTCAGGCGGGTCCGGTTCCGCTCGCGACCGGCCGCGGGGTGGTAGCGGCGTCTTCGGTCATCGAGTCCGGTTCGGTCATCGAGTCCGGCTCGGTCATCGAGCCCGGTTCGGTCATCGAGCCCGGTTCGGTCATCGAGTCCGGTTCGGTCGTCGAGTCCGGCTCGGTCATCGAGTCCGGCTCGGTCATCGAGTCCGGTCCGGTCGTCGCGTCCGGGGCGGCCGGATCGAACGCCGTCTCGGCAGGGTCCGTGGACTCCTCCGCGCCTCCGGACGGATCGGTGAAGCGGTCGTTGAGGTGCTGGACGAACCGGTCCGCATCCGTGGACACCCGGGCGATGCGCCGGCGCGCACCGCGGGTCCAGCCCGCCGGCGAGGTGGAGAGGATCGTCCGCCACGCCTTCGTGTTGTGGACGAAGGCGCGGGCGATCCAGGTGCGAACATCGTCCGGTTCCGGGCCGCGCTCGATGCGCCGGGCGATGAACCGGGCCGAAAGGCGGCGCATGAGGTAGTGCAGATAGCCCGCGCCCGCCGCCACGATCACGGCCGTCAGCGCCAGGAGCCAGGGCGTCGAAACGATGAAGTGGAACCATGAAGCGGAGAGCCGGAGCCCCGTCCAGTCTCCCGCCGAGACGGTCCACACCGCGAATGCGAGCACGAGCGCCCCGAATACCGTGGCGTCGAGCCAGAACACGGCGCGTCTCCACGACGCCTTCGCCGACGCCACCGCCGGCGCCACTCGGTGTTCGACGGCCCTCGCGGTCTTCTCGAGCATGCCGATGATGCGATAGAGGCGCTCGATCTCGACTTGGTGGATGCGCTCGCGGATCTCGGCCATGTCCTCGTCGCGCTTCGCCTCGAAGCGGTGCCGCAGCTCGGGATCGTCGATCGGCGGAGCCGCGTCGGGGTTGTAGATGCAGTAGAACCGGCCCGCGGTGAGGCCGGCTTGGGCGAGCGCTCTCTGCCATGCCGCGAAGACGTCCTCGGGGTTGTCCTCGCGCGCCGCGTTGTCGAACTGGTTGAGCACGTAGAGGAACTTGCTGGAGTCCGGCCGGTGGATGGTGTTTCCGACCAGGTGGCGCAACGTGTCCTGCATGGCGCCGGGCTCGGGGTGCCGGGCGTCGAAGAACACCAGCACCAGATCGGACAGGTCGATGATGTGGTCGGTGATGCGCAGGGTCGCGGTGCGCTGCGCATCGGCGTCGAACCCCGGCGAGTCGATGAGGATCTTGCCGCGCAACGCCTCGCTCCGGCAGGTCTTGATCTGGAGGTATGCATCGATGCGGCGGCCTTCGCCGCTGGACACGCTCTCTATCTCGCGGCTCACCCGGTAGAACGGGAAGCGCGGGTCCGCGTCGAGCGCGATGCCCGGCAGGGTGCGCGGCGTATCGTCGGTTCCGAAGCAGATCACCGTGAACTTGTCGTCGACGGCCTGGTTCCCGGTCGCCTGGAGCCGGGCCCCCAGAACGTGGTTGATGAACGACGACTTCCCCGACGAGAAGGTTCCGAGCACCGCGATCACCGGCCACCACGGGACCTGCGAGGTGAACGACTCCCCGCCGGACAGGACTCCGAGCCGGTACGCCACCTTGTCGAGCTCGCGAAAGCTCTTCACGACGTCGAGGAGCAGGGGGTTCTCGCGTTCGAGGTGGGTCTCGAGCGTGGAGATGCGCAGATCGACCGAGGAGGAGGCGTCGGACATGGCGGGCGCTCCTGACAGGGGCGGGCAGTCTATCATCCGGACCGTCGCCGGACGCCTTTCGCCCGCGGGCCCCGCGCCGGCCCGCACCGGCCGTCGCACCCTCCCGGCGGCCGGCCTCAGCAGTCCGGGCGGACCCAGTCGCCGGACCTGCCGCCGCGTTTTTCGACGAGACGGACCGACTCGATGGCCATCCCCCGGTCCACCGCCTTGCACATGTCGTAGACCGTGAGCAGGGCCACCTGGGTCGCGGTGAGCGCCTCCATCTCGACTCCGGTCGGACCGATCGTCTCGACCCGCGCGCGGCATTCGACGCAGTCGCGCGACGCGTCCGGCCACAGCTCGACCTCCACCCTGGTCAGCGCGACGGGATGGCACAGCGGCACGAGCTCGGACGTGCGCTTCGCCGCCATGATCCCCGCGAGGCGCGCCACGCCGATGACGTCGCCCTTGCGGTGGCCGCCGGAGACGATGAGCCGCAGGGTGTCGCCGTGCATGCGGATGCCGCCTCGCGCAACCGCCACGCGATGGGTGGCGGGCTTCGCGGCGACGTCGACCATCCGGGCGTGGCCCCGCGCATCGAAATGGGTCAGTGTGTCGCTCATCGTTCGCAAGGCAGATCGGCGGGACGCCTCGGGGAAGCCGCCGCCGGAGTCGCGGCTCGTGACCGCCGGCGGCCCGCGTTCACGGGCAGATCCCGAATGTGTGGTGGTGTTCGTCTGCGGGCAGGCGGCGATAATATCAGCCCGGAACCCTCTGGCGGCGGGTCGCAGATGACGATCACGGTCAAGTTCTTCGCGAGCCTGCGCGAATCGGTGGGCTGCCGGGAGGTCGAGATCGACGCCGCCCGCGCCGGAACCGCCGGGGAGGCGTGGCGCCTCGCGGCCGGGGGACAGCCGATCCCCGACAACGTGCTGGTGGCCGTCAACCTCGAATACACCGATCTCGGAGCACCGGTCCGGGCCGGCGACGAAGTCGCGTTCTTTCCGCCGGTCACCGGGGGCTGAGCGGCCACCGACGCGGCATCCGGCGCGGCGCCCCTGCCCGCGACCGCGATCCTCCGGGCGGAAGCGGCCGGCGCCGGCGGGCCCGGAGCTCAGGCGTCGAGCGCCGCGCGGACGCCGTGGTACACCTCTTCGAGCCGGGCGTCGGGTAGCGGCCGGTTGTGGGCGTCGGTGACGTGGAAGACGTCCTCGGCCCGCTCCCCGAACGTTGCGATCTTCGCGTTGCGGATGCGGACCCGGGCATGGGCGAGCGCCCAGCCGATGCGCGCGAGCAGTCCCGGCCGGTCCGCCGCGATGACCTCCATGACGGTGTGCCGGTTCGCCGCGTCGCTCGTGAAGTTGACCTCTACCGGGATCGTGAAGTGCTTGAGCTGGCGCTTCGCGAGCCGGCGCACGTTCCTCGGCACGCCGGCGGGGTTGCGCAGTCCGGATTGCAGGGCGTCCCGGATCTCCCGGCGGCGGCTCCCCTTCGCGGGCGAAGCCGCGATGTCCTCGACGACGTACGAATCGAGGGTCATGCCGTGGTTCCCGGTGATGATCCTGGAATCGAGCACCGTGAGCCCCAGGTGCCCCAGGATCGACGCGCTGGCCGCGAAGAGGAACTCCCGGTCCGGCGCATAGACGAAGATCTCGATGCCTCCGCGTCCGTCGCGGACCAGGACCAGCGGGTCGTCGCCCGCGCCCGCGCGCAGGATGTTCACGGTATGCCAGCGGATCTCGTCCGCGGAGTGGCGCAGGAAGTAGTCGTCTCCGAAGTTGTCCCACAGGGCGGTGGCCGTCTCGATGTCGATTCCGTCGCCCGTCACGAGGCGGCCGGCCTCGTTCCGGGTCTCGGACACCACCTCCGCCTTCCTGATCGGGTTCTCGAGTCCGCGCATCAGCGCGCGTACCGTGGAGCGGTACAGGTCGTGCAGCAGGGCGTCCTTCCAGTCGTTCCACAATCCCGGATTCGTGCCGCGAATGTCCGCGATGGTGAGGAGGTAGAGGTAGTCGAGGTGGACGTGGTCGCCGACCGTCCGGGCGAACTCGGACACCACCTCGGGATCGCTGATGTCCTTGCGCTGGGCGGTCATCGACATCAGCAGGTGGTGCCGGACCAGCCACGCGACGAGCCCGGTGTCGTATTCGCCGAATCCGTGCCGGGTGCAGAATTCGCCGACCAGGGCCGAGCCCAGCTCGGAGTGGTCGCCGTCGCGGCCCTTCGCCATGTCGTGGAAGAGCCCCGCCACGTAGATGAGCTCCGGTTTGGGCAGCCGCGCAAAGATGTCCGCACAGTGCGGGAACTCGTGGTAGCGCGCGGGGTCGGCGAACATCCTCAGGTTGCGGACCACGAACAGGCTGTGCTCGTCGACGGTGTAGACATGGAACAGGTCGTACTGCATCTGCCCCGCCACCTGGTCGAAGACGGGGAGGTAGGCGCCGAGGATTCCATAGCGGTGCATTCGCCGCAGCTCGTGGTTGATGCCGCGCGGCTGGCGCAGGATTTCCAGGAAGAGGCTGCGGGCGCGAATGTCGGCCCGGAAGCGGTCGTCGATCCGGTGCCGGTTCGCTCGAACGAGCCGGATCGTGGACGCGCGCACCCCTTCGAGATCGGGATGCTGCTGCAACAGCAGGAACACCTCCAGAAGGGCGAACGGATAGCGGCGGAACACGTCCTTGCGGGTGACCTCCAGGTAGCCGTTCACGGCCTGGAAGCGCCGGTTGAGCGGCTTGACTCGTTCGCGGCGGCGCGCGTGCAGGATCGCTTCCTCGAAGTGCTCCAGCAGCATCTCGTTGAGACGCGACAGCTCCATCACCTCGCGGTAGTACCGCTTCATCAGGCGTTCGACTCCGAGCCGGTCGCCGTCGTCCTCGAACCCCAGCACTTCGGCGAGCTGCCGCTGGTGATCGAACAGCAACCGGTCTTCGGCCCGGCGGGTCAGCACGTGGAGCGCGAACCGTACCCGCCACAGGAATCGCCGGCCCGATTCGAGGGCGCCGTACTCCTCGGTGGTGAGAAATCCGTGATCCACCAGCTCGGAGAGCGTCTTCGCCCCGAAGTGGCGTCTCGCGACCCACGCAATCGTCTGGATGTCGCGAAGGCCGCCGGGTCCCTCCTTGACGTTCGGCTCGAGGTTGTAGCCGGTGTCGTCGAACTTGTGGTGGCGTTCGCGCTGCTCCGCCATCTTGGCTTCGAAGAACCTCCGGCTCGACCAGATGCGACCCGGGCCGGTTCGTTCCAGCATCCGCGCGAACAGGTCCGCGGACCCGCACACGAGGCGGCCTTCCATGAGGTTGGTGGCCACGGTGACGTCGCGCCTTGCCTCGTTCACGCACTCGCGAACCGTCCTGACGCTGTTCCCCACCGCCAGCCCGATGTCCCACAGGAACGCGAGGAAGCGCCTGATCTTCTCGCTCTCGTCCTCGCCCTTGCGTACGGTGCGGCGGGTCAGGAGGAGCAGGTCGATGTCCGAACCCGGATGCAGCTCGCCACGCCCGTAGCCGCCGACCGCGACGAGCGCGCGGTGCGAGCCATCGTCGAGTCCGAAACGGCGCCAGGCGAGCGCGAGCACGCCGTCGACGAATCGGGACCGGGCCGCGACGAGCGTGGCGACCGGTTCGCCCTGACGGAATCGCGCCTCCAGGTGCGACTGCGCCGCCGCGAGTGCTTCGCGGACCGCCCGGAGAGGCGCATGGACGTCGCTCGGAGCGACCGGCGGAAGGCCATCGTCGTCGTTCACCCGCGCCGCCCTCCGTTCATTCCAGGGGGAGCCGGTGTCTCGGGGATGCCGGCGGAGAGGACCGCCGCCCGATGGTCGCTCCCGGTAGTCGTTCCCGGTAGTCGTTCCCCGGTAGTCGTTCCCGGTCGTCGCTCCCGGTAGTCGCTCATTGCGCCGTGCGCTCGCTCACTGCGCCGGCCGGCCGATTCAGCGGGAGTCCCGGTGTGCGCGCAGCAGTCTTGCCCGCTCGCGGTCCCAGTCACGATTCCGGTCCGCGGCGCGCTTGTCGTGCTGCTTCCTGCCGCGAGCGGTTGCGAGCAGGACCTTCGCCCGGCCGCGCGTCCAGTGCATGTCGAGGGCGACCAGGGTGTAGCCGCGCCGCTCGACGGCGCCGACGAGCCGGGAGATCTCGTCGCGTTTCAGCAGCAGCTTCCGGTCGCGCAACGGCCTTGCGGTGACGTGGGTCGACACAGTGGCGAGCGGGGTGATGTGCGCCCCCAGGAGCCAGATCTCGCCGCTCCGCACCGTGGCGTAGCTGTCGCGGAGCTGGAGCCGGCCGTCGCGCAGGCTCTTCACCTCCCAGCCTTCCAGCGCGATGCCGGCTTCGAACGAATCTTCTATCGTGTAGTCGTGCCGCGCCTTGCGGTTCCGCGCGATGACGTTCGTCGGCGTGCTCTTCTTTCTGGCCATTGTCCCGAAGCAGGAAGGAAGGGCGCGCATGTCGCCGGTGGTCTCGAAACGGCCGCCGTCCCGTGGCGGCCCGCCGCGCAGGGACGACACGACGGCCGCGGCATGTGGTGCGGAAGAGGGCCGCGCGCACCGCGTGGCAGCCATGGCCGGAACACCGCCGGCTCCTGACGGCATCGGCGGGGAGTGGACCGGAGATCCACCGCGGCCGGCCAAGACCACGGCCAGGGAGAACGGTCGCGTCGTGCTACCCTGCCGATGGTGTTTCGCGGGACGCGCCTTCCCGCGGAACCGCCACCGCGGCCTCCCCGGTCCTCCCCCGTCCAGCCCGGCCCGACTCGGGACTTGCGCGGTGCGGGGGGCCGGAGGTGTGCGAGGCCGCGCAACCGAGCGACCCGCCCGCCTCATGCGATGCCGGCCGGGACACGATACGAGGCCCGCATCGAAGAATGCCACGAGTTTCCCGTTCCGTCGACGTTCCGTTCCCCGCGCCGGACATGTTCGGCCTCGTCGCCGACATCGAGCGCTATCCCCGGTTCCTTCCCTGGTGCCGTTCCGCGACGGTGCATGCGCGGACCCCGACGGTGGTCACGGCAAGCCTGGAGATCGCGCGCGGACCGCTCCGCAAATCCTTCACCACCCGCAATCGGATGACGGACCCGGAACGGATCGACATCGAGCTGGTCGACGGACCGTTCTCCCGTCTCGACGGCTACTGGTCGTTCGATGCGACGGCGGCGCGATGCTGCAAGGTGGGGTTCGAGATGCGGTTCGAGGTCTCGAACCGTGTGCTCGCGCGAGTGCTGGTACCGCTGTTCGAGGAGATCGCGCGAACCATGGTGGATGCATTCTGCCGGCGAGCCCACCAGGTCTTCGGCTCGCGGTGACGGCGCGATGCGGGTCGAGCTGGTCTATGCGGATCCGGCCCGTGAGGTCCTGATCGGCTTCGACGCGCGGCCCGGCAGCACCGTGCACGACTGTGTCGAGCGCTCCGGCCTCTTTCGGCTGGTACCGGACCTGCGCGACGTCCGGATCGGCTTCGCGGTGTTCGGCCGCCGTGCGGAGGCGGCGGACCCGGTGTCCGACGGTGATCGGATCGAAGTGCTGCGCCCCCTGGAAATCGATCCGAAAGAAGCACGGCGCCGGCGTGCGCGCGGTGCCCGGCCGGGCGCGGATCGTGTGCGCTCGCGCTTCAGGCGATGAGTGCGGAGCGCGCTGCCTTCGCCAGCCAAGCGTCGCCACGCCGGAACCGCGTCGTTCCTACTCCGCGGCCGGCTGCGCCCCGGCCTCGCTCGCCGGCTCGTCGTCCCCGGTCGGGAAGTCCGGGATGAGCCTGTCCAGGAATCCTTCGGGCTGCGAACGCTCGGGAACCTTGACCCGGGTCTGGATGCGTTCCGCCGCCAGCTCCGAAACGGCCGCGGGGTCCAGATGGTCTTCGATGCGTACCAGCCGGTCGTCGACGAAGTGGACGGAGACGCGCTGCCTCGTTTCCTCGCCGGACCCCCGGCGCAGACTGTAGACGTAGTCCCATCGGTTCTGGTTGAACGGATCGACGAGAAGCGGCGATCCCAGGATGAACCGTACCTTGCGCGACTCCATCCCGATCTCGAGCCGGTCGAGCATTTCCCGGTCGACGATGTTCCCCTGCTGGATGTCGATGCGGTAGACACCGGGAATCTCGGCGAGGGACGACAACGAGGGGAGGTCGGGGAGCGCCGGCATGTCGCAGCCGGCGGTGAGGCCGGCCGCCGCAGCCAAGGCCAAGGCCGCGGCCTTCGGCGGGAACCGCCTCGCCTGCGGGACGGTGAAACGTTCATGTGCCATCAAGCATCTCCCTCGCATGGGCGATCGTCTTCGACGTGATCGTCTCTCCTCCGAGCATGCGGGCGATCTCCTCGATCCGCTCGCTGCCTCCGACCGGCGTCACGCATACCCCGGGCGTTCCGTCGTCCCCGAGGGACTTCCGGACGACCGCGTGCCGGTGGGCGCGGGAAGCGACCTGCGCGAGATGGGTGACGCATAGTATCTGATGCGACTCCCCCAAGGTACGCAACTGCCGGCCGACGATGTCCGCCACCCGGCCCCCGATGCCGACGTCGGCCTCGTCGAAGACCAGCGTGGGGGTCGCCGATCCGCGGACACTCGAGACCTGGATGGCGAGGGAGATGCGGGACAGCTCGCCTCCCGACGCCACCTTCGAAAGAGGACGGGAGGGCTGGCCGGAACCGGCGCTCACCACGAACTCCACCCGGTCGGCGCCGTTGAGCGACGGGACGGGGGCCTCCGGAGCCTGGATGTCCACCTCGAAGCTGCCGCCCGGCATGCCGAGCTCCCGCATGTTCCGGGTGACCTTGCGCGCGAGCCGGCGGCCGGCCTTCCGGCGCAGCGCCGTCAGCTCCGCGCACCGGGCACGGTACTCCTCGGCCGCGGCGGCCACCTCCCGTTCGGCCTCAGCGGCTCGTTGTTCGCTCGATGCGAGGGCGGCTACGTCCTCGCGCAGTTGCACCGTCCGGGCCGGCAGCTCCCGGGGCGGGACGCGGTGCTTGCGGGCGAGATCGTGAATGGTCCCGAGGCGGCTCTCCACCGCGGCAAGCCGTTCGGGGTCGAGATCGAACGTCCCGGTCATGGCTCGCAGCGAGGCGCCCGCCTCCGTCAGGTTGATCGCGGCGGCTTCGATCAGATCGCACACCTCACGGACGCGCGAATCGTGGTGCGCCACCGTGTCGAGGCACCGGCGGACATCCGCGCATGCGCTCGCCGCGGAGTGATCGTGATCGCCTTCGAGCCGGTCGAGGGCGCGGCGGCATCCATCGAGGATCGACTCCGCGTTCGCGAGCCGCCGCTGCTCGTTCGCGAGCCGTTCGGGTTCGTCCGCCTCCGCCCCCAGCCCCTCGAGCTCGTCGAGCTGGAAGCACAGGAAGTCGAGCCGGGACGCGAGGTCCTCGCCTTCCGCCGCGAGTTCGGCGATCTCGCGCTGCCGCGCCTGCCACCGCTGCGCCGCGTCCGCCACCTTCCCGAGCAGCTCGTGGTGGCCGCCGAAGTCGTCCACGATGGACCGTTGCCGGTCGCGGTGGAGCAGCAGGTGGTGCGCATGCTGGCCGTGAATGTCGACGAGGTGCTCGCCCAGCTCGCGCAACAGGTGCGCGGGGACCGGACGATGGTTGATGAAGGCGCGCGACCGGCTTCCCGGACCGATCACGCGCCGCACGATGCATTCCCCCTCGCCCCCTCCATCCCCGTCCCCGTCCGCGAGTTCCCGGTCGGCGAGCCATGCGCGGGCCGGGACGTTCGAGGCCGTCTCGAAGACGCCGCAGACTTCGGCCCTTTCGGCGCCGGCTCGAATCATGTCGGGACTGGCCCGTGCGCCCAGCAGCAACGCCAGCGCGTCGACCACGATCGACTTTCCCGCCCCCGTCTCTCCCGTCAGGGCGGTCATCCCGTGCGTACAGTCGAGCTCCAGGCCGTCGATGACCGCGAGGGATCGGATCGTCAGGTGCGAGAGCATGCCGGAAGCTGCCGCCTAGAGTCCCTTTCCCCAGTGCAGCTTCGCTCTCAGCGTCGCGTAGTACTCGTGGCTGGCGGGATGGATGAGGCGCAGGCCGGGAAAGCGCTTGCGGATCGATATGCGGTCCCCGGCCGCGAGGTCCGCCGCTGTCCGGCCGTCGCAGGAGAGCTGCACGCTGCCCTCGGCATTCTCTCCGAGCACCACTTCGACGACGCTTCCGCCGCCTACCACGACAGGCCGGCTCGACAAGGTATGCGGACAGATCGGCACCAGCACGATCGCGTCGAGCGACGGGTGCACGATCGGACCTCCGCCCGACAGCGCATACGCGGTCGAGCCGGTCGGGGTGGCCACTATCAGGCCGTCCGACCGCTGGCTGTTCACGAGGTGGCCGTCGATGTACGTCTCGAACTCCACCAGCCGCGCCATGCTGCCCTTGTGGGTGACCGCTTCGTTGAGCGCCGGCCCCGCGAAGACCCGTTCGGAGCCGCGCTCGACCGTCACGTCCAGCAGGAAGCGCCTCTCCTCCACGTAGTCGCCGTCGAGGATCTCGTTCAGCCGGTCCGGCATTTCATCCGGCGTCACGTCGGCGAGGAAACCGAGGCGTCCGAGGTTCACGCCCAGGAGGGGCACGTCCTGATCGACCAGGGAGCGGGCGGCGCTCAGGAAGGTTCCGTCACCCGCGACCACGATGATGAGGTCGCATCTCTGTCCGAGCCGGTCGCGCGCGACCACGGGCAGGTCGCGACCGGGATACGCTCCGTGGCTCCGCTCGTCGAACACGGCGTCCAGTCCGCGGGCGCACAGCATGTCGACCAGCCGTCCCAGCGTTTCGCCCACCCGGGGATCGCCGTGCTTGGCGATCAGCCCGACGGTCCGGAACATGGGAGGGCTCGGGGTCTTCGCGTGCTCGGGGGCCACGCCGTGGCTGGTGTCGTCGAATACTCCGGAAACAGTATCACGAGCGCTCCGGCGGGCGCGAGCGGTGCCCGCATCTCCTGATGATGCCCCGCTTCACCCCCCGTCAGGCTCACCTCACGTTGGAATCACGCGCCCCCCCTTCAGGCTCATGTGTCATTGGACAAGGCTCGTGATTGCCTCGAACGCAACGTCGCCCTGACGATGATCGGGACGGACCGCGGGGACCCGCCGCCCAAGGCTGAAGGTCGTGAAGGTCGGGGACGGGAGCCTCAAGCGTCTCCGCGCGGGGGGACGCGGGCGAGTAGCTCCGCGCCGTCGGCGCAGTCGATGATCAGGACGCCGATGTCCCGAAGCGCCTCGGCGTCCGAGGCCGACTCCAGGCGTCGGGCGAGCGCCTCGCCCACCGCGGCGCCGAACTTGCGCGCCGCCTGCTCGCGCAGCAACGACCGTTCCTGGGCCAAGCCGCGTTCCATGCCCTGCTCCATGCCCTGCGCGATGCCTTGGCGCAGCCACTCGGCCTCCCACTCCTTCGCCCTCAGGTGCAGCGTCGTCATCTCGTCCTCCTCTTCGAACAACCCGAGTCCGATGCTCTCGATCTCCTCGTCATCGGCGGACGAAAACAGCCGCGGCATCGTCGCCGCCAGCCACACCGCCACCGAGGCGCCGAATTCGCGCCGCACGTCCCGGTCGGTGAGCACCTGCGGGAGCCAAGCCGCCATCGCCTGCATCCGCGCCGCCGCCTGCGCCGGGGAGGCCGCGCCCTCGACACCGAGCACCGCCAGCGCCGGGTTGCGTTCGGTCGCATCGTCAGCCGCCGCCCGCCGCGAGTCAAGCAACCGGTAGGGAGCGATGACCGTCAGCAGCGGCGCGCCGTCGGGCGAGAGCGGCACGGCGTCGGCGGCGCCCGCCGCCGACCACGGCTTCGGGCCGGAATAGACCACCACGGCCAAGGTGCGCAGCCCGCCGTCGGGGTCGAGCCGGCCCTGACGCCGCAGATGCTCGCGCAGCAGGCTGGTGTAGGCGAGTATGCGGGCCGCCATGTCGGGGTCCACCGTGGACTGGAATTCGAGCAGCAGCACGAGGGTGCGTGCATCGTCGCCGGCGTAGCGGATGCGCCAGACCGCATCGGCGTAGCGCTGGGTGCTGGTGCGCGGGTTGGCGCCACCGGTCGGTCGGGCGCCGGTGTGCGGGTCAGCGCCGCCGGTCGGGCGAGTGCCAGTGTGCGGGTCGGCGCCGCCCGTCGGGCGGGTCCAGTTGGCGGGGAGCTGCTCCATGGCGGTGAAGTCCAGCCGGCGGGCAAGCTCGGGGGCGACGGCGCGCAGCAGGTGCTCGACCATCGCGGGGAGCGCGAACAGGCGTTTCCAGGCGGCATCGATCTCCATGGGAAGGCACGGTATCGGCCCCGCGCATGGGCGCGAAAGCGAAGATCCGCCCTCGGGACGTAGGAAATCACCTCGACTACATGTAGGAGATCGTGCCGGGAACGTCGGGATTTCGGGGACTGGCCATCCTGCTTTACGACCTCTGGCCGTTGCGGCGCCGCTGCGTCGCTGGGCTCGCCCGGCAAGAGCGCTGTCCGTGCCCGAATTGGAGCTGCGGATGATCCGTCAATGATGATTCGGGGGATTGTGGTCGGTCTCGGATTTCGCATTGGAACAGTGCGTCCCCGGCAGCTCCGAGGGTCGCTGCCCCCTTCGTCCACCGGTGCACGATGCGCCGGGGCCCGGTGCATGCGCTTGTCCGCCCGCGCGTCGAGTCCCTCGTCCTCGTAGCGCTCGATGTAGCGTCGGAAGGTGCGCTCGCACCTGCCCGGCCTCCGGACCGCCTCGGGGGTCTCGTCCCCGGCCCGGCCCGTCGCGTCCCGGCCCTGCTCGCACCCCCCGGGCAGCCGGGCCGCCTCCTCGTGCGGGGGTCGTCGCTGAGGCCGGTAGCATGCGCGGGGGCCGCCGCCCTGCCGGGCGCCGCGGGTCTCTTCGCACCTCATCCGGTGAATCACCTCCGGTACTCGTGTCCGGGACATGGGGCGCTGCTCGGTGTCCATCGGACCGGACAACCCATGTGCTGCTCACCGCACAGACCATTTGCGCCTGACAAAGCCCTCCATCGCGGAAGCGGGTGCGCCGGGCCGGGTCGAAGCCGTGGTCGGCGGTGGGCGCCGCCGGCGCCGGGGCCGGTCGCGCCCGGCGGCGCGCCGCTGCTGACGGTCGTGAACCGGTACGGGGTATCGACACGCCGTCAAGATTGGGTACCATCCGGCGCCGACCCGGAATGGGACCCGACCCCCGAGAGCGAAGCTGCCGTGGCCGCACCGGTTCGACTCCCCTCGAAATCCACCGCCATCGTGGCGCAGGCGGCGGCCGTCGCCGTCGCGGCGCCCGCACCGGCTCGCGAGGAGTCCGGGGGTCCCCGCTCACCGCTGCAGTCGGAGCGGGCGTCACGGAGGGCAGGAGAGCCGGCTGTCTTCGAGCGGCGCCGACACGCCCCGGCCGGGGCGCCGGACACCGGCGAGCTACCGTGAACGGGCTCGTTCGCCGCCATGGTGCGACGCTTGCCGCCGTGACCGGCGGCGCGGCCGACTCCGCCGGCTACCCCCCCCTCTCCCCGACGCTGATCTCTATCCCCCCCCCCCCCCCCCCCCCCCCCCCGACACCAGTCGACGGGCTCCTCCGCCGTTCTCCCCGGTCGAGTCCGGGAGAGCGTCGCCTGTCCCTGAGCAATGCCTTGGGCAATTGTCTTGGGCAAGCCGGGGGTTCGGGGTGACGGCGGCGGGCCTCGGGATGACGAGGGCGGACCTCGGGGTGAAGGGGGCCGGCATCGGCAAGACGCGCGGGGCGGGTCCGATGAACCGCAAGGCAACGATTCCGGCCTTGGCGGCCCTCCGGCGCTGGTGGCCGGGGTCCCACCAGTGGCCGGGGTCCCGCCGCATGGCCGCGGTCCCCGGCACCGCGGCCGGAGTCCGCGCGTTGTCCCCAAGGCGTCGGGACCGCAGCGCCATGACGGCTCGAAACGGTGTCGCACCGCATCGGCGGCTGGCGCGGGCGGCCTGGGTGCTGCTGGCGCTCGCCGGCCTGGCGCCGGCCCAAGCGCAGGTCGAGGACTACATCAGCAACGTGATAAGCACAGGTACTGGCAACTCCAACACCGAGATCACCATATCCCAGAGTTTCGCGCAAACGTTCAGAACGGGGAGCCAGAGCGGCGGCTACCCGCTTCAGGAAGTCGTACTGCGTCTGGACGGCCTCGATACCGGGACCGGAGCGATCCGGGTGACGATCAGGGAGAATTCGGTAGTCGACGGCAACAACGTTCCCGGCATGACTCGCTACACGCTGACCAACCCCGCTTCCTTGAGCTCCTCGAACTCGGGCCGGAACACCTTCACGGCGCCGTCGGGAGCCACGCTCGTCGCCAACACCCTCTACCACGTCGTGGCGGAATCGACCAGCGGCACCGCAGCGCGCTGGCAGAGAACCACCCGCAGGACCATGAGTGTTAGGCCCTTTGGCACGGACTGGGACATTGGTTTTGACTATCTGAGGCAAAGGGCAGACCCGCCGTCGTGGGAGGTTGCGGCTTCAGGCCGTGCGTTCATGGTCGCGGTCCGGGGCGGGGACGATGGAGGCGGCGGCAACGCGGCCCCGACGGGCGTGCCGACGATCTCCGACACGACGCCCATGGTGGGCGATACGCTGACGGCGGACGCCTCGGGTATCTCCGACCCGGACGGGCCGGCGAGCCTGACCTTCACTTGGCGGTGGCTCCGGGTGTCGGGCAGCACGGAGACGCCAATCAGCGGTGCGACCTCGCCGACCTACACCGTGGTCGCCGCGGATGTGGGCGCGAAGCTGAAGGTGGAGGCGTCCTTCACCGACGCCAGCGGGACCGCCGAGACGGTCGAGAGCGCGGAGACGGACACGGTGGGGGAGGCGCCGCTTCCGACGGTATCGGTGGAGCGGGTGTCGAGCCTGGTGGAGGAAGGCGCGGGGGCGCAGTTCACGGTGACGCGCACGGTGGTGACGACGGGGGCGCTGACGGTCCGCTACGACGTGTCGGAGAGCGGGGCCATGGTGGCGTCGGGCGAGGAGGGCGCGAAGACCCTCGATTTCTCGGGCAACACGACCAGCTTGACGGTGACCGTGCCGACGGTGGAGGACAGCGTCCACGAGGCGGACAGCACGGTGACGGTGACGCTGACGGCGGATGCGGCCTACGACCTGGGGGCCGACACCACGGCAACGGTGACGGTCGAGGACGACGACAACGCGGCCCCGACGGGCATGCCGACGATCTCCGACGAGATGCCCATGGTGGGCGATACGCTGACCGCGGACGCCTCGGGCGTCTCCGACCCGGACGGGCTGGCGAGCCCGACCTTCACTTGGCGGTGGATCCGGGTGTCGGGCGGAACGGACACGCCGATCAGCGGCGCGACCTCGGCGACCTACACGGTGGCCGACGCCGACGCGGGCGCGAGGCTGAAGGTGGAGGCCAGCTTCACCGACGAAGACGGGACCGCGGAGACCGTGGAGAGCGTGCCGACGATGACGGTGCCGACACCGCCGCCGCCGCCGGCTAGTCTCGTCAGCAATACGGACAAACCGGATCACTCCTCTACGAATGTATTCAACGAGGCGGCTCAACCGTTCACCACGGGGAACGCACCCGGAGGCTACGACCTCTCCAGCGTGGTTCTCAAAATCGCGTCCCCTGGTTCCGGCTACGAGGTGACGATCAGGGAAAGCGTAGGGAGCGGAAATCCCGGCGGCACCGTCCACACGCTCACCAGCCCTCCCACCGATCTGGGCGGCGGTCTGCATGAGTACCAGGCCCCGGCGGGCGCCACGCTCGAGGCCGGCACCGACTACCACATCGTGGCGGAGCGCATGAGCGGTACGCGCAAACTTTGGAGTTTCGCGGATAGCGTCGGCGCGGGCGCCGGGTCCGCGCCCGGCTGGACACTCGGCAGGTTCCTTAGCCGCTCGGGAAGCAATTGGCTGAGTGCTGGTCTTTCCTTCAAGGTCCAGATCAGGGGGACCGAAGCCAGCACCAACACGCCCGCGACGGGCAAGCCGACGATCTCCGACACGGCGCCCAAGGTGGGCGATACGCTGACGGCGGACGGCTCGGGGATCTCCGACGCGGACGGGCCGGCGAGCCCGGCCTTCACCTGGCAGTGGATCCGGGTGTCGGGCGGCACGGACACGCGAATCGCCGGCGCGACCTCGGCGAGCTACACCGTGGTCGCCGCGGACCTGGGCGCGACGCTGAAGGTGGAGGCGAGCTTCACCGACGACGGCGGCACGGACGAGGCCGTGCAGAGCGCGGAGACGGCGGCGGTGGGGGAGGCGCTGCCGACGGTCACGGTGACGCCGGTGACGACTCCGGTGACGGAGGGGACCGACGCGGTATTCAGGCTGGCGCGGACCGGCGACACGGCTGCGCGGCTGCCGCTGCGCCTCAGCATTTCGGAAACGGGGGACATGGTGCAGGACAGCCGCGAGGGGGAAGACCTCCCGGCAAGCATCCCGATCGGCAGTGCCTGGACGAATCTGTTCGTGCCGACCGACGACGACAGCGCCCACGAGGCGGATAGCGTGGTGACGGTGACGCTGGCGGCGAACGCGGCCTACGAGCTGGGCACCGACACCACGGCGGAAGTCACGGTCGAGGACAACGACAACGCGCCGCCGACGGGCACGGTGACGATCGACGACACGACGCCCATGGTGGGCGAGACCCTGACCGCGGACGCCTCGGGCGTTTCCGACCCGGACGGGCCGGCGAGCCTGACCTTCACTTGGCAGTGGGTCCGGGTGTCGGGCGGGACGGCGACGCCGATCCCCGGCGCGACCGCGGCGACCTACACGGTGGTCGCCGCGGACGCGGGCGCGACGCTGAAGGCGCAGGCGTCCTTCACCGACGACGACGGGACCGATGAGACGGTCGAGAGCGCGGCGACGGACCCGGTCGGGGGGGCGCCGCTCCCGGCGCTCTCGATCGGCGACGCGAGCGCGGCCGAGGGCGACTCGGGCAGCGCGACGCTGGACTTCACGGTGACGCTGGACAGCGCGGCGACGGCCACCGTGACCGTGGAGTGGGCGACCTCCGACGGCACCGCGACCGCCGGGACGGACTACACGGCGGGGAGCGGAACCCTGACCTTCGGCGCCGGGGACTCCAGCCGGACGGTCTCCGTGACGGTGCTGGGCGACGAGGTGGACGAGCCGGACGAGACCTTCACGGTGACGCTGACGAACCCGTCGGGCGCGACCCTCGGGGACGCTACGGCGACGGGGACGATCACCAACGACGACGACGACCCGACGGTGACGCTGGTCCTGACCCCGGACACGATCACGGAGGACGGCGGGGCGAGCGCGCTGAGCGCGACCCTGGACCACGCGTCGGGCCGGGACACGGTCGTGACGGTCTCGGTCTCGCCGGTGGGGCCGGCCACGGCGTCCGACTACAGCCTGTCGCCGAACGTGGAAACCCTGGATCTGATGATTCCGGCGGGCGATACCGAAAGCGACGGCACGGTGACCATCACCGCCGTGGACAACGCCGTGCACGCGCCCGACAAGACGGTGACGGTGTCGGCCACGGCGGCGAACGATGCGGGGGTCACGAACCCGCAGGACGTGACGCTGACGATCACCGACGACGACAACGCGGACCCGACAGGCGCGCCGACCATCGACGACACGACGCCCATGGTGGGCGAGACGCTGATGGCGGACGCCTCGGGCGTCTCCGACCCGGACGGGCCGGCGAGCTTGACCTTCACCTGGCGATGGATCCGGGTGTCGGGCGGGACGGACACGCCGATCCCCGGCGCGACCGCGGCGAGCTACACGGTGGTCGATGCTGACGTGGGGTCGACGCTGAAGGTGGAGGCGAGCTTCACCGACGACGGAGGGACCTCGGAGACGGTCGAGAGCGCGGCGACGGCGACGGTCGAGGCGGCGTCGCTGCCGACGGTGACGGTGGCGCCGGTGTCGAGCCCGGTGGTGGAGAGCGAGGACGCGCAGTTCACGGTGACGCGCACGGGGGTGACGACGGGTGCGCTGACGGTGCGCTACAACGTGGTCGAGACGGGCACCATGGTGAGGTCGGGCGACAAGGGGGCGCAGACCGTCGACTTCTCGGGCGACACGGCGAGTGTGACGGTGACGGTGCCGACGGTGTTCGACAACCTCCACGAGCGCAACAGCCGGGTGACGGTGACGCTGACGGCGGATGCGGCGTACGAGCTGGGGACCGACGCCACGGCGAGGGTGCTGGTCAAGGACGACGACGACTCGCCGGCGACGGGCACGGTGACGGTGACGGGTACGGCGAGGGAAGGCGAGACGCTGACGGCGGACACGTCGGGCATCGCCGACGAGGACGGAGGACTGGACACTGCGGCCTATGTCTACCAGTGGGTGCGGACGCCGTCCGGCGGCAGTGACGCGGACATCTCGGGCGCGACCTCGCGGACCTACGTGCCGGTGTACGCGGACGCGGGCGCGACGCTGAAGGTGCGGGTGACGGTCACCGACGACGAGGGCCACGAGGCGAGCTTCACGAGCGCCCCGACTTCGGCGGTGGCGGCGCTGCCGCGGCCGTCGGTGACGGTGGTCTCGGACGGCGACGTGACGGAGGGCAGCGCCGCGGTGTTCACGCTGACGCGCACGGGCGCCACGACGGGGACGCTGGACGTGGCGTACGAGGTCACCGCCACCGGGAGCTTCGGCGCCGCGACGGGCGCGGGCACGGCGACGTTCCCGGCGAACAGCGCCACGGTGCAGGTGACGGTGGCCACGACGGGCGACGGCGCCCACGAGGCGCACGGCTCGGTGACGGTGACGTTGACGGCGGACACGTCCGCCGCTCCCGCCTACCTGCTCGGCGCCCCGTCGGCGGCGACGGCGGCGGTCCGGGACGACGACAACGTGGCGCCGACCGGCGTGCCGACCATCGACGACACGACGCCGGTGGTCGGCCAGACGCTGACGGCGGAGGCGTCGGGCATCGCCGATGCGGACGGTCTGACGGGCGCGACCTTCACCTGGCGGTGGCTGCGGGTGTCGGGCGGTACCGAGACGGAGGTCGGGACCGGAGCGACGTATCTGGTGGTCGCCGGTGACGTGGGCGCGACGCTGAAGGTGGAGGCGAGCTTCACCGACGACGGCAGGACCGCGGAGACGGTCGAGAGCGCGGCGACGTCGGCGGTCGAGGCGGCGACGCGACCGCGGGTGTCGGTGGCGCGGGTGGCGAGCCCGGTGGCGGAAGGCGAGGACGCGCAGCTCAGGGTGACGCGCACGGGGGTGACGACAGGGACGCTGACGGTCCGCTACGACGTGTCGGAGAGCGGCGCCATGGTGGCGTCGGGCGAGGAGGGCGCGAAGACCGTTGCGTTCGCGGACGGCGACACCGAGCGGACGGTGACGGTGCCGACGGTGGAGGACAACGCTCACGAGGCGGACAGCGTGGTGACGCTGACGCTGACGGCGGATGCGGCGTATGACCTGGGGACCGATACGGCAACGGTCACGGTCGAGGACGACGACAACGCGGCGCCGACCGGCGCGCCGACCATCGACGACACGACGCCGGTGGTGGGCGAGACGCTGACCGCGAGTCCGTCGGGCATCGGCGACCCGGACGGTCTGACGAGTCCGACCTACGCTTGGCGATGGCTCCGGGTAGCGTCGGGCGGCGGCGAGACGGAGGTCGGCACCGGAACGACCTACACGGTGGTGGCCGCGGACGTGGGGTCGACGCTGAAGGTGGAGGCGGCCTTCACCGACGACGACGGAACCTCGGAGACGGTCGAGAGCGCGGAGACGGCGACGGTCGAGGCGGCGCCGGTGCCGACGGTGTCGGTGGCGCGGGTGGCGAGCCCGGTGGCGGAAGGCGCAGGCGCGCAGTTCACGGTGACGCGCACGGGGGTGACGACGGGCGCGCTGACGGTGAACTACAGCGTGTCGGAGAGCGGCGCCATGGTGGCGTCGGGCGAGGAGGGCGCGCAGACCGTCGACTTCTCGGGCAACGCGGCCCGCGTGACGGTGACGGTGCCGACGGTGGAGGACAGCGCGCACGAGGCCGACAGCACGGTCACGCTGACGCTGACGGCGGATGCGGCCTACGACCTGGGGACCGACGCCACGGCAACGGTCACGATCGAGGACAACGACAACGCGGCGCCGACCGGCGCGCCGACCATCGACGACACCACACCCGTGGTCGGCGAGACGCTGACCGCGAGTCCATCGGGCATCGGCGACCCGGACGGTCTGACGAGTCCGACCTACGCTTGGCGGTGGCTCCGGGTGGCGTCGGGCGGCGGCGAGACGCAGGTCGGGACCGGGACGAGCTACACGGTGGTCGCGGGTGACGTGGGGTCGACGCTGAAGGTGGAGGCGAGCTTCACCGACGACGACGGGACCTCGGAGACGGTCGAGAGCGTGGAGACGGCGACGGTCGCGGCGGTGTCGCTGCCGACGGTGACGGTGGCGCCGAGAAAGAGTCCGGTGAGCGAAGGGGACCCCGCCGCTGAATTCGTGTTGACGCGAACCGGCGACACGACCGGGGCGCTACGGGTGAGACTCAGCGTGTCGGAGACGGGAGAGATGGTTTCGGCCGGCAACGAGGGGGGGCAGCATCGAACGATTCCGGCCGGCCACTCCTCGGTGGTGATATCGGTGCCGACCGTCGATGACGGCGTTCACGAAGCGGACAGCGTGGTGACGGTGACGCTGGAGGCGAATGCGGCGTACGAGCTGGGGAGCGACGCCACGGCGGAGGTGACGGTCGAGGACGACGACGACCTGCCGGTGGTGACGGTGGCGCCGAGAAAGAGTCCGGTGAGCGAAGGGGACCCCGCCGCTGAATTCGTGTTGACGCGAACCGGCGACACGACCGGGGCGCTGCGGGTGAGACTCGGCGTGTCGGAGACGGGAGAGATGGTTTCGGCCGGCAACGAGGGGGGCAACAAATTTCGAACGCTCCCGGCCGGCCAGTCCTCGGCGGTGATACCGGTGCCGACCGTCGATGACGACGTTCACGAAGCGGACAGCGTGGTGACGGTGACGCTGGAGGCGAATGCGGCGTACGAGCTGGGGAGCGACGCCACGGCGGAGGTGACGGTCGAGGACGACGACGACCTGCCGGTGGTGACGGTGGCGCCGGTGTCGAGCCCGGTGGTGGAGAGCGAGGACGCGCAGTTCACGGTGACGCGCACGGGGGTGACGACGGGTGCGCTGACGGTGCGCTACAACGTGGTCGAGACGGGCACCATGGTGAGGTCGGGCGACAAGGGGGCGCAGACCGTCGACTTCTCGGGCGACACGGCGAGTGTGACGGTGACGGTGCCGACGGTGTTCGACAACCTCCACGAGCGCAACAGCCGGGTGACGGTGACGCTGACGGCGGATGCGGCGTACGAGCTGGGGACCGACGCCACGGCGAGGGTGCTGGTCAAGGACGACGACGACTCGCCGGCGACGGGCACGGTGACGGTGACGGGTACGGCGAGGGAAGGCGAGACGCTGACGGCGGACACGTCGGGCATCGCCGACGAGGACGGAGGACTGGACACTGCGGCCTATGTCTACCAGTGGGTGCGGACGCCGTCCGGCGGCAGTGACGCGGACATCTCGGGCGCGACCTCGCGGACCTACGTGCCGGTGTACGCGGACGCGGGCGCGACGCTGAAGGTGCGGGTGACGGTCACCGACGACGAGGGCCACGAGGCGAGCTTCACGAGCGCCCCGACTTCGGCGGTGGCGGCGCTGCCGCGGCCGTCGGTGACGGTGGTCTCGGACGGCGACGTGACGGAGGGCAGCGCCGCGGTGTTCACGCTGACGCGCACGGGCGCCACGACGGGGACGCTGGACGTGGCGTACGAGGTCACCGCCACCGGGAGCTTCGGCGCCGCGACGGGCGCGGGCACGGCGACGTTCCCGGCGAACAGCGCCACGGTGCAGGTGACGGTGGCCACGACGGGCGACGGCGCCCACGAGGCGCACGGCTCGGTGACGGTGACGTTGACGGCGGACACGTCCGCCGCTCCCGCCTACCTGCTCGGCGCCCCGTCGGCGGCGACGGCGGCGGTGGAAGACGACGACGACTCCCCGACGACCGGGGCGGTGACGGTTACCGGCACGCCGACGGAAGGCCAGACGCTGACGGCGGACACGTCGGGTCTCGCCGACGCGGACGGGCTGGCCAACGCGGCCTACGCCTGGCAGTGGGTGCGGACGCCGTCCGGCGGCGACGCGGACATTTCCGGCGCGACCTCACAGACCTACGTGCCGGTGTTCGCGGACGCGGGCGCGACGCTCAAGGTCAAGGTGACGGTCACCGACGACGAGGGCCACGAGGCGACGTTCACGAGCGCCCCGACCTCGGCGGTGGCGGCGCTGCCGCGGCCCGAGGTCACGGTGGCCTCGGACAGTGACGTGACGGAGGGCAGCGCCGCGGTGTTCACGCTGACGCGCACGGGCGCCACGACGGGGACGCTGGACGTGGCCTACGAGGTGACCGTCTCCGGGGACTTCGGCGTCACGCCGGGCACGGACACGGCGATGTTCGAGGCGGGTAGCTCCACGGTGCAGGTGAGCCTGACCACGACGGACGACAGCACCCACGAGGCGCACGGCTCGGTGACGCTGACGCTGACGGCGGACACGAGCGCGGACCCCGCCTACCTGCTCGGCGACCCGTCGACGGCGACGGCGACGGTTCGGGATGACGACGACTCGCCGACGACCGGCTCGGTCACGGTCACGGGCACGGCGACGGAAGGCGAGACGCTGACGGCGGACACGTCGGCCATCGCCGACGAGGACGGCCTGGACAACGCGGATTACGCCTGGCAATGGGTCCGGACGCCGGCCGGCGGCAGTGACGAGGACATCTCCGGCGCAACCTCGGACACCTACGTGGCGGTGTTCGCGGACATGGGCGCGACGCTCAAGGTCAAGGTGACGGTCACCGACGACGAGGGCCACGAGGCGAGCTTCACGAGCGCCCCGACCTCGGCGGTGGCGGCGCTGCCGCGGCCGTCGGTGACGGTAGTCTCGGCCGGCGACGTGACGGAGGGCAGCGCCGCGGAGTTCACGCTGACGCGCACGGGCGCCACGACGGGGACGCTGGACGTGACCTACGACGTGACCGTCTCCGGGGACTTCGGCGTCACGCCGGGCACGGACACGGCGATGTTCGAGGCGGGTAGCTCCACGGTGCAGGTGAGCCTGACCACGACGGACGACAGCACCCACGAGGCGCACGGCTCGGTGACGCTGACGCTGACGGCGGACACGAGCGCGGACCCCGCCTACCTGCTCGGCGACCCGTCGACGGCGACGGCGACGGTTCGGGACGACGACGACTCGCCGACGACCGGCTCGGTCACGGTCACGGGCACGGCGACGGAAGGCGAGACGCTGACGGCGGACACGTCGGGCCTCACCGACGCGGACGGACTGGCCAGCGCGGCCTACGTCTACCAGTGGGTGCGGACACCGTCCGGCGGCAGTGACGCGGACATCTCCGGCGCAACCTCGGACACCTACGTGGCGGTGTTCGCGGACATGGGCGCGACGCTCAAGGTCAAGGTGACGGTCACCGACGACGAGGGCCACGAGGCGACGTTCACGAGCGCCCCGACCTCGGCGGTGGCGGCGCTGCCGCGGCCCGAGGTCACGGTGGCCTCGGCCGGCGACGTGACCGAGGGCAACCCCGCCCTGTTCACGCTGACGCGCACGGGCGCCACGACGGGGACGTTGGACGTGACCTACGACGTGACCGTCTCCGGGGACTTCGGCGTCACGCCGGGCACGGACACGGCGATGTTCGAGGCGGGTAGCTCCACGGTGCAGGTGAGCCTGACCACGACGGGCGACAGCACCCACGAGGCGCACGGCTCGGTGACGCTGACGCTGACGGCGGACACGGGCGCCGATCCCGCCTACCTGCTCGGCGACCCGTCGACGGCGACGGCGACGGTTCGGGACGACGACGACTCGCCGGCGAGTGGAGCGGTCACGGTCACGGGCACGGCGACGGAAGGCGAGACGCTGAGTGCGGACACGTCGGGCCTCACCGACGCGGACGGACTGGCCAGCGCGGCCTACGTCTACCAGTGGGTGCGGACACCGTCCGGCGGCAGTGACGCGGACATCTCCGGCGCAACCTCGGACACCTACGTGGCGGTGTTCGCGGACATGGGCGCGACGCTCAAGGTCAAGGTGACGGTCACCGACGACGAGGGCCACGAGGCGAGCTTCACGAGCGCCCCGACCTCGGCGGTGGTGGCGGCATCGCGGCCCTCGGTGACGGTGGCCTCGGACGGCGACGTGACGGAGGGCAGCCCCGCCGTGTTCACGCTGACGCGCACGGGCGCCACGGCGGGGACGCTGGACGTGGCCTACACGGTGACGGCCATCGGGGACTTCGGCGCCGCGACGGGCCCGGGCACGGCGAGCTTCACGGCGAACAGCGCCACGGTGCAGGTGAGCCTGACCACGACGGACGACAGCACCCACGAGGCGCACGGCTCGGTGACGGTGACGCTGACGGCGGACACGGGCGCCGACCCCGCCTACCTGCTCGGCGACCCGGCGACGGCGACGGCGACGGTTCGGGATAACGACAACGCGGACCCGACCGGTGCGCCGACCATCGACGACACGACGCCCGTGGTCGGCCAGACGCTGACGGTGAATCCATCGGGCATCGGCGACCCCGACGGGCTGACGGGCGCGACCTTCACCTACCAGTGGTTCCGGGAGTCGGGCGGAACGGAGACGCCGATCGCCGGGGCGACCGAGGCGAGCTACAAGGTGGTCGCCGATGATGTGGGCGCGACGCTGAAGGTGGTGGTGAGCTTCACCGACGACGAGGGCCACGGCGCGACGTTCGAGATCACGGTGGCGGTGGCGGTGCTGTCGATCGGCGATAAGAGCGTGCACGAGGGCGCTTCGGGCGACAGCCCGACGCTGGAGTTCACGGTGGAGCTGGACAGCGCGGCGATGGAACCCGTGACCGTGGACTGGGCGACGTCCGGCGGCACCGCGACCGCCGAGCAGGACTACACGGAGGTGGTGAACGGAACCCTGAGGTTCAACACCGAAGAGAAAAGAAAGACCATCACGGTATCGGTGACGGGCGACAACGTGGACGAGCCGGACGAGACCTTCACGGTGACGCTGTCGAACCAGTCGTCGGGCGCGACCATCGCGAAGGCGACGGGAACGATCATCAACGACGACGACGACCCGAAGGTGACGCTGGTCCTGAGCCCGGACACGATCGATGAGAACGGTGGGACGAGCACGGTGACGGCGCGCCTGGACCACCCGTCGAGCGAGGAGACGACGGTGACGGTGTCGGTGGCGCCGGTGTTGCCGGCGGAGGAGGGCGACTACAAGCTGAGCGAGAACCGGGCGCTGACGATCGAGGCGGGTGGGACGACGAGCACGGGCGAGGTGACGATTACTGCCGAGGACAATGACGTGGTGGCGCCGGACAAGACGGTGACGGTGTCGGGCACGGCGACGAACGCCCAGGGAATCAAGCAACCGCAGAACGTGACGCTGACGCTCAGGGACGACGACCTCCCCGACGGGCGCCGACGCAGGCTGGAGTACGCACTGGCGTCGTTCGGACGCACGGTGGCGCAGGACCTGGTGACGGCGGTCGAGGACAGGAGGTGGGCGACGGGGACGACGGCGACCCTTGCCGGGACCCGGCTGCACCTGTCCGAGGAGGCCGTGTACGAGACGCTGCGGCGTCATACCGACCCTGACGGTGACCTGATGGTGGATACGGCCGCGTTGCGGGAGATGCTGTCGCGGAGCAGCTTCCAGGTGTTGTTTTTCACATTCCGTCGTGGGACCCCCACGGGAATGGGTCGGACTATTCCGTAGACGGATTTCCTGGGATGACGAAGCAATCCGGGAACCGGTCGGAGCGGGTGCGGTCCCCTGTGGCAAGGATCGTTGCGTAGCAGGTGCTGAGGATGTCGTCGCCCGATCGGGCGGATGCGTGCCCATCGTCACCGCTTGGCGTCGGGCCAGTGCCGCCGTAGTCTCGCCACCCCTTGGGACGACAGAGGAGTTGGCCCGCGCGGGGGGACGAACCCCGCCGGGCCACGGCCGGTGCAGCTTCGCTACGAGACGGGGCTTACCGGCGAGCAATACGTTAAGGCCCAGGCGTGGCGCGCTGCAACCCTTGAGCGGTGTCCGAATCACCCCCACGGGGGATGTTCACTGGCACGCCACGGCACCTACGCGCGCAAGAGCCCGCGCGGGACACGCATCGCTCGCTGGTACTGCCCTGAGAGCCACACCACCTTCAGCCGGCTGCCGGACTGTCTGGCCGCACGGCTGCCCGGTGAGCTCGACACCGTCGAGGCGGTGGTGGCCCACGCCGAGCAGGCCCCGAGCCTGGCCGCCGCGGCCAATGAGCTGCGCCGCGACGCGGTCGAGCTTGCGGGGGCGATGCGCTGGGTCGAGCACCGGGTCCGTCTTGTCCATCACGTCCTGAGTATCGTCATCGGGCTACTCCCCGACCTCCTCGCCCGGTGTGTCGCCGAGGTGGGCGCGGTGCGCACGCGGCTCGAGACCGACACCGCGTTGCGGACGTTGCGTACCCTCACCGACGCGCAGCTCCCCATGCTGCCCGCCCCCTTGGGGTTCCACCCCCACCGCCTCAGCACGACGAATCGCAAGCCAGCGCGCCAACACAAGAGGGGGCCTGACCCGCCGCCGTCGCCTGCGTAGCGTCTCGTCCCCCGGGCCGATGCGCCCCACCGACGAGGACTGCACCGATGAACGACCCCGACGAGACGCTGCGCAACGCCGTGGCGCTGTTCCGCTACGGCCTCATCGCCGACGTGCTCCCACTGCCGCCGGGCAGCCGCGACATCCGCCGCGCCCTGCACGAGAAAGCTCAACGCACCTACACCATCCCCGGCACCCGCCGTACCCGCGTCGCCGTCGAGACGATGCGCGACTGGCTCAGCCTGTATCGCAACGGCGGGTTCGAGGCGCTGTACCCGAAGACCCGCGCCGACCGCGGCCAGCCCCGGCGCCTGCCCCCCGAGGTCGCCGAGTGGCTCGTTGCGCTCAAGACCGAGCGGCCTGCACTCTCGGTCAAGGCCCTCATCCGCGCCGCCCGCGAACGCGGCGTCGACCATCCCCTCGCGCCGTCGACCGTGCACCGGCTGCTCTCGCGCGAAGGACTGCTCGACAAACGCCCCGGCGACCCCGTCGCCACCGACCGGCGACGATTCGCCTTCCGCAACGCCGGCGAGCTGTGGATGAGCGACGTGATGCACGGACCGAAGGTGCGCGACGGGCGCCGGCGCCGAAAGGCCTTCCTCATCGCGTTCATCGACGACGCCACCCGCGTCATCCCCTTCGCCGCCTTCGCCTACGCGGACAACACCACCGCCTTCCTGCCCGTGTTCAAGCAGGCCATCGCGCGGCGCGGCCTCCCCGCAAGGCTCTATGTCGACAACGGGGCGAGCTTCCGCTCCCAGCAGCTCGCACTGGTATGCGCCAAGCTCGGCATCGCGCTCATCCACGCCCGGCCCTATCAGCCCGCCGGAAAGGGAAAAATCGAGCGCTTCTTCCGCACCCTGCGCGCCGCCTGGCTCGCCCACCTCACCGCCGAGGCCACCGAGAGCCTGGAGACGTTGAACCGCACCCTCTGGGCCTGGGTCGAGGGCGAGTACCACCGCTCGCCCCATCGCGGACTCGACGGGCGCACCCCCCTCGACCAGTGGGCACTCGCCGGGCACGACGTGCGCTTCCCCGGCCCCCGCCTCGACCTCGACGACCTCTTCCTGTTCGAGGCCAAACGCCGCGTCATGAAAGACCGCACCGTCAGCCTCCACGGACGACTCTACGAGGTCGACGCCGTGCTCGTCGGCCAATCCGTCACCTTGCGCTACGACCCCGACGCACCGCCTGCGCGCCCCATCGAGGTCGTCCACGACGGCAAGGGTGCCGGGAGGGCCACCCGCCTCGACGCCTACGCCAACACCGCCGTCAAGCGCCACCGACCCTCCTGGCAGCTCCAGTGCGACACCCCCGCATCCGAACCACCCACCTCGCCTCTGACGATGCGCACCCTCAAGGAGAACCCGTAATGTACCTGCGACACTTCGCCCTCACCCGGCTCCCCTTCGAGACCCCGGCCCACACCGATGAGCTGTTCGAGTCGAACTCCCGGCGCGAGGCCCAGGCACGGCTCCATCACCTCATCGAACTCAAGGGCATCGGCCTCATGACCGGAGAGGTCGGCTCGGGCAAAACCACCGTGTGCCGTCACGTCACCGCCGCCCTGCATCCGGGCCTGTATCGGGTGGGCTACGTCTGCCTGACCACCGGAAACGTCCTCGACATGTACAAATCCATCGCCTGGGAACTGGGACTGCCCACCGAGCGCTCGCGCGCCACCGCCTACCGCGCCATCCGCACCGAAATCACCCGATTGGTGTGCGAGGCCAAGCAGCTCCCCGTGCTCGTCATCGACGAAGCCCAGCACCTGCGCAACGACGTCCTCGAAGACCTTCGCTTGTTGACCAACTTCGCCATGGACAGCGACAACCGCCTGTGCCTGCTACTCGTCGGACTCACCGAGCTGCGCCGCCGCCTCGCCATGGCCGTGCACGAATCGCTCTCCCAACGCCTCGTCGTACGCCACCACCTCGCCGGACTCGACCGCGAGGAACTCCACGCCTACCTCGCCCACCGCCTGCGTCTGGCCGGCTGCGAACTCCCCCTGTTCGACCCCCCCCGCCGTCGAGGCGCTGGCGCACAGCGCTCGCGGATTGCCCCGGCTCATCAATCGCATCGCCCACTACGCCCTCACCGCCGCCGCCGCAACAGGCGAGCGCACCGTCACCGCCGTGCACCTCGAGCACGCTGTCGCGGAGTTGCGGCTGTGAACCGGTCTTGACTCGTCGTGCACCACGACATCAGCGACGAGGCCACCGCTCATCTGTGCGAACTCCTCAACGACCTCGCCTTCGCCTTCGACCACCCCCCGCACCCACCAGCGCGCCCGTTCAACGAACACGGGCGCGCTGGTGAACTCACCGTCACCACGAGCACCGTGATCGTCGCGACCGCCGCCGCGATCCCGGTGAACGCAGGCGCTCGGCCCGCACTGGCACCGCTCTCCGACGATGGGGGGACAATGTGAGAAATCAGCCCTCAGCCGATCAGAAATAAACCGACAAATCCCTTACGAAATTACGTGCGACGCAACACCAGGTTTCGCTGGGCGGCGAAGGCGAGGCGGGCGGTCCGGGAGCGGACTCGCTGGTGCTGTGGGGTCGAGGCAGCCGGAGCTGGAGTGCGGGGAGGCTGGAGCCGGAGGTTGGGACGCGGGGAGAAGTGCTGTCCGGTCAGTTGGGTGTGGAGTTTCGTCCGCGGGAAGACACGTTGCTCGGGGTGATGCTGAGCGGGAGTGCGGGGGAGGTGGAGTTTGAGGGGGAGCTCGATACGGAGGTGGAGACGGAGCTCGTTGGTGTGCACCCCTATGCGCAGTGGTCGCCGCGGGAGGGTCTGAGGACATGGGCGATGGTGGGCTACGGAGCGGGCGAGGCGACCCTGACGGACGATTATCTCGCTTTGGCGGGGACCGACATCGAGATGGTGATGGCGGCGGGCGGAGGGAGCCACGATGTGGCGTCGGTGTGGGGAATCGACTGGTCGTTGGGGACGAACGGTTTCTTCGTGCAGCTTGACGCGGATGAAGTGCGTTTCGATGGGGATGGACAGTTGGGGCTGGTGCCGGCGGTGGAGTCGGAGGTGTGGCAGTTGCGGCTACTGCTGGAAGGCAGTGCGGAGGAGGACTTCGGAGGGGTCGAAGGGTTGAGGGGGAACGTGGAGCTGGCGGCGCGGGTCGATGGTGGGGACGCGGAGAGCGGAATGGGGATGGAGGTGGGCGGTGGCGTCGGGTACGGCCGTACGGACTTGGGCCTGGAGGTGGAGGCGAGCGGTCGGGTGCTGCTGTCGCACGAGGAAGAGGGTCTGGAGGAAGCGGGGGTGAGTCTGGCGTTGGAGTTAGACCCGGGTGCGCCCGGTCGGGGGGTGTACTTTGCGCTGTCGCCCTCGTGGGGGAACGCGGCGAGCGGCGTCCGGTCGATGTGGGAGGACCGGCAGCCGACGGTTGACGGGACCGACGGGCAGGACCGGTTCGACCCGCAGATGCGGTTGAGTTCGGAGCTCGGCTACACCGCGCCCACGCCGCTCCGTCGCGGCGCCCTCACCACCTACGGCGCGTTCTCGTCCGCCGGGGGTACGTCCCGGCAGTATCGTATCGGGAGACGGCTGGAGCTCGGCATCGCGTCGATGAGCCTCGAAGCCGAACGTCACGAGAGCTCCGGCGCAACGCCCGAGCACGGCGTCTGGCTGAGAGGCAACCTCCGTTTCTGAGCGCGCTGGGCGACGAACTCGTAGCGCGCTCCTCCGTTTCTGAGCGCGCGAGGCGACGGACACGGTCCGTCCATCCGCATCACCGATCCCGAGGGGAGCGCCGCCCCCGATCTCGCCCGACTTCGCCCGGCCTCGCCCGATACGAGTTCTCCTGCGACTGCCGCCGACCACACGCATCCCACGCCTGTCGAACCCCCCACGAGTCCCTTGTCGGGCTCGCCTCACGTTGGAATCACGCGCTCCCCTTCAGGCTCATGTGTCATTGGACAAGGCTCCGCTTTTGCAACGGTGCGGAACGGGTGCTAGCCTGAAGTCACGTCGGCTCGCGATGCGAGGACGCGGAAATGGCGTCAGGCTCCTCGAGGCAGGACCGGCTCGGAACGCGGGCGCAACTTCCATCGCGGGCCGGTCCCCCCGGTCCATGTTCCACTGAAGCGTCAGCCGCCTCCGGTGTTTCGACGCTCCCCGCCGGTCGCGATTGAACGGTGCCGACCCGGCCCCCGAACCTTCGGCCGCCCGTGTTCCGGAACAAGGGAGGCCCGGCGCCGGAGGCCGTGCTGAACGAGCGTGCCCAGCACCTCTTCCGGGTGCTCGTCCAGAGATACATAGGCAGCGGCCAGCCGGTCGGGTCACGCACCCTGTCACGCGACTCGAAACTCGATTTGAGCCCGGCGACGGTGCGCAACGTCATGGCGGACCTCGAGGACCTCGGCCTGCTCCGCTCGCCCCACGTTTCCGCCGGCCGCGTACCCACCGTCCAGGGATACCGGTTTTTCGTGGACAGTCTGCTGAAGGTCGCTCCGCTCGACGAAGGGGAGCTGGAACACCTGCGTACACAGCTCGAGATCAAGGGTGAACGCGTACCGCTGCTGGACGCCGCGACCTCCCTCATCTCCGACGCGACCCACATGGCGGGGATCGTGACCCTGCCGAAACAGGAGCGCCTGATCCTGCGGCACGTCGAGTTCCTCGCGCTCTCGGCCGAGCGGGTGCTGGTCATCCTGGTCGTCAACGGCTCCGACGTCCAGAACCGGGTCATCCACCTCGGCCGCCCGTACTCGCCGGCGCTGCTGCAACAGGTCGGCAACTACCTGAACGAGGTGTGCGCGGGCAAGGACCTGCTGGAGGTGCGCGAGTCGCTGCTCGCGGAACTGAAAGAGCACCGGTCGAGCCTCGACGAGCTGATGCTCACCGCCATCGAGATGGCGGACAAGGCGTTCGTGAAGGACGGCGGCGACGAAGAGGCGCTCCTGGTGTCGGGGCAGACGAACCTCATGGGGTACGGAGAGCTCGCGGACATGGAGAAGCTCCGGCACCTGTTCGAGGCGTTCCGGGAGAAGACGGAGCTGCTCCACGTTCTGGACCAGTGCCTGCGGGCGGAGGGCCTGCAGATCTTCATCGGCGAGGAATCCGGCTTCGACGTGCTCGACGGTTGCAGCGTCATCGCCACACCGTACGAGCACGAGGACAAGGTGCTCGGCGTTCTCGGGGTCATCGGCCCGACCCGCATGGCCTACGACCGTGTGATTCCCATCGTCGACGTCACGGCGCGGCTGCTCGGCGCCGCCTTGAATCAGCACCACTGACGCCCAATATCTCCGCATCGCCGCACGTCGCGCCGGACCCGGGCGGTCGAGCGGTTGCGCGCGATGACGCCGCGGCGATGCCCGCGGGCGGCGCCGAACGGGAGGGAAGGATGAAGGACGAGGGCCACAGGCAGGAGGATGGAGCCGTCGTCGCGGCCGGAGCGCGGGACGGACAGGCCCCGGAGCAGGCGGTCGCGGGGACGGCGGGTGACGAAGCCGCGGTTCGAAATGCAGGGGCGGAAGGAGGCGGAGCCGCGGCGCGAAGCACCGGGGCGGCCGACGGGGGAACCGCCCCCGGGGACACCCGGTCCGCCGGCGGCGGGGCGGCCGGCCACGAGGATGGAGCGGACGCGGCGCCACCGGGACCGGAGCCGTCCGAAGCGTCGCCCCCGAGCCTCGAGGAGGAGCTGGCCGAGGCTCGGCGCGCGGCGCAGGAACACCTGGACAAGGCGTTGCGCGCGCAGGCCGAGCTGGAGAACGTCCGGCGGCGCATGGCGCGCGATGTGGAGAGTGCGCACAAGTTCGCTCTGGAGCGGTTCGTCTCCGAGCTGCTGCCCGTCAGGGACAGCCTGGAATTCGGACTCGCGGCCGCGCAAGAGGCGAGCGCCGCCAGCATCGCGGAAGGCGTCGAGCTGACCCTGCGCATGCTGGAGCAGGCCATGGAGAAGTTCGGGGTCGAGGCCGTCGACCCCGCCGGCAAGCCCTTCGACCCCGCGTTCCACCAGGCGGTGACCATGCAGGAGAGTGACGCCGCGGAGTCCGGGGCGGTGCTCACCGTCGTCCAGAAAGGGTACCTGCTCAATGAACGCCTCGTGCGCCCGGCCATGGTCATCGTGGCGAAGTAGCCGCGGCCGGAGTTGAAAGACCGGCGGCGGACCCAATATCCCGCCTGCCCGAGACGAGGCGGTGCCCGCGCCGGCATTGCGCGACTCGAACCGACAGCACCGGAGGCATCCGAGATGGGCAAGATCATCGGCATCGACCTGGGCACCACGAATTCGTGCGTGGCGGTCATGGAAGGAGACGCGGCGAGAGTCCTCGAGAACAGCGAGGGCGATCGGACGACACCATCGGTGGTCGCGTTCACGCAGGACGACGAGGTGCTGGTGGGGCAGTCGGCCAAGCGTCAGGCGGTGACCAACCCGCAGAACACCCTGTTCGCGATCAAGCGCCTGATCGGGCGCCGGTTCAAGGACGAGGTGGTGCAGCGGGACGCGGGGATGGTGCCGTACCGGATCGTCGGCGCGGACAACGGCGACGCGTGGATCGAGGCCAAGGACAAGCGGATGGCGCCGCCGGAGATCTCCGCGCGGGTGCTGCAGAAGATGAAGAAGACGGCGGATGACTACCTCAACGAGGACGTGAAGGAGGCGGTCATCACCGTGCCGGCCTACTTCAACGACTCGCAGCGCCAGGCGACGAAGGACGCGGGACGCATCGCGGGCCTCGACGTGAAGCGGATCATCAACGAACCGACCGCCGCCGCGCTCGCGTACGGAATGGACAAGCGCCGCGGAGACTCGAAAATCGCGGTCTACGACCTGGGCGGGGGGACGTTCGACATTTCCATCATCGAGATCGCCGAGATCGACGGCGAGCACCAGTTCGAGGTGCTGTCGACGAACGGAGACACGTTCCTCGGCGGAGAGGACTTCGACCTGCGGGTGATCGACTACCTCGCCGACGAGTTCGGGAAGGAGTCCGGGATCGACCTCCACCGCGACCCGCTCGCGCTGCAGCGGCTGAAGGAAGCGGCGGAGAAGGCGAAGATCGAGCTGTCTTCGAGCCAGCAGACGGAGGTCAACCTGCCGTACATCACCGCGGACGCGAGCGGTCCGAAGCACCTGAACATGAAGCTCACGCGCGCGAAGCTGGAATCGCTGGTCGAGGACCTGATCGCGCGCACGACGAGTCCGTGCCGGGTGGCGATGAAGGACGCCGGCGTATCGGGCTCGGACATCACGGACGTGATCCTGGTCGGCGGCCAGACGCGCATGCCGAAGGTGCAGGAGATGGTGAAGTCCATCTTCGGAAAGGAGCCCCGGCGAGACGTGAATCCGGACGAGGCGGTGGCGGTCGGCGCGGCGATCCAGGCCGGAGTGCTGGCCGGGGACGTGAAGGACGTGCTGCTCCTCGACGTGACGCCGCTGTCGCTGGGGATCGAGACCCTCGGCGGGGTGATGACGAAGCTCATCGAGAAGAACACCACGATCCCGACGAAGCACTCGCAGGTCTTCTCCACCGCCGAGGACGGCCAGCACGCGGTGACGGTGCACGTGCTGCAGGGTGAACGCGAGCGGGCCACGGACAGCAAGTCCCTGGGCCGGTTCGACCTGGCCGACATTCCGGCCGCGCCGCGCGGGGTGCCGCAGATCGAGGTGACGTTCGACATCGACGCGAACGGAATCCTGAACGTTTCGGCCAAGGACAAGGCGACCGGCAAGGAACAGTCGATCGTGATCCGGGCGTCGTCGGGATTGTCGGATGACGAGATCGAGCGCATGGTGAAGGATGCCGAGGCGCATGCGGACGAGGATCGCAGGTTCCGCGAGCTGGTGGACGTGAGGAACCAGGCCGACGGCCTGATCCACGCGACGAAGAAGTCGCTGGGGGAACTCGGCGAGCAGGTCGGCGAGCCGGAGAAGGAAGAGGTCGAATCGGCGATCAAGGCGCTGGAAACGGCGGTGGCCGGCGACGACAAGGCGGAGATCGAGGCGAAGATGCAGACACTCGTCGAGCTCTCCGGCAAGCTCGCCGAACGCGCCCACCGGGAGCCCGGCGACGACGCCGGCGGTCCCGCGTCCGGAGACGGTGGCGACGGCGGTTCGGGCACGGCGGGCGCCGATGACGTGGTGGACGCCGAGTTCGAGGAAGTCCGCGACGATCGCCACTGAGCCGGCCGCGCGCCGCCCGGGGGGTGGCGCGCACCCGCGGGACACCCCCCGCCGTGGCGGGCACGGGGAAGGCGGAACATTCGGCGCCAGGATTCGGAGCCCCGCCCGGTGGTTCGAGTTCCGGTGCGGGGCAGACGGCTGGCGGCGGTGACGCATGGCGAAGCGGGACTACTACGAGGTGCTGGGCGTGTCCCGCGATGCCGGGGACGCCGAACTCAAGAAGGCCTATCGCCGCTTGGCGATGAAGTTCCACCCCGATCGGAATTCCGACGACGCCGGTGCGGAGGAGAAGTTCAAGGAGGCGAAGGAAGCCTACGACGTACTCTCCGACCAGCGGAAGCGCGCGGCCTACGACCAGTTCGGCCATGCCGGAGTGGAACCGGGCGGCGGCGGCTTTTCGAGCGGCGCCGGATTTCGCGACATCTTCGACGAGGTCTTCGGCGACATCTTCGGTGATCGGGGCGGCGGGCGCCGCGTCTACCGCGGCGCCGACCTCCGCTACGAGCTGGAGCTCGGGCTCGAGGAGGCGGTGGCGGGGACGAAGTCCCGGGTCCGCTTCCCCTGCGACGCCGTTTGCGAGGCTTGCACCGGAACGGGCGCGGCGCCCGGGACGTCGGCCTCGGCCTGCGGGCCGTGCGGCGGTCTGGGGCAGGTCCGCGTCCAGCAGGGGTTCTTCTCGATCCAGCAGACATGCCCCCGCTGCCACGGCGCGGGGACCGTCATCACCGACCCGTGCGGCGAATGCCGGGGCCGCGGCAAGGTTCGGCGCGAGAAGACGCTGTCGGTCACCATTCCGCCCGGTGTGGATACCGGAGACCGGATCCGGGTGGGTGGCGAGGGGCAGCCGGGCGAGCGGGGCGGACCGCCGGGCGATCTCTACGTCGAAGTTCTGGTGCGCGCGCACCCCATCTTCGTGCGCGACGGCGCGAACCTGTTCTGCGAGGTGCCGATCGGGTTCGCGATGGCCGCACTCGGCGGCGAGCTGGAGGTGCCGACCCTCGAAGGGCGCGTCAGTCTGAAGGTGCCTCCCGAGACCCAGACCGGACGCCTGTTCAGGTTGCGGGGCAGGGGGGCGCGAACCGCGCGCGACCCCGGACCGGGCGACCTCGTCTGCAAGGTGACGGTGGAGACGCCGGTGAACCTGAGCAAGCGCCAGAAGGAGCTGCTGGACGAGCTCGACGAATCGATGAAAGACAGCCGAAAGACGCATGCTCCGAGGGCGACGTCATGGTTCGGCGCCGTCAGGGAGTTCTTCGAGGGCCTCAGGGCCTGACCGGAGGAGACATGGATTCGAGCGCGAACGGAATCTCCGTTGCCGTCGTCGGAGCAGCCGGAAGAATGGGGCGGACGCTGGTGCGGACGGTGCACGCCGAGGCGGGCATGTCCGTTGCGGCCGCCGTCGAGCGCGGGGACCACCCCGACGCCGGGGCGGACGCCGGGGCGGTGGCCGGCATCGGCGCGATCGGCGTGGCGATCGGGGACTCTCTCGAGCGCGCCCTCGCCATCAGTGACGTCTGCATCGACTTCACCCTGCCGGGACCGACCATGGAACACGCAAGGGCGTGCCGGTCGAAGGGCCGGGCGATGGTCGTCGGCACCACGGGCCTGTCTCCGGACCAGCGCGCGGTCATCGAGGACGCCGCGCGCGATATCGCGATCGTGCATGCCCCGAACATGAGCGTCGGCGTCAATCTCTGCTTCAAGCTCCTCGATGTCGCGGCGCGCGCACTCGGCGACACCGTGGACGTCGAGATCATCGAGGCGCATCACCGGAACAAGGTCGACGCGCCTTCGGGGACCGCGATGCGGATGGGCGACATCATCGCCGCCGCGCTCGGCCGCAACCTCGCCGACTGCGCGGTCTACGGACGCGAAGGCCACACCGGCGTCCGCGGCCGCAAGACCATCGGCTTCGGGACCATTCGCGCCGGTGACATCGTCGGCGAACACACCGTGATGTTCGCCGGGGAAGGGGAGCGCATCGAGTTGACGCATCGAGGGACGAGCCGGGCGAACTTCGCGGCGGGTGCGGTGCGGGCGGCGGCCTGGACCGTGCGGCAACCGCCGGGCCTGTACGACATGCAGGACGTCCTCGGTCTGCGTTGATGAACGACGGAACCCCGGCCCTCCTCGCGCTCGAAGACGGCAGCCTGTTCCCCGGCTGCGCCATCGGCGCCAGCGGCATGGCGACGGGCGAGGTCGTGTTCAATACCTCGATGACCGGATACCAGGAGATCCTCACCGATCCCTCGTACTGCCGGCAGATCGTGGTGTTGACGCACCCCCACGTCGGCAATGTCGGGACCAACCCCGAGGACGAGGAGAGCCGGCGGGCGTTCGCGAGCGGACTCGTGGTGCGCGACGTTCCCGCGCGGGCAAGCAACTGGCGGTCACGGTCGCCGCTGGGTGACTGTCTCGAACGCCACGGGTTGGTCGGCCTCGCCGGAATCGATACCCGCCGGCTGACGCGGCTGCTGCGCGAGAAGGGCGCCCTGGCCGGAACCATCGTCGCGGGAACCGGGATCGATGCGCAGGCGGCCGTTGCCGAAGCGCGCGCCTTTCCCGGGCTTGCGGGCATGGACCTCGCCCGGGAGGTCAGCATCGAACAGCCTTGTGAATGGACGTCGGGAGCGTGGACCGGTGACCGTGGCTTCGCCGTTCCGGATGCGTTGCCATGGCGGGTGGTCGCGTACGACTTCGGGGTCAAGCGCAACATCCTGCGCACCCTCGTCTCCCGGGGTTGCCGGGTCGAGGTGGTGCCCGCGCGGACCCCGGCCCGGGAGGTCCTGTCCCGGGCGCCGCACGGGGTGTTCCTCTCCAACGGCCCGGGCGATCCGGAGCCCTGCGGCTACGCCATCGACGCGGTTGGAGAGCTGCTGGAGCGAGCCGTGCCCATCTTCGGCATCTGTCTCGGCCACCAGTTGCTCGCGCTCGCCAGCGGCGCGAAGACGACGAAGATGAAGTTCGGCCATCACGGGGCGAACCATCCGGTGGCGCACCTTGAAACCGGCCGCGTCCTCATCACCAGCCAGAACCATGGATTCGCCGTGGACGAATCGAGCCTTCCCGGAAACCTCGTGGTCACCCACCGATCGCTGTTCGACGGCACCATTCAGGGGCTGCGCCGAACCGACGCGCCGGCCTTCGGTTTCCAGGGCCACCCGGAGGCGAGTCCCGGGCCGCACGATCCCGGGTACCTGTTCGACCGGTTCGTGGAGATGATGGCGGCGCGCGCGATGCCGTGACCCGCATGGTCCGGGCCTGAACCTCCGGGCGGGACACCGGACAGGGCGGGGCGGATCCGGACGCGATCGAGCCGGGACGGGGAATACGCGGTGACGGGCACGAGCAACGAGCGGGCGGCCACCGTTCCATCCGGTCGTCCGGCCTCGAAATCCGGACGCGGACGGAGTGCCCGAGCCGGGCGGCATGCTTCCGACGGGAGACCAATGCGGTGCCGAAACGCGACGATATCGAGTCGATCCTGATCATCGGCGCCGGACCGATCGTCGTCGGTCAGGCCTGCGAGTTCGACTACTCCGGGGTGCAGGCGTGCAAGGCGCTCCGCGAAGAAGGCTACCGGGTGGTGCTGGTGAACTCCAATCCGGCCACGATCATGACCGACCCCGGGTTCGCCGACGCCACGTACATCGAGCCGGTGCACTGGAAGGTGGTCGCCCGGATCATCGAGAAGGAACGCCCCGACGCGCTGTTGCCCACGATGGGCGGCCAGACCGGGCTCAACTGCTCTCTCGACCTGGTACGCGAGGGCGTGCTGGAGGCCCATGCGGTCGAGCTCGTCGGGGCGAGCCGCAGCGCAATCGACAAGGCGGAGGACCGCGAGCGGTTCCGGGCCGCGATGGGCCGCATAGGCCTCGAATGTCCGCGCGCCACGCTCGTTCGCAGCGTCGACGAGGCGGTCGCGGCACGGTCCGACCTCGGCTTTCCGGCCATCCTCCGTCCCTCGTTCACCCTGGGCGGAACCGGCGGAGGAATCGCGTACAACCTCGAGGAGCTGGTGGCGATCTGCGAACGCGGCCTCGAAGCGTCTCCCACCGCGGAGGTGCTGATCGAGGAGTCGGTGCTCGGCTGGAAGGAATTCGAGATGGAGGTGGTGCGCGACCGGCGTGACAACTGCATCATCGTCTGCTCGATCGAGAACCTCGATCCGATGGGCGTCCATACCGGGGACTCGATCACCGTCGCTCCCGCGCAGACGCTGACCGACAAGGAGTACCAGCGCATGCGCAACGCCTCGATCGCGGTGTTGCGGGAGATCGGCGTCGACACCGGCGGCTCGAACGTGCAGTTCGCGATCGACCCCGACGACGGGCGCATGGTGGTGATCGAGATGAACCCGCGGGTCTCGCGGTCTTCGGCCCTCGCGTCGAAGGCGACGGGGTTCCCGATCGCCCGCGTCGCCGCGAAGCTGGCGGTCGGATACACGCTCGACGAGCTGGACAACGAGATCACCGGTCGGGCGACCCCCGCGTCGTTCGAGCCCTCCCTCGACTACGTCGTCACCAAGGCCCCGCGGTTCGAGTTCGAGAAGTTCCCGGACGCCGACTCCCGGCTGACCACCCAGATGAAGTCCATCGGCGAAGCGATGGCGGTGGGCCGCACGTTCCAGGAGTCGCTTCAGAAGACGTTGCGCAGCCTGGAGACCGGACTGGCCGGGCTCGACGAGATCGTCACCGACCGCGACGGCGCCCGGGCGCTCGAGCGCATCCGCCGCGAGCTGAGGGACGCCGGCCCCGAGCGGCTGCGGTACCTCGCCGATGCGTTGCGTCTCGGCATGGACGCGGACGAAGTGCACCGCCTGTCCCGGATCGACCCGTGGTTCATCGCCCAGATCGAGGACCTCGTCCGCGAGGAGCGCGGGCTCGCCACGCTCGGACTCGAACAGCTCGATTTCGACATGCTGCGCCGCCTCAAGCGCAAGGGCTTTTCCGACGCACGGCTCGCGGCGTTGCTCGGAGCACGAGAGGGCGAGGTCCGGGCGCACCGCAAGCGCCTCGGACTCCACCCGGTGTTCAAGCGGATCGATTCGTGCGCGGCGGAGTTTCGCGCCGCGACCGCCTACATGTACTCGACCTACGAGGAGGAGTGCGAGGCGGAGCCGACCGCCGAACGCAAGATCGTCGTGCTCGGCAGCGGTCCGAACCGGATCGGGCAGGGCATCGAGTTCGACTACTGCTGCGTGCAGGCCGCGCTCGCGATGCGCGAGGCGGGGTACGAGAGCATCATGGTCAACTGCAACCCGGAAACCGTTTCCACCGACTACGACACGTCGGACCGCCTCTACTTCGAACCGCTGACGCTCGAGGACGTGCTCGAGATCGTCCGGGTCGAGCAGCCCGAGGGGGTGATCGTGCAGTACGGCGGCCAGACTCCGCTCAAGCTCGCCCGGGCGCTGGAGGCCGAGGGGGTGCGGATCGTCGGGACCAGTCCCGACAGCATAGACCTCGCCGAAGACCGCGAGAGGTTCCAGAAGCTGATCGAGGCTTCCGGCCTGCGCCAGCCGCCCAATCGGACCGCCCGGACGCCGGCCGAGGCGGCGCGGCATGCGGCGGCGATCGGCTACCCCATCGTGGTGCGTCCCTCCTACGTGCTCGGGGGGAGGGCGATGAAGATCGTCTACGACGAGGGCGAGCTCTCGCGCTACATGCGCCACGCGGTCGAGGTGTCGCACGAGTCGCCGGTGCTCCTCGACCGGTTCCTCGACGACGCGGTGGAGGTCGACGTCGACTGTGCGAGCGACGGGAAGGCGGTATTCGTCGGCGGCATCATGGAGCACATCGAACAGGCGGGAATCCACTCCGGGGACTCGGCTTGCTCGCTGCCGCCGACCGGGCTCCCGGAGGACGTCCGGAGGCGCCTCGAAGAACAGACGCGACTGCTCGCCAGGGCGCTCGGCGTGGTGGGCCTGATGAACGTCCAGTACGCGATCAAGGACGGAACCATCCACGTTCTGGAGGTCAATCCCCGCGCGTCGCGCACGGTTCCTTTCGTGTCGAAGGCGAGCGGGATTCCCCTCGCCAGGATCGCGGCGCTGTGCATGGTCGGGTTCGAGCTCCGCGCCGACGATCTCGACAGGCAACGCACGGTCGGGCACTACGCGGTGAAGGAAGCGGTCTTCCCCTTCGTCAAGCTCCCGGGCGTGGACTCGTTGCTCGGCCCGCAGATGCAGTCGACCGGCGAGGTCATGGGGATCGGGCGCACGTTCGGCGAAGCGTTCGCGAAGGCGCTGCTCGCTACCGGAGACGAATTGCCGTCGCACGGAACCGTCTTCGTGAGCGTGCGCGACGGCGACAAGCGCGATACCGTAGAGGTCTCGCGCGATCTCCAGCGGCTCGGCTACGAGATCGTCGCCACCCGGGGCACGGCGCGGGCTCTCGACGATGCCGGTGTACGGTGCCGGATGGTCAACAAGGTGCTGGAGGGACGCCCGCACATCGTCGACATGCTGAAGAACCGCGAGATCGACATGATCGTGAACACCACGGAAGGCAGCCGGGCGATCGCGGACTCGTACACGATCCGTCGAACCGCGTTGCAGTACCGGGTGCCGTACTTCACCACGGTGGCCGGCGCGCGCGCGCTGGTCGAAGCGATCCGGGCCCCCGGCGTGCCGGAGGTAAGCTCGATGCAGGAGATCCACATGGAGACGGGGTCGTGAACCGGCGTCCGTTGACGAAGGACGGAGCCCTCAGGCTTCGCGGCGAGCTGCAGGAGCTCAAGTCGCACGCGCGGCCGAAGATCATCCGCGCGATTGCGGAGGCGCGGGCGCACGGGGACCTTCGCGAGAACGCCGAGTACCACGCGGCGAAGGAGCAGCAGGGCTTCATAGAGGGACGGATCGCGGAAATCGAGGGGTGGCTCGGCACGGCGGACATCATCGATCCCGGTACGGTCGACGGCGGCGGGCGGGTGGTGTTCGGGGCGATGGTCGAGCTCGTGCGGCTTTCGACCGGCGCGGAGGCGCGGTACCGGATCGTCGGTGACGTGGAGGCCGATATCGGCCAGGGACTCATCTCGATCAGCTCGCCGCTCGCCCGTGCCCTGATCGGCAAGGAAGAAGGCGAAACCGTCACCGTCGCCGCCCCGGACGGAGAGATCGAGTACGAAATCCTCTCCGTCGAGTACGGCTGACGGGGTCGCGGTTCCGTCCACCGGCACGGGGCCGCGGAACCCGGAGATGGGAGCCGTCCGGAAACACGCGCCGGCGGGCGGCATCCCGGAGGGCCGGCCGTGACGCGCAAGGGCGGAGCCTGGCGGCGCCAGCGTGACGACGATCCGTTCGTCCGGGAAGCGCGCCGGCGCGGGCTGCGTTCGCGGGCCGCGCTCAAGCTCGAGGCAATCGACGATCGGGATCGCCTGTTCGGCGGCGCGCGGGTGGTGGTCGACCTCGGCGCGGCACCGGGTGGATGGTCCCAGATCGCACACCGCAAGCTCTCTCCCGGCGGCCGGATCGTGGCCCTCGACATCCTGGAAATGGAGCCGCTCGCCGGGGTGGAGTTCATGCGGGGGGACTTCCGGCGCGCGGAGGTGGTCGAGCGGGTGGAGGCGTGCGTCGGCCGGCGGGCGGTCGACCTTGTAATGTCGGACATGGCGCCCAATCTGAGTGGTGTGAAGGCGAACGATCAGTCGCGCTGGCGCGAGCTCGCGGACTCCGCCGCGAGTTTCGCGGTCCGCGTGCTGAAGCACGACGGCGTCTTCCTGGTGAAGCTGTTCCAGGGAGAGGAGACGGCGGCGTATCTGCGAACGCTGCGCGAACTCTTTGCAAGCGTCGCGGTCCGAAAACCGGAAGCGTCCAGAAAGCGCTCCAGCGAGGCCTACGCCCTTGCACGCGGTTCGAGGCACCACGTCGCGGCGAGCCGGACGGCCCGGACGGACGACGCCCGGACAGTTGGGGTATAGTGTCGTGCCGGTTCGATACATGTGTCCGTCCGGGACGTCCCCGGGTATCGCCGGGACCGGAACAACGCCCGGATCCCACCAGAGCAGCGGCCCACGCCGCAAGCACCGACAGTGAGCAACATGGCAAGGAACCTGATCCTCTGGGTGGTCATCGCCCTGGTGCTGATGTCCGTCTTCAACAACTTCGGTCCGCGTCGAACCGGAACCGAGCAGGTCGAGTACTCCCGCTTCATCGCCGACGTGAAGCAGGGGAGGGTCCAGAAGGTCGTCATCGAAGGACGCACGATACAGGGCGTCCTGCAGACCGGCGAGCGGTTCACCACCTATACCCCGGAGACCGACAACAAGGCGCTGGTCGGCGACCTGCTCGAGAACGGCGTGGTCATCGACGCGCGTCCCCCCGAGCAGCAGTCGCTCCTGATGCAGATCTTCATCTCCTGGTTCCCGATGCTGCTGCTGATCGGGGTGTGGATCTTCTTCATGCGCCAGATGCAGGGCGGCGCCGGCGGCCGGGGGGCCCTCTCGTTCGGCAAGAGCCGGGCGCGCCTGCTCGGCGAGGATCAGGTCAAGGTCACGTTCTCGGACGTGGCCGGCGTCGACGAGGCGAAGGAGGAAGTCGCCGAGCTCGTCGACTTCCTGCGCGATCCCGCCAAGTTCCAGAAGCTCGGCGGCAAGATCCCTCGCGGGGTGCTGATGGTGGGGTCGCCCGGAACCGGCAAGACGCTGCTCGCGCGCGCCATCGCGGGCGAGGCGAAGGTGCCGTTCTTCACCATCTCCGGGTCGGATTTCGTCGAGATGTTCGTCGGGGTCGGCGCGTCGCGGGTGCGCGACATGTTCGAGCAGGCCAAGAAGCACGCGCCGTGCATCATCTTCATCGACGAGATCGACGCGGTCGGACGCCACCGCGGAGCGGGCCTCGGGGGCGGGCACGACGAACGCGAGCAGACCCTCAACCAGTTGCTCGTCGAGATGGACGGTTTCGAGGGCAACGAGGGAATCATCGTCATCGCCGCGACCAACCGTCCCGATGTCCTCGATCCGGCCCTGCTTCGTCCCGGACGCTTCGACCGCCAGGTCGTGGTTCCCCTCCCGGACATCCGGGGCCGCGAGCAGATCCTCAAGGTCCACATGCGCAAGATACCCCTCGACCGGGACGTCGAGCCGAGCGTGATCGCTCGCGGAACCCCGGGGTTCTCGGGTGCGGACCTCGCCAACCTCGTCAACGAGGCGGCCTTGTTCGCGGCGCGGGCGAACCGGCGCACCGTCGACATGGAGCAGTTCGAGAAGGCGAAGGACAAGATCATGATGGGCTCCGAACGCCGCTCGATGGTGATGAGCGACGACGAGAAACGCCTCACTGCCTACCACGAGGCGGGCCACGCGATCGTCGGACTGCTGGTGCCGTCCCACGACCCCGTCTACAAGGTCACGATCATCCCGCGCGGACGCGCCCTCGGCGTGACCATGTTCCTCCCCGAGGAGGACCGCTACAGCTACAGCAAGGAGCGGCTCGAGAGCCAGATCTCGAGCCTGTTCGGAGGGCGCATCGCGGAAGAGCTCATCTTCGGTCCGGACAGCGTCACCACCGGCGCGAGCAACGACATCCAGAGGGCGACCGAGCTGGCCCGGAACATGGTGACGCGGTGGGGACTGTCGGAGAAGCTGGGTCCGCTGACCTACAGCGAAGAGGAGGGCGAGGTGTTCCTCGGGCACAGCGTCACTCAGCACAAGACGGTCTCGGACCAGACGCAGGACCTCATCGACGAGGAGGTGCGCAACATCATCGATCGGAACTACCAGCGCTCGACCAGGATCCTGAAGGAGAACGAACAGCGGCTTCACGTCATGGCCAGCGCGCTGATCCAGTACGAAACGATCGACGTCGAGCAGATCAAGGACATCATGGAAGGCCGCGCGCCGAGGCCACCGCAGGACTGGTCGGACCGGTCCCCTCCGGGCGGCGATTCACCGGCGGTGGAAGACGAGGACGACGGCGAGCAGTCGCCTTCCGGATCGGGCTCCATCGGCGGGCCCGCAAGCCTTCACTGACGAACCGCACGGCACACCGTTCCGTCACCGGTTCATTCTCCCGTCCCGGCCGATGAGAGGTCATGGTCCGGCTGGTGATCCGGCCCCCGAATCGGCCGGCCCCGTGGTGGGCCCCGGCCACCGCAGGCGGTCCCGTCCTGCGACCCCGTCGATGGAGCGATGGCGGACCGATGGCTGAGACAAGGAAATACTTCGGCACCGACGGGATCCGCGGAGAGGTCGGCAAGCCTCCGATCACCGAGGAATTCTTCCTCAAGCTCGGCTGGGCGGCCGGCACCGTGCTGGCCGGCGGGAGGCGTGGAAAAGTCGTCATCGGCAGGGACACGCGGGTCTCGGGCCGCAAGTTCGAGTCCGCGCTGGAGGCCGGGCTTGCCGCGGCCGGAACGGACCCGGTGCTGTCCGGAACGCTGCCGACCCCCGCGGTCGCCTACCTGACCCGCATCCTGCGCGCGGCGGGGGGAATCGTCGTCAGCGCCTCCCACAACCCCCATACCGACAACGGCGCCAAGTTCTTCACCAGGGGTGGGGGCAAGATGTCCGACCAGGCCGAGCACGCGATCGAAGCGGCGCTCGACTCGACGATGCCGGCGGCGAGGGGCGCCGATATCGGCAGGGCGGTCCGGATCGACGACGCGGCGAGGCGGTACATCGAGTTCTGCAAGAGCACCGTACCGCCCGGACTGACGCTCCGGGGACTGCGGATCGTCGTCGACTGCGCCCACGGCGCAACCTGCCACATCGCCCCGAGCGTGTTCTCGGAGCTCGGTGCCGAGGTGGTGCCGATCGGATGCGCCCCCGACGGGTTGAACATCAACGACGGCTTCGGTCCGCTGGCGCCGGGCGCGTTGCGGGATACGGTCCTGGAGCGCCGCGCGGACCTCGGCATCGCATTCGACGGCGACGGCGACCGGGTGGCGATGGTCGATTCGCAAGGGGAGGTCGTGGACGGAGACGAGATCCTCTTCATCATCGCCGAGGACCGCCATGCCCGCGGACGGCTCAACGGGTCGGTGGTCGGCACCGTGATGACGAATCGCGGACTCGAGATGGCGTTGCGCTCACGCGGGATCGAGCTGCACCGCGCGCAGGTCGGCGACCGCCACGTGCTCGAGCTGATGCACGAGCACGGGTGCGTGGTGGGCGGCGAATCCTCGGGACACGTCGTCTGCCTCGATCGCACCACCACCGGGGACGGAATCGTCTCCGCCCTCCAGGTCCTCCATGCCCTGGTCCGATCCGGCCGTACCCTTTGCGAGGCCAGACGGGGCATGTCCAGGTATCCGCAGGCGCTTCGCAACGTACGGCTCCGGAACGGCGTCGATCTCGAATCGGATCGCTCCCTCCGGGACGCGGTCGCGGCGGCGGAGGCGGCACTCGGCACGGATGGACGGGTGCTGCTGCGGCGATCGGGCACGGAGCCGGTGGTGCGCATCATGGTCGAGAGCTCCTCGCGGGCCGAGGTGGAGCAGATCGCCGATCGGATTACCGAGACGGTCTCGGAGGCGGTCTCGGCCGCGGCGGCCATGGGGCGGTGAGGGCGGTGGATCCCGGCCGCGGCATCCGCCGGCACGTGTTCTTCGTGTCCGACAGCACCGGGATCACCGTCGAGACGCTCGGAAACGCCCTGCTCAGCCAGTTCGACCATGTGGGGTTCGTGACCACCACCATCCCGTTCGTCAACGATGCGGCGCAGGCGAACGAAGCCGTGGCGCGCATCGATGCGGCCGGAAGCGCGGAGCACGATCGGCCGCTCGTGTTCAGTACCCTGGCCGATTCGGGACTGCGCGAGATCCTCTCGCGGAGCAACGCCCTCGTGCTCGACATCTTCCGGGCGTTCATCGGGACCCTGGAGCACGAGCTGCACATCGGATCGAGCCATGCGCCGGGCCGGTTTCATGCCGTCACCGACAAGGCGTCCTACGACGATCGGATTGGCGCAGTGGACTTCGCGCTCAACCACGACGACGGCGCCGGCACACGCAGCTACGATGAGGCGGACATCATCCTGCTCGGCGTGTCGCGCTCCGGCAAGACGCCGACCTGTGTCTATCTGGCGATGCAGTTCGGGATCAGGACCGCGAACTATCCGTTGACCGATGACGTTCTGTCGTGCGCGGCCCTTCCACCGCTCCTGCTCGATCACCGCGCGCGGCTGTTCGGGCTCACCATCGATCCGGAACGGCTGCGGAGAATTCGCTCCGAGCGGCGGCCCGGCACCGCATACTCGTCGCCGCGGCGATGCCGCACCGAGGTACGGGAGGCGGAAGCGTTGTTCGAGCGTCACCGGATCCCGTGCCTCGATACGAGCGCCTCGTCGGTCGAGGAGATCGCCTCGCGCGTGTTGCAGCGCACGGGTCTGCGCCGGCACGCCTACTGAGCCGGACGGACCCACGGGCTCGACACATGGATCGGCTTCCCGGCCGCCCGCTTCTCCGACCGCCTCGCGGCCGGGCCGCGGCGCGCGGGTGAGACATGCGGCCCGGCGGTGACGGCGAAGGCATTGCCGGACGGTTCGGGCCGGAGACCGTCGTCGCCTTCACCACCCGATTTCCCCCGGCGACCCGCTTCGTCGTCGCCTTCAGCGGAGGGGCGGATTCGCTCGCGCTGCTCCATGCGTTCACGCGGGCGCGGAAGCCCGGCCTGCGCCTGTGCGCCGTCCATGTCGATCACCACCTGCACCCGGACTCGGCACGGTGGGCGCGCCAGTGCGCGGAGATCTGTCGCCGGCTGGCGATCGGGATCACGGTGCTCGACGCCGACGTGCAGGCGAACGGCGGCGGGCGCGGTGACGAAGGGACGGCGCGCACGGCCCGGTACGAGGCGTTCGAGCGCTTCCTCTCGCCGCACGATGTCCTCTGTACCGCACATTCCGAGGACGACCACGCGGAGACCGTGCTGCTGAACCTGCTGCGCGGGGCCGGCCCCCGGGGTCTGGCGGGGATCCCGCACGAGCGGCGTCTGGGCGCCGGGATCGTCGCGCGGCCGGTGCGTGGCGTCTCCCGGGCCGCATTGCATGCCTACGCGCAGGCGACCGGGTTTCCGCTGGTCCGCGATCCGGCAAACGAGGATCGGCGCTTCGCGAGGGTAGCGCTGCGCCGCGACGTGATCCCGGTGCTCGAAGCACGATGGCCCCGGGTGCGGGCATCGCTTGCGCGTGCCGCGGCGCTCGGCCGGGAGTCGGCCGAGCTGCTCGACGCTCTGGCCGCCATCGACCTCGAGCCGGCCGGCGGCCTCGGCGGCGAGACCCTCGATGCCGGGACGGTCGGGGCTCTGGAGCCGGCGCGGCGGCGCAATGCCATCGCCGGCTGGTTGAGGGCACGGGGGATCGCAGCGCCCGGAGCGCGCCGGATCGAGCAGATCGCCCGCGAGGTCGTCGGAGCGAGGCCGGATGCGGCGCCGTGCGTGGGGCTCGGAGACATCGAAGTCCGGCGCTTTCGAGGACGCGTCCACGTGCTGCCGCGGGAACGCCCCGTCGCCCCCCGGGCTGCGTACCCGTGGAGGATTCCGGAAACGCTCACGCTGGACCACGGGTGTCTCGCGTGCGAACCCTGCACCGGCGGCGGGCTGGACGGCGGGTTGCGGGACGCGGAGATCGTGGTGCGATTTCGCGGCGAGGACGCGGCGAGGATGCGGCCGTTGCGGGTACGGGGACATTCGCTCAGGAAACGTTTCCAGTCTCTGGGGATCCCGCCGTGGGAGCGCGGACGCATCCCGCTGGTGTACGCCGGCGGCGTGCTCGCGGCCGTCGGTTCCGTGTGGACCAACCCGCGGCTCGCGGCCGCGCCGGGAACACCGGGATGGCGCGTCGTGTGGACTCCCCGGCCCTGACGCCGCTTCCGGTGCGGTTCCGCCCTCGTTTCGTGATCCGCGGAGAATGCCTGGCTTAGAATCGCGTCGCGGCGAATCACGCGGCAGACCCGTCGGGACCCCCGGACCATGCGCAAGCGGATCGCGTACCACACCTTCGGGTGCCGGCTGAACCAGTACGACACCGAGACGATCCGCACCCTCGTGGACGAAGGATGCGATTTCGAGACGGTGGGCGCGCGGGCGGCCGCCGACATCCACGTCGTGAACACGTGCAGCGTGACCGCACGGGCCGACGCCACCGCACGAAAGGCGATCAGGCGGATCGCCGCCGACCACCCGGCGGCGAAAGTCGTGGTGACCGGTTGCTACGCGCAGCGCGCGCCTGCGGAGCTGGCCGCGTTGCCGGGGGTCGCGCTGGTGGTGGGCGCGGCGGACCGCGCCCGGGTCGCGGAGCTCATCGACCATCTCGAAGACGGCCCCCCGGTCGTCGCGGTGTCGCCGATCGCCGCCGCGAAGAGCTTCCTGGACGTGCCGATCACGGAGATGACCGAACATAGCCGGGCGTTCGTCAAGGTGCAGGAAGGCTGCAACGAGTCCTGCACGTTCTGCATCGTTCCACAGACCCGCGGCGCCTCGAGGAGCCGGACCCCCGCGAGCGTGCTCGACCAAGTGCGCCGGCTCGTCGATGCCGGGTACGTCGAGGTGGTGCTCACCGGCGTGCACATCGGGGACTACGGGCTCGACCTCCCCGAGCGGCGGCGGATGCTGCCCGACCTGATCGAGGGCATCCTCGATGTCGAAGGGGTCGAGCGGTTCCGGCTGAGCTCGATCGAGCCCGCGTCGCTCGGTGACGAGGTCATTGCCCTGATGGCCGAATCACCGAAGTTCGCACGACACTTCCACATCCCGTTCCAGAGCGGGAGCGATGCCGTGCTCGCCCGGATGAAGCGGCGGTACCGGGCGGAGGAGTTCGCGGACCTCGTCACCCGCATCGGTGAGCGCGTCCCGGGTTGCGGGATCGGGGCGGACGTCATCTGCGGCTTTCCCGGCGAGACCGATGAGGACTTCCTGCGCACCTTCGAGCACGTCGAGAGGCTCCCCATCACCTATCTCCACGTCTTCACGTACTCCCCGCGCCCCGGCTCCGAGGCGGAGCACTTCTCCGGCCAGGTGCCGGGTGAGGTCGGGAAACGCCGCACCCGCGCGCTGAAGCGGCTCTCGGCGGAGAAGCACCGCCGTTTCGCGCGGCGGCACGTCGGGCAGGTCGTCGACGTCCTGCTCGAGCCGGCGCGTCGCGGTGGCGCCGCACGCGTCGGCGGCTGGACCGACAACTACCTCAGGGTCGATCTGGGGGAAGGGGAGGCCAGCGCGCGCCTGGAGCCGATCCTGGTGACCGGGATGGACGACAACGGCCTGACCGGTGTCTGCGCCTCCGTGTGCGCACCGGCGGATGCGGAGCGGGTGGCCACGGGACATCGTACCGACGGGACCGCCGGCTCATAGAAAAAGACCTGCCGGGAAAAAGACCCACCGGGCATCGGCGTGCATGGAACCGGCCAATGCCCGGTGGGTTTCAGTGCCGACGTCCTGGTCGGCGCCCGTCACAACCCCTGCATGCAGGTACGACCGCCTCCGCGCGTCCGTTCGCCGGTGCGGCGGACCCGCATCGACTCCAGCCCCGAGTCTTCGACTCGCTGTCCCGGGCCCTCCTCCTTGGGCCCTCCTCCTTGCGTCGATCAGCGACACCCGGACAGGGCACGCCATTCAGCCGCACTTCGATTCACCGCAGTTGAGGCAGGTCATGCACCCGTCCTTGTGAACCACCGCCTGCGTCCGGCACTTTTCACACAACTGCGCGCCATCCGGGAAATCGTGCGCCGCCGGCTCGCTGCCGGCGTTCGCAATTGCGAGCTGCATGCGCGACTTCTCGACCAGATCGGACCTGACCGGGTCGAGCGGTTCGTCTTCGATCAGTCCGATCGAGCGCATGTGCGCTTCGATTGCATCGCCGATCTCGGCCACCAGCGAAGGCATGTAGCGACCCCCCTTCTTGAAGTACCCGCCCTTGGGATCGAATACCGAGCGCAGCTCCTCGACGAGGAACGTCACGTCTCCGCCCTTGCGGAACACCGCCGACACGATGCGCGTGAGAGCCACGATCCATTGGAAATGCTCCATGTTCTTGGAGTTGATGAAGATCTCGAACGGGCGCCGCTGCTCGTGCACGGTGCCCGCGTTCAGCATCACGTCGTTGATCGTCACGTAAAGGGCGTGGTCGGACAGCGGCGTCTTGATCTTGTAGGTCGAGCCGAGCAGCGTTTCCGGCCGCTCGATCTTCTCGTGCATCTGGATGATGTCCGCCTTGGGACGAGGCGGCGGCGTTGCGGGAGCCTCTTCACGAGGCTCGATCCCGTATTCGACGATCTTCTGGTCGATCCTGATGGTCATGGTCCGTTTCCTCCCTCGGGAGAGGTCTTCCCGGCGCGTCGGTCGATGGAGCGCGCGACCCGCCGTGTCATCCGGCGGCACCGGCGCCCCCGGCCGGACACCGGTGGAGCGCCGGCGGTTCCCGCCGTGGCCGGGGAGCCCGGGCCGGACAAGCCGGCGGGGCCCACCGCTTCGCGGCCCACGCCCCGCCACGCGGGACGGGCGCGCGAGTCCCGGTATCGGCCGCCGCATTCAGAACTTGCCGTAATACCCCTCCTTGATCGCGTCGTAGAGGTTCGCGGCGGTGTGGATGTCGCCGTCGTACTCCACCTCTTCGTTGCCCCTGGCTTCGATGACCGTTCCATCTTCGAGCTTGAACCGATAGGTCGTGTTCTCGAGGTCCTGCTCCTTCACGAGCACGCCCTGGAATGCGGCGGGGTTGAATCGGAACGTGGTGCAGCCCTTGAGGTTCCGCTCGAAGGCGTAGAGGTAGATGTCCTTGAATTCCTCGTACGGGTAGTCGGTCGGGACGTTCGCGGTCTTCGAGATGGAGGAGTCGATCCAGCGTTGCGCCGCGGCCTGGATGTCGACGTGCTGCCCGGGGGTGACGTCGTCGGCGGTCACGAAGTAGTCGGGGAGCGCGTGGGCTCCGCTTTCGCGGGGGTCCGCCCGGGCATCGACGAGTTCACGGTAGGCGAGCAGCTCGAAGGAGAACACGTCGACCTTCTCCTTCGTCTTGCGTCCTTCGCGAATGACGTTCCTGGAGTAACGGTGCGCGAAGCTCGGCTCGATGCCGTTGCTTGCATTGTTCGCGAGAGACAGCGAGATCGTGCCCGTGGGCGCGATCGACGTATGGTGGGTGAACCGCGCTCCCTGATCGGCGAGGGCCTCGACGAGTTCCGGCTCGGTCTCGGCGAGCCGCTGCATGTAGTGGCTGTACCTCGCGTGCAGCACCTTCCCCTCGACCCGGTCTCCGACCGCCAGGCCGTCCCGCGCCATCTCCGGGCGTCGTGCGAGCATCTCCTCCGTCACCGGAAAAGACTCCTCCATCAACGGCGCCGCGCCCTTCTCCCGGCTCAGGGAGAGGGAGGCCTTCCACCCGGTGACCGCCATCTCGCGGGTCACGCGCTCGGTGAACTCGACCGATGCTTCGGAACCGTACCTCAGGCGCAGCATCGTCAAGGTCGAACCGAGGCCCAGATAGCCCATCCCGTGGCGCCGCTTTCGCATGATCTCGTCGCGTTGGGGGCCGAGAGGGAGCCCGTTGACTTCCACGACGTTGTCGAGCATTCGAGTAAAGACGGCGACGACCTCGCGAAACCTCTCCCAGTCGAACCGCGCGCGTTCCGTGAACGGGTCGCGCACGAAACGCGTGAGGTTGACCGAACCGAGCAGGCATGAACCGTAGGGCGGAAGCGGCTGCTCGCCGCACGGGTTGGTCGCGCGGATGTTTTCGCAGAACCAGTTGTTGTTCATGTCGTTGACTTCGTCGATCAGGATGAATCCCGGCTCGGCAAAGTCGTACGTCGACGACATGATGAGGTCCCAGATCCGGCGCGCCCGCACGGTCCGGTACACCTTGCACGCGACCTTTCCGATGTGGTTCGTGACGTAGCCGTCGCGCACCGGCCAGCTTCGCCACACCACCTGGTCCGGGTCGTCGAGATCGATGCCGTCGTGCCCGGCTTCCGGTCGCGTCAGCGGGAACGCGAGCTCCCATCGGGCGTCGTCACGAACCGCCTGCATGAATTCCCGGGTGATGAGCAGCGAGAGGTTGAACTGGCGCAGGCGGCCGTCTTCGCGCTTGGCGCGGATGAAGTCGAGCACATCGGGATGGCCGACGTCGAAGGTGGCCATCTGCGCTCCCCGGCGCCCGCCCGCCGACGATACGGTGAAGCACATCCGGTCGTAGACGTCCATGAACGACAGCGGCCCCGACGTGTACGCACCGGCACCGGTGACGTACGCCCCCCTGGGCCGCAGGGTGGAGAATTCGTAACCGATGCCGCACCCCGCCTTGAGGGTGAGCCCGGCTTCGTGGACCTTGTCCAGGATGTCGTCCATGGAATCGAGGATGGTCCCGGACACCGTGCAATTGATGGTCGAGGTCGCGGGCTTGTGCTCCAGCGCGCCCGCGTTCGAGACGATGCGTCCGGCCGGGATCGCGCCCTGGCGCAGCGCCCACAGGAAACGCTCGTGCCAGTGCGTGCGGAGCTCGTCGGTGGACTCGACATCGGCGATCGCGCGGGCGATACGGCGGAAGGTCTCATCGATTCCGCGATCCACGACGGTGCCGTCGCGCCTCTTCAGCCGGTACTTTCCGTCCCAGATGTCGAGCGATGCCGCTTGCAGAGGAATGGCGGAGACGCCGGAATCGCCCGTTTCGACGTGAATTCGCTGAGCCAGTGTCATTCTCGCACCCCCTCGTCGAACGTCCGGCCGGTGCGGATGGTCCGGGTGACCGGCGAAGCTTCCTGCCTTCGAATGGCCCCGGCGTTGCCGGCGCCCGCTGATTCCATGCCTCCGGCCACCGGGAACGGCATCCGCCGCAGGCGCTTGCCGAGGGCCGGTGTCGCTTCCCCGCCCGCAGGGACCCGCCGGCCCCTCGCCGAGTCAATCGGCACCCGCCGCCGGCCGTGTAGGCGTTCGTCCCGTCTCGTGACGGCGAAGGTCCATTTGACACCAGAAATTGTAGTTCGGCAACTCGCAAAACCCAAGATGTTGTGGATCGAACGGTGGACAAGGCGGGAGGTACCGTGGTGGTTCCTGTGGAAAACACCTCCGTGGCCGGACCCGCGCACCGTTCCGCCGCCCGGGTCCTGCGGGCGCAATCGAACGGGGGGGGGGGGGGGGCACGTGTCCGGAGGCACTGCGGACTCCCCGAACCGGGCGGCGCGGGGGGCGGTCCGTACCGGCGGACCGGCCGGACTTCAATCGACGCGGTTCGCGAGCACTTGGTCCACGTGCTCGCGAACCGCGGGCATGAGCACGCGGAACGCGGCTTCGATCGCCGGATAGTGCCGATCGAGATCGGCGGCGGCCTCCCCGAGCCGATGACCGTAGCGGGCCCGGCGGGCCAGTCCGGCGAACGCCCGATCGAGCCCGCTCCGGGTCGCGTACAGAGCCAGCCACCGGCTTTCGATCATGCGTTCGAGCCGCACCCTGTCCCGGACCGGGAGGAACTCGGCCTGCCGCTCCACCCGGGTGCATACACGCTCGACGAAGACGCCGAAGGCTACCGTCGAGTAGTCCGCCCAGCACCGTGCAAGGCAGTGGTCGAAGAACACGTCGACGATGACCGGGGCGTAGCGCCGGCGGGGAGCGGCGACGCACGCCAGGCACGACCTGAATGCGTGGTGGCGGTCGGCGAATCGATCGATGGCGCGATGGAGCGTGACTCCGGCCACGATCCCGGGCCGGGCAATGCCTTCGACCCTGCCCTTGATCAGGTCGGCGAACACGTTTCCGGCGAGTATCCCGTCATCGTCGGGCGACAGCAGCGCGTGGGCGAGGAAGTTCACGGGATGCGGACCGGCGGTGGCCCGAGTGCCCGTCGTCCGCCCCGGCCGGACGATGCCGCACCGCCTTCCCGCGCCCCATGCCGGAAGGCTTCAGGGCCGCTGTCGTCCACCGGTGTCGACGGACTCGCCGGGAACGGGACACCGGCGAGGCGCGCGCCCGGCCGAAGCGCCGGCGTGGCGGTCGCTCGGGAGTGCGCAACGGGGCCTGTGGGACGGCGGAGGCCCGGGGCCGGGGCATTCACGGGACGATTCGCGAGATCACGATCCTCACCGGCGTCGAGCCGGCGACCGCCACCGGTCGGGAGGTTCCTTCGAGGTCGCCGGGGTTGCGATTCGCCGTCCCCGATCGCGCCACGCGCGCGGTGACGAGCACGCGCTCCACGTTCGCCAGCGACCGCGAGGGGACCATTGCGTTCGATTCGTCCAGCACGATGGTGGCGGGGAGCGCTCCCACGACGGTACGCGCGACGGCGACCGGAGGGCCGCCGGCGGTCGGCTCGCGGGCGAACACGAACACCGGCTCGCTGGCGCCGGGTTCGACCGGGAGGTCCGGCGCGAGGCTCACCTCGACGACGATGCGTCCCGGAGCCGCCGCCTTCGTCTCGCCGGCCGGCTCCGCGGGGCCGGGCGCTTCGACCCCGGCGGCTGGTGCTCCGTCTCCGGAACCGCGAACCTGCGCAAGCGCTTCGGCGACGATGGATGCTTCTCGCGACCCGGGTGGCTGGCTCGCCAGCAGCCGTTCCCAGCGCGCCACCGCGCTGTCCGTGTCTCCGTTCCGGGCGGCGGCGAAGCCTCCGAGCCAGAGCGCCTTCTCGTGGTCGGGATCGAGCTCGAGGGCACGGCCGAGCCGATCCCGGGCGCTCGGCGAAAACCGGCCCCCGGCGGCGGCCGCTTCCGCTTCCGCCCAATCCGCAAGGAGCGACGGTTCGTCGCCGAGCAGTGCGTGCACCCGTTCGAACGAGGCGAGCGCCGCGGTGAAGCGTTCGAGTGCGACTTGCGAGCGGGCGAGCAGGAGCCACCCATCGGCGTTGGCGGGGTCGTCCGCGAGCCTGGCGGCGAGCGAGGCGACCATCGCTTCCACGGACTGCGGCGTCCCGGTCCCGGCCGCCGCAGTCCGGGGCGGCGGTTGCGGGTGGAGTCCGTGCGGCGCTCCGAGCCAGAGATAGGACACCAGGCCACAGACCGGCACCACGACCGCGATCGCGACCGCCATCCAGTACGGCGGCCGGTGCGCGGCGGCACGCGGCGCTTCGCTTCTCCCGACATCGGCGAGCAGTCCGCGCTCGAGGTCCTCGCGCAACGCAAGGTATCGATCCGCCTCGATGTCGCCCCGGTCACGTTCCCGGACCAGCTCCGCGAGACGCTCGCGGTACAGGGCGACGTTCGCGTCGTCCGTCGAATCCCGACCGGCGGGGGAGGCGCGCATCAGGGGGGGCACGACCAGAAGCACCGCGCCCAGGATCATGATGGAGGCGAGAAGCCAGAAGAGGAGCATCGGGAACCGCCGCAGATGGCCGAGCCGCGCCGGGTGCGCGGTCCACGGGCGCGAATCTATCGGGCGGACCGTGCGCCGGCAAGGATGCATCGCACGTTCATCCGTGCACGTTCACCTATAATGGCGTGCCGCTTCGGGAGCGGCTGTCGCCACGGTGGACGGGAGGCGGAGCATGAACAAGTGGAAGATCGCCGTCATCGCGGTCGTCGTGGCGTCAATCGCCGCGTTCGCATGGTTCGATCTCGGCCGCTATCTCGATCTCGAACACCTCAAGTCGCGTCAGGCCGGCATCGACGCGTTCTACCGGGAGCACCCCCTGACGATGCTCGGGGCGTACTTCATCGCCTACGTCGCGATCACCGGCCTCTCGCTGCCCGGCGCCGCCATCATGACTCTGGCCGGCGGGGCGGTGTTCGGGCTCCTGTGGGGCACCGTCGTCGTATCGTTCGCATCCACGCTCGGCGCGACCGTCGCGTTCATCGTGTCCCGGTACATCTTGCGGGACGGGATCCAGCGCCGGTACGGGGACCGTCTGAAGACGATCAACGCCGGAGTCGAGCGCGACGGCGGCTTCTACCTGTTCACCATGCGGCTGGTGCCCGCATTCCCGTTCTTCATCATCAATCTGGTGATGGGGCTCACGCCGATGCGAACCACCGTTTTCGCCCTCGTGAGCCAGCTCGGAATGCTTCCCGGGACCATCGTCTACGTGAATGCCGGGACGCAGCTCGGGCGGATCGAGTCGTTGCAGGGCATCCTTTCCCCCGCGCTCATCGGCTCTTTCGTGCTGCTGGGGATCTTTCCGCTCCTCGCGAAGTGGGTGGTCGGCGCGGTCCAGGCCCGACGCAATGCCCGGCGCGACGGCGGAACGCGATCCGAAGCCCCGGTTTCGCGCCCGGAGAGCGACTCGCTATAATCCCGCCGGCGGGCGGCCGCGGTCCCATGGCCTGCTCGCCCGGAGCTTGAGTCCATATACCGAATGCTTCACGTCCGGGGACCCTGCGCACCAAGGGGTTGGCGCGGCGGATCGTCGGTCGCTTCGTGACAGGAGGCAGGAGATGGCGGTGAGGCGGCAGCGCCCGCATCCACTGGGCCTTCCCGGCAACTTCATTTCGGGGATCGGCAAGGGCGGCCGAGCCCGCGGGGGAGGAGCGCGGCCGAGCGGATTCGACCGCTGGCTCGCGCGGCAAGTTGCGGCGAAGTCCGGTTACCCGGACGTTGCGTTCGCACTCTGGGACGACGAGGACGTGCATCGTCCGGAGGGCGACGTTCCCGGCCGGGTGGTGTTCCTCGATCGAGGCGCACTGCTCTCGGTGGTCACGAGTCCCGAACTCGGATTCGGCGATGCGTTCAGCGCGGGCCGCATCGAGGTCGAGGGCGACCTCGTCGATGTGCTTGCCCGATGCTACCGGTCCATGGAGCGGGTGGGCGCGGCGGCGGGCAAGCGCAGCGTTCTGGGCCGGCTGCCCAGACCGCGTTCCAATACCACCGCGGGGTCGCGGCGGCACATCCGGCACCACTACGATCTGGGCAACGACTTCTATCGTCTGTGGCTCGACGACGAGATGGTCTACACCTGCGCGTACTACGACACGCCGGACGCCACGCTGGAACAGGCGCAACGGGCCAAGTTCGACCACGTCTGCCGCAAGCTGATGCTCCGGCCGGGCCAGCTCGTCATCGAGGCCGGTTGCGGATGGGGCTCCCTGGCCCTGCACATGGCGCGCGAATACGGCGTCAGGGTGCGAGCCTTCAACATATCGCGCGAGCAGATCGCATATGCGCGCGAGCGCGCGTCGCGGGAAGGCATGGACGCGGTGGTGGAATTCGTGCAGGACGACTACCGCAACATCGAAGGCGCGTGCGATGCGTTCGTCTCGGTCGGCATGCTGGAGCATGTCGGCATCCGGAACTACCAGGCCCTCGGCGGAGTCATCGCGCGCACGCTCAAACCCGGCGGACTCGCTCTCGTCCACAGCGTCGGACGCAACCGCCCCACGCCGGTCAACGCATGGCTGGAGCAGCGGATCTTCCCCGGCAGTTACCCGCCGAGCCTGCGGGAGATGATGGCGATCTTCGAACCGTTCAACTTCTCCGTCATCGACGTCGAGAACCTGCGGCTCCACTATGCGCGCACGTTGCGGGAGTGGCTGGGACGGTTCGACCGGGCGGCCGGGATCGTCCGGGCGATGTACGACGAAGAGTTCATCCGGGCGTGGCGGCTGTACCTCGCCGGGTGTTCGGCCGCGTTCTTCGCCAATTCCATCCAGCTCTTCCAGGTGGTTTGCGCACCGTCCGAGAACAACGACGTGCCGTGGACGCGCGCTCACGTCTACCCGCCGGGGGCGTATCCGCCGACGGCGGAGAGCGGGAGCGGCTGAGCGGGGTGGAGACGGTCGACGTCATCGTCGTCGGCGGAGGCCCGGCGGGATCCTCATGCGCGGCGCGCCTGGTCGAGGAAGGCGCTTCGGTGCTCGTGCTCGACCGGGAGGAGTTCCCCCGCACGAAGCTCTGCGCAGGGTGGATCACCCCGGAGGTGGTGGCGGACCTGAACCTCGACATCGAGGCCTACCCGCACCGATTCAACACCTTCGACGGAATCGTGGTGCACCTCAAGTGGCTGAGGTTCAGGCTCCCCAGCGTGCAGCACTCCATCCGCCGGTTCGAATTCGACGACTACCTCCTGCGCCGCAGCGGCGCCCCGGTTCGCACCCACAACGTACGCAGCATCGAACACGGTCCGGACGGCTACGTCATCGACGGCGCCTTTCGGTCGCGGTACCTCGTCGGCGCCGGCGGGACCCGCTGTCCCGTCTACCGGACATTCTTTCGCGACGCCAATCCACGCGCCCGCGAGCTGCAGGCCGCCACCTACGAGCACGAGTTTCCCCACCGGTGGCGCGACGAGCGGTGCCATCTCTGGTTCTTCGAGAAAGGTCTTCCCGGATATGCGTGGTATGTCCCGAAGGCGGACGGATACCTGAACTGCGGCATCGGGGGGATGGCCGAAAAGCTCAAGGCGCGGGGCGAGGACATCAAGCGGCACTGGCGCCATTTCCTGGGCGTGCTTGCACGACGAGGACTCGTCCGGGACGTCGAGCTGGAGCCGAAGGGATACAGCTACTTTCTGCGGGGCGGGGTCGAGGTGGTGCGGGTCGGGGACGCGTTCATCACCGGAGACTCGGCAGGTCTCGCGACGCGGGACCTCTGCGAAGGGATCGGCCCCGCGGTCTGCAGCGGTCATCGTGCCGCGGACTCGATCGTCCGGGGTACGGAGTACCGTCTCGACGACCTCGCCGCGTACAGCTCGAACGTCGGTCTCGTGCAGCGATTGCTGGAACGGGCGTTCGCGGGCGGGCGGCTCTCACCGTCGAAAGCCCCTCCCGCGCAGGAAACAGCGAACGCCTGAGTCGCTTCGTACGGGTTCGGCCCGCCCGGGCGCATCCGTTCGATGTACGCCGTTCGCGCCGCATGTTTCTCATGTTGTGCTAGAGAAAAACACAATATCCAATTGATTTTCAGGGAAATCCAATCTCCCGATTCGTCTCCGTGACGGCTGGTGGACCCAACCGGAGGGCGTGCCGGTACGGTGGCGGGAATGCCGCGCTCGCGAGAGGTGGAGATCGACTCCACTTTCACCGACGGATTCCCGGCGTGGAACGCCACGCTCGCGGGGTCGTCCGCCGCCGCGGGAGCGGCGTCACGCCCGCCGGCCGCCGTTTCCCGCAAGGCCGGCGGTGGGGTCCTGACGGGGAAACCCGGACGACAACGGGATTTCCGGGCTCCACGGAGAGCGTTTCGTGATCCGGCTGGACGATGTCGAGCTTCGACGCGGCGGTGCCAGGATCTTCGATGGTGCGAGCCTGACGGTGCAGCGCCGGCAGAAGGTGGGCGTGGTGGGCGCGAACGGCGCCGGCAAGTCGAGCCTTTTCGCACTGATCCTCGGCGAACTGGAGCCTGACCGGGGCACCGTCGAGATGCCCGCCGGGGTCGTGGCCGCGGCCATCGCTCAGGAAGCGCCATCGGGGGACGTCCCGCTCATCGACTACGTGGTGTGCGGGGACCCGCGCATCGCGACGATCCGGGCCCGGCTCGCGGCGGCCGAGGCGAGTGGCGATGCCGACGGGCAGGCGGCGGCCCACTCGGACCTGGAAGCGATCCATGGCCATGCCGCGCAAGCGCGGGCGAGCCGGATCCTCCACGGACTCGGATTTGCCCCGGGCGAGGAGGCGCGGACGCTGGATACGCTGTCCGGCGGCTGGAGAATGCGCGCCGCGCTTGCGCGGACGCTGGCGACGCCGTCGGAGCTGCTCCTCCTCGACGAGCCCACCAACCACCTCGACCTCGACGCCATCATGTGGCTGGAAACGTGGCTGAAGCGCTATTCGGGAACGCTTCTGGTCGTTTCCCACGATCGGGAGTTCCTCGATCCGATCGTCGATCACGTCGCCCTCGTCGATGACCGCCGCATAGCCCTCCATACCGGGAACTACAGTGCGTTCGAACGGCTTCGCGCCGCCGGGATCGAGCATTCGCGCCGAGCCGCCCGGCGCGTCCGGCGCGAGCGGGCGCGGATCCAGGCATTCGTCGACCGGTTCCGCTACAAGGCGAGCAAGGCCCGGCAGGCGCAAAGCCGGATCAAGGCGCTGGAGCGGCTGCAGGCGTCCGCGCCACTGCGTGCCCGGAAGCGGTTCGACTTCCGGTTTCCGGAACCCGATCGTCTGCCCCGGCCGGTCGTGACGCTCGATTCGGTCTCGTTCGGATACGGCGACCGCGCGGTGCTGAACGAGGTCTCGATGAGGTTCGCTCCCGAAGATCGCATTGCGCTGCTGGGGGCGAACGGCATGGGGAAATCGACCCTGCTGCGCGGGTTGGCGGGTCGGCTCGCGCCGAGCGCCGGGACCATGGAGCACTCTTCCCGCGCGCGGATCGGCTACTTTGCCCAGCACCGCGTCGAACAGCTCGACCACCAGCGTACCCCGCTCGAGCTGGTACGCGCCGCCGCGCCCGACATGCGCGAGCAGGACATGCGGGACTTCCTCGGAGGCTTCGGCTTCGGGGACGCCGCGGCGACCCGCGGCATCGCCCCGCTGTCCGGCGGCGAGAAGACCCGTCTGGCCCTCGCCATGCTGGTTCTGGAGCGTCCCAACCTGCTCCTGCTGGACGAGCCGACGAACCATCTGGACCTCGACATGCGCGAGGCGCTGGCCGTCGCGTTGCAGTCGTTCTCCGGCGCACTCGTACTGGTTTCGCACGATCGGCACCTGCTCCGTCTGGCAAGCGACTCTCTGTGGCTTGTCGCGGACGGACGCGCCGCGCCCTTCGAGGGCGACGTCGACGACTACGCCGGCTGGCTCGTGGCACGCCATCCGGACCGGGCCCCCGACGAGCCGCGGCCCGGCGCCGCGCCGGCGGCGCCCCGCGAACGCCGCCGGCGGCTGGCGGACGAGCGGCGCCGGGCCGCGCCGCTGCGGCGCGAGATCGAAGCGCTGGAGGGGCGGCTGGGTGCGTTGAACGACGAACGGGCGTCGATCGAGGCGATCCTGGCCGGCGGCGAGATCTACGACGAGGACGAGCGCGCCCGGCTGCATGCGCTACTGGTGCGGCGCGGGAAGCTCGATGCCGAGATCGCCACGGTCGAATCGGCCTGGATCGAGAAGAGCGAGCAGCTCGACGCGATGCGCGAATCCGGGTCCGGCGCGTTACGCGGGGTGCAATGACGGCAGCCGATCCGCCGCGCGGCGCCGCGGCGGCGGGGGACCGAGGGCGCGGGGAAGCCGGGCGGCCAGGCATTCCCCGGTCCAGCCGGTGTCCCGAGCCGACCAGAGGGCACGGTCGAGGGCCAGGACCGCCTCGGCGAGCGGGGCGTCGTCGAACCTCGCCACGAGGGCGACGAGATCGCGGGGGGGCGCCTCGGGCCAGACGAGCCCGGCCCAATCGAGCAAAGCGTCACGTGCCGCGCGCGGCGAGGCGTCGCGGCACGCGTCCAGCACTCGGCGGCGCGCCGCGGCAGCGTCCCGTGGCGGCTCTTCGGCCAACGTGGACGACCGGAGGTCGCCGCGGCGGCGACGCCGGCCAAGCATGCGCAGCAACGCCCCCAGGGTCACCAGCCACACCAGGGCCAGGGCCGCGCTGACGGCCTGCCAGAGCCGCGGGCTCGCCTCCCGGACCGCCGGCGGGTCGGCGAGCGGGGGGCGGGATGCGGAGGCCGGGGCCGGCGCCGGGGCCACGCGGATCGTCCGCGCCGGGATTGCCGCGGTGCGCGCCGCGTCCGCCTCGACGTCCCACCACTCCACCCGCAGCTCCGGGATCGTCAGCGTTCCCGCCCCACCCGGCACTATCGCGACGCGCTGGATGCGCTCTCCATGCATGGCCTGTCCGCCGGCGCGGGTCGCGATGGACGGCCGGTCGGGATAGACCCGGGCTCCTTCGACATCGGGAGGTTCGATCGGCGGCAGTTGCTCGCCGGCGAGTCCCGTCGCACCGAGGCGCAGGGTCCAGGTCACCGGTTCGCCCGCGACGAGACGAGGCGGCTCTTCCGGCCACTCTTCGGACAAGGTGACGGCCCGGGCAGGCAGCCATGGCGTTGCGGCCAGGCCCGGCCGGGGTTTCACCGCCACCTCGACGGGCCGGGTTGCGATGCGCACCCGCCGTCCCTCACCGAACAGCCGGCCCATCGTCGATGCGGCGCCCGCCTCGGCAAGGCGCGCATCGAGACGAAACGCGGGCAACACGAGCCGCCCGCTCTCCTGCGGGAACACCGCGAACCGGCGCTCGATGACCCGGTAGCGCCGGCCGTCGACGACCTTGGTGTACGTCGCATCCTTGCCGAGCCGGTGGGTGACGGCGCGGTCGGGGTCGAAGTCCGAGAGCTTCGCTTCAAGGAACTCGGCCGCCCGGTAGATGCGCAGGACGCAGACGAGCTGGGACTGGACGTAGACCTCTCGTGGCGTCACCTCCACCTCGACGAAGACGTCGCGCGCGGACCGCGCGGCGGTGGAGGAGGCCGGCAGGACTTCGAGCTCGATGGCCGGGCTCGTCATCGCGCCCACCCGCAGCGGGCCGACGGTGATGCGCCCCGAACGTTTCGGGGCCAGCTCGATGATCCACTCGGTCCGTACCCTTTGTCCGCCGTTCTCGATGGCGACGTGCGTATTGGTCGACTGTCCGAGCACCTCGAAGTCGCGCCGCAGCGGGGCGAGATCGGGCCGCGCGCCGCCGGCCCGCGTATCGGTCTCGACGATCAGGCGCACCGTCTCGTCGTCGTGGATCGGGTTGCGATCGAGACGGGCGTCAAGAGTCTGCGCGCAGGCTTCACCGAAGGCGAGCGCCACGACGGCCGCCGCGAACGCGGATCTCCGCCGGTTCATGCGCACCGGGTCCAGCGTTCGCACGCGGCGATCAGGCGCACCGTCTCGTCGTCGTGGATCGGGTTGCGATCGAGACGGGCGTCAGGAGTCTGCGCGCAGGCTTCACCGAAGGCGAGCGCCACGACGGCCGCCGCGAACGCAGGTCTCCCCCGGTTCACACGCACCGGACCCAGCGCTCGCACGCGGCGATGGCGCGCGGTACGTCGAAGTGGCGATCGCGTGCGTACGGAGCATCGAGCAGCGCGGTACGCGCCGAAGCCCCGATCCCGGGCTCGGGGAGAGCGGACTCGATCCAGGCGATCCACCGCTCACCGGTCAGCCCCGCCACCTCTTCGCGCGGGTGGCGGGCGAGAGCGACGCGACGGACGAGGGTGGACAGCTCCATCGCGATCTCGACCTCCGGCGCACCGGCCTCGTGACGGGCGCGAAGGGACCGCAGGCTCGCGAGCGCCTCGCGCCGGGGCCGCCCGGCCCGCCACCGCCGTGCGGCGATGACCGCGGCAGCGGCCCCGATCACCACCACGAGGCAGGCCGCCGCCAGCCATCCGGGAGCCGGAGGCCAGAGCCCCGGCGGGTCCGGAGGGTGGATGTCGCGCAGTGCCGCAAGCGGGTCGGGCGGGTTCATCGGTGGTCACACCGGGGTGGAGGGCGCGGACTTCACGGCCTCAGCCCCGCGGCGAATACCGGCGCACGTCGCCACTGTCCTGATCGCCGAAGTAGAGGCCGTAGTGGCCGACCCGGCTTTCTTCGGCGAGCCGCAGCAACATGGTCCGGATCGCGGGGTCGGTGACGCCCGCCAGGGCCCGTTTCCGCAGCGGTGCAAAGGCGCCCCTGGCCGGCCGGCCCCGTGCGCCCTTGCACAGGAACGAGATGTGGTGCAGGCCCCGCGCCACGTCGTCGAAGATCGAATAGACGAAGCCGGGCGCGGCGTCGACGCCCGCCTCCGCGATCAATCGGGACAGCGCCGCGCCGGCCCCGTCCTCTCCGATCACCGCCTGGGGCAGGGTCAGCCCACCGGCGCCGTCGTCGTTCAGGAGTATCCGGCCTTCGCTTTCGATCAGGGCGCTGACGACGTTGCGGCGCTCGCCGTGGCTCAGCGCCAGCGCCTCTTGTGCGGAGGTGACGTAGGCGCCTCGGGCGTACCCCAGGCCGGGTACGGGGGTGGTGGCGAACGCCTCCACCTCGCCGATCAGGATCGCGTGGTCACCCGCTTCGACGGTCTTGTGCATCGAGCAGTCGAACCAGGCCGAAACCCCGTCGAGGATCGGGGCGCCGTGAGGGCCGGGCCGCCAGCCCACCGCGGCGAACCGGTCTTCGGCCGGGCGCGCGAAGGTGTTGGACACGTCCTTCTGCGTCTCCGACAGGATGTTGACGGCGAAGCCGCGGGCCTGGGTGAATGCATCGCGGTTGCGCGACGTGTCGGCGATGCAGACCAGCAGCAGGGGCGGGTCCAGCGACACGCTGGTGAAGGAGTTCGCGGTAAAGCCCACCGGCGTGCCGTCCGGGCGGAGGGCTGTCGTCACGGTCACGCCGGTCAGGAACGTACCGAAGGCTTCGCGCAGGGCGCGGTGCCGGGCCGGGCCGGTCACGCGGGAGCCTGCGTTCGAGCCGGCGACCGCATCCCGGCCGCGGTCCGCAACGGCCCGGCGTTGCATGCGGGCGTCTCCGCCCGAGCCGGCGACTGCATCCGGACCGCCGGCGCGCCGTGACCGGCGCGGGGGAGGGCGGCGATCATGTCGAGAGGCGCCGCCTCGTCTCCTTCGATGGGGAAGCCATCGACACGGAACGGAGACCGGTGGATGCCTGCGGGCACGTCCGGGCCGGCGGCGGCTGGTGGCCGCGGCTCGCCCGGTGGCGCCCCGCGCGCCGATCCGCCCCCCGCGGCGCAGCGGGATGCGCACGCTGAAGCTTCGCGGCGGCGCGGTGTGGTTCGGCAGGTCACGGGCGGCCCGGCCGGCGTACCCGGCGGATCGGCGTCTCGCGAAGCGCGGCGCGGACGTCCTGACCGCAACGAATGCGCACGAGCGCGGCTCCGGCGCCCTGGCACGCGGCAGCGATCCGTGTTTCGACCCCCTCGAAACGGTGGGCGATGCCGCGGGCGACCTCGCTGGAGCGCGCATCGAGGGTCGCGGTGCGCAGACCGTCGCCGACCGGGTAGCGGGCCGGCGGCGGCGGGGTGGATTCGAGCCGGTCGAAAACCCGGACGCAGAGCAGGTCGGCGTGTTCGCGCAGCCTGGCGAGCTGCCGTGCGTGCGAGTCCCGCAGTCCACCGAAGTCGCTGATCACGATGACCAGGGTTCCGGGCCGCGCTACCCGGCGTACCCGCGCCAGGGCGCCTCCGATTCCGTCTCCCGCGCCCCGTGCCGGCGCATCGCTTTCGATCTCGACGAGCGCGCGGATGAGCCCGAGCGCTCCGCGCCGTCCGTCCGCGACGCGGGATTCGACCGTGTGCCCGCCGGCGAACGCGAATCCGCCCGCGCGGTCCCCGTTCGCGACCGCGGCCCAGGCGAGCAGCGAAGCCGCCTCGGCCGCGACCACGGACTTGAACGCCCGCCGGGTGCCGAACCGCATGTGCTCGCCGAGGTCCACGACGAAGAGGATCGGACGTTCACGCTCCTCGTGGAACAGCTTCGTATGGGTGCGGCCGGTGCGCGCGGTCACCCGCCAGTCGATGCTGCGGATGTCGTCGCCGGGCAGGTAGATCCTCGACTCCGCGTATTCCATCCCCCGCCCGCGGAATCGCGACACCCGCGTCCTCGAATGCCCGCCGCGGCTCGGGCGGTGCGCGACCAGGGACAGACCGGCGGCGCGGGGGCGCAGGGCGGCGAGATCGGCGGCGGAGAACGTCACGCCGGCCAGCCCGCCGTTCCTCTCGCCGGCCGTCCCGGCGAGGGCGTCGAGGTCTCGTTCGGCCGGGATGCGAGGGCCGGAGGAGGGCGGCGGAGCGGAAGGCGGGGCCGCGTCGAGCGGGTCGGAGGGAGTGCGTGCCGGCACGGCGGGCGGCGCGGCCGCCGCGCCGGACCACGGACGGGAGATGCGGCCCGGCGGTCCCGGCGGAGCCGGCCGGCCGGGAGCGGAGGTGGCGTTCACGGCACCGCCACCCTCGAGAGCAGCGCATCGACCACCCGGTCCGCGTCGATGCCGTCGGCCTCGGCGTCGAAGGTGAGCAGCACCCGATGCCGCAGCACGTCGTGGGCGATCGCCTGGATGTCGTGGGGCGCGACGTAGTCCCGGCCATTCAGCCACGCATGGGCGCGCGCGCACCGATCGAGGGCGATGCTCGCGCGTGGGCTCGCACCGAACGCGATCCAGCGGGCGAGCTCGTCGTCGTAGCGGGCCGGAGAGCGGGTGGCGAGCACCAGCTCGACGAGGTAGCGCTCCAGCGCCGGGCCGAGGTGTACGCCGAGCACCTCCCGCCGGGCATCGAAGATCGTCGGCGCATCCACCTGCGCCACGTCGCGGGGCTCGTCGGGCCCGAGCGCGCGCCGGGACTCTTCGCGCGCGAGGCGCAGGATCGCCTGCTCGGCCTCTCCCGCCGGGTAGTCGATCCGCACGAAGAGCAGGAACCGGTCGAGCTGGGCCTCGGGCAGCGGATAGGTGCCTTCCTGCTCGATCGGGTTCTGCGTGGCCATGACGAGAAACAGCGGCGGAAGCTCGTAGGTCGTGCGCCCGACCGTGATCTGGCGCTCCCCCATCGCTTCGAGCAGGGCCGACTGCACCTTCGCCGGAGCCCGGTTCACTTCGTCGGCGAGCAGCACGTTGTGGAACAGCGGGCCGCGCTGGAACACGAAACTCGCGTTCTCGGGCCGGTAGACCTCGGTGCCGGTCAGATCGGCGGGGAGCAGGTCCGGCGTGAACTGCACGCGGTGGAAGTCGCCCTCGATGCGGGTGGCGAGCTCCTTCACCGCGGTGGTCTTGGCGAGTCCCGGCGCACCCTCCACGAGCAGGTGCCCGTCGGCCAGCAGGGCGATGAGAAGCCGGTCGACGAGAGCCGCCTGGCCGATGATCCGGTGGCGCAGGGCGTCGCGAAGCTGGTCGAACACGTGTTGCGCACGCGAAGCTTCTTCCCCGATGCGCGTTGCGTCGTTCATGTCGATTGCGGTGGGGGCCATTTCGCGGCCGGATCTTAACGCACGGCGGGCGATGCAACGTCCGGCGAGGAGGCATTTCCGCAGCCGGTCCGGAGGCGGTCGCCGTTCGGCTCCACGAAGGACGGCGGCGCACCGCCGCGTGACGCGAAGACGGCCGGGCGCACCGTTCAGTCCCGCCGCAGAGCGTCGGTGACCGCGATCGGAGTCGGGTAGCGCAGCATGATCACGTAGCTCGACACGATGAACGTGAGAAGCGTGGCCGTGTGGATGGTGTACGCGGCATTCGGGCCGATGACCCCGCCCTGGGACGCGATCACCGCGATCAGGAGGGAGAACTCGCTGAGCTGTCCCAGGCGCACGCCGATCTCCCCCGACAGTCGGGCGGACTCGCCCTCGCGCCGCAGCAGCCATCGAAACACCGCCGGCTTCAAGGCCAGCATCAAACCGCCGAGACAGGCCGCGGGAAGCGCGACCTGCGCCAGCGCCGGGACCGGAAACCCCGCCCCGAGCGCGAAGAAGAACATCACCAGGAAGAAGTCGCGCAGCGGCTTGAGGGATTCGGCGATGAACGTCGCGACCGGGCTCCGCGCGAGGGCCACTCCGGCGACGAAGGCCCCGATCTCGTGCGAGAGCCCCATCGAGTAGCCGAGCTGGGAGATGCCGAGGCACCAGCCGATCGCCACGAGGAAGACGTACTCGCGTATCGTGTCGAAACGGCCGATGAGGGGCATGAGGACCCACCGCTCCAGGACGGCCGACACCACGACGATCACCGGCAACGCCGCCGCCACGACCAGCATGTCGGCGGTCGAGAGCGAAGGCCGGGACGCCACGTCCAGGCCCAACAGGATCACGATGGCGATGACGTCCTGGATCAGCAGCACGCTGATGATGATCTCGCCGGTGTGCCGGTGGTGCAGGGCAGTGGTGGGAAGCAGCTTCAGGCCGAGGATCGTGCTCGAGAACATCGAGAGCGCCCCGATCACCAGCGCTTCGCCGGCGGCAAAACCGAATGCGAGCGCGACCGCGGCGCCCGCGGCCGCGAACACCGCGCTGCTCGCGACCGTGACCACCGTCGCCTCGCGCAGCATCCGCACGAGCTTCTGGGGATGCAGGTTGAGGCCGAGGAGATAGAGCAGGAAGATGATTCCGACCTCGCCGATCCCCTGCGCGGTGGTCGCGTCCTCGATCAGGCCGAGCCCCCACGGCCCGACGAACACGCCAAGCGCGATATAGGCGACCAGCATGGACTGGCGTGCGAGCAACGCGAGCCCCGCGACGATCGCCGCCCCGGTGAAGATCAGGAAGATCGTGAAGAAGATGGTCTCGCCGTGCATTCGCCCTCCGGATCGTTCCGGCCCGCAGCCGGGGCGGCGCCGTCCCGGGACAGCGCCGCTACCGGCGCCCCGGCCCGGTGGTTTCGGGCGGCGGCAAGCCGTTTCGTCGCGTGAAACGGTGCGCACCTTCCCCGGAACGAGCATTCGATCGGGCGGACGGCGGACGGCGTCGGCCCGGAGCGGGTGCCCGGCACCCGCGTGCATGCCGCGCGGATCCGCCCGTCCCGCCGGCCCGGTGCCGGCGGGAAAGGGGATGGCGGCCCGCCGCACTCACGACGTGTCGATGTGGGCAAGGACCGCCAGATGCGTCGCCACGCACTGCGGCAGCACCTCGACGTTGTATCCGCCTTCGAGCATCGACAGCACCCGTCCGGAAGCGTGACGGTCGGCGATCTCCATGATCCTCTCGCTCATCCAGCCGAAGCATTCCGTGCTCACGCGAACCTGCGCCAGAGGGTCGGCGGCATGCGCATCGAATCCGGCCGAGAGGATCACGAACTCCGGGGCGAAGGCATCGGCGGCCGGGAGGATCCGTTCGCTGAACGCATGGCGGTACTCCTCGTCGCCGGCCCCGGCCGGCACCGGACAGTTGACGGTCGCGCCGGCTCCGCGGCCGATTCCGGTCTCCGATGCGGCTCCCGTCCCGGGATAGAACGGGTACTGGTGGACGCTGGCGTACATCACCGACGGATCGTCCTCGAACGCATGCTGGGTGCCGTTGCCGTGGTGGACGTCGAAGTCGAGGATCAGGACCTTGTCCGCACCGTGGGACCGCTGGAGGTAGCGGGCCGCGATCGCCACGTTGTTGAACAGGCAGAACCCCAGCGCCATGCCCCGCTCGGCATGGTGGCCCGGGGGACGGCTGAGGGAGAAGCCGTTCTCGATGTCTCCGGCGACGATGTGGTCCGCCAGCGCGAGAGCGCCTCCCGCCGCAAGGCGGGCAACGTCGTTGCTCCGGAGCGAGACCCCGACGTCGGCAACGTCGAGGAACGGCGCGCCGGTTCGGCACGTCTCCTCCGCGCGGGCAATGTAGCTTGCGTCGTGCACCGTCTCGATCCAGGCCGGGTCCGCCATGACCGGATCGATGCGCACCAGGCCGTCGAACCAGTCACGGCCCTCGAGCCAGGCGAGCGTGGAGACGAGGCGTTCCTTCTTCTCCGGGTGGCCGCGGCCCGCATCGTGCTCGAGGAAACGCGGGTCGTAGAGGAATCCCGTCGTCATCGTCCGCTCCGTTCCTGCACGCGCAGCTCCGTACGGTACTTCCGGGCCTTCTCGACGTAGTGGCGGGCAATCCGCTCGATGCCGGCGGCATCCTCTTCGGTCAGGGTGCGTACGACCCGGGCCGGCGATCCGACGGCAAGCGAGCGCTCCGGGATCACCTTGCCCTCCGGGACGAGCGCGCCCGCCCCGATGAGGCTTCCACGGCCGATGACCGCGTGATTGAGCACCACCGCGCCGATTCCGACCAGCGCACCGTCTTCCACCGTGCATCCGTGCAGCATCGCGAGGTGGCCCACGCTCACGTTCGCGCCGAGGGCCAGGGGAATGCCTTCGTCGACGTGGAGTACCGCCGCGTCCTGGATATTGGTGCCGTCGCCGATGGTGATGACGTCGTTGTCGCCGCGAACGACGCTGTTGAACCAGACGCTGGCGCCGTGGCCGAGGACGACCGAGCCGACAACGACGGCGTTGTCGGCGACGTAGACGTCCCCGCGGATCCGGACGTGGCGCTCGCCGAGGGAGTAGATCATCGAGTGAAGTCCGTTTGTACGGGACGGCCCGATCCGGCCCGGTCCGGCAATAGTCTAACTGCTGGCCGTGGCGCCGTCGTATCCGGCCGTTCGATACCGCCAGGACACGGGCCGGACCGGCTTCCGGCGAACTCGGGAGATTCGATGAAACGCCGACCGAGGTTCTGTTAGTTACGATAAATCAACTAGATAAATTTTTATCTTCATGTCAATTCGATAATCGGCTCAGTCAGGACGCCGTGCCCTCGTGTCCGACTCGCCCGGTGAACCGGCGAGCCCAGCGGATCCACTCGCGAAGCTCGCGGTCGTATCCGGACAGCGACGCATCCTCGTCGCGGGCAAGGAACCGGACGACACGGCCCGGTCCTCCGGGGCGGCCCGGAGGTGGGAGACGGTCGAGCGCACGCTCCGCCAGAGAGCGGGCCGCACCGATCTCGTCACGGCGCACATGGAGCCGGACGAGGAGGCGCAACGCCTCGAAGTGGTCTGCGTCGGCCGCGACCGCACGTGTCGCATACCCGAATGCCATGTCGTCGGCACCGAGCCGTTCGTGGCAGAGCCCGAGGACGTGGAGCGTGTTGGGGTTCTCGCCGACATGCTCGAGAAGCTCGTCAAGATGGCGGATCGCGCCACGGTAGTTCTTGAGTCGAAACGCGTGAACCGCCTTGCGCTCCACTCGCGAGGCGCGCGAGAACCAGCCGGCCATCGTCAATCGGCGCCCGCGTCGTTCATGCCGCGACGGATGTGGGCCCGTTGCCGAATCCGGCTCGGAGCCCCGTCGTGCCGGGAGGTGTCCGGCCGGGCAGAGTCGCGCCGCCGCCCCCGATGCATCGTCCGGCTGCGTGTTCCGTCCATGAACGCCTCCGATTGGTGGATGCGGTCGATGCGAACCCGATCGGGGCCGATGGTTCTCCCGGGTCCCTGCACCGAATCGTGAAGCGGGAACGCGGGGTCGGCACGGGTCCGCGCCGGCAGCCGTGAGCCGGCGGCCCATGGGAGTTAGTATCGGCGATCCCGCGAGCCTGCCGGTAGCCTCCGCACGCCTCGGCGCGCCGACCGGCACCGTAGCAGGAGGGCGGGCGACAATCCGGTACCGACACGAGGAACAGACTGATGCCGAGAGCGATTCGGATCCATCGGACCGGCGGTCCCGATGCAATGCAGTGGGAAGACGTCGAGCTCGGGGCTCCCGGACCGGGCGAGGTACGGATCCGGCACGAAGCGGTCGGGCTCAACTACATCGACGTGTATTTCCGCACCGGCCTCTATCCCGCACCATCGCTTCCGTTCTCCCCGGGCATGGAGGGCGCCGGAGTCGTCGAGGCGGTGGGAGAGGGTGTCGACGCCCTGGCGGCCGGGGACCGGGTGGCGTATGCGGCGCCCCCGGTCGGTGCGTACGCGGAGGAACGCCTGATGCCGGCCGACAGGGTAGTGAAGGTTCCCGCCGGCATCGATGCGCGCCAGGCCGCGGCCATGATGCTGCAGGGCATGACGGTCGAATACCTGTTGCGCCGGACCTTTCCCGTCCGGTCCGGCGACACCATCCTGTTCCATGCCGCGGCGGGAGGGGTAGGTCTGATCGCATGCCAGTGGGCGAAGCATCTCGGGGCAACCGTCATCGGGACCGTGGGCAGCGACGAGAAGGCGGAACTCGCGCGCGCACACGGCTGCGATCACCCGATCGTCTACACGCGCGAGAACTTCACGGAGCGGGTCAGGGAGCTCACGGACGGCGCGGGAGTTCCGGTCGTTTACGATGCGGTGGGACGCGACACGTTCGAAGGCAGCCTCGACTGCCTCCGTCCCAGGGGCATGCTCGTGAGCTTCGGGCAGGCATCCGGAAAGATCGAGCCATTCGACGTCGGGATCCTCAGCGCCAAGGGCTCCCTCTACGTCACCCGGCCGACGTTGATGACGTACACCGCGAGCCGTGCCGATCTGGAAGCTTCGGCCCAGGCGCTGTTCGACGTGGTCGGTAGCGGGGCGGTGCGCATCACCGTGAACCAGACCTTTCCGCTCGCCGATGCGGCGAACGCCCATCGGGCGCTCGAATCGCGGCAGACGACGGGCTCCACGATCCTCCTGCCGTAACGAGCGGGAGGGCGATGCGACGAGTCGCGTCGGACCCGCCGGCGCGACGGCCCGTCATCGGATATGCTGGCGTTCGAACGATTGCGGTCGGCGTCGAGGATGACCGCCATGCCACCAGCGCGGACGAGCGACGATCTCGCCTACCAGGCCCGTATTCTCCGGGGCGTCTCCCGCACCTTCGCCCTCACCATTCCCGAACTCCCCGCACCGTTGTGCGACGTGGCGGGCAATGCCTACCTGCTGTGCCGGATCGCCGACACCATCGAAGACGAGCCGGCGCTGTCCTTCGCCCAGAAGCAGGCGTTTTCCGAACGCTTCGTCGAGGTCGTCGCGGGCGTGGAAACGGCGGAGCGATTCGCGGGGGAGCTCCATCCGCTCCTGTCGCATGCGATGTCCGATCAGGAGTGGGACCTGATCGCCAATACCGCGAGGGTCGTCCGCGTCACCCACGGATTTCGCCCCGCCCAGCGGGCCGCCCTGGAGCGCTGCGTGAGGATCATGTCCCGCGGCATGGCGGAATCCCAGCGAAACGCGGCCATCGATGGCCTCGCCGATCTCCCCCAGCTCGACCGGTACTGCTACCACGTCGCCGGAGTGGTCGGGGAAATGCTCACCGAGCTGTTCTGCGACTACTCCCCGGAGATCGGCGAACGGCGGGACGAACTGCTGCGGCTGTCGGTCTCCTTCGGGCAGGGGTTGCAGATGACCAACATCCTCAAGGACGTATGGGACGACCGGCGCCGGGGCGCATGCTGGCTGCCGCAGGACGTCTTTCGCGCGGCGGGGTTCGACTTGCGGTCCCTCTCCACCGATCGGATCGAACGTGGATATGTCGAGGGCCTGCTGCACCTCGTGGCAATCACCCGTCGGCACCTTGCCGACGCGTTGCAGTTCACGCTGCTCATTCCCGGTCGCGAGGCCGGCATCCGCCGATTCTGTCTGCGGGCACTGGGGATGGCCGTACTCACCCTGCGCCGTATCCACGCGCACCCGGACTTCGTCGATTCCCGGGAGGTGAAGATTTCCAGGCGCAGCGTGCGTGCGACGGTCGTCGTCACCAACGCACTGGCGCGTTCGGACCTTGCGGTGAGACTCCTCTTCGACGTACTCACTCGCCGTCTTCCCGCGCCGAGGCAGGGCAGGGGAGTCGCATCGGCTTGAACCCGGAGCGGAGCGGACCACCACTCTTCACGCAACGATGGTCCTCTGCGTGTCCCTGGTGCCGGACGCGGGCGGCTCGCCCGCCCGGTGCCGAGGTGTCCGACTACGGACAGCCAATCGAAAAAATTCATGAAATACTTGATGAATATCTCGTAAGCAACTAAAAAATAATAGCTATTTATTGCTCTGGACGGCTCTTGCAAGCCTGCTCCAGCGTTGCTCGTCGGCCGCCAGCGGAATGCTCTCGTACAGCATCACGCGCTGGACGAGACCCCCGGCATAGCGGGCATGCAGGCTCTTCGCGAGATCGCCGTCGGCTTCGGAGATGGCGACGGCGCAGAGCAGGTCGTCGCTCACAAGGCCCGGCATCTCGTCGAAACGGCCTTCGCGCATGAGCACCCTCAGACGCTCCGCGGCTTCGACCTCTCCGTGAAATTCCAGGAACGTCCGGTAGCTGGGGGTCGATGCGTAGAACGCGATCTGCCGCCGAACCGCATGCTCGCATCGCATGCGCTCGGACTCGGTTACGCCATGCACCACGAAGCAGCTCGCCAGCAACGAGAGCGCTTGCGCGGACCGGCCGCGCCGCCGCGCGCCTTCGGCGAGGGCAGGGTGGACGACTTCCCGCAGGTACCCGGGCGAATGCATGGGATGCACGTTGAATCCGTCCGCCGCCTCCCCCGCCGCGGCGGCCATCCGGGGATTCACCCCCGCGAGGTAGACCGGAATGTCGGGATCGTCGATGGGGCCCGGGTTGAAGAAGTCGTTGATCAGGGTGAACCGGTAGAACCGTCCCTCGTAGCGCGGGCGGGCCCCGGTCTGGAACGTGTTCCATATGGCCCGCAGGCAGTCGATGTAGTCGACGATCCGCGCCGCGGGATGGTCGAAGTCGGTGGAGAACCGGCGCTCGACATGGGCGCGCACCTGGGTGCCCAGGCCGAGCAGGAGCCGCCCGCGGCTTGCCTCCTGCAGGTCCCACGCGCTGACCGCCATCGAGAACGGAGTGCGCGCAAACGCCACGGCGATGTTCGTCCCGATCCGGAGGCGCCCGGTAGCGAGCGCGGCCTCGAGCAACGGGAAGAACGGGTCGTGGGTCGTCTCGAACGACCAGACCCCGTCGAATCCGATGCGCTCGGCACGGGCCGCTTCGGCGCCCGTCTCCGAGAGGTGCACGTCTCCCCGCATGGGTGCGTCGAAGTACATCGGCCTTCTCCGCCGTGGCCGCCGCCGGTGGCCATACGGCGTGGTATGGTACCGAAGCCGGTGCACGTTTTCGTATTCCTGGAACGATCTTCGAGCACGATGTCGGGCCCGCTGCTTCATCGGCCGTCAGCGGCATGCGCGGCAGCCGGTGGAGCCGTGCGCTCCGTACCAGGCGACAAGGAGGTGGCGAGTGCGATATGAAGCGCCCGAGTCCGTCGAAGCGGCGGTGAGCCTGCTTGCGGGCGGGGGTTCCAGGGGGCGGGTCCTCGCCGGTGGAACGGACCTGCTGGTGCAGCTCCGCACCGGCGTCATCGCGCCGGACCTCGTCGTCGACATCAAGCGGATCGGAGAAACCCGGGAGATCCGCGAGGAAGACGGCCGGCTCGTCATCGGAGCCGCCGTCACCGGCGCCGAGCTGGGCGAACACGCCGGGGCAAGGGCGTCGTGGCCCGGAGTGGTGGAGGCTGCGGAGCTCATCGGCTCGACCCAGATCCAGGGCCGGGCGTCTCTCGGCGGCAATCTCTGCAATGCGTCTCCGGCGGCGGACACGGTCCCCGCCCTGATCGCCGCCGCGGCCACATGCAAAGTCGCGGGTCCGAACGGTACCCGCCGCGTCCCGGTCGGAGCGGTGTGCGCGGGACCGGGCCGGCTCTCTCTCGAGGACGGAGAGTTCGTCGTCGCTTTCGAGCTTTCCCGGCGTCCGCCGCGCTCGGCGGACGCTTATCTGCGGTTCATTCCGCGCACGGAGATGGATATCGCGGTGGTGGGGGCGGGCGTGAACCTGTCGCTCGACGAGAGTGGGCGGTGCACGGCGGCACGGGTCGCTCTCGGTGCCGTCGCTCCGACCGCGATCCTTGTCGAGGAAGCCGGCGCGGCGCTACTGGGCACGAAATGCGACGAGGCGGCGCTGGAGGCGATGGTTGCCGCGGCGCGCGCCGCGTGCCGGCCGATTGACGACAAGCGCGGTACGGCCGAGTACAGGACGAAGATCGCCGGCGTGATGGCAGCGCGGGCGGCGCGGGTCGCCGCGGACAGAGCCAGGGAGGCGCAATGATGGCCAGGGCACACGTCATGGCTACCGTCAATGGCGATCCTGTCGAGTTTCTCTGCGACACCGAGCAGACCCTGCTGGACGTTCTCAGGGACGAGCTGCACTTGACCGGGAGCAAGGAAGGATGCGCATCCGGCGATTGCGGCGCCTGCAGCGTGGTCCTGGACGGACGACTCGTTTGCGCATGCCTGGTGTTGGGGGTCGAGGCGCGGGGGCACTCCATCGAGACCATCGAGGGCATGGCCAGCGGGGACCGGCTTCATCCGCTGCAACGGAAATTCCTCGAGCATGCGGCGCTCCAGTGCGGCGTATGCACCCCGGGGTTCCTGGTGGCCGCGAAATCCCTGCTCGAGCGCAATCCCGATCCCACCGAGACCGAGGTCCGGTACTGGCTCGCGGGCAACCTTTGCCGCTGCACCGGATACGACAAGATCGTGCGCGCCGTGCTGGATGCGGCGCACGAAATGCGAGGAGGGTGACGAAGGTCGCCCTCAGATCCACCCGCAGGACCTGAGGACGGGAACGAAGGACCGGCTGACCGGTACCCTGGTGCCGTTCACCAGGCGCAGAATTACGCGGCCGCCCCCGCGCCGCTCGACCTTGGCGATCGCATTGCGGGCCACCCAGTGCGAGCGATGTACCTGGAGTCCGTTCACGTCCTCGACTTCGCGCAGGGCGTCTCGAAACCGCAGCAGCAGCAATTCGCTGCCCGCCATGGTGTTCACCTCGACGTAGTGGTCCTGCATGCGGAGATGCAACAGCTCCGCTCTCGACCGTGCGGACAGTCGGGCGAGCAGGGCCGCCTCGGGTGCGGCTCGCGGCGCGGCGTCCGTGTCTTCGCCCGGCGCTTCCGGCGCGGGCCTTTCCCCGATGGCATCCCGCTGTCTCAGTGTCCTGTCGATGAGATGGAATACGAGAGACCCGATGATCAGATGGAGCACGAAGACCTGACTGTAGAGCTCGATGATCCCGGGCGCATCGGAAGGCTGGTAGTCCAGGTAGATGGCCACGACCAGCCATACCGTGGCGGTGCCCGGCAAAGCGGTGACCAGAGCGGCGAGGACAACCCCGACCCATGTCGGCCACCCGCGGTCCCGGAACGATCGAACCGTGGCGGTGAGTACGATGTAGCCGATGAGCCAGTTCGCACCGACCGCTGTCGCCCAGAACAGCAGCCGATCCGTGATGGCGAGGAGCATCCAGGTGCCGAAGGGACCGAGATACGCAAGCAGCGCTACGGTGGCCAGAAACGAGAAGACGTGCAGGAAGACGAAGTTCGCGTCGGGCCACCCGCGAATCGTGAATCGCAGGCCATCCGCCGCTCGCGAAGAATTCCGGTGCTTTGCGAATTTCCGATTGCCGGACGCGTCCATCGCAATCAAGAATCCGCCGACCCACGCACCGTTGGACATGGTGCGCTGTTCCCCGTCCCCGGAGCGTTGCGCAGAGGAGAATCCGTCATGGTCCGCCGACTTTCCGTCACGATCGCTGCGCCGGCGATTGTAACCGCAAAGACCGGAACGAAATTCAGGCGAACTCATGGAAGTCGAGGCGCTCCTCGAGCAACTGCCGGCGACGGCGAACGCATGTCCTCATCCGGCGCGAGCGGAGCGTCACCGCAGTGTGGTGTGCCCGCGAGGCACTTCCCGACGAGGGGGAATCCGGGCCGGTCCTCCGTGTTCCTCCTCCCGGTACCGGCACTTTGGCGGGCCGAGGTGCGGTGCGGCCTCCGGCCGTGCCTCACGTGCCACGGTTCATGCGGAACGGGTGAACGCGGCGGCAGGCCAGGGAGCTTCCGCGCACCGGATCGAAGGCCGAGCGCCGACATCGATCCGGCATCAATCGACCTGGGCCTACATCGGCGGCGACCTGCAAGCCATACACGATCGGCCCGAGGCACTACTGCCGGCGTCGGTGAAGCTCCTAGACTTCGTTCAGCCAGTCACGGCTGACGGCATGCACGACATCAACCAGGAGAAGAGGAATAGAACATGAAACAACGAATCGGCGTTGTTGTCTGCGATACCCACAGATTGTCGCGAAATGGATTGATTCGACTGCTCGGGGAGGAGGAAGGCATCGATTTGCTCAGTGAGTGCGACCGTGGCGAAGACGCCATCAGGCTGGCGCGCGAGCAACGAGCCGACGTGCTTCTCATCGACATGGAGATCCCGGATATCGGTGGCCTCGAGGTGGCAAGGCGTCTGGGCAGAACCAGCGACTCGCCCCAGGTCATCCTGGTCGGGGTCCATGCGGAAGGCCCGATTCCTGCCCGCGCCCTGGAAAGCGGCGCCTGCGGATACCTGACGCGTGGTTGTGCGCCGGTAGAGGTCGTGAAGGCGGTACGAAGAGCATCGGAGGGACGGCGCTACGTCGATGCCGAAGTGGCGCAGAGCATGGTCATCCAGAAGCTGACCCCGGAACACTCCCCCATCGCGACGCTGACCGCAAGGGAGCTGACGGTGATGGTCATGGTGAGCAACGGGTGCGATCGCCAGACCATATCCGAACGCTTGTGCCTCAGCCCCAAGACGGTGAGCACATACCGTACGCGGATCATGCGCAAGCTCGGTACGGCGAACGACGTGGAGCTCACCCACCTGTCCTATCGGCACGGGTTGCTGGAACTGCTCGAGCGGGACTAGCCCGGATTTCTCGCCGGATCGCGAGGCGAGGGCGCGCAGATGCCGGTAGCGGCAAGGCGAACGCGAGTCAGGGCGCGCAGGCGTACTTGACGGTACGTCGAGCACCTTGGCCGCGTTCAACGCAGTCGACGCCGGTAGCTCCGCGTCCGAGAGGTGAGATGGCGAGAATTCCGGGCCAGAGACAGAAGGCGGCCTGTCGCCGACATGGCCGCCGGCAGGCTCCACGGGCAGCGAATTTCGCTCCCGTGGGCCGCACGGTACAGTAGGAGGGTCGCCGCATTCGCCCTCCGCCGTGGAACAAGCCGCACCCGCACCCGTCAGGTTCGACACGCAGTCGTTCCTTCGAACCCTCACGAACGATCCGGGCGTGTACCGAATGCACGACCGGTTCGGACGCGTTCTCTACGTCGGAAAGGCGCGCAGCCTGAGGAAACGCGTCGCAAGCTATTTCCGGCCTCCTGAGCAGCTCGTACCGAAGACGCGCGCGTTGATGTCGCACACGGATTCGGTCGAGGTCACCGTGACGCGCACCGAGACCGAGGCGCTCCTGCTCGAGAACAACCTGATCAAGGAGCACCGTCCGCGCTACAACGTCGTCCTCAGGGACGACAAGAGCTTCCCGTACATCCATGTCACGACGGGAGATGCGTTCCCGCGACTGGCCTTCCATCGCGGGCCGCGACGCGCGACGGGCCGCTACTTCGGTCCATTCTCGAGCGCTGGCGCGACCCGCAGCACGCTGGGCCAACTGCAGAAGCTCTTTCGCGTGCGTCAATGCGAGGACTCGTTCTTCGAGAACCGTTCGCGGCCGTGTCTGCAGCACCAGATCGAACGCTGTACCGCTCCCTGCGTCGGCCTGATTGACGAAGCGGGGTACGCCGAAGACGTACGTCACGCCATCATGTTCCTCGAAGGCAAGAGCGAAGAGATGATCGAGGAACTGGTGCGGCGCATGGAAGCCGCGTCCCGCGCGCTCGAGTTCGAACTTGCCGCGCGCTACCGCGACCAGATCGCGAGTCTGAGACGAGTGCAGGCACGGCAGTACGTGGTGGGGGCGAAGGGGAACGTCGATGTCATCGCGACGCGGGCGCGTGAAGGCGTTGCGGTGGTCGAGCTCTTCGTCATCCGCAATGGGCAGAACTTGGGATCGCGTACACTGAGGCCGGCGCACGGTGCGGATGTCGGCGAGGACGAACTGCTGCGCGCGGTTCTCCCGCAACACTATCTGTCGCGCTCGGGACGGGAACGCCCGGTTCCCGACGAAATCCTTCTCAGCCACGCCGTACCGGAGCTCCGTGTGCTGGAACGAGCCATCGCCGAGCAGTCGGGCCGCAAGGTCAGGATACGCAGCAACGTACGCGGCGAACGGGCCCGGTGGGTCGAGATGGCGCTGGAAAACGCCGAGCTCGCGTTGCGGCAACGGATCGCGAGCCGCGCGAACCTGCACGGCCAGTTCGGCGCGCTGCAGGAGCTGCTGGGACTCGACAATTCGCCGGCGCGCATCGAATGCTTCGACGTGAGCCATACCGGCGGTGAGTCCATGGTCGCGTCCTGTGTCGTATTCGAACCCGACGGCGCGAAGAAGTCCGATTACCGCCGCTTCAACATCAAGGGGGTGAAGGCGGGTGACGACTATGGTGCGCTGCGCGAGGCGCTGGAACGGCGCTACAAGCGGCTGAGGCGCGAGAACGCGGTCCTTCCGGACCTGCTTCTGATCGACGGCGGCCGCGGACAGCTCAAGCAGGCGTGCGACATGCTCGCGGAGCTGCGGATATCGGGCACCGTCGCGGTCGGAGTCGCGAAGGGAGCCTCCCGAAAGGCCGGCTTCGAACAGCTCTTCGTTCCGGGCCGGGCCGCGCCGCTCATGCCTCCATCCGATTCGGCCGCACTTCACCTGATTCAGCGAATCCGTGATGAAGCCCATCGTTTCGCGATCACCGGACACCGGAGTCAGCGGCTTCGTACCCGGCGCGAATCGGTGCTCGAACAAGTCCCGGGAATCGGGACCCGCCGCCGGCAGCGACTGCTGAGCGAGTTCGGTGGACTGCAGGGCGTCTCTCGAGCCGGGGTCGAAGACCTGATGCGGGTACGGGGGATCAGCCGCAACCTCGCCCAGGCCATCCACGAGGCTTTCCGGGACGCGTCATGAACATGCCGAATACGCTCACCGCGTTGCGCATCGTCCTCGTGCCGATCCTCGCCCTCGTGTTCTACCTTCCGTTCTCGTGGGCGCCGATGGCATGCGCCGCGATATTCGCACTGGCTGCGGCAACGGACTGGGCGGACGGATACCTCGCTCGGCGGCTGTCCCAGGTCTCCACGTTCGGGGCGTTTCTCGATCCGGTGGCCGACAAGCTGATGGTCGCGGTCGCTCTCGTGCTCCTGCTCCATCGCGACCCGGAACTCTGGCTGGCGATCCCGGCCGCGATCATCATCTGTCGCGAAATCGTCGTGTCTGCGCTGCGGGAGCTCATGGCGGAACTCGGCCAGCGCGCGACGGTAGCGGTGGCGGCGCTCGGAAAGGTAAAGACGGTCTCGCAGATGGCCGCTCTCCTGCTGATGCTGTACCGCCATGACGTGGGTCCGATTCCGATGTACCAGGCCGGAAGCGTTCTGCTCTATGTGGCGACGGTGCTGACGATCTGGTCGATGGTGATCTACCTGCGCGTTGCGTGGCCGGTGATGGCTTCGACGGGCACCGACGACAATCGTCCGGTGTGAGCGGAGGAGGGGACGCGTTCCGGACGGACGGCTGGAGACCCGGCCGGTCCGCATCGCTTGACAGCCGATCGACTGGTTCTAGAATAACCCCCCACCCAGCGGGAATAGCTCAGTTGGTAGAGCACAACCTTGCCAAGGTTGGGGTCGCGAGTTCGAATCTCGTTTCCCGCTCCAGGCACTTCACCGGTCGACGGCCACATGCTTGCCTGCATCGGCCGATGCCTCGGGCTGAGTGGCAGAGTGGTCATGCAGCGGCCTGCAAAGCCGTGTACGCCGGTTCGATTCCGACCTCAGCCTCCACCTTTCCTCGCATCGTTTACATTCCCGGGACACCTCTCTAATCTGCCGGCTCGTGTCGCCCGGGTGGCGGAATTGGCAGACGCAGCGGACTCGTCGGGGTCCCCCACGCGGAAACGTGTGGGTGCACAGGGGTCAAATTCGGGGAACCCTTAACAGGTCGAGCTGATGGCAATCCCGAGCTAAGCCCATGCCGGCCATGGGAAAGTGTAGAGACTAGACGGCCCCTGCCTAAGTGCCTGACGGCATACGGCAAAGGGATAGTCCAGACCACGCGGCGCGTTCCCGGCGCGCGGTAGCGAAAGCTACGGTGGTACGTAAAATCCGCCGGCCCGCACGGGCCTTACCGGTTCGACCCCGGTCCCGGGCACCAGCCTCCGTTCGTCGGACAGCGGCTCGATGCTCGTCAGCGTGCCGCAACGTCCACGACAGCAGTCACGCCGTCATTCTCCGCGCCGGTCCACATTCCTGCCGGACTGCATTCCTGATCGATGCGAGTTCGAATCGATGTCCGGCGAGAGGAGACCGTTTCCGCGGAATGAATTTAACATAATATGGATTATGCGTAGTTCGAGACAGGATCGGATCGGAGCTGATCGCATGTGCATCTCGACGGACGATCCGCACTTCGATTCGAACTTCCCGAACGTATCGAACAATCTGCTCGCCAATGTCTCTCGCGAGACCGCGGTGCGGATTCGGATGGGCGGGACCCGTCTGTACGGCTTCGACGGGCAGCGTTTCGCGAGAGCGGTCCGGACGGGCCGGCACGCTTCAGCTGGCCGCCGCAGATTGAGCGGCAGCCGCCGCACCCCGCGAGGGCGGGTCTGGTCGCGAGACGACATGGGTCCGGAGGCCGTTCGGGCGAGCGCCCTCCCCCCATGCGCCCGCCGGATCGGGAACGCCCTCGGCAAGCGATCCCCGGCCGGGTTCCGTTCAGCCGCCGTTCTGCGGGTCCGTCCGCGGCAGCATCGATGAAAGCGCCTTGTATACGCCGGCGCCGACGATCGCGCCCGTGATCGGCGCGAGGATGTAGACCGTGAAGAAACCGCCGCGGGGGCCCGGGATGGCGATGTCACCCCAACCGAGGAACCAGGACACGGCCCGCGGCCCGAAGTCGCGGGCAGGGTTGAGTGCCGCCTGGGTCAAGGGAGCGACCACCGAGATGATCGCTGCGACTCCGACTCCGATCACCACCGCGGCGGCGGCGGACGGCGGCCGTCCGGGATTCCTGGGGCTGGTCACCGCGAACACCAGGAAGGCGAGCATCGCGGTGCCGACGAACTCCGCCATGAACGCGGAGACGGGACCCACCACCCGCCACGCCTGCTCGTCGGTGCCGAAGATCGCGGGGTTCGGGAAGTACTCGCCGAACACCATGGCGCTGAGCTCGCTCCCCGGCCCTCCTCTCAGCAGCCCGTGCTGGCGTTCGAACTCGATGATCGCTTCGAAGAACATGCCGTAGAGCACGATGGAGGCCGCCGCGGCGCCGAGGGTCTGGGCGATCCAGTAGGGAACGACTCGTCGCCACGGGAAGCCGTCCCAGACCGCGGCGGCGGCGGTGATGGCGGGATTGATGTGCGCGCCCGACAGGGCCGCCGCCGTATAGATGCCGAGGGATACCCCCACCGCCCATACCACGGCGACCTGCCACAGGCCCGCCTGCGCGCCGGTCACCACCGCGGCATTGACGGCGCCAACCCCGAAGAAGACGAGCACGAAGGTCCCGAAGAACTCTCCCGCGAGGGCTCCGGGCAGCGGAAGCGAGCCCGGACCCGACGGAGTCCGGCCTGCGTCTTCAGGGGTGTTGCTTTCGCTCAATGTGCTCTCCTCATCGGCCGGAATCGTCGGAATCCTTCGTCCACTACACGGTCGGTCGTCCGTCGTTGCCGTCCCGGTCGCCAGGGCCGCTTGCCGGCCTCCGGCTCGTGCGGCACCTCTCGTTCCGGTCCGCCGGCATCGGCACCTGTGGTTGCCGGTGCGTCCCGCGTCACGGTCGGAGGGCGCCCGGCACGCCAGCCGCGGCGCCGAGGCGAGCCCCTGCGATTCGCGCTTCGTCCGCGCGGAAGTCCCGCAACGTCGCCTGTTCCAGGTTCGTGTCTTCGAGGTTCGCCCGGTGTGCGATTGCGCCGCTCAGGTCGGCGCCGACGAGCTGGGCCGACGTGAGGTCCGCATCGCTGAAGTCGGCCGCCGTGAAATCCGCGCCATACGCGCGAACCCACGACAGGCCGGCGCTGTTGAACCGCGCCCCGGGGGCCCGCGCCCACGTCAGGTCGGCGTGCTGGAGTCTGGCGTGCCGAAGATTCGCGCCCGCCAGCACCGCCTCGCTCAAGTCGACACTGATCAGGCCGGCGGCCTCCAGGCTCGCTTCGGACAGGTCCGCCCCCCGCATCCGTGCGCCGCTCGGACCCGGATGCCCGGGACCCGATGCGCCGAGCTCGGCCGCGTTCAGTGTTGCCCGCCGAAGCACCGCCTGCGAGAGGTCGGCGTCGGCCAGCAACGCGCCGGTCAAGTCCGAGGCTTCGAGGTTCGTGCGCACGAGCGATGCGCCTCCGAGCAGCGCTCCCCGCATCACCGCGCCGGCGGCCGATGCCGAATCGAGTGTCGCACGGAGCAGCGTCGCATTCGTGAAGACTGCGCCGTCGAGCCGGGCACGGGTGAGATCGGTACTGCCGAGGTTGGCGTCGGTAAAGTCCGCGCCGCGGCCATCCGCCTCGCGCAAGTAGGCTTCCCGCAGGTCCGCGCCCCTCAATGAGGCGCCTCGGAGGTCGGCGCCGGTCAGATTCGCGCCGATCAGCACCGCGCCGTCGAGCACCTGCCCGGAGAAATCGTGTCCGCGGAGATCGGCCCCCCGGTAATCCGGCTCCCCTGCCGGTGCGTCTGGTCCGGCCAGTACGGTGACCATCGCGAGCACCGCCGCTGCCCACACGTGTCCCCTGACCTGCTTCTCCCGCCGACGCCCACGCCCGCTCGGATGCCCGTCGTTCCCGCGAAGCCCGTGCCCGTGAACGCGGATAGCGGAGGTCCGGAAAGCCCGGCTCCGGCCATGCCGGGTCAGGGCCGACTCGATCACCTCAGATCGCAACGTTCTGGGGCCGGAAAGACGCCCGTCGCGCTTCCGCCTGAGGACCCACGCGCCGGATGTCCGCCCACGCGCCCTTGTAGTACGGAATCGTGGTGGTCGGGTCGACGTGGTCGGACACGAGATCCCCCGCTGCGCCACGCGGCTGCCCGAACACCATGAACGTATGTCCGGGCTTCACTGCGATGGTCGGATACGCGGTCGCCCTGACCGTGCCGACATCGTTGGACAGCTCCACGAGATCGCCCGGCTCGATCCCGAGGGAAAGCGCGTCTTCGGGATGCATTTCCAGGTACGGGAGGGGGACGCGGTCGCGGTAGAACGGAACATGGCGATGGTGGTAGAGCGTCTGCCAGACGTGGTTCGTGCGTCCGTTGTTGACCCAGAACCGGTATCGCCGGCGTTGCGACTCGAACGCCGCACCGTAGCCGGGCCACGGAAGCGGTGCGGGAACGAACCGCGCCTTGCCCGAGGGCGTGAAGAACCGGCCGTCTTCGTGCAGCCGGACCGTGCCGGAAGGCGTCCCGTTCACCAGCCGCACCGGAGTCTGGATGCCTTCGTTGCCGAGCCGGCGCAGCAGGTCGTAGGTCACACCGGCGTAGCCTTCCATGGGATCGTCGGCGCCGCCGTCGAACCGGTAGCGCGCGTGGATGAACACGTCCTCGTCGGTTCGCCACTCGAAATCAAGGAACCTGTTGGCCATCAACGGGTTGCGATCCTCGAGGTACAGCTCGCGGAGTCGTCTCGCGAACTTCGCGGCGATGGCCCAGTCCGGTATCGCCTCCCCGGGCGGGTCCATGAACCGCTCGTAGAGCCGCAGGCGCCGTTCCCCGTTGATCGACGTGAGGTTCATCTCTCCCCACTGCGCGGCCGGCAGGACCAGGTGCGCATGGCGGGCGGTCGCGGTGAGGTAGATGTCCTGGGCCAGGATGAACATGCCGCCGCGCTTCATCGCCTCGACGACGGCGGTCACCCGTTCGCCGACCGGGGCCTCGCGCGTGGCGTGAAGCGCCTCGGTGACCGGAGCGCCGCGCCGCTTCAGCGCCTGCTCCATCGCTTCGGCCCGCAGGGTGGTGAGTACCGGATTGCAGCCGCCGACCCAGAAGACCTTCGCCTCGCCCCGCCGCACCTTCTCGTCGACGTTGAGCGCGGGCCGGCTGCCCGGATAGGGCGGCCTGACGTAGCCTTCCTGGTGGCCGCCCAGCCGGCTGATCCCGGTCCCCGGCTTGCCGACGTTGCCGCCGAGGAGGCCGAGCCCCACGATTGCGGCGATGTTCTCGTAGTTCTTCAGCCCCCAGATCAGCCCCTTCTCGTAGTGCAGGAGGGTACGCCGGCGGTAGCCACCCTCCTTCGGAGACGCGATCCACCGGGCCGCCTGATGGATGCGCTCGGGCGAGATTCCGCACCGCCGCGCGGCGCGGGCCACGACCTCGCGGGCGGGCCGATCGACCTGGAGGGTGGAGCGTTGCCAGGACTCGAAGGTCTGCCATTCGCAATGCCGGCGCAGGAAATCGACGTCGTGCCAGCGTTGGTCGAGTATCGTGCGCGCGATTGCGTTGAACAGGGCGATGTCGGTTCCGGGTTCGATGTCGAGGTGCATCACCCGGTCCGCCCCGCCCGCCGCCTCTGCCGTCGCTACCGTCATGGTCCGCCGCGGGTCGATGACGATCATGCGTCCCGGCTCGGCCGGTTCGGCGCCGAAGGCGGCCCGTTTGCTGCCGAGCGTGGCGCCTTGAAGGTTCGGCGCCATGTGGTCGAGGAAGTAGTTGGTCTGGGTCTCGTACGGATTCGCACCGGCGATGACGATGGTGTCGGCGAGGCGAGCGTCGAAGTAGCTGTTGGTCAAGGGCGCGAGCCCCGCATCGGCCGCCGCGTGGACCTCGCTGTTGTAGGCGGGCCGGTTGTGAATCGACGCGGTGCGGGTGCCGATCCCGGAGAAGAACAGCCGCCCGACCGCCCAGTTGTTCTCGAAGCCCCCTCCCCCGCCTCCGTGGTCGAAGAACTTCATCCCGACCGCGTCCGGTCCCCAGCGGTCGATCACCGCCTTCACGATCCGGGCGCCGAGATCGGCCGCGGCCTCCCAGGTCGTGCGTTCGTGCCGTTGTGCGCCCAGCATCATCGGGACGTGAAGCCGGGCCTTCGTCTCCTGGTCCGGTGCGTAGAGGGTCTGGGCCAGGCCTGCGCCGCGCACTGACGCAAGTCCATGGTTCACGGAGCATTTCCCGTCCGGCAGGATGGCCACATGGTACCGGCGGCCGTCCCCCTCGGTGATGATCCGGTGCATCGACGGGGCGAGCCAGTCGGAGTTCGGCGGCAGAGGCTCGCGGAGGTCGAGCCCGAGTGCGTTGTCGTCGGGCGCCGGGCCTCCCTCGCGGCCTTCCGGCCACTTGTATACGCGGTAGCCGCATCCGACGATGCAGAACTGGCAGACGGTGTTGCGGCGTTCGGCGTCAGCCGGGGGGATGGGTACGCGATCCATGGACCGGACGGTCCTCAGACGAGGTTGGTGTGCCGGCCGTAGATGAGGCCCGTCACGCCCGTCGCCACGACCATCCCGGACTCGATGCGGAGCTCGATTCGGGGCAGGGGCTGGCTCGCCTGGCCGATGACGAGACCGCCCGCCTTCTCCGGATCGAAGGTGCTCCAGTGGCACGGACAGATGAGCAGGCGGTGCTCCGGCTTGTAGATCACGGGGCACCCCTTGTGGGTGCACAGGGAAGAGAACGCGACGATGCTCGCGTCCGGTCCCACCCCTTCGAGAACCTCCGTGGCCATGCGCAGGAGAAGCGCCGGCGACCGATCGTCCGGATAGGTGAACGGGACGGTGGCTCCCGGAGACAGCGCGTCGAGCGCGATGACGGGCTTCATCGGATAGCCCGCGGTCTGCGCAGCGGCGGCGCGGGACTGGATGACGCCCGGGGTCGCGGCACCGACTCCCGCGGCTCCCGTCGTCTGGATGAACCGGCGTCTCGTCAGCCGGCGCCGTTTCGGGTCCGGGTCCCGTGGCCGGCCCTGGTCTTCTTCCGTCATGTTGTCGTTCCCTTCCGGCACGCCGGGCATTGGTGCCCGACTGCTCGCCGCTTCCGTCGTCCGCCGGCGTCGGCTCGCCCCGGCCCGATGCGGCCCATGCCCATGCGGGTTCCCCGGCGATTGGAGACGGTCCCCGCGGTCCCCGGTCATGGCGTATGCAATAAATTACTTCAGATTAACTTCTCAGTAAATTGAATGTTCATCGTTTTTTCATTTCACATCCGTTCTTCGTCCGATATCCGGGCCCGCGCTATCCGCCGATGTACGACATTTCGATGCGCGGCTGCGGCAGCGTATTTTCGCTGCGCAGTTCGGAGTAGCGGTCGTCACGCCGGCTCCAGATCGTTCCGATTGCCGCGGAGAGATCCTCGTCCGATGCGCCGCTGCGCACGAGATCGCGGAGGTCGACTCCGGAGTTTGCGAAAAGGCATGTATACAGCTTGCCTTCGGCCGAAAGCCGCGCACGGCTGCAGGCGCCGCAGAACGGCTCGGTGACGGATGCGATGATCCCGATTTCGCCCGCGCCATCCGCGTAGCGCCAGCGTCGTGCGACCTCGCTGCGGTAGTTCCGATCCACCGCCCGCAAGGGATGCGCACGCCCGATGGTGTCGACGATCTCGCGAGCCGGCACGACGTCGTCCATGCGCCATCCGTTCGTGTTGCCGACATCCATGTATTCGATGAACCGCACGATATGGCCGGTGTCCCGGAACCGTTCGGCCATCGGCAGGACCTCGTGGTCGTTCACCCCGCGCTTGACCACCATGTTGATCTTGATCGGAGCCAGTCCGGCCCGGCTGGCGTTTTCGATGGACCGGAGGACCGGCTCGACGGAGAACCCCACGTCGTTCATCGACGAGAACACCGTGTCGTCGATCGCGTCCAGGCTCACCGTCAGCCGCTCGAGTCCGGCCTCGCGCAACCGGCGGGCACGCTGGAGGGTGAGGAGGGAGCCATTGGTGGTGAGGGTCAGATCCTCGAGCCCCGCCACCGCGGACAACATTCGGACGAGGTCGTCGAGACCCTGTCGAAGGAGCGGTTCGCCGCCGGTCAACCGGACCTTTCGTACCCCGTGCCCGACGAAGATCCCGGTCAGTCGGGTGATTTCTTCGAAGGAGAGCAGTTCGCTGCGCGGCATGAATCGGTAGCTCGCTCCGAAAAGCTCCTTCGGCATGCAGTACGTGCACCGGAAGTTGCAACGGTCCGTGACCGATATCCGGAGATCCTGAAGCGTCCGGCCGAACCGGTCGCGGCTCCCCGCCTCCATGTCGTGTGCCCGAAGTGGAATCATCCGACTGCTCCGCACTCCGTCAGCGTGTCGAGGCCGCTCACAACTGCTCCGCCGGAACATGGAGGACGAGTCCGTCGAGCTCGTCGGTGACGCGGATCTGGCAGGTCAGGCGGCTCGATTCGCGGGGCTCCCAGGCAAACTCGATCAGGCCCGTCTCCTCCTCCTCCGGCGGCGGCAAGGCGCCCACCCACTCGTCCGCGACATAGCAATGGCAGGTGGAGCAGGAGCAGCTTCCGCCGCATTGCGCGATGACACCGGTGATGTCGTTCTCGATCGCTCCTTCCATCACCGTGAGTCCGTTTGCGACTTCCACCGTCGCCGCCGAGCCGTCGGACTGAATGAACGTGATCCTCGGCATTCGTCAGGCCATTTCCAGCATCGGGATCGACTCGTCGGCCAGCTTCGCGGGGTCGATGCGGGGACGTTGCGGCACAAGCTTGCGGCAAGCCATGAACTCTCGGGGGCGATTGACCGCGTCCACCGCGATCAATACCCCGTCCCGCAGGTAGAACATCGCGAAGTCGTCCGCATCCATCGAGCCGCGCCGCACGATGGTGTCGTACCCCTGCGACAACCCGACCATCTGGAGCTTGAGATCGAACTGATCGCTCCAGAACCAGGGAACCTGCTCGTACTTCGAGGGTGTTCCCGCGATGTTCGAAGCCGCCGTTCTTGCCTGCTCCAGCGCATTGTGCACGGACTCGAGCCGCAGGGTGCGGCCGAGAATGGAATTCGGGTGGCGGGTACAGTCCCCGACCGCGTAGACATGGCCGGCGGAGGTCGCGCATCGCTCGTCCACCACGATCCCGTCGTCGCACCGGATGCCCGCCGCCGCGGCCAGCTCCGTCTCGGGCACGACGCCGATCCCGATCACGACGACATCGGCGGGGATCGACTCCCCGTCGCAGTCGACACTTTCGACGAATCCGGTGCCCTCGAAGGACCTCACCGCAGTCGACAGCCTGACGTCGATGCCACGGGAACGGTGGGCGCGCGCGTAGTAGTCGGACATCTCGGGAGCGGTCACCCGTCCGAGAATCCGGTCCGCCGCCTCGATGACGCACACGTCCAGCCCGAGCCCTTTCGCCGTCGAGGCGATTTCCAGGCCGATGTACCCTCCTCCTACGACGACCAGCCTCCTTCCCGCCTGGAACGCGCTCCTGATTGCGCCGGCGTCTTCCAGCGATCGCAGATGGAAGACGTTCCCGAGATCCGCCCCCGGCGCGTCGAGCCGGCGCGGCCGGCTTCCGGTCGCAATGACCAGATCCGTGAACGCGAGCGGTTCGCCGTCCTCCAGCGTCACCGTCCCCTGCGCCGGAGCGATTTCCCGTATCGCGCTGCCGGGCCGGAGCTCGATGCCGTTGCTGGAGTAGAAGCTTTCGGGCCGCAGGAACACGCGCTCCGGCGCCAGCTCGCCGGACAGGTACTTCTTGGAGAGCGGCGGGCGCTGATACGGCGGTACCCCTTCGGCGCCGCAGACGATGATCCGCCCTTCGTATCCGCACTGGCGCAGGCTGATCGCGGTCTGGCCGCCGGCATGGCCGGCCCCGGCGATGATGGTGGTGGGCATCGTTCTCCGTAGCGGATCACGGTTGCGGGCAGGGCTCGCGATTCTACCCGAAACCCCCGTGGCTCGAACGTCGTCCGATGGGTCCGTAGCGGCCGGTCCGCGTCCCGCACCGGACGGTGAGCGCTCGCGAAGCCGGAGGGTCCGGGGACGGGGCCCTGGATTGTCCGGGGAGCGGACAGCCGATGGAGTCGAGTCCGTGGTGCGGGGACGAATCTTCCGGACCGGTCCGGCATGCTCGACACCTCGCGTTGTGCGACGATCCGCGGCAGGAGCCCCTCGATACCATCCTCGCCCGACCCGGCGCGCACCGCAGCGCGATGCCGCGGACCGGTTCGGTGGCCGAACGTCTCGGGGCGGGGCTGCGACGATCGACGAGCGCACGCACCGAATCGCGGCGCCATGCACTGACCGCACACACGACGGCAGCACCGATGGGTCCACTGGAAACGCTTCTCGCCGAACGCGACTGGATTCTGGCCGACGGCGCCATGGGCACGAACCTGTTCGCCCTGGGACTGGACGGCGGGGCGTCCGGGGAGCGGTGGAACCTGGATGCGCCGTCCCGGGTCGCGTCCGTCCACCGGGACATGGCCGCGGCGGGTGCGGACATCATTCTCACCAACACCTTCGGCGCCAATCGCTACCGTCTGGCGTTGCACGGCCTTGGGGACCGCGTGGCCGAGGTCAACGAATCCGGGGCGGCCATCGCGCGCGAGGTCGCGGACACGACGGGTCGCGCCGTCGTGGTGGCCGGTTCCATGGGGCCGACCGGCGACGTTCTCGAACCGCTCGGCGAGCGGACTCGCGCCGAGGCGGTCGACGCCTTCGCCGAGCAGGCCGAGGGACTGCGGCGGGGCGGCGCCGACGTGGCGTGGATCGAGACGATGTACGCGGAGAACGAGCTCGAAGCCGCGGTCCATGCGGTGAGGGAAGTCGGGCTGGCGTTCCTCGTCACGATGACGTTCGATACCGGCGGCCGCACCATGATGGGCATCCGTCCCCGGGACATGCCGGGTCTTGCGTCATGCCGGGCGCACGGCCCCCTGGGGATTGGCGCGAACTGCGGCGTGGGGCCCGCCCAGCTCCTCGATTCGATTCTCGGGCTGCGGGCCACCGCGGACCGGAAGACGATCATCGTCGCCAAGAGCAACTGCGGACTGCCGAAGATGGGCGACGACATGCGGGTCCGGTACGACGGCACGCCGCAAACCATGGCCGACTACGCGTGCATGGCCCGGGATGCCGGCGCGCGGATCATCGGTGGCTGCTGCGGAACCACGGCATCGCACCTCGCCGCGATGCGGGACGCGCTGGAACGGCGCCCGCCCGTCGAAGCGCCCGACCATGCGGCCATCGAAGCGCGCTTGGGTCCGTTGAAGGTAACCCTCGAGACCGAGGAGGCCATCGCCCGCGTGAAGGAGGACGGAACGCCGCGGGAACGCCGTCGACGGCGGCGCCGCCCCTGATCGCGATCGGCCCGCGTCACCGCGGAGCCGAGGCCGCCGGCGGATGCCGTCGCGGCCGGACGGCACCCCGGCTCTCCCCTCAAGTCTGCGCTCTACCGGCAATTCGATCCCGATGAACACGCCAGGTGGCCATGACCGCCTCGACCGTCGCCAGGACGAACAACAGCCAAAGGAGTGACGGGATCCCTGCCTCCACGATCATCCAGCCGGCGATCAGGGGGAACCCGAAGACACCCACGAAATACGTGAGCGCGAAGAGTTGCAGCGTTTGCGGCACGAGATGCTCGTCCGCATCGTGTGCGGCCATTGCCGCAAGGATCGGATAGGAGGCGCCATAGCCGATGCCGAACAGGACGGCGACCGCGATATAGGCCGGTACGTTGCCCGTCGTGAAAATGAACAGGAGGAAGCTTCCGGCCATGACGTACAGCAGTGCCGCTATCGTCAGATAGGGCCGGCGGCCGCCCTTGAACCTTGCGAGCGCGATCCGGCAGACGACCACCGTGATCGTGTAGGCCAGGAAGAAGTTCGCGTAGTCCAGGCCTTTCGCGTCGGCGAACACGGTCTGGAAGTTGTTCATTCCGGCAAAGACGCTCGCACCGATGCAGACCATGATCACCGGGACGAGGGCACGAGTGCGCAGTATCGCGCGAATGCCGGCCGGATCGAGGCGGGAGCTCGCCTCGGGTCCCGGGTTGATTGCGTGCGCGCGCACCGGGCCGATGAGGACGAAGAACACGAGCGCGCTCAGCGCGCAGAGGCCGGCGGTGATCAGAAAGGCATCCGCAACCGTGCCGCCCGCCTTCTCGATCTCGGAAGCCATGACCGGCGAAAGACCGAAGCCCGCCATCAGCACGACCGAATTCAGGGCAAAGTAGCGAACCCTCTCCTCGGCCGTTACCAGCCGGGTCAGGACCACCGGCGCCAGGGCGTAGGTCAGCCCCCAGCCCGCCCCCAGGAGGAGACTCGCGAGCACGAGGATCGCTCCCACCGTCTCGGCCACGCCGTAGAGGGCGACAGCCGCCGCGATCGCGAGGCAGGCCAGGCCAAGCGTCCTCACCCGGCCGAACCAGTCCGAGAGATGTCCCGCGTAGTAGACCGCAACCAATGTCGACAGTGCGGCAATCACGAGCGTCACCCCGACCGCCTTCTCGTCGGCCCCGAAGGTCTCGAACAGGCGTGGCAGCATGAAGGTCAGCCCGTAGGCGCCGGCCTGCAGGAAAACCGCGAACAGGAAAAGGGTGAACGTGAGGAAACGCGGCATCCCCGGCGCCTCGATTCATGTGAAGATCCACGGACCGTCGGGCCCATGCCACCGGAGCCGGCAACCGCCCGGGTGTCCGGCACCTGAAGTTCCGGCCCACCGGGCGCACCGGTCCTTCTTCGGAAATGCGCCTCCTTGTGTCCGTGGACCTTCGAACGCCCTACTCGTCTGTCGCGAAACCCGGCCCATCCACGTTCACGACGGATTCACCCTGGCCGATCCGGACGAATATGTAGCGGCAATCGCCTTCCGACTCGATGATGTGGGCCCGATGGATCGCCTTGCGGCCCATGAAGGCGTAGTCGCCCGGGCCGAGTTCGAAGCTCTTTTCGCCGTTCGGACCCCAGTCGACGCGGATGCGGCCGGACAGCATGTACATGACACTGTCGTAATCCTTGTGGTGATGCCATTGGCTGGGCTGGTCGTAGGCGGTGACGGTGCACTCGCCGACCCACAGGCCATCCGGCGACAGGGCGGTCTTGCGATTCTGCCCGGGCGTATTCGGGCCATCTTTCAGATCGTTCTTGGAGACAAAGAAAATCCGGCCGCTGAACAAGCCTTCTTCCACAGGGGTCTGGGAGCCCATTTCGTCACCTCTCTGTCCGGTGCTCTCGTACCGGCATTGGTTCAGTACTTTCTCCATGGAAACAACAGGACGGGTTCCATCGCCGGGAGGACAGACGCGCTTTGTCCCGTCGAACCGTCCGGGCGCCCTTCGGCCGGCTTTGCCGAGGACTGTCCGGCAGGCCCGAAGGCGGGGGGCGCACCTGCCTGCACGCGGTTCTCCGTGCGGCTCCCGGGACGGCGGCATCGTAACACGGGCCGCGGCCCGGTACGCGCGGGAGACCGGCCCGCTACCCGCGAAGCGTTCGAGCTCACGAGAGTGGATCAGGCACGCGATCGGGCTCCGGAGCCTGACGGCGCCATCACCACTTTGCGGTCGGCGCGGTGCCCGCCTCCGGGCTGGGGGGAAACGCGATACGAGACGTTCGGCCAGGCGGTCGCGGCCGAGGGCCCGAGGCGGCGGCGGGAACCCGTCCCCGCGGACCCCCGCAAGGGCGCGAGCCTGCCGGAAAGTGGAACCGGGACGCTACCTGAAGGTGTTCTAGCTCAGACACATATGGCACGGAATCGGCGATGACGATTTGAGCGGCGCCGGGGCTGGCGAACGCCGCCCCGGCGCCGGATCGGGTAGCCTGCAGTGAGGACCAACCCACTGAGGAGACCCGAACCATGAACATCGAGTCCATGCGCATCAAATCGTACCGCAGTTTCAAAGTCGCCGAACACGTGCCCGCAGCGGCGGCACAGCGCTATCGCACGCTCAAAGCATACGACCGGCTACGCGCCGCTGGCTGCAACGAGGCCGTAGCGCTCGAACAACTCGGCATCGGCCGACGCACGCGCTATCGGTGGCAGGCCGCACTGGCCGCTGGCGGTCAGCACGCCCTGGCACCGAGGTCGACTCGTCCGCGCCGCGTGCGGCGCCGGTTCTGGACCCCCAAGGACGTCAAGGCCGTGTTGGGCCTGCGACGCAAATACCCCTTCATGGGCAAGGCGCGCATCCAGGCCATGCTGGCACGCAAGGGGGGGCGCCTGAGCGTGTCAACGGTCGGACGCATCCTCGAACGTGCCCTGGCGAGCGGCGCGATCCGCCGTGCCTCGTTGTGCGAGGGACGCATCAAGCCCAAACGCCTGCGACGCTTCGAGAAGTGGGCGAAGCGCTGGAAGTACACGGCCAAGCCCCGCAGACCCGGGGAGCGGGTGCAGGTCGCGGAACCTGTCAACGACATTGAGACAGTAGCGGTGTTGTTTCTCACATTCCGTCGTGGGACCCCCACGGGAATGGGTCGGACTATTCCGTAGACGGATTTCCTGGGATGACGAAGCAATCCGGGAACCGGTCGGAGCGGGTGCGGTCCCCGGTCGCAAGGATCGTTGCGTAGCAGGTGCCGAGGACGTGTTGTTTTTCACATTCCGTCGTGGGACCCCCACGGGAATGGGTCGGACTATTCCGTAGACGGATTTCCTGGGATGACGAAGCAATCCGGGAACCGGTCGGAGCGGGTGCGGTCCCCTGTGGCAAGGATCGTTGCGTAGCAGGTGCTGAGGATGTCGTCGCCCGATCGGGCGGATGCGTGCCCATCGTCACCGCTTGGCGTCGGGCCAGTGCCGCCGTAGTCTCGCCACCCCTTGGGACGACAGAGGAGTTGGCCCGCGCGGGGGGACGAACCCCGCCGGGCCACGGCCGGTGCAGCTTCGCTACGAGACGGGGCTTACCGGCGAGCAATACGTTAAGGCCCAGGCGTGGCGCGCTGCAACCCTTGAGCGGTGTCCGAATCACCCCCACGGGGGATGTTCACTGGCACGCCACGGCACCTACGCGCGCAAGAGCCCGCGCGGGACACGCATCGCTCGCTGGTACTGCCCTGAGAGCCACACCACCTTCAGCCGGCTGCCGGACTGTCTGGCCGCACGGCTGCCCGGTGAGCTCGACACCGTCGAGGCGGTGGTGGCCCACGCCGAGCAGGCCCCGAGCCTGGCCGCCGCGGCCAATGAGCTGCGCCGCGACGCGGTCGAGCTTGCGGGGGCGATGCGCTGGGTCGAGCACCGGGTCCGTCTTGTCCATCACGTCCTGAGTATCGTCATCGGGCTACTCCCCGACCTCCTCGCCCGGTGTGTCGCCGAGGTGGGCGCGGTGCGCACGCGGCTCGAGACCGACACCGCGTTGCGGACGTTGCGTACCCTCACCGACGCGCAGCTCCCCATGCTGCCCGCCCCCTTGGGGTTCCACCCCCACCGCCTCAGCACGACGAATCGCAAGCCAGCGCGCCAACACAAGAGGGGGCCTGACCCGCCGCCGTCGCCTGCGTAGCGTCTCGTCCCCCGGGCCGATGCGCCCCACCGACGAGGACTGCACCGATGAACGACCCCGACGAGACGCTGCGCAACGCCGTGGCGCTGTTCCGCTACGGCCTCATCGCCGACGTGCTCCCACTGCCGCCGGGCAGCCGCGACATCCGCCGCGCCCTGCACGAGAAAGCTCAACGCACCTACACCATCCCCGGCACCCGCCGTACCCGCGTCGCCGTCGAGACGATGCGCGACTGGCTCAGCCTGTATCGCAACGGCGGGTTCGAGGCGCTGTACCCGAAGACCCGCGCCGACCGCGGCCAGCCCCGGCGCCTGCCCCCCGAGGTCGCCGAGTGGCTCGTTGCGCTCAAGACCGAGCGGCCTGCACTCTCGGTCAAGGCCCTCATCCGCGCCGCCCGCGAACGCGGCGTCGACCATCCCCTCGCGCCGTCGACCGTGCACCGGCTGCTCTCGCGCGAAGGACTGCTCGACAAACGCCCCGGCGACCCCGTCGCCACCGACCGGCGACGATTCGCCTTCCGCAACGCCGGCGAGCTGTGGATGAGCGACGTGATGCACGGACCGAAGGTGCGCGACGGGCGCCGGCGCCGAAAGGCCTTCCTCATCGCGTTCATCGACGACGCCACCCGCGTCATCCCCTTCGCCGCCTTCGCCTACGCGGACAACACCACCGCCTTCCTGCCCGTGTTCAAGCAGGCCATCGCGCGGCGCGGCCTCCCCGCAAGGCTCTATGTCGACAACGGGGCGAGCTTCCGCTCCCAGCAGCTCGCACTGGTATGCGCCAAGCTCGGCATCGCGCTCATCCACGCCCGGCCCTATCAGCCCGCCGGAAAGGGAAAAATCGAGCGCTTCTTCCGCACCCTGCGCGCCGCCTGGCTCGCCCACCTCACCGCCGAGGCCACCGAGAGCCTGGAGACGTTGAACCGCACCCTCTGGGCCTGGGTCGAGGGCGAGTACCACCGCTCGCCCCATCGCGGACTCGACGGGCGCACCCCCCTCGACCAGTGGGCACTCGCCGGGCACGACGTGCGCTTCCCCGGCCCCCGCCTCGACCTCGACGACCTCTTCCTGTTCGAGGCCAAACGCCGCGTCATGAAAGACCGCACCGTCAGCCTCCACGGACGACTCTACGAGGTCGACGCCGTGCTCGTCGGCCAATCCGTCACCTTGCGCTACGACCCCGACGCACCGCCTGCGCGCCCCATCGAGGTCGTCCACGACGGCAAGGGTGCCGGGAGGGCCACCCGCCTCGACGCCTACGCCAACACCGCCGTCAAGCGCCACCGACCCTCCTGGCAGCTCCAGTGCGACACCCCCGCATCCGAACCACCCACCTCGCCTCTGACGATGCGCACCCTCAAGGAGAACCCGTAATGTACCTGCGACACTTCGCCCTCACCCGGCTCCCCTTCGAGACCCCGGCCCACACCGATGAGCTGTTCGAGTCGAACTCCCGGCGCGAGGCCCAGGCACGGCTCCATCACCTCATCGAACTCAAGGGCATCGGCCTCATGACCGGAGAGGTCGGCTCGGGCAAAACCACCGTGTGCCGTCACGTCACCGCCGCCCTGCATCCGGGCCTGTATCGGGTGGGCTACGTCTGCCTGACCACCGGAAACGTCCTCGACATGTACAAATCCATCGCTTGGGAACTGGGACTGCCCACCGAGCGCTCGCGCGCCACCGCCTACCGCGCCATCCGCACCGAAATCACCCGATTGGTGTGCGAGGCCAAGCAGCTCCCCGTGCTCGTCATCGACGAAGCCCAGCACCTGCGCAACGACGTCCTCGAAGACCTTCGCTTGTTGACCAACTTCGCCATGGACAGCGACAACCGCCTGTGCCTGCTACTCGTCGGACTCACCGAGCTGCGCCGCCGCCTCGCCATGGCCGTGCACGAATCGCTCTCCCAACGCCTCGTCGTACGCCACCACCTCGCCGGCATCGACCGCGAGGAACTCCACGCCTACCTCGCCCACCGCCTGCGTCTGGCCGGCTGCGAACTCCCCCTGTTCGACCCCCCCGCCGTCGAGGCGCTGGCGCACAGCGCTCGCGGATTGCCCCGGCTCATCAATCGCATCGCCCACTACGCCCTCACCGCCGCCGCCGCAACAGGCGAGCGCACCGTCACCGCCGTGCACCTCGAGCACGCTGTCGCGGAGTTGCGGCTGTGAACCGGTCTTGACTCGTCGTGCACCACGACATCAGCGACGAGGCCACCGCTCATCTGTGCGAACTCCTCAACGACCTCGCCTTCGCCTTCGACCACCCCCCGCACCCACCAGCGCGCCCGTTCAACGAACACGGGCGCGCTGGTGAACTCACCGTCACCACGAGCACCGTGATCGTCGCGACCGCCGCCGCGATCCCGGTGAACGCAGGCGCTCGGCCCGCACTGGCACCGCTCTCCGACGATGGGGGGACAATGTGAGAAATCAGCCCTCAGCCGATCAGAAATAAACCGACAAATCCCTTACGAAATTACGTGCGACGCAACAGCGTCTTTCGGGGCTGCTGGTGCCCGGGAGCGGGCCTGCGACGACGGTAGAAGGTTGCCCTGGACACCCCCAGCGCTCGGCACGCCGGCGCGATGCCGACATGCTGTGCGAGCGAGGTGGCTGCCATCAGCAGTCCTTCCCGGCGTCGAGGCTCAATCCCAGCAGCCCGGCAACTTTTCCCTGGACTTCGAGGATCGTGTGTGCGGTGGCGAGTTCCTTCTCCAGGCGCACCACCTTCGCCTCGAGCTGGCGGACCTTGGCGCTGAGGGGGTTGGGCTCGGCTGGCTTGGCGCCGCGCTTGTTCGGCGTCAGGCCCCGTAGCGAGCCATTGCGCCGCGCCTTGCGCCACGCCGACAGATGCGAGGTATACAGACCCTCGCGGCGAAGCAGCCGTCCGACCTCGCCGGGTCGAGTGCAGCGGTCCGCCTCCTCGATGATCCGCAGCCGGTACTCGGCGGTGAACTGGCGCCGGGTGGGCTTGGCCACGACCTCTGGATCCGGTGCCCGGCGCGCTTGTCCGGTCTCGGCCCTGGAGGTCTCGTCGCTGCGCTCCTCGCCCCCCGGGGCCGGCGCGTCAGCGTCCATCCACGTCATGGGCTCTCTGTCTGCTTTCATCGCTATTCACCTCCGCCGCCCTCACTAATTCCAAGGGTACCCGGTGTCTCAACGATGTTGGCAGAGAGGGGTACACGGCCAAGCCCCGCAGACCCGGGGAGCGGGTGCAGGTCGACCATATGACCTACACCTGCGCCGGACAGACGCTGAAAGAGTTCCGTGCCGTGTGTCCAGACTCCAGATTCATGGTCACCCGGGTCTACTCGCGAGCCACCGCCGGCAACGCCAAACGCTTCCTGATGGCCCTCGCCAACACACTGCCGTTCCCGCTCCTGTCCCTCCAGGTCGATGGCGGCAGCGAATTCATGGCCGAGTTCGAAAACGCCTGCGAACAACTCAACGTCCCACTGTTCGTCCTGCCACCGCGCAGACCCCAGTACAACGGCTGCGTAGAACGCGCCAACCGCTCCGCCCGAACCGAATTCTGGAACCTCTACAACGGACCGCTCACCGTGACGAGCGTCGCCTCCCGCCTCGCCCAGTACGAGTTCTTCTACAACTACCAACGACCACATGCATCACTCGCCTATCGAACCCCCAACGAGTACCTTGTCGCATTGGAGGCCACCTGAACGCTCAGTGCCAAAGGTCGTGAGCCGGTACAGAAGGTCAAACCGGGACGCTGTCCGTGATACACTCGCGCCGATTGCGAAGGAGCCTCGGCGGAAGCTGGACGAACCGCGGATTGGCTGACGAATCAATGACGCGCCGCTGATGATCGAGAGCGGAGCGGTGTGGAGATCAGACAACGACGAAACGCTGCCATCCAGCCAGGACCCCATTCGGCCCAACCTGCAAAATTCGATGCGAGCGCGCGCTCGAGCTTCGAAACGACGTACAGCGCGAGCCATGACGCGGTCGACCATTGAGTCGGTTCAATGTATCCCGCAGGCCGGTTCCAAGCACTCACCGACCTCCACGACGGCGACGCGTCGAACCTGCGGACCGAACTTCGGGGCCTGACGGTGTACGGCATCGTCGAGTACGGGCCATCCTGATCGGCCCGCAGGAGCATGGCGACTCGCCGCCCGGGTGGCGCGCGAGGCCGTGCGATCTCCCCATCCTTCCCCCTCGCATCCCGGCGCCGGACACCGCGGCACGGTCGCCGCATACGCTCGGATCGAACAATGAAAAGAATGCTGATCAACGCAGCCCAGCCTGAAGAGTGCCGGATAGCGATGGTGGATGGCCAGTTCCTCTACAACCTCGACATCGAGGTTGCTGCCCGCAGCCAGCGCAAGGCCAGCATCTACAAGGCGAAAATCACCCGGGTCGAACCCAGCCTCGAAGCCGCCTTCGTCGACTACGGAGCGGAGCGCCACGGCTTCCTGCCGTTCAAGGAAATAGCGCGCGAGTACTACGCCGACAAGGCGACCGGGTCCGACGAGCCCGTGTCCGTCAAGGATGTCCTTGCGGAGGGGCAGGAACTTCTGGTGCAGGTGGAAAAGGAGGAACGGGGCAGGAAGGGAGCGGCGCTCACCACGTTTCCGAGCCTTGCGGGACGCTGCCTCGTCCTCATGCCCAACAACCCGAGAGCGGGGGGGATCTCGCGCCGGATCGAAGGAGAAGAGCGAACGGCGTTGCGCGAGGCGCTGAGCGGGCTCGAGGTACCCGTCGGCATGGGGCTCATCGTGCGTACGGCGGGGGTGGGAAAGTCCCAGGAGGAGCTGCAATGGGATCTGGACTACCTGCTCAAGCTGTGGAGCGCGGTCGAAACCGCGGCGAACGAGCGGTCGGGACCGTTCCTCGTCTACCAGGAAAGCAACGTCATCATCCGCGCAATCCGCGACTACTTCGACAAGGACGTGAACGAGATCCTGATCGACGACGAGAAGGTATACGAACAGGCGCGCGACTTCGTCGCGCAGGTGATGCCGGAGAGTGTCGGCCGGGTTCGCCGCTACGAAGGCCGGGTGCCCCTGTTCAGCCGTTTCCAGATCGAGAGCCAGATCGAGTCCGCATTCTCCCATACGGTCCGCCTGCCCTCTGGAGGCAGTCTGGTCATCGACCACACCGAAGCGCTGGTGAGCGTCGACGTGAACTCCGCACGAGCGACCAAGGGGGGAGACATCGAGGAGACCGCGCTCAACACCAATCTCGAGGCGGCCGACGAAATCGCCCGCCAGTTGCGGCTGCGCGACGTCGGTGGGCTGATCGTCATCGACTTCATCGACATGACTCCGGCCCGCAACCAGCGCGATGTCGAGAATCGGCTGCGCGAAGCGTTGCAGCAGGATCGGGCGCGGGTGCAACTCGGGCGCATATCGAGGTTCGGGCTACTCGAAATGTCGCGCCAGCGACTGCGTCCTTCGCTGGGGGAGTCGAGCTTGCGGACGTGCCCGACCTGCAACGGACGCGGCTACGTCCGTGGTCCGGAATCCCTGGCGCTGTCGATACTGCGGATCGTCGAAGAAGAAGCGATGAAGGAGTCGACGGGCCGCATCATCGCCCGGCTCCCGATCGAGGTCGCCACCTTCCTCCTCAACGAGAAACGCAAGGGCGTCGTCGACATCGAACGACGGACGGACGTGGAGATCGTTCTGGTGCCCGACCCGTCGATGACCTTGCCGAACTACGAAGTGGAGCGCGTGCGCGAGGAAAACCTCCGACAGGACTCCGCGCGTGAAGTGAGCTACGAATTGACCAGCGAGGTGGAATCCGCCTCCGCCTTCGCAACGGAGCCGACCGCTCGCGCGGACGAGCCGGCGGTCAAGGTCGCCCCCCCGCCCGCTTTCCCGCCTCGTCCATCACCGCCACCGCCACCACCGGCGCAGGCGCGGACGCCGAAGGAGGTCGGCCTGTTCGCCAGGCTGTGGAAGAAGCTCTTCGGCGGGGCCGGTGAGCCGGCGCGAACTCCCTCGGAGTCGCGAGCGTCGTCCAGACACGGCCGCCGCGGTACCCGCCGCGACACGCCGAGACGCGGACGCGGTCCGGGAGGTGGCGACGAGTCCCGTCGCCACGGCGGCGCAATGCGGCGCGGTGACGGCCATACGGGCGATGGTGATGGCCGGCGGCGTCGTGGTGCGCGAAGAACGACACCGCCTCCGGCGTCCGAAACCGAGGCGTCCGGCGAACAAGGCGCTTCTCCGCCCGACGATTCGAGCGGGCCGGACGACGACGGGAAGAGCCGGTCGCGCACCCCGAGGCGCGGCTCGCGACGGGGACGTCGCGGTGGCGGCCGGAACCGCAATCGCGAGAATGCACGCGCCGTCGGGGGCGATACGGAGATGGCGGACGCAGCGGCCCCGGACGTGTCAGGCAGCGTGAGCGGCGCCTCCGGTTCCGTGGAGGCCGAGGCCACTTCGCAGGCTGGAACCGGAACGTCGCGCCGGCGGGGACCGGGACCCGACTCCGCATCCGGGACCGATGGAGGCCGTGTCGAGACAAAGAGCAACGAAGCTGCGCCGCCGGCATCCGGCGCGCCGCCGGCAACGGTCCGCGGGCCGGGCGCTCCCGTTCCCCCGGGACCGGCCGCACCGCCGAAGCCCCGGTCGGACGATGCAACGGGTTCAACGCCGGGCAGTGGAGCTGCGCCGCCGGCATCCGGCGCGCCGCCGGCAACGGTCCGCGAGCCGGGCGCTCCCGTTCCCCCGGTTCCGGCCGCACCGCCGAAGCCCCGGCCGCACGATGCAACGGGTTCAACGCCGGGCAGTGGAGTTGCGCCGCCGGCATCCGGCGCGCCGCCGGCAACGGACCGCGAGCCGGGTGCTCCCGTTCCCCCGGGACCGGCCGCACCGCCGAAGCCCCGGTCGCACGATGCAACGGGTTCAACGCCGGGTCCGGACTCCCGTTCGCCGGCCGATCCGGCGAGCGCCGGGGAGGCCGGCGCTCGTTCGCCGCGCACGATGGCGCCGGAGTCGAGCGGAGAACCCGCGGACAAGTGATCTCGCTCGGCGGGCGGGGATCACGGCATCTTTCGCGACCGCAGGCTTGTCCGGCCGGCACGGCCAGGTCATCGCCTCCACAACTTTCTGGAGGCGAGGGCCCGGCCGCCACAGTGCTCGTCGATGATCGTGCGCATCAGATGCTTCGCCTCCTTGAGTACGCGGCGGTCGGCAAGTTGCTCGCGAGCAAGGGCGAGCAGGGTCGAACCGCTCACGCACACTCCTGAAGGACTGTCGCTCGACCAGCGTTCCGGCCCGGCGTCCGTCGTGTATCGATATCGGCCCTCCGGCTCGATGGCCGCTCCGGAAACGGCCTCGCGCTCCAGCTCCAGCGCGTATCCGACCGCCTGGAGGAGACGCTTTTCGAATAGCCGAAGGACCGGCGCCGGATCGCTCGCTCGCGCGATCCCGTCCAGAGCGGTTCGATAGTGGTCGAACAGTGCCGGTTCCGGGTCGTGACGGTGAAGGAAACGAAGCAGAAGCTCGTTGACGTAGAACCCGACGATCGTGGCGGAGCCGGTGAGATGCAAGGTTGCGCCTTCGGTTTCGGCGCCGGTCAGAACCCCGAGCTCGCCCCTGCCACGCCACGACAACAGCAGTGGAATGAACGGCTGGAGCAAACCGCGCATCCTGGACCTGGGGCGCCGGGCGCCGCGCGCGATCAGCCCGAGACGGCCGTAACCGCGGCTGAACACCTCCACCAGCAGGCTCGTTTCGCGCCAGGGCCGGGCGTGGAGTACCAGCGCCGGCTCCAGATCGACTCGTTCGCTCCTGTTCACGGTGGGCTCGCCCCGGCTCGTCCCGCGCTACTCGGCAAACCCCAGCCCGCGCAGCGCGCGCTCGTCGTCCGACCAACCCTCTCGGACCTTGACCCAGATCTCGAGATGGACCGGGCGCCCGGCCATGCGGGCGATGTCCCGCCGCGCCGCGCTCCCCGCCTCCTTGAGCCGCCCGCCATCCTTGCCGATGACGATCGCCTTGTGCTGCTTGCGCTCGACCCAGACCAGGGCATTCACGAGAATGCGCCGCTCCTCTTCGACGAACTGCTCGATCTCCACGGTGAGCCGGTGAGGAAGCTCCTGGCCCAGTCTGCGGATGAGCTTTTCCCGGACGATCTCGGCGGCGAGGAATGCTTCGTCCCGGTCGGTGTACCGGCCTTCCGGGAACATCGGCGGACCGACCGGCAAGCGCGCCTCCACGACGGACCGAAGCCGATCCAGGTTTTCACCGGTGCGGGCGCAAACCGGCACCGCGGCCGCAAAGTCGTACCGTCGAGCCGCGTCGTCGAGCACGGGAAGCATGGCTTCCCGATGCCTGACCCGGTCGATCTTGTTGAGCATGAGGACGACCGGCGCGTTTTCCTCGCCGATCCTCTCGAGAACGTGATCGTCCTCGGGTATCCAGCCCGACGCCTCGACGACCATGATGACGAGATCGACCCCGATCAGCGCCCTCGACGCAACGCGGTTCATGTACCGGTTGAGGGCGCGGCCGTGCCCCGTGTGGATCCCGGGGGTATCGACGAAGACGATCTGCGACGTCTCGCTCGTCGCAATTCCCAGCAACCGATGGCGGGTGGTCTGCGGCCGGTTGGAGGTGATGCTGAACTTCCGGCCCACGATCCGGTTGACCAGCGTCGACTTGCCGACGTTCGGCCGTCCGGCGACGGTCACGAAACCGCAGCGATGGCCGTGCTCAGTCGTCGAGTTCATCGAGTATGGCCATGGCGCGCTTCGCGGCCTCCTGTTCGGCACGCCGTCGACTCGAGCCGGTGCCGGTCGTCTCCTTGCCGATGCCTTCGACCTCACAGCTCACGGTGAACGACTGGCGGTGGGCGGCCCCTTCGACCCGCAATACCCGATATGCCGGCAACGGCTTCGCTCGCGACTGAAGGAGCTCTTGCAGGCGTGTCTTCGCGTCCTTGCCGCCGTCGTCCGGCAACGCCGCCTCGAACCGGTCTTCCAGCAGCACCCGCACCCGCTCCCGGCACGTCGCGAGATCGGAGTCCAGGTGGAGGGCTCCGATGACGGCCTCGAAGGCGCCGGCGAGGATGGAGTCACGGTGGTGGCCTCCCGTCTTCAGCTCGCCGGCGCCGAGCACCAGCGCGTCGCCGATGCCGAGGTCGTGCGCGGCGCCGGCAAGACTCTCCCGCCGGACGATCCGGGAGCGCAGGCGCGTGAGCTTGCCTTCCGGCGCGTCATGGCAGGCGCCGAACAGGTGCTCGGCGACGAGAAAGGTGAGGATCGCATCGCCGAGGAATTCGAGACGCTCGTTGTTGTCGGCGCCCGCGCTGCGGTGGGTCAGGGCGCGAACGAACAGGCCGGGATCGTCGAAGGAATGGCCGATCCGGGCCTCCAGCCGCCGCTGGGCCGGAGTCACTGCGGTCGCGCCGATGGAACTCGGCGCAAGGTGTCAGTCGATTGACTTGCCAATCCGCTTCCAGTCGATCCCGTGCCCCAGGTCCCAGTTCATCCAGATGCGGAACGCCTTGCCGATGAGCAGGTCCTCCGGCACCGTGCCCCAGTAGCGGCTGTCCCGGCTGTTGTCCCGATTGTCGCCCAGTACGAAGTAGTGCCCCTCGGGCACCACGGTCGAACCCTGAACGCTGCGCGTCTCCGGCTGGACGAGGATAGGGTGCTCGATGTCGGCGAGCCGCTCCACCCGCAGGCTCGCACCGCTCATCACCGCCCCGGACCAGGACCCCGCGTAGGGTCCGACCGGAGTCTGCTCCATCGGCTCGTCGTTGACGTACAGCACCTTGTCATAGTACCCGACCCGGTCGCCGGGGATGCCCACCACGCGCTTGATGAACGGCGTGGACGGGTCTCCCGGATACCGGAAGACGACGACGTCGCCGCGTTCCGGCAAGCCCACGTCCACAATCTTGGTATCGACCACCGGCAACCGGATGCCGTAGTCGAACTTGTTGACGAGGATGAAGTCCCCGGTCAGCAACGTCGGCATCATCGAGTTCGACGGTATTCGAAACGGCTCCACGACGAACGAGCGGAGAACGAAAACGATCAGGAACACCGGGAAGAACGATTTCGAGTACTCGACGATGCGTGACGGCGGTGCGACGAGGCCGTGTTCCGAAGCATTCTCGCCACCATGCGCGGCGGCTCGCCGGCGACGCGCGAGCACCAGGGCGTCGAATGCCCAGATGAAGCCCGTGACGAACACCAGCACCAGGATGAGGGTGGGGAAATCGAAACTCACCGCTCATCTTCCCGGCGGGACGACGCAAGAGGGATTTTCCGCGGAAGTTCGACATGGCCGATCCGCTTCATGCCGAGCCGTCGAATCCGCAATGCGACACTCCGTGTCATGTCCGAACTCCACCGGGTCCCGTGCCGGCCGCACCCCTCGCGCCCCTGGCCGGTCCGGCCGGGCGGGGGCTGCGCCGCGTCTTCCGTCAGGCCCCCTCCTCCGCGAAGACGGCGCACCTTCAGCCGTCACGGAACTTCGACCCGAGGGCCTGCCGGGTACGCAAGACTAGTCCGGCTGCAATGCGAGAAATATCGGATTGCCCTGCCGCTGAACGAGTACGGACACCGCCTTGCCTTGCGGCAACTCCGCCACGAGCCGCTTGAAGTCGTCGCTGTTCGCGACCTCGTGGTTGTTCAACATGAGGATCAGGTCGCCCTCCCGTACTCCGGCGCGTCTGGCGGGTCCGTTCGACACCCCGCTCACGACGACGCCTTGCTCCGCACCATCGGCCGACGCCCTCTCCTCGTCGTTCATGTCGCGCACCGCCAGTCCCAGCCTCGTTGCCTCCACGTCGTTCGACTTGCGTGCGGTGGCGACTTGAAGCTCGTCCTCGCCCGGCAACTCGTCGGTCGTCACCATCAACGTCAGCGCCTGCCCGTCCCGGAGGACCTCGACCGCCACTTCCCGTCCGACCCGGGTACGTCCGACGATCGGTGGAAGATCCGACGACCGTTCGACCGCCTGCCCGTCGAATGAAAGAAGGACGTCTCCGACCTCGACCCCCGCCCTCTCGGCCGGGCCGCCGTCGAGCACCCGGGCGACGAGCGCGCCCTGGGGCTTGTCCATGCCGAAGGATTCGGCGAGGTCCCGCGTGACGTCCTGGATCAGGACGCCGAGCCATCCTCTGGAAACCCGGCCCTTGTCGCGCAACTGGTCCGTGACGTCCATCGCCACGTCGATCGGGATCGCAAAGGAGAGCCCCATGAACCCGCCCGTGCGACTGAAGATCTGCGAGTTCACCCCGACGACCTCGCCCCGCAGGTTGAATAGCGGACCACCGGAGTTCCCCGGGTTGATCGCGACGTCGGTCTGGATGAACGGAACGTAGCTCTCGCGGGGAAGGCTGCGCCCCTTGGCGGACACGATTCCCGCCGTAACGGAGTGGTCGAATCCGAACGGCGAGCCGATTGCGAGGACCCACTCGCCGACTTTCAGCTCGTAGCCGATACCGAGCCGGACCACGGGCAACCCCTCTGCATCGATCTTGAGAAGGGCGACATCGCTGGGTTCGTCGGTGCCGACGACTTTCGCCTTGTACTCCCGGCGATCGCTCAACCTCACGATGACCTCGTCGGCGTTCCGCACGACGTGGTTGTTGGAGATGATGAACCCGTCCTGCGAGATGATGAATCCCGATCCCAGGGACTGGGCGCCGAACTCCTCGATCTCTCCTTCCCCGAAGAACCGGCGGAAGAAATCCCTGAACGGGCTGTCCTCGGGCAGGTCGGGAATGTCGAAGCCCCGTGGCATCCGCGGCCGATCGGCCGGTACGGTCCGGCGTTGCGTCGTGCTGATGTTGACCACGGCGGCCCGGTTGCGCTCGACGAGCTCGGTGAAGTCGGGAAGGGACCGTGCGAACGCCGGTCCGGACCCGGGACACACCACCGCAAGAAAGAGTGCGGCGAACAGGACGCGCGGCCCTGGCGACATGTTTCGATCCTCCCGCATCGAAAGCGGCCCGGTGTCCGAATGATACACGGGTAGTCGAAGCCTCCCTCGATCCCGGCGCGGCCTACTGTCCGACGATGGACGCCGCGACCTTGTCGACGGTGATTCCGGGCACTTCGCCGACGACGCTGAGCTGGTACTCGCCGATGATGCGGCTGAACGCGTTGACCGCACCGACCGAAGAAGGTCCTTCGATGCGATCGCCGCCATCGAGTACCGGCTCGATGAAAACCGACAACGACACGAGTCCGTCGCTGTAGACCCGATGGTCCACGGAGTCGTGGCCCGACCGGATGGGGCCGTAGGCCTCGTCCGTCATCCTGAAGCCCGCCGGCAGCCAGCCGATCGTCCACTCTTGCGGCCGTGCGGTCGAGCCCCCGTCCGCTGCCGGTACGGGATCCGCTTCATGCCGCGTGAAACCGGCATCGGAGATCCGCGGTTTCAGGGCTTCGTCGGGAATCGACTCGGGCAGCTCGAGATGCGTGTAGACGATCTGCTCGAGGGTCGTCTCGTCGCCGTCGAGCAGCTCCGACTTCAACAGCAACCCGGTCTCGCGATCGACCGCGAGCCGGAATCCGTATCGGTACCGGTCCTTCGGCCGGACATGGATCACCGTGGTTTCCCGATCGGCGACCCGCTCGACGCCGCCGGTCGTCAGGGAATAGAACTCCGCGGTGTCGGAGCCGATCGAGACCTCCGGGTCGAATACGGTGGAACCGTACAGGCGGCCCGGCCGGCGCCGGGTGACGACCACGGTCCGATCGTCGGGAAGGATGCAGGTGATCCGTTCTCCGTCGCGGATGACCTCGCGGGCCGCGCCCGAAAGAGCCACGAGCCGCTCCCGGCTCCCGCCGGCGTCCGCCCGGTGGATGATCTTCATCGACTGGAGCGTCGAGTCGTTGCGGTAGACGAACGTGCCGATGTAGTCGATCGAGCGGGACGCGCTCACCATCCGGTCGAGCAGTCCTCGAACCTCCTCCGCGTCGTTGCCGGCATGCAACGCCGCGGGCCCGAAGGCCAGCGTCGCAAGCAGCGTGGCGCCCGCAAAGCGCGCCACCTCCGGCCGGAGAGGGCGTTGCGAGCGGCTTCGCGCGGATATCCGGGCGGTGTTCAGGGTCGGTCTCCCGCCGGGTACTGATAGCCGACGATCCGGACGTAAGGCAGCATCCCGTTGCCTGCCTGCGCGTTGTGATTGACCAAGTAGACGTGCAGACGCGCTTCCGCATCGGGCGCGGCATCATTCCATCGCAGCCGGTCCGGTTCGGCGCCGGCGTCCTGCGCCGCCGTCGGGACGACGCGGGACACCGGGGAGTCCGCAGCGGCCGAGGCGGCGTCCGCCACCGCGGGCTCCGGCTGCGGATCACCGGCAACCCGGAGGGACTGTGGGTCGCCGTCATCGAGGCGGTGGATTCCCAGGATCGCAACGGATGCAACCGTCGCCGCAATCGCCAGCCCGGCAAGCACCTGAAGCCGCGGGCGCCGCGGGCGCGGCCCGAATCGAACGATGCGCTCGTCGGAGAGGGCCGCGCTCACGCCTCCGGCAATGGCGCCGGCGCCGGGAACGGGGCCGGTCTTGCGTACCGCGTCTCCGATGAGATGGAAGCGCGCCCATGCCCGGCGCCGCTCCGCGCTTCCGTACAGGGCGGCCACGACCCGGTCTCGCGCCGGGCCCTGGAGCTCACCATCGACGAACGCGGAGAGGGATTCGTTGGAATCGGGTTCGTTCACGGTCGTTCGTCCTCAATCGAGCAGTGGATCGAGCCGTGCGTTGATTGCCTCACGGGCACGGAATATCCTCGATCGGACCGTTCCGATGGGGCATTCCATCACCTTCGCTATGTCTTCGTAGCTCAGTCCTTCGAGTTCCCGCAGGGATATCGCCACCTTGAGGTCCTCCGGCAGGGCCTCGATGGCGGCGCTCACCGTCTGCTGTATTTCTTCGGCAAGGGCGAGTCCTTCCGGAGTGGCGGTCTCCCTCAGTTCGGTGGCGCCGTCGAACTGCTCGGCATCCGTGACGTCGACCCCGGATTCCAGCGGCCGGCGCGCCCGGGCGGCCAGATGGTTCTTTGCGGTATTGATCGCAATCCGGTACATCCAGGTGTAGAACGCGCTGTCGCCACGGAAGTTCGGGATCGCACGGTACGCCTTGATGAACGTCTCTTGTGCGACATCGAGAACTTCGGCCGGATCCTGGACATAGCGGGCGACGAGCTTGGCGATCCGGTGCTGATACTTGAGCACCAGCAGGTCGAATGCCTTCCGCTCCCCCCTTTGCACCCGCGCCACGAGTTCGCGGTCTGAAACGTTGTCGGACATCACGCCGATCCGTGGCTCCATGCGCCGCCTCGACGCTCGGGCCGGCATCCGGAATCGACTGCCGGACAATCGCTCCCGGCAAGCGGCGCCGAACTCCGATCCTGCCGAGTTCCCGGTCGAGAAAGAATGCTCGTCGCGGAATCATACTCTCAGGACCAGGCAATGGCAGACCCCTCACCGTGCCGATCATGGCCGTGCGAATGATCGAATGGTTCGACAGGGGCGGCAGGGGAGAGTTTCATTCGCGGGCTCAGGCCGCGTCCTCGGGGAAAGCGAGCACCTCGCCAAGCGTCCGGTAGCCCCCGGCGAGCATGACGAGCCGATCCAGTCCGACCGCGACCCCCGCGCAAGCCGGCAATCCCGCTTCGTGGGCCGCGAGCAGCCGTTCGTCCACGTCCGGAACGGGCTGTCCGGCCTTGCGCCGCGTTTCGATGCCGCGCAGCATCCGGCGGCGCAGCTCGGCCGCGTCCCGGAGCTCGTGGTAGCCGTTGGCGACCTCGATTCCATCGACGTACAGCTCGAACCTCTCCGCAACCGGAGGGGTGGTCGTGCGCACCTGCGCAAGCGCCGCCTGGGACGCCGGGAAGTCGAGCAGGTAGACACGTCCGGGGCCGAGCGCGGGCTGCACCGCACAGGCCAGGAGACAGTCGAGGCATTCGTCCCGGGTCGCCGTCGCCGCATCGCTTGCGAATCCGTGCGGCCGGCACGCTTCGAGAAGTGCCTCGATCGTCGCGGCAAACGGATCGAGGCCGAGATGACGCGAGAACGCCTCCCGGAACGTCATCCGCCGGGACGGCTGCGGGCCGAGAACTTCGTCGAGCAACGCATCGACATCCCCGATGAGGCGTCGATGGTCGAATCCCACCCGGTACCACTCGAGCATCGAGAACTCCGGGTTGTGGTGCCGGCCACGCTCGCCGCCCCGGAACGCGCGGGTGATCTGGTAGATGGACCCGCTTCCCGCCGCAAGCAGCCGTTTCATCGCGAACTCGGGCGAGGTCTGGAGGTACCGGGCACGTCCCCCGCACTCGCGCGCGACGAGGCTCTCGATCGACGGATCGGTGACCGTGCCGGCGCTCAGGATCGGGGTCTCGACCTCCAGGACGCCCTGGGCGTCGAAGTACCCGCGCACCGTCCGCAGGACGCCGGCCCGCAGCCGGATGGCGTCGATGCTTGCGCTCGGACGCCAGTCGCCGCGTGAAACCGGCGATACCCGATCCGGGTCACCTGGCGTGGGTGCGGGAACGCGGGTCACGACACGGCGGAGGGAGTCGCGCGCTCACTCCCTGGCGCGGGAGACGTACTCGCCGGTGCGGGTGTCGATCCTGACGGTCTCGCCCTGCTCGACGAACAGCGGAACCTTGATGACGGTTCCGGTCTCGACGGTGGCGGGCTTGGTCGCGCCGCTGGCGGTATCGCCGCGCACGCCGGGTTCGGTCTCGGTGATCTCGAGGGTCACGAAGTTCGGTGGGGTAACGGCAATCGGCGTCCCGTTCCAGAGCGTGACCGCGCAGACGTCCTGCTCCTTCAGCCAGCGCGCGGCGCCGGCCGCCGCGTCGGCCGGCGCCGCATACTGCTCGAACGTCTCCTCGTCCATGAAATGGAACATGTCGCCGTCGCTGTAGATGTATTGCAGGGACACCTCCAGAACGTCCGCCGCCTCCACGGACTCGCCGGACTTGAACGTGCGCTCGATGACGCGCCCGCTCCTGAGGTTCCTGAACCTGGCGCGGACGAAGGCCTGGCCCTTTCCCGGTTTGACGAACTCGTTCTCGATGATGGAGCACGGGTCTCCGTCGATCATGAGCTTCAGGCCCGACCGGAAATCGTTGGTGCTTGCATTGGGCATGGATCGGTTTCCTCGAATGTCTCGTCAGGCGTCGCGGATCTCCAGGCGGTCCGCTCGCTGGAACCCCCGGGGCAGCATCTTCCCCGCACGTCCGCGGCCGATCGCATAGTGTGCGAGATCGGACGGCTTCAGGTGGATGTACCGCTTGCCGGCATGAACGGTGAGCGAGGCGTGCGGAGGCACCACTTCGATGTCGACCACGCAATCCTCCCGCCCCGGGCTCGAGGTCTTCGCCTTCGGGATCCGGATGATCCTCACGCCCTTGCCTCTGGCCAGTTGCGGGAGTTCCGGGAGCGGATGGACGAGGAGCCTTCCGGCGCGGGATACCGCGGCAATCCGCGCGGTGTCCGGATCGTCCACCGGACGCGGAACGAGCAGGTTCGCGCCCGGGGTGAGCGAAACGCAGGCCTTGCCCCCGCGGTTGCGCGACCAGAGGGCCTCCAGGCGCACGATGAACCCGTACCCGGCGTCGGTGGCGACCACGCAGAGCTGGTCGGCCGCGCCGATCATGACGCCCTGGAAGGTGGCGCCGTCGGGGGGATTGATGCGTCCCGCGAGCGGTTCGCCCTGCCCGCGTGCGGACGCCAGGGTGTGCGAGGGAACGCAGTACACGCGCCCGGTGGAGTCGAGGAACACCGCCAACTGGTTGCTGCGCCCCCTGGCCATCGCCCGGTAGGCGTCGCCGGCTCGATAGTTCAGGCTCCGGGGCTCGATCTCGTGCCCCTTCGCGGCGCGTACCCATCCGCGTTGCGAAAGCACCACGGTAATCGGCTCGACCGGAGCGAGGTCCGTTTCTCCGAGCGCCTGCGCGGCGTCCCGCTCCACGAGCGGCGAACGGCGCGCATCGCCGTAGCGCTCGGCATCCTCCAGGAGTTCGTCCCTGACGAGCGCGGAGACCCCGCCCGGGCTCTCCAGGATCCGGTCCAGCCGGCTGCTCTCGGCCGAAAGCTCCGACTGCTCGGCCCGGATCTTCACCTCCTCCAGCCTCGCCAGGTTGCGAAGCCGCAGATTGAGTATCGCCTCGGCCTGGACGTCGGTGAGCCCGAACCGGCGCATCAGCGCCTGCCTGGGGTGCTCCGCTTCGCGAATGATCGCGATGACCTCGTCGATGTCGAGGAAGGCGGCGAGCAGGCCGTCGAGGATGTGCAGCCGGTCGTTGACCTGGTCGCGGCGGTGCTCGACGCGCCGGCGCACCGTCGCGATCCGGAATTCCAGCCATTCACCCAGGACCGACTTCAGGTCCCCGAGCCGCGGACAACTGTTGCGGCCGACAACGGTCATGTTGACCCGGTAGTTCCGTTCCAGGTCCGTGGTCGCGAACAGGTGCGACATCAGCCGCTGGACGTCGACGCGGTTCGACCTCGGGACGATGACGAGCCGCGTCGGGTTCTCGTGGTCCGACTCGTCGCGCAGGTCCTCGACCATCGGCAGCTTCTTCGCGAGCATCTGTTGCGCGATCTGTTCCAGCACCTTCGAGCCCGAGACCTGGTACGGGAGGGCGGTCACGATGATCGCGCCGTCGTCGCGCTCGAAGCGCGCGCGCATGCGCACGCTTCCCGAGCCGCTCTCGTACATCGCGCGGAGGTCCTCCCGCGGGGTGACGACCTCGGCCTCGGTCGGGAAGTCCGGACCGCGTACGTGCTCGCAGAGATCGGCGACCGACGCCTGCGGCTCGTCGAGGAGCCGGACACAGGCGGCGACGATCTCGCGCAGGTTGTGCGGGGGCACGTCGGTCGCCATGCCGACCGCGATTCCCGCCGCTCCGTTCAGCAGGACATGGGGAAGGCGGGACGGGAGCAGCCCGGGCTCGTCGAGCGTGCCGTCGAAGTTCGAGCTCCAGTCGACGGTGCCTTCGCGCAGCTCCCGCAGCAGGGTCTCGGCGAACCGGGTGAGCCTCGCCTCGGTGTAGCGCATGGCCGCGAACGACTTGGGGTCGTCCGCGGTTCCCCAGTTGCCCTGGCCGTCGATCAGCGGGTACCGCGTCGCGAACGGCTGCGCGAGCAGCACCATCGCCTCGTAGCAGGCGCTCTCCCCGTGCGGATGGAACTTGCCGAGGACGTCGCCGACGGTCCGGGCGGACTTCTTGTACTTCGCGCCCGCGGTCAGGCCCAGCTCCGACATGGCGTAGACGATGCGCCTCTGCACCGGCTTCAGGCCGTCGCCGACATGAGGCAGGGCGCGGTCGAGGATCACGTACATCGAGTAGTCGAGGTACGCCTTCTCGGCGAAGTCCTTCAGCGGACGCCGCTCGACCTCGTCGAACTCGAAAGAGATGCTGGATTGCATTGCGTCGATGTCCGCAGAGGGTTCGATCGGAACCCGGCGCGCCTCAGAGATCCGCGAGGTTCCCGTTGCGTTCGAGCCAGCCGCGGCGGTCGGAGGCGCGCTTCTTCGCCAGCAGCAGGTCGATCGCCTCGTCGGAGTCGTCGCCGGGCTCCACCGTGAGCCGGACGAGGCGCCGCGTCTCCGGTGCGATGGTCGTCTCGCGAAGCTGCAACGGATTCATCTCCCCGAGACCCTTGAACCTCTGCACGTTGATCCTTCCCCTGAACTTCTCCGCCGCGATCCGGTCCAGGACGCCCTTCTTCTCGTCATCGTCGAGGGCATAGTACACGTCCTTGCCGGCATCGATCCGGTACAGGGGCGGCATCGCCACGTGGACGCGGTCGTCCATCACCAGGGGACGGAAGTGGCGGAGGAACAGCGCGCAGAGCAGGGTCGCGATATGCGCCCCGTCGGAGTCCGCGTCGGCAAGGATGCAGACCTTTCCGTACCGCAGTCCGCTCAGGTCCGCGGAGCCCGGATCGACTCCGATGGCGATGGCGATGTCGTGCACCTCCTGCGAGGAGAGCACCTGGCCGGGCTCGACCTCCCAGGTGTTCAGGATCTTGCCCCGCAACGGCATGACCGCCTGGAACTCACGGTCCCGGGCCTGCTTGGCCGAGCCTCCGGCGGAATCCCCCTCGACCAGGAAGAGCTCGGTACGAGCGAGGTCCTGCGACGTGCAGTCGGCGAGCTTGCCGGGCAAGGCCGGACCCGACGTGACTTTCTTGCGCACCACCCTCTTCGCCGCGCGCATGCGGACCTGGGCGCTGGCGATCGCGATTTCGGCGATCCGGTCCCCCGCGTCCGGATGCTGGCCAAGCCACAGGCTGAACGCGTTCTTCACCACCCCCGAGACGAATGCCGCGCACTCTCTCGACGAGAGCCGGTCCTTGGTCTGGCCGGTGAACTGCGGCTCGGTCATCTTCACCGACAGGACGTACCGGCAACGGTCCCAGATGTCTTCGGGCGCCAGCTTCACCCCGCGCGGAAGCAGGTTGCGAAACTCGCAATACTCGCGCAGCGCCTCCAGAAGGCCCGCCCGGAACCCGTTGACGTGGGTCCCGCCGAGCGTCGTGGGGATCAGGTTGACGTAGCTCTCCACGGGCCCCTCCCCGCCCTCCGGGAGCCACACCACCGCCCAGTCCACCGCCTCGGCACTGCCTTCGAGGCCACCGATGAACGGTGATTCCGGGATGCAGTCCGGGACCTCCAGCGCATCGCGCAGGTAGGCGCCCAGGCCGTCCTCGTAGTGCCATGTGCTCAGCTCGGCGGTCGCCTCCTCCTCCAGCGAGACCCGCAACCCCGGGCAGAGCACCGCCTTGGCGCGCAGGGTATGGCGGAGCCGGGGCATCGAGAACTTCGACGAGTCGAAGTACCGCGCATCGGGCCAGAAACGGATCGTCGTTCCCGTGTTCCGGCGTCCCACCGAGCCGACCACGGCAAGGTCGTCCGCCTTCTCCCCGCCCTCGAACGTCATCGCGTACTCGCTGCCGCCACGCTTCACGCGAACTTCGAGGCGTCGCGACAGCGCGTTGACGACCGACACCCCGACCCCGTGGAGCCCGCCCGAGAAGCGGTAGCTTCCCGGCGAAAACTTTCCGCCGGCGTGGAGCCGGGTGAGGATGAGTTCGACTCCGGGAACGCCTTCCTCCGGGTGGACGTCGACGGGCATCCCGCGCCCGTCGTCGCTGACCGTCAACGAGTCGTCCTTGTGCGCAACGACCGAGAGGCAGGTCGCCTGTCCCGCGATGGCCTCGTCCACGCTGTTGTCGACGACTTCCTGCGCAAGGTGGTTCGGGCGTGTCGTGTCCGTATACATGCCCGGGCGCTTGCGCACGGGATCGAGCCCCGCCAGCACCTCGATCGAGGCGGCGTCATATGTCGCGTTCATTGCGGAACGAACCGTACCAGGATTCTCGGAGGCTCCCGACCTTGAGGGACCGGGTGTGCGAACCATTCAATCCGGTCCCGACGGGGCCGGGCGAACGCATGCGGGCGCACACGGCGCGTCCGGAGCTCAGTCGAGATCCGCAACCAGCGCGGCGCGCGACTCCTCCGGGAGTACCCACTCGTGGCAGTAGTTTTCGTGCCGGATGCCGAACCGCATGTCCGCCCCGTTGCCGAGCGCGTCGCGCACGCTGTCCGGAAGTTCGAACCGCAGGAAGTGGACGGCGGAAGTCTTGCCTTCCGCCGTCCTGTCGAGATCCTCGTCGGCCACCGCAAGGATGCGCTCTCCCTCGACCTCCATCCAGACGCAATCCTCGATTCCGCCGAGCCCGGCAAGCATGCGGCGCCTTTCGTCGGGGTCCTCGTACTCCAGCATGAACGTGGCCTTGAGATTGGCGCCATCGGGGATGAGCGGATTGTAGGCGGCGAGTTCCTCCTCGATTGCATCGGGTTCGAAGATCCGTTCCACCCGCAGCATCTCCTGGATCTGGTACTGAACGGTCAGGCGATCCTCGAAATACAGCGTCGCATTCGGTCCGATCCGCACCTGCCTGGGCCGCTTGTGGGACAGCACCCGATTGCGGAACTCCGATCTGATCTCGCTGTACCGCTCGAGACCGAACAGGTCGGCACGACTGAGTTTTTCCATGGTTCAGATCCCGTACGCCTTGCGCAGCAACGACATGGGTGCGACCGGGGCGGAGCCGTCACCCAGGGTATTTCCGATGTGGTGGGCGGCCATGATGCAGTCGCTGGTGTAGTAGTCGGCTTTCGACTCGGCCACCCTGCGCGCCGCCGGCCGCGCGATCCTGGTCGCAATCTCGTGGAACTCCTTCTTCACCGCATAGGTTCCGTCGTGGCCGGAGCACCGCTCGATGACCGTGATTTCGGTATCCGGAACCAGTGCGAGCACATCACGCGTCTTCATGCCGATGTTCTGTACCCGCTGATGACACGCCGCATGATAGGCGACCCTTCCGAGCCCCGACCGGAACTCCGTGTTCAGCCGGCCGGCGCGATGCCGCAGCATGAGGTACTCGAAAGGATCGAAGAACGCCGCCCGCACCTTCTCGACCTCGGGGTCGCCCGGGAACAGGAGCGGGAGCTCCTGCTTGAACATCAGTACACATGAGGGAACGGGGGCCACGAGGTCCCAGCCGTCGTCGACGAGACGCGCCAGCTCCGGAACGTTCGCCTCCCTGGCCTTCGCGACGGCGTCGAGGTCCCCGAGCTCCAGCTTGGGCATCCCGCAGCACCGTTCCCGCGTCGCGACGGTGACGGGAATTCCGTTGTGCTCGAACACGCGCACGATGTCTTCCCCGACCTCGGGCTCGTTGTAGTTTGCATAGCAGGTCGCGAACAGCGCCACCCGGCCGCGCGTTTCCGGAGTCGGCACGGCCTCCTCCGCCCGGGCCTGCGTGCGCGCTCGCAGCCGGTTTCGCAAAGGCCGCGACGCATAGGGCGGCAGCCGTGCGCCCCGGTGCACGCCGAGCACGGTCTCGAGCCCCGCTCTCGCCGGCTTCGACGCATTGGCGGCGTTGACGAGCGGCGCGACGACCGGTCTCGCCACCATCGTCCCGACCGCGTCGGTCGAGCTCAGCGTCCGGTTGCGGAACCCCGCCCCCTGCCGGCGGTGCTTCACTGCCTTGGCCCGCAACATCAGGTGCGGAAAGTCCACGTTCCACTCGTGCGGCGGCACGTACGGACACTTGGTCATGAAACACATGTCGCAGAGGTAGCAGTGATCGACGACCTTCCAGTAGTCGGGCTTTGCGACCCCGTCCAGTTCCATGGATGCGGACTCGTCGATGAGGTCGAACAGGGTCGGAAAGGCGTGACAGAGGTTGAAGCAGCGACGACAGCCGTGACAGATGTCGTACACACGCTCCAGTTCTTCGAACAAGGCGGATTCGTCGTGGAACTCCGGGCTCTTCCAATCGAGTGGATGACGCCGAGGCGCCTCCAGACTTCCCTCCCGGCGATCTTCGGTGCTTGTGCTGGTCATGGCTGGAGAACCGGCACCCCGGCCGGTCGCGGGCCGGGATGCGAGATGGGTGCTTCGAGGAACGTGGCCGGTCGCATGGCGATGCGGCGGGGCGGACCGATGCGCGCATTCGCGGACGCGAATGCGCGCCGGAGGCCCCGACCGCGCCGCTGACGCTGCTTGCCGGCCGGCGACCGCCGCCCCGCCCCGTCATCCGGGCGGGCCGCGGAACTCCCGATGCGATCGTCGATCCGGCGTCGTCCGGACGGGCGATCGATCAGCCGTCGAGGCCGTCGAGAGCCTTCTGGAACCGGTTCGCATGGGACCGCTCGGCTTTCGCGAGGGTCTCGAACCAGTCCGCGATCTCGTCGAACCCTTCGTCCCGCGCCGCCTTCGCCATGCCCGGGTACATGTCCGTGTACTCGTGCGTCTCGCCGGCGATCGCGGCCTTCAGGTTGTCGGACGTGGTTCCGATGGCGAGGCCGGTCGCCGGGTCGCCGACCGCCTCGAGGTATTCGAGGTGTCCGTGGGCGTGCCCGGTCTCTCCTTCGGCGGTCGAACGGAAGACGGTGGACACGTCGTTGTAACCCTCGACGTCCGCCTTCTGTGCGAAGTAGAGGTAACGCCGGTTCGCCTGCGACTCGCCGGCAAACGCGTCCTTGAGGTTCTGCTCGGTGCTGCTTCCCTTGAGGTCCATGACATGCTCTCCGCGGTAGTGGGCCAGGAATGCCCGCAGGGCGAAATCGCGCTCGGCGGGCATAATCTGGAACGGTTCTAAAAGAGAGCGCAAGCCTACTCCCGGAGGTGGCCGGGTGTCAATTCATCCCGCCTGGCGGATGATGGTGCGCGGTTGCGGTCCGAACCGGTCCCGTCCGGTCGGCGGGCCAGGGAGGAACGGATGGAGAATGCGCCGGCCGCGGACCCGGTCCGGCGCGGGAACGCTCCACGCAACGCCCCTTCCGGCGCGGTCAGCCGATACCGAACTCCAGCAATTCTCATTTTGCTCGTCGGGTCCCGCGGCAGGACCGGCACGACCGTCGATCTGCCCCCGATCTGCCCCGGATCGAGTCGCAAGGAGAAGACGGCTTGCGGCTCAGGGTGAAGTCAGGCGCCAAAATGAGAATTGCTGACCGAACTCGTGCCGAATTGACCGCTGGAGAGACCCTGCTGTAGCTTCGCGGGCTTCGCGGAATCACGCGCCACGAGACCGCACCGTGGGGAACGAAAAGGAATCACCCGCATTCGAAGAGGCTCTGGAAGAGCTCGAGTCGATCGTCGAGCGGATGGAGGACGGCGAGCCGAGCCTTGAAGAATCCCTCAAACTCTTCGAACGCGGAATGGCTCTGACCCGCCAGTGCCAGAAGGCGCTCGACGACGCCGAACAGCGTATCCGCACCCTTTCGGATACCGATCCGGATGCCGAGCTTCCCGTGATCGCGGCGGACGCCGCCGCGGACCCCGCCGCCGATGAGTGATCCGGCTTCGTTCGTCGAACGCCTGCCCGACTACCGAAACCGCGTTCATGCAATGCTCGAACGCGCGCTGCCGCCGGCATCGGAGCCGCCGGCGCGGCTGCACGAAGCGATGCGGTACGCGGTGCTGAACGGGGGAAAGCGCGTCCGCGCGATTCTGGTCCTTGCCACGGGCGAAGCGTTGGGTGCCGGCGCCGACCCTCTCGAACCGCCGGCGTGTGCGGTCGAGCTGATCCATGCCTATTCGCTCGTGCACGACGACCTTCCCCCCATGGACAACCACGCTCTGCGCCGCGGCGTCCCCACCTGCCACTGCGCCTTCGACGAGGCGACCGCGCTTCTGGTCGGCGACGCCCTGCAGGCGCTGGCGTTCGAGACCCTTGCCCGTTCGCCGGCGCGCGATGCGGGAGAGCAGGTGCGCATCCTCGCGCAGGCCAGCGGTTCGCAGGGAATGGCGGGGGGACAGGCTGTCGATCTCGAATCGGTCGGAAAGACGTTGACGCTCGAGCAGCTCGAGGACATGCATCTGCACAAGACCGGCGCGCTCATCAGGGCAAGCGTGCGCCTCGGCGCCCTGAGCGCCGAGGCGCGGGACCCCGACGTTCTTGCCCGCCTCGACGAGTACGCGCGCTGCATCGGCCTGGCCTTCCAGATCCGCGACGACGTGCTGGACGTCGAAGGCGAGACCGCGACCCTCGGCAAGACGCAGGGGACGGACGCGGCGCTCGACAAGCCGACCTACCCGGCGATACTCGGACTGGAAGCGTCAAAGGCCCATGCCCGTGCGCTGCATGAGCGGGCGACGCAGGCACTGGCCCCGTTCGGTCGCGACGCCGGCTTCCTGTGCGCCCTGTCCGGGTTCATAGTGAACCGGACAAGCTGAAGCCAGGGTGGCGACACGGTCCGCACGCAGGCAATGCCTGCGAGAGACGGTGCGCCGGATCATGGCGCGGAACCCCCGACGCGCGGCCTTGTCAATCCGGTGCGCGACGCGGGACCGGGCCTGTCGAGGGCGGGTTCGGGGACTTTCGAAGTGCGGTCTCGTCAATCCGGTGCGCTGGACCGCCGATGCGGGTTCCGTCTGTGGTGCGGCGAGAAATTCCTGAGTAGTATGGTCGGAAATTGTTCGCACCCGCACGGTGCGCGATGACGCGGGGCATGACGGGAATGACGAGGAACGCAGTTGCCATGGATGCGCCTGAACGGACGCTGGGGATTCCCGATGTTCAGGGGAGTCCGGACACCCGCAACATCGCCATCGACAAGGTGGGGATCAAGGGAATCCGCCACCCGGTACGCATCCGCGACCGCTCCCAGGGCGAGCAGCACACCGTCGCGAACTTCAGCATGTACGTGGAGCTCCCCCACAACTTCAAGGGGACCCACATGTCGCGCTTCGTGGCGATCCTGAACAACCACGAATACGAGATCACCGTCAAGTCCTTCCGGGACATGCTCAGGGAAATGACCACGTTGCTGGAAGCGGACGCCGGCCACATCGAGATGACGTTCCCCTATTTCGTCCGCAAGGCGTCTCCGGTGACGGGTGTGACGAGCCTCATGGATTACGAAGTGACGCTGGTGGGCCGGATCGCTTCCGGTTCCCCTCGCATCGAGGTGCGCGTGGTGGTGCCGGTCACCAGCCTGTGCCCCTGCTCGAAGGAGATCTCGGACTACGGAGCCCACAACCAGCGTTCGCACGTCACGGTGAGCGCCGCGACGCGCGGCTGGCTCTGGATCGAGGAGCTGATCGACATCGTCGAGTCCGAAGCCTCGTGCGAGCTGTTCGGACTGCTCAAGCGGCCGGACGAGAAGTTCGTCACCGAACGGGCGTACGAGAACCCCAAATTCGTCGAGGACATGGTGCGTGACGTTGCCCGGCGGCTGAACGACGAGGACCGGATCGTCGGCTACGTGGTCGAGGCGGAGAACTTCGAGTCGATCCACAACCACTCGGCCTACGCGCTCATCGAGCGGGACAAGGAGCGCGAAGCCGAGCGCGGATGAGCGGCCATCGCGGGCCGGAACGGTGGTCCGCCGGACGCCGCGATCACTTCTCCCGCGCCTTGATGTCCGACCACGCCGAATCCAGGACCGACGCGGCGAGCGGCCCGCCCGCCGTGGTGTCGACGCGGCGCTCGAGCTCGCGAAAACGGCGTTCGAACTTCCGGTTCGCGGCCCGCGCACAGGCTTCGGGGTCGGCACCGACGTGGCGCGCGAGATTGGCGACGGTGAAGAGGAGGTCTCCCAGCTCCTCTTCGACTTCCGGCCGGTCGCCGGCACGCACCGCGTCCCTCAGCTCCTCCAGCTCTTCCGCGATCTTGCCGAACACCTCCTCGGAGTTCGGCCAGTCGAACCCGCACGTCGCGGCGCGGCGCTGAAGCTTCACGGCGCGGGTCAGGGCGGGGAGCGTGGCGGGAACGTCGTCCAGCAGGCTGCCTGCCCTCCCGCTCCCGGAACGTTCCGCCGCCTTCATTTCCTCCCATTTCCACCGCTGCTCCGCCGGACCTCTCTCTTGCGGATCGCCGAACACGTGCGGGTGGCGCCGGATCATCTTGCCGGCGATCGCGGCGACGACTTCCTCGAAACCGAACGCGCCCGCCTCGCGCGCCATCTGCGCGTGGAACACCACCTGGAACAGCAAGTCGCCGAGTTCGTCCAGAAGGTGGGAGAGATCCTCCCGTTCGATTGCATCCGCGACCTCGTAGGCCTCCTCGATGGTGTACGGTGCGATCGAGCGAAACGTCTGCTCGCGGTCCCACGGACAACCGTGCTCGGGGTCGCGCAGCCGCGCCATGATGCCGATCAGATCGTCGATGCCGCTCATGGTTCAGTACGAAGACCGAATTGTCCCGCGGGACCGGTTCGAACCGCCACGCCCCCCGGCTCCGCCGCTCTCCCGCGATGAGCCCCCGCCATTCACGGTCGTCGTCATCGGCCGCCGGCCACGAACTCCGAGAGGAGCCGCCGCACCCTCGCCATGCCCGATTCGAGATTCGCCCGGATCGTCTCCATGGTGAGAGCCTCCGGGTCCCTGCCCGCCGCGCGGTTCGACACCACCGCGCAGTGCGCATAGCTCATCCCGAGCTCGCGCGCCAGTGCGGCCTCGGGCATTCCGGTCATGCCGACGACGTCGCAACCGTCGCGCTCCAGGCGATCGATCTCGGCCGCCGATTCGAAGCGCGGCCCCTGCGTGGCCGCATACGTACCGCCATCGAACGCGTCGACTCCGGCACGTCGCGCCGCGTCGAGCAGTCCGGCGCGCAGCCGCCCGCAGTAGGGAGACGTGAAGTCGACGTGTACCACGTGATCGAGGTCGTGCTCGAAGAACGTATGCCCGCGGCCCCACGTGTAGTCGACAATCTGGTCGGGAACCACGATCGCGCCACCGTCCAGGCCGGCGCGAATTCCCCCGACCGCGGCGACCGCGACAATCCTTCGCACCCGGGCGCAGTGCAGCGCCCGGATGTTGGCGCGGTAGTTGACCCGGTGAGGGGCAATGACGTGCGGCACGCCGTGGCGCGCCAGGAACACGATCTCGACGCCCTCCAGCCGGCCGCGGACGAGCGGCGCCGAGGGCTCGCCCCATGGCGTGTCGATCGGTTCGTGGCGCTCGATCTCCAGCCCGTCGAGCGTCGCCAGGCCCGATCCTCCGATGACCGCGAGGTCGCTCATGGGGGATTGAGCGCATGGATTGCGGGGAGGTTGCGAAAGTAGCCCCGGTAGTCCATCCCGCAGCCGAACACGTACCGGTCGTCGACTTCGAGCCCCGTGAAGTCCGCCCGGGCGAGCATTCGAGGCCGCCCGATCCGCTTGTCGACGAGCACCGCGCAGTAGATTTCGCGCGCCCCCAGCTCTCGGCAGTGCGCGCCGATCGCGGCGAGGGTGATGCCTTCGTCGAGGATGTCGTCGACGATCAGGACGCTGCGGCCCTTGAAGTCGCTCGACGGGTGGGCGATCCATTCGAGGGTGCGGCCCCGTACGTCGCCCCGATAGCGCGTCGCGTGGGCATAGTCGATTTCGACCGGGAAATCGAGCTGCGACAGGATCCGCGAAGCGGGCACCATGCCGCCCATCATCACGGGGATGATCAGCGGGGAGCTTGCTCCCAGGACACTCGATATCTCGCGCGCGAGCCTCCCGTACGCCGCGTCGACGTCGGCCTCGGACCAAACGAGCTCGGCCCGTTCCAGCACCTGCGTGTACTGTGCCGGATCCATGGTTCAGCGCCCCGGGCCCGGCTGGAGCGGCGCGAGGCGTGGCCGTCGATGGCCGGGCCCGGCCTCCGCGGGTCGAATCCCTGCCGGCTCAGGCATCGAGGCGCTTGAAACGTGCACGGTGGGGCTGCTCCGCCGCGGCCCCGAGGCGCCGCCGCCGGTCCGCTTCGTAGTGCGTGTAGCTGCCCTCGAGCCATACCACCCGGCTGTCACCTTCGAAGGCGAGCGTGTGGGTCGCGATGCGATCGAGGAACCACCGGTCATGGGACACGACGACCGCACAGCCGGGAAAGTCCAGCAACGCCTCCTCGATGGCGCGCAGGGTCTCCACGTCGAGGTCGTTGGTCGGCTCGTCCAGAAGCAGGAGGTTCGCCCCCTGCACCAGCAGCTTGGCCAGGTGGACGCGATTGCGTTCTCCCCCGGAAAGGAGGCCTACGCGCTTCTCCTGGTCGGAGCCCCGGAAATTGAAGCGTCCGACGTATGCCCTGGAGTGCATCTCGACCGGGCCGACGCGGATCGTGTCGCGGCCGCCGGAGATCTCTTTCCATACCGTGTTCTCGTCGACGAGCGTGTCGCGGCTCTGATCGACATGGGCGACCGATACCGTCTCGCCGACGCGAAGCGTGCCGGCATCGGGTGATTCGGCGCCGGCGATCATCCTGAGCAGCGTCGTCTTGCCGGTCCCGTTGGCGCCGACCACTCCGACGATGCCGCCGGCGGGAAGGCTGAAGCTCAGGTCGTCGATCAGCAGCCGGTTCTCGAACGACTTGCGCACCGACTCCGCCTCGACCACGAGAGCCCCGAGCCTCGGGCCCGGCGGTATGTGGATCTGCCCGGTCTCGCCGCGCTTGCGAAAGTCGCGCGATGCGAGCTCCTCGAACCGTTGCACCCTCGCCCGGCTCTTCGCATGCCGTCCCTTCGGGTTCGTCCGGACCCATTCGAGTTCGGCCTTGATGGCGCGCCGGTGGGCGGACTCCTCGCGTTCCTCCTGCGCGAGGCGGCGCTCCTTGTGCTCGAGCCACGACGAGTAGTTCCCTTTCCAGGGAATGCCGCGCCCGCGGTCGAGCTCGAGGATCCAGCCGGCGACGTTGTCGAGGAAGTACCGGTCGTGGGTCACCGCGACCACCGTCCCGGGGAACTCCTGGAGGTAGCGCTCCAGCCAGGCGACGGACTCGGCGTCGAGGTGGTTGGTCGGCTCGTCGAGGAGCAGCATGTCGGGGGCGGACAGCAGCAGGCGGCACAGCGCGACTCGCCGGCGCTCCCCGCCGGAGAGGCGCTCGATCGGCGCGTCCCAAGGCGGCAGGCGCAGCGCGTCCGCCGCAACCTCCAGCCGGCGGTCGACATCCCACCCGTCCGCGGCCTCGATCGCGTCCTGGAGCCGTCCCTGCTCGTCGAGGAGCGCGGCCATCTCCTCGTCGTCCGGAGCCTCCGCGAACCGTGCGCTGATCCGGTCGAAGCGCTCGACCAGCCGCTTGATGTCCGCGATGCCTTCCTCGACGTTCCCGCGCACATCCCTGGCGCGGTCGAGCCGAGGCTCCTGCGACAGATACCCCACTCGAATCCCCGGCTGGGGCCGCGCCTCTCCGTGATGATCCCGGTCCGTACCCGACATGATGCGCAGCAGGGTGGACTTGCCGGCCCCGTTCAGGCCCAGCACGCCGATCTTCGCGCCGGGAAAGAACGACAGGGAGATGTCCTTCAGGATTTCACGCTTCGGCGGCACCACCTTGGTGACGCGGTTCATGGTGTATACGTACTGGGCCATGATGCATGTTCGAGCAGGCGGGCATTCGCCCGCCTCGCCGCCGGACCGGATCGAAGCAGCGGAACCGGCAATGCGCGCCGCAGGCTACTGCGCCGCGGCGGCCTCTTCGATGTCTTCGTCGTCCTCGTCGAAGTCTTCGAATTCGTCGAGAGGCGGATTGCCGTCGTATATGAGGAAGCTCCGCCGCTGTCGATACGAATCGCGGGTGAAGACATACGGATCCAGTGCCGACTCGTTCCGGATTTTCGCCGCGCTCGCGAGAATTGCCCGGGCGGCTATGATTTCCAGCAATGTCAACGGAAACACCGCGACGTAGTTCTGCACGTTGGTCAGGGCTCCCACGACGATTCCCGAGGTGTCCCTGACCGAGCTCGGCCCCAGCAGCGGATATTCGATGTAGTTCCCTTCGCCCGCTCCCCATACCGCCAGGGTCTGGCCGAAATCCTCCTCTCGCCGCTCCAGGCCCATGCCGGTCGCTACGTCGAACAGGCCGCCGATGCCCAGCGTGGTGTTGAACACGAACCGGGCGGTGTCCTCCATCGCGAGTTCGAACTTGCCTTGGAGGAGCTGGTTGAGCACCGTGCCGGGGTACGCGGCGTTGTCCAGGAAGTTGTGAACGCTGTCGCGCATCCCGCCGGGAAGCTTCAGGTAGAGATTGGCGGTCGGCTCGAGCAGGGCTTCATCGACCACGTCATTGAACGCATGGAACTTCCGGTTCGCCGGCTCCCACGGGTCCGACGGATCGCCGGAGATGGGCCCGGTGGTGGTACACCCGGATGAAACGAGCACGACCGCGCCGGCGATCATCGCCCGGAAACAGCGGAGCAAGGTACGGGTCATGGCGAGCTCGTCGAACCGCGGGTGGATTTCGTCGGCTCAGATCGTCGCGGCTCGGCGTCTTTGAATCAAGATCACGAGGCCGATGGCGAGAAGCGCCGGAAAGTAGAAGACTTCCTTCGGCATCCGGTCGCGCGGCAACGCGACGGATCCGACCTCGACAGGGATGTCGGCATAGAAGTCGAATGTGCGGCTCAGGCTCTCGAACGGCGATCCGTGCAGGGGTTCCTCGAGCCTGGCCTTTCCGTCCTCCACCATCAGCAGCAACCCGACGCTCTCGAGTCTTGCGGCGCCCGCGCCCGCCGGCCCGAGCGGCACCGTGATGTCGGTGGACGTCCCGGTCTCGGGGTCGTTGAAGTCCGGGCCGACGACGGTGATGCGCAGTTCGGCGTCCGGACCCTCGGCGGAGGCGACGTCCAGCACTTCGATGCCCGGCTTCAGCTCGAACGGCTCGGAGACCCGGTCCAGCCAGTATCCGGGCCGGAACAGCGTGAACGCGACGAGCAGCAGCAGCAGTGACTCCCAGAGCCGGTTTCGCGTGAAGAGGTAGCCCTGCGTGGCCGAAGCGAACAACATCATCGCCGCGACCGCGACGAAGAATACGAACACCCCCTTCGCGAACGTGACGTCGATCAGCAGCAGCTCGGTGTTGAACAGGAACAGGAACGGCAATATCGCGGTGCGAATGTCGTACATGAAGCCCTGCACCCCGGTCCTGATCGGATCGCCGCCGGAGATGGCCGCGGCGGCGAATGCGGCGAGGCCCACCGGCGGCGTGTCGTCGGCCAGGATCCCGAAATAGAACACGAACAGGTGCACCGCGACGAGCGGTACGAGGAGGCCGCTCTTCGCGCCGAGGGCCACGATCACCGGAGCCATCAACGAGGACACGACGATGTAGTTCGCGGTCGTGGGGAGGCCCATCCCCAGGATGAGGCTCATGACGGCGACGAGGACCAGCATCAGCATCAGGTTTCCACCCGAGAGGAACTCGACGAACTCGCCGACGACTTGGTGCGCGCCGGTCAGCGAGATGGTGCCGACGATGACGCCCGCCGCCCCGGTGGCCACGCCGATCGCGATCATGTTGCGCGACCCCGAGACCATGCCGTCGAACCACTCCCGCGCGCCGCGGCGGAACGCGCCACCGAGATCGCCGGAACCCCGCATCCAGGCCTTGATCGGGTGCTGGGTCAGCGAGACGACGATCATGGCCATCGACGCCCAGAACGCGGAGAGGGCCGGCGAGAGCCGTTCCAGCATGATGCACCAGATCAGGATCACGATCGGCAGCAGGTAGAACAGCCCGCTCATCGCGGTCGGGCCGGGGCGGGGAAGTTCGACGATGGGGGCGTCCGGCGGGTCGATCTCGAGGTCCGGCAACCTCGACGCCAAGCGCAGCAGGCCGATGTAGACGCCCGCGCACAGGACCGCCACGACGGCGAACGCCAGGTCCGGCGTCACGACCTTGATCCAGCCGAGTCCGTAGTACACCGCCAGTCCCAGCAACGCGATGCCGATGAACCCCGACAGGAAGCCGATCACCTTTCGAGCGAACGACATCGTCGACGGCGGCCTCGGCAGGCCCCTGAGATCGAGCTTCAGCGCTTCGAGGTGCACGATGTACACGAGCGCGATGTAGGAAGCGATGGCCGGTATCAGCGCATGCTTGATGATCTCCGGGTAGCTCACCCCGGTGAACTCGGAGATCAGGAATGCCGCGGCGCCCATCACCGGCGGCGTGAGCTGGCCGTTGGTCGACGACGCGACCTCCACCGCCCCCGCCTTCTCCGGCGAGAAGCCGGTGCGTTTCATCAACGGGATGGTGAACGTCCCGGTGGTCACGGTGTTCGCGATCGAGGAGCCCGAATAGATGCCGCTCATCGCCGATGCGACCACTGCCGCCTTTGCGGGGCCGCCGCGAAAATGGCCCAGCAGCGAGAACGAAAACTTGATGAAGTAGTTTCCCGCCCCGGCTTTCTCCAGGATCGCGCCGAACAGGACGAACAGGAAGATCATCGACGCCGACACGCCCAAGGCGACCCCGAAAACCCCCTCGGTCTGTATCCAGTAGTGCCACATCGCCTTGCCGAACGAGGCGCCTTTCCAGCGGATCGCATCCGGCAGCCACTCCGAGTGCCCGAAGAAGACATAGAGCACGAACACGCTCGCGACCACCACGAGCGGGAGTCCCAGCGCCCGGTACACCGCGGTACCCAGCACGATCATCCCCACGCTGGCGGCAATGAGGTCGCTCGGACCGGGGACCCCCGCCCGCACCGCGATGTCGTCCTTGAACACGAGGAGGTACAGGCAGCAGGCGGCCCCGGCGGCGGCCAGGACCCAGTCGTACCAGGGGATCGTACGGCGCGGGCTCTTCTTGAACAGCGGAAACGCGAGTGCGGCGAGGACGATTGCGAACGCGAGATGGATGAAACGGGCCTGGTCGGTGTTGACGATGACGTTGAGCCCGGTGACGTCGGTGAGCCAGAACGGCACGTTGGAGGAGATGTAGAGCTGGAACAGCGCCCAGACGAACGCCAGTGCGATGATGAAGCGTCCCTGCCAGCCCTCGGGATTGCGGCTCCCGGTATCGACCTGCGCAACCAGATCGTCCACGCCGGCCGGGCCGCTCCTCGGTTGTGCCACGGTCACGCCCTCTCGGAAGTCACGCGCGCATGGAGACGAAGGCGACGGATACCGTCCGCGAGCCCGTGCCGGCCCGCATCACCCGGCGGCGGCCCGGGGCGGAACGCCGGAACCGGACGCGAGCCGTCGCCCGTCCCTCGAATCCGGCATGGCGACCGGCGACCTTCCGCCGGCGAACCGCGGGTCCGCCCGTTCAGCCGGTGCCGGGTGCCGGTCCACCCCCGGGGACGGAGGCGGACCGGCCCGCAAACGGAACCGGACGACAGGTGGCCGTGTGAAACGGCGTGGCGGTGGCGGCACCCCTCCCCCGGCGGCGCACACCGCCTACATCCAGCCTCGCTCCTTGTAGTACTTGGCCGCTCCCGCGTGCAGCGGTGCGGACAGGGAGTCCCTGATCATCTCCTTCTCGTTCAGGTTCGCGAACGCCGGGTGCAGCTTCCTGAACTGGTCGAAGTTGTCGAACACCGCCTTCACGACGGTATACACGACCTTTTCCGAAACCTTGGCGCTGGTGACGAAGGTCGCCCCCACCCCGAAGGTCGTGACGTCTTCCGCGTTGTTGTACATCCCGGCCGGAATGGTCGCGGTGCGATAGTAGGCGTTGTCGGCCACGAGCTTGTCGATGGCGGGGCCGGTCGCGTTCACGAGGTGGGTCGGGCATGTCGCCAGCGACTCCTGCGTGAGTGCGGACGGATGGCCGACGAGCCAGAAGTAGGCGTCGATCTTGTTGTCGCAGACGGCCTGGCCGGTCTCCGCCGACTTCAGCTCCGACGCGAGCCTGAGATCGCTGCGCTCCCATCCCATCGCTTCCTCGATGACCTCCCAGGTGCCGCGCGTTCCCGAGCCGACGTTGCCGATATTGACCCGCTTGCCCTTCAGGTCCGTGATGTTCGCGATGCCCGAATCGTCGCGGGCAATGATGGTCACGGGCTCCGGATGCACGGAAAACACTGCGCGCAGCTCCTCGAACTTGCCCTTGTCCTCGAATTTCGACGTGCCGTTGAAGGCGTGGTACTGCCAGTCGGACTGGGCGACGCCGAACTCGAGTTCGCCGGCCCGGATCGTGTTGATGTTGTAGATGGAGCCGCCGGTCGACTCGGCCGAGCAACGGATCCCGGTCTCCTTGCGCATCTTGTTCACCAACCGGCAGATGGCGCCGCCGGTCGGGTAGTAGACCCCGGTCACGCCGCCGGTGCCGATGGAGATGAACTGATCCGCCGCGGATGCGCCGGTGGCGCCGAGCGCCGCGGCCAGTGCGGCCGCCGTCAGATACCCGGATTTCTTCATGTCGGAACCTCCCGCTCGATGTGGAATTACGGAACCTGCCTTGCCCGTGGGCGTCCCGGCCACCTTACCCCATATCCCCGCAGGCCGCACACCGGCCGAGGCCGGCGCCGGCATCCGTGACCCCGCGGGTCCCGCGGCGTGGAATCCGGGCCGCGTTCGCCGACACGTACCGCGAGATCGCGACGCGCATCGAGATCTTCACCAGCCTGCCGCTCGACTCGCTGGATCGCCTCGCGCTCGAACGAAAGCTCGAAGAGATCGGCGCATCGCGTTCGACCGCCGCGTAGCCTGCGGCGGAGGCCCTTCCCGCCCGCTATCGAGCCGCCCTGTCCTGCCGCCTGCCCCAAGTGTCGCGCAGCGTGACGGTGCGGTTGAATGCGGGCGACCCGCGCCGGTGGTCCCTGGAATCGGCGACGAAATAGCCGAGACGCTCGAACTGGAAGTGCTCGCCAGGGTCCGCGAGCGCGAGCGACGGCTCGATCACGCTCGATTCGAGACGCTCCAGCGAGTCCGGATTGGTCTCCTCGGCGATGCGCTCCGCGTCCCGGCCCGGCGCCGGACACCGGAACAGCCGGTCGTAGAGCCGCACGCTGGCCCGAACTCCCCGACGGGCGCACACCCAGTGGACGGTGCCCCTGACCTTGCGGCCGTCGGGCGCCTTGCCGCCGCGTGATTCGGGGTCGTAGCGGCCGCGTATGCCGACCACCGCCCCGGTTCGAGGATCCCGATCGACCCCTGTGCAGGTGACGAGACAGGCGTAGCGCAGACGGACTTCGCGACCGGGAGCGAAACGGAAGTACTTGCGCGGCGGATCCTCCATGAAGTCGTCGCGTTCGACGTACAGCTCGCGCGAGAACGGCACCGCGCGGGTGCCCAGCGTCGGGTCCGAGGGGTGGTTGGGAGCCTCGAACGTCTCGGCCCCGTCTTCCGGGTAGTTCTCGATGACGAGCTTCAGCGGCCTCAGCACCGCCATCGCCCGCCGGGTTCCGGGCTCCAGGTCGGCGCGGACGCACGTCTCGAGCCGCTCGAACTCCACCGCGCCGTCGTTCTTGGTCACCCCGACCCGTTCGCAGAAGTCGCGCAGCGCGGCCGGCGTGAATCCGCGCCGCCGCATTCCCGCGATGGTGGGCATGCGCGGATCGTCCCATCCGTCGACGTGTCCGTCTTCCACCAGCCGGACGAGGTAACGCTTGCTCATGACGGTATGGGTCAGGTTCAGCCGGCCGAACTCGATCTGGCGGGGAGGGAACGGAATCTCCAGCGTCTTCAGGAACCACTCGTAGAGCGGGCGGTGATCTTCGAACTCCAGCGTGCACAGCGAGTGGGTGACGCCCTCGATCGCGTCCGAGAGCGCCTGCGCGAAGTCGTACATGGGATAGACGCACCAGGCGCGGCCGGTCAGCGGATGCGGCGTGCGCATGATCCGGTAGATCACCGGGTCCCGAAGGTTCATGTTCGGCGACGCCATGTCGATCTTCGCGCGCAGCACGTGGGTCCCTTCCCCGAACTCGCCGCCGCGCATGCGCGCGAAGAGATCGAGGTTCTCGTCGACGGACCGGGAGCGGTACGGACTGTCGCGTCCCGGGTCGGTCAGGGTGCCGCGGTATGCGCGGATCTCCTCCGGCCCGAGGCTGCACACGTACGCGTTGCCGGATTCGATCAGCCGCACCGCGTAGCCGCACAACCGGTCGAAATAGTCCGATGCATGCCGGGCGCGATCCTCCCAGTCGAATCCGAGCCAGCGGACATCGGCCTGGATCTCCTCCATGAAGTCCACCCGCTCCTTCGTCGGGTTGGTGTCGTCGAACCGGAGACGGCAGACCGCGCCCGGGTAGTCGCGTGCGATGCCGAAGTTCAGGCAGACCGCCTTGGCGTGCCCGATGTGCAGGTAACCGTTGGGTTCGGGCGGAAACCGCGTCACCACCCGGTCCGGGACCTTGCCCGCCGCGACATCGGCGTCAATCGCCTGGCGGATGAAGTTGGTGGGCATCGGACCCGGCGATCCCGCACCGGTCTCCTTCGTCTCGGCCATTCCCGGCCTCCTCTGCGGCGAGGGGCGAATGGTACCGATACGGCCGGGCGCGCGACACGGATCCGTTGTTGGTGAGCCGACTTCGAGCGGGTATACTCCGCCGCGGTTTCGCGCCGCCCCGGCGCCGCCAGGACGGCGACCACTCACCTTGATGCCATCAGGACAGGGAACGGATGAAACGCACGATGCTGATCGGCGCCGCGGCAACGGGCCTCGCCCTCGCCCTCGCGATGCCGGCGCACGCGGCGGGAGACGCCGCGAAGGGAAAGGTGAAAGCCATCACCTGCATGGGTTGCCACGGGATCCCCGGCTACCACAACGCCTATCCGAACTATCCGGTGCCGCGCGTGGGTGGGCAGCACCCGGACTACACCGTCGCGGCGCTGAAGGCGTACAAGTCCGGACAGCGCGACCACAAGACGATGCAGGCGCAGGCCGCATCGCTCAGCGAGCAGGACATGCAGGACATCGCGGCGTACTTCGCGTCGGCCTCCGGCCGGTAGCCGCGCGTCGACGCCGAGACCCGTCCATCCCACACGTTTTCCGGAGATCCCGATGATCCGCATACTTGTCGCCGTCGCCACCGTGGCGGGCATCGCGTTCGGGCCGGCGGCGAGCGCCGCGGGAGATGCGGCGGCGGGCAGGGAGAAGGCCGCCGCCCAATGCCAGCAGTGCCACGGAATGGACGGGAACGGCCCGACTCCGGCGTTCCCGAAGATCGGCGGGCAGCACGCCGGGTACATCATCCAGGCGCTCGAGGGCTACAAGAACGGGATGCGCCAGGATCCGGTCATGGCCGCATTCGCGACCGCGCTGTCGAAACAGGATCGGAAGGACCTGGCCGCGTGGTACGCGAGCCAGAGCGGCGGCCTCTACACCATCGAATTCGACGAATGACGACGGCGTGACGCGCGGCCCGGGCCGCGCGGCGCGTCCGCACCCCGGGCGGCGACTCGCGCCCTTCCCGCCACATCCTCCCGCCTTTCACTCGTACCGGCGGCAACCGGCCTGCCAGCAACCGCCTGCGGCATTGCGCGGGGTTCCCCGCGCGCCGGATGGCGGTCATCCCTGCGCGCCTTGCCGCCCACCTGGTCCCGGGGTTCCCTCACGCCGGATGGCGGTCCGGGTCCGGCGACATGACGCGCCACGCGGACACCCTCACCGATGGCCGCCCCGGTTATTCGGGGAGCGAATTCAGGAATCGCATTCCAGTCGGGCTCCCCCGATGGCCGTCCCGGCTATTCGGGGAGCGAATTGTGCGTTCCGTCGCAGAACGGCTCGCCCCCGGTGCGCTTGCAGCCGCAGAGCCAGACCTTTCCGGCCTCGGTGAGCGACAGTCTCATCGGCGTGAATGCCGTGCCCTGGTGCGAGCCGTCGCAGAAGGGTTGGCGGGCGGACTTGCCGCACCGGCACCAGAAATAGTCGCCGGGTTCGAGATCGAGTCCGTAGGGACCGCGTTGCGCAATGTGGGGTTCGTCCATTCGGGTCTTGCTCCTCGTGATGTGTCCAATGATGTGCCCGGGAGTTCTCCCGTACCGGCGCGACCGCCGCCATTCCCCCGACCGCGACGACGCATCCCGCGTAGGCGGCGGTCGCGCTCATGGCGCGGCTCGCAGAGGAGCGGCGCCGTCAGATCCGCCTGCTCCGCAGCCGCTCGCGAAGCCGCTCGGCGTGGAATCGGGCGCCTCGCGCGTGCGGGTGGATCTCCAGCACCTTCTCGAACGCGTCGAGCGCGCCCACTTCGTCTCCGCGCTGGAGGAAGATCATTCCCATGCCCGAAATTGCGCCGAAGTGGCGCGGTTCGAGGGCGAGAGTGCGCTCGATGTCCCGCACCGAATCCTCGAGCCGATCCATCAGGTAGTAGACGGTGGCCCGCTTGTTCCAGGCTTCCGCGAACGCGGGGGCGGCCAGGATCAGATCGGTGAAACGTCCGGCCGCGTCGCGGAACCGGCGCGATTCCACCGCCTCGACGCCTTGCGCCATGAGATCGTTCAGCTTCGGGTCGCCTCCATCCAGCCAGATCCGCCAGATGGTGGACTCGATGGTGAGGGCCGTCCCCGAGTCCGGAGCCTCGGAAAGCGCGACGAACAGGTCCCCGAGGCGCGGGTCCTGCTGATCAGCCGGGACGGCGGCCGGTCCGGCGAGCGATGCTGCCGCCAGCATGCCCGCGAGCGCGCGGGCAAGGCACGCCCTCCGCGCGCCGGCCGGAGCGCCGCCGATCCGCCGTCGAACCGGGACCCGGGCGTTCATCGCATCGTCACGAGTTCTTCCGCGCTGGTCGGGTGGATTGCCACGGTGTCGTCGAGATCGCGCTTCCGGGCCCCCATTCTCACCGCGACCGCGAAGCCCTGCATCATCTCGTCGGCGCCCTCCCCTATCACGTGGCAGCCGATGACGCGTTCGTCGTCTCCCAGGGTGACCAGCTTCATCGCGGTCGCCCGTGGATGGTCGGAAAACGCGTAGTACATGGAGTTGAATCGTGTCCTGTAGACCTTCACCGTATCGCCGTGATCCGAGCGGGCCTGCGCCTCGGTCGCTCCGACGGTGCCGATCGGCGGATGCGTGAAGACGACGCTCGGGACGCAGTCGTAGCCGAGCCTTCGCTCCGGCTGTCCACCGAACAGGCGGTCCGCGAGACGGCGGCCCGCCGCAATGGCGACCGGCGTCAGCGGCGCCCGCCCCGTCACGTCCCCTATCGCATGGACCCCTTCGACCGACGTCTCCTGGAATTCGTTGGTGGCGATCGCGCCGTTCTTCGACGTCTCCACGCCGGCCGCGGCCAGATCGAGGGAAGCGACGTTGGGCCGGCGCCCGATGGCCCACAGGACCGCATCCACTCCGTCGATCGACGTTCCGTCGGAGATCCGCACCGTCAGCGCGTTGCGGGCGTCGTCGCGTTCGACCGACTCCAGCTCGGCCTCGGTCCGGATCCCGATTCCGTCGGCGTCCAGCGCCAGCATGAGCTCGGCGCCGAGCATTTCGTCGAAGGTGCGCAACACCCGGTCGCGGCGCAGCACTATCGTCACCTCGCTCCCGAGCGCGCGGAGCACGCCCGCGAGCTCGACCGCGATGTAGCCGCTGCCGGCCACGACCACCCTGCCCGGGCGCTCCTCGAGCTCGAAGAACCCGTCGGACGTGATACCGAGCTCCGCGCCCGGCGTGGACGGAATGATCGGCGCTCCGCCGGTCGCGATGACCACCTGATCGGCGGACAGGCGCGTGTCGCCGACCGCCACGGTGCGCGCACCGACGAACCGGGCCGTATCCCGGTAGTGCACGATTCCCTCGCTGTCCAGCCGGCGCGCGTAGACCCCGTTCAATCGCTCCACGTAGGCATCCCGGGCGCGCTTGAGCGTCGGCCAACCGAACCCGTCGCACGACACGTCGAACCCGTATCCCGCGTATTCGTCGATGGCGTGACCGAGGGACGCCGCGTACCACATCAGCTTTTTCGGTACGCAACCGACGTTGACACAGGTGCCGCCAAGCCGCCCGGGCTCGACGACCGCGGCCCGCGCGCCGTGGCTCGCGGCCCTGACCGCCGCGGCGATTCCTCCGCTGCCGCCGCCAATCGCGAGAAAATCGAAGTGGCTCTCCATCATTCCATGCTCCTATTCGGGTCCGCAGCTCGTGTGACGTTGCTGCCGGTGCCGGCGGCTGCGCATGATCGCGAGCCCCAGGGCGTTTTCATGGCTCCGGCATGTCCGTTCGCCGGACCACGGACACATCGAGGCCGATGTTCACGATCGTGTAGCGCTCCATTCCCGAATCGACCGAGAGCCAGCCGGCCGACTCGGGCACGGAGTGAAAGCGGAAGCGAAAGCCTTGTTCGTCACCACCCGCATTCTCCGGAAATGCGAGCCCGATGGCTTCACCTCGAGATCCGTCAAGCGCCTCGCGCAGTAGCCGCAGCAGCCGACCCTTCGCGAAGAGGTCGACGACCAGGGGGCGTTCATGTTCCCGCAGTCGATGACCTTCGTCGCTGAATTCGATCTCGAAGCCGTCCAGCTTGGCGGCGGCGGGTCTGACTTCCAGTGTCGACATGTCGAAACGGTCGCCGTGCTCCAAGTAGCTCAGGCGTACGCCCCTCATCTGAAACCCGTCCGCGGAGCGCGGCGCGGCCCGGCGTCGAGGCAATTCGATCAGAAGCACTCCTTCGTCCCCGAGCACTTCCACCTCCTCGCCGTCGATCACGGCGGAAGTATTGGTGCCGATTCCCATCCCGCGCGGAACGGCGAGCTGGCGCATGGCGACCAGTATCTCGGCAAGGCGTCCGGGACTGAAGGCATGCTGGTCGACGAGCCATCCTTCCGACACCAGATCGAGACCCCGATAGAGCTGGGCGGGCGATAGTCCTCCGTTCGCGAGGACCTCCAGTGCGTCAATCCCGGTGAACGGACCGGCCGAGCCCGGGATGCCGCCGACGATGACGCCGCCTGCCGCGTGGACCTCGGCAACGGCCCTTCCCAAGGGATTCGGGGAGCCGTCTGCCCTGATGAGCACCTTGGCGAGACGCTGCGGGGCTCCGCCGACGAAGAAGACCCCTGACGCCTCTTGTACCTTCTCGACCAACGCCCGATCCGTGACCGCGCGCCGATAGTCGATCCCGAACTCGGCGGAGTCGACGGCAAGGGGCAGGAGTTCGGCGAATGCGCCGTGGCGTTGCAGGGCGCGCCGGGCGAACTCGCCATAGAGCTTCGGCCTGTCGCTGGCGGCCGCGATGATGGTCAGATCGGCTGCGTTCTCCGTGATTCGCCTCCAGACATTGCGCTGGTTGAAACGAAGTACGTCGCCGACCAGAATGAGCGTCCCCGACCGCGCCTCGGCGATCTCCGCCCGCGGCCCGCCACACCACAGGCTCGCGATGACCAGAAGCAGCACCGGCCTCCCTGTCCGGCCAAGGCGTGTCGTGTATGAGCGCATATACGTAAAGACGTGATGCCCCGCGTTCAACCCCCCAATCCCGTGATGCGCGCGTACAGCTTGGGCAGCACCGAAGGCAGGGCCTCGGGATGTGAGAACACCGCGTAGTGCCCGGGTCCGAACAGGTGCGGCAGCCAAGTCCGCCCGCGCCGATCGATGGTCAAGCCGAAACAATGCACCCCGCGGGCGCGCATCTCTTGCAGCGCGCATCGGCTGTCTTCGAGCGCATAGCGCCCTTCGTAGCGGTCGGTCGGATCGTGGGGACGGCCATCCGTCAGGACCAGCATCAGCTTCCGGGCATTGGCGCGCGCCTGCAATCTTCCGCCGACATGGCGCACCACCGCCCCCATTCGGGTGTAGTCCCCGGGACTGAGCGCGTGGAGGCGCCGGAGAGGGTCGCTGTCATATCGCTCTGCGAAACCTTTCAGCCGATGACAACGTACGCGATGACGACTGTCGCTCGCAAACCCGTACAGTGCGAATTCGTCGCCCGCCGCCATGAGAGCCTCTGCCAGGATCGCCATCGACCGCCTCGCGATCTCGATGACCTGATGCTCACCGACCCAGGATGCGGTGGAACGTGACGCATCCAGCAGGACCGCCACCGCGAGGTCGCGCAGCCGCTTCTCCCGCTGCCGGTAAAGGCGCAGGTTGTGCAGGCCGCGGTGGCGCCGTTCGGCGACGGAGTCGACGAACGCTTCCAGGTCCAGCTCGTCTCCGCTTTCCAGGCCGCGCATGTCGCCGGGAACCTCGCGCAAGATTTCGAGCTGACGGCGCATGCGACGAGCAAGCGCGGTGACCTCCGCATCCGAAGTCGTGAGGTCGGCGGGACGCGGCGCCCGCTCGATGACGCGGCACCAGTCTGCCCGGTAGGCGCGCCGCCGATGATCCCATTCGGGATACACGTGCTCCTCGCCAGCCACAGCTCCGGACGACGAATCCTTCCGCATGTCGGGCTCGAACCGGGGACGCGCCACGGACTTGAGAGTTCCGTGGGTGCGACGGCGAATGCGCCGCGGCAGCCAGCGCAGGCGCAAGCCGGGGCGTCCGATGCGCCGGCAGCCCCAGAGGAACACGGGAAGAAAGGGTACGGAACGCCAGCGCCGGTGCGGAGGAGGAGCGGGACAGGTCCCGTTGCGCGCTTCCTCGATGGAGGCCGCCAGCCACGGATCCTCCGGTGACTTCCCGGAGCCGAGCGCGCAGCGTATGGCCGCCTCGAGCCGATGGGCCGGCTGCCGCACATCCTCGCCGAACGACGGCAGCGCGTCCCGCCGTTGCGCAAGCTCTTCCGCGCATAGCCGTCCGTAGCGCGACGACAGTGCCGGGAACCGGTCCACCACGCGCGCACTGGTAGCAAGGCCGCGAAACAGGTGGCGGAGCCCCGCCGGCAGGACATCCTCGCCAGCGAGGGCGCGGTCGAGCGCGAAGTAGGCGGCCAGCCAGAAATAGAGCTCCCGATTGAGCTCTGGAGTGGAGAAGCGGTTGATGCGCTCGGGAAGATGCACCGTGTCTCGATCGAGCCAGGCGAGCAGATCGCTGCCGCCGTGCGCACTGCCCGTCGGCGCTCGATGTGTTTCCGGTCCGCCCGTTACCTCACGGTGCGGGTCGCCACCAAGTCCGTGATAGTGCAGGCTCAACGCTCTTCGATAATCTCGCAGGGACACCGCCGCCGAGGGATGGCGCAGGCGCCCTGCGAGCCCGAACAGAAGGCGGTACCACAGCATGTTCGGCCAGCGGACGCTGTCCATGCGCTACTCCCCCAGATAGGCCCGTACCGTCTCGAGCAGACCTTCCCGGCTGGACGGATCGTCCGAGAGGGGCTCCACCAGAGCGACCCGACAGGCCGGCAACACGCCCAATCCGTCGCTCATGAGCTTCGCGGCGTTCACCACCAGCCGAGTCGAGGCGACCTCTTCCAGATCGTGACCGCCAAGCTCACGCAGCGCCCGGCCGAGCCCCACCAGCTGCCGGGACCGCTCAGCGTCGAGTCCCGACTCCTCTGCAACGATGCGAGCTTCGAGCTCCGGTGCGGGGAAATCGAAGCTCAGTGCCACGAAACGCTGACGGGTACTCGGCTTGAGGTTTTTGAACAGGTTCTGATATCCCGGGTTGTAGGACACGACCAGCATGAATTCCGCTGGGGCGACAAGTAGCTCGCCGGTCTTGTCCAGGGGCAGCTCGCGGCGGTCGTCCGCCAGCGGATGCAGGATGACGGTCGTATCCTTGCGAGCTTCGACGATCTCATCGAGGTAGCAGATCGCTCCTTCGCGCACTGCTCGGGTCAGGGGTCCGTCCTGCCATACCGTTTCCTCGCCCTTGATCAGGAACCGTCCCAGCAGATCGGAGGCCGAGAGATCATCGTGACAAGCCACGGTATGGAGCGAACGGCCGAGCCGGGCTGCCATGTAGCGCACGAATCGGCTCTTGCCGCACCCGGTCGGGCCTTTCAGAAGCGCGGGCAACCGACGGCGGTAGGCCGTGAGAAACACCTCCTCCTCGTCGCCTTGGGGGAGATAGAAGGGTAGCTCGCGGGTATCGTCCACGCCGACGGTCACGCAATCTTCCTCGTGCGTACGTTGCACGTGCGTGCAGTCGAGCCGAAGGGCTCCGTCGCCACGCGAGGTTCCGGAACCGGCGCGGGTTTCTCATCGGCCATCCTATGGCCTACGATGAGCTGTCCATCCGGTAGCATTCGAACCACATGGTGTTCCGGTTGCTATATCGTCTGCTGCTGCAGCGTCTGAGCCGCAGCGCAGACGCGGAGCTGGAGGAGTCCGCAGCCGCCGGCCGGCCGGCGGCAGGAGTCGCGGCTTGTCCACACCTGCGTGCCGCGACGGTGCTGGTGCTCGTCCTCAGCGTTTGCGTCGTCTCCACCGTCGTCTTCCGGGTACTTCGCCCGACCCTCCCGACCGGTCCCGGCGGTCCGGGCGCCACTCTGCAGTTGAGCATCTCCATCGCCGGCCCGAAGCCGGTGGTCGCATACCTGCGAGGCGGCGAGCTCGAACGCCATCGACCCGGCGAGGATTCTTCGTCGGTGCGAAGGATTCGAAGCGTCAACGGTCGATTCTCCCCCGCGTTTCAGGTAGCCCCCCCGGCCAGCGTCCTGGAGATGAGCAATGCCGATTCCGTCGCACACAACACGCACGTTTTCAGCCGCGGTGAGACGGCATTCAATGTCGCACTGCCGGAGCAGGGCGTGACGGTTCGGAAGGTGCTCAGGGGCGACGGCATGTTCGATGTTCGCTGCGACATGCATCCGTGGATGAAGGCGTGGGTGTTCGTTTCGCCGTCACCGTACTACGCCGTGGTTCGCGAGCCGACGACGGTCACCTTCGCCGACATCGCCCCCGGCGCGTACATCCTGTATCTGTGGCAGCAGGATCGTCCGGAGAGCATGCGTCAACTCGAGCTCGGCGCGGGTGAAACCCGGCGCCTGAGGCTGCGCCGATATGGGCCCCGTACCTCCGTCACCGGTTCAGAATCGTGGGGCCGGCGCGTCGCTCGGTCTCCATCAGATCGGTCGCCTCGAAGGCGTTGAGCACGAACAGAGCGATGACAGCGAATACCACCACCAGCACCAAGGGCAATCCCACTCGAAGGAAGCGATCCATGGCGGACGCCGCGGTCAGCCTCCGGTTCCGGGCGGTCGCGACGCGGGATTCCGTGGAGGGTCGTCCGGCGGCTGTTTGCGCCATGCGAGGACAATCATCACCAGAAAGGGGATCAGGACCGCTGCGAGAAATACGAAGTAGAGCGCCCACGGCACCGTCAGGGGCATCTTGACGTAGACGAACGGGTTGTCTTGGCACCACCCCGCGGTGGCGAACAGCGCGAGGAGCAACGCCAGCCCCGGGACACCGCACGAACGGGCCATAGCTATGCTGCGTCCTTCAGCAGCCGCTGCATTTCATCCTCCAGCAGGCCGATTTCGGTCTGACCCGGGAAGATCTTGCTGACCTTGCCGCGTGCATCGACCATGAAGGTCCACGGTTCGCCCGTCACCCCCCATTCCACCCACACCGCGTTGTCCTTGTATCCATCCACGTGGATGAACGCGAAGCGATCGCCGTGCTTCTCCTGCATGATCTGTACGCGCACGATCTGGTCAACGCACATGGTGCAGTGCTGCGGGGTACCGAACACGACGAGGAACGGCCGGCCATCGTCGAGCAGATCGGCGATTCCCCATCGGTAGAGATCCACCTTCGTGTCCATGGTCGAGACGTGGTGCCAGTCGGCCGGATCGGCGACGGTGCGATTGCGGCTCCTGGGCACGTCGTCGCCGACGCCGATCCTGGCGTTGAGGACGCCATGTCCGGCCTCTTCGCTGCATCCTGCAAGGGTGGTGCCCAAACCCAGGATCGCGGCCAGCAGGGCCGCACAAAGCATTGACTCCCCGGCCGATGCGATTAGACTGCCGCTCGTGACATCTCCGCGCAGGAACCATCGCAGGTTCGCCATCAGATGTACTCCTCGGCCCGGAAGGAACGCAAAATGGAAACAGTCGGCTTCGGGATAAAGATCGCTCTGATCATCTTCGGTCTCGGCGGCGTCGTCGCGCTGGCGATTGTACCTTGGGCGTGTATCGGTACCGGACTCTACGACAAAGACAAGAAATATCAATAAACCCAGCCCCAGCCCCCGGGTTGTTTCACGCCGACTGCCAAGGGAGCCACGCACCCTCATCGGTGCGGTCGGACCTTCGAGCGCCTCCCGATCGGGTGGCTGCGAAGCGTCTCTCTCCCGTCCGCACTGCCGAGTCTCTCTCCCGTCCGCACTGCCGATCAGCTCCGTGTCGTCGGGATTGGCGCGGCGCGTTCCGACATGCAGCCTCACCCGATGCGTGCGGGTCGAGTGTCGGGCCACGCCTTCGGCTCATCCGGCCTACCGCGTGAAGCGACCCTGATCCCCGGCGTTCGACTGGAAGGGGTCCGGCTCGATGATGCGGCCTTGGGCGTCGAGCTCCCGCAATGCCCCGAGGTAGCTCACCAAGGCCTCCAGCTCATCCTCTTCCAGCCTGTCATAGGCGGGCATTCGCAGTCGGTAGGTCCTGCCGCCAACCCCCGGACGCGGCGATCGCAGGTACTCCTTCAGCCAGACGAGGTTCCGCCGGCTGCCCACTCCATCGAGCGGCGGCCCGATGCCCGCTCCGTTTCCGAACAGCTCGTGGCATGACAGACAGCCCTCGCGCCTGAAGACCATCTCCCCAGCCTTCATCGACGCCGATTCCCGGTACACGAAACGCACCGGGGGCGGCTTGAGGTAGATCATCGCGCCCACGAGCACTGCATAGGCAACGATAACGACAGAGGTGATCACAACCACCCTCTCCGCCATCCGAAGCTTCACCGACCGGCTCCCGGTGCACGAGAACGCACGTTCACGGAGCGCCGGTCAGGTCATCCATGCCTTCCCTTCGCTCGCCGGCATGGTCATGCGGGATCACGCATCGTATCGGTCGTCGTCTCCCGTGGTGAAGATCTGCTCCTTGATGTCCTCGTTGAACTGGTTGTGCTGATAGGCCCAGAAAATCGCCACCACGATCGCAATCAGCATCACGAGTCCGGTTCCCGCCCAGATGTATGGAATGAGTACTTCGGCCATGCGTTGCACTCCCGAGTAATCAGGCGCCTTCCTTCGCTGTCGCCTCCGGTGGGGGTCTGGGGTGGTTCGGCGAGCCGGGATTCGCCTTCAGTCCCGAAAGGAAGGCGACCAGCAGATCGCGCTCGTCGGCTTCCAGCACTCGAAAGTCCGGACCCAAGCTGCCGTCGTGGGCGGTGCCCGGCACCAACGTGGCAGGCTCCCGAAAATATGCCGTCAGCCACTCCCGGGTCCGGCGCGTTCCCTCTCCATCGAGCACCGGTGCGACACCGATCTCTCCCACCCCCAGCGCGCGATGGCAGCTATTGCAGCCCATGCTCCGGTACAGGGCGTGGCCTCGCAGACCGGCCTCGGTCCATTCGTAGTAGTCGCGTGGTCTGGTGGGCTCCGTGGCACTGAATTGCCGAACCCCCTTGCCTACCGCCGCCACCGCGACGAGCACCGCGAATCCGAACATCAGCTTTTCGCCCAGTTTCATGCGTTCATCCACGCGAGACCACCGGCTTCAGAACACGACATGGAAGAGCAACTCCACCGCGGCGTAGACCACCACCAGCACGATTCCCACCACGCTCACCGCGAGGATGACCCGCTCGCCTCGCTTCAGGCCCGCTAGGGGGCCGGTGACGAAGCGGGACATCACCACGTAGACGATCACCGCAATCAGAATCAGTGCGAAGATCAGCGCCGATATGGTCTGCGTCAGCTCCACCGAGATGTTTCAGTCTGGAGTGTCCTCCTCGTTCCGCTTCCGCTCTTTCGCCTTCTGCACGTTGATGGTCCAGACCACGCCCGCTATGCCGCAGAGAATGACGATGATCTGCAGTGCGACCATGTAGTAGCCCCAATCCCACCAAGGCTGCGCTCCCGTCGCGCTGACGAACGTGGTGGTCACCGTGTCGTAGCGCTGCCCGAAGCCCGACCAGGGCATGGTCCACAGGAAGGCCTGGAACACCGTGACCGCGACGATCATGATGAGCCACCAAGGAATCTTGCCGTTGCCTTCCCTGATGCCGTCGTACTCTTCGTCGGAGAAGCGTCCGAAGACCTCTCCCTTGTCCTCGAGCTCGTCGTATTCGTGTTCGATTTCGGCCATCGTACGGTCCCCGCGGGATGGATCAGTGCAGGCTCTCGAGGAACGCGATGATCGCGTCCAGCTCTTCATCGGTCAGGTGCTTGAACGCGGGCATGATGGAGCCCGGGGTGACGGCGCGCGGGTCGCGGTGGTGCACGTAGTGCCAAGCCTTCACCCGGTTGCGACTCGCGATGTGCAGAAGATCCGGCGCCTTGCGGTCGGAGCCGAACAGGCTCGGGGATTCGCCCTGGACGTCGCCCGCGAGCGGCGGCTCCCCGAAGTAGGTCCAGTCCTGGGTCTGCTCGGGCAGCAGGGTGTGGCACCACCAGCATCCTTCCCGAATGAAGATGACCTTGCCCTTGCCCGCGAGGGTCGGAGCGTGGTCGCCGGTCATCCAGGGGTCGTTGACGGACCATGCGGAGTGGCCCCAGATCTTCTCCTTCTCCTTGGCCAGCTCCGTGCGGGGGATCTGGCTCATGTAGGTCGAGCCTCCGACCACGGTGATGGCGATGGACGCGAAGATGACCAGCACCAACAGGCAACAGCCGACGACGTACTTGGGCATGTCTGCTTACCTCCTCGTTACGCAGTCGCCGGGGATGCGGCGGGAATGGTCGTCTCGGGCACGATCTTCTTGCCGTACTTCGCCGTCATCCACATGTTGTACAGGAAAATGGGCTGCGCGAAGATGATCAAGGCGCCGAAGAGCACCCGCCCGACCATGTACGGATGGGTGGCCACCACCGATTGAATGTACGGAATCTCGTACACCTTGGCCGCTCCCTGCACCAGTCCCGCCGCGGTGAGCACCGCCCAGAACCCCAGGAAGCCGATGGCCATCATCCAGAAGTGCAGGCGCGCCAGCTTCTCGCTGTAGAGCTCGCGCTTGAGCAGCTTCGGCAGGCCGTAGTAGATCGCTCCGATCTCGATGAACGTCGAGAAGCCCAGCAGGGCCAAGTGCGCGTGCGCCACGATCCAGTGGGTGCCGTGGATATACCAGTTCAATGCGCGCGTCTGCTGGAACGCACCCTGAATGTTGAGGGGGATCGCGAACAGCACGCCGGTCAACGCCCACTGCAACGGGATGCTGCGCGTGAACATCCACCACTTGTCCTTCATGGTCATCAGCATATTCACCACGAAGGCAAGGGCCGGGATCATGATCAGCACCCCCGACACCGAGGCAAACGACTTCAGCCACTCCGGAATCGGCGCTCCCATCAGGTGATGCGCACCGGGCGTCGAGTAGAAGGCCGCGATCGACCAGAAGTGCAGATGGCCAATCTTGTGGCTGTACAACGTGTTCCCCGAGACTTTGGGGATGATGTAGTACGCGATGGCAGCGGAAACCGGAGTGATCCACAGGCCGAGGATGTTGTGCGCGTGCCACCAAGTCATGTAGGCCTCGCTCAGGCCCGTGACGGGGAAGAAGTCCGGAACCGCGCCGATGAAGTAGCTGAGGAGGATGAACAGGAGCGACGCCCCGAAAAACCACAGGGTCACGTACAGACCTTGGGCCTTGCGCCGGAGCATGGTCATCCAGATGTTGACGGCGAGCGGGGCGAACACGAACAGAAGGATGAAGGCGTCGAGCGGCCAAATCAGGTCCTGATACTCGCGCCCGGTGGTCATGCCGTTGATGAGGGTGAAGAACACGAAGACCATTCCCACGTTCCAGGCCCAGCAGTTCCACACTCCGAGCTTCTCGCTCCAGAGCCGGGTCTTGCACAGGGCCGGCGTCATGTAGCACATGGCCCCGGCAAACGCCATGGAGATCCAGCCGAAGATCACGAAGTGCACATGCACCGGACGAATGCGCCCAAAGTGCAGCCACGGAATGTCGTTGGGGAAGATGTCCGGCCAAGCCAAGCGCATCGACGTGCCCAGAGCCAGTAGCACGCCGATGTTCAGCATCACGATGGACGAGAAGAAGAAGTGCTTGGCCGCCGTTCCCTCGGCGTAGTCGTTGCCGGTCAGGTATTTCTCTACCATGTCCTCACCTCCATCGGGCGGTGTCGCGTCTCGTGCTACTTGCCTTGGCGCACCATGACGGAATTCATGAACCAGAAGCTCAACGCCGACAACACCCCGGTGACCAGCGTAATCGTGAACCCCCACACCAGCAGCCCGGTCCAGTCGTCGTGGCTGCGCATGCCCATGAGAGGAAGGAACGCCAGTTGAAACACGGTTCCGATGCCGATGCCGACCATGAAGCCGCTGTAGAGGATGTTGATCAGTCGGTGCATGTCAGTCTCCGCGTTTCTGCATGACCGTCATCAGGACGTTGACGATGAACGCCCAGTAGCCGAACCCCATCAGGAAGGCGGTGGTGATGATCAGGACATGGTGAATGGGCCCCACCACCGCCAGCGCCTCGGAATAGGTCATCCCGCCGTGGATCATGTTTCCCTCCACGACTCCCAGCCCCACGAGCGAGAAGAAGAACCCGAGCACCCCCACCGTGGACAACCAGAACGATGCCCCCGCGAGCGCGGGGCTGTACACGTCCCGCCCGAGAACCTTCGGGAGCACGTAGTAGATGAGCCCCATCATGCCCATGGTCACTCCACCCACCAAGTTGATGTGCGCGTGAGCGAGTGGATCGATCAGGTGTCCCGCCGGCCCGGCTTCGCGTATCCACTGGGCGATGCCCGGGAAGGTCTGCAGCACCCCCTGCACCGTGCCGATGAACAGGTGGATGACGGACAGCACCAGAAAGCGCAGGACGACGAGCCCTTGCGACCGGACATCGTGACTTGCGCGCACCGAGCGGGAGGGCTCGATCCCGGTGCCGACTTCCGCCACTGTGCTCACGGGGAAGCGGCCCCCGCACGCTCGATGCGCCCGAGGTGCCGTACGTAGTCCAGCACCTGACCAATCTGTGTTTCGGAAAGCCGGTCGTTCCAGCCCCTCATCGCAGTGCCCGCAATCCCGTCGCCGATCGCCGCGCGCAGCACCCGGTCGCTCCGCCCGCTCGTTCGTCGGCTGGTGAGGTTTGCGGGACGCGGCGTCATGCGGTAGGCCCACTCTCCGTCCCCGTGGCCCGAGGCCCCGTGACAGGGGAGGCAGAGCTGAACGTAGTAGCTGCGGCCGCGCTCGAGGTCGGCGATGCTGGTCCTCTGCTCCAGCACATCGAAATCGATTTGCTGCGCGACCTTCATGGAAGGCTCTCTCATGGATAGCTCGGGCACGAAGCTCGCCGTGGCAAACCCGAGCCCCACAGCCAGCACGAGGCCGGTGCAGACGATGAAGAGAACCGCCTGCTCGACATCATGCGCCGACGACCGGCTTCGCCCGGAACGAGGCATGCGCATCTGCATTGTCGGTACATGGCTACCGCTCACCCTCGCAGTCCATCACTGTCGGCAAACCCCTTGGCCCTAAGCAGACCGGGGCGCATGGATTGCCGGCGAAGGTGCGAGGTTGGCGTACATGCTCCTCCTGCTACTTCGTGAGGTCAATGTGGAGCTCCGTCGTCTCCCCTGCCCTGACGGTGACTGGAATCTCGATTTCCCCTACCCATTCCTGCCATGCCGCCAGCGTGTAGTCGCCAGGCGGAACGTCGGCGATGCTGAACGTGCCGTCGTCCCCGGTCTGGAAGAAGTACGGGTTGTCCACCACCTGGACCCAGCCCAGCATCCAGCCGTGCGCGTCGCAGTCCACCTTCACCGTGCCGGGAAGCTTGAGAACCTTGGTGACTTTCTGGTTCTGCTCGGGGAGCGCCACGTTGAAGGCGGTCCGCTTGCCGTAGTAGCCGTGTGTGTTGTGCAGCACCGGGTCGGAATTGATGATGTCGAGACTGCCTTGGCGCGCGACCTGTACGTGCGGCTGGAACTTGCAGCTTTCCTGGTCGAGCACGGGAACCTGCGTCATGACTTCGGGCCAAGGCTTGCCCGATCCGATCCCCTTCAGGTATACGATGCTGTCCCTCACCGCCCCTCCGTCTCCCACGAGGATGAGCGGCTCCTTGCGGAGCTTGCCGCAAATCCGCTTGTCCTTCGTCGGCAGGACGGTCTTCTTCTTGACCACCCCGTTGAATACGACCTTCCCCCGAATCGTGCCGCCGTCGCTCACGGCAACTTCCTGATACTTGCCCAAGAACACCGGTTTCGACGGCTCGGCTTGTGCGTCCACCGTCGCGGTGCCGGCATCATCGCCCGCGGATTCCCCGGCGGAGCCAGTCTGCGGCACCGCCGCGGCCATGACCGTACCGTCCCCGACGATCCCGGAAGCTGGCGCGGCCAGCGTCACCGCCGGAGCGGCGACCGGAGCCACGCCGGGTGTCGACGCCGCCAGCGCAATGTCTTCCCCGCGCTCCTTCAGAAGGCCGACCCTCGCCATGTACAGATCCCAGTCAGGTCTCAGCGACGTGACGTACCACACGAGCTGCCAGCGCTGATCCTCGTCGAGAAAATCCGCAAACGACGGCATCGGGGTACCGTCCAGCCCGGTCGTGAACGTCTGGTACACGCCCCTCGGGCTGTTGTCGCCCACGAACTGTGCCGCGTCGGTGAAGTCCCGAGGTACGATCGGCAGGCCGCTGTCGTCCTCGAGGCCGGGCGCAGAGGGCCCGTCGCCCTTGCCGAGCGGGCCGTGGCACTCGGCGCACTGCATGCGCTTGTAGACACCCTTGCCGGCCGCGAGCATCGCTTCGTCCGGAAGCGGGGGTTCGGCGACCGTGATGGGTTCCTCCTGCCACTCCGCTTCCTCCTCCCAACGGGGTGAGAGTGTCTTGATGTAGGCGATCACCGCCCAGCGGTCCCGCTCGGGAAGGAATTTGAACGCCGGCATGTCGTGGTCGGCCACGAGGCCGCGCGAGATGGACTTGAAGAGATCGACATCCGTGGGAAACGAGCCGCTCGGGGTCGAGCGCAGCTTGAATACGGCTTGGGTGAAATCCCGCGGCTTGCGCGGCAGCTTGTGCTCGGGCGCGTACTCGTCGCCAAGCTCCCACACCGCGCCGTTGCCGTCACCGTCGATTCCGTGGCAGCCGATGCACAGACCTCGATACACCCACTCGCCGTGCCTGAGCAGAGTCGGATTCTGCGGGGCCGGCGCGCCGACCGGCTCGATGTTTCCGGTGGCGGCCGACAGATTGAATACGGAATCAGCGGCACGCGGCTTGTCGGTCCACTGTCGCACCACCCAGCTTATCGCCACGACCAGCCCGAGCGCCAGCACCACAGCCACCGCAAAGATCGCCTTCGCCTTGTTCAAATCCAGTCGCCTTCTAGTTCACGCGCGACGGCCGCCCGGGCAGGCGGCCGTCGTCGAACCCCGAGCATCGCGCCGGCCGAGACTGCGCCAGCCCCCGATCAAGCGGGCCCGCGGGTCGGTCAGTGACGGCCGGGGTCCAGCACCGAGCCCTTGTTGGACCAATACATGTACGCTTCCAGCGCCTTCATGGCATCGCTGTTCACATCGATGACTTCTCCCTCGTTGGGCTTCTCGATGCACCAGTTGACCATGTCGCGCAGGGTCGCGAACTCGCTCATCTGCTCCTGGAATTTCGGGAACTCGTGGGGATGGATGTCCGAGGAGATCGGATGGCACATCGCACAGGCCATGCCGGTCTTCGACAGGTTCACACCCATCTCCTTCTGCGCTTCCGCGTCGCCGTGGAACAGTCTGTCTCCCAGGATCACCTGCTCCATGAAGAGATCGTGGAATGCCTGCAGCGTGGCGGCGTCATGCGGGTCCTTGTGCGCCGAGGATTCCTGGACGACGCCAAAAGCACCGAGGCCCACGCACACCGCGCAGCCGGCGGCCAGCAGATAACGCTTGCTCATCGTTTTCACGGTTCATTCCTCCTCGCTCAGTTGCCGGTCCAGTCGCGGTCGGCGATGCGCGGCGTCAGGATCTGGTTCCCGTTGTCGCCGGTGCCGGAGTCGTGCTGGGCGACGGCAAACACCTCCTTGCGCCACATCTTGTACTCGTTGTCGACATGGCCGTCCGCCGTGTGGAACGTGCCCCAGCCGACTCCATCGAAGATGTCGCCCGGATCGACGCGGATCATCGGTCTCGTCAAGGGCGACACGCCGGTCGGCGGATATGGCCACGGCCAGGAGGTGGCGAGCTGGCCGATGAAGCGGGCGTTCTCCGTCTCGTGGTACAGCGGCTGATGCACGTGGCCGTGGATGTTGGTGATGTTGCTCCAGGGCGCGATGATCTCGTGTACTTGGCGCCAGTCGCGGATCCAGAAGTTCCAGCCCGGATAGACCTCGTACAGCGGCGTGTGGCTCATGATGATGACCGGGGCGTCCTTCGGCCAGTCGGAGAGCGCGGTCGCGAGCCACATCTGCTGGTCCTTGCCGAGTCCCGACCAAGGGCCGGCCTGGGAGCCGTCCAGGGCCTCCATGTGGCCCATGCGCTCGGTCGGCGTCATCCCCTTCGCGGTCCAGTAGTCGGGCGCGAAGCCCACGGTGTTCAGACCGATGATGCGAACGCCCTTGTGGTCGAACATCCACGGCGACTCCCCGAAGTGCCCGTTCCAGGCCTCGCCCATGTCCAGGTACCAGTCGTGCTCGCCGGGGATGTAGTGCTTCTCGACGCTGGTGATCTCGGCCAGCATGTCGACGCCGAGCTGCAGCTCCACCGGATCGCCCTTCTGCGCCAGGTCGCCACCGAAGATCATGAAATCGAAGGACGCGCCCATCTCCTCGATCTCCTTGAAGGCACGGCCCGCCTTCTCGATGAAGCGCGTGTTCAGCGTCTTGGGGTAGAGGTGGGTGTCGGACACCCAGGCGAAGCTGAACGATTCCGTGGCCGCGTGGGCGACGTTCATGGCGGTGAAGGTCTGAAAGAGCCCCGCCCCGGCAACCGCGCCGCCGGTCAGCAGCGTATTGTGAAGAAAGGTACGGCGTGAGATCTCGATCCGCGAACCAATCCGCGAACCCTCGTGATCATGTGGCTGCTTCTTCTCCATCTCTTCTCTCCCCTTGTCGTGGTGGTGGAATCGAAACGATGATCATCGATCACCTGTCGTCGCCCGGACGCTCTACCGGGTTCCATGTACCGGGATTGCCGTTTCCGTGTTCACTCAGCTCCCCGGGCCGCGGCTCTCCCGTTTCCACTCGTCGTCTCACTGCTTCACTTGCCCTTCAGCTCCACCGACACCTCCGTGGTCGCGTCGGCCGCGACCACGATCGGCATTTCGGTGAGCCCCAGCTCCTCCTGCCAGACCGCCAACGTGTACTCGCCTGCCGGCACGTCGGCGATCGAGAAGGCGCCGTCGTCTCCGGTCTGCGCGAAGTACGGATTGTCGACCACGTAGATCCAGGCGAGCATCCAGCCGTGAGCGTCGCAGTCGATACGGACTTCGCCGGGGGATCGGAGGATCTTGGTGACCTTCCCACCCTGGAGCGGCAAGGCCACATTGAACGCTGTGCGTTTGCCGTAGTAGCCGTGGGTGTTGTGCAGGACGGGGTCGGAGTTCACGATGTCGATCTTGCCGCGGCGGGCGACCTGAACATGCGGCTCGAATCTGCACGACTTCTGATCCAGCACCGGACGCTCGCCGCCGGACATCTTCGGCCACGGCTTGCCTGTTGCGACATCCTTGAGGAATACGACGCTGTCCTTGACGGCGCCGCCGTCTCCGACGACGACCAGCGGCTCCTTGCGGATTTTGCCGCACACCCGCTTGTCCTTGGTGGGAAGCACGGTCCGGGTCTTCACCGGTCCGTGATAGACGACACTGCCCCGAATCTCTCCTCCTCCAGACACCTCCCCTTCCTGATACTTCGCCGCGAGGGAAGGTGTCGACAGAAGAACGAGAAGGAACGCGCTTGCCGTCAAATGCAGGATCCGCATGTCTCCTCCTTGCCGGTCCGTGCGGTCACGTTGCGTTGCCCGAAGTCAGAATATCATAGCCGAACATCGTTCGTCGGGCAGGCGGCCGGCACTCGGTGCGTATGATCCGCGCTGGCCGGCGCCCGGTGCGTATAATCCGCGCCGGCCGGATCGAATCGAGTCCAGGACATCCCGGTGCCACCCGCAGAGCACCACAACGCCAGCAGCCCCCTTCTGGAGACCGTCGGTCTGTCGTGCTCTCGCGGCGACCGGTTGCTGTTCGAGGATCTGGAGCTGTGCGTCTCGGCCGGGGAAGTCGTCCAGGTGCTCGGTGCGAACGGCAGCGGCAAGACGACGCTCCTGCGCATCCTCTGCGGCCTGCAGCCCCCCACCGGCGGAAACCTCCTCTGGAGGGGCGGGAAGGTAGCGCCCGGGGCCCCGGAGCTGCGGTCCGAAATCCAGTACATCGGCCATGCCGGCGGGGTGAAGCTCGATCTGACGCCGCGCGAGAACCTCGACGTCGCCATCGCGCTCGGCGCCCGGCCGACCGGCACGACCGCCGGCGCGGCCCTCGCCCGCCTCGAAATCGGGGAGTTCCACCGGTCCCCGGCGCGCACCCTGTCGGCCGGCCAGCGCCAGCGCGTGGCGCTCGCCCGCCTGCTCACCTGCGCCGCCGCGGTCTGGGTGCTCGACGAACCCTTCACCGCGCTGGATGCGCGCGGGGTGGCGCTCGTGGACGAAATGCTGCACGAACACGTCGAGGACGGCGGCGCCGCGTTGCTCACGAGCCATCATCCGGTCGCGCTCGGCAGGGTGACGCCCCGGATCGTCCGGATCGACGACGCGCACCCGTGAGCGCATTCGCCGTCATCGTGCGCCGCGATCTGATCCTCGCGGCACGCCACCGCGCCGAAGCGGCGAACCCGCTGCTGTTCTTCCTCATCGTCGTCGCGCTCGTTCCGCTCGGCTTGAGTCCGCGCCGCGAGACGCTCGAGCTCATCGCCCCGGGAGTCTTCTGGATCGGGGCGCTCCTCGCCACCCTGCTGTCGCTGGAACGGATGTTCCGATCGGACTTCGAAGACGGCTCGCTCGAGCTGATGCTGATCAGTCCGCAGCCGCTGCCTCTCGTCGTGCTGGCGAAAATCGCCGCCCACTGGCTGGTGACCGGCCTGCCGCTGCTGGTGGCGGCGCCGCTGGCCGCGCTGCTGCTCGGACTGCCGGCCGGGAGCCTGGGCGTACTCCTTGCCACCCTCGCCCTCGGGACCCCCACCCTGAGCGCGGTGGGGGCGATCGGCGTCGCGTTGACGGTGGGGCTCCGTCGCGGCGGCATGCTGCTGTCACTTCTCGTCCTGCCCCTCTATATTCCGGTACTGGTCTTCGCGTCGAGCGCGGTGTCCGCCGCCGCCGCCGGCCTCCCGGTCGTCGGGCACCTCTACCTGCTCGGGGCGCTGGCCGCGTTGTCGTTCAGCCTTGCGCCGCTCGCGGCGGCGGCGGCACTGAGAGTCAGCGTGAGCTGAGACGGGTCGAATCCGCATGTGGGCTTTTCTCCATCGCTTCGCGTCGCCGCCGCACTTCTACCGGCTGTCCGGGCTGATTGCGCCGTGGCTCGGCTGGACCTGCCTGGGGCTGATGGCCGGCGGGCTCTACGGCGGACTCGTCATCGCCCCGCCCGACTACCAGCAGGGCGAGAGCTACCGGATCATCTTCGTGCACGTCCCGAGCGCGTGGATGTCCCTGTTCGTCTACGTGGTGATGGCCGGCGCGAGCGCAATCGCCCTGGTCTGGCGGATCAAGCTCGCCGAGGTGGTCGCCATCGAGAGCGCGCCGGTGGGCGCGTCCTTCACGTTCCTCGCGCTGGTCACCGGCTCCCTGTGGGGCAAGCCGATGTGGGGGACGTACTGGGTGTGGGACGCGCGGCTCACCTCCGAGCTGATCCTCCTCTTCCTCTACTTCGGCGTGATCGGGCTGCACGCCGCGATCGAGGATCGGCGCACCGCGAGCCGGGCCGCCGGACTCTTCGCCATCGTGGGGGTGGTGAACATCCCCATCATCCACTACTCGGTCGAGTGGTGGCACACGCTGCACCAGGGTCCGACGGTGACGAAGCTCTCGGCGCCGTCGATCCACGTCTCGATGCTCGTTCCGTTGCTGCTCATGGCGATATCGTTCAAACTCTTCTACCTCACCGTGCTGTTGAAGCGCGCCCGGACCGAGGTGCTGGAGCGCGAACGCAACGCCGGCTGGGTGCGGGAACTCGTGACGCGGCCGGAGCCCGATCGACCATGACCGATTCCGTCGCCGACTTCTTCCACATGGGCGGGTACGCCTTCTACGTCTGGTGGTCGTATGCCATCGTGGCGGCCGTGCTCGCGCTCAACCTCGTCGCTCCGGCCCTGAGGCATCGCCGCGTGTACCGCACGCTCGCCCGCAGTCTCCGCCCCACGGACCCCGACCGTGATGAACCGTAAGCGGCAGAGGATGATTTTCGTGACGCTCATCGTCGCCGGGGTCGGGGCGGCGGCGGGCCTCGTCATCGCCGCGATGGGCGAGAACATGCTGTACTTCTACAGCCCGACCCAGGTCCGGGCGGGCGAGGCGCCGAGCGGTCCGGGCATCCGGGTCGGCGGGCTGGTCGTCGAGGGCAGCGTGCAGCGCGGCCAGGGGCTCGAGGTCTCGTTCGCGCTCACCGACGGGGCCGCGACGGTCGACGTGAGCTACGCCGGCATCCTTCCGGACCTGTTCCGGGAGGGACAGGGGATCGTGGCGTTGGGCATCCTGGAGCCGGGGGCGAAGCTCCGGGCCGACGAGGTTCTCGCCAAGCACGACGAGAACTACATGCCACCCGAGGTCGCGGAAGCCATGGAGGCGGCGAAGCGGGCGGGGAAGATGGCGCCTCATCCGGTCGCGCGGGAATGATCGGCGAACTCGGCCATCTCGCGCTGATCCTCGCCTTCCTGGTCGCGTCCATCCAGGGCGTCGTGCCGTTGCTCGGCGCGTGGCGGCGCGTGCCGGCGTGGATGGCGGTGGGCGTCTCCGCGGCGCGGGCGCAGTTCCTGCTGATGGGCGTCTCCTACCTCTGCCTGACCTGGGTCTTCGTCGTCTCCGACTTCAGCTTCTCCTACGTCGCCCAGAACTCCAACACCGCGTTGCCGCTCGTCTACAAGGTCTCCGCGGTGTGGGGCGCCCACGAAGGCTCGATGCTCCTGTGGGCGACCGTCCTCGCGGGCTGGGGTTTCGCGGTGGCGACGTTCAGCACCTCCCTGCCCGAAGCCTTCCGCGCGCGGGTGCTCGCGGTCATGGCGCTGGTCAGCGTCGGGTTCCACCTCTTCATGCTGCTCACCTCGAACCCGTTCGAGCGGCTACTCCCCGCGCCGTTCGAAGGGCGCGACCTCAACCCCCTGCTCCAGGACCCCGGCATGGCCGGCCACCCGCCTCTGCTCTACATGGGCTACGTCGGCCTCGTGGTGCCGTTCAGCTTCGCGGTCGCGGCCCTGATCGAGGGCCGGATCGACCTCGCGTGGACCCGGTGGACCCGGCCGTGGACCACCGTCGCGTGGGCGTTCCTCACCTGCGGAATCATGATCGGGAGCTGGTGGGCGTACAGCGAGCTCGGCTGGGGCGGGTGGTGGTTCTGGGACCCTGTCGAGAACGCCTCGTTCATGCCGTGGCTCGTCGCAACCGCCCTGATACATTCGCTCGCGGTGACGGAGCAGCGCGGCGCATTCCGCGCCTGGACGCTGCTCCTCGCGATCTCCGGGTTCTCCCTGAGCCTGCTCGGGGCGTTCCTCGTGCGCTCGGGAGTCCTGGTCTCGGTCCACGCGTTCGCCACCGACCCGGCGCGGGGGCTGTTCATCCTGATCTTCCTCGGCCTCGTGGTGGGCTCGGCGCTCGCGCTCTACGCTTGGCGCGCGACGCGTCTCGCGGGCGGAGGCAACTTCGACGTGTGCTCGCGCGAGACCCTCCTGCTCACCAACAACGTGCTCCTGGTGGCGGCGTCGGCGACGGTTCTCCTCGGCACGCTCTATCCTCTGCTGCTCGATGCCCTCGGCGCCGGGAAGATCTCCGTCGGGCCGCCCTACTTCAACTCCGTCTTCGTGCCGCTGATGCTCCCCCTTGCCGCGTTGCTCGGGTTCGCGCCCCTCGCCCGGTGGAAGAAGGACGAATGGCGGCGACTGTGGGCGAAGGTCCGGCTACCGCTCCTCGTCGTCGTGCTCGTATCGCTTGCGCTGGCGTTCGGCACGCCGGCGTCGTGGGCGATGGCGGCGGGCACCGGATTCGCGCTGTGGATCGCCGCGGGCGTGGTGCTGGGCCTGCGGGACCGTCTCCGGCACCGGCAGGGCGCGTCCGTACGACGCGCGCTCGGGCGCGGCTTCGCGGGCATGAGCCTTGCCCATCTCGGCGCCGGCGTGTTCATCGCCGGCGTCACCTGGACCACCGGCGCGGGGGTGGAGCGGGACGTGCGGCTCGCACCCGGCGAGAGCGTCGTGGTCTCCGACTACTCGTTCCGCTTCGACGGCGTGGCCGCGCACCTCGGCCCGAACTACCGCGCAGTACGCGGTACGGTGCAGGTGTCGCGTGACGGGAAGCCCTACGCCGTGCTCCACCCGGAGAAGCGCACGTACCTCGCGCAGGAGGACCCGATGACCGAGGCGGCGGTCGACCCCGGCTTCACGCGCGATCTCTACGTGGCGCTCGGCGAGCCGGTGGGAACGCAGGGGGCGTGGACGATGCGGGTCCAGTACAAGCCGCTCGTGCGGTGGATCTGGCTCGGGCCGCTCATGATGGCGCTCGGCGGGTTGCTCGCCGCCGGCGATCGGCGGTACCGGCGTTCGTCCCGTCCGGCGCAGGCACCCTCCGCGGCGGGCGACGCGCGCGCATACGGCTGAACGGACACACGTCATGCGCGTCCTGGTACTCGTCGCCGCGGCCATCGCCGGCACCGCCATCGCGCACGCCCAGAGCGTGTTCGAGCCCCGCGGCTTTTCGAGCCCCGAGCACGAGCTGCGGTACCACGCCCTCATCGACGAGCTCCGATGCCTCGTATGCCAGAACCAGACCATCGCCGAGTCGAACGCGGATCTCGCATCGGATCTCCGTCGCGAGGTCTACCGGATGGTCGAGGACGGACGAAGCCCGGAGGAGATCGCCGGGTTCATGGTGGCGCGTTACGGGGATTTCGTGCTCTACCGCCCGCCGCTGCGGGGGGGCACGATGCTGCTGTGGGCGGGACCGTTCCTGCTCGCCGCGCTCGGGCTGACGGTGCTCGCGGTCCACATGCGCCGGCGCCGGCGGGCGCCGGCGGCGCCGCTCGATGCGGATGAACGCCAGCGCATCCGGCGCATCTTCGACGTCGAGCAGTGATCCGGGCCGCCCTCGCTCCGGGTCCCGGCCGGATGCGCAGGCCGGCCGTTACCGACCGTCCTCGTGCCGTTCCGGGTCCATCGCGACGGCTCCGCCGTCGACGTCGTCCTGCAGCCGGCGCACCTCGTCGAGGATGCGAATGAACCGCTCCCCGAAGGAAGTCAGCGCGTACTCCACCTGAATCGGAGGGCGGTCTCCGAACACGGTACGGCGGACGATTCCGTACCGGATCATCATTCGCCAGCGCTCGTTCATCACCTTGGCCGAGAGCCCCGGACAGGCCCGGAGAATCGCGCTGGGCCGGCGGCACCCTTGCGCAACGAGCTGCAGGAGCCGGATCGACCACTTGCAGCCCAGGACGCACTCGACCTGCAGAGCGACGGGCACGTTCCCTTCGTGTTCGTGCTTCGACGATGCGGTAGCTGGCCGGGCCATTCGGAATCACCTCGCCCTGGACGTTCGCGGCCGACTCGCTCCTTCCGGTCGTCACGTCGTCGTACGGCCGGATCGTCCGGGCCTCGAGCCCCACCGGGCCGCGACCCGGGACGATCCGGCACCGATTCGTAAGGTCCTCACCGATCGGTGCTTTCGTGACACGAGACTACAGGTGCCATAGGTTCGCAGGCAAACAGCCTGCCGGGACGCGATCCGTCTTCCGGCGCCGGTTTCCCCGGATTGAAGCATTCCCGCACGAGGCCCCCGGCGCCGCCTTCCCGGCAGCGGAGGCGACCGATGCTCGACGCGCTTCGGTTATCCGCAACTTCGACAAGGGATGGGACAACGATGCCAGACAAGAGACACGAGCTTCATCGGCGCGACTTCCTCAAGGCCTCGACCGCGACCACGGCCACCGCGTTCGGAGCGTTCGCCCTGGCGGGGAACAACGTCGCGATGGCGTATTCCGAGACCTCCGGTTCCGGCTCGGGGACGGGCGCCAGGGCGTCGTCGATGACCGAGGAGGAGATCGCGGCGTTGCCGCGGGTGAAGCAGGAGCTCGTCGCACCGCCCTTCGCCCCCGAACACGAGCAGGTCGCGTCCGGCGGCCCGAAGGTGGTCGAGATCACCATGACGTGCGACGAGGTCCGCTGGCAGGTGGACGACACGGGCGCGGAGCTGTGGGCCATGACGTACAACGGCACGGTGCCCGGCCCGCTCGTCATCTGCCACCAGGACGACTACGTCGAGCTGACGCTCAAGAACCCGGCGGCCTCCACCACGGAGCACAACATCGACTTCCATGCGTCCACCGGGGCGCTGGGCGGCGGGGGGCTGACCCACGTCCTGCCCGGCGAGGAGACGGTGCTGCGCTTCAAGGCGACCAAGCCGGGCGTGTTCATCTACCACTGCGCCCCCGGCGGCGTGATGATCCCCTATCACGTGGTGCACGGGATGAACGGCGCCATCATGGTGCTGCCGCGCGAGGGCCTGACCGACGGCAAGGGCAACCCGCTCCGGTACGACCGCGTCTACTACGTCGGGGAGCAGGACTTCTACATCCCGAAGGACGAGAACGGCAACTGGAAGGTCTACGACGGACCCATGCAGAACCTTGCCGACGTCCTCCCTCTCATGCGGACGCTGACGCCCACCCACGTGGTGCTCAACGGCAAGGTCGGCGACCTGACGGGCGACAACGCCATGAAGGCGAATGTCGGCGAGACCGTGCTGTTCGTCCACTCCCAGGCCAATCGGGACTCGCGTCCGCACCTGATCGGCGGGCACGGCGACTACGTGTGGGAAACGGGCTCCTTCGCCGACGTGCCGGCCACCGGGCTGGAGACCTGGTTCATACGGGGCGGGTCGGCCGGGGCCGCGATGTACACGTTCCATCAGCCCGGCGTGTATGCGTACCTGAACCACAACCTCATCGAAGCGGTCCAGTTGGGTGCGGCATCGCACGTCGTCGTCGACGGTGCGTGGGACGACAACCTGATGAAGCAGGTGAAGAAGCCCGGCCCGATGATGGCCTGAGGTCGGTACGGAGACGCCGCCGGGTTCGGAGCCCGGAGGCATTCCGGAGATGAAGACGAGGCGCTACCTTTCGCTCTGCCTCCTGGCCGGCGTCCTCGCATTCGGTGTCGGCTCGGCGGCCTCCTGGCTGCTGAGCCGCGCCGCATCGGCAACGGCCGCCGCCGCGGTGGCTCCGGAGCTCGTCCCCGTCGTGCTGGACGGGATCGCCGACGGGCCCGCCGACGGGCCCGAGACCGCCCGGACCATTCACGTCGCGAAGTTCGAAGTGACCATCGCCGAATGGGACCGATGCGCCGCCGACGGAGGCTGTTCCTTCACGCCGCGCAGGCGTCCCGGACAGGGCGGCGATCATCCGGTCACGGGCGTGAACTGGCTGGACGTCCGGCAGTATGTCCGGTGGCTGTCGGCGGCGACCGGCCAGGAGTTCCGCCTCCCGATGGAGGAGGAGTGGGACTTTCTGGCGCGGGACGTCGTGAAGCGGGACGTCGAGAAGCTCTGGGACGACCCGCGCCTCGCCTGGGCAGCGGACTACATGAGTTTCGCGAATCGCGAGAAGAGGGCCACGGAGCCCGTCGGCCACTTCGGCGCAAACCGCCAGGGCATCCACGATCTGGACGGCAACGTGTGGGAGTGGACCGATTCCTGCTGGCGCGACGGCGGAGGAGACGAAGGCGGCGATCACGCCCCGAGGAGCTGCGGCGGAGTCCGGATCCTGGCCGGCAAGCACAAGACCTGGCAGTCCGAGTTCATCCGGCGGGTGCCCCTTGGCGGATGCTCGGTCGGCTATCCTCCCGCGAACCTCGGCTTCCGGGTCGTGCTCGACGACGGACCGGAGACGGCGCGGCACGGGATCCTGCAGACCCTGCTCCAGCGGCTGCGCATCCGGACCGTCTGAACTCGATTCGGCCGCGCGCACGCGCGGGGCGCGGGAGCCGAACGGCAACGGGCCGTCGCCGCGGTGGTAGTCGTTCGCGCGCACGCTGGCTAGCGGGATCCACTTGCGCACCATCTGCCGGCGTTCTACTTGGCTGAAACCCGGCATCGGTCATTCGCCGGCCCACAAACCCGCCACCTTCTTCCGGTGTTCCTCTACGTTGGCCTGCACCAGCTTCAACTGCTCCTCGGACAGGTCCTCGAACGCGACAAGCTCCTTCTCGAACTCGCGCCATCTGTGCGCCATGCCTTCCAGTGAAATGTTGTCGACAACCGCGTCCTTCAGAAACAGACGAGCCACTTCCCGCATCCCCATCGGCAACTTTTGGCTCCCCAGCAGGCGGTTCGTCGTCCACAGGTACAGGTCGACGATCTGCAGCCCAATGCTGACCTCGCTCGAGCTCACCTCCGGAGCCTTGATCGGCAATCCCTTCAACAGCAGATCCTTTGGGTCTAGGCTGCGCATCAGCGGATTGAGTAAATAGCTCATTCGTTTCTCCGCGCTCGTCCTTCTCAACCCTTCGGCGATCGCGGTGAGGAGGTCGTACGTCTCGATCTGTGCTTTGTTGAACTGTTGCTGCCGGTCGATTTTGATCGACACGGGCCCCTTCCGCCTCGCTTGCCGGGTGCGTCGCGCGATTGCGCGCACGACGAACTGGAACCCGACCGCGTTCGGCGAAATGAGCTTCGTGTGAGGCACGCCGAAGCCCAGGTCCAGCGGGTTCCTGATGCCGAACTCAAAGGCGTCGGCGAACAGCTCCTTGGTCCTCGCGTCCAACGCGGAATTCTCCGTTCGCGTCTTCAACTCGCTCAGCAGAGCCACCACCCGTTCCGACAACGCCTTGGTCTTCCTTGCCCTGCACAGGGTCCATGCTTCCTTGAGCAGTCCTTCGTCGACAATCTGCGTGAGATTGAGGATGGCCGGGAACCTCAGGGGTGTCCAATAGAGGTCCCACTTGACGGCGTCGTTGATGCCTGCGTCGAAGACCGCGTCGAAGAGAACCACCAAGGCATGCACGGGCTTGTCGATGTAGTAGTAGTCGAACCCGAAACGGAACTTCGTCTGCAACGCATGGAGCACATCCTCGATTTTGGCGAGCCCGCCGACGCCCATCTCGTTGGCGTGCAGCGAATTCACGCCCAGACGTCCCGTCATTTCCTTGTGTGCGCTCCAGCCGAGAGCGTCCACGTTCAGCCCGCTTGAGAGCACGCCATAGCTGAGTCGCCATTGGTTCGCGTCGAACAGGTTCATCCCCGTATTGCCGGATTCGTCGATGTGAAAGAACATGAGGTAATTCCTGCTTGTCGGACGATCCTTCCAGGCCGGTTGTCGTACTTCGTGCCGAGCCTTGGTAAGCCGAGTCTCGGGTCCGCGGGCTTCCATCCCTATCGCTGGCGCGGTTGGCGGCCCCGCGGTCCTGAGTCCGGCGTCCACCGACCGGCGACGCCGAAGGCGGCCCGCATCATACGGGCAACCCCAGCCGTCCGCACGCGCGGGCGACCTCACGGCCCACGACTGAACCGTACCGGGTTTCCCGGAGGCTCCCCACCTTGAGAGACTGGAGCCATGAACCATTCAAACAGATACTCCCCGGAGCTTCGGGAACGGGCAGTGCGGTTGGTCCTGGACCCCCAGGGCGGGCACGAATCGCAGTGGGCAGCCATCGTCTCGGTGTCGTCGAAGATCGGCTGTACGGCTGAGACGCTTCGCAAGTGGGTGCGTCGGGCCGAACGTGATACGGGCGTTCGACCTGGGCTGACGAGCGACGAGCGTGCACGGCTCAAGGCGCTGGAGAGGGAAAACCTTGAGCTTCGCCGGGCGAACGAGATCCTGCGCAAGGCGTCTGCGTATTTCGCTCAGGCGGAGCTCGACCGCCGACCCAGGACATGACGTCGTTCATCGACGCGCACCGCGACGAGTACGGGGTCGAGCCGATCTGCCGGGAACTGCCGATCGCCCCGTCGACGTACTACGAGAGCAAGGCCCGCAATGCGGACCGTAGCCGGTTGCCGGCGCGTACCCATCGCGACGCGCAACTGCGCGAGCACATCGCCCGGGTGTGGGAGGAGAACTACCGGGTGTACGGGGTTCGCAAGGTGTGGCGCCAGCTTCGCCGCGAGGGCGTGACGGTGGCGCGCTGCACGGTCGCGCGGTTGATGCGCGAGCTTGGTCTTCGCGGTGTGGTGCGGGGCTCGCGGGTGAAAACGACCACGCCCGCGGCGACGCTCGCGTGCCCCGCGGACCGGGTCAACCGGGTGTTCCAGGCCCCGCGCCCGAACGCCTTGTGGCTCGCGGACCTGACGTACGTCGCGACCTGGACGGGGTTCGCCTACGTCGCGTTCGTCATCGACGCCTATGCCCGGCGCATCGTGGGCTGGCGGGTGTCGAACTCGCTTCGCACCGACCTGGCGCTCGACGCGCTCGAACAGGCCCTGTACGCCCGTGTGGTGGACCCTCACGACGCCCTCATCCACCATGGCGACAGAGGTTCGCAATACCTGTCCATCCGTTACACCGAACGCCTGGCCGAGGCTGGCATCGAGCAATCGGTCGGCAGCGTCGGCGATTCGTACGACAACGCTCTGGCCGAGTCCATCATCGGGCTGTACAAGACCGAGGTGATTCGACCCCGCGGCCCGTGGCGGGGCGTCGAGGCGGTGGAGTTCGCAACCCTCGAGTGGGTCGACTGGTTCAACCACCGCCGACTCCTCGCGCCGATCGGGAACCAGCCTCCGGCCGAGGCCGAAACGGCGTACTATCGCCAAAGCGAGCACACGGCGCTGGCCGCGTGACTCAAACCAAATGGTCTCCGGGATTCCCGGGGCGGTTCACAGAACGTCGAGCCGCGAGTGTTCGCAATCGGCTGAAAGTGAAGGGATGCCCGGATACCACAGCGCCCCTCAATCGGCGTCCGACGGCGGGATCGATTTCTTGGCAAGCCGTTCCTCCTCGGCAAGAATTTCATCGAACAACGGCCTATTATACTCGGCAAACCAATTCCTGAACGCCTTGGGCGACCCCAGCCCTTCGCACGCAAGGCTCACGAGCTCGACGCGCACCTTCGCCAGCCGCGCGGTCATGTCTCGCGGCAGGTGAATCTTGGCTCTCTCGTCCGCATACACGGACGCCGCGACGTCGTCCAGCCTCTTGACGATATCGAGAATCGCTATCGTTCGCCGCTCCGCCGCCGGGAATCCGAGCTGGTCCATGTAGTAATTCGCCATCTCGTACGTCATCCTCATGTACTTCGTCATATCGTCCGTCATCACAGTTCCTCCATTGTTTTGCAATCTCCATTGTGCACGTTCCTAAAACCGAAGGCGCAATATAGTTGGGGCTTGTGCACAAGACTATGCACAAACTCTCGGATCCACTCGCCCCCTACCGGGGGCTCGCGCGAAGTACACAACCCAGGGCTGGCGCGTTATCAACAATCGCCTAGAGCCCTCTTAGCGGCTACCGTCATGGATACCAAAGCAGCTTGCCGTCGCGCCACTCGCCCCGGTAGCGTTTGCCGTCACTCATGATCAAAACCCCTTGGCCGTGCAGCTTGTCGTCGCGAAACTCGCCCCGGTAGCGTCTGCCGTCACTCCAGGCCATAACCCCGCGGCCGTGCCGCTTGCCGTTGCGAAGCTCGCCCTGGTAGCGGTTGCCGAATTCGTCGGCATAAGACCCTTCCTCCGTGCATCCGCTCAGCATCGCCGGCGTAATCGCCAGCGTTGCCGCCAGCGCCGCAAGTGTCTTCATGGCCTTTCCTCCGTTCTCAGTGAAGCCCGTCCCGATCGCCCTAGGCGATCCTGGTTGCCTGCTCAAGAATGCGCCGCTCCGCGTCCGTCACTGTGCGCCAGCGCGGCGGCGAGGCCGGCGCGATGTACCCCATCGCCGACATGCCCTGCGCCGCGGAGACGAACCCGGTTTGCTGATGCCTGTTCGCCGCAAGCAGCGTGCCCTGGTAGTGCGCGCCGGCCTCCAAGTGCACGTCATAAGTCGAGCGCCTGGGCGCCTTCGACTGCGAATGCCTCCGCGGGCGACACGCGCATGTAGTGGACGAAGTGCGTCATCTTGCGCGCGCACGCCGCCTCGAACTCCGCTTGCGGTCAGCGCCTAGTGCGCGACCATCCGCATCCAGGCGTAATCGCCCGGGCTGCGCGGCTCGACCTGGAACACGTCCACCGCTTCGGCCTCGCGTTCCGCCTGCTCGTCAGCCCGGCGCAACGCGCCCTCGAAGTCAGCGGACATTCCCGGTTCGTCTCTGTCACTCATCGCAGGTCCTCCTCTCGTCCTCGCGGCTCAACTCGCGGGTCTCCTCGTCGAGCGACTGCATCCGCGCTCTCTCCTCAGCCTCTCTCTCGGCGAACTCGCGCTGCCGGCGCCAGAAGTCCGCATCGGACTCGCCCGGCACGTGCTTCATGACGAACGTCATGCCAGTACCGTGACAGTCCGCGTGGTCGGATCCGCGATCGCCCACACCACTACACCGCCCGCACATCAGGGCGGTATCGCCGGGCTCGGGCATCCGCGGCATATGCCCGAGTCGGTCCGCCTCGCGATCCTCGAACAGCTCGCCGAGAAGGTCGTGGAACCGGTCCGCGAGGCCGCGTCGGCGCCGGCCGGGAGCAAGACGGCCGATGCCGTCGAACACCTCCCGGACGGTGACGGACGCGAGGCCCAGGCCCTCTTCGGCGATGGAGTCGAGAAAAGCGGCAACCTGCGGCTCGGGCCGCGGCCGCATCATCTCGGAGACGACGTTCGTGTCCATCAACCACGCGAGCGGCGCGTTCATCCCTCGCCGTCACCGGAGAACGACTGCGGTCTGTAGCCGCGACGGGCCGGGGGCGGAAGCTCGACGCCGTGCGCCTCCCCGAAAAGCCGCGCGAAGGCCTCCGACGGCTTCGGCCGGCGCTCGGTCTTCGTGCGCTTCTCGTGGATCAGGCGTCGGACCAGCTCTTCCATCGACACGCCGGTCTGCCGGGCTTCGCGCCGGAGCCAGGACTTGTCCCCGGGATCGATGTCGCGGACGGTGAGGCTGGTGCCCATGCCGGCGCCTCCTGTTCGGTCGGGAGCCCTTCTACGGGCCATTCATCAATCGAATCATGCTATCAGGAGTCGCGGGCCAAAGGCTTGAGCGGGGTGGGGCGCAGCCCGGCTCGGGCCATGCCGCCGGCGTGCGCGTTCGGTCGAGCCGGGCCGCGGGTCGTGGACCGCAGGTCGCGGATGTCGATCGGACGGCATCGGGGCGCCGGTGCATTCGGACCGGGGATCGCGCAGAATCCGCGGTCGCCGTTCCGGCCACCGCCCGCCCATGGAGGGTGTCCCAATTGTCCAGCGTCGTGAAGCGGCGCCTGCGCGGCCTCGTCCAGGCGCTCGGCCCGTCTCCGTTTGCGGGGAGGCGGGTCGGCATCGAGAAGGAAAGCCTGCGCGTGGACCGCGCCGGCTACATCTCGCAGCAACCCCACCCCGCCGAGCTCGGGTCCGCCCTCACCCATCCCACGATCACCACCGACTTCTCCGAAGCGCTTCTCGAATTCGTGACTCCCGCGTACCGTGGCGTGCGCGAGGTGTCGCGCAGCCTCCGTCACCTGCACCAGTTCACGTACCGGTCGATCGGGGACGAGGTGCTGTGGGCGACGAGCATGCCGTGCATGGTCACCGGCGACCGCTCCATACCCATTGCCCGTTACGGCAGCTCGAACGTGGGCGCCATGAAGCACGTGTACCGGCGCGGCCTCGGCCACCGGTACGGCCGCGTGATGCAGATCATTTCGGGTGTGCACTTCAACTTCTCGCTGCCCCGGCCCTTCTGGTCCGCGTTCCGGGAGATGGAAGGCCGCGGCGCGCAGCGCCTCGGCGCGTTCTCCTCCGAGCGGTACTTCGCCCTGGTGCGCAACTTCCACCGCCGCGGATGGCTCGTGCCGCTGCTGTTCGGAACGTCGCCGGCGATCTGCCGTTCGTTTCTCGGCAATGCGCCGCATGCATTCTCCGAGCTGGGACGAGGCACCCTCTACGAACCGTTCGCGACCTCGCTGCGAATGAGCGACATCGGCTACAAGAACAAGTCGCAGAGGCGGCTCGGGATATCCTACGACTCTCCGGCCGGCTACATCCGCACGTTGCACGAAGCGATCGAGACCCCCCATCCGCCCTACGAGGCGATCGGGGTGGTCGTCGACGGCGAGTACCGCCAGCTCAACGCGAACCTGCTCCAGATCGAGAACGAGTACTACAGCTTCGTGCGCCCGAAGCAGGTCGCCCGCACGGGAGAGAAGCCGACGGTCGCGCTGCAGCGCCGCGGCGTGCGGTACGTGGAGATCCGGGCACTCGATGTCGACCCGTTCTCGCCGACGGGGATCGAGGAAGGCACGATGCGGTTCATGGAGGCGTTCCTGATCCACTGCGCGCTCGATTCGAGCCCGCCCCTCTCTCCCCGGGAGCGTGAGGAGAGCGACGAGAACCAGCGCCTCGTCGCGGTCCGTGGACGCGACCCGGCGCTGCGGCTGCGGCGGGCCGGCGCGGACGTGCGGATACTCGACTGGTCCCGCGAGATCGTCGATGCGGTCGCGGACATCGCCGAGGTGCTCGACGCGGCGTGCCGGACACCGCGCTACGCCCGCGCGGTCGAATCCTGCCGCGCGGCCCTGGACGATCCGCAACGCCTGCCGTCGGCCAGAGTGCTCCACGAGCTGCGCGCCCGCTCCGAGGCGTTCTTCGAGTTCGCCATGCGCAAGTCCGAGGAACACCGCGCGACCCTGCTCGCGGCGCCGCTGTCCGCCGGCCGCAAGGCGGCGCTCGAAGCGGAAGCGGCCGCGTCGTTGCGCGCGCAACGCGAGGTCGAAGCCGCGGACCGGCTTTCGTTCACCGAGTATCTGGAGCGTTACTTCGCGCAACGTCCCCGCCCGGCGGGTCCGGCCACGGTGACGCCCACGGGGACGGCCACGGGGACGGCACGAGCCGCCGGGGGATCGAACTCCGCGGCGGGGTCGTCCGGGATGGCCGGCGAACCGGCGGCCGACTTCGAGGAGACTGAATCGTGACCCGGCGCAAGCTCTACATGCTCATCGACGGCGAGAACATCGACGGCACCCTGAGCCAGATCCTCAAACACAAGCCGCTGAGCGACGAGCGCCCGCGCTGGGACACGGTGTTGGAGTTCTCCCGGGCGGCCTTCGAGCGGCCGGAAGACGAGAGGGCGATATTCTTCATCGCCATGGACCCGGGCCTCGTGCCGCGCTCGGTCGCATCGTTCATGTACCTGCTGACGGAGATCGGCATCGAGACGGTCAAGCTGCTCCGCGAGGAGGGTCGCGAAGTGGTGGACGAGGCGATTCTGAAGGTGCTGCACGGGTTGATCGAGCGGAAGGCGGATGTCCTGCTGCTCAGCCATGACGGCGGTTACGGGCCGGCGCTGCAGGACATTCGGCGGGTGGACCCCGAACGGCGTATCGCGGTGCTCGGGTTCCCGGAGTACCTGTCGAACAAGTTCGACGAGGTGGATGATCTTGAGGTGTACGACCTCGAGAAGGACGCGAACGCGTTCACCTACGAGCTGCCCCGCGACCTGCCGTCCAGCATCGACGACTGGAATCCCGACTATCTGCTGGATTGACCGCGCTCGCCGCGAAGCCGCCGGCGAGGCGCGCCCGGCGGGACGAAGGTCACGCAACCGAGGAACCCGACCGTGAGGACGATGCCCGCAAGCACGATCCCGGTGGCGACTCCAACGCCCCGTCCCCTTGATTTGCTGGCCGCGCACGGCGTCTGGTCGCCGGTCCTCGTGCCGCTGCGCCCGGATCTCGGCATCGATCCGGAACGGTTCGTCGCCCACGCCCGCCGTCTGCTCGCGCAGGGCTGTCACGGACTCGCGCTGTTCGGGACCACGAGCGAAGCGAACTCGTTCTCGGTCGCCGAACGCAAGGCCCTCGTCGAAGAAGTGGTCGGCGCCGGCATCCCGCCCGAGCGCCTGATGGTCGGCACCGGCTGCTGCGCCCTCACCGACAGCGTCGAGCTCACCCGTCATGCGATGGACGTCGGCTGCCGCCGCGTGCTGATGCTGCCGCCGTTCTACTACAAGGGGATGAGCGACGAAGGGCTCTTCCGCAGCTTCGCCGAGGTCGTCGAGCGGGTCGGCAACCCCGCCCTCGAAGTGTTCCTGTACCACTTTCCGAAGCTCTCCGGCGTGCCCGTCACCGAAGGGCTGATCGCGTTGCTCGTCGACACGTTCCCGGAAGTCGTCGCGGGAGTGAAGGACAGCTCCGGCGACTGGTCGAACACCCGGATGATGCTCGACCGTTTCCCCGGCCTCGCGATCTTCCCGGGCTCGGAGGTGTTCCTGCTCGACGGACTCCGCGCCGGCGCGGCCGGCTGCATCACCGCCACCTCGAACGTCAACGCGGCCGGCGCCCGGGCCGTCTTCGACGCCTGGAACGACGGACACGAAGGCGCCGACGCGAAGCAGGAGGCCGCGACGGCGGTCCGCCGCGCCATCGACCGCCATCCGGGGATCCCGGCCCAGAAGTACCTCATTGCCCGCTACCGGAACGACCCGGCGTGGCGCGCGGTCCGGCCGCCGATGGTTGCACTGGCCGACGATGCGGGACGGGATCTGCGAGACGCACTCGCCGGCACGGAATTCGACGGCGCCCGTCTCGCCGATTCGTAGATGCCCCGCAGGGCCGGTGCGAACCCGGCGGACCGGTGGTGGTGCAGCGCCTGGCGGTGCGCCTACCGGGCCGGGTGGTATCCGCCTCCGGCGGGCGGCGTCAGGCCTCCCGGTAGACCTCGCCCCCGCTCGCCCGGAACTCCTCCGCCTTCGCCTTCATCCCCGCTTCGAGCGCCTCGTCGACCTTTGCCAGCCCGTGCTCGCGCGCGTAGTCGCGCACGTCCTGCGTGATCTTCATCGAGCAGAACTTCGGCCCGCACATCGAGCAGAAGTGGGCGAGCTTGTGCCCTTCCTTCGGCAGGGTCTCGTCGTGGAAGTGGCGCGCGGTGCCGGGATCGAGCGAGAGGTTGAACTGGTCCTCCCACCGGAACTCGAAGCGGGCCTTGGACAGGGCGTTGTCCCGGAGCTGCGCGGCGGGGTGCCCCTTGGCGAGGTCGGCGGCGTGGGCGGCGATCTTGTAGGTCACGATCCCGGTCTTCACGTCGTCCTTGTTCGGCAGCCCCAGGTGCTCCTTCGGAGTGACGTAGCAGAGCATCGCGGTGCCGTACCAGCCGATCATCGCGGCTCCGATCCCCGAGGTGATGTGGTCGTAGCCGGGCGCGATGTCGGTGACCAGGGGACCGAGGGTGTAGAACGGCGCCTCCATGCAGGCGCCGAGTTCCTTCTCCATGTTCTCCCGGATGCGTTGCATGGGGACGTGGCCGGGACCTTCGATCATGGCCTGCACGTCATGCTTCCACGCGGTCCGGGTGAGCTCGCCGAGGGTCTCGAGCTCGGCGAACTGGGCCTCGTCGTTGGCGTCCGCGATCGAGCCCGGCCGCAGGCCGTCGCCGAGCGAGAACGCGACGTCGTACGCCTTCATGATCTCGCAGATGTCCTCGAAGTGTTCGTAGAGGAAGCTCTCGCGATGGTGGGTGAGGCACCACTTGGCCATGATCGACCCGCCGCGGGAGACGATGCCGGTGACCCGGCGCGCGGTGAGGGGCACGAAGGGCAGGCGGACCCCGGCGTGGATCGTGAAGTAGTCCACGCCCTGCTCGGCCTGCTCGACGAGGGTGTCGCGATAGAGCTCCCAGGTGAGGTCCTCGGCCACCCCGCCGACCTTCTCGAGGGCCTGGTAGATGGGGACGGTGCCGATCGGCACCGGGCTGTTGCGGACGATCCACTCGCGGGTCTCGTGGATGTTCTTCCCGGTGGAGAGGTCCATGACCGTGTCCGCTCCCCAGCGGGTCGCCCACGTCATCTTCTCGACCTCCTCCCCGATGCTCGACGTCACCGCGGAGTTCCCGATGTTCGCGTTGACCTTCACGAGGAAGTTGCGGCCGATGACCATCGGCTCGCTTTCCGGGTGGTTGATGTTGGACGGGATGATCGCGCGGCCCGCCGCCACCTCGTCGCGCACGAACTCCGGCGTCACCTCCTCGGGAAGGTTCGCTCCGAACCCCATGCCCGGATGTCGGTGCCGCCGGACCTCCTCCCGGTACGCCTCGAGCATGCAGTTCTCGCGGATCGCGATGAACTCCATCTCGGGGGTCACGAGGCCCCGCCTCGCGTAGTGCATCTGGGTGACGTTGGCGCCGTGCTTCGCCCGGCGCGGCGCATGCAGATGGGCAAAGCGCAGCGGCTCGATCTTCGGGTCGTCCCGGCGCAGCCGGCCGTAGTCGGAGGACACCGCGTCGAGCCGCTCGGTGTCGCCGCGCTCCTCGATCCACCTGGCGCGCAGGGGCGCGAGGCCCCGGCGGACGTCGATGCGCGCGTCCGGGTCGGTGTACGGCCCGGAGGTGTCGTAGACGTAGACGGCGTCGTTGACCTCGACGCCCTGCGACGAGCGCGTCTCGGCGAGCGAGACCTCCCTGAACGGCACCTTGAGATCGGCCCGGCTGCCGGTGCGGTACACCTTCCTCGAACTCGGGAACGGCTGCACCGAGTCCGGATCGACTCGGGCCGTCTTGCTGAGGAACTCCTCGGGGGCTGCGCTCATGGCGGGATCTCTCTCGAATGGGCAGGGAGGCGGGCGCGATCGGCGGTGCGCGTCGTGACCGGAGACGGCACCGGGCCCTGCCTCGCGGCTTGAGGAAGCTATCCAATCGGTCGGACGTTTTCAAGAAACACGGCCGCAAGTTGCCCCGGGCGGTTCGGTTCGCGGACACTGCCCCCATCACCCCGGCGGTCCGGGTCCCGGCGTGCCTCCCGGGGATCCGGACGGCGGTTCCGGGGCAATCGGCGGGGCAGGAAGCGGAAGACGCGCGTGAAGGACATGGCCGTCGCTTCCGACGCGAAGGCCCGTCCATGAATTGCCGGTCCGCAGGCCGGGAAACGCCGGACAGGCGCCGCCGGGCCTGGCGGGACCGGGTCCTGGGGACGGGTTCGAGCACGATGAAGGCGGCTGCGGGTGCGGTTCCCCGCGGCAAATCGACCCACGGCGGAACGCTCGTGGTATGCGAGAATTCGCACCCCTTCCATTCGTACACGCCCGGTGACGGACATGGCGCGGAACGGTCGGCGCACCGGTGGCCGGATCCTGGTGGACGCGCTGCGGGTCCACGGCGCGGACACCGTGTTCCGCGTGCCGGGAGAGAGCCGTTCCACCGCCCGCGCGACCCTCGCCCGGCTCCGCGGCACGGCCGCCCGTTCCTGAATCCGACGGGGTACCGGTCCATCATGTTCGCCGCGATCGCAAGCGCCTGGGCCCTCCTCCTCGGCATCGCCCTCATCATGCTCGGCAACGGCCTGCAGAACACGCTGCTCGGGGTGCGGGCCACCCTGGAGGGGTTCGGCACCGGCATCATCGGGCTGGTGATGACCGGCTACTTCGTCGGCTTCCTCTCCGGGTCCGTGATCGTGCCGCGCCTGCTGGCCGGCGTCGGCCACATTCGCGTCTTCGCCGCACTCGCCTCGCTCGCATCGGGAGCCGCCCTGCTGCACACGGTGTTCGTGACGCCGCTGTCCTGGTTCATGATCCGGGTGGTCACCGGATTCTGCTTCGCCGGCCTCTACGTGGTGGCGGAGAGCTGGATCAACGACGCGGCGACGAACAAGACCCGCGGCCAGTTGCTCTCGGTGTACATGATCATGGTGATGGGAGGCATGGGCAGCGGCCAGCTCCTCATGAACCTGTACGACCCGCTCGGCTTCGAGCTGTTCGTGCTGGTCTCGGTCCTCGTCTCCTTCGCCCTGATCCCGATCACCCTGAGCGTGGGACGCGCGCCGGTGTTCGAGGCGCCGGAACCCATCGGAGTCCGGGCCCTGTTCCGGGCGTCTCCGCTGGGCGTGGCCGGCGCCTTCCTGATCGGGATCGCGCACGGCGCCCTGTTCGCGATGGGTCCGGTGTACGGGGTCGAGACCGGGCTCGCCGTCGACCGGCTGTCCCTGTTCATCGCGATGGTCCTGTTCGGAGGGCTGGTGCTGCAGTGGCCGATCGGCTGGCTGTCCGACCGGTTCGATCGGCGCAAGGTCATCGTGGCGCTGGCGTGGACCGCGACCGGCGCCGCGTTCGTCGCCGGCGCGGGCGGAATCGACTCGTACGCGGTGCTCATCGCCTCGACCGCCCTGATCGGCGGCACCTCGATGCCCCTGTACGCGCTGAGCGGTGCGCATACCAACGACCATCTCACCCCGCGGCAGATCGTCGCCGCGAGCGCCACCCTGGTCCTCGTCGGGGGGATCGGACTCACGATGGGTCCCCTGCTCGCCGCCTCCCTGATGCGCCTCGCCGGCCCGCCCGGCCTGTTCTGGCTGCTCGCCATCGTCCACGGCTGCATCGGCGCGTACGGCCTGTACCGGATGGTGCGTCGCGATCCGGTGCCGCTCGACGAGCAGAGGAGCTACCAGCCGGTGAGCCTGCGCACGTCGCCGATCGTCCAGGCCCTGGCGAGTCGCGAAGTGCGCGACTCCCGGGACCGCGACCTGGCGCGGTGGAGCGGATGGTGAGGCGCGCGCCGGGTGACACCACCGCCGTTCCCGCGGACAATGCGCCGCGCTCCCCCGGCCCGCGGAGCGCCGGCCCGCGGCCGCGAACGCCCCGCGCACCCGGGCGGCCCGATCCGGTATCCCACCCATCGAGGGCCGGGGTCCGAACTGCCCGGAATCCGTTTCGGCCGGCGAGCCCCGACACTCGATCCACTCGACGAGGCCACCCATGAGCGGACCCCGATACATCAACTTCGACACCCTGAGCCTGCACGCCGGGCAGCATCCCGACCCGGCCACCGGCGCCCGCGCGACCCCGATCTACCAGACCACGTCCTACGTCTTCCGCGACTCCGATCACGCCGCGGCGCTGTTCAACGCCGAGCGGCCCGGCCACGTCTACTCGCGCATCACCAATCCCACCACCGCGGTGCTCGAGGAGCGGGTCGCGGCGCTCGAAGGCGGAGTCGGGGCCATCGCCACCGCGAGTGGGCAGGCCGCGATGCACCTCGCGATCGCCACCATCGTGGGGGCGGGCGAGCACGTCGTCGCTTCGTCCGCGCTCTACGGCGGCTCGCACAACCTGCTCTCCTACACCCTGCCCCGCTTCGGCATCGAGACGACGTTCGTCGACCCGCGCAGCCCCGCCGCGTTTCGCGCCGCCATCCGCCCCGAGACCCGGCTGGTGTTCGGCGAGACCCTCGGCAATCCCGGCCTCGACGTCCTCGACATCCCGGCCGTCGCCGAGGTCGCGCACGCTGCGGGCCTGCCGCTCCTCCTCGACTCGACGTTCACCACGCCGTACCTGCTGCGTCCGTTCGATCACGGCGCGGACCTCGTCATGCACTCGGCGACGAAGTTCCTCGGGGGCCACGGCGTGGCGATCGGCGGGGTGCTGGTCGACGGCGGCACCTTCGACTGGGACGCCTCGGGCCGGTTTCCGACCCTGACCGAGCCCTACGCCGGCTTCCACGACATGGTGTTCACCGAAGAGTACGGCCCCGCCGCATTCATCATGCGCGCTCGCAAGGAAGGCGCCCGGGACTTCGGCGCGTGCATGAGCCCCACCACCGCGTTCCACATCCTGCAGGGGGTGGAGACGCTCTCGCTGCGCATGGAGCGGCACGTCTCGAACACCCGCAAGGTGGTCGAATACCTGAACGGCCACGACGCGGTCGCGAGCGTCGTCCATCCCGGGCTCCCGGATCACCCCGACCACGAACTCGCGAAGAAGCTGCTGCCGCGCGGCTGCGGGGCGGTGTTCAGCTTCGAGCTCGAAGGCGGACGCGAAGCGGGCCGGAAGTTCATCGAGTCGCTGCGCATCTTCTCCCACCTCGCCAACGTCGGTGACGCGAAGTCCCTCGTCATCCATCCCGCGAGCACCACGCACCACCGCATGGACAACGAGGCGCTCGCCCGCGCCGGGATCTCGGGGGGGACGGTCCGGCTCTCCATCGGACTGGAGGACGTCGACGATCTGCTCGACGACCTGGGACGCGCACTCCACGTCTCGCAGCGCGCGGCGCGGTCCGGGGCCGGCGCGCGGAGGGCGGCGTCATGAGGTTCGAAGTCGACGGCCTCGCAAGCTACGCCTACACCGGTTCGCGCCCGCTCGTCGCGGGACGGCCCGCAGTGGTGTTCATCCACGGCGGCGGGCTCGAGCACAGCGTCTGGATCAACCAGAGCCGGTACTTCGCGCACCACGGGTTCAACGCCGCCGCCCTCGACCTTCCGGGCCACGGCCGCTCGGAGGGCGATCCCCTCGCCACCATCACCGAGATGGCGCACTGGGTGATGCGCGCGGCCGATGCGCTCGGCTTCGAACGCGTCTGCGTCGCGGGCCACAGCATGGGCTCGCTCGTCGCGCTCGAAGCCGCCGGCCTCCATCCCGATCGCGTGGACGCCGCGGCGCTCGTCGGCTGCGCGGTGCCGATGGTGGTCACCGACGCGTTGCTCGGCGCCGCCAGGGCGGACGATCACGCCGCCTTCGACATGATCACCCTGTGGGGGCACCGCATGGGCGCGCAGCTCGGCGGCAATCCGGCTCCCGGCATGTGGATGACCGGCGGCGGAGTACGGCTCCTCGAACGCAGCCGCCCGGGGGTGCTCCACAACGATCTGAACGCCTGCAACGAGTACCGCCACGGGCTGGACACCGCGGCGAAGACCACCTGCCCGGTGCACCTGATCGTCGGTGGCGAGGACGTCATGGCCCCCCCGCGGGCGACGCGGGACCTGGTCGCGGCCCTGCCGGTGGTGCGCGTGGTCGAGCTCGCCGACTGCGGGCACATGCTGATGGCGGAGCAGCCCGACGCGGTGCGCGACGCGCTGATTGCCGCCTTTCCGGCCCCGGACCGCTGAGCCGGCGTTCGTCCCGCCGCTGTACAGTCCCGGGGCATCGATCTAAAGTCCGCCGCCTTCCGGCGCCGGGCCCCTCTCGCGATCGCGCCGAGCCATCCCTCGACACACCCCGAACCGGCAACCATGCGTGACTCGAACCCGATGCGCGGCCGCAACTTCCTGATGACCCCGGGGCCGACCAACATCCCCGATCGCGTGCTCGCCGCGATGAACCGTCCCGCCGTCGACCTCGTCGACGCCGATTTCGTAGCCCTCACCGAATCGTGCTTCGACGACCTCGCGAAGGTGTTCAGGACCGACGGCCACGTCTTCCTCTACGCCTCCAACGGACATGGCGCGTGGGAGGCGGCGCTCGCGAACCTGATCGGCGAGGGCGACCTCGTGCTGGCCCCGTCCACCGGCATGTTCTCCCGGGCCTGGGGCGAGCTCGCGAGCGATCTCGGCGCCGCGGTCGAGGAGATCGAGGGCGACTGGCGCAGCGCGTTCGACCCCGGCCGCATCGAGGACCGGTTGCGCGCGGACCGGGAACACCGCATCAAGGCGGTGCTCGCGGTGCAGACCGACACCGCGACCTCGGTCACGAGCGACCTCGCGGCGGTACGCCGCGCCCTCGACGCCTGCCGCCACCCCGCCCTGCTGATGGCCGACGTCGTCGCGTCGCTCGGCACCGTCGATTTCCGGATGGACGACTGGGGCGTGGACGTGGCGGTGGCGGGGTCGCAGAAGGGGCTGATGACACCGCCCGGACTCGCGTTTACCGCGGTGGGCGCGCGCGCGTTCGAGCGCAGCCGCACCACGGGGATCCGCCGCGGATACTGGGACTGGGCGCGCCGCGTGGACCACGAGGAGTTCTACATGAAGTTCTTCGGGACCCCGCCCGAACACCTCGTCTGGGGGCTGCGCGAGGCCCTCGACATGCTGTTCGAGGAAGGACTCGAGACCGCGTTCGCGCGCCACCGCCGCCTGGCGGATGCGGTGCATGCCGCGGTCGAGGTATGGGGACAGGCCGGCGCGCTGGAGCTCAACTGCGTCAATCCGGCCGAGCGCGCCACCTCGGTCACCACCGTCCGGACCGCGAGCGGAGTCGACGCGAACCGGCTCCGCGTCATCGCCCGGGACGAGTTCGACGTCTCCCTCGGCTACGGTCTCGGGCCGCTCGACGGCAAGGCGTTTCGCATCGGGCACATGGGCTGGATCAACGAACCCATGATCCTCGGGGCCCTGGGCGCGGTGGAGATGGCGATGCAGGCCGGTGGCGTACCGTACCGCAAGGGCGGTGTCACCGCGGCGGTGGACACGCTGGTCGCGGCCCGGTTTCCGCCGGCGAGCCGCGCCGACGCGGCCTGAACACGAGCCGGGAAGCCCGGCCCCGATCGCCGCTTCGGGAGAACGGGATGAAGACGATGACCACCGCCCGGACCATCGTGCGCTCGCTCGTCGCGAATGGCGTCGACACCGTGTTCGGACTTCCCGGCATCCAGCTCGATGCGCTGTTCAACGCGCTGCACGACGAGCGCGACCGCATCCGCGTCGTCCACCCCCGCCACGAGCAGGCCGCCGCCTACATGGCGCTCGGCCATGCGCAGGCGAGCGCGAAGACCGGTGTCTACGTCGTCGTGCCCGGACCGGGGATCCTGAACACCACCGCCGCCCTCGCCACCGCGTACGGCGTCTGCGCGCCGGTGCTCGCGATCACCGGGCAGCTCCCCGCCCACGCCATCGGCCAGGGCTACGGACTGCTGCACGAGATCCCCGACCAGCTCTCCCTCCTGCGCGGACTCACCAAGTGGGTCGGGCACATCCGGCACCCGACGCAGGCGCCGGAGTCGATGCGCACCGCGTTCCACCAGCTCCGATCCGGGGTGCCTCGCCCGGTCGCGGTCGAATCGCCCATGGACGTCCTCGGACTCGCGGCGGACGTCGGCGGCATCGAAGCGGCGCCCGGCGCGGCGCCGGTCGCCCCCGACGCCGGCGCCATCGAGGAGGCGGCGAAGCTCCTGGGCGCGGCCGGGCACCCGGTGATCGTCGTCGGTGGCGGCGCCCTGCACGGCGGCGAAGCGTTGCGCGAGGTAGCGGAGATCCTGCAGGCGCCGGTCATCGCCCACCGGATGGGACGCGGCATCCTCGACGACCGCCATCCCCTCTCGGTGACCCAGCCGGCCGGCGCGAAGCTGTGGAAGCGGGCCGATGCGGTGCTCGCGGTCGGCACGCGCTACCGCCACTACCGGACCGACTGGGGCGCGGCCGGGCTCGCGACGGTGCGCATCGACGCCGATCCGTCGCAGATGCACCGCCTGGGGACCCCGGCCGTCCCGATCGTCGCCGATGCGAGGCTTGCGCTCCAGGCGCTCGCGGACGCGCTCGGACGTTCCGGCGGCCGGCGCGCCTCGCGTACCGCGGAGATGGAAGCGCTCAAGGCCGCGGCGCGCGCGGAGATGCTGGCCGGCGCGGGCGCGCAGATCGCGTTCCTCGACGCCCTGCGCTCCGCCCTCCCCGAGGACGGCATCTTCGTCGACGAAATGACGCAGATGGGCTACGTCGCCGCGTCCGCCTTTCCCGTCCATGCCCCGCGCACGTTCATCTCCTCGGGGTACCAAGGCACGCTCGGGGCCGGCTTCCCGACCGCGCTCGGTGCGCAGGCGGCCTGCCCGGATCGCGCGGTCCTGTCCATCAACGGCGACGGCGGCTTCCTGTTCAACGCGCAGGAGCTCTCCACCGCGGTGCAGCAGGGTCTCGGGGTGGTCGCGGTGGTGTTCGAGGACGGCGCGTACGGCAACGTCAAGCGCATGCAGGAGGACCTGTACGGCGGGCGGGTCATCGCGTCCGAGCTGCACAACCCGGATTTCGTCAGGCTCGCCGAGAGCTTCGGGGCGGTCGGAGTGCGAGCGGACACGCCCGATGCGCTGCGCGACGCCGTCGCCGCCGCGTGGGGGCGACGGGTCCCGACCGTCGTCAATGTGCGGGTCGGACGATTCCCGGATCCCTTCGACGCGGTGCTGCCGACGAAGGCGGTGCGGCCGGGGTGAGGGACGGGAGGCGTTCGGCGGCCGGGGTGAGGGACGGGAGGCGTTCGGCGGCCGGGGTGAGGGACGGGAGACGTTCGGCGGCCGGGGCGTCGGCGAACGGGTCCGGCCCGCCGGGACTCCAGCTCCGGGCCGCAGGCCCCGGAGGACCCGCGCGCGTTTCGACGGGCAACCGCCGAGTTGAGGGACGGGAGGCGTTCGGCGGACGGGCGTCGGCGAACGGGTCCGGCCCGCCGGGATTCCAGCTCCAGGCCGCGGCCCCCGGAGGACCCGTGCGCGTTTCGACGGGCAACCGCGGCGGGACCGCGCACTCGGTGGTTCGATTGATCGACGCCGCGCAGGGGATTGCCGGCGTGAACGGGGCGTCCGCGATGGACAGCCGGGTCCGTTTGGCGGAGAGGGAGGGATTCGAACCCTCGATGGGCTATCAACCCATACTCCCTTAGCAGGGGAGCGCCTTCAGCCGCTCGGCCACCTCTCCGGGAGGGCTGGAGGATACCGAAGGGCGTGATCGCCCGCAAAAGATCGTCCGGGCGGACCCGGGTCCCCGGCATCCGCCGAACAGTGGTCCGCCGGGCAGGGGCTCCCGGCCGTCGACCCGAAGCGGCGGGCGTGTCGCCCGGACCCTCTCGAATCAGCTTTAGGTTCTTGTAGTAACCTTATGAATCAACACAAATCATGGGATATGTCGCCCGGCTGTTCGCCCGATGGCTCCGTCTTTCGTCCCTGGATCCGGTCGTAGATCTCCTGGCGGTGAACCGCCACCTCCCTGGGTGCGTCGATTCCGATCCGCACCTGGCTGCCCTTCACTCCGAGTACCGTCACCGCGACGTTGTCGCCGATCATCAGCGACTCGCCGATCCTTCTGGTGAGGATGAGCATCGCGTCCTCCCCGGTCGCCGGGGTGCCGAACATGCTCCCCGGTCGCAGCGTCCTTGTGACCGTGCTGCTCCCTGCGGGCGCGGTGAGAGCCGTGTCGTCCTGATCCCGACTCCCCAAGCCGTCGGCGCCGAACCGGATTCCCGGTCCCGCAGCCCGCCGTTTCTTCCGGCGGCCGGAGGCGGTCGGCTATTGAGACAGCTTTCCCGCCACTCCGTTCTCTTCGAGACCGAACTCGGTGTGCAGCGCCCTCACTCCAAGCTCCAGGTACCTCTCGTCGACGACCACCGATATCTTGATCTCGGAGGTCGAAATCATCTGGATGTTGATGCTCTCCGCGGCAAGCGCCCGAAACATCCGGCTGGCGATCCCCGCGTGGGACCGCATCCCGACGCCGACGAGCGAGATCTTAACGATTCGATCGTCGCCGGTCACTTCGCTCGCCCCCCACTGCGATGTCCGTTCCCTCACGATCCGGAGGGTGCGGGCGTAGTCGTTGCGGTGCACCGTGAAGGTGAAGTCGGTGGTGCCGCCCGCGCCGGCGTTCTGGACGATCATGTCGACCTCGATGTTCTCGTCCGCCACCGGGCCGAGGATGGAGAAGGCGACACCGGGGCGGTCCCGCACCCCCATGACGGTGATCTTGGCCTCGTCGCGATTGAACGCGATGCCGGAGATGAGGGGCTGCTCCATGGAATTGTCCTCGGGGTCGGGTCCGATGAGGGTGCCGGGGCCGTCCTCGAACGTGGACAGCACGCGCAACGGAACGCCGTACTTGCTCGCGAATTCGACGGCCCGGATCTGCAGGACCTTCGCGCCGAGGCTCGCCAGCTCCAGCATCTCCTCGAACGTGAGCGCCTCCAGGCGCCGGGCCTCCGGGACCACCCGCGGATCGGTGGTGTAGACGCCATCGACGTCGGTGTGGATCCGGCACTCGTCGGCCCCCAGAGCCGCGGCCAGGGCGACCGCGGTGGTGTCCGAGCCGCCGCGGCCGAGCGTGGTGATGTCGCCGTCCTCGTCCACGCCCTGGAAGCCGGCGACGACGACCACCCTCCCCGCCGCGAGGTCCGCCCGGATGCGGTGGTCGTCGATGTGGACGATGCGCGCCCTGGTATGGGCGCTGTCGGTGCCGATGCGCACCTGGTGACCGGTATAGGAACGCGCCGCGCAGCCGGTCTCCCGCAACGTCATCGCAAGCAGGGCGATGGTCACCTGCTCCCCGGTCGAGAGCAGGACGTCGAGCTCGCGGGGGTCGGGCGCCTCCTGGACGCTCCGGGCAAGGCCGAGCAGCCGGTCCGTCTCGCCGCTCATCGCGGAAACCACGACGACCACTTGGTCGCCCGTCTCGCGGGCCCGCCGGACGTGGGTGGCGACGCGCGCGATGCGCTCGAGGCTCCCGACCGAGGTGCCTCCGAACTTCTGGACGATCAGGCTCACGACCGGGCGCCGGTGCCCGCGAGCTGCTCGCGCACCCACCCGTGGACGGAGCGGATGGCCTGGTCCACCCGGGACGGATCGTTCCCGCCGGCCTGCGCGAGCTCCGGACGCCCGCCCCCGCGCCCGCCGACCTGGCGCGCGACGTGGTTCGCGAGCGTCCCCGCCTCGATGCGGTCGGTGGAGTCCTTCGTCACCCCGGCGACCAGCGCGACCTTGCCGGCATTGACCGTGGCGAGCACCACCGCCGCGGACCCGAGCCGGGTCTTCAGCCGGTCCACGGTCTCGCGCAGGGCCTTCGGATCGGCCCCGTCGATCTTGGCCGCGAGCACCTTGAGCCCGTCGACGTCGACCGCCTGCGCGGCCAGGTCGTCGCCGCGCGACGCCGCGACGCGGGCCTTCAGGCGATCGAGGTCGCGCTCCAGCTCGCGGTTGCGGGTGAGCATCGCCTCGACCCGATCCGCCACCGCCTCCGGCTCGGCCTTCATGCTGGTGGCGATGCGTTCGATCCGATCCTCCATCGAATGCACCCAGGCGAGCGACTCCTCCCCGGTGAGCGCCACGATCCGGCGCACGCCGGCCGCGATGCCGCCCTCGGAGACGATCTTGAACAGGCCCACGTCGCCGGCGCGCGAGACGTGGGTACCGCCGCAGAGCTCCATCGAGTAGTCACCCAGCGAGAGCACCCGCACCGGATCGTCGTACTTCTCGCCGAAGAGCGCGATCGCACCGCTGCGCCTGGCTTCCTCCAGCGGCATGACCTCGGTGCGAGCCGCGTCGTTGTCGAGGATCCACCCCGACACCATCGCCTCGATGCGGCGGAGCTCCTCCCTGGTCACCGGCTCGTAGTGGGAGAAGTCGAACCGGAGCCGGTCCGGAGCGACCAGGGAGCCCTTCTGCTCGACGTGCTCGCCGAGCACGGCGCGCAGCGCCGCATGGACCAGGTGGGTCGCGGAGTGGTTGCGCGCGGTCGCGCGGCGGGCCCCGGCGTCCACTCGCGCCTCGACGACGGCGCCGGTCGACAACGCGCCGCCGGTGACCACCCCGATGTGCACGATGGCCTCGCCATGGCGCTGCGTGTCCGCGACCTCGAAACCGATGCCGCCGGCCACCAGTCGCCCGCGGTCTCCCACCTGGCCTCCCGACTCGGCATAGAACGGCGTCTCGTCGAGCACCACCCAACCCTCCTCTTCGGGGTCGAGCCGGTCCACGTCCTTGCCGTCGCGCAGCAGCGCGGTCACCGTCGCCTTGCCGTCGAGGCGCTCGTAGCCGACGAAGGTGGAGGCCGCGGCGACGTCGATCGCATCCTCGCCGTCCGCCTTGAACCGGCTGGAGGCGCGGGCCCGGGCGCGCTGCCCCTCCATCGCACGCTCGAATGCGTCCAGATCGACGCTCAGGGCGCGTTCGCGCGCGATGTCCGCGGTGAGGTCCACGGGGAATCCGTAGGTGTCGTAGAGCCTGAACACCGTCTCGCCGGGGATCACGTCGCCGTCGAGTCCGTCGATCGCGTCCTCGAGGATGCGCATTCCCTGGTCGAGGGTCCTGGCGAACTGCTCCTCTTCGTGGCGCAGGACCCGCTCGATCCGCGCCCGGCGGCGGCGCAGCTCCGGGTAGGCGTCGCCCATCTCGGCGTCGAGCGCCGCGACCATGCGCCAGAAGAACGGGTCGCGCACCCCGAGCCGGTGCCCGTGCCGGATGGCGCGGCGCACGATGCGCCTCAGCACGTAGCCGCGGCCCTCGTTCGACGGGACGACGCCGTCGGCGACGAGGAACGCGCACGAGCGCACGTGATCGGCGATCACGCGCAGCGACTTGTCCCCGGGGGACTCGTCTCCGGCGCCCGGTGCTCCGGTGATCTCCGCGGCGGCGCCGATCAGGCTCGCGAAGAGATCGGTCTCGTAGTTGCTGTGCACCCCCTGGAGCACCGCGGCGGTCCGCTCCAGCCCGAGCCCGGTATCGACGGAGGGCCTGGGCAGCGGCTCCATGTTGCCGCCGGCGTCGCGGTTGAACTGCATGAACACCAGGTTCCACAGCTCGATGTAGCGGTCGCCGTCCTCGTCGGGGCTTCCCGGCGGCCCGCCCGGCACCTCGGGTCCGTGGTCGTAGAACACCTCCGAGCACGGGCCGCAGGGCCCGGTGTCGCCCATCGCCCAGAAGTTGTCCTTCTCCCCGCAGCGGGAGAACCGCGTGCGGTCGATGCCGATGTCTTCGAACCAGATCCGGGCCGCCTCGTCGTCGCGCTCGTACACCGTCACCCACAGCTTCTCCGGCGGGAGCCCGAGCGCATCGGTCAGGAACTCCCAGCAGTAGCGGATCGCCTCGCGCTTGAAGTAGTCGCCGAAGCTGAAGTTGCCGAGCATCTCGAAGAAGGTGTGGTGGCGGGCGGTGTAGCCGACGTTCTCCAGATCGTTGTGCTTGCCGCCGGCGCGCACGCAGCGTTGCGCCGTGACCGCCCGCGTGAAGGACCGCCGGTCGGTCCCGAGGAAGACTTCCTTGAACTGCACCATGCCCGAGTTGGTGAACAGCAGCGTCGGATCGTTGCCGGGCACCAGGGGGCTGCTCGGCACGACTTCGTGGCCGCGTTCGCGGAAGTACTCGAGGAAGGTCCGTCTGAGCTCGTTGCTCTTCATCGGATGACTGCTCTTGCGTTCACGGCGGCGCCGCTCGTCCGGCCCCCGGGGGCTCCGGACGACACTCCCGCCCGTCCGGGCCCCGGTGTCCGCGGGCTTGCGGCGCCTTCTTCACTGCGGCGGAGGCGGTCCGAGCGCCGATCGTATCTGTTCCGTCGTGAATCCGCGCCGTTCGAGGAAGCGGGCCTGACGAGCCCACTCGGACCAGTCGGCGGGCGCCGCATCGCCGAAACGCCTGGCCCGCGCCTGCGACGCCTTTTCGGACCAGAACGCGTCGTCCCCTCCGACCGCCTCCCGGGCCGCCGCGCTGTCGATCCCGCGCCGGCGAAGCTCCTCGTGGATGCGCCGGGGACCGTGGCCGCGGCCGAGGCGAGAGCCGACGTACTGCTCGGTGAACCGCTCCTCGCTCAGCAACCCCTGCGCTTCGAGCGCATCGAGCACGCGTTCGATCGCATCCGCCCCGGCGCCGCCCGCGGCGAGCTTGAACGCGAGCTCGCCGCGCGCGTGCTCACGCCGCGCGAGTAGCTTGAGGGCCCGCGCCCGGAGCTCCGGATCCTGCTCGCCGGTCAGGCTTCGATCGCCTCCCCGGCTCCGTTGGCGGCAGCGCCCCGTGCGGGCAGGAACAGGCCCCGCAACGCGGTCTCGATCGCGTGGGCGGTTTCCTGGTGCGCCTTGAGGAACTCGCGCACGTTGTCCCGGCCCTGGCCGATGCGGTCACCCTGGTAGCTGTACCACGCGCCGGACTTCTCGATGATGCCGTGCTTGACGCCCAGATCGATGAGCTCGCCTTCACGCGAGATCCCCTCGCCGTAGAGGATGTCGAACTCGACCTGCTTGAACGGCGGCGCGACCTTGTTCTTGACCACCTTGATGCGCGTCTGGTTCCCGATCACCTCGTCCTGCTTCTTGATCGCGCCGATCCGGCGGATGTCGAGCCGGACCGTCGCGTAGAACTTCAGCGCGTTGCCGCCGGTGGTCGTCTCGGGGCTGCCGAACATCACTCCGATCTTCATCCGGATCTGGTTGATGAAGATGACGAGGGTATTGGAGCGCTTGATGTTGGCGGTGAGCTTGCGCAGCGCCTGGCTCATCAGGCGCGCCTGCAGGCCCACGTGGGAATCGCCCATCTCGCCCTCGAGCTCCGCCTTCGGAGTGAGCGCGGCGACGGAATCGATGACGACCACGTCCACCGCGCCGGAGCGCACGATCATGTCCGCGATCTCCAGCGCCTGCTCTCCGGTGTCGGGCTGGGACACGAGCAGTTCGTCGACGTCGACCCCGATCTTCTCCGCGTACTGGGGGTCGAGCGCATGCTCGGCGTCGATGAACGCGGCGGTCCCGCCGTCGCGCTGCGTGCGGGCGATGACCTCCAGCGCAAGGGTCGTCTTGCCCGAGGACTCCGGCCCGTAGACCTCCATCACCCGCCCCCGCGGCAGTCCTCCGACGCCGAGGGCCAGATCCAGTCCGAGCGATCCGGTGGAGACCACCTCGATGTCGCGGACCACGCTCGGGTCACCCATCCGCATGATCGCGCCCTTGCCGAACTGGCGCTCGATCTGCGAGAGAGCCGAATTGAGTGCCCGTTTCCTGCTGTCGTCCATATCCGCAGCTCCTGGCGCATGAAAGGGGAAGTGGGGAGAGCGGCGCGAATTATCCCACAGCCGCGCCGGACTCCCTAGCGACCCGGGCCTACAGGACATGGCGAACCGGGGCTCCGGCGCTGTACGCCTTCGGCCCGATCCGACCCGGCGCCGGGGCTCCGGCGTTGTACGCCCTCGGCCCGATCCGACCCGGCCGGCGAGGCGAACGCACCCCGGCCCGGCGAATCGATGCGCGGAGAGCCGGCGAACGATCACATCGAATCCAGCGCATCGATGAGGTCCGACATCGCCGCGCACGTGGCCTGGCGCCGGATCTCGTCGCGCTCTCCCTCGAAGAGGACGGTTCGGGTGCGAGGCACATCCCCGGCGACGGAAAGTGCGAGACACACCGTCCCCACCGGCTTCGTCGCGCTTCCTCCGCCCGGTCCCGCGATTCCGCTGACCGCCACCGCGACCCGCTCCGGACGGCCCGCACAAGCACCGAGCGCCATCGCCGCGACCACCGGTTCACTCACCGCCCCGTGGGTTTCGACGAGCGATGTGGCCACCCCCAGCATCTCCTGCTTCGCTTCGTTCGAGTAGGCGACGAATCCGCGGTCGAACCACGCGGAGCTGCCCGCCACCGCGGTCACCGCCTGGGCGATCCCGCCCCCGGTGCAGGACTCGGCGGTGACGAGGCGAAGCCCGGCCCTGCGCAGGGCCGCACCGAGACGTTCGGCGAGCGCGGCGGTCCCGCTCATCGCCGATTCGGCGGCGCCGCGCGCCCGCGCCGGGTCCGGAAGAACTCCAGAAGCAGCGCGGCGGACTCGCGGGCGAGCACGCCGGCGCGGACCGCGGGGCGATGATTGAGCCGGCCGCAACCGAGAACGTCGAAGACGCCGCCCGCCCCGCCCCAACGCTCGTCGGCCGCTCCGTACACCACTCGATCGATACGCGCGTGGACGATCGCGCCCGCGCACATCACGCAGGGCTCCATCGTCGCGTAGAGCGTCGTCCCGGTGAGCCGATAGTTGCCGGTGGCCCGCGATGCGGCCCGGATGGCGTTGATCTCGGCATGGGCGGTGGGATCGGCGCCACGAATCGGCGCATTCGCCCCGGCGCCGATCTCGACGCCGCCGCGGACCACGACCGCGCCCACCGGCACCTCGCCTCCACGCGCCGCCCGCGCGGCGAGATCGAGGGCGCGCCGCATCCAGTGCTCGTCGTCGCACCGCGGCCGGTCCGTCGTCGCTGCTGTCATCGTCAACCGTCGCGGGGTCGAAGAGGCCGGTGGCGAGGACGCTCGTCTCAGGCCGGTCCGGCGCATCGTGCCGGCCGGCGAGGCTTTCCGGCGCTCAGCCGGGCCGGCGCCGCTTCGCCGCGCCGCGGGATTTCCCTCCCGGCGGCGGCAAGCGGGCCGCGGACGCGGCACGCCGCGCCTTCACTCCCACTCGATGGTTGCCGGGGGCTTGCCCGATACATCATAAACAACACGAGATACACCTGATATCTCATTGATAATCCGACTGGACACTCGATCGAGAAATGCATGGGGGAGGTGCGCCCAGCGGGCGGTCATGAAGTCCACGGTCTCCACCGCCCGTACCGCGATGACGTGTTCGTACCGGCGCTGGTCGCCGGTCACTCCCACCGATCGAACCGGCAGGTACACGGCGAACGCCTGGCTCACCGAATCGTAGAGCCCGGCCGCGCGCAGCTCGTCGATGAAGATCGCGTCGGCCCGGCGCAACACGTCGGCGTACGCCTTCTTCACCTCGCCGAGGATGCGCACTCCGAGACCGGGTCCCGGAAACGGATGACGGCAGACGAGCTCGCGAGGCAGCCCGAGCTCGACGCCGATCGTCCGCACCTCGTCCTTGAACAGCTCGCGCAGCGGCTCCACGAGGCGCATGTTCATCCGCTCCGGCAGCCCCCCCACGTTGTGGTGGGACTTGATGACGTGCGCCTTGCCGGTCGCGGCGCCGGCCGATTCGATGACGTCGGGGTAGATGGTGCCCTGCGCGAGCCACCGTATCCCGTCGAGCCTCGCCGCCTCCTCCTCGAAGATCTCGATGAACGTGCGTCCGATGCGCTTGCGCTTTTCCTCGGGGTCGGACACGCCGGCGAGCGCGGCGAGGAAACGGTCCTCGGCGTCGACCCGCCTGACGTCGACCCCGAGGTGTCCGGCGAACGCGGACATGACCTGATCGCCTTCGTCGAGCCGGAGCAGGCCGTTGTCGACGAAGATGCAGGTCAGGCGGTCGCCGATCGCGCGCTGGAGGAGCGCCGCGACCACGGAGGAGTCGACCCCTCCGGACAGCGCGAGCAGCACCTCGTCGTCGCCGACTTCGCGACGCACCCGCGCGATGCCGTCGTCGATGATCGCGTCCGCGGTCCAGCCCGACGCGCAGCCGCAGATCTCGTGCACGAACCGGTGCAGGATGCGCGCGCCCTGGCGGGTGTGGGTGACCTCGGGGTGGAACTGGACACCGTAGAGGCCGCGCTCCTCGTCCGCGATCCCCGCGATGGGTGCGCTGGCGGTCGATGCGATGCGCTTGAACCCGGGCGGCAGCGAGCATACGCGGTCGCCGTGGCTCATCCACACGTCGAGCAACCCGTGGCCCCCGGCGTTCGTCCGATCCTCGATCCCGGCGAGCAGTCGCGAATGTCCGCGCGCGCGAACCTCGGCATACCCGAACTCCCGCTGCTCGGACGTCTCGACCGCCCCCCCGAGCTGCGCCGCCATGGACTGCATGCCGTAGCAGATGCCGAGCACCGGAACCTTCAGCTCGAATACCGCGTCCGGGGCGCGGGAGCCGGCCGCCTCGTTCACCGATTCGGGGCTTCCGGACAGGATGACGCCCTTCGGCGCCAGGGCGCGGAGCCGCTCGGGAGCGATGTCGAACGCGTGGATCTCGGAGTACACGTTCGCCTCGCGCACGCGCCGGGCGATGAGCTGGGTGTACTGGGACCCGAAGTCGAGGATGACGATCCGGTCGGAGTGGATGTCGGTTGCGGCGGTCAAAGGAGAATCCTTGCGCGGCGGGTCCCGGCCCGCACGGTCCGCTCGTGTCCCGGGCCCGGGTCCGGCCCCGGCTCGCCCGGCCGGGCTCCACCGGTCAGCCGGCCCGGTAGTTCGGGGCTTCCTTGGTGATGCTCACGTCGTGGACGTGGCTCTCGCGCATCCCGGCGCTGGTGAGGCGAACGAACCGCGCCTTCGTCCGAAGCTCTTCGAGGTCCCGGCAACCCGTGTAGCCGAGGCTTGCGCGCAAGCCCCCGACGAGCTGGCCGACGACCGCGGCCAGAGGACCCTTGTACGGCACCCGGCCCTCGATGCCTTCGGGCACGAGCTTCTCGAGCTCGGTCACCGTGTCCTGGAAGTAGCGGTCCCTCGAACCTTCGCTCCCGCCCATCGCGCCGAGCGACCCCATCCCGCGGTAGGACTTGTACGAACGCCCCTGGTAGAGCTCGACCTCGCCGGGCGACTCCTCGGTACCCGCGAACAGGCTGCCGACCATGACCGCGTGCGCGCCCGCCGCGACAGCCTTGGCGGCGTCGCCCGAAAAGCGGATACCGCCGTCGGCGATGACCGGTACCCGGCTCTCGCGAATGGCCCGGCTCACCTCGTCGATGGCCGAGAGCTGCGGAACCCCGACCCCCGCCACCACTCGGGTCGTGCAGATCGACCCGGGTCCGATGCCGACCTTGACCGCGTCGCACCCCGCCTGTACCAGCGCCTGCGCGCCGTCCGCGGTGGCGACGTTGCCGCCGATGACCTGCATGTCCGGCCAGCGCTGCTTGATCGAGCGCACCCGGTTGACGACTCCCTGCGAGTGGCCGTGGGCGGTGTCCACGACGATCACGTCGACGCCCGCGGCGATGAGCGCCTCGACGCGCTCGTCGGTCCCCTGCCCGGTGCTGACCGCGGCCCCGACCCGAAGCTGCTCGTGTTCGTCCTTGCAGGCGTCGGGGTATTCGTGCGCCTTGCGGATGTCCTTGACGGTCACCAGTCCGCGCAGCTCGAAGTCCTCGTTCACCACCAGCACCTTCTCGATCCGGTGGGTGTGCAGGAGGCGGCGGATCTCGCCCTGGGAGGTGCCTTCGCGCACCGTGACGAGCTTGTCCTTCGGCGTCATCACGCTCGCGACCGGGGCGTCGTGGTGCGTCTCGAAGCGCAGGTCGCGGTTGGTCACGATGCCGGCCAGCTCCGTGCCGTCGACCACCGGGACCCCGGAGATGTCGTGCTCGCGCGTGATCTCCAGCACTTCGCGGATGCTCGTTCGTGGCGATACCGTGACGGGATCGGCGATGACCCCGCTCTCGAACTTCTTGACCGCGCGGACCTGCCGCGCCTGCTCCTCCGCGGCCATGTTCTTGTGGATGATGCCGATTCCACCGGCCTGCGCGATGCCGATCGCGAGCCGCGCCTCGGTGACCGTGTCCATGGCGGAGGACACGAACGGGATGTTCAGATCGATCGTACGGGTGAGCCGGGAGGAAAGCCCGGTGTCGCGCGGGAGGACCTCGGAATAACCGGGAACCAGGAGGACGTCGTCGAACGTGAGCGCTTGCCGCATTTCCAGCATCGAGCGAGGCTCCCGGGGCGGTGGCGAGGTGGCGGCGCAGTATATGCGGCGGGCGGATGGCGGTAAACGATCCGTACCGGCTGATGGTGTACCAGTTTGCCTCTCGACAAGTGCGCACGCCCGGAAATACCAGCTTGACCACCATGACCAAAGTCAAACCGAGACACTACCTGCCGGCTCGCCCCCTGGCCGGAAGTCGTGAGCCGGTACGAACGATGGCGCCGCGCTCGCAACGTCACCCCGGCGATGATCGAGACGGGCCGCAGGGACCCGTCCTGCGCACCACCTTCCCCGGTGGCTCCGAGCGCATCGCCGCCCAAGGCTGAAGGACAGAGCTGAAGGTCGTGAAGTTCGGGGACGGGGGCCTCAAGCGTCTCCGCGCGGGGGGACGCGGGCGAGCAGTTCCGCGCCGCCGGCGCAGTCGATGATCAGGACGCCGATCTCCCGGAGCGCCTCGGCGTCCGACGCCGACTCCAGGCGGCGTGCCAGCGCCTCGCCCACCGCGGCGCCGAACTTGCGCGTCGCCTGCTCGCGCAGCAACGACCGTTCCTGCGCCAGACCGCGCTCCACGCCTTGGGCCAGGCCGCGCTCCATGCCCTGCGCGATGCCCTGGCGCAGCCACTCGGCCTCCCACTCCTTCACCCTCAGGTGCAGCGTCGTCATCTCGTCCTCCTCCTCGAACAGCCCAAGTCCGATGCTCCTGATCTCCTCGTCATCGGCAAACGAAAACAGCCGCGGCATCGTCGCCGCCAGCCACGCCGCCACCGAGGCGCCGAATTCGCGCCGTACGTCCCGGTCGGGGAGCACCTGCGGGAGCCATTCCGCCATCGCCTGCATCCGCGCCGCCGCCTGCGCCGGGGAGGTCGTGCCCTCGACGCCGAGCACCGCCAGCGCCGGGTTGCGTTCGGTCGAATCGTCAGCCGCCGCTCGCCGCGAGTCAAGCAACCGGTAGGGGGCGATGACCGTCAGCAGCGGCGCGCCGTCGGGCGAGAGCGGCACGTCCCCAGCGGCGCCCGCCGCCGACCACGGTTTCTTGCTCCTGACACGGTGCGGTTGCGGAGAAGTTCGCGGCGGTGGACACTGGCCGCCCGACGGAGGCCTCCGGACGGACGAGGGGCCGTTCCCCCGCGGACCGGCCTTGCGCGCCACCCTCCGCCCGGCCGGCCCATCGTACTGCGGACGAGGAACGAGGTGCTCCGCGGAAAGCACGGAGCCTGCCGGAGCTCCGGCCCGGGGCGCACGCACGCGATTCGGGACCGGTCGTCTCCGCGACGCGGGGCCACCCATCGGGGCGACCCTGCGCGAGCGGGGGTGCCGCGTCGAGGAGCTTCTCGTACAGCGCGTCGATATGGGCGGCCCCGCGCGAACGGGGGTGCCGCGGGAGGACCTGAAGTGATCGAACGCAACCGAACCGCGGCCGCGTCCCGTGCACCGGGGATGCCCGATCCGCATCCGTCCGCCGCCGATCCTTTCGCTCGCGACGTCTACACCGTCTCGCGCCTCAACCTCGAAGCCCGGGCCGTTCTCGAGGAATCGTTCTCGACGGTGTGGATCGAGGGCGAGATGTCCAACCTCGCGCAGCCGCGCTCGGGCCACATGTACTTCACGCTCAAGGACGAGCACTGCCAGGTCCGGTGCGCGATGTTCCGCATGCACAACCGGGCCCTCTCGTTCCCGCCGGAGGACGGGATGCAGGTGCTCGCCCACGCGAGGGTCGGCCTGTACCCCGAACGAGGCGAGTTCCAGCTCGTCGTGCAGTACATGGAGGAGGCCGGCGCCGGTGCGCTGCGGCGCGCCTTCGACGCGCTGAAGAGCCGGCTCGACGCGGAAGGGCTGTTCGACGCCGCGCACAAGCTTCCGCTCCCGACCCTGCCGCGGTGCATCGGGGTCGTCACCTCCCCCACCGGCGCGGCGGTACGCGACGTCCTGAGCGTGCTGGGGAGGCGGTTCCCGGCCGTGCCGGTCGTGGTCCACCCGGTGCCGGTGCAGGGCACCGGCGCCGCGGAGGCGATCGCACGCATGATCGACCTTGCCTGCAAGCGTGCGGAATGCGACGTGCTCATCCTCGCCCGCGGCGGGGGATCGCTCGAAGATCTCTGGGCGTTCAACGAAGAGGTGGTGGCGCGGGCGATGCACCGGGCATCGATCCCGATCGTCACCGGGGTCGGACACGAGGTCGACTTCACCATCGCGGACTTCGTTGCCGACCTGCGCGCGCCGACACCTTCGGCGGCGGCGGAATCCGTCGTGCCCGACGCGGAGGAGTGGATGGCGCGATACCGCGGACTCGAATCCCGGCTCGGCGCCGTGGTGCAGCGGGGACTGTCGGCGCGCCGCGGCGAAGTCCGGATGCTGTCGAAGCGGCTCGTCCATCCGCGACGGCGCCTGTTCGACCACTCCCAGAGGCTCGACGCGACCACGATGCGCCTCGAGCGAGCCGCGAGCTCCCGGATACGCGAGCTTCGGGCACGGCTCTCGACCCTCGCCGCCCGTCTCGCGCGCCATGCCCCGGACCGGACCGTCGAGATCCACCGCGCCCGGTGCGAGGCGCTCGGACAACGCCTGTGGCGGGCGACGCGCGCCGCATGCGCCGAACGCAGGTCGCGGACGGACGCGCTGGAGCGGGCGCTCGGCGCATTCGGTCCCCAGGCGACGCTCGAACGCGGCTACTCCATTCTGCTCCGAGGCGACGACCGCCGCGTCGTGCGCAGGGCGCACGGACTGCAGCCCGGCGAACGCCTGCACGCCCGACTGGCGGAGGGGACGCTCGACCTCGACATCGCCGCGGTCGGGACGGACGGATAAGCCACGTTCCGTTTCTCGTCCGCCGCCTCCGGCCGGCCCGGGCGGCGGGTCGCCGCTCGTCCGGCCACGCCGGCGCATGGGGGGTTCGCGGCGCCAGCCGGCGGAAACGTCTTCAGCGCCCGCGTCCGCCCTCCTCCCCGCTTGGGCGACCGCCTGACATCGCCCTCGAAGCGCGTGCCCGGAAGGTCGTTTCCGCCCTCGCTCAGGCGACCGCCTGACGCCGCCCTTGAAGCGCGTGCCCGGAAGGTCGTTTCCGCCCCCGCTCGGGCGACCGCCTCGCCGCCCTTGAAGCGCGTGCCCGGAAGGCCGTTTCCTCCCCGCTCGGGCGACCGCCTGACGCCGCCCTTGAAGCGCGTGCCCGGAAGGCCGTTTCCGCCCCCGCTCGGGCGACCGCCTGACGCCGCCCTTGAAGCGCGTGCCCGGAAGGTCGTTTCCGCCCTCGCTCAGGCGACCGCCTCGCCCGCCGCCTGCCGGTCCGCGTGGTAGGACGAGCGGACCAGGGGCCCGCTCGCGACGTTGTCGAACCCGAGTGTGCGCGCCTCGTCCGCCAGGGCCTCGAACTCCGACGGCGCCCAGTAGCGCTCGACCGCGAGATGGTGGCGGCTCGGCTGGAGGTACTGGCCGATGGTGAGCATCTCGCACCGGTGCCGGCGCAGATCGCGCATCACCGCGACGATTTCCTCGTACGTCTCGCCGAGTCCGACCATCAGCCCCGACTTGGTGGGCACTCCGGGATGCTCGCCCCCGAACCGCTCGAGAAGGTCGAGCGACCACTCGTAGTCGGAGCCGGGCCGCGCCTTGCGGTACAGCCGCGGCACCGTTTCGAGGTTGTGGTTGAACACGTCGGGGGGGGCCTCGGCGAGCCGCTCCAGCGCGGCGTCCATCCGGCCGCGGAAGTCGGGCACCAGAATCTCGATGCGGGTGCCGGGGCTGGCTTGGCGCACCGCCCGCACGCAGTCCGCGAAATGGCCCGCGCCTCCGTCCCGCAGATCGTCGCGATCGACCGAGGTGATCACCACGTAGCGCAGGCCGAGCACCCCGATCGCTTCCGCCAGATGGGCCGGCTCGTCCGGGTCGAGGGGCTGCGGACGGCCGTGCGCGACATCGCAGAACGGGCACCGGCGGGTACAGAGATCGCCCATCACCATGAACGTCGCGGTGCCGTGCGAGAAGCACTCGCCGAGATTCGGGCACGAGGCTTCCTCGCACACGCTGTGCAGGCCCCGCTCGCGCAGCAGCCGCTTCACCCGGTCCACGGCCGGGCCGACCGGCGCCCGCACCCGGATCCAGGGCGGCTTCCGGGGGAGCGGGCCCTCGGTCGGGATCACCTTTACCGGGATGCGGGAGGTCTTGTCCCGTCCCCGCATCTCCCGCGTCGGGCGGGGTGTGGTAGTGGCGATGGAGGTCATGCGCACAGTATACGGAACGTCCCGGTGGCCCGGGGAGGCTGTCGAAGTCCTTCCGGAGCGCTGGGCACCGGCCCCGCTCCACCGATCCGCGAGCGCATGGTCCACTCCTGCAACGACGCCGGATCCGCGACGGCCGGCCCATCGCAGCGGACATGGTCCGGCCCCGCCGCGGCGCCGGTCCGGCGGCCCGCGGGCGGGCCGGTCAGGGCTCGCGGGAGGGGGGCTCGCGACCGTCCCACAGGTTCACGATCATGCAGAACAGCTCCGCCGTCTTCTCCGCGTCGTAGATCGCGGAATGGGCGTCGCGGGCATCCCACTCCAGGCCGGCCGCCTGCACCGCGCGCGCCAGCACCGTCTGGCCGAAGGCGAGCCCGCCCAAGGTTGCGGTATCGAAGGCCGAGAACGGGTGGAAGGGGTTGCGCTTGAACCCGGTCCGCTTGACCGCGGCGTTGAGGAACGCCAGATCGAACGCCGGGTTGTGCCCGACCAGGACCGCCCGGGTACATCCGTGGGCACGCACCGCCCGGCGCACCGGATCGAGCACCATCCGCAACGCCTCGCGCTCGGGCCTGGCGTTGCGCAGCGGATGATCGGGCACGATGCCGTTGAACTCCAGCGCCGCGGGGTCGATGTTCGCGCCCGGAAACGCATCGACATGGGTGGAATGGGTCGCCTCGATCCGCCAGCGGCCTTCGCCGTCGACCCCGAGCAGCACCACCGCGATCTCGAGGAGCGCATCCGTCGCGGCATCGAACCCTCCGGTCTCGACGTCCACCGCCACCGGAAGGTAGCCGCGAAAGCGGCCCGCCACCCCTCGCGCCCCGGTGCTCACGCCACCACCCGCCATTCCACCCGGCCCCCGGCGCGAAACGGCACCAGGGCGTCGCCGCCCATCGGCAGCTCGTCCGCGACCGGCCAGGACGCCCGGCGCAGCGTGATCGTCTCGCGGTTCGGTGCGAGCCCGTAGAACGCCGGACCGTGGCGCGACGCGAACCCCTCCAGGGCGCCGAGCGCGCCGGCCCGGTCGAACACTTCGGCGTAGAGCTCGATCCCGGCATGCGCGGTATACAGTCCGGCGCAGCCGCACGCCGACTCCTTGGCGTGACGCGGATGCGGCGCGGAGTCCGTACCGAGGAAGAAGCGCTCCTCGCCACCGGTGGCCGCATCCACCAGCGCGGCCCGGTGGCGTTCGCGCTTGAGCACCGGGAGGCAGTAGTGGTGGGGCCGCAGCCCGCCCTCGAAGAGCGCGTTGCGACTGAGGAGCAGGTGATGGGCGGTGATGGTGGCCGCCACCCCGGCGCGGGCGCCGCGGACGAACGCGACGCCGTCGGCGGTCGTCACGTGCTCCAGGACGACCTTGAGGCCGGGGAACCGATCCACGAGCGGGGCGAGGGTGCGCTCGATGAATTCGCGCTCGCGGTCGAAGACGTCGACGTCCGGATCCATCACCTCGCCGTGCACCATCAGGGCGAGTCCGCACTCGCGCATCGCGTCGAGCGCCGGTTCGCAGCGCCGGAGGTCCGTCACCCCGCGGGCGGAGTTCGTCGTCGCCCCGGCGGGGTAGAGCTTGACGCCCAGCACCCTCCCGCTCGCCGCGGCCCGGCGTATCTCGTCCGCGCCGGTCTCGTCGGTGAGGTAGAGGGTCATGAGGGGCTCGAAGGAGACGCCGGGGGGCACCGCGGCAAGGATCCGGTCGCGGTACGCGAGCGCCGCGGCCGTCGTCGTCACCGGCGGCGAGAGGTTCGGCATCGCCACCGCGCGTGCGAACCGCGCCGCGCTCGCCGGCACCACGTCGGCGAGGACCGCGCCGTCGCGGAAGTGCGCATGCCAGTCGTCAGGCCGTATGAGGTCGATCGTATTCACGAGGTTCACGATTCGAAGCAGGTCCCGGACGTTTCCGTCGCGCGTGCGAACCGCGCCGCGCTCGCCGGCACCACGTCGGCGAGGATCGCGCCGTCGCGGAAGTGCGCATGCCAGTCGTCGGGTCGTATGAGGTCGATCGTATTCACGAGGTTCACGATTCGAAGCAGGTCCCGGACGTTTCCGTTCCCGGCGCCCGCTCGCCGGCCATGGACCGGTCCGCCGCGGGCGCAGGTCCGATCCGCGCCGCAGCCCGGGGGGCGTGCATCGAGCCGGCGACGGTCCGGTGCGAATATGACCGCGCCGCGCGGATCGGGCAAGGGAGCATCCTGGTGACGGCAGGTCGGATATGATTCGCCCCGATGGCTCCACGATCCCCCGGCGCCCGACCGCGGTCCGGGGCGGTCCGCCGGCGCCCGCCCCCGCTCGCCGGCCGGCCCGCCCTCCCCCGTCATCCGGAGAGAACCCCATGGCCGCCAACCCGAAGACGACCGACATCGACGCCAGCGAAACCCGGGAGTGGATCGACTCGCTCCAGTCCGTCATCGACCGTGACGGCATCGAGCGCGCCCACTTCCTGCTCACGTCGCTGATGGACCACGCGCGCGAGGGCGGCGCCAGCCTGCCGTTCTCGGTCAACACCCCCTACATCAACACCATCCCGGAATCGCGCGCCGAACACACCCCCGGCGATGCCGCCATCGAATGGCGCATCCGCTCGCTGATCCGGTGGAACGCGCTGGCGATGGTGGTGCAGGCCAACCGCCTCTCCAGCGAGCTCGGCGGCCACATCGCGAGCTTCGCCTCCGCCGCCACCCTCTACGACGTCGGCTTCAACCACTTCTGGCACGCGCCGAACGAGTCCCACGGCGGCGACCTGATCTTCATGCAGGGCCATTCGGCCCCGGGGATCTACGCCCGCGCCTTCCTCGAGGGCCGCATCACCGAGGACCACCTGCACAAGTTCCGCCAGGAGATCGACGGCGAGGGGCTCTCCTCGTACCCGCACCCGTGGCTCATGCCCGACTTCTGGCAGTTCCCCACCGTGTCGATGGGGCTCGGCCCGATCATGGCCATCTACCAGGCCCGGTTCATGAAGTACCTGCACAACCGGGGACTGCTCGACACCTCGCAGCGCAAGGTCTGGGCGTTCATGGGCGACGGGGAGATGGACGAGCCCGAGGCGCTCGGCGCGATCACGCTGGCCTCGCGCGAGAAGCTCGACAACCTCGTCTTCGTCGTCAACTGCAACCTCCAGCGCCTCGACGGCCCGGTGCGCGGCAACGGCAAGATCATCCAGGAGCTCGAAGCCGCCTTCCGCGGGGCCGGCTGGAACGTGCTGAAGGTGATCTGGGGCTCGTACTGGGACCCGCTGCTGCACCTCGACACCAAGGGGCTGCTGCGCAAGCGCATGGAGGAGGCGGTCGACGGCGAGTACCAGAACTTCAAGGCCAAGGGCGGGGCCTACACCCGGGAGCACTTCTTCGGCAAGTACCCGGAGCTCAGGAAGATGGTGTCGAACCTGTCCGACGAGGACGTCTGGCGGCTGAACCGCGGCGGCCACGACCCGCACAAGGTCTACGCGGCCTACGCCGAGGCCGCCAGGCACACCGGGGAGCCGACCGTGATCCTCGCCAAGACCGTGAAGGGCTACGGGATGGGGGAAGCGGGCGAAGGACAGAACGTCACCCACCAGCAGAAGAAGATGGGCGAGGACGCGCTCAAGGCGTTCCGCGACCGGTTCGACATCCCGATCTCGGACGACGCGATCGCGGACGCCCCGTTCTACCGTCCCCCCGACGACAGCCCCGAGATCCGGTACATGCGCGAGCGCCGGGAGCGGCTCGGCGGCTACCTGCCGCAGCGCCGCCGCAAGGCCGCGCCCCTGGAAATACCGGAGCTCTCCGCGTTCGACGCACTGCTCAAGGACAGCGGCGAGCGCGAAATTTCCACCACGATGGCGTTCGTGCGCATCCTCACCACGCTGGTCCGCGACCGGAAGATCGGCCGCTTCGTGGTGCCCATCGTGCCGGACGAGGCGCGCACCTTCGGCATGGAGGGGCTGTTCCGCCAGCTCGGGATCTACTCCGACAAGGGCCAGCTCTACGTGCCGCAGGACGCCGACCAGCTCATGTTCTACCGCGAGGCCCGCGACGGGCAGATCCTCGAGGAGGGCATCACCGAGGCCGGCGCGACGAGCTCCTGGATCGCCGCCGCCACCGCCTATTCCAACCACGGGATCAACATGATTCCGTTCTACATCTTCTACTCGATGTTCGGGTTCCAGCGCGTCGGCGACCTTGCCTGGGCGGCGGGGGACATGCAGGCCCGCGGGTTCCTCGTCGGGGGCACCGCCGGACGCACGACGCTGGCCGGCGAAGGGCTCCAGCACGACGACGGACACAGCCACGTCCTGGCCTCGACGATCCCGAACTGCACCTCCTACGACCCGACGTTCGCCTACGAGCTCGCGGTCATCGTCCAGCACGGGCTGAAGCGGATGTTCTCCGAGCAGGAGAGCGTCTTCTACTACCTCACCGTGATGAACGAGAACTACCCCCACCCGGAGATGCCGGCCGGCTGCGAGGACGGCATCCTCAAGGGGATGTACCTGCTGCGCGAGGGAACGCCGCCGGCGCGAGGGGGGAAGGAGCGCCCGCGGGTGCAGCTCCTCGGCTGCGGCACCATTCTGCGCGAGGTGATCGCGGCGGCGGAGCTGCTGGATGCGGACTTCGCGGTGGACGCGGACGTATGGAGCGCCACGAGCTTCACCGAGCTGCGCCGCGACGGCATGGCGGCGGAGCGCTGGAACCGGCTGCATCCGACCGAACCTCCCCGGCGCAGCTACGTCGAGCAGTGCCTGGAGCCGCGCACCGGCCCGGTGGTGGCGGCTTCGGACTACATGCGCCTGTTCGCGGACCAGATCCGCCCCTGGGTGGACCGGCGGTTCCTCACCCTGGGCGCCGACGGCTTCGGGCGCAGCGACGTGCGGGCGCGGCTGCGGCGGTTCTTCGAGATCGACCGGTTCCACGTCGCGGTGACCGCGCTGAAGGCGCTGGCCGACGAAGGCGAGATCGGCTCCCAGGTGGTCGCCGGCGCCATCGAGCGGTACGGCATCGACCCGGAACTGCCCCACCCCTGGGTGCGGTGAGGAGGACGCGGACGTGACCGATCTGACCGAAGTCCGGGTACCCGACATCGGAGACTTCTCCGACGTGCCCGTCATCGAAGTGCTGGTCGAGGTCGGCGATCGGGTTCGTCCCGAGACCCCCCTCGTCACCCTGGAGAGCGACAAGGCCACGATGGACGTCCCGGCCCCGGTGGAGGGCGTGGTGCGCGAGATCGCGGTCGCGGTCGGTGACAACGTCTCCGAGGGCTCGATTCTGCTGCGGATGGCGACCGGGGACGGTGACCGCGAGGCGGCGGGGAGCGGGGAGTCCGCGCCGGAGAGCCCGGCCGGGGCCGATGCGGAGCACCAGGCGCCGGCCGGCGCCGACGCCGCCGCCTCCGCGGGAGCGGCGCCGGCGGCCGGGACCGGCGCCCGGCCGGCGGTGGCCGGGGCCGAGCCGCCCGAAGCCGAGCCGCCCGAGGCCGGGCCGCCCGCAGCCGTGTCCTCCGCCGGCGGAGCCCCGGACGGCGCCTCGGTTCCGGACCCGCGCGCGCCGCGCGGCCGGCCCTCGCCGACCGCGTCGCTGGCGGCCGAGCCGGCCCCGCAACCGCTCTCCCACGCCACTCCGGCGATGCGGCGCTACGCCCGCGAGCTCGGTGTCGATCTGGCCAGGGTCAAGGGGACCGGCCGCAAGGGCCGGATTCTGCGCGAGGACATCAGCGGCTTCGTGAAGCGCACGCTCTCCACTCCGCCCGAGGCGGCGGCGGGCGGGACCGGCATTCCGCCGATTCCCGCCGTGGACTTCTCCCGGTTCGGGGAGATCGAGACGCGCCCCCTGTCCCGGATCAAGCGCATCTCGGGGCCGCACCTGCACCGCGCATGGGTCAACGTTCCGCACGTCACGAGCCACGACGAGGCCGACGTCACCGAGCTCGAAGCGTTCCGCCAGTCGATCAGGGAAGAGGCGGCGGCGCGCGGGGTGCGCATCACCCTGCTCGCCTTCGTGACGAAGGCGGTGGCCTCGGCGCTGGTGGAGTACCCGACCTTCAACGCATCGCTCGGACCCGAAGGGGACACCCTGATCGTCAAGAAATACGTCCACGTCGGCATCGCGGTGGACACCCCCAATGGACTGATGGTGCCGGTGTTGCGGGACGCCGACCGGATGGGTGTGTACGACATCGCGCACGAGATGGCCGGGCTCGGGGCCCGGGCGCGCGAGGGCGCGCTGAAGTCCGACGAAATGAAGGGCGGCACGTTCAGCATCTCGAGCCTCGGCGGCATCGGGGGGACCGCGTTCACCCCGATCATCAACGCCCCCGAGGTCGCGATCCTCGGCCTGTCCCGAGCGCGCACGACGCCGGTGTGGGACGGCGCCCGGTTCGAGCCGCGCCTGATGCTGCCCCTCGATCTGTCGTGGGACCATCGCGTGCTGGACGGCGCGGAGGCGGCCCGCTTCCTTGCGCACCTCGCCCGCCTGCTCGGCGACGTGCGGCGGTTGCTGCTGTAGTGGCGGCGGCGGACCACGCGGGGACCCCGGGGCGGGATGCAGGCCGGCGCTCCGCGGGCGGGGAGCCGTCGCGGCGCAGAGGACCCGAAACATGGCCGATCCACTGACCGTTTCCGTTCCCGACATCGGCGACTTCAGCGACGTTCCGGTCATCGAGGTGCTCGTCTCGCCCGGCGACCGGGTGGAGGTCGAGACCCCCCTCGTCACCCTGGAGAGCGACAAGGCGACGATGGACGTGCCCTCGCCCCGTTCGGGGACCGTCGAGTCGGTCCTGGTCGCGGTCGGCGACGCGGTTTCGCAGGGCACGCCGCTGCTGACCGTCGCCCCCGACGCCGCTTCGCGACCGCGTGGCGCACCGGAGACGGACAGCGGTGGAGCGCCCGAGGTCCGCGACGCACCGGCGCGGTCCGCCGGAGCACCCGCCGCGACGGCCGCCGACATCGAGGCGGATGTCGTGGTCCTGGGAGCGGGGCCCGGTGGCTACACCGCGGCGTTCCGCGCCGCGGACCTCGGACTTCGCACCGTGCTGGTCGAGCGCTATCCGGCCCTGGGCGGGGTATGCCTCAACGTCGGGTGCATCCCGTCGAAGGCGCTGCTCCACGCCGCCGCGGTCATCGACGGCGCGGGCGAGATGGGCGCGCACGGCATCGAGTTCGGACCGCCGTCGATCGATCTCGCCAAGCTCGCGGGCTGGAAGGACGGGGTCGTCGGGCGGCTCACCCGCGGGCTCGCCGGTCTCGCGAAGCAGCGCAAGGTCCGGGTCGTGCAGGGCGCCGGCGCATTCTCCTCGCCGCATCGCCTCGACGTCGAGACCGCCGACGGGATCACCGGGATCGGGTTCGAGCGCGCGATCATCGCGGCCGGCTCGCAGGCGGTCGAGATCCCCTCCTTCCCGAACGACGATCCGCGGCTGATGGACTCGACCGATGCGCTCGTGCTCGACGACGTGCCGGACCGCCTCCTCGTCATCGGCGGCGGCATCATCGGGCTGGAGATGGCCACCGTGTATGCGGCGCTCGGCGCGCGGGTGAGCGTGGTCGAGCTGATGGACGGACTCATTCCGGGCTGCGACCGCGATCTGGTGAAGCCGCTGGAGCAGCGCATCCGCGCCCGGTACGAATCGATCCGGCTCGCGACCCGGGTCACCGGCGTCTCGCCGGAAAGTTCGGGGCTGCGGGTCTCGTTCGAAGGCGCGGACGGGTCCGCCGACGCGGCTTCCGAGGAAGTGTTCGACCGCGTCCTCGTCGCGGTGGGGCGGCGCCCCAACGGCGACCGGATCGGCGCGGAGAACGCCGGCGTGCACGTCGACGCGCAAGGCTTCATTCCTGCCGATCGCCAGCAGCGCACCAACGTCGAGCACATCTTCGCCATCGGCGACGTCGCGGGTCCCCCGATGCTCGCCCACAAGGCGACCCACGAAGGCAAGGTGGCGGCGGAAGTGTGCGCCGGGCACAAGGCGGGCTTCGATGCGCTGGCCATCCCCAGCGTCGCGTACACCGATCCGGAGGTCGCCTGGACGGGGCTCACCGAGACCGCGGCGCGCGCGCAGGGGGTCGAGTTCGACAAGGCGACCTTCCCGTGGGCGGCGAGCGGGCGGGCGCTGGGCATCGGCCGGGCCGAGGGGCTGACCAAGGTGCTGTTCGACCGCGAGACCGGCCGGTTGCTCGGCGCGGGCATCGTCGGACCCCACGCCGGCGACCTCGTCGCGGAGGCGACGCTCGCCATCGAGATGGGCGCGGACGCCCGCGACATCGGCCTCACCATCCATCCCCATCCGACGCTGTCGGAGACGATCAACTTCGCGGCCGAGATGGTCGAGGGAACGATCACGGACCTCTACCTGCCGCGCCGCTCGAAGTAGTCCGGGCCGCCGAAACCGGGCCCGCATCCGCATGACCGCAGCGCTCTCATCGTCCGTGGCCGGAACGGGGCCCCCCGCCATCGTCCTGCACGGCCTGTTCGGCTCCGGGGTCAACTGGCGGTCCATCGCGCGGCGTCTCGAACACCGGCTCGAATGCCACCTGGTCGACCAGCGCAACCACGGCCGTTCGCCGCATGCGCGCGGCATGGCGTATCCGGCCCTCGCCGGGGACGTGCTCGCCTACCTCGATGCGCACCGGATCGATCGGGCCGGCCTCATCGGGCACAGCATGGGCGGCAAGACCGCGATGACCCTCGCCCTGCGCGCCCCCGAGCGTGTCCGCTGGCTCGTCGTCGCCGACATCGCGCCGGCCCGCTCGCCGGGCGACCACCGGCCGATCATCGACGCGCTGAGGTCGCTGCGGCTCGACGCCCTCGGCTCCCGCGCCGGTGCGGACGCCGCCCTCGCCCCGGCGATCCCCGACCCGGGGCTGCGCGGGTTCCTGCTCCGGAACCTGGTCTCCGACGGCGGGCGCCTGCGCTGGCGTATCGACCTGGAGGCGATCGCCGCGGCGCTGCCCGACCTCGCCGACTTCCCGTCCGCGCCGCCGGGCGCCGTCCATGAAGGCCCGGTCCTGTTCCTGCGCGGCGAGCGATCCGACTATCTGGCCGCGCACCACACGCCGCGTATCCGCGCCCTCTTCCCCGCCGCGTCCATCGTCACCATCGCGGGGGCCGGCCATTGGCTGCACGCCGAGCAGCCGGCCGCGGTCACCGCGCGGATCGAACGGTTCCTCGACGAGGCCGCCGCCGGCGGCTCATGATCGGCAGAGTCCGGTCATGCAGGCCGGTGCTCGAGCTGCGCGGACTCTCGAAGCACTTCGGCGGGGTCAGAGCCCTCGACGGGCTGGACCTGACCGTCGACGAGGGCGAGATCTTCGGCTTGATCGGCCCCAACGGCTCGGGCAAGAACACCACCATCAACCTGATCTGCGGCGTGTACGGAGAAACAGCCGGCACTGTGCACTTTCGCGGGGACCTGATGAACGGCAAGCCCCCGCACCAGCGGCTGCGGGCCGGCATCGCTCGCACCTTCCAGAACATCCGGCTGTTTCCGAACCTCACGGTGTGGCAAAACCTGTGGGTGGCGCAGAACTCGCCCCGGGACATCTCCGCGCAAGGCTTTCCGGCGCGCTGGTTCGGCGCCACCCGCCGGACGCGGAAGGAGATCGCCGAGCTGCTGGAGCTCGCCGATCTGGGCCACAAGGGCGACGAGCTGGCGTCCAATCTCGCATTCGGGGAGCAGCGGCGACTGGAGTTCGCGCGCGCCGCGGCGACCTGCCCGAAGCTGCTGCTGCTCGACGAGCCGGCGGCCGGCATGAGCCGCCAGGAGATCGACGATCTGAGCCGGCGTATCCGCCGGGTGCGCGACTCGGGGGTGACGATCCTGCTGGTCGAGCACGTGATGGAGCTCGTCATGGGGGTGACGGAGCGGATCGCGGTGCTCAACTTCGGGCACAGGATCGCCTTCGGCACTCCGGGCGAGGTGCAGCGCGACGAGGCCGTGCAGGAGGCCTACCTCGGGACATCCGCCTTCGAGGGGCCCCCGGGGGACGGGAGCGCCTGAGCCGATGCTGAGCGTCCGGGATCTCGTCACCTCCTACGGAAACATCGAGGCGTTGCGAGGCATCAGCCTCGATGCGGCCGAGGGCGAGATCACGTGTCTGCTCGGACCCAACGGCGCGGGCAAGACCACGACCATGTTCACCATCGCGGGGGTCCTGTCCGCCAAGTCCGGCTCCGTGGTCTTGGGCGGCGAGGACCTGACCCGGTTACCGGCCGCGAAAGTGGTGTCCAAGGGCATCGCGCTGGTGCCCGAGAACCGCCTGGTGTTTCCGCGCATGGACGTCGAGGAGAACCTCCACGCCGGCGCCTATGCCCGGCGGGCGTCCGCGGCGCAGATCGCGGCCGATGTCGCGGACATCTATCGGCGTTTCCCTCGCCTGGAAGAACGCAAGGGCCAGCTTGCCGGCACCCTGTCGGGAGGCGAGCAGCAGATGCTGGCCATCGCCAGGGGGTTGATGACCCGTCCCAGGATTCTGCTGATGGACGAGCCGTCCGTCGGCCTGGCCCCGCTCGTGGTCGAGGAGATCTTCGACATCATCCGCGAATTGAACGCGGACGGGGTCACGATTCTCCTGGTCGAGCAGAACGCCCACATGGCGCTCGCCGTGGCCCACCGGTTCTATCTCATCGAAGGCGGGGAGATCACCTTCTCGGGGTCGCCCGGCGAGCTCGAAGAAGACGAGGTGATTCGCCGGGCCTACCTCGGGGCGCAGAAGGAGTAGCCACACCCCGGACCGGAGACGCGAGCCGTGATCGATTTCGTCCAGAACACCATCGACGGCATCATGTTCGGCTCGTCCTATGCGTTGCTGGCGATCGGCTTCACCATCGTCTTCGGCGTGATGCGCCGGCTCAACCTCGCATTCGGCGCCAGCATCATGCTCGGCGCGTACGCCGGCACGTGGCTGCACGTGCATCACCAGGTCCACGTGCTGGTCGTCGTCCTGACGACGCTGGCGTGCACCGTTCTCGCCGGCATCTACGTCGAGCGGCTGTGCTTCCATGCCGTGCGCCGCGACGCCGCGCTCGCGTCCATGGTGTCGAGCTTCGTGATCTGGATGCAGCTGGAAGAAGTCGCCCTTCACCTGCTGCCCGAGCGCACCTACGCCTTTCCCTCCCTCTTCGTCGCCGGCTCCTTCGAGCTCGGACCCTTCCTGTTCCGGGGGGAGCAGACGACGATGCTGGTGCTGGCCGCGGTCATGGTCGGGGCCCTGCACCTCGTGCTGTACCGCACCCGCTACGGCCTGGCGCTGCGGGCGATCTCCGAGAGCCCGCGCGCCGCCGGCTACATGGGCATCGATACGGCGTGGGTCATGCTGTGCGCCTTCGCGCTGGTGTCCCTGGTGGGCGGGGTCGCGGGCTACGCCATCCTGGCCACGGATGAGCAGATCACGCCGTTCTTCGGCCTGTGGGCCACCTTCAAGGGCCTCATCGCGATGATGCTGGGCGGCATGGGCTCGCTCCCGGGGGCGATCCTGGGCGGCCTGGTGCTCGGCGTGGTCGAGGCCCATGCCCTGTGGTACCTGGGCAACGAGTACAAGGATCTGAGCGCCTACGTGCTGCTGTTCGCGATGCTGGTGCTGCGGCCCGGCGGCCTCATGGGCCAGCGCATTCTCGGTCGCGAGGAGCTCGCCTTCCGGCGAGTCTGAGTCGTGGACGACTACCTCGTCACGGTGCTGTCGAACATCGGGATGGTCTCGTTCATCGCGCTGTCGGCCTACCTGCTGCTGGTCACCGGCGAGATCTCCTTCGGTCAGCAGGCCTACTTCGGCCTCGGCGCCTATGCGGCCGGCGCCGCGACCGCGATGCTTCTCCTTCCGATCTGGGCCGGCATTCTCATCGGCGCGTGCGTGGCCGGACTCATGGCGATGGTGGTGGGGGCGGTGACCCTGCGGCTCAGCGGGCTGTACTTCTCGATCTCGACCCTGGCGTTCGCGGAGATGGTGCGTCTGATCCTGCTGACCGTCGAGGTGCAGGTCGAGGTCGACGGAGAGAGGGCCGGCCCGGACGGCGCCAACGGATTCCACGACATCCGCTGGATGTTCGAACGCGACATCAGCCTGACCGAGTTCATGCTCCTCATCTACGGGCTACTGGCGCTGGTGCTGATTGCGCTGCTGCTGGTCGAGCGTTCCCGTCTGGGCTCGGTGTTCAGAATGCTCGGCTCCGACGACCTGCTGGCCGAGATGCAGGGCCTCGACACCGTGCGGTACCGCATTGTGGCCGCCGGGACGGCCGGTGCGGTCGCCGGCATCGGCGGCGCGCTCTACGCCCACTTCACCACCTACGTGGAGCCGCAGTTCTTCAACGTGATGCTCGGCGTGCACGCCCTCGCCTACGGCCTGATCGGCGGCCTCGGCACCGCGTTCGGGCCGCTCGTCGGCGTCGCCATCGACATCGGCTTTCTGGAAGCGGTGCGGTTCATCCAGGGCTACCGGATGATCGTATTCGGCGGCCTGGTGGCGGTGCTGCTGATCTTCATGCCCCGAGGCATCCTCGACGAGGAGCGGGTGCACCGGCTGAAGGCGCTGCTCTCGAGACGGACCCATGCTCGCGCTCAACGGCATTGAGAAGCGATTCGGCGCGCTCGCCGCGCTCGCGGACCTCGATCTCGAGGTGACGGCCGGAGAGGTCCTGGGCATCATCGGACCCAATGGCTCGGGCAAGACCACGCTTCTGAACACCGTGACCGGTGTATACCCACCGAGCGCCGGGCGCGTCTCGTTTCAGGGCATGGACATCACCGGGTGGAAGGGGCACCGGATTGCGCGTCTGGGGGTCGTGCGCACCTTTCAGAACATCCGCCTGTTTCCGACCATGACCGTCTTCCACAACGTGTGGGCCGCGCAGCACCACACCACCGGGTGTCCGGCGGGCTACTCGGCCTGCTGCGAAGCCGGCCGGTGCGCACGTGCGGCGACACGAAAAGTGTGGAGAAGGTGCTGGAGCAAGTGGGGCTTCTCGAGGATCGGGAGGTGCTGGCCAAGCACCTGCCTCTCCCGGCACGCCGGCGTCTCGAGGTCGCCCGCGCGCTCGCCGTCGATGCAAGGCTGGTGCTGCTCGACGAGCCCGCAGGCGGGATGACTCCGGCCGAGACCGCGGACATGGCCCGACTCATCCGCGAGGTCGTCGCTCCGAAACGGACCTGCGTGGTGATCGAGCACAAGATGGCGCTGATCGCGCGCGTGTGCACTCGTCTCTGCGTGCTCGACTTCGGCCGCAGGATCGCCGAAGGGCCTCCGCACGAGGTGCTCGCGGACGCGAAGGTCCGGGAGGTCTACCTAGGTACGGACGATGGGCTCGATGCTTGAAGTACACCGGCTGAGCGTCTCCTGCGGCGGCGTGCGCGCGGTCGATGGCGTGTCCCTGGAGGTTCGGCCCGGGGAGATCGTTTCCATCATCGGCATGAACGGGGCCGGCAAGATGTCGATCCTCAATGCCATCTCAGGTGTCGTGCCGCCCGAAAGCGGCGAGATCCTGTTCGAAGGGGAGTCGATCGGCGGCTGGCCCGCGCACGCCATCGTCGCTCGCGGCATCGTCCAGGTTCCGGAAGGACGGTTGATCTTCGGGACCTTGAGCGTGGAAGAGAACCTCCGTGTCGCCGCCCACCAGCGCGGCGGGTTCGTGCTCCGACGGCGCGCTCGCCCGAGCCTGCGTCGCCTGTTCCCCGCCCTTGCGGACAAGCTGGACCGGCCGGCGGCCAGTCTCAGCGGCGGGGAAGCGCAGATGCTGGCGCTCGCCCGCGGGCTCGAGTCCGAGCCTCGGCTGCTGCTGCTCGACGAGCCTTCGCTCGGCCTGTCGCCGAAGCTGTCGGCGGCGGTGTTCGATCTGATCCGACGGCTGCGCGACCAAGGGCTCACCATGCTCCTGGTCGAGCAGAACGTCAGGCGCACCCTGGCCCTCGCCGATCGAGCCTGCGTGCTCGAAGGCGAGCGGATTACCCTCCAGGGCTCCGCGGCGGAGCTGATGTGCGACGATCGGCTCGTGTCGAACTACCTGGGCATTGCTTCGCCCGCTTCATTCGATCCCGGCCGACCCGTGGAGGCGCAATCATGATGAAGACCCGTCTATCCAGAGTGCTGGTCGTGGCCGGACTGGGGATGCTGCCGACGATGGCCGCCGCGGAGGAGCGAAAGGCGGCCGAGGTGGAGTGCAAGCCGGTCGAGCAGCAGGCGCTGGTCTACGACTGCATGATCACCCTCCGTGGCAGGAAGAGCGGCACGCCGATCGCCGATGCCGAGTTCATGGTCGGCGCGGACATGCCGTCCATGCCCGGCGCCCACACTGTTCGTCCCGTGCCCGCCGAGCCGCATGGAGCGCCCGGACATTACCGGGCTCGTATCGAGCTCGAAATGACGGGCGAGTGGGCTCTCAGGCTCGATTTCACCAAGCCGGGCCGGGACCGCCTGGTCAGGAAGCTCCACTTCGGCGGAGCGGCAGGGCATGGTGAGCACAAGCACGAGTAGGACTTGAACAAGGAGCGCAAGCACGAATCCGGCATGTCACATGGCGGCAAGGACGAGGAAATGGGCCATGGAGGTCATGGAGAGAAGCAGACCGAATGAATGGTCGGACGGAAGCGGTGCAGATCGATCCGGCGACGCGCCCTTGCTCTCACCATGCGGCATCGAGTATGCGGTGCGGCACTCCCTCGCCGCTCACCATCGACTACGGCTCCAAGACCAAACGCAGGGGTTGATGAACAGCACATGAACGAACCGCCCGAATGGGACGCACTGGCCGATCTGGCCCCTCAGGTGCGCACCGCATTCGATCCGGAATGCCTTGCCGCGCATGAAGCGATGACGCGGTCTCGAGTCCTGGGCGCGCTCCGCCTTGCTCCTTCCTTGACCCAGCCTCGCACCGTGGACCTGAATCAGGACGTTCTGGAAATCGCGTTCGGCTCCTTCGGACCGGATCACGCGTTTCACTCCTTCACACCCGACTGGGGAATCGAACTGACCGAACCGCAAGCCACACGTGGCCTTGCGTACCTTCTCGGACGGGGATCGGGAAAGCTGCGAGCCGCTCGCATCCGCGCATTCCTCGAAGCCCTGAAGGTTCCCAATCTGCCGGATGACGGTATCCTCGAACGGACGAAAGTCCTTGCCGAACAAGACCAAATTGACCTCGAGATCCGCTTTCCGGCGGCCCCGAATGACCGTTTGTTGCGTGTTGTGATAGTCGAGGCCAAGTTCAGACACCAGCTCACCGAAGGTCAGTTGCGACGCTACCGCAACGCCCGGCTGAATGATGCGTTCGTGCCAGAACCTGATTGCCGGATCGTCGGTCTGACGCCGGAGGCAGGACGAGGCCGTAGAGGCCGGCAGATCCATCAGTGGCCAGTACTGCCATGGCGCGATGTCTGGCTTCAGTTCGAGAAACGACGCCCAAGAGAGACGGATGCGCAGCTCGCGACATTCATGTCTTGGCTTTGGCACCGAATCGACGCCCTCAATCCGGAGCCCCGCAGATGACCTTTCCCATTCCCGAGAGCTTGCAGAAATACTATGGCAATCAGGCCATCCGCAACGCCGTCGATGCGTTGGTCGATGCGCTGAACGGGACCGGCATGCCCGATTCCTTCTGGGAAGAAGCCCGAAATTACAATCAGGCAGTCCTGATGGCGGCGCAGGTTCGGGCCGATCTGGTCGACCTCCTGTTCCGCGTCTGGGAAGCAACCTTCGGACAAGCGAATCCCGCTCGTTTGGGCGAGGACTGCATCAATTACAAAAACGCATCCCCCGCTGCCATCTGGAACGAACCGTATGTGGAACGCTTCTACTACCGTGACGACCGCCCGAAGGATGAGGGCGGGCGGTACGATGATCTGTTCGTGTGGCTCGTGCCACCAACGATGAGAACGATCGCGCTTGGCGTCGTGCGCTATTCCGAGAACGATAGCTTGGAGAAACTCCACGCCAACGCCGCCGAGAGCTTGGGGGGTTGGCATGTAGCGATGGAGGTCAACAACGACTACAACTACAACTATTTTGCCAACCGGTCTGTCCATATGGCACAGTTTCTCGACGATCCCTGCCCTGCCCTTGAGGGATTCCGCCACGACGCCTGCGAGATGGTCAACTTCCTGCTGCAGAATTGAAGGGCATCATGGTATGACCTCCGGAACCCGGCCGCGAGCTGCGGGGAGAGGTCCCCATCACGACAATCCGCGCCGGTTCCCCGAGATTCATGCATGTTCTTCTGCTCGCGGCTGCGGTGGGCCGATGATCTCGCATTTGGGGCCGGGGGCTCGGCCGAGCTTCGCGTCAAGGGTGACGAGTGGACAACGCAACGCCTCGGCCACCGCAACGTACCAAGCGTCATAGCTGGTCAGGTTGCTCCGCAATTCCCATATGCGATCGGCAAACGGCGCAAAGGGAAACAACGTCAAATCGAGCTGAAGCAGATCCCGATATGCGCGGGTGGCCTCGAGTCGCGAGATCTCACCGGCTCGTTCCAGCCGCCGGAGAATGTTGCTCGTCTCGGCCAGCGCCAACTCCGGACCGGCCAGAAGAGTATCGCCGACTACGGTTTCCGCCCAGATTCCCACTCGCCCCGAGTCGATCAGTATCGCGACAATCGCGGACGCATCGACGACTGCCGTCACGTCCGATCCGCGTCGCGGGCACGCAGAATGCTGGAAGGTCGGACAAGAGTTTGCGTTGCGTCCTTGCGCCCTCGAACCTGTTGCAGCCATGTGTCCAGAGACGGTCTGGACGCGATTCGCTCGAGCTCGCGACGCAGGAATTCCTGCATGGATTGACGTTGCGATGCGGCGCGGGCGGCCAGTTCATCCCGCACTGCATCGGGCACGCCCCTGATGGTGATCTGCACTGCCATGAAAGCACTATGCAGCCAACGACAGCATCATGCAAGCAACGGCGACCCCTATCCAGAACTCCTCAAAAGTCATCCTGAACCGCACCGGAGGCGGCCGGCGTGCGTCGGGAGCTGGAAGCGCTGCTGGCCCGTCGGCCCGATGACGCGGGGACCGGTCCGCACCCCGGTGGGGATTGCCTGATTTGGCGCTCCCGTCAATCCCCGGCGACTTCCACGATGACCTCGATCTCCACCGGAATTCCTTCCGGCAACGACCCCATCCCCACCGCCGACCGCGCGTGTCGTCCCTTCTCGCCGAACACCTCCACGAAGAGATCGGAACAGCCGTTGATGACCTTGGGCTGCTGGCCGAACTCCGGCACCGAATTCACCATCCCCAGTACCTTCACGATGCGGTTCACATGATCGAGCGACTCGAGCTCCTGGCGCATCACCGCGATGAGGATGAGTCCGGTCTCGCGCGCATGCCGATACGCGTCCTCGACCGAGATGCCTGCGCCGACCTTCCCGGCGACCTCTCCCGGACCCTTGCCCGAGAGATAGAGCAGGTTTCCGGTGCGCACCGCGTGCACGTAGTTCCCCGCTGGCGCCGGCACGGATGGAAGCTCGATGCCGAGTTCGTTCAGCCGTTCGTCAATGGTCATGGCAATCCTCCTCCTCTCTCCGTCAATTCGATTCGTATTCGTCGTCGTGGCGTTCGATGTAGCGGACGATCCGGTCGAGCCCCTCGCGCAGGCGCTCGTGCGACTGCGCGAAGCACAAACGGAAGTACTCCTCGTTGCCGGGGCCGAACGTGTAGCCGGGGGCGATGCCGACGTTCTCCTCCGCAAGCACTCCCTGCGCGAACGCGAGGCTCGACCGCAGCCCCCGCACCCGGGGGAACGCATAGAACGCGCCCTGCGGCTCGGTGAGCTCGATGCGCGGGCAGCGGCCCAGCGCCTCGGTCACGATCTCCCGCCCCCGGGCGTACTGACCACGCAGCCGGGCGACCACCTCCTCGCCGCGTTCCAGAGCGGTGATCGCGGCCCGCTGCACGAACACCGTCGCGCCGGTGTTGAAGCACTCGGAGAGGATCGCCCACGTCTCGGCGAGCCGGCTCGGCGCGACCACCCACCCGATCCGCCAGCCGGTCATCGCCCACGCCTTGGAGAAGCCGTTCACCACGATCACCGGATCGTCGTCCTTCGCGATGGCCAGGAACGACGGCGCGACGTCGCCGTCGAACACGTTGCGGTGGTACACCTCGTCCGCGATCAGCAGGACGTTCCGCTCCCGGCAGAGTTCCAGCAGCTCGGCCTGCTGCTCCGACGCCATCACCCAGCCGGTGGGGTTGCAGGGGGTGTTGACGAACAGCGCGCGGGTGCGCGGGCGCAACGCCGCACGCACGTCGGCCAGGTCGAGATGCCACCCGGCGTCCGTCCGGCGCTGGCGCACGTAGTCCACCTCGGCGCCGGCGGTACGGAACGAGGCGTCGATGTTCGGCCAGCTCGGACCGACGATGAGCGCGTGGTCGCCGGCGCCGAGCGCCATCCGGGCGGCGATGGTGAGTCCCAGCATGGTGGCCCCGGGCACGGTGATCCGGTCCGGATCGAGGTCGAGCCCGTAGAGGGTGTCGAGGTAGCGCTTCAGCGCGTCGCGCAGGTCCTGCCGGCCGCGGGTGTGGGTGTAGAACGTGTCGCCGTCGTCCAGCGCCCGCTTCGCGGCGTCGCGGATGAACCCCTCGGTGACCACGTCGCCTTCGCCGAACCACAGCGGAATCACGTCCGGATCGTCGATGCGCGGGAGGGCGACCCGGGTGATTCCGTTCTGTTCCAGGGCGGCGATTTCGGGGCGAAGCAGGTCCATGGCGAGCACCGGGGCAAAGGGGCGCGCACTGTATCGACTTGCTCCGCACGGAGACAAGCGACGGCCCGCGGGGCAGGTACGCCCGGCCACCCGACGGCGGAGCGACGGCTCCGTTCGGACCCGCGGCGGTGCCGACCGAGACGAGCGGGCAGTGGCCCCCTCGCGCCCGCGGCAGGACCTTCGGCCGCAGCGCCGGCGGCTTCCTCGGCCGGGTGGCCCCCTCGCGCCCGCGGCAGGACCCGGGCCTGGGCTCGCCGCCAACGAGCGCGAGGAGAATCGGCGGTCCCCTCACGCCCGCGACGGGACCTCGGCGAGCGCCGCGGCCGTCGCGACGACCTCGTCCCGAGGCGGATGGAGCCGATCGCCGCCGCACCGGGCGACAGGCCGCACGGGTCGACAAACGGCGCGCACACGTTCCCGATGTCGGTGTGGATGCCGGACCGCTCCTCCATCACCGCAAGACCGCGGCGGGGCACACAGGCCGTCTGTCTCCAACAGGACATGCATGGAAGGATTCTCCCCCGCCAACAGCTCAAGCAACACGGCTTCGAGAAGCGGGTTGCGCGAATCCGTGGAGTGGCGACAATTTCGAAATCCCAATATCGGACGCCACCGGGAGAGCACAGATGTCGACACTGAAGAACCACGACGCGGAGAGCCTGCGCCAGGCCGATCTGGATCACTGCATCCATCCATGGGCGGATTTCTCCGACTGGACCCGGACCGGCTCCACCATCATGGTGCGTGGCGAGGGAGCGTACGTATGGGATGCCGAGGGCAACCGGTACCTCGACGGCATGGGCGGGCTGTGGTTCGCCAACGTCGGCTTCGGCCGCCGGGAGCTCATCGACGCGGCGACGGCGCAGCTCGCCACCCTGCCGCAGTACTCCTACTTCACCAACCTCGGCAACCCCCCGGCCACGGAGCTTGCGGCAAAGCTCGCGGAGCTCGCGCCGGGCGACCTGAACCACACCTTCTACAGCACCGGCGGATCGATCGCCAACGACACCGCGGTACGCATCGCGCACTACTATTTCGACAATCTGGGCAAGGCGTCGAAGCGTCTCGCCATCTCGCGCCACTACGCCTACCACGGCAGCACCTTCCTCGCCGCCGCGCTCTCGGGCAAGGCGCTCGACAAGCGTGGATTCCACTTCCCCGACGGAGTCGTCCATCACGTCTCGGAAGCCAACTGCTACCGGATGCCGCACGGCATCGGGGGCGAAGCGGAGTACTGCGACTTCCTGGTCAGCGAGTTCGAACGCAAGGTCGCGGAGCTGGGCGCGGACAACGTCGCGTGCTTCTTCGCCGAGCCGATCATGGGGTCCGGCGGCGTCCTCGTCCCCCCCGAGGGCTATCACCGGCGCATGAAGCAGGCGTGTGAAGCGAACGACATTCTCTACGTGTCCGACGAGGTGGTGACCGCCTTCGGCCGGCTGGGCTGCTTCTTCGCGATCGAGGACCGGTTCGGGGTGGTGCCGGACATCCTCGTGACCGCCAAGGGGATCACGTCGGGCTACATGCCGCTCGCCGCGACGATCGTCTCGGACCGAGTGTTCGACGTCCTGTCGCGACCGCGGCCGGACGGCGCGCCCTTCGCGCACGGGTTCACCTATTCGGGCCACGCGGTGGCCTGCGCGGTGGCTCTGGCGAACATCGATGTGATGGAGCGCGAGAACCTCTGCGGGCGCGTGTGCGAGACGGGACCGTACTTCCTGGAGCGCCTGAAGACCCTCGGCGAGCTCCCGATCGTGGGGGATGTGCGCGGCAGCCACTTCATGCTCTGCGTGGAGCTGGTGCGGGATCGGGAGACGGGAGAGCCGTTCCCGGACGAGGTCGGGATCGGTATGCGCGTCGATCGGCATACCCAGGCGCGGGGCCTGATCGTGCGGCCCATCGACAACCTGTGCGTGCTGTCGCCGGCCCTCATCCTGACCATCGACGAGATCGACCGGATCGTCGCGGTGATGAGGGAATCCATCGAAGCGGCCATCGCCGACCTGGACCGCGAGGGGATCGCATTCGGCGCCTGAATGGAGTCGATCCGCTTCGGTCCGCGGAGCCGGAAGCTCGCAGGCGGTTCCGGAGCCGGGGACGCGCGCCGGCCGGGGACAGTAGCTTCCGAGCCGGGAGATCGGCGCTCCGACGCACGAGCACCGCATGGGGCGCGACACCGACCACGCGGCGCGAAGGAGAGCGGAGCGGGTCACGAGCGGGGTCGAACGGCCGGACGATCGATGCGTGTGGGGCGCGGCAAGGCCGAGGAAGCGCATGGACAAGGCTGCGGCCAAGGTCACCGCGCGGCGGGGTCCCGGACATGGGTATTCACGGTATTTCACGGCAAGGGAGGACATCTCGATGCTCATCGGAGTACCGAAGGAGATCAAGGACAACGAGTACCGCGTGGGCCTCACGCCGGACAGCGTGAACGAGGTGGTCCTGCATGGCCACGACGTGATCGTGGAGCACGGCGCCGGCGCCGGCATCGGCGCGAGCGATGCCGACTACACCGCGGTGGGCGCCGAGATCGCCGGCAGCGCGCAGGCCGTCTTCGACCGGGCGGAGATGATCGTCAAGGTCAAGGAGCCACAGGCCGCGGAGCGCGCCATGCTGCGCGCGGGACAGATCCTGTTCACGTACCTCCACCTCGCCCCGGACCCGGAGCAGACCGGGGACCTCGTCGGGAGCGGGGCGGTGTGCATCGCCTACGAGACGGTGACCTCGCCGGCCGGCGGCCTCCCCCTGCTCGCACCGATGTCGGAGGTGGCGGGACGGCTCTCCATCCAGGCCGCCGCCCGCGCGCTCGAAAAGGTCAGTGGCGGCAAGGGCATGCTGCTCGGCGGGGTACCCGGGGTGCTGCCGGCCAAGGTGGTCATCATCGGCGGCGGGGTGGTCGGCACCCATGCCGCCCACATCGCGATGGGGATGGGCGCGGATACGTGGGTCATCGACCGCTCGGCGGAGGCGCTCAAGGCGTTGTGGCGCCAGTTCGGACGCCCGCTCGACACCGTGTACTCCACCCGCACCGCGATCGATCGCCACGTCACCGGCGCGGACGTGGTGATCGGCAGCGTGCTCATCCCCGGGGCGGCCGCTCCCAAACTCGTCACCGCGGACATGATCCGCCGGATGAAGCCGGGCTCGGTAGTGGTCGACGTCGCCATCGACCAGGGTGGCTGCTTCGAGACCTCGCATCCGACGACCCATGGCGATCCGACCTACATCGTCGACGACGTGGTCCACTACTGCGTCGCGAACATGCCGGGCGCGGTCCCGCGAACCTCGACGTACGCGCTCAACAACGCGACCCTGCCGCACGTGCTCACCCTCGCGAACAAGGGCTACCGCCAGGCGCTCACCGACGATCCGCACCTGCGCAACGGCCTGAACGTGCATGCCGGCGAGGTGACCTGCCGGGAAGTCGCCGACGCGCTCGGCTATCGATACCGGGCGCCTCTCGAGGCGATGGCGGCGTAGGCACGGAGCACCTCCGCCCGCCGTTGCGGCGCCGGGCGGAACGCGCGCCGAGTCCGGAGGGTCGTCGTCCTGCCCCAGGCGCAGCCACGTTGCGGCGCCGGGCGGAACGCGAGCCGGGTTCGGAGGATCACGAACGAATACCGCCTTGCCGCCGCCGGATCGCAGGCCGGGGGAGACGACCGCGCCATCGCGCGGAGACTCCCGCGATCGCGCCGTCAGCCGCGCACCGCGTCGGTGCGGATCATGTCGGCCGCCTTCTCCGCGATCATGATCGTCGGCGCATTCGTGTTCCCCGAGGTGATCGCCGGCATCACCGAGGCGTCCACCACGCGCAGCCCATCCAGGCCGCGTACCCGCAACCGCTCGTCGACCACCGCGTCGGGTCCCCGGCCCATCGCGCAGGTCCCGACCGGGTGGTAGATCGTCTGCGCGATCCCCCGCGCCGCCTCCAGCAACTCCTCGTCGGTGCGCGCCTCCGGCCCCGGGAGCAGCTCTTCCGCCACGAACGGCCGCATCGCGCGGGTGCCGGTGATCGCGCGCGCCATCCTGAGCCCCGCCACCGCCGTGGCCCGGTCGCCTGCGGTCGCCAGATAGTTCGGCTCGATGGCCGGGTACGCGTAGGGGTCGGGGTGCTTGATGCGGATGCGGCCGCGGCTCTCCGGGCGAAGCTGGCACACCGACGCGGTGAACGCCGGGTAGCGGTGCAGTCCCTCCCCCGGCTTGTCGGCGCTGAGTGGCTGGAAGTGGAACTGGACGTCCGGGGTCTCCAGCTCGGGACGGGTGCGGGCGAACACGTAGACCTGGCTCGCCCCCATGCTCATCGGCCCGGTGCGCCGGAGGAGGTACTCGACTCCGATGAGGGCCTTGCGGAAAGGGTTGTTCACCTCGTCGTTGAGGGTCGGCCGGGTGCACTTGTACACCGATCGGAGCTGGAGGTGGTCCTGGAGGTTCCCGCCGACTCCGGGCAGGTCGTGCACCGGCTCGATTCCGTGGACCCTCAGCGCCTCCGCCGACCCCACCCCCGAGAGCTGGAGGATCTGCGGCGAGCCGATCGCGCCCGCGCACAGCAGCACTTCGGCCCGCGCCCGGGCCTCCCGCACGTCCGCGCCGACCGCGTAGCGCACTCCGGTCACGCGCCGGTGGTCGAAGCACAGGCGATGCACGTGCGCCCTGGTCACCGTGCGCAGGTTGGGGCGCCGGCGGGCGGGCCGCAGGTAGCCGACCGCGGTGCTGCACCGGCGCCCGTTGCGCGCGGTGAGCTGGAAGTATCCGGCGCCCTCCTGCCTGGCGCCGTTGATGTCGTCGTTGCGGGGAATGCCGATCTCTTCCGCCCCGGCGATGAACGCATCGCACACGTCGCGCCGCGCCCGCATGTCGCTGACCGCCAGCGGACCGCCGGTGCCGTGGCGCTCGTCCGCCCCCCGCTGCTGGTCCTCGGCCTTGATGAAGTACGGCAGCACGTCGTCGAACGACCAGCCGGCGTTGCCGAGCTGGCGCCAGTGGTCGAAGTCCTGCGGCTGGCCGCGGACGTAGAGCAGTCCGTTGATCGAGCTGGACCCGCCGAGGACCTTCCCGCGCGGCCAGTCGAGGCTGCGCCCGTTGAGCGCCGGCTCGGGCTCGGTCCGGTAGCACCAGTCCGTGTCCGGGTCGTGCATGGTCTTGAAGTAGCCGACCGGGACGTGGATCCAGGGGTTGGAGTCCCTGCCGCCGGCTTCGAGCAGGAGGACGCGGGTGGACGGGTCTTCGCTCAAGCGGGCCGCCAGCACGCAGCCGGCGGAGCCTGCGCCGACGACGATGTAGTCGTGGTCCGTCATGGTCCGCCTCGACGCACTGTGCACCCACCCGGAACCGGTCCGCGATCGCCCCCGGAATTATGTCCGCATGCGGACGGCGGGACAAAGACCGGCATGGCCGCGTATGGCGTCGTCGCCGTTTCACGAATACGCTCACGGACCCAGGGTGGGCGCGGCCGGGAGCCGTCCATGGACCTCGTCGAACACCTCGTCGAACGCGCGAAGTCGCGGCGCCGCTCCGTCGTCCTGCCGGAAGGCGACGACCCGAGGGTCGTGCGGGCGGCGCGGCGCCTGCACGACGGCGGCATCGCCCGTCCCGTGCTGATCGGCGAGCGGGCGGGGCTCGAAGCCGCGGCGGCGGCGGCCGGCGTCCCGCTCGACCCGATCGAGACCGTCTCGCCGGCGACGAGCGGCGCCCTCGCCGCCTACGCTTCGCTCTACGTCGAAGGCCGGCCGAAGACGAACGAACGGGTGGCGAAGCGGCTGCTTGCGAAGCCGCTGTTCTACGCGGCGATGGCGGTGAAGGCGGGCGACGCCGATGCACTGGTGGCCGGCGCCGGCCAGCCCACCGCGCGGGTCATCGAGGCCGGGCTGATGTCGGTGGGCCTCGCGCCGGGCATCTCGGCCCCTTCGAGCTTCTTCATCATGGTCCCGCGCGGGCGCGGCGTCCCCCTCGTCTTCGCCGACTGCGCGGTCAACGTCGAGCCGGACGCCGAGATGCTGGCGGACATCGCGATCGCCTCGGCGGCGAGCGCCGAACGGTTGCTCGGGGTCCCCGCGAAGGTGGCGATGCTGTCGTTCTCGACCCACGGCAGCGCGAAGCACGAGAGGGTCGAGAAGGTCCGCCGCGCGGTGGAGATCGCCCGCGCGCGGGCCCCCGCGCTCGCGATGGACGGCGAACTCCAGGCCGACGCCGCGCTCGTGCCGAGGGTCGCCGCGCTGAAGACCAGGCATCCGGGCGAGGTCGCGGGCAAGGCCAACGTCCTGGTGTTCCCGGATCTGGACGCCGGCAACATCGGCTACAAGCTGAGCGAGCACCTCGGGGAGATGCGCGCGGTCGGCCCGTTCCTGCAAGGCTTCGCCCGGCCGTTGTGCGATCTGTCGCGCGGCGCGACGGTCGACGACGTGGTGGCCGCGGCGGCGATCACCACCCTGATGTCCTGACCACCACCGCTCGCCCCATGTCGTTCGGCAAGCGGTCTTCGGCCGTCGTCACCGCCTCTTGCCGGCGGTCCGGACCGGCCTCGCCCGGACCGGGGATTCACCCGCGCGCTTCGATCGGAACGTACTCCCGGGCCTCGGGTCCGGTATAGAGGAGGCGCGGGCGGATCAGGATGTTGTCGGCGAGCTGCTCCATCGCCTGCACCGTCCATCCCGGGATGCGGCCGACGGCGAAGATCGGCACGAAGAGGTCCTGCGGGACCCCGTGCAGGTGGTAGACGACGCCGGCGTAGAAGTCGACGTTCACGTTGACGCCGTGGCGGGCGTAGGGGCGCATCGCCTCGACCAGCGCCTCCAGGATCTCGTACCACTGCGGCTGCCCCATCTCCTCGGAGAGCCGCTTGACCCCGGCCCGCATGTGCCGCGCCCGCGGGTCCTCGGCCCGGTAGACCCGGTGGCCGAAGCCCATGATCGGCTCGCGCGCCTTGCGTTTTGCCTTGACGTAGGCTGCCGCCTTCGCCGGATCGCCGATCTCCCTGGCCATCACCATCACGTTCTCCGCCGCGCCGCCGTGCGCGGGACCGGAGAGCGCCGCCACCGCCGCGGTGATGCCGGCGTGCAGGTTCGCCTCGGTGCTCGCCACCACCCTCGCGGTGAACGACGACGCGTTCGAGCCGTGCTCGGCGTGCAGCACCATGTCGGTGTCCATCAACGCCGAGGCGTCCGCGCTCGGCGCCTCGCCCTTGAGCATGTGGAGGAAGTTCGCGGCGTGGCCGAGTCCGGGGTCCGCCGGCACCGGAGCCCGGCCCTGGCGGATGTGGTGGTGCGCGGTCACGATCACCGGCACTTGGGAGGTGAGCCGGATCCCCTTGCGGCGGGTCGCCTCCGGCGAGTTGTCGCCCGTCTCGGGGTCGAACGCGGCGAGCGCGGACACCGCAGTCCGCAGCACGTCCATGGGATGCGAATCCTTCACCGCGCGGATGATGTCGTAGACCGCACCGGGAAGCTCGCGCGCCGCCTTCAGCTCGCGGTCGAAGGCGTCGAGTTCGGTCGCGGTGGGGAGCTCGCCGTGCAGCAGGAGGCAGGCGGTCTCCTCGAACGACGAGTGCGCGGCGAGGTCGTGGATCGAGTAGCCGCGGTACCGGAGCTCGCCGGCCCGCCCGTCGATGAGCGTGGTGGGTGAACGGTCGAAGCACAGGTCCTTCAATCCGCGGTGCACCGCGGGCTGGTTGGCGTCCGCCATGAGCTGCGTCTCCCTCCTGTCGTTCGCAGGTTGCAAGCCGGGGGCGAGCCCTGGAAGATGCGCCGTGCGCGGCTGGCCGGCGCCCCCTCGTCGTCCCGGAGCCCGAAGTCTAACCGGTGGGACCGGCTCGGCGCTCGTATCCGCAAGCACCGCGAGGTGCTCCCGCCGAGCCCGGAAACGCCCGCGATGGAGGGGCTACCGGCGTGCGTCATCCAGGTGCTCTCGCCGAGCCCGGAAACGCTCACGGTGAAGGGGCTGCCGGCAGGCGTCATCCAGGTGCTCTCGCCGAGCCCGGAAACGCCCGCCGAACCGCCGCGCGCCGACGCCCGGTCCGGCGGAACGACCGCGACATCGGGTCGCGAGATAGTGGATCGGGACCTTGGCGGGAATGGTCGGAGCGCCGCATCTCCCGGAACCGCGACATCGGAGGCAGAGCCAGTGGCAAGGACGAGAGGTCCCGACCGGGTCCGCGCCGCGCTCGACGCGGCTTCTCCGGAATGCGCGATCCGCACCCTGCCGGAGTCCACCCGTACCGCGGTCGAAGCCGCGGCGGCGGTCGGGTGCTCGGTCGGGGAGATCGCGAAGTCGCTGGTGTTCCGCGCCGGCGACCGCGCCGTGATGGCGGTCATGAGCGGCGACCATCGGCTCGATCCCGACAAGCTCGCCGCGGCGCTCGGCGAGGACGTCCGCCGCGCGGACGCCGATTTCGTGCGCGCGGCCACCGGATTCGCGATCGGCGGCGTCCCGCCTCTCGGACACGCCACCCCCATCGACGTGTTCATGGACGCCGACCTGTTCCGCTTCGATCGAATCTGGGCCGCGGCGGGTAGCCCGCACAGCGTGTTCTCCATCGAGCCGGCCCGGCTGCGCGACGCCAGCGGGGCGACGGTGATGGAGCTGAAGGCGGGCTGACGGCCCGCCCGTACCGTATCCTCCGGTGGTCCGACTTCCTCGCCAGTGACGGATCGGACCGGGAGACCGGTGCGGAGCTCGTGGTCGCCGGCAGCATGACGGCCGTTCAGGCGTTGTCTCTTGCTTGCTTGATTCAAGCCGGTCATATTGCGTTCTCGACGAAAATACGTTAGCGTCGAGAAATGATTCATACATTTTCCATCTCCAACTACCATTCGATCCGCGAAGAGGCGGTTCTCGACCTGCGTATCCCGGGAACCGCCCCCGACCTGCCACGCTTCCGGCAAAGCGCGGCCAGGCCGGATATCCGGATCCCTTCCGTTCTGGTGCTCATGGGGCCCAACGGATCGGGCAAGACGACCCTGCTCAGGGCACTGCTCGAAGTCGCCAGGATCGCCTCTTCCGCGTCGCCCGCGGAAAAGCACAACCCAATCGAGGAGTTCTTGCCCTTCGCCTCGACGACAGCCATGGGAGAGCCGACACGGTTCCTTTTGGAGGTCGAGGCGGATTGGCTGGCACCGGGCGAGGCCCGGCAACTGTTCCGCTATGAAGTGGTCGTGGGATGGCATGATGCCGGCAGCATGAATCGCGTCCTCCGTGAAGCGCTGTCCTGTTTCCCGAAGGGCCGTCCTCGCCGTCTTTTCGAGCGCGGCGACCCCGGGACACCCATCTACGTCTCCGGCGAGCTCGGGCTCAAGCCCAGGGATGAACGCCTCAAGGCGGTCCGAGCGGACGCCTCGGTGATAGCCACGCTCGCCCTGCTCAACGTCCCCCTGGCCATGCGCATCGCGGAATCGATGCAGCTTCTCTTGACTTCAAGCAATATCCTGTATCAGGGGAAGTGGGAGCTTTCAACCAAAACAGTGATCCGGATGTTCGAGGATGATCCCGGATTGAAAGACTGGACCGAGAAGTGCATGCAGTCCAGCGACCTCGGGATTCGGGACATGCGCATTCTCGACGACACCGGAGAGGATTCGGTGCTCTTCAACCATCATGGACTCGACGATCCGGTCGGGCTGTATTACGAATCCAGCGGGACGAAACGGCTGTTCCATTTGCTGCCCCGGATCAGGAACGCACTTGACGGAGGGAGTCCGATAGTCCTCGACGAGGTTGAAGGCGATCTGCACATGGACATCGCCTGTGAGGTGCTTGGCTGGTTTCGCTCCCGGGAGACCAACCCCCGCGACGCGCAACTTTTCGTCACCTCCCACAACGTCGGCCTCCTCGACGATCTGGAGAAGGAGGAGCTCTTCATCGTCGAAAAGGACGGCGGCGGCGCGACCCGTGTGTATGGCGCCCAGGACGTACGCGGCCTTCGCCGCGACACCCGTCTTTATCCCAAGTACCGGGCGGGTGTGCTTGGCGGTATCCCGAAGATCGGCTGAGAAGCGATGCGCGGTCGCAGATCGGTCAAACCGAGACGAGTCATTTTCATCGGGGTCGAGGGAGAGAGTGAACGAGCCTTCGTACGGTTCCTCGACCGCTGCTGTGAAAAGGAAGGCCGGCACCTGCACCTGATCATCAAGGTGGGGAGCGGTGGCGATTCGGTCTCCGTGGTCGAAGAAGCCCACCGCTACGTGGCGAGACACCCCGCAGGGAGAGACATCGACACCAGGCTGGTGTTGCTGGATCGGGATCGAATCGAGCAGGACATGAAGGCCGGACGCAACGCCCGGGCCGCGGCGGCCGGACGGAACCTGGAAATCGTCTTTCAGGACCCGAACCTGGAAGGGCTGATGCTCAGGCTCCATCCGGGGCGCGAACGCCGAAGGATCATGGCAAACGATGCGACAGGGGAGCTTCGAAAGGTCTGGCCCGAATACCGCAAGCCACCGATGGCGGACCAGTTGAGCCGGCGCTTCACCTTGTCCGATTTGCGCCGAGCCGCCCGGCACGACAACGAGTTGCAAAAGCTTCTCGAAGTCCTCGGCCTTGAAGCCTCTTCGTGAAACCCCGCCAGTGCATCGTCATGGCTGAATGTCAGGTCCGTCGACGAGGGCGCCGAGCCTGATGAGAGTGGGCGTCACCCCCGCATCGCCGGTCATTCGATCTTCAACAGGATCTTTCCTTTCGTCTCGCGCGCCTCGAGGATTCGATGGGCCTCGGCCGCGGCGCCGAGCGGGAGGATGCGATCGATGGTGGTCGCGACGCGGCCCGCGGCGTGATGCTCGAACATCTCCCGCCCGCGCCACGCGACCTCGCCGGCGTCGCGCATGTAGTCGGCCATGTGAGGCCGGGTGAAGAACAGGGAGCCCGCCTCGGCCAGCGCCAGCGGCTCGATGGACTCCACCGCCCCGGAGGCGGCCCCGAAGTTGACGAGCATCCCCCGCCGGGCGAGCGAACGCATCGACCCCTCGATGGTCGCGCGGCCGACGGAATCGTAGACGACATCCACGCCGCGTCCGCCGGTCGCCTCCCGCACCCGCGCCGCGAAGTCTTCCCGGCGATAGAGAATGACATGGTCCGCGCCGTGCGAGGCGGCGATCCGTGCCTTCTCCCCGGTTCCCACGGTGGCGAACACCTCGGCCCCGCGATGCTTCGCGAGCGCGACGAGATGCTGACCGACGCCGCCGGCCGCCGCATGCACCAGGCAGCGCATCCCCGCCTCGATCCGGAACAGGGAATGCGTGAGATAGTGGGCGGTGCAGCCTTGCAGCATCAGGGCGGTGGCCGGCGCGGTGTCGACCGGGTCCGGAATCTTCACCAGCCGCCATGCCGGCACCACCGCGGCCTCGGCATAGCTTCCCAGTGGAAGGCACCAGGCGACCCGGTCGCCGGCAGCCACCGAGTCCACGCCGGTGCCGACCCGCTCCACCACTCCGCCGCCTTCGCGTCCCAGGGTGAACGGCGGCGAGTTCGCGTAGGTGTGCGACTTTGCGTACAGGCCGTTGCGGTTGTAGACGTCGGTGTAGTTGACGCCCGCGTACTCGAGACGAACCAGCGCTTCGCCGGGTCCGGGCTCGGGTGTGGCGACCTCGCGCAGCACCATGTTCCCGGGGCCGCCGTAGGCGTCGATCTGCACCGCTTTCATGTTGCTCTCCATGCGCGCCCTCGCTGCGCGCCCCGGTGAGGAATGCGGACCGATCCTCACCTCGATGCGTCCGTGCGCGGAGGCGCGAAGCGACCGCCGGAGCCCGTGGCCCGGGGTCCGTTCCGGACCTCGATCGGAGAGAGCGCGGGGCGGGCGCCCTCAGCCGCGGCCGAGCGCCGCCCCGAGCGCTCGCCCCACGTCCGACGGAGTGTCGAGCACCTCCACCCCCGCCGCCTCCAGCGCCTTGCGCTTCGATGCCCAGGTGCCCTTGTGACCCATCACGATCGCCCCCGCATGCCCCATCTTCTTTCCCGGGGGCGCCGCACTGCCCGCGACGAAGGCGACCACCGGCTTGCTCATGCCCCGCGCGTACTCCGCCGCGTCCTCCTCCATGGTCCCGCCGATCTCGCCGACGACGACCACCGCCTCGGTGCGGTCGTCGGCATCGAGCGCCCGCACCGCGTCGCGGGTGGTGGTGCCGATGACGGGGTCGCCGCCGATTCCGACGAACGCGGATTGGCCGAAGCCCGCCTGCACCAGGTTGAGGCAGATCAGGGTACCGAGACTCCCGCTGCGCGATACCACGCCGACGCTTCCCGGCCGGAAGATGTCGGTCTCGAACGCGGGCATGAAGCCGACGAAGCACTCGCCCGGGGTGACGTGACCGGCGGTGTTGGGGCCGGCGACCGCGGCGCCGTTCGCCCGCGCCGCCGCCAGCACCTCCATCACGTCCTGCACCGGGACGTGCTCGGTGAGGATCACGAGCCGCCCGCACCCCGCCTCGATGGCATCGAGCGCCGCCGCTTTCACCCCCTGCGACGGGATGAACAGCACCGAGACGTCGAAGCCGACCTCGCGCATCGCCTCGCGGGCGCTCGCGTGCACCGGCACCCCGCAGTGCTCGGTGCCGGCCTTCTTCGGGTTCACCCCGGCCACGATGCGGGTGCCGTACTCCTGCATGCGCCCGGTCCAGAACGTGCCCTGCCTGCCGGTGATGCCCTGCACGAGTACCCGCTGGTCGCCGCGAACGATCACGATCCGCCTCCTGCGTGCGGAGCGAGGTCGCCGTCCGTGCCCCGAGCGGTGGGGTCGTCCGCGCGCCGGTCCGCGTGCTCCGCGATGTCCCGGTCCGTGCTCGCGTCCGTGCCCCGGTCCGCGCGTGGCTCCACGTCCCGGCCCACGTTCCGGTCCGAGGTCCGCCCCGTGGCTCGGGCCGCCGCGACCGCGGCCGCGATGGCCTCGTCCATGGTCTCGTACGGGGTCACGCCGAGACGTTCGCGGAGCATCGTCCTCGCCTCGGTGGAGCCCGTGCCGTGCACGCTGAAGAAGACCGGAACGGACGGGGCGAGCGCCTCCCAGGCGTCGAGCACCCCCCCGGTCATCACGTCGGTGCGCGCGAACGCACCGCAGAAATTCACCACCAGGCATTCGACCCGGGGGTTGTCGAGCACGAGCGCGACCGCCGGCGTCGCCTTGGTGTACGCCTCGCCACCGATCTCCAGGAAGTTCGCCGGCCGTCCCCCGTGGTGGGCGATCACGTCCATGGTGGTCATGGTGAGCCCGGCGCCGTTGGCGAGCACTCCGATGTTGCCGTCGAGCTCGATGTACTTCAGACCCAGGGCCTGCCCGCGCGCTTCGAGCCCCGTGAGCCGGTCGGGGCTCCCGGTCCGCGCGAGCGCCTCCCGGCGCCCGATGCCGGAATCGTCGAGGACGAACTTGCAGTCGAGCGCGGCCAGCCGCCCGTCCTCGAGCCGGGCGAGCGGATTGACCTCCAGCAGCTCGCCGTCGTTGTCGCGGTATGCCCGGTAGAGCGCGACCAGGGTCTCCGCGACCGGCGTCTCGTCCGCGCCGAGCCCCAGTCCGCCGATCATCGCCCGCGCGGAGTCGAGGTCGAGCCCGTGCGCGATATCGACCGGAGTCCGCCGCAGCCGATCGGGCGCCGCCACCGCCACCTCTTCGATGTCCATGCCGCCTTCGGAGGAGAACATCACCAGGGGGCCCTTCGACTCCGCGTCGTTCAGGACCGCCGCGTAGTACTCCGCGGCGATCGCGGCCCGCTCCTCGACGAGCACGGACTCGACGCGGCGCCCCGCGATGTCCATGCCGAGGATCGCCTCCGCCGCCTCTGCGGCCGCCTCCACCGTCGCCGCGGTCCGGATCCCGCCGGCCTTGCCCCGCTTCCCGGCCGGCACCTGGGCCTTGACCACCACCGCCCCTCCCAGCTCCGCCGCCGCCGCCCGCGCCTCCCCGGCGCTCCGCGCCAGACGGCCGCGCGGAATCGCGATGCCCGCCGCCCGCAGCAGGGGCTTGGCCGCATGTTCTTCGAAGTTCATGGCATTCGATGTCCCGTCATGAGGCGCCCGCGCCCCCAGGATCGCAAAGCGGAAACGATACCGCCGCCGGAGCTCGATCGGGGTGGTCTTGCCGACATGGCAGAAGCCGTCTTCGCGCACCTTGCGGAGGGTCCGCATCCCGATGGACGGCCTGCGCTCGACCATGAACGCATCCCGACCCGCCGCCGGAGGGGACTCGACAACCACCGGCGTCCTGGTCCGGCCGCGGGGCTCGACGCCCGTCGTCCTCGGCGCCACGCGGTGTTTCCCTCGCCCATCATCGACCACCTCCGCGCCGTCGCGCATGCGGGCGCGAGCGCCCGTCGTCCTCGTCGCCACGCAGTGTTTTCCTCGAACATCATCGACCACCTCCGCACCGTCGGCATGCGGGACTCGACGCCCGTCGTCCTCGTCGCCACGCAGTGTTTCCCTCGCCCATCATCGACCACCTCCGCACCGTCGCGCATGCGGGTGCGAGCGCCGGCGCCGGGCGGCCTCACCCCGCCACCAGCAGCTTCAGGCCGATGACGCCGAGCCCGACGAGCAGCCACGTGCGAAAGGTGGCGGGAGCGAGGTGGGCGCGCAACCGGGCCCCCAGCACCATCCCGGCGATCGCCGGCGCCACGGCCGCGGCGGAGACGAGGCTCGCATCGACCCGGTAGGCGTCGTGCAGGACCAGCACCACGGCCAGCGCCGCGGTCGAGACGCTGAACGTGATGCCCATCATCTGCACCAGCTCGTCGCGGTCGAGGCCGAGCGCCTCGAGGTACAACACGATGGGGATCACGAAGGTGCCGGTCACGCCGGTGATCAGGCCGTTGACGACGCCGACGAGTGGCGTCAGCACCGGCTCCGCCCGCGCCGGCACCGGCAACCGGACCGCCCGGAGCCCGAGCCCCGCGTAGACCAGCAGGGCCACGCCGAGCACCCGGTCCATCGCCTGCGGCGCCTCGGCGAAGACGTAGTGGTACCCGATCCACGTCGTCACCGGGACGATCGCCAGCGCCACGCCGAAGCGCCGGAGCAGCGCCCGCGCGTGTCCGCCGACCGCTCCCTGCCAGACATTGGTCACGAACGACGGGATCACCAGCAGCGGCAGCGCGGCCTCGATTCCGAACGCGGCCGAGAGCAGCGCGACCGAGACGGTCGGGAGGCCGAGTCCGACCACTCCCTTCACGGCCCCCGCGAGGAGGAACGTCAGCATCACGATCGTGATCGAGAATCCGTCCATCGCGCCATCGCACCGCGGTGTTCCGCGCAGGAAGAAGGGCCGGCGCGAGCCGGCGCGGCGCGAATGGTACATCGCATTCGGCACGGCCACCGGCAGGCGGAAGGGCGGTGGGCGCGGCGCCGGAGACGGAGCCGGATCGCGGTTCGGCCCGGCCTTGGCCACCGGCGCCGCCATTGCGATAGAGTCCCGCCCCCGGCCATGCGTCACCGGAGCCGGACTTTCCGAGGTTCCGGGCAAGCAGGAACCCGGAGGCCGCCGGCGACGCTTCGTCGTGGCGCGCAACACTTCACGGTCACGGGACGATTGACGGCAACCAGCAACCGGCAACGGGAGACACGCGATGGACGAACGCATGAAGAACCACGGCCACATCGGATGGTGCGATCTGATCTCCGACGACGTCGACAAGGCGCGCGATTTCTACACCGGCGTCCTCGGATGGGATGCCGAGGTCATGGACATCGGGAAGGGTCCGTACACCGTATTCAAGGCCGGCGATCACCCCGTGGCCGGCCTGATGGCCAAGCCGCCGGAAGGGCCGGCAGCCCACGCCCCGACCGCGTGGACCTCCTACGTGACGGTCGACGACGTCGATGCCCGCACCGCCCGGGTCGCGGACGCGGGCGGCGTCGTGCTCATCGACCCGGTGGACATTCCGACGGTCGGACGCATGGCGGTCGTCCAGGACCCCACCGGCGGCGTCATCGGAATCATCACGTATGCGAACCCGGAAGGGTGAGGCGCGTCTGAACGTGGCGCGCGCCGGACGGCTCGACGCCTTCAGGACGAACCCGGTCCGGTGAACTCCACGACTCGCACCGACACACTCCCCGCCGGTGATGCGCGCCGGATTGCGGCAGCCCTGGAATCGCTGCCACACAACGCGAAGCTCGGCATCCGCATGGCCGAGATCGCGCCCGGGCGCTGCACGGCGTACATCGAGTTCCGTCCCGAGCTCGTGGGGGACCCGGGCAGCGGGGTGCTGCATGGTGGCGTGGTCACCACCCTGATCGACGCGACCGCGGGCGCCGCGGTGTATGCCTCGATTCCTCCGCATACGTCGCTGGCGACCCTGGACATGCGCATCGACTACCTGAAGCCGGCCGGGCCGGACAAGCGGCTCTGCGCGAACGCCGAGGTCTACCGTCTCACCCGGCGGATCGCGTTCGTCCGCGCCGCCGCCTACCAGGACGACCCCGGGAACCAGGTGGCCTGCTGCGCCGCGTCGTTCATGGTGGGCAGTCTCGGGTACTCCATGCAGGCGTCCTGATGGACGAATCCATCCGCAAGCGCAAGGACCGGAGCGACTTTCCCGCGCTCAGCCGGACGCTTCCGTACGCGGGCTTCGTCCATCTGGAGGTCGAGGTCGAGAACGGGCGCCCGCTCACGGTCCTGCGCGGGGACGCCGGCAACGTCGGCAATCCCGTCGTGCCGATGATCCACGGGGGCGCGGTGGGAGCGTTGCTGGAGCACGCCGCGCTCATGCAGCTCTTCTTCGAGCTGGATCTCGGGCTCGATCGCCGGCCGAAGATCGTCAACATCTCGATCGACTACCTCCGCCCGTGCCTGCTGGAGGACACGTTCGCCCGCGGGATCATCATCCGCCAGGGCCGCCGCGTCGCGAACGTGCGGGTCGAGGCCTGGCAGTCGGATCGTGACAGGCTGGTCGCGGCCGCTCACGCCCACTTCCTCCTCCCGGAAGACCGGACGCCTCGGGGACGTTCCCAGTCCGGATTTCTCACCAGTTCAATGCGCGGACATGGCGCTTCGATTCAGAAAGATGATGCAACCCGGCGATCGTTGAAAGGGCGGTGACCCTCTTCAAGGACGACCATCACCCGGGGCTGCGAAGCCGGGACATGATGCTGCTGGTCGGGCTGTGCCTGGCCACACTGCTCTATGGCGTCGGCAATCTCTCGTTGCCGCCTGCGACGGGCGACGGGCGCGAGAACCTGGAAATGGGAATACGGCTGGGTCAGGAACCGAATCGTGCCGACCACTATCGCGAGCCGTTCGTTCCGGCGGTCATCGCGGCCGTCACCCGCGCGCAACGGGCACTTGGACACGAGCCGGTGTCGGCTGGCTGCGTGGACCGGGAACGGGTGGAAACATTTCAATGCCGGTTGGCCTATGCCCCATACAAAATCCTGAACGTGGTGTTCCTGCTGGTTGCCGGGGTCGGTGTGTTTTTTCTGTGCTGGTGGTATACCGAGGTGAGATGGCTTCCCCATGTTGCCTTTCTCCTGGTTACGCAAAGTCTCATGGGCATGTGGGGTCTTTACACGTTTCTCACGGAAGTTCCTGCCGCCGCTCTCGTGGTGATGGTATCCTGTCTGAGCGTCTTGACACTGGTTCGGCGTCGTGTGCTCTACAGCGCACTGCTGGGACTGGTCCTTGCCGCCCTGGTGTTGACCAAGATCGCATTCCTTTGGTTCTGGCCGTTCGTCGTGGCAGGGCTGGTCGCGTCGGATCTGCTGCAAAGAACCCTCGGACGGCGCACCGTGCTGCTGGTCGGCGTGTTTCTCATTGTTCACTTCCTTCCGACAGGAGGCTGGATGGTACGCAACTTCGTCCTGTTCGACGATTTCTCGGTGGTCGATGCCAGGCGGTCGGTAGCGGTGTTGACCCTTCGCGTGACATACAACACGATGCGAGACGACGAATTTGCCGCCGGTTTCTGGTACTACACACCCTACAAGCTCGATCTCGGTATTCCGAAGCGTTCCTGGGAACGCTTCGATTGGAAGAATGCAGACAGATTTTCGAGAATGGGACAGCGAGCACTGGGTACTCTCGATATATGGAACGCAGACGGGATCCGGCGAGGAATGCATGAGAGCGAGATGTTGAGGGCGAGGATATTTGCGGAGCCCTGGCGCCATCTCAAGATCTCGACGCTGATGGCTTGGCGCGGCCTGTTCGCTCATGGACGATTGGGGCCCAAACGGCCCAATATCCCTCTGCTTCGCGCATCCGCCCTGCCTCGGGAATTGTCGCCGGGATTGAGGGAGACTGCGCTCGACGCCTACAGGAAAGGCAAAGAGGCTTGGGTGGTCTGGTTCCGCGAGCGCAAGACGGCCGTTGACTATGGCGAGGCGGAGATGAAGGCGTTTCTGAATCTGGAAACCGTGGCGGCGCTTTCCGATGCCACGCTGTACCGAGTGCCGCCACCCGATGACTTTGCAATGCGGGGCGTCGGAGTGTCCGAGTTCCTGGTGGACCCCACTGGTGCGAATGCAGCCCATTGGTCGAAGCCGTCCGGGGTGCTCCATTATTTTCGGGAGTCGCCACTTCGCACCATGGTGTGGAGCAATCATGTTCCGTCTCTTCCCCGGCTGAGCGTTGCCGCGCCGCGCCTTGCCGACGTCTGGGGTCTGGACTCCTGGCCACGCTGGGAATGGTCGTTTGGCCCCTTGTCGAAAACCGTGGTGAACCTTGTCGGGTTTCTTGCACTCCTTGTCGTGCCGCTGTGGTTCTGGTTCGGGCGCCGCCGTCGCATCGAGGTCGTGTTCGTCGTGTTGCCGGCGCTCTATCTGCACGCTGTCTATGCCGTGGCCTCGGATTTTCTTCCTCGCTATGCCGAACCGGGGGTGCCGTTGCGGATATGGGCCACTCTGTTGCTTCTCTGCCTGGTGGCCTCCTCCGTACGCCGGCTGAACCGTACCGGGTTTCCCGGAGGCTCCCCACCTTGAGAGACTGGAGCCATGAACCATTCAAACAGATACTCCCCGGAGCTTCGGGAACGGGTAGTGCGGTTGGTCCTCAATCCCCGGAGGAGGCACGAAACGCAATGGGCGGCGGTCGCTCGTCCGCATCTTGTGAGCCATCCACGCGAGAAGGGAGAACGATGATCATCGCCGCGGAAACCGCTTCCGCGGATGGCGGGAATACGGTTTCGACCACCGGGCTTTTCGGACTGTGACGGGATTTGCGAAAAAGGACCTGGTCCGGGGCGCGGGAGTCGCGCTGTCGTTCCTGCCGTGGCTGGTGCTGCTGGGCTGGCTCTCCGGCGTCGCCTGGTTCCTGTGCGACGACGCCTTCATCAGCTTCCGCTACGCCCGCAACCTGCTGGAGGGTCACGGGCTGGTGTTCAACCCCGGCGAGTACGTCGAGGGCTACACCAACTTCCTGTGGGTGCTGGAGCTGGCGGCGCTGTGGGGAGTGCTGGGGATTCCTCCGGAGCGGGCGGCGCCGTGGCTGTCGGTGGCGTGCACGGTCGGGGTGGTCGCGGTGCTGGGGGTGTGGCTGGCCCGTGTGCCGGGGGTGGGCCAGCGGTGGCTGGTCGCCTGGATGGCGTTCGGGTTGCTGTGCACCAGCGCGACGTTCGCGGTGTGGACCTCGGGTGGGGGTCTGGAGACGCGGCAGTTCACCCTGTTCATTGTGTTGGCGGTGGTGTGTCTGAGCCTGTGGCGCTGGGGGCGTCGGGGACTGGTGGCGGCGTCGCTGAGTCTGGTGCTGGCGGCGTGGACCCGTCCCGAGGGGCTGCTGACGGGTCTGGTGTGCATCGGCTGGTTCGCCGCGCAGACGATGGCGGACGCGGGGCGTTTCCGGCCGGACTGGAGGCGGCTGGCGTGGCTGGCGGCGCCGTTCGTGGTGCTGGTGGCGGCCCACTACGTGTTCCGCTACGCCTACTACGGGGAGTGGCTGCCCAACACGTACTACGCGAAGCACGTTCGGCCGTGGTACGAGTCGGGGTTTCGCTACCTGTGGGCGGCGGCGCTGGAGACGGGGCTGTACCTGCTGTTGCCGCTGGCCGCGGTGGCGGCGCGCGAGCGCTGGCGGACGCACCGGGACGGGGCGTTCGCGCTACCGCTCGTTCTGATGGGCGTGCACATGGCCTACGTGATGCGGATTGGCGGGGACCATTTCGAGTACCGGCCGCTGGACTTCTACTGGCCGCTGCTGGCGTTGCCCGCGGCGGTGGGGGTCGTGCACCTCGGCTCGCGTCTGGCCGCCGGTCGTTGGCGTTCCCGTCTTCCCGGACGGGTCGGGATGGGCGCACGAGCCTGCGCGGTGGCCGTCTTCGTGCCGGTGCTGTTCTATGCCGGCGCGATCCAGGGCGCGCTGCTGTTCGAGGGCGCCGCGATACGCGAGCACATTAGCAGGCTGCATATCGAATTGGATGATGAAAACGCCGGGTGGCTGCTCGCCGCGCCTGGAATGCCGATGCTCGTCGCCGTCTCCAACGACCTGCGGCGCCTGGCTGCCCGACAGTTCGTCGCTTTGTCCTTCACGGAGCACCGCGAAGCCACCAGATGGCAATTTCGATGGTGGAAGCCCTACGAGAAGATGGAACGGGGAATTATTCCCGATGACGCCCTGGCGGCCTACAGCGCGCTTGGCGTTCGGTCCTATTATCTTCCGGACCTCAAAGTCATCGACCATTTTGGCCTGACCGATGCAACCGTGGCCCGCAACCCGGTGACCCACGCCAATCATGAACGCGAAATCGCCCATGACCGGCAACTGCCGGCAGGATATCTCGAAGAGCGGGGCGTCAACATCGTCATATATCCCGCAAAACGCACAGTCTCGGATGCGCTCGCCGGGGCGCGATACGCCGTGCGAGTCGGCCCGGATCTCTGGATGCCGTTCGGTTCCCTGGACGAGGAGTGGGTTCTCGCCCGTTTTGCCGGACGAGGCCTGCATATGCGAGGTATCCGATACGCCGACCTGTCCTGGGAGGAGGCGGTGCCGGACTTCAACTACCGTTTCGGGGACTTGGGGCTCTCGTGGGTGCGCGTTTGGGACCCTTGGGTGCAGGTGTTCGCCAGGAATTGCACGCCGGGCGAGCTGCTGGTATGGCCTTGGTCCCCGTCGAGCGGAAAGGTGGACGCACTGGCGCTCCATCGCTGGACGATCAACGAAGCAGGGCTGTGCCGGACCTCTGTCATGAGATATTCCGGGTGGATCAGGCAGCTCGCTGACGACCCGTCCCTGCTGGAGGAAGCCAGGAGGGTGAAGGCGGCCATCCGCTCGGTGTTCGATGTCCACCTGCTGGGGAAGCGCCTGATCTATTCCAGGCAGCCATGCCGCCGGAACGACAATGACGCACGGTTCTTCCTGCATGTAGTTCCGGCCGACAAGCGCGACCTTCCCCGCGGGCGCCGGAAATACGGTTTCGACAATCTGGACTTCCGGATGGAAGAGCCCGCGAAGGCCAAGGGGCGTTGCACGGCGGTGCGCAGACTGCCGGACTATCCGATCGCGGAAATCCGCACCGGCCAATACACCGACAAGGGCCGGCTCTGGGAGGGCGCTATCGCCGTCGCCGGCCCCGGAGGCGATGGGAGGCACCCGCCATGACGGTTTCGACTACCGGGCTTTTCGGACTGTGACGGGTCTTGCGGCAAGGGGCCTGGTCCGGAGCGCGGGAGTCGCGCTGTCGTTCCTGCCGTGGCTGGGGCTGCTGGGCTGGCTCTCCGCCGTCGCCTGGTTCCTGTGCGACGACGCCTTCATCAGCTTCCGCTACGCCCGCAACCTGCTGGAGGGTCACGGTCTGGTGTTCAACCCCGGCGAATACGTCGAGGGCTACACCAACTTCCTGTGGGTGCTGGAGCTGGCGGCGCTGTGGGGAGTGCTGGGGATACCTCCGGAGCGGGCGGCGCCGTGGCTGTCGGTGGCGTGCACGGTCGGGGTGGTCGCGGTGCTGGGGGTGTGGCTGGCCCGTGTGCCGGGGGTGGGCCATCGGTGGCTGGTGGCCTGGATGGCGTTCGGGTTGCTGTGCTCCAGCGCGACGTTCGCGGTGTGGACCTCGGGCGGGGGTCTGGAGACGCGGCAGTTCACACTGTTCATGGTGTTGGCGGTGGTGTGTCTGAGCCTGTGGCGCTGGGGGCGTCGGGGACTGGTGGCGGCGTCGCTGAGTCTGGCGCTGGCGGCGTGGACCCGTCCCGAGGGGCTGCTGACGGGTCTGGTGTGCATCGGCTGGTTCGCCGTGCAGTCGATGGTGGACGGCGGGCGTTTGCGGCCGGACTGGAGGCGGCTGGCGTGGCTGGCGGCGCCGTTCGTGGTGCTGGTGGCGGCCCACTACGTGTTCCGGTACGCGTACTACGGGGAGTGGTTGCCGAACACGTACTACGCGAAGCACGTGCGGCCGTGGTACGAGTCGGGGTTTCGCTACCTGTGGGCGGCGGCGCTGGAGACGGGGCTGTACCTGCTGTTGCCCTTGGCGGTCGTGGCGGCGCGCGAGCGCTGGCGGTCGCACCGGGACGGGTCGTTCGCGCTGCCGCTCCTCCTGATGGGCGTGCACATGGCCTACGTGATGCGGATTGGCGGGGACCATTTCGAGTACCGGCCGCTGGACTTCTACTGGCCGCTGCTGGCGTTGCCCGCGGCGGTGGGGGTCGTGCACCTCGGCTCGCGCCTGGCCGCCGGTCGTTGGCGCCCCCGTCTTCCCGGGCTGGTCGGGATGGGCGCACGGGCCTGGGCGGTGGCCGTCTTCGTGCCGGTGCTGTTCTATGCCGGCGCGATCCAGGGCGCGAAGCTGTTCGAGGGGGCTTCTCGACGGCAGGCATGGCATGTAGAGCTCGACAGCGACAACGCCGGGTGGCTGCTGGCCGCGCCGGGAATGCCGATGCTCGTCGCCATCTCCAACGACCTGCGACGCCAGTCTGCCCGACATTCCGTCACTCTACCCTTTGCATTACACCGCGGGGTCGCCGCACGCCTACTTCGATGGTACAAGGCCTACGAGCACATGGAGCGGGGCGCGCTTCCCCCGGACGCGCTGATGGCCGGGGGTGGTCTCGGAATCCAATTCTATTATCTCCCGGATCTGAAAGTCATCGACAGATTCGGCCTGACCGATGCCACCGTGGCCCGCAACCCGGTCACCAGAGCCAATCATGAACGCACAATCGCCCATGATCGGCAACCGCCGCCGGGCTACCTCGAAGAGCGGGGCGTCAACATCACCGTACATCCCGCGGTGGACAATCCGACGAAGGCGCTCATGCTGGGACGCTATGCCGTGCGGGTCGGCCCGAATCTCTGGATGCCCTTCGACTCCCCGGACGAGGAGTGGGCTCTCGACCGTTTTGCCGGGCGAAGCCTGCATGTGCGAGACATGCGGTACGCCAGCCTGTCCTGGGAGGAGGCGGCTCCGGACTTCGACCATCGCTCGGGAGACCTGGGGTTCGTGGTGGATCGATCCAAACCCGAACGGCCCCGAGTGCAGGCGTTCGCCAGGAACTGCGCACCGGACGAGCTACTGGTATGGCCCTGGTCGAACGAAGAGGCGAACGAAGGGGCGAACGAAGGGGCGAACGAAGAGGCGGACGAAGAGGCGGACGAATCGGCGCTCCAGCGCTGGACGGTCAACGAGACGGGGCTGTGCCGGGCCCTCGCCGTAACGCCTCCGAAGTGGGCCCGGTCGGTCGTCGACGATCCGTCCCGGCTGGAAGAGGTCGAGCGGGTGAGGACAGCCGCCCTCCGCTCGGTGTTCGATGTCTACCTGGTGGGGAACAGCCTGATGTACTTCAGGCAGCCATGCCGTCCGGACGACAACGACGCGCCATTCTTCCTGCACGTGGTTCCGGTCGATGAGCGTGATCTTCCCGGTGGGCGCCGGCAGTACGGTTTCGACAATCTGGACTTCCGGATGGAAGAGCGCGTAAGGGTCGGCGGGCGTTGCACGGCGGTGCGCAGACTGCCGGACTATCCGATCGCGGAAATCCGCACCGGCCAATACACCGACAAGGGCCGGCTCTGGGAGGGCGCTATCGCCGTCGCCGGCCCCGGAGGCGATGGGAGGCACCCGCCATGAACGACGGGCGGGCGGCAGCGCTGGTGCTCGGCGCCACGTCGGACATCGGCCGCGCCATCGCATACGAGCTGGCGGGCGACGGCTACGCGATGCGGCTCGCGGGGCGCGACCCGTCGCGGCTCGGGCGGGAAGCGCGGGACATCCGGATACGTGTACGTACCGGCGCCGTCGTGACCCTGCCCGGCCCGGTACGTTGCCCGGACCCCCGTCGCGGGCCCCGTACCGTTCGGCAGGGAGTGGACGAGGCAGGGCCATCCCCCGCTCGTCCGCACCTTGTGAGCCATCCACGCGAGAAGGGAGAACGATGATCATTGCCGCGGAAACCGCTTCCGCGGACGGCGGGAATACGGTTTCGACCACCGGGCTTTTCGGACTGTGACGGGGTTTGCGGCAAGGGGCCTGGTCCGGGGCGCGGGAGTCGCGCTGTCGTTCCTGCCGTGGCTGGCGCTGCTGGGCTGGCTCTCCGCCGTCGCCTGGTTCCTGTGCGACGACGCCTTCATCAGCTTCCGCTACGCCCGCAACCTGCTGGAGGGTCACGGGCTGGTGTTCAACCCCGGCGAGTACGTGGAGGGCTATACCAACTTCCTGTGGGTGCTGGAGCTGGCGGCGCTGTGGGGGGTGTTGGGGATTCCCCCGGAGCGGGCGGCGCCGTGGCTGTCGGTGGCGTGCACGGTCGGGGTCGTCGCGGTGCTGGGGGTGTGGCTCGCCCGTGTGCCGGGGGTGCGTCACCGGTGGCTGGTCGCCTGGATGGCGTTCGGTCTGCTGTGCACCAGCGCCACCTTCGCGGTGTGGACCTCGGGCGGTGGGCTGGAGACGCGGCAGTTCACTCTGTTCATCGTGGTGGCGGTGGTGTGCCTGAGCCTGTGGCGTTGCGGGCGTTGGGGACTGGTGGCGGCGTCGCTGAGTCTGGCGCTGGCGGCGTGGACCCGTCCCGAGGGGCTGCTGACGGGTCTGGTGTGCATCGGCTGGTTCGCCGCGCAGACGATGGCGGACGCGGGGCGCTTCCGGCCGGACTGGAGGCGGCTGGCGTGGCTGGCGGCGCCGTTCGTGGTGCTGGTGGCGGCCCACTACGTGTTCCGGTACGCCTACTACGGGGAGTGGCTGCCCAACACGTACTACGCGAAGCACGTGCGGCCGTGGTACGAGTCGGGGTTTCGCTACCTGTGGGCGGCGGCGCTGGAGACGGGGCTGTACCTGCTGCTGCCGCTGGCGGCGGTGGCGGCGCGCGAGCGCTGGCGGTCGCACCGGGACGGGGCGTTCGCGCTGCCGCTCCTTCTGATGGGCGTGCACATGGCCTACGTGATGCGGATTGGCGGGGACCATTTCGAGTACCGGCCGCTGGACTTCTACTGGCCGCTGCTGGCGTTGCCCGCGGCGGTGGGGGTCGTGCACCTCGGCTCGCGCCTGGCCGCCGGGCGTTGGCGTTCCCGTCTTCCCGGGCGGGCCGGGATGGGGGCACGGGCCTGGGCGGTGGCCGTCTTCGTGCCGGTGCTGTTCTACGCCGGCGCGATCCAGGGCGCGAAGCTGTTCGAGGGCGCTGCGATACGCGAATACAAATCGTTCCTGCATATAAAACTGGATGATGAAAACGCCGGGTGGCTACTGGTCGCTCCGGGAATGCCGATGCTCGTCGCCATCTCCAACGACCTGCGGCGCTTGGCTGCCCGACAGTTCGTCGCTTTGCCCTTCACGGAGCACCGCGAACTCATCAGAAGTCGTTCTCGATTTTGGAAGCGCTACGAGAAGATGGAACGGGGAATCATTCCCGATGACGCCCTGGCGACCTACAGTACGCTTGGCATTCGGTCCTATTACCTTCCGGACCTCAAAGTCATCGACCATTCTGGCCTGACCGATGCAACCGTGGCCCGCAACCCGGTGACCCACGCCAATCATGAACGGGTTATCGCCCATGATCGGCAACCGCCGCGAGGATATCTCGAAGAGCGGGGCGTCAACATCGCCATATATCCCGCAAAACGCACAGTCTCGGATGCGCTCGTCGGGGCGCGATACGCCGTGCGAGTCGGCCCGGACCTCTGGATGCCGTTCGGCTCCCCGGACGAGGAGTGGGTTCTCGCCCGTTTTGCCGGACGAGGCCTGCATATGCGAGGCATCCGATACGCCGACCTGTCCTGGGAGGAGGCGGTGCCGGACTTCAACTACCGTTTCGGGGACTTGGGGCTCTCGTGGGTGCGCGGTTGGGACTCTTGGGTGCAGGTGTTCGCCAGGAATTGCACGCCGGGCGAGCTGCTGGTATGGCCTTGGTCCCCGTCGAGCGGAAAGGTGGACGCACTGGCGCTCCATCGCTGGACGATCAACGAGGCAGGGCTGTGCCGGACCTCCGTCATGAGAGATTCCGGGTGGATCAGGCCGCTCGCTCACGACCCGTCCCTGCTGGAGGAAGCCAGGAGGGTGAAGGCGGCCATCCGCTCGGTGTTCGATGTCCATCTGCTGGGGAAGCGCCTGATCTATTCCAGGCAGCCATGCCGCCGGAACGACAATGACGCACGGTTCTTCCTGCATGTGGTTCCGGCCGACAAGCGCGACCTTCCCCGCGGGCGCCGGCAGTACGGTTTCGACAATCTGGACTTCCGGATGGAAGAGCGCGTAAGGGTCGGCGGGCGTTGCACGGCGGTGCGCAGACTGCCGGACTATCCGATCACGGAAATCCGCACCGGGCAATACACCGACAAGGGCCGGCTCTGGGAGGGCGCTATCGCCGTCGCCGGCCCCGGAGGCGATGGGAGGCACCCGCCATGAACGATGGGCGCGCGGCGATGCCGGCAGATCCGCGTCCGAGAGGTGAGGTGGCGAGAAATCCGGGCTAATCCAGCAACGCTTCTTCGAGCGGGAACGTCGACAGCAGCTCGCAGCCGTCCTTCGTCACCAGGACCTGCTGCTCCAGCTTGACGCCGTCGCGCTCGCCGACCGCCCCGACGAAGCTCTCGATGCACACCGTCATGCCGGCGCGCAGGACGTAGTCGTACTGCGTCGCGGTGCGGTCGTTCGGATAGAGGAGCCTCGGCGCCTCGTCGCACATCCCCACCCCGTGCATGATGCACACGTACTGGTGGGCGTGGAACTCCTCGGGCTGCACGAACGCCCGCTGCGCGAACTCCGCCATGGAGATGCCGTCGCGCACCAGCGCCAGATTGTGCTCGATCTCGTTCAGGGCGTGCCGGTAGAGCTGCTTCTGGCGCCGGGTCGGACGCCGGCCCGGACCGCAGAAGAACGTCCGCGAGACATCGGCGCAGTACCCGAACGGGCCGACCATGTCGGTGTCGAACCCGACGAGGTCGCCGGACTCGATGCGCCGCTCGGACGCCTCCTGGTACCAGGGGTTGATCCGGTCCCCGGAGGCGAGCATGCGCCCGTCGTGCCAGTCGCCGTTGTTGGCCAGGTTGGTGTAGTTCAGCAGCGCCCAGAGCTGCAGCTCGGTGACCCCGGGTCTGGCCGCCTGCCTCATCTTCTCGATTCCGAGGTCGGCCACCGCGATCGCCCACTTCATGCACGCGATCTCGTCGGCGGACTTGATCGCGCGGGCTTCCTCGATCAGGTCCGCCGCATCGATGACGTCCAGGCCGACGCGCATCATCGCCCGGGTGACGCTCGGGTTGACGTACTCGACGGCGACGCGGCGGCTGTCGGTCCCGGCCTCGCGCAGGAACGCCTCGACGTCGCGGGCCAGGAGGGCCGCATCGCCGGCCATCCCGGGGCCGCCCTGAAAGCAGGAGATGGCTCGCGCGGGACGAGCCTCGTCGACCATCGGCGGCGGCTCTCCCAGAGCACCGTACAGCACCACCGGGCCGTCCGCCGCGACGAACAGGTAGGTGCTCGGGATGTGGGCGTTGAACAGGGCGTAGGTGCGGTAGTCGACGGCGTAGCGGAGACTGACGGGACTGACGAACATTCCGACCGCGGCGCCGGCCCGCCGAAGCTGCGCGCGCACGCGCGCCAGGCGGTACGCCTGCATCCGGCCTATGTCGATCTCCGGCATCTCCCGTCGCCGGGAGAGCTGGCTCCAGTCGTCCGGCTCGATCCTCATCGTGGGGTCCCCTCCCGCGTGTCGCACCCGCCGCCGATCGGCGGCCGCATTCTAGCCGCACCGCCTTGCGTCCGGCCTCCGTCATGCCCGGCCGGTGCGAACGGACCGGGGAGTCGCCCGAGGTCCGGTGCGCGCGCCGATCGCCCGTCGCCGCAGCGGCGGAGGCGGGAGCCCCGGGCCGCCGCGCGGGTGACGATCGCCGCGGCAGGGCTCCGCGTGCCGGTGAATCCCGAAACTCGAGCCGGCGGGAGGCTCCGGCGGGCCGCATCCTTTCGCGATAGCATTGCGTTGCGAAATCCGGGAAGCCGGCGCCCCGGCGACAGGAGCGAACCATGGCGATGCCACCACGACATCCGGAGCCCGCGGATGCCGCCGCACGACGGGCGGTGGAGCCGGTCATCGTCTACACCGTGGACCGGCTGCCGCCGTACGACCGAGCCTTCTACGAGACCGCCCGAAGCGGCATGACCCTGGTCGACGAGCTGAGCGTGCCGCCTCGCGACGGACGGGCTTTCGACGTCCCGGCCGGCCACCTGTTTCGCATCCTCGTCACCGACGGACCCCAGGTCGGCGACCTGAACCTGTGGAACGCGAACAACCTCGAGGAGCGGTTCTACAGCGGCAAGACGCGCGCGCTGCACGCGACCCACGTCAGCACCGGCGACCGCCTGTGGAGCGGCTTCCCCTGGCTGCGCCCGATGGCCACCATCACCCACGACACCCTGGACTGGTACGGCTTCGACGAGTTCGGGGCCGGGGTGCACGACGTGATCGGCACCCGCTGCGATCCCTACACCAACCACCTGTTGACGGGCGGGGACTACCACTACTGCTGCCACTCGAACCTCACCCGCGCCCTGGCCGCGGCAAGGGACCTGCCGCTCGCCGAGGCGGAGAGGCACGTGCACGACGTGGCCAACATCTTCATGTGCACGGGCTACACCCGGGACACGAACCAGTACTTCATGAAGACGACTCCGGCGCGGCCCGGCGACTTCATCGAGATGTTCGCGGAGATCGACCTGCTGGCGGGCCTGTCCGCCTGTCCCGGCGGCGACTGCGGCGCCACCCATTCCAGCGACAGCGCGGCATGCCATCCGTTGCGGGTGGAGATCTTCAGGCCGCGGGAAGAGCACTTGGCGAACTGGCGGCCGGCGCAGGCCAGCGGATACGGAGGCGGCCACGGCGCGGGCCGGAACCCCGCGCCGACCCCCGGCGCCCGACCCATGCGGTAGACCGGCCGCGGGGCTCCGGGGAGGAGCCCGCCGTGCGCCCGGAGTACCTCGTCACCGCCCTCGACCGGGGACAGCCCCTCCAGAAGCCCCGCCGCGCGCCCGGAGCGCCTCGCCGGGGAAACGCCGGCAGGGCGCGGACTACGCCTTCCTCAACCGGTAGTAGAACCTGCCGTCGTCCTCGGTCGATTCCAGGAGCTCGTTCCCGGTCTGGCGCGAGAACGCTTCGAAGTCCTTCACCGACCCCGGGTCGGTGGCGATGATGCGCAGGATCTGGCCGCTCCCCATCCTGGTGAGCGCCTTCTTCGCCCTGAGAATCGGCAGCGGGCAGCTCAGGCCGCACGCATCGAGTTCCTGGTCGTATTCCGTCATCGAGAGATCCTCGTCAGCCTCCACCCAAGCGGGCTGCCTTCACTTCGATACGACGCGCCGGGCCGCGGCCAGGCCGGACACGTGTCCCTACCTCGCCGGACCGGGCACGCCCTGTCCCCGCCGTCCGCTCCCGCACCCGCGGCGGCGTCCCGGAGCGGCTCAGGCGTCTTCGCCGAGGGGACGCGGCTCGCGACGTTCGGTCAGGAGCCGCTCGGCCTGCGCCTCGCCCGTGGCGAACACCATCCGCACCGTGGCGGGATCGTCGCGGTCGAGGGCGCGGCGCATCTCCCGCACCGCGGTACGGGCCTCGCGATACGTCTCGAAGACACCCGCCTTCTCGGGCGGCCGCGGGGACCGCAGCCTGTAGACGAGATAGGGCATTCGAACCACCGCGCCTCACCGGACGACCGCCGGCGGCGCATCCTCCGTCCCGTCGATGGGCGGCGCGTTCCCGCCGCCCATCGACCGGCCGGCGTTCAGCCGCCCGGGACGGTGGTGAGTCCCAGGATCTCCCAGTCCTGCATCCCGCCGCGATACCACTTGATCTTGTGGGCGGGGTAGCCGAACTTCAGGAGGTTCTGGATGTTGTTCGGAGACTGTCCGCACCACATGCCGTTGCAGAACATCACCGCGGTCTTGCAGTTCGAGAAGTCCATCAGCTCTTCGTTCGAACCGACGTTGAACACCCCTTCCATGATCTCCGCGATGGAGATCGGGTCGGCGCCCTTGGCCGGGTTGAGCTTCGTCCACGGGATGTTCATCGCGCTGGGGATCGTCCCCCTGCCGACCCAGTCCGGCGTGCGCGAGTCGATCAGCACGATGGTCTCGTCGCCGTCGCTCATGGCCTTCGCGTACTCGATGACCTCCGCCTCGCCGATGGTCTCGATGCCGGGGGCCAGCTTGGAGGGCTGAATGCAGAACGGCGGACACTTGCGCGAGGTCTTCGCGAACGCGGGGTTCACGATGTTCTTCTGATTCTGGTTGCGCATGATCGTGATCGTCTCGCCACCGTGCATGACGTCCACGGACCCGACCCCCGACGTAATCCGCACCGCGAGATCGTCCGCCGCCACGGGGACCGCCAGAGTCGCGGCCATGGTTGCTGCCAACAGTGCCTTTGTCGTGTGCATCGTCATCTCCTTGATCCTTCCGGTATGTCGATCGAAACGGCCGTCCCTGCGCGACCCGGGCAGGACACCCGACTCATTCGCAGTCGGGCTCGTCCTCCTCTTCCTCGTCCTCTTCCTCTTCTTCGAGCTGGATGGTGTCCTGCTGATGGAGCACGTCCGCACCCGCGTCCGGGACCGGCTGCCGTACGCCGGCGCTCGCGGAGGACGCGAACGCCATCAGCGCCAGCACCACGAACGACTGCGCGATGGTGGCCATCGAGATCCTCCTCGCCCGATTCGGATGCCGGCGACGCGGGAAGAGCCATCGAGCGCGCTGTCGCGGGGAGCGACCCGACCATCCGTGCCGAACCGAAGCCTGCCATGCCGTTCGACTTCTGGCAATCGCAGGCCGCCCGCGGCGACGCCTCGCCGGTGCATGCCGGACCGGGCCGCACCGGGCCGGACGACGGAATCCCTCTCCCCGGAGATATCGACTCGCAGCCCCCGTTCGGGGACTTTGCACGGGACTTGATCGAACGCGGGCCGGGCATTGGAATGGATGCCGGCGGCGGCATGCGCCGCGGAGCGGACCGAACCGGGCCGGACCGAACCGAACCATGGACTATCTGCCGATCTTCCTCGCCATCAGGGACCAGCCCTGCCTGCTCGTCGGCGGCTCCCGGGCCGCGGAGCCGAAGGCCCGGCTGCTGCTGAGGGCCGGGGCGCGGCTGGTGGTGGTCGCGACCGCCCTCGCCCCGGAGCTGCGCGATCTTGCCCGCGGGGCCGGGGTCACGTGGCGCCGGCGGGCGTTTCGCGACCACGACCTCGACGGCATGCGCCTGGTCATCGTCGCCGCGCACGACGACGCCCTCGCCCGTACCGTCGCGAGCGCGGCGCAGGCGCGGGGAATCCCCGTCAACACCGTCGACCGGCAATCGCTGTGCTCGTTCATCCTCCCCTCGATCCTCGATCGGTCACCGCTGGTCGCGGCGATCTCGACCGGCGGCGCCGCCCCCATCCTCGCGCGCATCCTGCGCACGCGCCTGGAGACCGTCTTCCCCGCCCGGTTCGGGCGGCTCGCCCGGTTCCTCGGCGAGGTTCGGCCCGCGGTGCTCCGGCGAATCGCCGATTCGACGCGGCGGCGCCGATTCCTCGAGGAGGTCGTGGACGGCCCGATCGCGGAGCAGGTGCTTGCGGGACGCGAAGACGATGCGCGGGACGCGCTTCAGAGCGCGCTCACCGAGTTCGAACGCACGCCCGCCACCGGCGAGGTGTACCTGGTCGGGGCCGGGCCCGGAGACCCCGACCTGCTCACCCTCCGGGCGCTCCGGCTCATGCAGAAGGCGGACGTCGTCGTCTACGACCGGCTGGTGTCGAAGGCGGTGCTCGATCTGGCGCGGCGCGACGCCGAACGCATCTATGCGGGGAAGCAGCCCGGCTACCATGCGATCCCGCAAGGCGAGATCAACGACCTCCTGGCCGGGCTCGCACTGGCCGGCAAGCGGGTGCTGCGGCTCAAGGGCGGGGATCCGTTCATCTTCGGCCGCGGAGGGGAAGAGATCGAGACCCTCGCGGCCCTCCGGGTGCCGTTCCAGGTCGTCCCCGGGATCACCGCGGCGTCAGGATGCGCAGCCTACGCGGGGATCCCCCTCACCCATCGCGAGCACGCCCAGTCGTGCGTCTTCGTCACCGGGCGCCGCAAGATCGAGGAGGAGACGCTCGACTGGGACAGTCTCGTGCGCCCGAACCAGACGGTGGTGATCTACATGGGGCTCGCGGGCCTCGACACCATCTGCAACGGCCTGCTGCGTCACGGGCTTGCGCCGGAGACGCCGGCCGCGCTCATCGAACAGGGCACCACCGCCGCGCAGACCGTCCATACCGGCACCGTCGGCACGCTGGCCGCGCTCATCGAGGACGAGCGCCCCCGCGCGCCGACCCTGGTCATCGTCGGCGAGGTCGTGCGCCTTCGGGAGAAGCTGGACTGGTACCGCCCGCGACCTGATACGGAGTCGGCGTTCGTCTCCCGCGAGGCGGACGCCACGCCGGGAGCGCGGCGGCCTCAACGCTGAAAGAGCCTCTCCTGGACCGCGATCACCGCCGCCTCCACCCGCGATCGCACCTCGAGCTTGCGCAGGATCGAACGCACGTGCAGCTTCACGGTCCCGTCGGTGATGCCCAGGTCGCGCGCGATCTCCTTGTTGCTCTGCCCTTCCGCGAGGTGGCGGAGGATCTCGAACTCGCGCGGCGTGAGGGTCGAGAACCGCCCCGGCCGGCCGGATTCCAGCTCCCCTCCCTTGACCACCTTCGCGAGGACGCTCGTCATGCCGGGGGCCACCACCGTCTCGCCGCCGACCACCGCTGCGAGCGCGTCCACGAGCCGGTCCGGCTCCATGTCCTTGAGCAGGTAGCCTCTCGCGCCCGAGCGCAGCGAGGTCACGAGATCGCGCTCGTCGCTGCTCGTGGTGAGCATCACCACCGCGGAGCGCAGATCGAGCGCCACGAGCCGTTCGAGGACGGACAGCCCGTCCGGCTCGGGCATGCGCAGATCGAGGAGGATCACGTCGGGCGCCAGCTCGGTGGCGAGACGGCACCCCTCCTCGCCTTCGCCGACCGCCGCGCAGACCTCGATGCCCCGTCGCTCCAGAAGCTCGCTCAGTCCGCTGCGGAACAGCGTGTGGTCGTCGATGACCATCACGCGGAGTCGGCCCGGGCCGGTGGACATCGGACTACGCGGCGACATTCGGCGCTCCGGGGATCGGTTCGACGACCCTGCGCAGCCGTGACCGATCGACGAACTCGTGCCCGCAACGGGTCATGGAGCCACCGGGCGCCCGCCCGAGGCTCGTGCTCGTTTTCACGGGGCGGCTCGTTTTCACGAGGCGGGTGTCCACGGGCCCGAACCGACCGCCGATGCGGCCCCGCGCCGGCCGCTCCGGGCGTTCGCCCGGCGTCCTCGCACACCCGAGGCATTCAGTGGGCATGGAGCTGCACGGACGCCCCGGGGCGGGTGTCCACGGCCCGAACCGAACGCCGATGCGGCCCCGCGCCGGGCGCTCCGGGCGTTCGCCCGGCGTCCTCGCACACCCGAGGCGTTCAGTGGGCATGGAGCTGCGCGGACGTCCCGGGGCGGGCCCCGGGAAAGGCCAGACTCACCCGGGTGCCTTCTCCCGGCTCGCTCTCGATGACGAGGCTGCCGCCGAGCCAGCGCGCGCGCTCGCGCATCACCGACAGTCCGATGTGCTCGCCGGGCGCCGCGTCGCCCGCGGACACGGAGAACCCCTCCCCGTCGTCCTCCACCAGCACCCGTATCGAGGCGTCGTCGCCGCGCACGAGCACCCGGGCGAGGTTCCCCCGGCTGTGGGCGCAGGCGTTGGCGAGCGCCTCGCCCACGATGCGCACCACCTGGAGCTGCGGGCCGGCCGGAAGCTCCGGCAGCTCGCCGTCGATCTGCAGGTGCACGGTCAGGGCGCTCTGCGCGGTGTAGCGCGCGGCCATCTCTTCGAGGGCGGTGCGGAGATCGCGACCGGCGACCGGAGCCCGGAAGCCGGCGATCAGCTCCCGCAGCTCGATGTTGGCCGACTCCAGGGTCGCCTGGATCCGCGCAAGCTCCGGGGGAGCGCGGCGGGGCCCGGTCCCGGCGAGGGAATCGGCGAGCATGTCCACCTGCAGGCGCAGGCTCGCCAGCGTCTGCGCCAGGGAATCGTGCAGCTCGTAGGCGATCGCCGTGCGCTCGCGGACGATCGAGAGCGTCTTCGACTCGTCGTCGGTGCGGGCCTTGGCGATCGACATGCCGAGGTGGCGGCCGACGCTCAGGAGGAGCCGCTGCCGCTCCTTCGCCTCGACCGGTCCGGTCGACCCGGTGAACAGGTGGATGAACCCGAGGTTGACGCCCTTGTGATCGAGGGGGACCGTCACCACGGCGGTGCCGTCCGGTCCGGACCGCGAGACCCCGACGCCCGCGGCGTCCGGTTCGGCGTCCGGTTCGGCGTCCGGTTCGGCGTCCGTCATGCGGGCCGCGCCCCGCGGTCGCGGTCCCTCCTCCCCGGGAGGCGGTCCGGCGCCCCCGGTGTCGAACTCCGTGCCTTCCGGGCTCTCGCCCAGACGCGCGGTGACGGACATCTCGCCGGCCGCGTCGCGCAGGCGAACGATCGCGCCGCGGGCGTTCGCGGTGTCCATCATCGAGCACGCCGAGGCCCGCAGGATCTCTTCGATCGAGTCGAGCCGGCTGATCGCCGCCGCGACTTCGTACAGGAGCTCGAGCGACGCGTTCTTCTCGCGGAGCCGCTCGGTCTGGCGCCACACCACGTCGTCCATCTCGTTCGCGAGCCCCTCCAGCGCCTCGGACAGCCGGTTGACGTGGAACGCGAGCCGGGGATATGCGCCCTCGCCGCCCGCGGGCACCCGGGTGGAGAAGTCCCCCGTGCACATCCCCAGCGCCCAGGCGTAGAGCCGGGCGAGCGGCTCGTGAAGGTCGCGGCGCACCTTGCGCATCGCGACCAGCGCCAGCGACGCCGCGACCCCGAGCGCGGCGAGGACCACCACCAGCGCCACCCCGGCGCCGGCCGCTCCGCGGTACCACATCACCACCCCGCCGGCGGCGACGACCAGTGCCGCGAGCAGGGTCAGCAGCAACGCATCGACGGTGCGCGGGCCATGCGCGGCGTCGTCGCGCGCCCAGTCGTCCGCGGGCATGACGAACCGGCTGAACAGGGTGCGCGGACCTTCGGGGAGGTCCGGACGGCCGGCGGAATCCGCACGCGGGTCCATCACGTCGTCAGGCCGGCGACCGGCGGCCCGCGGCGAGCGGTCCGGCCGCCCGAGCGGGACGGCCGACGGGCCCGGAGCGCGGCGCGTTCATTCGGTGGGCGGACGGTGGTGGGGGTCGTTGGGATTGAGGAAGACGAAGCGGTGGTCCCCGGGCTCGATCTCGACGTAGTCGAGTACCGTGCCGTTGAGCAACGCCTTGTCGGCGGCGGCGATCACCACGTCGACCCCGTTGGTGCTGAGCAGGGTGTCGTCGAGGCCGACGTCGTCGAAGCCCATCCGGTAGTCGATACCGCCGTCGCCGGCGCGCGATGCGGCGATCCGCAGCGCCAGCTCCTCCGCGTCGCCGGAAGCGGCGGAGCGGCGGATCTGCTTCGCGGCGGCCCTGGTGACGGTGAACATGCGTGCGCCCTCCCGGTCGGCCGGCTCATGCGGTGCGTGGAATATATCTCCATTCGCGCACTCCCTCCCGTTCACGCCGGAGCCCTTCCCCGTTCGCGCACGTAGGCGACGAACCGTTCCGCCCAGCGGCAACCCTCCACGTCGCGCAGGTGGGCGTAGCTTGCGAGCAGACCGCCGACGACGATGCCGTCGTTCTCGCCGTCGATGCCGCGCCCGCGCCGGACCCGGTACGCGTAGCGCAAATCCGGACCGGCCAGGTTCTCGAGGGTCGAGTGATGGAACTCGTGGGCGTGGACGGGTCCTTCGGTCGCGGGCGTCCACGGGGCCTCCCCGGTCGGGTCCAGCACCACGTACCCCCGCCCGCGGGGCCGTCGATGCATGACCACGTCGGCCGGAATCGCACCCACCATCTCGCAGCTCCGCCCGTTCCAGCGGATACGGCGCGCGAGGTACATCAGCCCGCCGCACTCGGCGTAGGCCGGCGTCCCCGCGGCGATGCGGTCGCGCAACGCGGCGCGCATCGGCGCGTTGCCCTCCAGAGCGTCCATCGCACGTTCGGGGAACCCGCCGCCGATGAAGATGCCGTCCGCCTCGGGCGGCGCGGGATCCCTGATGGTGTCGAACGCCAGGAGGCGGGCTCCGGCCGCCTCCAGCGCTTCCAGATCGCCCGGGTAGTAGAAGCAGAACGCCGCATCGCGCGCGACGGCGATGCGCACGTCCCGGTCCCGGTCCGCCGGGAGCGGGGGCGAGGGCGCCGGAGCGGCGGCGACCGGCCCGGCCCGGGCGGCGATGTCACGCAACCGATGGAGATCGACGTCGGCCTCGACGCAACGCGCGGCGCGCCTCACCCGCTCGTCCGCCCGGGCGACCTCGACCGGCGGGACGAGGCCGAGGTGCCCGGCGCCGAGCGCGAGCTCGGGCGTGCGCCCGATCGCCCCGAGCACCGGAATGTCGGTATAGGCGCGCACCGCCCGTACCAGCTTCCCCTCGTGCCGCGCACCGGCGACCCGGTTCAGGATGACTCCGGCGATCCGCACTCCGGGGTCGAAGCCGCGGTACCCGTGGAGCAGCGGCGCGATTCCGCGGGTGATCCCCCGTGTGTCCACGACGAGGACCACCGGGGCCGCGAGCAGCTTCGCCAGCGCGGCGTTGCTGTCGGCGCCGTCCACCGACACCCCGTCGTGCAGCCCCTTGTTCCCCTCGACGAGGGCGAGGTCGGCGCCGGCCGAGCGCCGCACGAACTCGGTCCGGATCTCGTCCGGACCCATGGTGTGGTAGTCGAGGTTGCGGCATTCCCGGCTCGCCGCGGCGGTGAGCCACATTGGGTCGATGTAGTCCGGGCCCTTCTTGAACGGCTGAACGACGAGCCCGCGCGCCCGCAATGCGGCCGCGATCCCCATTGAGACCGTCGTCTTGCCGGACGACATGTGGGCGGCGGATACGAACAGGCGCGACATTCCGCCAATCATACGGGCATCTCCCGGCCTCCACCGACGGGAGCGTGGCGTCGAGCCCGGCGAAACGACCGACGGCCGCGACCGCGCCGACCGCCCCGGCCGTGGCGGTCCGAAAACCGCAGGGGGCTCCTGGAGGAGGCCCCGAGTCCGCACCAACCGGATCGATGCCGGCCCGGTGAACGCAACAAGGAACGCTGGTCTGACAATTCATTTACGCTGTGGATGTCTCCACCTCCCACAGCTTTCCGGTTCTCATATCGATCCACTCGGTGTCCAAGTTCAAACGGATTTCATCCTCACCCCTTGGTACCAGAAACCGCTCCAACGAACCGGGGATTGGAAAATACAAGCCGTCGAACAGCTCTTGACGAGGACGATCCAGTTCCATGGCTCCCTCTGCTCGCAGTATTCCGTCCACATTTGTAGCGATGATTTCATCGAGACGAATCTCGTACTGAAACTGCGCACTCACGCCATCGGAGGCAACGAACGTCATCTTGTTGCCGGCCCAGACCACCCCGTGGCTATCACAACCGGCGACAAGATCCCCATATGCATCATATGCTCGGTCCGGTAACCGAATATAGTATCCCTCCAAACCAGTCGTCTGATCGTTGTCCACAATTTGTAAGAGCCGATGTTGCCGATTCCCACTCGCGGGCGGTTGTGAATGCTGGCCGGTCACGTTGATCACTGCAACATCCTGTTGCGTAACAACTTGTCGTTGCCCACCCCTCCGAACAACGCCAATATCGTCCTTGACGAGAACCCAAAGCTCCGAACGGCGTTTTGCAAAGAGTTCGAGATTCAGCGCTCCGTCGCCAAAAAAACGGGGACTCCATTTTTTCAAGGATGGACCTAAGTATTCCTGACAGAATATGGATATGAAGGAATAGGTAAGAGAAGTTAATCCAAATCTCTCAAGTTTCTTAATTTCATTGTGGTGTACGTCGATAAAAATTTCAATAGATTGATTCCTTGAACGTTCCTTGATAAAAGTTGGAATGTCTTCTGTCAGGCGACCGGCGATAAGCTTGAAATTTTTGACTTCATATGATCTTGCGATATTCTGCTCGATTTCCGATAGAAAAATCCGTTCGAAACGATTCAAATTTTCATAGATTTCTATACATTCAATTATGCCCTCGAACGGTTTCGCCCGACAATACCTCTCTAGGTAGATTCGTTCCGTAGCACGCCGGAAGCGATCCGGTGAAAGATGAACAACAATATGGCCTTGCGCTTGCATGATTTGGTTCAGTGCGTGTTTCTGCGTGGACCCAAAGAACACACTGATTTGACCTTCATTTGCCCGACGCTTGATGTCCACCAACAGCTCTTCTGTTCCATCCGCCAGTCGCACAGGCACATTGTCCATCTTGTGAATAAGATTGCGCTTGTGGATAAACTGGAAGACGCGGGTGTGTTGGGCAATTCTCTCAGGGGACTCCAGCACTGTATCGACCGCCAGCCGCTCAAGCATCGCCCCCAATTGCCCCAACAGGGTCGTCGTGCCCGCGTCGAGAGAATCCCGCCCCGCCGTCGGCATGAACACATCACTGTCGAGCCTGCCTGAGATTCCGATCGTACTGGGAACCTGCGTTGTGCATAGTTTGAAGCCTCTCTTAAATGCCTCGATGGAGCCGTTCTCGAGCCGCAGACGTCCTGTTAACGCAACCTGATTGTCGCCACGACGCAACTTCTCGATTGTCGCAACGAGAGTGTGCCCGCGATCCTCCCATAAGCGGCCCACAAGGATCATATCCCCGTTGCGCCATTCTTTTGTGCCGTCACCAATGGCCGTTAAGTTTTCCTGATTCTCCACTTCCGAAAACCGTTGCTGTGATATCCTTTCACTATTGAACGTTATGGCGATGGGAACAAAACGCACGAAGCTTTTGAGATACGTCTTCAGTTCCGCGACATCGGGTGTGGCGGTCAATTCACCTAGCACGATGGTCCCGCGCGGCGCGGCGTCGTCCGAATCGCTGACGGCCACGGACGGAATTGCAGCACCTGCTTTCTGAATCTCCGCAGCCGAAAGTCGTGTGGATGTACCGATCGGAGAACCTGCATCCTGCGACGTCACCTGAAGCGCATCGCATACGCCGAAATTCGCAAATCCACCGATACCGAACATACCCACGCATCCGGCATCCCACGCCTCCCTGCCCCTTTTTCCGCTCGAACCAATCGTCCAGAAATAGTCCTGAAGGTTCGCCCGAGACATGCCGATGCCGTTGTCCCGCACTGTAACAGAACGATTCTCGACAACGACTTCTATACCGTATTCCTCATCTCCGGCCTTTCGCCCGTCGCGAAGCGCCTGGATGCGCACGGCATCGATAGCGTTCTGGACGTTCTCCCGGATAAACGCATGGGGTGTCTCGTAGATCTGCTTCGAAATTGCCCTGAGAACGCTTTCGAATTCGATACCTACCTGAAACGATGAGGTGCCTGCACTCACTTCCCTCTCTCCTCTTCCCGAAATTTCCTCAGTTCGTCTCTAAACGCGATATCTCCCGTGGCCGCCACGATGCCCATCCCGATTTCCACGAACCCATCGATCTTTCCCGGGAACGTTCTGATGCCCTCCTTGACAGCGGCCTTTGCTTCTTGGTGATTTCCGTCGTCCGTCAACAATGTCGCAAGTGCCGCCCAGTCTTTGGCTTCGCCGTACGCCGATTCCGCCAGTTCCCGATAAGAGCAGATCGCGTGCTGACGATCGCTTTGCACACTGGATCTCGCAAGACATAGCGCCAGTACGCGTTTGCCTCTGACTGCCACAACTGGATCGTCGAGCCTGCAGCACCGTTCTCCCAGCTTCCGAAGTCCTTCCCAGTCCTCCTGTGCGAGCAAATCATCCAGACGATCGAGCGTATGCCGAAACGGCGTTACGTCTTCGGCACCCGCGAGGCCAGCTGCATCGTTGTTACGCATCACAATCTGCTCCCTCAGTCCACGGTTTGTCGCGCCAAGCATACGCAGCTTTCCGGCATATATTCGCACCGGCACCCCGTGCTCCGTGAGGATTTCGTCTAATGACTTGCACCCATACAGCAATCGGACCACCCGTCCCACGGCCAGAGCATCGTCGGTGGCTTCCACGAGCTCCTTGTCATTCTGCTTCCTCAAAAGTGCGGGAGCCCCGAATGCCACTGTTTCGTTCGTTCGAATGGGTACGTCCGTCACTTCACCGAGAAGAAGGGACGCGAGATAAAACGAGATATCGGCTGCATCCGGACAATAGCTCTCGATAGCGGTTGCAAGCTCAAAGGTCGGACAAGAAGAAGCGGTGTCGATCTCGTGTGAATAGTTACGATGGGATGTATAACAATACGCGCCTTTCGACGGCTGATACTGGACGAATGTAACTTCCGATCGAGCATGAAGCGGATCGAATGTAATCACGGAGAACGCATTGCGGAATCTTCGGGATTCAAATGACGCGCCCGCCGCAAGCGTGAGGCACTTTCCAGAACGAGTTACCGCTTGCATCGCGTCGGGTTCGTGAAGGTGTCCGCAATGGAAAAGATGGCATACATCCTCAAGACGGTGTTGCGTCGATCGTTGATCGAAACGTTTCAGAAAATCGAATGGATGGTGCTGCATACCGATGATGACATGTGGGGCTCTACATACCGCAATGTTAATGGCGTTCACCACTTGATACTCTCCGAGCAGAAGCTGCCGCTCGTCCGTGCTGCCACCTTCTGACAACCATGCGGAATTCAGACCGATAATCGCAATACGAAGATCATCGATCTCCAGAAAAGAAACGTATCCAAGATCATCAGCAGTTCGTTTTCTCTTCTGCTTCACAAAGACGCGTTCCTGAAATCTCGAAAAGCCGTCTTGACGTAAGAGCAGCGTCTTGCGCTCTTCGGTGTTCGACAGAAATGCATAGACATCGTTCTCACTTTGCAATTTCTGCCGAGCGCCGGAAAATAGCATCTTGTGTCGCTCCCGCTGAACGTCGTGGTTACCCGGTACGCAAAAAATCATGTCACACGGCAGTCCGGTGGCGTTCGACAATTCGGCAAAGAACGCTGCAACGAGATCGTACTCGGAATCTTCTCCAGAGAAGGCGAGATCTCCGGTGGCCAGTACAAAATCGACCGCCAAGTTGGTATCGCATCTGCGTTTGATATCTTCAAGCATCGAAGACAGCACGGCATTCTGGGGCGCTGCCTCGCTTTCACGCAAATGGAAGTCCGAGAGGTGAAGCCAAGTGACCGCGCGCATACGTGTTCAACCGGATTGGTCATCCAGAGAGTCCGCTATGGATACGTCCAGAGAGGTACTTCGGCTTATCCCGGAGCACTCCGTAGCGGCCTTCATGTCTGGAGCGTTGTCCACGACTATTCCCTGGGGCCTAGAAACCGTTCGCCATCGAAATGGATCATGTGATCGGGCGTGTCGCAGAGCCATACCTCCGTCTCCCAAGCGATGTTCCTTATGTACTTGCGGAACTCCCCGAAATCTGGAAACGCGCTGACATAGACCGCGCCCACTGTGCACGCGGCGAGCAGGGTTTCCAATTGCTGTCGGGTTCGACTCCCGAGTTCTCCATCTACAAAAGGACGGGCGAATTCTGTCAATTCTTCAGATTACCCCGCCATGTATCCCTGCTTTTTATTCTCGCGTCGTAAGCCAGATAGCGTGCGGGTATTGGACTTTAGTCGATTACATGGACTGCAAAGCAAGATACGGTTAGAAATATGGTTCAGCCCACCGTCCGACCGTGGCGTATTGTGATCGAGTTCCAAGTAACGCGGATCGTCAAATGTACGATCGCATCCCTGACAGCGTATTCCGCTCTGCTCGATTAAATGCTCGTACATTTCCTTGCGACTCATTTTCAGTCCTTCAGGCTCTTTAATCTTCTGTTTGACCCGAAGGAATGGAGCCGTAATATCACCGTCATCAGTACGTTTCGGTAAATCCGTTTCGTAGTGAACCTTGCCGAATAATCCTACCTCTTTTTCAAGACGGCTGATTACCACGTCATGGGCCTTCTCCCAAATATCGATACCTACCCATTTCCTCTGTAGCTTTTCGGCGGCAACGAGGGTTGTGGCGCACCCACAGAATGGATCGAGAACAATATCACCTTCGTTGGAGGAAGTTTTGACAATGCGTTCGTAAAGGGCCGTAGGTTTCTGTGTTGGATAGCCTGTGCGCTCCTTGGCGTGCGAATGAAGGTTGGGAACATCATCCCACAAGGATTGGACGGCTACGCCTTTCCCTTCGTCAAGATAGTATTTCCTGCGGGGAACCGCTTTTGGTTTCGATTGCACCACCAAACCTTTGGCAACCAAATCTGCCATTTGTTCTTTTGAATATCGCCAGTACCGGGTAACGCCCATCACTTCGTATCGTGGATTGCCCTTCGATGCACCGCCGGGTCCAGTCATGCTCACAAGCTGATACCGTCTCCCCGTGCCCGCCTCAATATGTCTATATGACCGTTCGATGTACTGCTCCGAATACGGAATGAATGGTTGATTAAACAGGTTGTTCGCTGTCTTGGAATAAAACAGCAGGGTGTCTGTAGTAGGTCCAAAGAATTTGCTGCTCTGCCCGAAATTTCCTTTTACCGTGGTTGTTCTCTTCCAGATAATCTCATTCCGAAAATTCTGCCACCCAAATACCGCATCCATTACCGCTTTCAAATAATGACTGGCGGTTGGATCACAGTGCAGATAAATGCTACCTGTTTCTTTTAACACCCGTCGCATTGCTAATAATCTTACAGCCATGAAACACATGAAAGCTCCCATACTATCGGAATACATGTATCTGGCGTTCTCAATTGCTTTCATTAAATTGGGATAATCATCTGTAACTTGATCTACCCAACTTTCATGGACATCCTTTTCCCAAGACCAACGATCCTGGAATTTGGCTCCCGCCGCAAGGCTATCGGGTGTAGCATGGAAGTCCCTACCCTTGTTGAACGGCGGATCTGTAGCAATGAGATCCACCGATTCGGAATTCATGGCGCGAAGGAATTGGAGATTGTCGCCATGAAACAAGGTACGGTTGCGCCAATTGGCGGCGGATTTGGCAGGCATTGGCGGATTCCTTCGGAGTCTTCGGCCCACGCAGGATTTGTGCCAAATGGCACCCCCGGTGCGCGCCAAGGCTATCTGATCTGCCAGATAGGCGTCAATTGCCGATTTCGCCTGCCGGCACACATTCGGCAGGCACTCTCCTACATAATTCCCGTATGTGTGAATCTTTTTTCTATTTATCGCTAGGTTGCATCATTTTTCTGAATTGAAATGTCATGTCTGCGCATGGAACCGATGAGAAATCCGGGCTATTGCGCTTCCTCCCGGGCCCGGGCCGCGGACCCGGTCCGCACGCTCTCGGCCTCTCCGTCGCCGAACCGGTCGGGAAGGATCCTCAGCACCCGCGCCGCAACCACCAGCAGCAACCCGGAAACCGCCACGCCACCGAGACCGAGGAGCAGCTCGGGGAGGCTGGCCAGGTAGTGCGCCGGCTCGCCGGCGACGAGCGCCCCCTCGACGACCTCCTTGCCGGGAAAGATCATCAGCGGCGCCGCCTGCCCGCCGATGACGATGCCGTAGAGCTGGCTCAGTCCCCCCCCCACCACGAGCCCGGTCGCGACCGCGACCCGGCCCGTCGAGAGTGGGCGCGGCCACCACAGGACAACGAGAGGAAGCACCGAGCCCAGAAGGATCTGCCCTGTCCAGAAGACGGCCGGAAACGCGCCGCCGTCGACGAGCAGGAACCGCTCCACCGCGGCGTGCTCGGCGACGTAGAGGTTCGTGAGGTGCCGGGCGATGACGAAATAGAGCACCACCGAGACGAAGAGCGCCTGCAGGCGGGCAAGCCGCCGCAGCAGGCCCCGGTCGAGCGCGCGCGCCGTCGCCGACGCGGCGCCCAGCAGCACCAGGAGGAACACCGCGGTCCCCAGCGAAAGCGACATCGCCACGAACAGCGGCGCCATGATCGCCGCGTCGTAGGCCTGCCGGGCGACGAGGAAGCCGAAGATGCACCCGGTGCCGGTGGTGAGCACGATGCGCCACACCAGCGCGAAGGCGCCGGCGCCGCGTATGCGCCCTTGCATCCGGCGTTCCATGTGCGTCCACAGGTACACCGCCGTCACCGCGATGAAGCCCGTGTAGAGCAGGATGTTCCAGGCGAAGATCGACGAGGAGTTGTAGTGCGTCATGGCGACCACGAGCCGGTCCGGACGGCCCAGGTCGAGAACGAGCACCGCGAGCCCGCCGGTGAGCAACGCAATCGCGAGCACTCCCGACAGCCGCGCGAGCGGCTCGTACGCGGCCCGCCCGAACACGGACGAGAGCGACGCGACGTTGAGCGCGCCGGAAGCGGCCACGATCAGGAACACCGCGAACACGTGGGGCAGTCCCCAGACGATGCGGTTGTTCATGCCGGTCACGTGGTGCCCCTCGACGTCCATGTGGTGTCCGGCGAGGACCCCGGCGAGGGTCACGAGCGCGAGCGACACGACCAGTGCGACGTAGCCGGCGCCCTTTCCTTCGATCTCGCGAAATTCGATGTGGCGCATGGTCGAAACGTTCCTTCGATGGTGCCGGGGCGGCGCGCTCGCGCCTCCCTCTGCGCCGGCCGGTCGCGGAGCCGGTCCCGCCCGCGGCCGGCGTGGACGGGGATCGCGGTGCGCGGACCGGGGCGGTCGGCCGGTCGCCGCGGATTGCTCAGACGTCCCGGTAGCGCACTCCGGTATCGAGACCGAGGTCGGGGCGGAGCTGCGCGCTCGGGCCGCGCGCGAGGGCTTTCGAGACCGGACTCTCCGGATCGTTCAGATCGCCGAAGACGAGGGCGTGGCGCCCGGCCGCGGCGCATGCTTCCACGCAGGCCGGCGCACGGGCGCCGCCACCGGCGTCGCCGCCACCGGCGTCGCCGCCCGCATCGACGCGATGCACGCAGAAGTTGCAGGACTCCACCGTGCCCTTGCCCCGCGGCGACCAGGGCCGCGGGTTCTCGACCGCCTCGTGCACGAACGCGCGCGCCTGGAACGGGCACGCCATCACGCAGTAGCGGCAGCCGATGCAGGTGTGCTTGTCCACGAGCACGATGCCGTCGGCGCGCTTGAACGACGCTCCGGTGGGACAGACGTCGACGCACGGCGGGTCCGCGCAGTGCTGGCACAGCAGCGGTAGGGAGGTGATCCGGCCGGTTCGTCGATCGCGGAGCGTCACCTTGTGGATCCACCGCGGGTCGGTGGCGGGGCCGTGCGTCGGCGCGAGGCCGTGCTCGTCGTCGCAGGCGCGCACGCACGCGTCGCAGTCGCGGGCGCACCGGCCGGCATCGACGAGCATCCCGTAGCGCACGTCGCCGGAGACCGGTTCATGCGGTTCGCGGGTCCGGCGGGCACGTGCGAGGGGTACGACGGCGAGCCCGGGCGCGAGGGCGGCGCCGGCCACCGCTCCCACCCGCAGGAGGAACCGGCGCCGCGCCGTACTCCCGGGACTCTCGGACGCATCACTCATCCGGACCCCTCCCCGCCTGCATCGAACGCCGTTGCCGGTCTCGGGGCGCGGTGCTCGCAGCCACCGGCGGCCAAGCGCCCCGCCCCTCCGGTCCACCGGACGCGCCCCGCGCCATCGCGCCGCCGCCGAGTGCTCACTCGGCCGCCTCCCCGAACGCGACCGCGGGCAACGCGGCATGACACCCGAAGCAGTCGATCTTCACGGCGACGTACTCGTGGCAGCTCGCGCAGAACTGGCCGGGGGCGTCGATGCGAGCCCATTGTCCGGTCTCGTCCCTGGCCGCGTGGCAGTCGATGCACCCGACGAGACTGTGGCGGGCGCCGCGAATGCCGCCGTGCACGGTGTCGTCGCGCTGGTGCATGAGGAACTTCATGTGATCGCGGCGGATGACCGGGATCGGCTCGACGCAGGCCGCGCCGCGGCTCGCCTTCACGAGCGCCGGCGCCGGCACGCCGTCCGCCGCCGGTGCGGCTGCGCCGAGCCCAAGACTCGCCGCGAACGCCAGCGTCATCGCCATACGGCCCATGGCTCCGGCTACTCGCCCATGCCCATGTCGATGTAGCCGCTGGGGCAGACGTCGGCGCAGATGTGGCAGCCGATGCAGCGGGTGTAGTCGGTGTCGACGTAGCGCCCGGTCGTGCCCTTGTCCTTCTTGACACGGAACACGGCGTCCTGCGGGCAGTAGATCACGCAGTTGTCGCACTCGAAGCAGAGTCCGCAGCTCATGCAGCGCTCCGCCTCGGCCACCGCCTGCTCCTCCCCGAGCCCCACGACACGTTCATCGAAGTGCCCGAGCACCGCCTCGCCCGACGGCACCTGTTCCTCGCGCCGGTTGCGGGGGGTGTGCGGGAAGTGTCCGAGGAACATCTCCTCGGCCACCACGATCTCGTGGGCGGCACGGTCCTCGAAGTTGTGCACCGCGTAGTTCGAGAAGCAGGTGCCCCACTCCTGGCGCCGGTCGTACTCCTCGGGGGCGATACTCTGTTCGCGCAGCTTCTCCAGAAGGTTGAAGTGGTGTACGTCGACCTTCGGACGCCGCTTCGGGCTCAGGCCGCCGAGGTGCTGATCGATGCAGCTCGCGGCGATGGACGCCTGGCCGATGGCGGTGGTGAGCAGGTGCGGGCGGATGATGTCGCCGGCGACGAAATGCCCGGGCCGGTCGGTGACGCGGAAGAACGCGTCGGCGTCGATCAGGCCGCGGCCGTTGTCGAGCGCTTCGAGCCCGTCCAGATAGCCGCCCTGCCCGATGGCGGAGACCACGAGGTCGGCCTCGACCTCGAACTCCGTCCCCTCTCGCGCCACCGGCCGCCCGTCGACCATGTCGCACTCGGCGAGGCGCAACGCCCGCGCCCGGCCGTCGTCGGCGAGCACCACCTCGATCGGCATCACCGCGGTGAGCACCGTCACCCCTTCGCGCAGCGCGTCCTCGACTTCGTGCTCGGCCGCGGTCATGCCCGAGCGCGGCAGCAGCGAGGTCAGGGTCACGGTCGCGCCGGTGCGCGCCGCCGACACCGCGACGTCGTGGGCGACGAATCCGTGCACCACCATCTCGGGCCGGTCCTTGGGGTTGATCCGGTTGATCCGTCCGAGCCGGCGGGCCACGGAGACCACGTCGATCGACGTGTCGCCGCCGCCGACGCACACCACCCGGTCCGCCGCAACCTGCAACCGGCCGGTGTTGAACGCCTCCAGGAACTTCACCCCGCTCACGCAGTTCGGCGCGTCGCCGCCCGGCACCGGGAGGGGGCGCCCGCTCTGGCAGCCGATGGTCCACAGGACCGCGTCGTGCTCCGCCTCGACCCGCTCGATGCCCACGTCGCGCCCGACCCGGGTCGAAAGCCGCGTCTCGATACCGCCGAGGGCGAGGATGCGGTCGATCTCGTGGTCGAGGAACCGCCGCGGAGTGCGGTAGCCGGGGATCCCGTAGCGCATCATGCCGCCGAGCGCCTCGTGGTCGTCGTAGAGCGTGCACCGGTGCCCGCGCCGGCGGAGCTGGTACGCGGCGGTCATGCCGGCCGGTCCTCCGCCGACGATGGCGATGCGCTTGCCGGTCTCGCGGGCCGGCGCCTCGAACGCGAAGTTCCCGGCGACGGCGGTGTCGCCGATGAACTGCTCCACCGAGTTGATGCCGACGAAGTCCTCGATCTCGTTGCGGTTGCAGCCGTCCTCGCACGGGGCCGGACAGACCCGCCCCATCTGCGACGGGAACGGGTTGGCGTCGGTGGCGCGCCGGAACGCGTACTCCTGCCAGCTCATGCCCTCGGGCGGCTTCTCCAGCCCCCGCACCACCTGGAGCCAGCCCCGCACGTCCTCTCCGGACGGGCAGCTTCCCTGGCACGGCGGCGTGCGGTGCACGTAGGTCGGGCACTTGTGGGTGTGGTCCGCATCGAAGATCTGCGATTCGAGGTCCGGCCAGTCGCTGTCACCGTCCCGGAACTTGCGGAACGTGTGGTTCTCGGTGCGGCAGGTCTTGCTCCAGGGGGTGGCCATGTTCCCGATCCCTCGATGTTCCAGGTGCCTATGAAGGTGTCTCGCGGTCTTTCCCGCCGTCTCGCGTCAACCGCCCGTCACGGCCGGGCGACAGCGACCCGGCTTCGGTCTCCGCGCCGGCCGGGCCGGCCGAAGGCGCCGCCCGGCCAGCGCGCTCAGTCGTTGCCTCTCAGCACGAGCGCGTCGCCGACGAGCTGGTGCACGCTCAAGATCCGGTCCATCTCGAAGCCGTAGTACGGCAGCACCTTGCTGAACTGGCTCTTGCAGATCGCGCAGATGGCGGCGATGTGGGTCACCCGGTGGCGCTCGACGACCTCCTTGAACGCCTGCATCCGGGGCAGCGCCCCCTTGACCCGGAGCTCGACGAGGTCGTCGGTGAGCAGTCCGCCGCCCCCGCCGCAGCAGAAGGTGCTCTCCCCGATGGTGTCGGGCGCCATGTCGAAGAAATGGTTGCAGGCCGCGCGCAGCACGTCGCGAGGCAGGGTGAACTGCCCGCCCGGGGTGTCGCCCATGCGCGACGCGCGCGCGACATTGCAGGAGTCGTGGAAGGTGACGCGGCGCTCGTCGTTGGCGGACCTGTCGAGGGTGAGCGCACCGCGGCGGATGAGGTCGTGGGTGACCTCGACGACGTGCTGCGGGACCGGGTAGCGCGGGTCGAGGAAGTCGAACGGACCCGCGAGGGTGTCGAGGAAGCTGTAGGCGACCCGCCACGCGTGCCCGCACTCGCCGAACACGATGCGTCCGACCCCGAGCTCCAGCGCCGCCTCGCGCACCCGCAGCGCCACCTTGCGCATGTTCTCGTAGCTGCCGATGAAGAGCCCGAAGTTCGCCGCCTCCGACGCCCGGGTGCTGAGCGTCCAGCGGATGCCGGCCTGGTGGAACACCTTGGCGTAGCCGATGAGGCCGTCGACGTGCGGCTCGGCGAAGAAGTCCGCGGACGGGGTGACGAGGAGGACCTCGGCCCCTTCCTCGTCGAGGGGGAAGCGCACCGGGACCCCGGTCTCCTCCTCGACGTCCTCCTCCAGCCCTTCGAGGGTGTCGGCGAGGGCCGGCTGCGGCAGTCCGAGGTTGTTCCCGATCTTGTGGACCTTGCCGACGATCTCGTTGCTGTACTTCTGCCCGAGGCCGACGCTCGAGAGGATCTCGCGTCCCGCCATCGACACCTCCGCGGTATCGATGCCGTAGGGGCAGAACACCGAGCAGCGCCGGCACTGCGAGCACTGGTGGAAGTAGCGGTACCAGTCCTCGAGCACTTCCTCGGTCAGGTCGGCGGCCCCGACGAGCCCGGGGAGCCACTTGCCGGCAAGGGTGAAGTGGCGCCGGTACACCTTGCGCAACAGGTCCTGCCGCGCCACCGGCATGTTCTTCGGGTCCCCGGTGCCGAGGTAGTAGTGGCACTTGTCGGTACACGCGCCGCACTTGACGCACGAGTCGAGGAAGACGCGAAGCGATCGGTACCGGCCGAGCAGCTCGCCCAGCTTCGCGATCGCCACGTCGTGCCAGTCGTCGACCAGCTCGCCGGGGAAGCCGAGCGCCTGCTGGTGCTCGGGCGCGGCGACGAACGGCCGGCTGTGGGCCATCGCCCCTTCGACGACCACCGGGATCTCGGGGAAGTCCGGGATGCGGGGCGTCTCGAATGCGGCCTTCGCCATCAGGACGCTCCGTCCCGCCGCGGCCCGGTCCGCGCCGCCCACGGCGTGACGTGGCGGCGTTCGCGCGGGTCGTCGGCCTGGTTGCGGGTGGGACTGAAGAACAGGCCGGGCGCGTGGAGCAGCTTGCTGAACGGGAACACCACCATCAGCGCGACGACGAGCCCGAGGTGCAGCAGCAGCACTCCGTCGGACGGGATCGGCTGCCAGTCGAAGTACACGAGGCCCAGCGCGAACGCCTTGAGCGCAACCACGTCGGCATGGACGGCGAAGCGCATCGCGAGCCCGCTCGCGCCGATGGCGACGAGGAGTGCGAGCATCAGGTGATCCGACGGCCCGGAGATGTAGCGCACCCGGTCCACGAGGAGCCGGCGCGCCCACAGGCCCGCGAGTCCCGCGATCATCGCGAGCCCCGCGTACGGAGCGACCCCCTGGACGAGGGCGGCCGGCGCCCACACCGGCTCGGTGAAATAGCGCAGATGGCCGACGAGCACGACGAGGAGTGCGGCGTGGAACACCCACCCGAACAGCCACGTCCACTTCGACGCCTTGAACAGGCTCTCGAACAGCACCACCTCGCGGGCGATCCGGGCCGCGACCCCGGTCCGGGTGACGGGCGCCGGCGTGGTCGGGATCTTGAGCGGGGCCGGGGTTCGCGAGTACTGCACGACCTTGTGGACGAGGCCGGCCGCGAGCACCGCGGCGGCGGCGTAGAACGCAAGCGCGCAGACGGTGGCAAGGGTCGGCATCGAAGTGCGGCTCCGCGCCGATCAGGGGCCGGGCCGATCCGCGGCGCATGGGCGGGGGCGATCAGGCGTGTGCCCGCGAGCACACGGCCCGCCGCGGCGGCTTCGCCCGTCCGCACCCGGCGCCGCGCCCCGTCCCCGCCCCTTCGCCCTGCCCCGACGAGGCTCCATGGGAAAGGGCGTCATGAGGGACGAGGAGCCACGTTCCGGGCGCCGGCGCCGCACCGTTCGGAACCGGCCCGGGCTCAGACGCACCCCGTCGGCTTCGGCAGTCCCGCGTACCGGCACGCCTGCTTGGCCGGACCGTAGGGGTAGAGCTGGTACAGGTACTTGCTGTTGCCCTTGTCCTTGCCGAGCTTCTTGCCGATGGCCTTGGTGAGCACCCGCACCGCCGGCGCGATCTGGTACTCCTCGTAGTACGAGCGCAGGAAGTTGATCACCTCCCAGTGGTTGTCGGTCAGATCGCACTCGTCGGCGTCCGCCATCACCTGCGCGACCTCCGGCTCCCAGTCGCTCAGGTTCGCGAGGTAACCCTCCTCGTCCGTGTCCAGCGTCTTGCCGTTGACTTGAAGCGTCATCGTCCGTCCTCCGTCGATCCATCGTGAAATTGCCCGGCGCTACGGCTTCGCTCGCGCGCTGCCCTTCGTCCGATGCCGTGCCTGCGTTCCCGCGTGTTCGCGTGACCGCCTAGAGCCACGACTGCACGTTGTCGTGGCCGACGACCAGGTCCACGAAGCCGCCGTAGTCGACCGGTTCGACCCCGTCGATCAGCTCCGCTTCGGCGAGCCCCCGCGCCTTGCAGTCGTTCGCGAGGACGTGGAACTTCAACCGCCGCATGGCGTCCCGGACCCGGGACTCCACCGCCGTCCCGCGCGACGCCGCGTAGACGCCGTCCTCGATCAGCAGCACCGCGCTGCCGTCGAGCGCGTGTTCGATGCAGGTGTCGAGCGAATCCTTCTCGAACGGCGACTTGTTCACGATGTGCAGGATCGGCACCGGATCGGCCTTCGGGAGCTGCCCGCCGTCAGAAGTTGAACACCACGTCCTGCGCGTCGATCAGACGCGCCATCCCGGCGCGGTCGACGACCCGGATCGAGGACTTCTCGGCCCAGTCGTCGTCCTCGTCCTCCCAGGTGAGCGGCATCAGATCATCCACGCCCAGGCCTCGCTCTTCCAGCGACTCGCGCTCGACGTAGAGCCTCGTCACGTCGTAGTCCCCGAGCGCCCGGTACGCCGGCGAGAAGTTCTTCATGTCCGAGCCCGACGTGTCCTGCCCCGCCTTGAGCTGGTACACGCCGTCGCCGACGAACGCCATGCAGACGTCCTGGTCGAATGCGGCGCCGATCAGCACCACCTCCAGCCCCTCCACCGCGTAGATCGTCCCGCAGGGCGCCCGGCGGTTGAGGTACATGAGCTTTTTCCGCTCCCCGGTGCTCATCTCAGTCCCCGAACGTCACCAGCCGGTCGCACTCGATGGCCGCCTCGACGAGCTGGCCCAGCCCGGAGATCCGGAACCCCGGCGCGATGTTGTCGGCGTCCTTGCCGTTGCGCTTCGCCTCGTCGCGGTCGCAGATCCCGCGCCGCTGGGCGGCGGCGACGCAGACGACGAGATCGACCCCGTGCGTCCCGGCGAGCTCCGTCCAGCGGCGCTGGACGTGGCGATCGTCCTGCGGCGGGGTGGTGAGCCGCGTCCCGTTGTTGACGCCGTCGTGATAGAAGAAAACCCGGAAGACCTCGTGCCCCTTCTCGATCGCGGCCCTGGTGAACTGGAACGCGGAGTCGGCCGCCTGATGCTGGTACGGGCCTTCGTTCACGAGCACTCCGATCTTCATCGCACGACCACGCGGGCGGACGGCCGGACTCAGAACCGCATGTGGGTCGAGGCGTTGAGGCTCTTGCGCGAGCCCCGCCAGTTGTCGATGTGGAACTTCGTGAACGGCAGCTCGGTCAGCTCGAAGAAGCGCGGCCAGCCGACGCGGTCGATCCAGTCGTTGATCCGCTCCCAGTCGCGCGCGTCCTCCTTGTAGGCGCGGAGGATCCGCTTGACCACCGCGGTGGCCTCCGGCCAGCGGGGCGGGTTGTTCGGGATGCCGGCCGCGACGAGCTTCTGGAACGACGGCTTGCTGCGCGCGTTGGAGTGGTTGCCGCCCACCCAGATCGCGAGCTTGGAGTGCTCGGGGTCGTTGATCTGCATCGGCGGGCACGGCGGGTAGCACGCGCCGCAGCAGATGCACTTCTTCTCGTCGACCTCCAGGGACGGCTTGCCGTTGACCATCGCGGGCCGGATCGCGGCCACCGGGCAACGGGCGACCACCGAGGGGCGCTCGCAGACGTTCGCCACGAGGTCGTGGTTGATCTTCGGGGGCTTGGTGTGCTGGATGTTGATCGCGATGTCGCCCTGCCCGCCGCAGTTGATCTGGCAGCACGAAGTGGTGATGTGCACGCGGTTCGGCATCTCGGCGCTGCGGAACTCGTCGATGAGCTCGTCCATCATCGACTTCACCACCCCGGAGGCGTCGGTGCCCGGGATGTCGCAGTGCAGCCAGCCCTGGGTATGGGCGATGAACGCGACGGAGTTCTGCGTCCCCCCGACGACGAACCCGTTGGCCTCCAGCGCCTCGATCAGCGGCTCGACCTTCGCCTCGTCGTCGACCATGTACTCGATGTTGCTGCGGATGGTGAAGCGCACGTGGCCGTCCGCGTACCGGTCGCCGATCTCGCAGAGCTTGCGCAGGGTGAAGACGTCGAGGATGCGCTGGGTGCCGGCGCGCACCGTCCAGATCTCGTCGCCGCTCTCCGCGACGTGGCAGAGGACCCCCGTTCTCGGATGGGTGTGGTACCTCCACTGCCCGAAATTCCTGAGCATCGTCGGGTGCATGTACTGGAACCCGTCCGGGCACCCGGACTCGATCGGCATTCGATGTTTCCTGGCCATGGCCTCGCGTCCTCACCTGAACTCGTGCACCGTCATCGACACCACCATCGGCGGCCCCGCGAGCGCTTCGCGCCGGCGCCCCGGAGCGCCCGGCATCCGCACGTCCTTCCCGTGCCTGCGCCCGACCGCGCCGAGGACCCGCGGTGGTCTCCTCACGCCGCGGTGCCGGCGGTGTCCCGCGCCTCGCCGTTGCCGCTCTTCGCCTGCTGCCGGCGCTCGAACCACTTCGCGGCCTCGTCGTCCCAGGTGTCGGTGCGCACGTAGGAGCTCTCGCGCGGGTGGGCGATCATGTTGGGGTCCGGTTCGAGGCCGATCCCTTCGAGGAAGTTGACGAGCCCGACGCGCTCGATCATCTCCCCTACCCGCTCGTGCTCCAGCGCGTTCTCCGCGAAGAAGTCGATGGTCTCCTCCGCGATCTCCACGAGGCGATCGTAGTCCTCCTGGGTGTCGAGCTTCATGAACGGCACCACCACGGTGCCGAACAGGTCGCCGATCTTCAGCGTGCGCTTGCCGCCGATCAGCACCGTCACCCCCTTCTCGTCACCCGGGGACAGGCACTTCGGCATCACGTTCAGGCAGTGCATGCAGCGCACGCAGTTGCGGTCGTCGACCTCCAGGGTGTCGTCGTCGTCCAGCGACAGCGCGTTCGTCGGGCACCGGGTGATCACGTTGTCGATGAGGTACTTGCGGCCCTTGCGGGCGACGTAGGCCCTCACCTCGTCCTGATCCACCTTCATCTCGTCGCGCCACGTGCCGATCACCGCGAAGTCGGCCCGCTCGATGGAGTTCATGCAGTCGTTGGGGCAGCCGGAGACCTTGAACTTGAACTTGTAGGGCAGCGCGGGGCGATGGATGTCGTCGACGAAGTTGTTCACCAGCGAGCGGTGGATCTTGTGCTCGTTGCAGCACGACTGCTCGCAGCGGGCCGACCCGACACACGACTGCGCGGTGCGCACGCACGGGCCGGCGCCGCCGAGGTCGAAGCCGTACTCGTTGATCTCGTCGAAGAAATGCTGGGTGTTCTCGGTGTCGGCGCCGATGAACATGATGTTGCCGGTCTGCCCGTGGAAGGTGACGAGCCCCGACCCCCACTTCTCCCAGCTATCGGAGAGCTTGCGCAGCATGTCGGTGGTGTAGTAGTTGCCGGCCGGCGGCTGGACCCGCAGGGTGTGGAACTCGCGCGACTTCGGGAACTGCTGGCCGACCTCGGAGAAGCGGGGGATGATCCCGCCGCCGTAGCCGTACACGCTGACGGTGCCGCCCTTCCAGTACCCGCGCCGCGTCTGGTACGAGTGCTCGAGCTGGCCGAGGAGGTCGTTGGCGACCCCGTTGACCCGCTCGTCGCCGTGCTCGTCGCGCAGCTTCTTGATTCCGGAGACGAAGCTCGGCCAAGGACCCTGTTCGAGCTGATCCAGCATCGGTGTCTCGTGCTTCTTCATTGCTCGTCCCCCCCCTTCGCCCGCGGTTCCGGTCCGTGTCCCGCCGCATGTTCACGGACCGTGCGGTCGGTCCCGGCGCCATGCGGCCGTCTTCGCGTGGAAGACACGGTTCGCCGGATTGTAGTGTCCGGTCGGATCGGCGGCATCCGCCCAAACAGGAGGCGGCGCCTTGCCCGCGGTATTCCGAAAGGAATACCTCGCCGAATGCACGTCCGCCGCGCGGACGCGGGACCCGGGTGGCCGGCACCAAGGCCAAGGTCCTGGCGTTCACGTCCGCCGCGCGGACGCGGGACCCGGACCTCCCGGCCGGCGGTTCCGGCCGGTCGGCGTACCGGGGCACGGGCTTCGCTCGTGCGCTCCTGGTTCGGAACGGACGTGCGGACGGCCCCCGGACGTTGATCGGCGGCCGCATTCGGTCGAGAGTAGGCGTGCGCCGGACTGGCGCGCTTCACGCGATACGACAGCGGAAAATCGATGGACCCCGAGACCGTGTCCCGATGGTGCGACGCGCGGCGCGAGGCGTACGCGAGGAGCAGCCCCGGGCGGTGGATCGAGATCGAGGACCCGGGCCGGTTGCGAAAGGCCGAACGCGACGCGATCACCGGCCAGTGCATGCGATTCAACCTCGCGCTCTACCGCTTCGCGCGCGACCGGACCGACCCCGATGCGCTCTCGGCATTCGCCGGCGCGATGGGGCTCGATCGCCGTGACCGCACGCTCGACGCGGACCGCCACGGCATCGCGTCGGTCCGGGTGACCCGGAACACGCGCCGGACGGAGATGATCCCGTTCACCTCGCGCGCCCTCAACTGGCATACCGACGGCTACTACAACGCACCGGAGCACTCCGTTCGCGCCGTCGTCATGCACTGCGGGGCGTCGGCGGCGAGCGGCGGCGAGACCACCCTGCTCGACCCGGACCTCGTCTACGCGACGCTCCGCGAACAGGAGCCGGCCCTCGTCGAGGCCCTTGCGCATCCCGGAGCGATGACCATCCCGGAGCACGAGGTCGACGGAAAGCTCGTGCGTCCCGCCCGCACCGGGCCCGTCTTCCGCTTCCTGGGCGACCTTCCGCGCCTGCACATGCGCTACACCGCGCGTACCCGTTCGATACGATGGCGGCCGGACCCGACCACCGCCCGCGCCGTCTCCGCCGTCGAGGCGGCGATCGCCTCGCTCTCCGGCCTCCACGTGCGCGTGCGCTTCGAAGCGGGAGAAGGCGTCATCTGCAACAACGTGCTGCATCGACGCACGGCGTTCGTCGACGACGAGGACTCGCGCCGGGTGGTGTTCAGGATCCGCTCGTTCGATCCGGTCCCGCATCCCGGCGACCTGCTCCGGCCCGGACACGTCCGGCCCGGAGTCGGCGACGGCGATTCGAACGGCGGCACAGCGCCACCACGCGCTCGGGGCCTGCGACCGGCTGCGCGCCGCCGGCCGCAACGAGACCGCGGCGCTTGAACTTCAGGATGACCCCGGGCGAGCCGGTACGACCTTGCCCCATGGGTCCGTCCTTGATATAAGGCGCGCCCTCGCCATTGCGCCCGACTGCGGAAGATCGAACCATGTCGAGAGTTTGCGAAGTGACCGGGAAGCGCGCGATTACCGGGAATCACGTCTCCCACGCCAACAACAAGACCAAGCGCCGATTCCTGCCCAATCTGCATCGTCACCGGTTCTGGGTTCCGAGCGAGAAGCGCTACGTCCGGCTCCGCGTCTCGGCAAAGGGCATGCGGATCATCGACAAGAAGGGGATCGAGACGGTGCTTGCGGAACTGCGGGCGCGGGGACGCGGGATCCGGGGCCTCCCGAAACCGGGCGGACAGGACATGGAGCCACGAGATGCGTGAAAAAATCCGACTGAATTCGAGCGCCGGGACCGGGCACTTCTACACCACCACCAAGAACAAGCGCGCCATGCCGGGAAAGATGGAGATCCGGAAGTTCGATCCCGTCGCCCGCAAGTACGTCGTCTACAAGGAAGGCAAGATCAAGTAGTCCGCCCGTCCGGCGGCATCGGCGGATGCGGCAGGGAGGTCAGGCCGCGACGCCCGCCTTGCGCATCGAGTAGGAGGGAAGGGTCCGGGCGAACTCTTCCAGCGCCCGCACACCGCTTTCTTCCGCCTGCCGGCACCACTCGCGCAACGCCTCCACCAGATGCTCGTGGGTCGCGTGGCGTTGCTGCCACAGCGCCTGGAGCTGATGCTTGTACCGGTAGACGGTTTCGAGTGCGTCGCTGTGGGCGCGGGCCCGCTCCAGATGCCGCCTCGCCTCCCCGCTCAGCATCGACTCCTCGCGCATGAGCAGCGACCGCGCCGACTTCAGGAACCCGCGCTGGCTCGAGTCGATCCTCGCGATCTCCTCGGCGTACACCCGGCCCAGCACGCTCTTCGCGTAGTCGGCCATGACGTGGAACCGGTTGGAGATGACGGCCTGGACGGTGTCGAGGTCCGGATCGAGCTTGCCGGGCACCATGACCACCTCGGGCGGCAGCTTCCTGACCTTCGCGAGCCCGAGGAACTGCAGCACCCGGATGTACGCCCACCCGATGTCGAACTCCCACGGCTTGACCGACAGCTTCGCGGAGCTGGCGAACGCATGGTGGTTGTTGTGGAGCTCCTCGCCACCGATGACGATGCCCCACGGCACGATGTTGGTGGAGATGTCCTGCGTCTCGTAGTTTCGATATCCCCACCAGTGGCCGAGGCCGTTGATGACCCCGGCCGCAAAGACCGGCTGCCACGCCATCTGCACCGCCCAGATGGTGATCCCGATGGGCCCGAACAGGACCACGTCGATGACCAGCATGAGGTAGTAGCCGCGGTTCGTGAGCGGCTTGTAGACGTTGCGTTCGAGCCAGTCGTCCGGGCACCCGTGGTTGTACTTCGCGACGGTTTCCGGGTCCGCCGCGGCAGCCCGGTACAGCTCCGCCCCTTCCAGCAGCAACCTCCTGATTCCAAAGACTTTCGGGCTGTGCGGATCGTCCTTCGACTCCACGCGGGCGTGATGCTTGCGATGCACCGCGACCCATTCCTCGGTCACGGTCCCGGTGGTGAGCCACAGCCAGAAACGGAAGAAGTGGGACAGCGCGGGATGCAGGTCGAGCGCCCGATGCGCCTGGTGCCGGTGGAGGTAGATGGTGATCGCGACGATGGTGACGTGGGTCATGCCGAGGGTTGCGAGGACGTGGCCCCACCACGGCAGATCGAGCAGTCCCGAATACATGGCTCCTCCTGTCCCGGCCGTGCCGGTCCCGGCCTCGCGGCGCCCCCGGCGGCGGTTCCGGCTCCGATGCGAGGCCGGCTCCGAATTCCGGGTGCGGGAAGTCTATCCCGCATCGCGCGTCAGGTCACGACTTCGGGTCGGCGCTCCGATGGCCCGGGCCGGATCGGCTCGCGCTCGCGTCGCCGGCATCCCCGGCCGCGCCACGGCGCACGTAGACTCTGGCGAAGACCACCCCGAGCTCGAACAGCGCCCATACCGGCAGTGCGAGCAGGGTCTGCGAGATGAGGTCCGGGGGCGTCAGCAGCATTCCGACCACGAACGCGCCGACGATGATGTAGGGCCGCTTCTCCACCAGCGACTCCGGCGTCGTGAACCCGGTCCACACCAGCACCACGGTCGCGATCGGCACTTCGAACGCCAGCCCGAACGCGAAGAAGATCTTGAGCACGAAATCCAGGTAGCTGCTGATGTCGGTCATGATCTCCACACCGTCCGGGGCCACCGCCTGGAAGAACGCGAACATGAGCGGAAACACCACGAAGTAGGCGAACGCCATGCCGAGATAGAACAGGAACGAGCTGGAGACCATCAGTGGAAAGACGAGGCGCTTCTCGTGACGGTAGAGGCCCGGCGCGACGAAGGCCCAGAACTGGTAGAGGATGTAGGGCATCCCGATCAGGATCGCCGCGACCAGGGCGAGCTTGAACGGGGTGAGGAAGGGGGACGCCACCTGGGTGGCGATCATGCTGGAGCCCATCTGCATCTCGGCCAGCAGGGGCTCGGCGAGCACCGCGTAGAGGCGGTTGGCGAACGGCATCAGGCACAGCAGCAGGACCGCCACCACCAGCACCACGCGGAGCAGCCGGTTGCGGAGCTCCACGAGATGCTCCACGAAGGTCATCTCGGCTTGCGATTGCGAGCTGTCCTGCGGCTCAGGCTCTTTCGCTCGATCGCTCATGGCTTTCGCGGGTGTCCTTGACGACGCGGTGGGCATTCGGCCGGCCGGGCTCCGCCTCGTCGGGTTGCGGCGAGGCCGCCTCCTCCGGCTCCGCCGTCACCGGGGCCGGTTCCGGGGAAGGCGGGGAAGGCGCGGCAGGTGCGGCGGGTGCTTCCGTCTGTTGCGGCGAGGCCGCCTCCTCCGGCTCCGCCGTCACCGGGGCCGGTTCCGGGGAAGGCGGGGAAGGCGCGGCGGGTGCTTCCGGCGGTTGCGGCGAGGCCGCCTCCTCCGGCTCCGCCGTTGCCGGGGCCGGTTCCGGAGAGGGCGGGGAAGGCGCGGCGGGTGCTTCCGGCGGTTGCGCCGGCGCCGAGGCGTCCCGCGCGGGTCCGGCCTCCGGAAGCTCGTTCGGGAAGATCGATCCCGCGGCAGGCTCGCCGGGCGTCGAGATGCCGGCCGGCCGCTCGTCGAACGCGGACTCGGCTTCCCCCAGCGCGTCCCTGGCCTGGTCGAGGGTGCCTTTCGTCTCTTCGGCGACCTTGTACAGGTCGTCGAGCTCGCCGGCGGGCTTGTCGAGCATCTCCTTGAGTTCCTGCGCCCGCACCTCGCGCTCGATGTCCCTCTTGACCTGGCCGACGTAGTAGCGAACCTTGCCCATCCACAGCCCGAGGGTACGCGCCATCCTGGGGAGACGTTCGGGGCCGACCACGATCAGCGCGATCACGCCGATCAGGGTCAGTTCCTGGAAACCTACGTCGAACATGGGGAGCGGGTCGGTCGCGGGTCGAGCCGGCGGATCATGCGTCGCGCAACCCGGTGCGAAGCGGCGGAGGGCCTGAACGGACGGTGCGGTGGATGCGGCGGCGCCCGCGCTCGAACCGGTATCCTCCCTCCTCGCGGAGAGGGGGTGAGGACGAATACCGGGGCGAGTCGTGCGTCAAGCGCTTTCGCGCTCCTTCGAGGACATCGTCGCGGCGTCCGCGGCCGGCTCCGAATCGTCCTCGATACGGGCCGATTCCGCCGCCTCCTTCGCCTCGTCGCCGCCCTCCTTCACCGCGCCCTTGAAGTTGCGGATCGCGGTGCCGAGATCGCCGCCCATGTTGCGGAGCTTCTTCGTGCCGAAGAGCAGCAGCACGATGACCAGCACGATCAAGAGTTGCCAGATACTGATCCCCATCGCCTTGTCTCCTGAATCTCTCCGGATCCGTCGGTTCCGTTCGGGCGGTGACTTTAGCGCAAAACCGGCCCGCTCCCTACACCGGACTTCGCTCCCGGCGCCGGAGGGACCCGGCATCCGCCGGTCGGGGGGCGCGAAACGAGGGCGGGTGCCGGCAAGGCCGGGCCGGCCCACCGAGACGCCGCAGATTGCGCCGCTGTCACAGGAGGGCGGGTATCGGCAAGGCCGGGCCGGCCCACCGAGACACCGCAGATCGCGCCGCTGTCACAGGAGGGCAGGTACCGGCAAGCCGGGTCGGCTCACCGGCAACGGCCGGTCCGGGCGCCCGCCGGCGCGGCCGCGGGTCGCGGTTGAGCGCAATCCGGGACGGAGGGGTTCGTCACGCGTCCGTCGGCGCGGCCGCGGATCGCGGTCACCCGCGCCCGGCCTTCTCCTCGTGGCCGGAGATCCCGAACCGCCGAACCAGCTCGCGGGTGACCGCCTCGGGGTGCGTGCCGCGCGCCGCGAGCAACACCAGGCAGTGGAACCACAGGTCCGCAACCTCGTGCACGAGCGCGTCGCGATCGCCTTCCTTGCCGGCGATGACCACCTCGACCGCCTCCTCGCCCACCTTCTTCAGAACGGCGTCGATTCCGCCCGCGTGGAGCGACGCGACGTAGGACTCGTCAGCGGATGCGTTCCTGCGCGCCTCGATGATCTCGGCGAGCCGGTTCAGGACGTCGTCCATCACCCGGCCCCGCCGTAGATCCGGTCCGGCGACTTCAGCACCGGCTCCACCTCGATCCATCGACCGTCTTCGAAGCGCCGGTAGAAGCACCGTTCGCGCCCGGTATGGCACGCGATGCCTCCCACCTGCTCGACCACCAGCGCCAGCGTGTCCCCGTCGCAGTCGAGGCGGATCTCGCGCACCCGCTGCTCGTGGCCGGACTGTTCGCCCTTGCGCCAGAGGCGGTCTCGCGACCGTGACCAGTACACCGCCCGACCTTCGCGCACGGTGCGTTCCAGTGCCTCGCGGTTCATCCACGCCATCATGAGCGGCCGTCCGGAATGGACGTCCTCCACCACGCATGGCGCCAGTCCCTGCGCGTTCCAGCGCACCTCGTCGAGCCAGGAGGTCATCGGATTCAGCGTGACTCGGGGCCGGGCCGCGCCCATGGCGGGCCGGCGATGATACACGACCCGCGGCGGCGGTCCGGCGGGCGCGGAGCGCTTCCGGACGATGCCGGGCCGCGCCCCCGGCCGCCCGGTGCCAAGGAAGGAACGCGACCTGTTTGACGCCATTGCCGCCTTCCCCGCCCTGCACGCTGCCGCGCTGCGTGCGACCAAGGGAAAGCGCCGGCAGCTACCAGATCTCGCTCGTCTCCAGACGGAATCCATGCAGCACCGGGTCGGCGGATACGCTCTCCGGCTCGTCGAGGCGTTCCACCGGCGCCCCCGGACGGTGGACGAATACCTGCCGGCCCGGGGGATCGATCAGCCAGCCGAGCCGCACGCCGTTGTCCGTGTACTCGCGCATCTTGTCCTGAAACACGCGCAGGCTGTCTGTCGGGGAGCGGAGCTCGATGACGAAATCGGGGCACAGGGGGAGGAACTTCACGCGTTGCTCGGCACTGAGGGCAGTCAGGCGGGTGTGATCGACCCAGGACGCATCCGGTGAGCGAACCGCACCGTTGGGCAGCACGAAGCCGCCGGATGAGTCGAACGCCGTACCCGTCCCGTCCCGCCTGGCCCAAATCCACAGTTGCGCCGTGATCCCCGCGTTCTTCTCACTGGTGTCTCCTCCCGCCGGCGACATGATCAGCAGTCCCCCCCGAGCGGTCCGCTCGATGCGCAGCTCCCGGTTGAGCTGACAGAATTCGTAGAGCTGGTCGTCCGTGAGATGCAGGACCGGCGAGAGATGGACGAGCAGAGTGGTGGTCTCCGCGGACACCGGGGCATGGAGGTGCTGGGGCGCCGTGCTCATGGGTCTCCGCCGCTCCCGAGAGGATCGCCATCGGGAGTACAGCGTACCGTGATCGCACCATCGATGCACATGCCGGAGACAGGGCGAATTCGTCCCCGGACGTCCTTGATAGCCGCCGGACGGCGCAGCTCCTTGACGCAGGGACTCTTCCTTCGGTTGGCGACGACTTCGGGCGGGACGAGGACGGTGTGTGCGGATTCCGTCGGGACCACTTCACCTTCGTCTTCCGGCACAAGGCTTCATGGACCCGGGACCATGGCGCCGCGGCGCCTGCGGTGCGGGCGCGTCCCGCCTTGACCGTCTCCGCGAGCCGCCGCGACACTACGCGCGTCGCACAACCGGCATCCGGACCATGACCGCGAAACGGATCGCGATTCTCGGCGGCTCAGGCTTCGTCGGCAGCCACCTCGTGGCCGCGCTCACCCGCGAAGGGCACGAGACCCGCGTGTTCACGCGGCGGCGCAGCCGCTCGCGGCCGTTGCTGGTGATGCCGACCTGCGAGGTCGTCGAGACGGACGTCCACCAGGCATCGAATCTGGATGCGCACCTCGCGGGCTGCGACGCGGTGGTCAACCTCGCCGGGATCCTGAACGAGCACGCCGGACCCGGCGACCGGTTCCGGGACGTGCACACCGCGTTGCCCGGCAAGCTCGTCGAGGCCTGCCGGCGCCACCGCATCGAACGAATGCTGCACATGAGCGCGCTCGGGGTGGGCGCCAACGCGCCCAGCCGGTACCTGCGCACGAAGTTCCACGGCGAAGAGGCGGCGCACGCGGGACAAGCCCACGGCATCGCGGTCACGAGCTTTCGGCCGAGCGTCGTCTTCGGACCCGGCGACAGCTTCTTCAACCGGTTCGCGGGCCTGCTCGCGCTGTCGCCGTTCGTGTTCCCGCTCGCCTGCCCGGAGGCGCGCTTCGCGCCGGTGTACGTCGGAGACGTGGTCCGGGCGTTCCTCGCCGCGCTCGGCGACGATGCGACGGCCGGCCAGCGCTACGAGCTGTGCGGGCCACGCACGTACACGCTTCGCGAGCTGGTCGCCTGTACCGCCCGGTTCACCGGCCGGCGGCGCCTCGTCGTCGGGCTGGGCGACCGCCTGTCGCGGCTGCAAGGGCAGGTGCTGGAACGGATCCCCGGCAAGCCGTTCAGCACCGACAACTACCTGTCGACGAAGTGCGACAGCGTCTGCTCCAGCAACGGCCTGGAACGGCTCGGGATCGCACCGCGCAGCGTGGAGAGCATCGTGCCGGGGTATCTCGGGGCGGACGAGCGGAACTCGTGGCTCGGCCGCCTGCGCGCGTCCGCCTGGCGCGGCTGACCGCACCGGTCGAACGTCCGGAGCCGCGTACCGGGACGCGCCGTCTCCGACCGCGTCCCGGGCGCCGGAACGGGCGGCGGCGCGCCGATCCGGCGCCGGCCCGGCATCAGGCGAAGAGCCACAGCAGCACCGTGCCGAGCACCAGGCGGTAGGCGACGAACGGCGCGAAGCCGATGCGCGCCACCAGGCGCAGGAATGCGTGGATGCACGCATAGGCGCAGAGCGCGGCGACCAGCGTGCCCAGGACGAGCGTGGACCATTGCGCATCCGCCGCGCCGGCCGCGAGCCGAAGCGTCTCGTACCCTCCCGCCATCGCGATCGCCGGCGCCGACAGCAGGAAGGAGAATCGAGCCGAGGCGGACGGGGTGAGGCCGACGAGGAGGCCGGCGGTCATCGTGATGCCGGCTCGGGACGTCCCGGGCACGAGTGCGATGGCCTGCGCGCAGCCGATCACCACCGCGTCCCGAATGCCGATGGACTCGATGGGGCGGCTCTTCGCTCCGGTGCGCTCCGCCGCCAGCAGCAGCAGCCCGAATCCGATGGTGGCGACGGCGATGACGAGCGGATCGCGCAACGATTCCGGGATTCCGGCCCTCACGACGAGGCCCCCCACCGCGACGGGGATGCTCGCGATCACGATCAGCCATCCGAGCCGGACCCGTCCCCCGCCCTCCTCCGGCCCGCGGCGCCCGTCGCGCAGCATCCGCATGAAGTCCCGGCGGAAGTAGATCAGCACCGCGGCGAGAGAGCCGACGTGGACCGCGACGTCGAAGGCGAGCCCCTGATCGGGCCAGCCGGTCAGCGCCGGCACCAGAACGAGGTGGGCGGCACTCGAGATCGGGAGGAACTCGGTCAGGCCCTGGACCGACGCGAGGACGAGGACCTGCCACCATTCCATCGAGCTTGAACCCTGGTGTGAAGCGACTGAACGCGGGGAGCGCGTCCCCGAGCGGCCGGCGCCCGTGGAATCCCGCCCCCGTGTTCACGAGGGCAGGCCGTGCGCGGGGGTCCCCACGGCCCGGCCCGCGCCGTCCCGCACCCGCTCCGGGTTCACAGGCGGGTACGGTGGTCCCGCCCGGAGAAGCCGGCGAGAGGGTATCGGATGCCGCGGGCGAGTGCCATGACCTTGACCGCCTCGCCCATCTCCCCGGGCAAGGTCAACTGCTTGATCCGGGCGGCCGAGCGGACGAACTCGGGGCTCCCCGGCTCGACGTCGGCAACCAGGTCGAGCAGTCCGCACCCCAGGAGGAACTCGCCCTGGGTGGTGAAGCCCGCCACCTCGAGGTCGCAGGCGCGCGCGAGGGCGGTGAAATCGACGTGCGCGCTGATGTCCTGCAGGCCGCACAGCACGAGGGGATCGTCGTGCCGGCGATGCCGGAAATGGCAGCGCAGCGTGCCCCCGCGGCGGTCGGGATGGTAGAGCTCGCGCCGCGGGTACCCGTAGTCCATGAGGAGCACGAGGCCGCGGTCCACCCGCTCCGCGACGCTCGCGGCCCAGGCGTCCCGCGCCGGCCCGATCTCGGAGACGTACCCGGGGGGAAGCCGGTATCCGAGCTCGTGCTGCAGCGACTCCACCGCCTCGGCCAGCCACGGCTCGGCGGGCTGCGGACACCAGACCGGCCTGCCGTGGTCGAACCCGACGCAGTGCGCGATGACGCCCTTCGAGGTCATCTCGAACCGCTCGACCGGCAGGGCGTCGACGACCTCGTTGGCGAGCACCACCCCGCGGAAGCCGGGCTCGGGGAGCGCATCGAGCCAGCTCGTCCTCGCCAGCGCATCGGGCGCCTGCGCCGCAATCGTCTCCCGCTGCCGGGCCGCGAGCGCACCGCTCGGCTCCAGGATGCGGTACCGGACCTCTCCCGCCGGCGCCAGCTCGGCCAGCATCTGCGCCGCCATCCGCCCCGAGCCGGCGCCGATCTCGACGACCTCTCCCGCATCGATCGACGCCAGGACCTGCGCGACCTGGCGCGCCACGGCGCGCGCGAACAGCGGCGACAGCTCGGGGGCGGTGACGAAGTCGCCGCCGGCTCCGAAGGTGCGCCAGCCGGCCCGGTAGTAGCCCAGCCGGGGAGCGTGGAGCGCCATCTCCATGTACCTGGAGAACGGGATCGCCCCGCCGCCGGCCTCGACCTCGGCCCGCACGAGGGCGTGCATCCGCTCGAGGTGCGTCCGTTCGCCGGCATCGAGGCCGGGGAGTCCGGGCGGCGGCCGCATCATCCCTCCTCGGCGCGCACCGCCGGTATCATGGCGTGCCCGATGGGAGGAGCTTTCGAACTCGTGCGGACCCCGCTTCGGATGTCGACGTCTTCCTTGCGCCGCGATGGTCGCGGCGAACCACTCCACCGGGTTCGCCCGCCCGTACCGGCAGGGACCGGTCCCGGCCCGGGGTCCGAGGCGGGCGCCGGCGCCTCGAATTGCCGGGCGCGGGCGGGCGGGTGAGCGCGGCGGCCGGGGCCCGCGGCGGCGTGGCGCTCGTCACCGGGGCCGCGCGGCGCATCGGCGCGGCGGTGGTGCGATGCCTGCATCGGCGCGGCCTCGACGTCGTCGTGCACTACCGCACGTCGCGCGCCGACGCGCAGGCCCTCGCCCGCGCCCTGGAGCGCGAGCGGCCGGGAACGGCGACGACGTTCGGCTGCGACCTCCTGGACCCCGGCGCCGCCGAACGGCTCGTCGCCCACGCCGTCTCGCGGTTCGGTGCGCTCGACGTGCTGGTCAACAACGCTTCGAGCTTCTACCCGACGCCGCTCGACACCGTCACGGAGGCGGAGTTCGACGATCTGATCGGCACCAACCTCAAGGTCCCGTTCTTCCTCGGCAAGGCCGCCGCGCCGTTCCTGGCCGCCCGCCGCGGCGCGATCGTGAACCTTGCCGACATCCATGGACGCAGCCCCGCCGCGGGCTACCCCGCGTACTGCTCGGCGAAGGCCGGACTGATCATGCTCACCCGTGCGCTGGCGCTGGAGCTCGGACCGGAGGTCCGGGTGAACGCGGTCGCTCCCGGCATCGCGTTGTGGCCCGACGGCGATGCCGACGTGCGGGCCCGCGAGAGAGCCGAGCAGCTCGTTCCCCTGCGCCGGTCCGGTTCCGCCGAAGAGGTCGCGGACGCGGTGGCGTGGCTTGCCCTCGATGCGTCGTATACGACGGGAGAGACGATCGCGGTCGATGGCGGCCGGGGGATCGCCGCGGTCGAGGCCTGAGCCGCGGCTTGCGGACGGCCGGGGACGGAAGGCCGCCCGTGCGGCCGGCTCCGGCGCACTCGGCCGCTCATGGCGCCGCGCGGCGGCGGATCACGTCGGTGTGGGTTCCGAACGCGCCGCCGCGGCGATCCCGGAACCACAGCTCCAGGGTCCGCGTGATGGCCGGGAACGCGATCTCGTCCCACGGCACGTCGGCCTCGTCGAAGAGGCGCGCGTCCAGGCTCTCGGCGCCCGGCGAGAACGACCCGTGCGCGAGGCGGCCCCGGAACATCACGTAGACCTGGCTGATCCGGGGGATGTCGAGACAGGCGAACAGGGCCTCGACCTCCACCCTGGCGTTCGCCTCTTCGAGCGTCTCCCGCACCGCCGCCTCCTCCATCGTCTCGCCGTTCTCCATGAACCCGGCCGGCAGCGTCCACAGCCCCGAGCGCGGCTCGATCGCACGGCGGCAGAGCAGAATCCCTCCCTCGTGCTCCGGAACGCATCCCGCGACGATCTTCGGATTCTGGTAGTGGATGGTCCCGCAGGCGTCGCAGACGTGGCGCGGACGGTCGTCGCCGGGTGGAACGCGCCGCACCACCGGCGCCGCGCACCGGGAGCAGAAATTCACCGGGGCCTCCTCCCCGCCGGCCTTCTCCCCGCTGGCCTTTTCCCCGCTGGCCTTCTCCCCGTCGACCTTCTCTCCGCCGTCCGCGCCCGGCGCCGACGATGCGGCACCACCGGCGCCGGAGGCGCGCGCCGCCCGGAACGGACGCCGGTTCCCGCCCCGCGCCGCGCCCGTCCGGTCATTGCGGTTCGCGCCTCCGCTCGATGATGATTCCGACCCCCGCCGCGCCGCGCAGGGCGCCGACCTTGTTCAGCTTCACCCGCACCCATGGCGCCCGGAACTCGTCGAGCACGAGCGCCGCGATGCGCTCGGCGAGCGTCTCCACCAGCAGGAAGCTCGATCCGCCCACGAACTCCTGCACGCGCTTTGATACCGCCTTGTAGTCGAGCGCATCCGCGACGTCGTCGCTTGCCGCGGCCCGCGCGACGTCGGCGCCCATCTCCAGATCGATGACCACCGGCTGCCTGAACCGGCGTTCCCAGTCGTAGACGCCGATGACGGTCTCGACCCGTAGCGTTTCGATGAAGATGATGTCCAGAGCGCTCTCCCCTCGACACGTTCCGTCCCGGCCGCCGCCGGCGCGGGAAACTCTACCCGCTCCGCACCGCACGCGCATGCCGGGTACTTGACCGGTTCCCCGGTGCGCCGGTCCAATGGCGCGATGATCGATGCCGCGGTCGTGCTCGTCGCCTACCTCGTCGGATCGATCGCTTCGGCGATCCTCGTGTGCCGTGCGATGGGCCTGCCCGACCCCCGCGGCGCGGGGTCCGGCAATCCGGGCGCGACGAACCTCCTGCGCATCGCCGGCAAGGGACCCGCCGCGCTGACGCTCGCCGGCGACATCCTGAAAGGGGTCGTGCCGGTGCTCCTGGCCGGCAGCCTGTCGCGCTCGGCGACCGTCGAGGCGCTCGCGGCGCTTGCCGCCTTCCTGGGCCACCTCTATCCGCTGTATTTCCGCTTTCGGGGCGGCAAGGGGATGGCGACCGCGCTCGGTGCGATCACCGCGCTGGCCTGGCCGGTCGCCGGCGTCATGTGCGCGCTCTGGCTCGCGGTCGCGAGCGCGACCCGCTACTCCTCGCTCGCTTCGATGACCGCCGCGCTCGGCGCTCCGGTCGCGGCGCTGTGGCTCGCGCCGCATCCCTCGGCCCCGGCCGTCCTCGCGGTCATTGCGGCACTGCTGCTGTGGCGCCATCGAGGGAACATCGGCAGGCTCGCCCGCGGCACCGAACGCCGGATCGGACAGCGCGCGGATACGTAGCCGGGGGAACCGGCTCAACCGCCGGGCGGCTCCAGCTCCTCCAGCGCCCAGCGCGCCCGCGCACCGAACCGGAGGGGCTCGCCCCCCCCGTGGCGAAGCCGGCAGCATCCCGCGTACGCGATCATCGCCCCGTTGTCGGTGCACAGCTCGGGGCGCGGGTAGCTCACCGCCGCGCCTTCGCGCCCCGCCATGTCGGCGAGCGCCGCACGCAGCCGCCGGTTCGCGCCGACTCCGCCGGAGACGACCAGCGCGGGCAGCCCGGTCGCCCGCAGGGCCCGCCGGCACTTGATGACCAGCGTGTCGACGACCGCGTCCTCGAACGCGCGCGCGACATCGGCCAGGAACTGCCCGTCGCGTGGTCCGCCCGCGAGCGTATTCAGCGCAAACGTCTTCAGGCCGCTGAAGCTGAGGTCCAGTCCGGGGCGGTCCGTCATGGGACGGGGGAACCGGAAACGGCCGGGGTCGCCTCCGCGGGCCAGCTCCGCGAGCGCCGGTCCGCCGGGGTACGGCAGCCCGAGCAGGGTCGCGACCTTGTCGAACGCCTCGCCTGCCGCGTCGTCGAGCGATTCGCCGAGGACCTCGTACGCGCCGACCCCCTCGACCCCGACGAGCTGCGTGTGCCCGCCCGAGACGAGCAGGGCGAGAAACGGAAACGCAGGGGGGTCCGGTTCCAGCATCGGGGCGAGCAGATGGCCTTCCATGTGGTGCACCCCGAGCGCCGGCACCCCCCACGCGCAGGCGACGCTCCGGCCGAATGCGGCGCCGACCAGCAACGCCCCGACCAGCCCGGGGCCGGCGGTGTAGGCTACCGCGCCGATGTCCGCGGGTCCCGAGCCCGACTCGTCCAGCACGTGTCGAACCAGCCGCGGCAGCCGCCGCACGTGGTCGCGCGAGGCGAGCTCCGGCACCACTCCTCCGAACTCGGCGTGAATCGCGATCTGGCTGTGCACGGCATGGGCGAGCAGGCCACGCGTGGCGTCGCAGACCGCAACGCCGGTCTCGTCGCAGGAGGTCTCGATTCCGAGGACGCGCATCCCGGCCCCCGGGTCCGCATGCACCGCTGCGCGCTCCATTGCTCCGCCGGCGGCAACCTGCGGGCTTCCGGCGCCACCGGCCGCCGGCGCGAGGCCGCGGTGCGCCGCGCCCGGCATCTCGCGCGCACCGGTCATGGCCGCCGCGGCGAGGCGTCCCGGCGCACCGTCCCGATACGGATCAGGCGTCCGCCGCTCGAAACGTCCGGGGTCTCGCAGTTGCCGATCATGTCGCGGTTCCTCCGGGACGGAGCCGATCGGACTTCGGCCCGCGGCGGCATCGACCTCGGCGGACATCGGCGCCCAGTCTACCCGACCGGGAGAGAAGCGCGGGCCGCTCGCGGGCGAGCGAAGCCGACGCTTCCCGCGGTCGGCGAGATCGTTGCGCGTGGCGGACGATCTTCCGTGCCCGGACCGCCGTCGCGGACCCCTTGCCGTCTCGCGGTCGGCGGACCGGGACGGGTTTTGCCGCAGCGCGCCAAGGCGGGTATAGTGCCCTGCTTGCCGAAACATTATCCGCTTCCATCGAACGAGGAAGTCGTGCCCATGCCGCAGATCCGTGTGAAGGAGAACGAGCCCTTCGATGTCGCGCTTCGCCGTTTCAAGCGCACATGCGAGAAGGCCGGCGTGCTGACCGAGGTGCGCCGCCGCGAGTACCACGAGAAACCCACGTCGATCCGCAAGCGCAAGGCCGCCGCCGCGGTGAAGCGCCACCTGAAGAAGCTCCAGCGCGAGCAGCTCAAACGCACCCGGCTGTACTGAGGTTCTCCCCGCGCCTCCTCCCGCCGTGGCCGAGCCCCTCAAAGACCGCATACTCGAAGACGTGAAGGACGCGATGCGCGCCCGCGACAAGGCGCGGCTCGGGACCCTGCGCATGGTGGCGGCGGCGATCAAGCAGCGCGAGGTCGACCGGAGATCCTCCCCTCTCGACGACGCCGCCGTCCTCGCCGTACTGGAGAAGATGCTCAGGCAGCGCCGTGAATCGGCGCGCCAGTACGAAGGCGTGGGCCGCGACGACCTGGCGGCCGCCGAACGCGAAGAGATCGCGATCATCGAACAGTACATGCCGCGCGCACTCGATCCGGCCGAGATCGGCGCGATGGTCGACACCGTCATCGACGACGCCGGGGCCACGACGATGAAGGACATGGGCCGCGTGATGGGGCTGCTCAAGCCCAGGCTCCAGGGCCGGGCGGACATGGGTGCGGTGAGCGCGGCGGTCAAGGCCAGACTGTCCGGCTGAACTCCTTTCCGGAGTCCTCCCCCCGGCGCCCCCTCGAACTCGACGACGAGACATGGCGGGGCGCATCCTCCAGTCCTTCATCGACGACCTCGTCACCGCGGTCGACATCGTCGAGGTCATCGAGCACTACGTCCCGCTCCAGCGCGCCGGCAAGGAGTTCAAGGCGTGTTGTCCGTTCCACGACGAGAAGACGCCGTCGTTCACCGTGGTGCCGGACAAGCAGTTCTACCACTGCTTCGGCTGCGGGGCGCACGGAACCGCGGTCGGGTTCCTGATGGACTACGCGAACCTCGAATTCGTCGAGGCGGTGGAGGAGCTCGCGCGCCGCGCGGGACGCGAGGTGCCCCGGGAAGACGGCCCGGAGCGGGGACCGCGCGAAGATCCGGAGCCCCTCTTCGATGCGCTGGAGCGCGCCAATACCTACTTCCAGCGGCAGCTCCGGCACCACGAGCAGGCGTCGCGGGCGGTGGCGTACCTCAAGGGCCGCGGACTGTCGGGAGAGATTGCGGCCGGGTTCCAGCTCGGATTCGCGCCGCCCGGCTGGCACGGCCTCCTCGACGCCCTCGGCACCGACGCGCGCGCGCGGGCGGCGCTCGTACGGGCCGGGCTGCTCATCGAGTCCGACGGCGGCCGGCCCTATGACCGGTTCCGCGACCGGATCACCTTTCCCATCCATGACTCCAGGGGGCGGGTCGCCGGGTTCGGCGCCCGCGTCATCGACGACGGCGAACCGAAGTACCTGAACTCGCCGGAGACGCCGGTGTTCCACAAGGGCCGCGAGCTCTACGGGCTGGGGCGCGCGCGCCGTGCGGGACGCTCTCCGGAGCGGTTGCTCGTGGTGGAGGGCTACATGGACGTGGTGGCGCTGGCGCAGTCGGGCATCGACTACGCGGTGGCGACCTTGGGCACCGCCGCGACCGAAGCGCACGTCCAGCGCCTGTTTCGCGCCGTCGGCGACGTCGTGTTCTGCTTCGACGGCGACGAGGCCGGACGGCGCGCGGCATGGCGTGCGGTGCAGAGCACGCTTCCGTCGATGAAGTCCGGACATCGGGCCCTGTTCCTCTTCCTCCCCGAAGGCGAGGACCCGGACAGCCTCGTCCGCTCGGAAGGGAGGTCCGCGTTCGAACGCCGCCTCGACGGGGCGGTGCCGTTGAGCCGCTTCCTGTTCGATCACCTGGCTTCCGGGGTCGATCTCGCCACCCCGGAGGGCGGCGCCCGCTTCGTCGATCAGCTCCGCCCCCTGGTCAACCGGGCGCCGTCCGATCCGTATCGGCGCCAGCTCCTGATGCAGGTCGGCGAGCTGTACTGCGCGCGGATTCCCGCCGGCCCGTACCGGCGCCAGATCGAACAGTGGTTCGGCGAGCTGTCCGGCGACGACGCCCCGGCCGGACTCGGCCGGCTGGGCGGTCGGATGCGGGCGCACGGCGAACGTCTCCAGGGCTCGGAGTCCCCCGCCACGCGCGCGCTACGGATGCTGCTCCACGCGCCGTCCCTGGCGACCGGAACCGGCGACGTCGAGCGATTGCGCACCGCGGATGCCGCGGACTCGAAGCAGCTCGCCCATGTCCTCGAGACCCTGCACACCCGCCCCGGACTGACTGCGGGCGCGTTGCTGGAACACTATCGCCGGCACGAATGGTTTCCGAGGATCGAGGCGCTCGCCCGACGCGCGCCGGAGCTCTCCGGCCAGGAGACGCTCCGCGAGGAGTTCACGAGCTGTCTGCGGCTGATCCTCGACCGTGCCGATCGCCAGCGGGCCCAGCGCCGCCTCGATGAACTGGCGCGACGCCATCCGTCCGAGCTGGACGACGACGAGCGCCGCGAGTTCGCGGAGCTGGCCGCGCGCAGGAGACGCTGAACCGCCGTGGCGCGGCGTCCTCGCGGGCGATGCGGCGCCTCGTCGTCCCGGGGGGGTCACGGCCCCGGCCGCCGCCTTCTCCAGCAATTCTCATTTTGCTCGTCGGGTCCCGCGGCAGGACCGGCACGACCGTCGATCTGCCCCCGATCTGCCCCGGATCGAGTCGCAAGGAGAAGACGGCTTGCGGCTCAGGGTGAAGTCAGGCGCCAAAATGAGAATTGCTGCGCCTTCTCAGAACTCCTTGCACAAGCGCAGCGAGTCGTATATCGCGGCGTGGACGTTGCGGCTCGCGACCGCGTCGCCGACGCGGAACAGCATGAACGCCCCCTCCCCGTTCGACGCGATCTCCTGCGCGCGTCCCGCGATCAGCGCCTCGATGTCCAGCTCCCCCCCGTTGCGCGCCATCGGGGCGAGCTCGTGGAACAGCTCCGCCGCCGGCAGCGTGCCGTGCTCGACGACGACCTGGTCGACGAGGCGCGTCTCGTCCGCATCGCTGTACTCGTTGCGCAGCACCGCGCGCAACCGGTTGCCGTCGCGCTCCACGCCGCGCAGCCGGCGGTCCGGGGTCAGCCGGACCCCCTTCGAGTAGAAGCGCTCGAGGTACACGGGATAGTTGGTCGCACCGACCTCGTGGGCGGCCATGCGGTCCGGGGTCACCAGCTCGACCGCCGACCCGCGGGTGGCGAGGAAGTCCGCCACGCTCGGCCCCTGATGGTCCCCGTGGTCGTCGAATACCAGCACTTCCGCCCCCGGTTCGACCTGTCCGCCGAGCACGTCCCATACGCTCACCACGTGTTCGGCGCCGTCGACCCGGTCGACGTTCGGCACCCCGCCGGTGGCGACGACCACCACGTCCGGCTGCTCGGCGAGCACGTCCGGCGCCTCGGCGTAGCGGTTGAGGTGCACCGTGACGCCGAGGCGCTCGACCTCGGCCGCGAGCCACCGGACGATGCCGAGCAGCTCCTTGCGCCACGTCGCCTTCGCCGCGAGCACGACCTGTCCGCCGGGCTCGCTCGCCGCCTCGAACACGACGACCTCGTGCCCGCGCAGGGCCGAGACCCGGGCCGCCTCCAGGCCGGCCGGCCCCGCCCCCGCCACCACCACCTTGCGCCGCGGGCCGGGAGCGGTCTCGACGACATGCGGCATGGTTTGCTCGCGCCCCGTCGCGGGGTTGTGCAGGCACAGTGCGTCGCCCCCGACGTAGATGCGGTCGATGCAGTAGCCGGCGCCGACGCAGGGGCGGATCCGATCCTCTTCGCCCCGCATCATCTTGACGACGATGTGCGGGTCCGCCATGTGGGCGCGGGTCATCGCCACCATGTCGACGAGACCCTCGCGCACGCAGTGCTCCGCCGTCGCCAGATCCGTGATGCGGGTGGCGTGGAAGACCGCGAGCCCGGTCTCGCGCTTCATCTCCGCCGCGATGCGCACGAACGGCGCGCGCGGGCCGGCCATGCCCGGGATGGCCCTGGAGAGCCCGCGCTCGTCCCCGACCTGGCCCGCGACGACGTTCATGAAGTCGCACATGCCGCTGTCGGCGTAGATCTTCGCCAGCGCGAGGCAGTCGTCCCGGGTGAGGCCGCCCTCCTTCATCTCGTCGCCCATCATCCGGAAGCCGACCAGGAACCCGTCCCCCACCCGCCGGCGGATCTCCTCCAGGACCTCCAGGCCGAACCGGGCGCGGTTCTCGAGGCTTCCGCCGTACGCGTCGGTGCGCCGGTTGACGAGCGGCGTCCAGAACTGGTGGATCAGATGGCCCTGGGCGAGCAGCTCGGCGCCGTCGAGCCCGCCTTCCTGGCAGCGCCGCGCGGCGTCGCCGAACGCACGCACCACTCGCCGGATGTCGTTGCGGTCCATCTCCTTCGGGAACGAGCGGTGCGCGTGCTCGCGCGCCACCGAGGGGGCGAGGGGCGGCAGCCAGTCCTCGACGTTCCACAGCGTGCGGTGCCCCATGTGGGTGATCTGGCACATGAGCGCGCAGTCGTACCGGTGGATGCGCTCGGAGAACTCCCGGAGCACGGGAATGATGGAGTCGTCGCCGATGTAGATCTGGCCGAAGGCGGACGGCGAGTCCGGGGCGATGTTCGACGAGCCGCCGAACATGGTGAGCGCGAGCCCGCCCTTGGCCTTCTCCTCGTGGTAGAGCTGGTAGCGCAGCTTCGGATGCCGATCCTCGACGTATCCGGGCGCGTGGCTCGTGCTCATGATCCGGTTCTTGAACGTGAGGTGGCGCAGCCGGAACGGCTGGAGGAGGTGCCGGTACTGGCTCATGTCCACGAGGCCTCCCGGAGTCGGTTGCCCGCATCATGACGAATCGAGGGCGCCGCGGCCAATGCGGAAACCGGTCCGGCGCCCGCGCTCGCCGACGATCGGTGGCGACGGCATGCGCTTGATCCGGCCGGTGGATTGAGCAAAGGTGCGCCACCATGTCCGGGTCTCCTCGGGCCGTGGCGACGGGACGGACTCCATGCGCGGAGGCTCCGGACGGGACTTCGACGACCCGGACGATCCGTCGCGAGTCGACGATCGGGCCGGAGTCGGGAGCGGACACCGACAGAGGCGGGCGAAACCCCTGGAGACGACCATGAACGAAGGCGCATGTGAATCGGCGCGGCGCATCGACCGCGCACCCCCCGGCCGCGTCGCCGCGACGGCGAAGAAGGCGCTCGCGGGCGCGGGTCTCCTGCTGGCGGCGGGAAGCGCCGCCGCCGCGGTCCCGGACGAGTCGAAGTTCGTCCTCAACACCTTCTCGTTCCTCATCTGGGGGGCGCTGGTGATGTGGATGTGCGCGGGCTTCACCATGCTCGAATCCGGGTCGGTGCGCACCAAGAACGCCTCCGTGATCTGCCTCAAGAACATCGGGCTCTACTCGATCGCGGGCCTCGCCTACTACGTCATCGGCTACAACCTGATGTACGTCGACGTCTCGGGCTGGATCGGCTCGTTCACCTTGTTCTACGGCCCGTCCGCGGACGAGCTCGCCCTGCTGTCCGGCCGGGAGGAGGCGAAGGCCGCCGTCGTGGAGAGCGGCTACTCCACGATGTCGGACTGGTTCTTCCAGATGGTGTTCGTGGCGACCGCGGCCTCCATCGTGTCCGGGACCCTGGCCGAACGGGTGAAGCTGTGGTCGTTCTTCGCGTTCATCACGGTGCTGACCGCCATCGTCTACCCCGTCGTCGGCGCCTGGACGTGGGGCGGGGGATGGCTCGCCGAGATGGGGTTCCAGGACTTCGCCGGGTCCACCATCGTGCATTCGACCGGCGGCTGGGCGGCGCTCGCGGGCGCCATCGTGGTCGGCGCGCGGCGCGGCAAGTTCCGGCCCGACGGCAGCGTGAAGTCCACGCCGCCCTCGAACGTTCCGGTCGTGACCCTGGGTGTCTTCATCCTGTGGCTGGGCTGGTTCGGGTTCAACGGCGGATCGCAGCTCGCGCTGGGCGGCGCGGTCGACGCGGTCGCGATGAGCAACGTGCTCGCCAACACCAACCTCGCGGCGGCGGCGGGGGTCATGGCCGCCATCAGCGTGTCGAGGCCGCTCCTCGGACGGGTCGATCTGCTCGCCGGCCTGAACGGAGCGATTGCGGGCCTGGTGGCGATCACGGCCGGGCCCGACATCGTCGATCACCACTGGGCGATCGTCATCGGAGCGATCGGCGGCGTCATCTGCACCGCCGGCATGAAGCTGATGGAGAACCTGAAGCTGGACGACGTGGTGGGCGCGGTGCCCGCCCACCTCTTCGCCGGCGTCTGGGGCACGCTTGCGGTCTGCATCGCGGCCGGCGGCAACTTCGTCACGCAGCTCGTCGGAGTGCTCGCGGTGGGCGGGTTCGTGTTCATCGCCTCGATGCTCGTGTGGCTGGTTCTCGAGAAGACGGTCGGGGTGCAGGTTTCGGAGACGGTCGAAGAGCTCGGCCAGGACGCGGCGGAGCTCGGCATCGAGGCCTATCCCGAGTTCATGCTCATGCCGGACCAGGACGACATGGCGGCGCTCCGGCGCGACTAGTCGCGTCCGTCACGTCCCGCGGGGGGCGTTCCGGCGGGCTTCGGCCGATACGGGACGCCCCGGTCGCGGTATCCGGAAGGCCCCGTAGCCGTACGGGCGGGATTCGCCAAAGGGGCAACCCGAATTCCCATCCGAGCATCGGGCGATGCCCGATGCCGGGGTGCGCTTCGCCGGCTCGGCCCGGGCAGCGGTGCGGGCCGGGTCCGCCGAAAGCGGCGCCCGCCATTCAATCCCCCCGGCGGCAATCCCCCCGGCGGCCGCGGATGCCGGGGGAAACCGGTATCATCCCGCCATCGACGCGCCGGGGCGTCCGGTTCCCCGGCGTGCGCCACCGGCAGGAGCGAAGGCGCCGATGATCCATCGCGACGACCATGACGGCATCGCCGTGCTGCGCATCGAGCACGGCAAGGCGAACACCCTCGACACGGAGCTTTGCGACGCCATCGTGGAGGCGTTCGAGGACGCGAGCGCGGCCCGCGCCGTCGTTCTCACCGGCACCGGCAGGATCTTCTCCGCCGGTGTCGACCTGTTTCGCGTGGTGGAAGGAGGACGGAGCTACATCGATGCCTTCGTCCCCGCGATGTGCCGCGCGTTCGAGCGCATCTTCTTCCACCCGGCCCCGGTGGTCACCGCCGCGAACGGTCACGCGATCGCCGGCGGCTGCCTGCTCGTCGCGGCGGCCGACCAGCGATTGATGGCGGATGGCGACGGCCGGATAGGCATCCCGGAGCTTCGGCTCGGGGTGCCGTTTCCGCCCATCGCCCTCGAGATCATGCGGTTCGCGACCCCGCCGCAGCACTTCCAGTCCATCGTCTACCACGCGGAAACGCATCCGCCTTCCGCCGCGCTCGCTCTCGGGCTGCTCGACGAGGTGGCGGAGCCCGGCGCACTGCTCGACCGCGCCCTCGCGGTCGCCGAACGCCTGGCGTCGGTACGCGGCGAGACCTTCGCGATCACGAAGCGGGAGATCCGGCGTCCCGCCATGGTCCGGGTCCGCTCGCTCGAACAGACCGTCGCGCGGGAGGTTCACGCCCGGTGGCTCGAACCGCGAACCCTGGACGGCATCCGCGACTACCTCGCTCGAACGCTCCCGAAGAATCGATGACCCGGCACGGCGCAGCCGGCCGGCACTTCAGCGTTTCGGAGCCGGTCGCCGACGCCCTCGCGGACTCGGTGCCGGTGGTCGCGCTGGAAAGCGCGCTGGTCGCGCACGGGCTGCCCGATCCGCTCGATGTCGAGACCGCCGCCGGAATGATGGACGCGATCCGGCGCGAGGGCGCGGTGCCGGCCCTCGTCGCGGTGCTCGACGGGCGGGTCCGGATCGGCCTCGACCCTTCGGAGATCGAGCGTGTCGCTCGCGACGATCGCATCGTGAAGGCGAGCGCGCGCGACATACCGGTCCTGATCGCCGCCGGTGCCAGCGGAGCGACGACCGTCGCCGGCACGATGTTCTGCGCGCGGCTGGCGGGAATCGAGGTGCTCGCGACCGGCGGCATCGGCGGCGTGCACCGCGGTGCTCCATCGACGTTCGACGTCTCCGCGGACCTGTACGAGCTGGCCAGGACACCGGTGGCGGTCGTGTGCAGCGGCGTGAAGTCGGTCCTCGACGTCCCGGCCACCCTGGAGGCTCTCGAATCGCTCGGCGTTCCGGTCGTCGCCCTGGCGACGGATCGGCTCCCGGCCTTCCACGTGCGCGACGCCGGCCTCCCCGCTCCCCATTCGGTACCGGACGCCGCCGCGGCGGCCCGGGTTGCCGCCGCGGTGCTCTCGTTCGCGCGCACCGGCGTAGTGATCGCCAACCCCGTTCCCGCCGCCGACGCCATGGATCACGCCGTGATCGAGCGCCTCGTCGAGGAGGCCGAGCGCCGGGCGCGCGCATCGAACGTGACCGGCAAGGCAGTCACCCCGTTCCTTCTCGAAGCGCTCGCCGAGTCGAGCCGCGGCGCGACGTTGCGCACGAACCGGGCCCTGCTCCTCGACAACGCCCGCGCCGCGGCGGAAGTGGCCCGCCACCTCGCGAGGACGCGACCGCGCCATGCCGGCGACGCCTCCGGCATCCGGCGCCTCCCCGACTGAGCCGCCCGGCGTGACGGTTCCCCGCTTGCGGGTGGCGGGCCGGAGTCCCGCGCCCGGTCGCCATATGCCGGCGACGCCCCCGACACCCGGCGCTTCTCCGACTGAGCCGCCCGGCGTGACGGTTCCTCGCTTGCGGGCGGGGCGGGCCGGAGTCCCGCGCCCGGCCGCCATTCGAGTGCTCCGAAGCCGGCCCTCGCCGGCTCCCCCGAACCCTGGCCGGCGCCGTCGTCGGATATCACCGCGGGTAGCCGGGGTGCCGTATGATGATCCGCTCGTCTCCAGGTGCATCGTCCCGCATGACCCGGCCGCCTGAAGCCCCTTCCGTCGAGGATCTCCACAAGCGTTTCGGCGTCATCGAAGGGCTCGAAGGCATCTCGACGGCCGCCCACGAGCACGACGCGGTCCCGGTCCCCGGCAGCGGCGGCCCGGGTGGGACGGCGTGGAGAGCGGAGCATTCGCCGGCGCGGGGCTTGCGGCCGGCGCGGTTGCGGTGGAGCTGGCTGCCGGCGCTGGCGTTCCTGGTTTTCCTGGGCGGTTCGGGCGCAGCGGCTCATGCGGCGCCCGAACCGACGATCGAAGCGATTCAGCGGGCGCTCGTCGAGAGAGGGTTCGAGCCGGGCAAGATCGATGGCGCCATGGGATCGCGCACCCGGGATGCGCTCCGAGCGTTCCAGCGATCGATCGGACTGCCCGACACCGGACGGGCCGACGATGCGACGCTGGCGGCCCTCGGACTGAAAGTCGCCGGCCGTACGCCGCCGGAGGCGGACAACGGCGAATCACCGGCCGGGATGCCGTCGGAGCCCGAGACCTCGCGCGCCGATTCCGAAGCGGTGCCGAGCACGGGGACGTCCACAGCCGAGCCTCGCCGAGCCGAGCCGGTGCGGAAGCCTGGCGCGGAGCCGGCATTGCGCTTCGTGGCGCTCGGCTGGCACCGTCCACAGACCGGCGAGGAGGCGCTGGCGCGCTTCACCGCGCTCGGCGCGCCTCCGGACTTCAAGCGGGACACGGGCTCGCTGTTCGTGCCCCGGACCGACCACGTCTTCGTGCTGAAGCCGCGCGAGCGAGTGCCGGGCTTCGACTGCGATCCGGGGGCGGGGCGGCTTGCGATCGAATTCGTCTTCGGCCCGGACGGTCCGGTCATCTTCGATCCGGCTCCGGGTGGGGAGTACTGCCGGATGGGCATCGGCATCGCGCTGGAGGTCGGCGGCATCCTGGAGATGCGGCGCATGGACTGGGGGGACGTGCGGTTCCCGAGCGGGACGGTTCGCATCACGCACGAGGGGCTGGAGTACATCAGGTAGGCCGGTTCGAACCCCTCGACGAATCCCCCCATCTCGTCGATTCGAAGCCGCGGGCCGCTCCCCCGCCCCGGTGCCCGCCGCCGGTCGCCGGTGGGGTCCGGACCACCGGCCCGCTCGTCCCGCCGCTTCGAGGCCGTGTGGGCCGGCCGCCGGCTGGCCCACACGGCCGGGACTCAGGCCGTCTCCAGCGCCCGTTCCAGGTCCGCGATGATGTCGTCGACGTCCTCGATGCCGACCGACAGTCGAACCAGGCCGTCGGTGAGGCCCCGCGCGCGGCGCTCTTCGACCGGAACGTCCACATGGGTCATCGTCGCCGGGTGGGTGATCATCGTCTCCACCGCCCCGAGGCTCTCGGCGAGCCCGGCGAGCTCCACCGCGTTCATCACCGCGCGTCCGGCCTCGGCGCCGCCCTCGAGCTCGAACGTCATCATCCCGCTGAAACCGGCCATCTGCGCGCTCGCGAGCCCGTGCTGGGGGTGGGAGGCGAGGCCGGGGTAGGTGACGCGCTCGACCTTGCGGTGTCCCTCGAGGAACTCCGCCACCGCCCGGGCGTTCTCCGAATGGCGCGCCATGCGCAGATGGAGCGTCTTCACCCCGAGCAGGGTGAGCCAGCAGTCGAAGGGGCTCGGCACCGCGCCGATCGTCTTCTGGATGAACTTGAACCGGTCGAAGACGTCCTCCCGATCGGTGATCAGGACCCCGCCGATGATCTGGTTGTGGCCGCTCAGGTACTTCGTGGTGCTGTGCATGACGATGTCCGCGCCGAGCTCCAGCGGGCGCAGGTACACGGGGGTCGCGAACGTCGAGTCGACCGCGAGGTAGAGCCCAGCCTCTTTCGCGATGGCCGACATCGCCTCCACGTCGGTGATCTTCAGCAACGGGTTCGAGGGCGTCTCGATCCAGAGCATCTTCGTCTCCGGCCGGATCGCCTGGCGCACCGTCTCCGGCCGCGCGGTGTCGACGTACGTGAACCCGAGGCCGTGACTCGCGAGCACGTTGTTGAAGTGCCGGGACACGCCGCCGTAGACGTCGTCCGAACACACCACGTGATCGCCCGCCTGCAGCAGCTTCAGCGCGCCGTCCACCGCGGCCATGCCGCTTGCGAACATCACCCCGTAACGGCCACTGTCGAGCGCGGCGAGATTCTCCTCGAGCACCTGGCGGGTCGGATTCGAGGAGCGGGTGTAGTCGAAGCCCTTGTCGCGCCCGACCTCGTCGAGCACGTAGGTCGCGGTCTGGTGGATCGGAGGGAGGATCGAGCCGGTGGTCGGGTCCGGACGAATGCCGGCGTGCACTACCTTCGTGTCGAATTTCATTGGTTTCCCCTGCCGACGGACTCGTCGGCTACGGTTCGGTGAGCAGCCGCATCAGGCTCGAAGTGTCCCAGCGCCCGCCGCCGCGGGCCTGCACCCGCGCGTAGAACTCGTTGACGAGCGCGGTCAACGGCAGGAGTGCGCCGACCCGGTGTCCCTGCGCGAGGCAGATGTCCAGATCCTTGCGCATCCAGTCGACCGCGAACCCGAAGTCGAACTCGTCGTCCACCATCGTCGCCCCGCGGTTCTCCATCTGCCAGGACTGCGCGGCGCCCTTCGAGATGACGTCGAGCACGAGCCTGGCGTCGAGACCGGAGCGTCGTGCGAGGTTCAGCGCTTCGGAAAGCCCCTGCACCACGCCGGCGATGCAGATCTGGTTGGCCATCTTGGTGAGCTGGCCGGAGCCGACCGGGCCGAGCAGGGTGACGGCGCGGGCGTACGCGTCGATGACGTCCCGGCAGCGATCGAATACCGCCGGGTCGCCTCCCGCCATGACCGTGAGCACTCCGTTCACGGCGCCGGCCTCGCCGCCCGACACCGGCGCATCCAGGAATCCGATGCCGTGCCGCGCCGCCGCCGCCGCAAGCTCCCGGGCGACGTCGGCCGAGGCGGTGGTGTGGTCGACGAAGACGGCGCCGGCGTCCATCCCTTCGAAAGCCCCGTCCGCGCCGACCGTCACCGAGCGCACGTCGTCGTCGTTGCCGACGCAGGCGAACACGATCTCGTTTCCGGCCGCGGCCGTGGCCGGGGTCGTCGCCCGTTTCCCGTCGAACTCGCCGGTCCACCGTGCGGCCTTCGCCCCGGTCCGGTTGTAGACGGTGACGGCATGGCCCGCCTTCGCAAGATGCCCGGCCATGTGGTAGCCCATGACCCCGAGGCCGATGAATGCGACCTTCCTCGACGCGCCGCCGGCTGAATCGTTCATGCTCGACCCTCGATACGATGCCCGGGGCTCTCCGCCCGGGCGGACGCGGATTATCAGGGCCGGCCCGGACCCGGTTCAAGGAGCGGGCCGGCCGGAACCCGACGATCTCGCGCCCACGGGTCCCCACCCGCACCGGAACGACGCTCTGCAGGGAGTACGACGCGGCGCTCGCGAGCACAGGTCGCCGCCCGCACCGGACGACGCGGCGCGGGCGAAGCCGCCCACCGGAGGGGAGAGCGCGTGGAAACGGAAGGCCGGCGGAGGGGGAGTTCGTGGACGTGCGGTGGGCGGACCCCGGTCCTCACCACAGCAGCCCGTCGGGGACCTCGTACCCTTCGTACCCCTCCTCCACCTCGTCCGCCCCGTCGTCACCGGCCGCGATGAACACGAACACCTCCTCCCGCAGCTCCCGCACCCGCTCCCCGGCCGGACGCGGCACGAGGTGGTGGCGGCCGCCGAAACCGACGATCGCAAGCTCGCCGGCCGCGAGCCGGCGGCGCTGATCCTCGCTCACGTAGAGCCGCTTGACCCGATCGCCGCGAGCGAAGTGGAACGGGATTTCGGTCTCCGCCTCGACCTTCTCCCCATCGGTGTCGAGGATTCGCCGGATCCGGAGGTTGAGCTGCTTGACCCGTGCCTCCGGATCGAGGCTCGGGAGGCATGGATCGGGAGCATGGGCGGCACGGGGCGGGGGTGGCGCCGGCGCCGGACCCGAAGGGCGTTGCTTCGATGCGTCCCGAGGCCGGCGCTTCATGTTGGGCTTCGCCGTCGCCCGCTTCCCCGCCTTGCTTCCCGCCAGCTTCGGGGGCGGCCGGCCGGCCCGCTCGGCGCGCGCCGCCTGCTCGCTGGTCACGAGCCCCGCTCTCAGCAGCTCGTCGCGAAGCGACCTGGCCATCGACCCCTCCGGAATCCCGCGCGATCGACCGTGGTGGTGAGGATCATGCGATCGATGGCTGCTACAGTACCCGCGCGTGCTCCCGGATGCTACGCGGCTTGAAGCACCTCCTGATCGTCTACCACTCGCAGTCCGGCAAGACCGCCGCGATGGCGCACGCCGTCCGGCGGGGCGCGACGCATCCCGACATCGAATCCGTCGACGTCCGCATGCGCATGGCCGCCGACGCCGGACCCCGCGACCTGTTGTGGTGCGACGCGGTGATCTTCGCGACCCCGGAGAACTTCGGCTACATGGCCGGGGCGATGAAGGACTTCTTCGATCGCACCTTCTATCCGTGCCAGGGACGCATCGAAGGGAAGCCCTGCGCGGTGGTGGTGGGCGCCGGCAACGACGGCAGCGGCGCGCTCGACGCGCTGCGGCGCATCGTGCGCGGGTTTCCGCTCAACGAGACGCAGGCGCCGATCGTCTGCAGCGGACCGCTCGACGCGGAGGTCGTCGCTCGCTGCGAAACACTCGGGGCGACGATGGCGGCGGGCCTCGAGATCGGCGTGTTCTGAGCGGTATCGACCGCGGCCGCACGCAGGTATCGTTCGTCTTCCCCTCGCGCGACGGGACTGCAATGAACCGCCTTCGACTGCTGGTGGACACGTTCGGCGCACTGCGCGTGTTGCTCGTGATCACCGTCGTTGCGCTCATCGTCGTGGCGCCCTTCGCCGACGGCCCGGTCCACTCGACGGGCTGGCCGCTGGTGCGCGGCGTCATCGCGCCGACACTGTTCGTGATCATGGTGTTCGTCCTGCCCCTCGACATCACGATGACCTTGGTGTTCATGTCCGGCCGGCAGGGTGCGGAGCGCCGCCGGCTGCGGCTCGTCGCCCGGACCGAGGCGGTGCTGCTCGCCGGAATGATCGCCGTGTGGATGCCGCTCGTGCTGCGGCTGTTGCGGACCCTCGACTGACTCGGCGCGAAGGGGCTCGATCCCGGACTGCGCGCACCGGGTCCGCGCGCGGTTACGGGGCTCCCCCCGGCTCCACCCGGCCCTGCGGTTCCACCCGGCCGCGGTACGCGGGAGGATGGAGGATGTCGTCGAACACCTCCCAGTCGACGCGGGTTCCGGCAATCCGGAACACCGCGGTCGCAAGTGTCCAGCCGGGGTCCCCGGCGTCCTTCTCGCGGCGACGGATCGGCAGCCGCGCGCCCACGTCCCCGAGCACGCACAACGGATCGCCGCCGTCGGCCGCACCGCTCGCGACGAGTGCGTCGGCCCGCGTCTGGCGGCTGTGCGACGACGGATCGATCGCTTGCGGGGGACGGGCGAAACGTTCGTGGACCGGATGGTTCGCATGCGCGTGCGGACCGTCCACCTCCATCACCGCGCATCCGCCCGCGGTCGCTTCGACCGACAGGAGACGCCGGTCGCCGGCCCGCCCGAGACTGTGGTGGGAGCCGCCCGCGCGCACGGTATCGCGTATGCGGGACACCGCATCGTCGATCCCTTCGCAGTCGAGCACCGCCCTGCACACCAAGTGGCGCGGCACTCCGGCCGCGTGGCCGGCCGGACCGAGGTCGTCGACGGCCTGGACCAGTCCGGCCCGATTGACTGCAAAGGCGTGTCCGGGGAGCAGGCCGGGGGTGTACAGGCCCACGAAGCCGGGCGCATCGTCGGGCCGCACGTCGACGATGCAGCAATGGCCGTGGAGCGCCGGTTCATCGTCTTCGTTGTGGGCGATGACGGCCGGAGCCGGTCCGCGTTGCGGGATCGCCACCGTGGTGCCGCCGGCGGCGTTCGCGGGGCGCACCCGGTCTCCGGTCCCGGGAAGATCGCCACGGCAGTTCCACAGGAACGCGGTGTCGAAGGCGATCCCGGCGCCGTCCGCAATCCCCTCGATCTCGCGCACGTACCGCGGCCAGGCGCCCCGGGCCGCGGCTTCGAGCGCGCGGACGCGATCGGAGCCCCGCCACTCGCGCGCCAATGCCCGGAACCGGGCGGTGGCGGGAACGATCTCCCGCAACGCGCGCGCGGACGCCTCCCCGAGCGCACGGCCGATGGCGTAGGCGTCGCCACCCGCGGCCACGGTGCGGAAAACCGCGCTCGTCACCGATCGGCGTTCTCGTCGATCCGGGCCCGGAGCGCCTGCGCGAGCGCGAGCTCCTGGGCGGAGTCCCCTTCGTCGAACCATTGCAGGGAAGCATCGATCATGTCGCGGGCGTCGTCGGTCCTCCCGCCGCGCGCCCACAAGGGGGCGAGGTCCAGCACCACGCGCAGCTCGAGCATGCGTGCGGTCTGGTAGCGCGCGACCTCGTGGGCGCGCACCAGCAGGTCCTCCGCCTCCGGCTCCAGCTCGGCGGATTGGGCGAGGAGGAGCGCCGCCCGGATCCGGAACAGCTCCGAAACATGCTCCTGCGCATGCCCGTGCTCGTTGCCCAGGGCGAGCGCCTCGTCGACCGCTTCGAGGCCGCGCTGCACCTGGGCGCCGGCCAGGCAAAGGCGTCCGAGGGTGAGCAGCGCATAGCTCCGGCCCCCGTCCGCGCCGACGTTGCGCAACCCGTTCAAACCGTCCTGGACACGTACGATGCCTTCGTCGAGGTCCCCGTTCGCAGCGGTCACGAGTCCGTCGAGGACCATGCCCCACGGCAGCCACTGGGCGAGCGCGTGGCCGCTCGCGACCCGCACGAGTTGCTCGACCGCGTCGCGCGCACCCGGCCAGTCCCGGCGTTCGGCGCGTATCCGCGCCGCCTCGGCGTGAACGAACGCATCGCTCGGGGGGTGTTCGATTCGGCCGGCCAGCGCCAGCGCCTCGGACAGCCGCTGCTCGCTCAGCCGCAACTGCCCGAGCGTCCAGGAGTTGGACGCGAGACAGGCAAGCGAGACGACGCCCGCGTCGTAGGCGCCGTTGACCGCGCCCGTACCGGGTTCGAGCGGCTCGTGCCGCTCGATCACCATGTCGAGATGGGTGCCTCCCGCCGCGCGGTCGCCCAGCATGCTGAGCGCCAGGCCGGCGACGCGGTGGGCTTCGACGAACAGCGGTGTGGTCTCGCGCTCCCGCGCCGAGGCGAGCAGCTCCCGGGCAACCTCGAGGGCGCCGTCGCATTCACCCCGAGCCAGCGCGACCGCGGCCGCGAGTCCCAGCGCCGGCAGCCGGGCATCGTCGTCCCCCTCCCATCCCGCCAGCATCAGGGCCCGGGCGAGAGAGCGCTCGATCGCGGGATGGGCCGGCCCTTCGACGAGCAGCAGGGTGTGCACGAGGCCGACATGGATGGAGACTTCCGCCGCGGCGAGGGTGTCCGACGAGCTCACCGCCTCCAGGGCGGTCTCGAACCGCGCTCTTGCCCGCAGGTAGTGCGCGTCGCCGAGGGCCTCGCGGCCGTCCTGGAGGCAGGCTCGGACGTCGAGCGGATCGACCGTCACCGAGGCCACGCTCGCGCCGGTCTCGACGACCGAGGACTCGTCGATGAACATTTCACGGCCCGTGCCCGAGCGCTCGGCCTCCCCGCCGGTGGCGGTGCGGAGGAACGACCGCAGATCGTCGGCGAGCTCCCGCGCCGTCTCGTAGCGCTCGGCCCGGTCCTTCGCCATCGCGCGCAGGCAGATCCGCTCCAGGGCGTCGGGGACCTCCGCATCGACCCGCGAAGGCGGCTCGGGCCGGACCTCCAGGATCTGGCGATAGAGCTTCTCCTTGTCGGTGGCGACGAACGGCAGGGTGCCGCAGAGCATGCGGTAGAGAACGACCCCGAGACTGTAGATGTCGCTGCGCGCGCCGATCGCGTGCCCCTTCCCGGCGATCTGCTCCGGCGACATGTAGCTGGGCGTGCCCGCCGCCCTTCCCGGGGTCAGCGCGCCGGCGTCGTCCTGGTTGAACGCCAGGCCGAAGTCGATCAGCACCGGACCGCCGTCATCGGTCAGGATGACGTTGGACGGCTTGACGTCGCGGTGGACGATCCCTTGCGCATGGGCGTGGGCGAGAGCGTCGGCGATGTCCGCGACGGTCTGCGCCGTTTCCCGGAAGTCCGGCCGGCGCTTCTTCAGGTGCGAAAGCAGGCTCTTGCCGGACAGCAGCGCCGAGACGATGTAGCGATGCTCACCCTCGACGCCCGCATCGAACACGGTGACGATGCGCGGATGCTGGAGCCGGGCGAGCTGGCGGGCTTCCTTGACGAACGCGGCGCGGCCCTCCGAGGAGTCGGTCCTGCCGATGTGCGCGACCTTGATCGCGACCGGCCGCTGGAGCTCGCCGTCGAACCCTTCGTAGACGGTGGCGAACCCCCCTCGTCCGATCGCGCGGCGAACGACGTAGCGGCCGAACCGGCGTGGTCTCGAACTCCTCGACGAACCCTCTTCCGGAGGCACGGCGCTCATGGCTGCACGAGGCGCTCAGCAGGGCGGACGGCACGCGACCATCTGCGGCACGACCAGGGTCATGACCGTCTCCCCGCGATGGTTCCGGGCGGTGTAGCGCATCCGTACGACTCCGCGATCGGCCCTCGACCGCGACGGCTTCAGCCCGATCACCTCGACCTCGGCGTGCAGCGTGTCGCCGGGGCGTACCGGCGCCGTCCAGCGCAGGTCCTCCACCCCGGGCGCCCCGATCCCCGAGTCCCGTATCACCCCCAGCTCGAAGAACATTCGAAACGACAGCGCCAGGGTCTGGAAGCCGCTCGCGACGATTCCGCCGAAGGGGGTCCGGGCGGCCGCCTCCCGGTCGATGTGGAACCGCTGGGGATCGTAGCGGGTCGCGAAATCGATGATCGACGCCTCGGTGAGCGTCACGCCCTGCGACACGAACCGTTGCCCGACCTCGAAGTCCTCGAACCACTGGTTGCTCACGGGGCTGTCTCCTGTGCGCTCCAGGAAGGGCCGCCGAACCAGCTCTTCCTTCCGGATCCTCCGGCCGGGTCCGGGCGCCGCACACTGTACATGAAGGGGCAATCCGCTTGAAAAATTCCGCCGCGCGCCAACCTGTTCCGACAAGCGGCAAGTTGCCGACCCAGGACCAGACAATGGAGGAATGAACGATGTTGCTGACCCGATACGAACCCTGGAACGCGTTGCGCCACCTCCAGAGCGAGATGAGCCGCGCGTTCGACAGCGCGATGGTCGAGGCCGAGGACGGCTCCAATGTGGTGACCAGCCGCTGGACACCGTCGGTGGACGTCAGGGAAGACAGCGGACGGTTCGTGATCACCGCCGACATTCCCGGAGTCGATCCCGAGGCCATCGAAGTCACGATGGAGAACGGGGTGCTCACCATCAAGGGTGAGCGCAGGATCGAGACCCGGGACGAGGGCGACAGCGGCTACCGGAGGGTGGAGCGGGTCCACGGCAGCTTCTATCGCCGGTTCACGCTGCCCGACACCGCCGACGCCGAGGCCATCTCCGCCAGCGGCAGGCATGGTGTGCTGGAGGTGGTGGTCCCGAAACGGGCCGCGGTACAGCCCAGGCGGATCGCGGTCTCCCACTGAAGGAGTCGCACGAACGGATGGGGCGGGCGGAATCGTCCGCCCCGTCTTGCGCCGGAAGTTCCTCGCCGGCCGGAGCAGGACGAACGGGCGGGTCGCGTGGGCGGGCGGCCGCGGTAGCCCGGCGGGCCGGGCGCGGAGCGCGGCCGGCGGGAGAAGCGTGAGCGGATTCAGGCGAAGTTCGCGTCCGCCAGCGCGTCCCGGAGTTCCCCCAACGCCTGCGCCTCGATCTGGCGCACGCGCTCGGCGGAGATGGCGTACTCCTCGGCGAGCTCGCGGAGCTTCGCCTTCGGTTCGGCGAGCCAGCGCCGGCGCACGATGTCCCGGGCGCGTTCATCGAGCTTCTCCAGTCCGGCCCGCAACTGCGCGGCCCCGGCTGCGCGCCACTGCTCGGCGTCGATGACGGCCGCAGGGTCGAGCGCCGGGTCGGCGATGAACGTGGCGGGAACGGGGTGGCGATCGTCGTCGACGAGGCCGTCGAACGCCGCATCGCGCGCTTCGAGCCGGGACTCCATCTCGACGACGTCTTCGGGGCGCACCGCGAGGTCGCTCGCGATCTCGTCGATCTCTTCGTGCGACAACGCGCCGGGACGCTGCTTCGCGCCCCGGAGGTTGAAGAAGAGCTTGCGTTGCGCCTTGGTGGTGGCGACCTTGACGATGCGCCAGTTGCGAAGCACGAACTCGTGGATCTCGGCCCGGATCCAGTGCATCGCGAACGAGACGAGTCGAACCCCCACCTCGGGGTCGAAGCGCTTGACCGCCTTCATGAGGCCGATGTTGCCTTCCTGGATCAGGTCCTCCTGGGGCAGGCCGTAGCCGCGATAGCCCCGGGCCACCTTGGCGACGTACCGCAGGTGCGAGGTGACGAGGCGCCACGCCGCCTCGAGGTCGCCGTCACGCCGGAAACGGACCGCCAGGTCCCGCTCCTCGTCGGCGGACAGGAACGGAAACGCATGCACCGCCCGCAGGTAGCCCTGGAGATCCGCGACCGGTGCCGGCAACTGGTGGGTACGAGGGAGCATGACGGGTCGAGCCTCCGCTGGTGCGGGGGAGCCACGCGGCCGAGGAGCGCGTCCGCGGTCCGCGTGATTCCGATCGGCTTCGGAGATGGAGCCGGCGACCGCGATTTCAAGCCGGGCTAACCGCGATCGTCGGGCATTTCGAACCGCTCCGGATCGAGGAAGCGGTCGAGCACGTTCGCGAGCAGTCGCGAGACGTCGTTGTCGAACCCGTTGGTCGGCAGGCTGCCGCAGAACGTGATGGAGCCGGTCGAGAACACCGCCCCGCCCTGCGGAGTCTCGAAGAAGGTGAGGTCGGCACGAATCAGCTTCTCGGCCGGCTCGCCGGGCCAGGTGACGATGTGGGTGAGGTGCTCTTCGGGGACGAGTACCCAGGGGGCGTCGGGCGGGTGGTTCTCGGAGCTTGCGACGACCAGTGCGTGGGATGGGGTTCCAAGCCGCTTGTCGGCGCGGTCGAGCTCGAATCCCGCCGCGCCGTGGCCGCCGAGGCCATGGTCGCCGAAAGTCTCGCCGTCGATGCCTTCGAACATCCATGCGGCCCTCGGGCCGGATGCTTCCGGTCGCCGGCGGTAGTACGAGCCCACGTAGTTGCCCTGGGCGGTGAAGCCGACCCCGGAGAGGTTCTGCGGCGGACGGCCGTTGCGGCGCCACAGGCCACCGTACTCGCCGTCGAACTGGTTGTAGTACTCCCCGGGCTCCGCCGCCCATGCGCGGATTCCGCCTTCCCCGCGGCGGATTTCGATGACGCCCCGCTTCTCCGGCGACAGGGCCACCTTCCAGTAGAAGCCGTTGCCCCCGAGGCAGCACAGCCGCCCGCCGCCGTCGCGGTAGCCTTCCAGCGCATCCAGGGTCTCGCGGGTGTGGTACTCGGAGTGGGTACCCGTGAGCACCACGCGATAGCCGTTCAGCACGTCCGCGCCTTCGTCGTGCAGCTCCTGATCGGTGACGACGTCGTAGTCGTGGCCCTTCGCCTCCAGCCACGACGTGAGGTGGGTGTCGGCGCAGAAGTGGCGCAGTCCCGAACCGCGAACGTCGGGGTACGGGTAGGTGATGTAGCCGATGCGCACGTTCAGCATGGGCCGGTGCCACGACGCGATGGAGATCCCGCTCCCGTCGAGGTGGTGGTTGTAGGTCGAGAGCCCGTACTCGACGTGGTCGCCGGGGTTGTGCGGATAGCCGTTCCAGGCCGCGGCCTGGGCCTTCCAGTCCGCCTTCCACCGCGCGTCGCGCGTCCACTCGGGGCGGGCATGGTTCGCGTAGATCGTGTACGTGAACGTGGAGACCACCACCGCGATGGGTGCCGTGGCCGTCCCCTTCGGCGGCACCACGAAGAACGGGATGTTCTCCCGCGCCGTACCCGCCTCCAGCATCAGGGCACAGGTCGACGACCGGACGCCCGCGGGCACCGTCCACTCGAACGCGGCCGGCCAGCCGCAGTCCTCGAGGTCGTCCTCGTGAAAGTGGATGGCGGCGTATTCGTGCGGGGCGTGCCGCCAGCACATCTCCCGGCCGCTCCACCGCGAGCCGGTCATCCCCCGGGCCGGGACGTTCACGAGCCGGCCGTGGCGCCCGTGAGGGCCGGTGTCTTCGATCCGGCTCGATTCGACCCCGCGCGTGAAATCCCAGCGCGCGCTCGCCCCGGCCGCCGTGCCGCCGCGCGCGACGTCGTCGATCTCGTCCGCGGCCAGCGCCCGATCGAACACCGCCGGCGCCTCGAGCTTGCCGTTGAAGTGCCGGGCCGGAAGCTCGTGGTCCACGGCCGCGAGCAGCATCGGGACGTCCGCTGCGGGCGACGCCCCGGAGGGCAGCGCCGCTCTCGCGGTGCGTGGCGGCGGGACCTCTCCGAGTCGGGACGACAGCGCGGCCCATCCCGTGCGCACCTCGCCGGCCTCGGTGTCCACGACGAGCCATGCCGCATGCCAGGCCCGCTCGACCAGCGGATGCCCGACGACCGCCACGTCGCGCATCGAGGCGCCGTCGCCCATCGATGCGCACAGCCGGCGATGCTCGTCGATCGCCAGGGAGAACCCGCCTCCCGCCGCATCGGTACGCGAGACGATCGCCTGCCGCGCGCCCGCGAGGCGGGTCGGATGGACGAGACACGTCACCGAGAAGCTGCCCGTCCCGAAACAGCGCCCCGGGTCGTCGATGCGGGCGTACGAGCCGCGCGGCGAACGTCCCCCGCCCGCCGTCCCGCACGCCACCGGGGCGCTTTCGACCGGCTCGGTGAGGATGCCGGGCCCGGCGGGGTTCGGGTCCGCACAGATGACGCGCACGAGCTTCGCGTCGACGTCGGCTCCGGTGGTGTTGGCGAGATGGAACCGGATCGTCTCTCCGGGGCGAACCGACAGGCGATCGGCGTAACCGGTCAGTGGCAGCATGGCAATCGGTCCTCGGGCCCGCATCCGGCATCCCGGCCGGCGTCCCGAAAGGCATTCTCACAGAAACGGGCCGGCGAAGCCCGGCCGCGCGGGGACCGCGACGATTCGGGAAGGGGCATGGCCGGCGGCTCGCTCGCGGCCCCGGTCGCGCAGGGACGGCGCTTGCGGATCCCCGAGCACTCCGCGTCGGCGTACCGCGACCCTGGCCGCGCGGGGACGGCGCCCGAGAGGAAGCCGCCATGGACACACCGGCTCCGCGGGCCCGGTCGCGCAGGGACGGCGACGGCCGTTCAGTCGAGCCGCACGTACTCGAAGTCGATGGACTGGTGGTTGATGCCGCGCGAGGGCGGCGCGATCCAGTTGGCGAACCTTCCGGGCTCGGTGACCGCCTCCGGCATCAGGGAACGGACGTAGGCGCGATCGGACTCCGACGGCAGCCACTCCTCCGCCCGGTCCCGCCAGGTGGCCCCGTCGACGACCGCACCCCGCGGCGTCACGTCCAGTTCCGCGAACGCGCCGACCCGGCGGTTGAACGCGACGTGCGGGAGCGCGAGCCCGAACTCCACCCCGAAGCTGCGGATCACCCGGTTGATCCGCTCGACACCCGTCTCGACGTCCGCGACGAAGTCGTCGCGCAGGCGTTCGTTCAGGGCGTTGAGGGCGGGGACGTCGACCTTGCGGAACGCGCCGTCGCGCCATTGCGTCACCGGGTACGTCGCGTGGTCCAGACGGTGGTCGTCGTCGATGCCGGCCTCGTGGAAGCGGCCCTTGAGCCCGCCGGTGTAGCCGGCGGCGGCATTGGTCGAGATCTCCGCGCCGAACAGGTCCAGGGTCACGCTGAAGTGGAAGTTCAGGTACTTCTGGAACGTCGGGAGATCGATGACCCCGAACCGCCGCACGTCGCCGGTGTCGTGCTCGCGCATGATCTCGCAGGTGCGCTGGACCACCCGGGCGAGCCCGGTGATGCCGACGAACATGTGGTGCGCCTCCTCGGTCAGCATGAACCGGCAGGTCCTCGCCAGAGGATCGAAGGCGGACTCGGCCAGGGAGTGGAGCTGGAACTTGCCGTCGCGATCGGTGAGGAAGGTGAACATGAACAGCGCGAGCCAGTCGGGGGTCCGCTCGTTGAAGGCGGTGAGGATGCGGGGCCGGTCCGCATCCCCGGAACGGCGCTCCAGCAGCGCCTGCGCCTCCTCGCGCCCGTCGCGGCCGAAGTGGGCGTGCAGCAGGTAGACCATCGCCCACAGGTGGCGCCCTTCCTCGACGTTGATCTGGAACAGGTTGCGCAGGTCGTAACCCGACGGGCAGGTCCGGCCGAGATGGCGTTGCTGCTCGACCGAGGCCGGCTCGGTATCGCCCTGGATCACGATCAGCCGGCGCAGCGCCGCGCGGTAGTCGCCCGGTACCCGCTGCCAGACCGGCTCGCCCCTGTGGTCCCCGAAGCCGATGCGCCGGTCCGGTTCGGGGTCCGCGAGGAAGACGCCCCAGCGGTAGTCCGGCATCCGGGTGAATCCGAAGTTCGCCCAGCCGCTGCGCTCCACGGAGGTCGCGGTGCGCAGGTACACCTCCGGCGCGCTGCCCGCCACCGGCCCCATCTCGCGCCACCAGTCGAGAAAGGCCGGCTGCCACTGCTCCAGCGCGCGCCGGAGGCGGCGGTCGGAGGCGAGGTCCACGTTGTTGGGAATGCGATCGTTCAAGTCGACGGAAGACATTTCAGAACCCCTGTTCGTCGCGGCGAGGCGTCCCGGGCGCCACCCTGCCCGCCCGCCTCGGCCAGACCTTCACTGCAACAACGTATTGGCTTTGCTGGCCTTTATCAATCCGGACAAGTCCCCCCGGCGCGAGGATTGCCGGGGTCTTGCGGTTGTCCCGGGAGGAAAGTAACAATCCGTTGGAGATGTCAGTGGGAGGCTCATCTTGCAATGAACGGGCATCGGACGCCGCTGGCGGCACGCCGCGCAAGCGGCCTGTGGACGACTCGGGCAACATGACGCGCTCGAAGATCGGAATGCGCAACATGCGCTGGGCCGGGTCCGGAGGGCGTTGCGCAATGCTCGCGTGGGCAGTGTTCCTGCTCTCCGGCTGCGCCGGCATGACGGACATCGACGAGGCCCACGACTTCATGGCGCTGTACTCGCAAGGTGACTACCACGCGGCGGCGGGAACCCTCGGGGGCGAGACCGCCCTGGATTACGACGAGAAGAATCTGCTGACCTCGTTGCAGGTGGGCACGGCACTGAGAGCGGCGGGCGAATATCGGGCGGCTCAGACCGCGTTCGACCGCGCGGAGTCCGAACTCCTGTGGAAATCCGACGAGATCGCGAGTGTCGATGATCTCCTTTCGGCCGGGCTCACGCTTGTAACGAACGATCTGGCGCGACCGTACCAGGGGAACATTCTTGACGGAGTCCTGGTCAACACGTTCAAGGCGATGAACGCGGTGCATCTGGGCGACATGGACCGCGCCCGGGTCGAGTTGAACCGTGCGGAGCAGCGCCAGGCCAATGCCGTCGAACAACTGGCGGTCAAGGTGCGCGCTCTTGGCGAAGGTGATTCCGGGGAAGAGGAGGATCGCGAGACTTATGCCCGGGAAGTCGACGGTGCCCTCGCCGAGGTCCGGAGGCCGGACAGTCCGGTGGCCAAACGCCTCGCCGCGGTCGAAGCACTGGGTGAATACCGAGGCCTGCGGAATCCGTTCACCGACTGGCTGCATGGTGCTTTCCGGATGGCGGCCGGCGAAACGAACAGGGCATCCAACCTGTTCCGCGATGCGGCCGTTCTCGACGGCCGGAACAATCGACATGTTCTGGCCGACCTCCTGCAGGCTGAAACAGCGGCCGGCAGCTTGGCGGAAGCGCCTGAGCGAGTATGGATCGTTCACGAGGATGGCACCGGACCAACATTGAACGAGTTCCGTTTCGAGTTTCCGGTACTTGTTCCCGATGGTGCAGTCCTCGTGGGCATCGCGCTCCCGGAGTTCGTGGAAGGTACGCCCGCGGTGGGAACACTGGCCATCGACGCGGACGGTCGAAGCCATCGGACGGAGCCCCTTCTGGACGTCGATCGTTATGCGGCCACCGAATTCCGGGCCGGATATGACGCGATGGCGGGCAAGGCGGTTGCCTCGGCCGTAGTCAGAGCCGTCCTGCAGGTCGTCGCTCGGAAGACAGCGGAAGAGCAGGGTGGTGCGTTGTTCGGCGCAATCGTGGAGGTGACTTCCATCGTCGGGGCATCGATGCTGACTCGAGCGGACACCCGGACGTGGCTCTCGTTGCCGAAGTCCATCGGTATTGCGAGCCTGCCGAGACCATCCGACGGCAGGCTCGTGATCACCACCCCCGACGGACAGGCGGTCTACGACGACGCTCTCCCCGCGGGGCGCTTCGTTCTGGTCACGGTGAAAACGGTCCGACGAGGCACATTGCCCACCGTACACGTCGCGGCATTCGGCGAATAGAGGTGGTCCGGGAATGACTGGCGTCGACACTGCGGAGGAACGTCTCATGATACCGAAGTCGTGTAGCAACATGGTGCCGCGCATTCGAAACATGAACATCGGCTCCCTGCTCGGCGCAGTTGCATCGATCGTGCTGGTAGCGGGCTTGGCTGGCTGCACCGGCCATGCGAGCGGCGCGGTCGCCGTTGCGCCGTGGTGGGAGCCTCACCTGAGTGTCGACCGTGACCTGAAAACGCGCGGACTGCGGGAGATCGAGCTGATCCGGTCGCGCAGCCGGTCCGGCTTTCTTCGTGTGACCTGCGAGTACACCAATGAATCGGACACGACTCTTTCGTCGCTCTTTCGCTTTACGTGGCTCGATGAATCCGGTCAGCCCGTCAGGAGCATTCCGGGGCTTCCGGACGGATGGCGGTCGGTTCACACTCTGCCTCGGACGCGAGCGACATTTTCAGGCATCGCGCCGAGAGACGACATTCAGGATTTCCGGCTCGAATTGATCGCTGCGCACCGACTGAAAGGACGGCCACCGCAGTCGACGCCGGACCGCTGAGCTCAAGGCAGCACCATCCAGTTCACAGTTCACAGACAGCCAAGGTACGGAATCATGCTCCTCACTACCCGCAAGACATTCCTTCGTTTCATGCCGCTGGTGGCGGTCGCGTCGGTAGCGCTGACCGGCTGTTCCACGAAGACGACCGTGGTCAATCTGAGCGACCCCGGATATACGACGAGTCCGCAGGCCGGGGGCGAGACTACCCTGGGGCTCGACTACCGGGATTTCGAGTTTTCGGCCAAACAGGCGATCGACTCCTTCCTCGGCAGTCCGCTGTCGCGCAAGCCGGGCAGCAATGCGCCCTGGGTCATGGCGGTGAGCCGCATCATCAACGACACCACCATCAATCTCGATACGGATCAGCTTGTGAAGAAAATTCGCATCGCACTTCTCAACAGTGGACGGGTGATCGTCACAACGGCGGTCGGTGCGGACGGACCCGAAGACAAACTGAGCGCAGAGGTCCGGCAGCTCAGGGACTCCAAGCTCTTCAATCAGAAGACGGTGGCCGGAGAAGGCACGATGGTCGCGCCGGAGCTGAGCCTTTCGGGCAAGATCATCCAACGCGCGAGCACCGTCGGGAAGAAGCAGCAGGTCGACTACTACTTCCAGCTTACGATGACGAACATCGATACGGGCCTTGCCTATTGGGAGTTCGAGCAGGTCATCGCGAAGCTGGGCTCGAATCAGGACTTCTCCTGGAACTAGAACATGCCGGCACCATCGCTTCCGGGTTGCATCATGAACAGCGTTGACACGCCTCGGGGGATAATCGAGAGCCAGATTTTCGAATATGAAAAAAGATGAGCTTCCGGACGAATTCGGGGTTCGCGTCTGGTGGGATGAACAAGGTTGTCCCGCGCTCGTGTCGTTCGGGCAATGGGAAAGCACTGTGGGCACGTATATTGAAGAGGGATTCAACTTGCCACGTGGTGGTGTGCCAGAGGAAATCGAAGATGCCGAGGTGGTGGACAAGTTGGTAGAAAGGGTCCGGATAGAGGCGAGAGTGGATCTTGCGGGATATACCACTGCAAGAGAATGGTCGGCTCGACATCCCCTTCTCGACGAGCATGAGATCGTGGGGGTGGTTGCCTATTGGTCTCCTGCCCGTGAGGACGCGATCCGCAAAACGATCGGGGAAGAAGCCAAGCATGCGCCTCCGTCCCCTTCGGAGCAGGCTTCACGGGAATCGCCGAAACCGCAAGCCAGCGGCAGTACTCAAAGCCGGGCTCCGGATTTCTCCGATTTCTGAAAGAGAGCTGGCAGGAGCGAGTCATGGGAAACACCGAGAAGAAGATCCTGTCCGGCACCAGGGCCATGGTGTTCCTCACCGTGGCGACATGTGCCTTTGGCTTCGCGGCAGTCTCCGATGCACAGACTCGCACCGTGAAGCGGGACGTCACCGGGAGAGGAGTCAGCGAGCAGGAAGCCGTCGTGAATGCGCTGCAAGAAGCGACGTTCCGGATCTGTGGCGTCCGCATCGAGTCGAAGATGGAGACCGGCTCGGTTCTTGTCGAGGATGACGATCGCACGTCGATGGTCGAAACGGTCAACCGGCAAATCAGGGTTCGCGGCAAGAATCCGAATTGCGGGTTCGACGGCTATGACGTCCTTTCCGTCGAACGTGACGGTTCGGAGGCTCGGGCTTCGGTCCGCGTCCGATATTCGGTGCACCAGGTGCCGGGACAGCCCATGAAGCGCCGTCGCATCGCGGTGAGCGACTTCCCCATGGACGAGGTGCACCTCCATGGCGTCGGTGGGATCCGTCAGCAACGCAGCGGCGGCGGAAAGGCCGGAGAGGGGCTGGACGTCGATTTCCGGCTCGTCAGGAACCTGGAGGAAGAATTCCGGGCGAAAGTGGAAGAGCTGTTGACGCAGGGCCGCCGGTTCGGCGTGCTCGATCGGAAACGGCCGGATGTCTACGAAGAGGAAAAGAGGTTTCTCGAGTCTTCGGATGTTTCCGTTGGAAAGCGGGCCCGGCTCGGCCGGGCATTGGGAGCCGACTACGTGTTGTACGGAACGGTCCATCGCGTTCTGGTCGAAGACCGGAGCCGATCGATCGAATTGACCGGAGAGCGGATCAACCAGGTCCATGGCACGGCGGACGTACGATTCACCGTCCTGGCGGTGGCGACGCGGCAGATCAAATGGTCTTCGTCGATGACTCTGGAGAAGACCGCGGGGACGGGTTCCGTCCGTCCGGAGGAGTTCGCGCATGCGTTGCTCGACGACGTCGCGGCTCGCATCGTCGACGAATTGACGGAGAACATCTTCCCGCCCAGAATCGTGGAAGTGCTCGGAGAAGGGCAGTTCGTCGTGAATCGGGGCGGCAACACCGTCAGCTCCGGGGACCTGTTCGAAGTCTTCGCGCTGGGCGACTGGCTGACGGACCCGGATACCGGAGAGAAGCTCGATCGACTCGAAACGTCCGTAGGCATCGCGAGAATCATGACGGTGAAGCCGAAAAACAGCCTCGCGCAACTGGTCTCCGAAGCTGCGGAGCTCACGAAGGGAATGGTGCTCCGCCGGCGTCGGATCGATGACGGCGGGATGGGCGGTACGATTCCCGCGGGAGGGGGCAGGCCCGGCTTCGATGATCAGGACGGCGACGGGTTGCCGGATTACCTGAACAGAAGTTCCTGATCGGACGAGCGGGCGTGTCCCCGCGACATCCGGATACGGACGCCGGCGGCATGAGCGGAGGAACGAACTGTGAACATGAACAGGCGCAAACGGGAGATGACGCTTCGACACCTTGCCCTGGTGGTTTCCACCACGTTCGCAATGACGGCGCTGACGGGGCCGGTTCAGGCCGATCACGTGGAGAAATCACTCGGAGTCCTGCTCGGTGGCGTCGCCGGGGGAGCGATCGGGTCCACGATCGGGAAAGGCGGCGGCCGGGAAGTCGCCATCGGCGTGGGCAGCGTGCTGGGAGCATTGTACGGAGGAAAGGCCGCCGCCCATCATTCTTCTTCCAGGCATGCGGGCCGTCATGCCCACCCTCGGTCCTCGCATGCTCCCGCGGCGGCGACATACCACGGGCCGGTGCCGGTATACGTCGTCCAGCCACTGCCCGTCACTCCGACACCGGCCTCGGAGACGTCGATCACCTGGGCGTCCGGTGCCGGTTCGACCATTGCCCGGCACGCCCCGGCATCCATCACCAGGTGCCGGCTCCTCGAGGGGGGACTGTCGCCCGTCTACGGGTGCCGGGACACGAACGGCAACTGGAGGATTCTCCGCTGAGCCGAGCCCGGCCGTGCGGCGCGCGTCACGTCAGCGCATCCACCGCGAAGAGCCGCCGGTGCTCCGCGATCGCGAAGCGGTCCGTCATCCCCGCCACGTAGTCGGCCACGAGGCGGGCCCGTCCGGACTCGTTACCGCCCTCCTCCTCGATCCGCCGCTGGACATCGTGCGGCAGGGTACGCGGCTCGTCGAAGAAGGCCTCGAACAGGGCCTTGACGATGCGCTGCGCCTTCATCGACATCCGCTGCACCCGGTAGTGCCGGTAGAGCTGGCGCCGGAGGAGCCGCTTGAGCTCCCGGTGCTGCTCGAACATGGGACCGCTGAAGCGGATCAGGGGGCCGGAATGGCCGCGCACGTCGTCGACGCTCCGCGGGCGCGCGGCGTCGACGGCGGCGCGGCTCGTATCGAGCAAGTCCGTCGCCTGACGGTCGATCATCGCCCGGATCGTCTCGTGGACGACCTTCCGTCCCGTCAGGGCCGGCCAGCGGGCGCGCACCGTCTCGTACTGCTCGCGGAAGAACTCCACCGCGGTCAGGGTCTCGATGTCGAGCAGCCCGGCCCGCAACCCGTCGTCGATGTCGTGGTTGTTGTACGCGATCTCGTCGGCGAGGTTCGCGACCTGCGCTTCGAGGGAAGGCTGGCCGCCGTTCAGAAAGCGCTCGCCGACGGGGCCCAAGGCGCGCGCCCGCGCGCGTGAGCAGTGCTTGAGGATCCCCTCCCGGGTCTCGTAGGTGAGGTTCAGGCCCGGAAAGCTCGCGTAGCGCTCCTCGAGCACGTCGACGACCCGCAGCGACTGCAGGTTGTGCTCGAAGCCGCCGTGATCGCGCATGCACGCGTTGAGGGCGTCCTGCCCGGCGTGACCGAACGGCGTATGGCCGAGGTCGTGGGCGAGGGCGATCGCCTCGACGAGGTCCTCGTTCAACCCCATCGCGCGGGCGATGGTGCGCGAGATCTGGGCGACTTCGATCGAATGCGTGAGGCGTGTGCGGAACATGTCGCCTTCGTGGTTGACGAAGACCTGCGTCTTGTACTCGAGGCGGCGGAACGCGGCGCTGTGGATGATCCGGTCGCGGTCGCGCTGGAATGCGCTCCGGTAGGCGGGCGCTTCCTCGTCGTGCGCCCGCCCCCGCGACGTCGCCTCGCCGACGGCATGGGACGCGAGCGGGGTCATGCCGCCTCGCGACCCGTTTCCAGGGTCTGCCGGAGCAGCTCGGGGTCGAATTCGCCGGTCATCACCGCGTCGCCGATCCCGCGCAGCAGGACGAGCCGGAGCCGGCCGCGCCGGATCTTCTTGTCCACCGACATCAGGTCGAGCATGCGCTGTGGCGAAAGCGCCGCCGGCGCCCGGGTCGGGAGCCCCGCCCGTGCGAGCAGGCGCTCGATCCGCTCGCGGTCCCGCTCGGAGAGCCACCCCATCCGGTGCGACATCCCCGCCGCGAGAACGATGCCCGCCGCGACCGCCTCGCCGTGCAGCCAGGCGCCGTAGCCGGTGCCCGCCTCGATGGCGTGGGCGAAGGTATGCCCGAGGTTGAGCAGCGCCCTGACCCCGGACTCGCGCTCGTCGGCGACCACGATCGCCGCCTTGCGCTCGCACGCCTTCACCACCGCGGTGCCGAGCGCGTCGTCGTCGAGGTCGAGCAGGTCCGTGGCCCTGCCTTCGAGCCAGGCGAAGAAGCCGGGGTCGTCGATGAGCCCGTACTTCACGATCTCGGCAAAGCCCGCCCGGACTTCGCGCGGGTCGAGGGTCGCGAGCGTCGCGGTGTCGCTGACCACGCACCGGGGCTGGTGGAAGGCGCCGACGAGGTTCTTGCCGCCGGGCAGGTTGACGCCCGTCTTGCCGCCCACCGAGGAGTCCACTTGGGCGAGCAGCGTGGTCGGCACCTGCAGGAAATCGACCCCGCGCTGGTAGCAGGCGGCGGCGAATCCGGCAACGTCGCCGACGACGCCTCCGCCGAGCGCGACCACGACGCCGTCGCGTGGGACCCGCCGTGCGACCAAGGCTTCCTGGATGGCCGCGAAGGTGTCCAGCGTCTTGTGCCGCTCGCCGGCCGCGACGACGTGCGCATCGACGCGGGACGCATCCGCGAGAGCGGAGCGCAGGCGGTCGAGGTAGAGGGGAGCCACCGTCTCGTCAGTGAGCACGAAGACGTGCCGGTCGCGCACGTGCGGAGCGAACAGCCCTTGCTCACCCATGATCCCCGCGCCGACGTGGATCGGGTAGCGCCGGGTCCCCAAGTCGATCTCGATGGTGCGGGTCACGGTCCCTCGATGCGCCGGAGGCGCTCTTCGACGACGAAACGGCTCGATCGATGCATCGATCTTACGACGATGCCGAGGGCCGCACGTACAGGGGATCGTGGATGCGCATGGCCCCGCCCATCGCCGCCCGCGGCTCGGCGGCCCGCATCGGCGGCCGGCGACGGTCCCGCCCCGCCACCCGCAACTCGACGGAGGCGTCGAGACGGATCATGACCCCGCGCATCAATGTCCGCACCCGCCGCTCCCTTCAGGCCACGACCGCACGTCCCTACACGCGCCGGCGGTCGAAGTCGGCGCGCGCGCCGGTGCCGTACAGGGTCAACGCTCCGCGCTCGCCGACCGCGTTCTCGCGCTGGAAGATCCAGTTCTGCCAGGCGGTGAGGCGTCCGAAGATGCGTGACTCCATCGTCTCCGGGCCGGGGCAGCGCAGGCTCGCCTCCATCCCGGTGAGGGCGTCGGGGGAGAAACCGGCGCGCTCCTCCAATGCGATGCGCACCTCGTCCTCCCAGTCGATGTCGTCGGGAGTGAAGGTGACGAGCCGGTGTTCCTCGGCGTCGGCGGCAGCCAGGTCGCGGCTGGCCCGCCGGCGGGCGCGGTCCACCGCCCCTTCGTCGTCCAGGCAGCGCGCTTCGAGCCGGGTCAGGCCGTTGACGCCCGGAAAGCAGCCGAAATTGGACTCGGAGAGGCGTACCGCCGCCTCCGCCCCATCGGCCTCGAACGGCCCTTCGAGCATGTAGCCGCGGTCCGCCGCGAGCACGAGCTCCAGCAGGAAGCCCGCGAAGCAGCTTCCGGGCTCGACCAGGGCGACGAGGCTGCGCGAGGTGAGATCGATGCGTTTCAGCAGGCGTTTCCAGTAGAGGAGGATCTCGCGGGCCAGCCAGTGCTCGCGGTGGGCGAGCAGGAAGGCGTCGTGGGCGGCGGCCGCTTCGAGCTCCCCTTCGGAGGCCAGCACCAGGGTCCCGATCTCCGGCTCGTTGTGGCGCAGGTGCAGGACCAGATCGTCGAGCTCGCGGGCCAGCGCGAGAGGCCAGAACGCATCGCCCCCCTCCACCAGCCCGGCGACGTCCGCGGGCGGCGCCCCGGCCGGTCCCCGGACGCGAATGCGGCATGCGCGCGTCTCGCGGTCGACGTCGGCCTCCACGTACCGGTAGAGAATGCGTCCGCCCCCGATGCGGCGTTCCGGATCGCGAAGCCGGATTCCTGCCGCGTCGGCCGGGCGATCGGAGGCCGCCGCGAGCGCATGCGCCCGGGCCGCCACCGCGGCCTCGAAACGCGACGACGGCGCAATTTCGTCCACCAGTCCCCACTCCAGCGCCCGCCGGCCGCGGACGCCTTCCTCGGTGGTGGAAAAGAAGTCGGCCCGGTCCCGCCGCACCTTGCGCTTGTCGACGACGCGCACCAGTCCGCCGGTGCCCGGCAGCACGCCGAGGAGCGCGACCTCCGGCAACGACACCGCGCTCGAACCGTCGTCGACGAGGAGGATCCAGTCGGCGGCCATCGCGAGCTCGTAGCCGCCTCCCGCCGCGGTCCCGTCGATCGCGCACAGGTAGCGCTGGCCCGAGTGCGCGCTCGCGTCCTCGATCGCGCACCGGGTCTCGTTGGTGAACTTGCAGAACGCGACCTTGCGCGCGTGGCTCGACCCGCCGAGCATGCGGATGTTCGCGCCGGCGCAGAACACCCGCTCCTTGCCCGAACGGATCACCACCGCCGCCACCTCGGGATGCTCGAAGCGCAGCCGTTGCACCGCATCGGCCAGCTCGATGTCGACCCCGAGGTCGTAGGAGTTGAGCTTGAGCTCGTATCCGGGCGCGAGGCCGCCGGACTCGTCGACGTCGAGCTCCAGGGTGGCGATGCGGCCCTCGGTGCGCAGGCGCCAGTGACGGTAGCGCTCCGGCGCGGTGCGCACGTCGATCGGCGGACCGCCCTCGCGCGGCGGCGCCTCGGTGGTTTCGGGCATGGCTTCCTGGCCGAGACGGCCTTGAACGGGGGTTCGCGACACTATCACCGGCCACCGGCCTCGACCATCCGTCCCGGCCGTCGTGGCGGTCTCGCCCGGCGGTCGATTCCGCACGGGCGACGAACCCGCCTCTTCGATGACGCTACCCACGGTCACGGTGTCGTCGATTCCGCACGGGCGATGAACTCGCCACCCGGGTCGCATCGCGGCAGCCGGTCGCCCAGCCGTTCGGCCCCCTCGCCCACGACGCCGTCGGCCCTGGCCCGGATTTCTCCCCATCTCACGGCTGCGGACGCGGATCGACCGGCATCGACTGCGTTGAACGCGGCCAGGGTGCTCGACGTACCGTCAAGTACTGCGCGCCCTGACTCGCGTTCGCCTTGTCGCTGCCGGCATCTCCGCGCCCTCGCTTCGCGATCCGGTGAGAAATCCGGGCACAAAGGAAAGCCCCGCCGGAGCGGGGCTTTCGGTCCTGCCTGGAACGGGCGGACGGGAACTACATCATCCCGTCCATCCCTCCCATCCCTCCCGGCGGCATCGCCGGGCCGTCGTCCTTCTTCGGCTTCTCCGCCACCGTCGCCTCCGTCGTGATCAACAGCCCCGCGATCGACGCCGCGTTCTGCAACGCCGTGCGCACCACCTTCGTCGGGTCCAGGATCCCCATCTTCACCAGATCCCCGTACTCCTCCGTCTGCGCGTTGAAACCGTAGTTCCCCTTCCCGTCCAGCACCTTGTTCAACACCACCGACGGCTCTCCTCCCGAGTTCGACACGATCTGGCGCAACGGCTCGTGGATCGCTCGGCGCGCGATCGAGATCCCCGCGTTCTGGTCCTCGTTCTCTCCCTCCAGACCCTTCAGACGGCTCAGCGCCCGCACCAGCGCCACGCCCCCTCCGGGCACCACTCCCTCTTCCACCGCCGCGCGCGTCGAATGCAGCGCATCCTCCACCCGCGCCTTCTTCTCCTTCATCTCCACTTCCGTCGCCGCTCCGACCTTGATCACCGCTACCCCGCCGGCGAGCTTCGCCACCCGCTCCTGCAGCTTCTCGCGGTCGTAGTCCGACGTCGTCTCTTCAATCTGCTGCTGGATCTGCGACACCCGCGCCTTGATCTCCGACGCCTTCCCCGAACCGTCGATCAGCGTCGTGTTCTCCTTGCCCACCTGCACGCGCTTCGCTCGACCCAGGTCCTCCAGCGTCGCCTTCTCCAGCGACAACCCCACCTCCTCGCTGATGACCTGACCTCCGGTCAGGATCGCCATGTCCTGCAGCATCGCCTTGCGACGGTCCCCGAACCCCGGCGCCTTCACCGCCGCCACCTTCACGATCCCGCGCAGCGTGTTCACCACCAGCGTCGCCAGCGCCTCGCCTTCCACGTCCTCGGCAATCACCAGCAACGGCTTGCCCGACTTCGCCACCCCTTCCAGCACCGGCAGAAGGTCGCGGATGTTCGACACCTTCTTGTCGTGCAGCAGGATGTACGGGTCTTCCAACTCCGCCGACATCGAGTCCTGGTCGTTGATGAAGTACGGCGACAGGTACCCACGGTCGAACTGCATCCCCTCCACCACGTCCAGCTCGTTGTCCAGGCTCTTGCCTTCCTCGACCGTGATCACCCCTTCCTTGCCCACCTTCTCCATCGCCTCGGCGATGATCGAGCCGATCGCCTCGTCTCCGTTCGCCGAAATCGTCCCCACCTGCGCGATCGCCGTGCTGTCCTTCGTCGGCTTCGACAGCGAACGCAGCCCATCGACCGCACTGCCCACCGCCTTGTCGATGCCGCGCTTCAGATCCATCGGGTTCATCCCCGCCGCCACCGCCTTCAACCCCTCGCGCATCATCGCCTGCGCCAGCACCGTCGCCGTCGTCGTCCCGTCCCCGGCCACGTCGGAGGTCTTCGACGCCACCTCCTTGACCATCTGCGCACCCATGTTCTCGAACTTGTCCTCCAGCTCGATCTCCTTGGCCACCGACACCCCGTCCTTGGTCACCGTCGGCGCCCCGAAACTCTTCTCCAGCACCACGTTGCGCCCCTTCGGACCAAGCGTCACCTTCACCGCGTTGGCCAGGATGTTGACCCCGGCCGACATCCGCGCACGGGAGTCCTCGCTGAATCGAACGTCTTTCGCTGCCATCTGATGTGTCCTCTGTCTGTCGTGTTCGTCGTTTGTCCAGTCCCCGGCATCGAATCGCGAGCCGCGCGGCTCAGTCTTCGATGACCGCCATGATGTCGTCCTCGCGCATCACCAGAAGGTCCTCGCCGTCGACCTTCACCTCGGTGCCCGAGTACTTGCCGAACAGCACCGTGTCGCCGGCCTTCACGTCGAGCGGGCGCACCGAACCGTCGTCGAGGATCTTGCCGTGGCCGGTCGCCACCACCTTGCCGCGGATCGGCTTCTCGGCGGCCGTGTCGGGGATCACGATCCCGCCCGCCGACGTGCGCTCCTCTTCTTCACGTTCTACAATCACTCTGTCGTGCAGTGGTCTGATATTCATGAAATTTGGTCTCCTGCTGAGGTTCGTGACATGCTTCGGAGCCGCGACCGACCGACACCGGGGGACTGTGCGGGAAGCCGCGTTGTTAGCGCTCTGTCCAAGCGAGTGCCAATCATAGGTTCGAGTGACCCGATGTCAAGGGACCTCGCCCGCCGATGGTGTATCAGTTCGACTCTCGACAAGTGCGCGTGCCCGGAAATATGAGCTTGACAACCATGACCAAAGCCAAACCGGGACACTGCCCGCCCGCCGCGTCCTGTCCGGATGCGGTTCGGGAGAGTCGGGCAGTGAGGCCGCCGCGGCCCGGGGGGTGCGAGTTCGGTTCCGGAAGCGCGAAGGTGTCGTCCGGAGAGGCCGCCGCGGTTCGGGGGGTGCGAGCCTGCGTCGGATCGGCCCGGTCCGACATGCTCCGGGCTCTCGGCCGACGTTCAGTCCTCGCGTTCGTACTCGCCTTCGATGACGTGTCCGTGGCGGGATGCGGACCCCGGAGGGTGCGAGCGGACCACCCTCGTCTCGACGACCCGCATGACGAGCGCCCGCCGAAGCGGCGGAACCAGGCAACCAAATCCGATCGCGTCGGTCAGAAATCCGGGGGTCAACAGCAGTGCGCCGGCCACGAGCAGGAAGATTCCCTCGATGATGGCCATGGCGGGGACCTCGCCCGCATCCATGCTTCTGCGCACCTGCCGGATCGTCGAGAATCCCTGGGCGCGAACGAGCGTGGCGCCGGCCACCGCGGTCAGCACCACGAGACCGACGGTGGGAAACGCGCCGATCATCCCGCCGACTTCGAGCAGCAGGTAGATCTCGGCGAGCGGCACCGTGACGAACAGCAGGAAGAGCAGGTGATGGACTCTCATCCCCATACCCTAACCCGGATTCCTCGCCATCTCACGGCTGCGGACGCGGATCTGCCGGCATCGACCGCGTTGAACGCGGCCAGGGTGCTCGACGTACCGTCAAGTACGCCTGCGCGCCCCGATTCGCGTTCGCCTTGTCGATGCCGGCCTCTGCGCACACTCGCTTCGCGACCCGGTGGGAAACCCGGGCTACCGGCAATGCATGGCGCCGCCGCAACGACCGCGGGGCCGGGTGCGCGATGATCACGCGGCGCGGCCTGATCGTCGGCTCGGTGCTCGGCGCCGGCGCCTTCGCAATCGGGTTTGGGGTGTCCCGATGGCGCCGGAGCGAGCCGCCGGCTCCCGGAGCGGCGGCCGGCGAAGCCACATGGAACGCCATCGGCGCCCGGACGGCCGGGTCCGCTTCCGCCGAACCCGCCGACAGGGCCCCGGACTTCCGCTTCACCGACCAGCACGGCAAGGAACGCCGGCTCTCCGATTGGGACGGCAGCGTCAGGGTCGTGAACTTCTGGGCGACGTGGTGCCCCCCCTGCGTGCACGAGATCCCGATGCTGGTGTCCGTTCAGGAGTCGTTTCGCGCGCGCGGCGTGCAGCTCGTCGGAGTCGCGGTGGACGACCCGGACGGAGCGTTCGCGATGGCGAAGGAGCTCGGGATGAACTATCCGACCATGGCCGATTCGCGTCGGACCATCGATCTCCTGCACGCCTACGGCAACCGGGCCGCGGCGCTTCCGTTCACCGCGTTCGTCGGTCCCGAGGGCACGATCCGGGAACGCCACGTGGGAGTGCTGACCCTGGAGCAGACGCGGGAGACGATCCGGGGGCTGCTTCCGTAAGAACGCGACACGGAGCTCGCGGGGCGCATCGAATATCGCACGGGCGCGGCTGCTTCCGTGAAAACGCGGCACGGGGTCCGCTCGACGCGGCAACCATGCTAATCTGCGCCCAATTGTCACGAACGAATGCCGAACTGCGTCGAACTTTCGCCGCTCGGCACGTCGAGTTCACCGCGCCGGACGAGAGGCGGAAATGGCTGGACTGCTCCTGTTGAACGGCCCCAACCTGAACCTGCTCGGCGCCCGCGAGCCGGAGATCTACGGCCGCACCACCCTCGCCGACCTCGAGTCCGACCTCTCGGCGCTCGCCGAGAGCGACGGGCACCGGCTCGAGTGCTTCCAGAGCAACGCCGAGCACGAGCTCGTCGACCGCATCCATCAGGCCGCCCGGGACGGTGTCGACTGCGCCATCATCAACCCCGGGGCGTTCACCCATACCAGCGTGGCCATTCGCGATGCATTCCTTGCCACCGGGATCCCGTTCATCGAGGTCCACCTCTCGAACATCCATCGGCGCGAGCCGTTCCGTTGCCATTCCTACCTGTCCGACGTCGCGGCCGGCGTGATCGTCGGCCTCGGACCGGCGGGCTACCGCTTGGCGTACCAGGCCGCGCTCTCGCGACTGGCCGGCGGGGACTGAGGAGCCGGAACGTGGACATCCGCAAGGTCAAGAAGCTGATCGAGCTGCTGGAAAGCTCCAGCGTCGACGAGATCGAGATCCACGAAGGCGAGGGCTCGGTGCGGGTCACGCGGCACCGGGCGCCGTCCCCCGCTCCGGTGCACCACTACTACGCGGCGCCGGGCGCGGGCGCCGCGCCCCCGGCCGCCGTCCACGCGCCGGCCGCAGACCCGGCGCCGGGCGCGGCCGCGGGTCCCGGTCCCGAGTCCGGCGACCCGCTTCCGCCCGGATACGTGGTGACCTCGCCGATGGTCGGCACGTTCTACCAGGCCTCCTCCCCCGGCTCGAAGCCGTTCGTCTCCATCGGCCAGCGGGTCGCGCCGGGCGACACGCTGTGCATCATCGAGGCGATGAAGATCCTCAACCAGATCGAGTCGGAGGTCGCCGGAGAGGTGAAGGCGGTCGTCGCCGAGAACGGCCACCCGGTGGAGTACGGCGAGCCGCTGTTCGTGATCGACACCGACGTGTGAAGCCCGCCGCGTCGAGCCGAGTCCGACCAGGAGCCTCCGTCATGCCGGTTCGAGGCCACCTCCCGCACGCTGGCCGGAGCACCTCCCCGGCTCACCGGAACATCTCCCCGGGCCGCCGGAGCATCTTCCCGGCTCACCGGAGCATCTCCCCGGCTCACCGGAGCACCTTCCCGGCTCACCGGAGCACCTCCCCGGATCGCCGGAGCATCTCCCCGGCTCACCGGAGCATCTTCCCGGCTCACCGGAGCACCTCCCCGGATCGATGCTGACCAAGGTCATCATCGCGAACCGGGGGGAGATCGCGCTCCGGATCCTGCGCGCCTGCCGCGAGCTCGGGATCCGGACCGTGGCCGTCCACTCCATGGCCGACCGGGACCTGAAGCACGTCCGGCTCGCCGACGAATCGGTGTGCATCGGCCCCTCCGCGTCGAGCGAGAGCTATCTCAACATCCCCGCGGTGGTGAGCGCGGCGGAGGTCACCGATGCCGTCGCCATCCATCCCGGCTACGGATTCCTCTCGGAGAACGCGGACTTCGCCGAGCGCGTCGAGCAGAGCGGCTTCATCTTCATCGGCCCGCGGCCGGAGACGATCCGGCTGATGGGGGACAAGCTCTCCGCGATCGCGGCGATGCGGGCGGCGGGCGTGCCCTGCGTCCCCGGCTCGGACGGTCCGGTCGGAGAGGATCCCTCGCAGACCCTGCGCCTCGCCCGCGACATCGGCTATCCGGTGATCGTGAAGGCGGTCGGCGGGGGCGGCGGGCGCGGGATGCGCGTCGTCCACTCCGAGGCGGCGCTGCTCGACGCGGTCTCGCTCACCCGCGCCGAGGCCGGCGCGGCGTTCGGCAACCAGGCGGTCTACCTGGAGAAGTATCTCGAGAACCCCCGGCACATCGAGTTCCAGGTCCTTGCCGACACCCAGGGCAACGTCGTGCACCTCGGCGAGCGGGACTGCTCGATGCAGCGCCGGCACCAGAAGGTGATCGAGGAAGCGCCGGCGCCCGGGATCGAGCCGCGGGTGCGCGAGGCGATGGGGGAGCGGTGCGTCGCGGCCTGTCGCGAGATCGGCTACCGCGGCGCGGGAACCTTCGAATTCCTGTACGAGGACGGCCGGTTCCACTTCATCGAGATGAATACGCGGCTGCAAGTCGAGCATCCGGTGACGGAGCTGGTCACCGGCATCGACATCGTCAAGGCCCAGCTTCGAATCGCGGCGGGCGAGGAGCTGCCGTTCGCGCAGGACGACATACGCGTCCGCGGACATGCGATCGAATGCCGCATCAACGCCGAGCACCCGACCACGTTCCGCCCATCTCCCGGCACGATCTCCCTGTTCCATCCACCGGGCGGACCCGGCATCCGGCTCGACAGCCACATCTACACCGGCTACGAGGTGCCGCCCTACTACGACTCGATGATCGGCAAGCTCATCGCACACGGCGAGACCCGCGAATTCGCCATTGCGCGGGCCGGCACCGCGCTGGAGGAGATCGTCATCGAGGGCATCGACACGAACATCCCGCTGCACCTGAGGCTCTGCCGCGACGCCGCCTTTCTCGCGGGCGGCACCGGCATCGGCTACCTGGAGCGCAAGCTGGAGCTCGAACCCTGAGCACCGGGAGGCGCGCCTGGTGCGAGCTCGCGCTCGAATGCGGGCGCGCCGGGCTCGACGCGGTGTGCGAGCGCCTGGAGACGGCCGGCGCGGTGTCGGTGACGCTGGAAGACGCCGGTGACGATCCATGGCTCGAGCCGGAACCCGGAGCGTCGCCGCCGTGGCCGTACATGCGGGTGCGCGCGCTGTACGCGCACTCCGCCGATGCGGAGGCGGCGCGTCTGATGCTGCCGGACGTTCCGGCCGTGACGCACGTGCGGGTGCGGGAGATCGCCGACCGGGACTGGATCGGCGCGTCCTGCGAGGAGATCGAGCCGATCGGGATCGGCCCGCTCTGGATCGGACCCGGCTGGGCGACCCCGCCGCCGGACCGTGTCGTCGTGCGCCTGGAGCCCGGACTCGCCTTCGGCTCCGGAAGCCATCCCACCACGCGCCTGTGTCTCGAACGGCTGGCGAGCGCGCCGCCGGCGGGGATCGACGTCATCGACTACGGCTGCGGCTCGGGCATCCTCGCGATCGCGGCGGCGGCGCTCGGCGCGCGGCGGGTGCTTGCGCTCGACATCGACCCCCAGGCGCGGCAGGCGACGGCCGGGAACGCCCGGATCAACGGCGTATCCGACCGGGTGGGCGTCGCCGCCGCGGGAGCGGCGCCAGGCCCGGAGGCCGCACCCGCCTCGCTCGTGGTCGCAAACATCCTCGCCGGACCGCTCGTGGAGCTCGCGCCGGTCCTCTCGGCGCTGACGATGCCCGGGGGCCACCTGGCGCTCTCGGGTGTCCTCGAGGCGCAAGCGGACGAGGTCGCCGGCGCCTACCGCGGCGCGTTCGACATCCATGTCGGGGAAACGAGCGAAGGATGGGTACGCCTCGACGGCAGGCGCCGCCCGGAATGAGACGGCATTGCGTTCGTCGCGACCGGCACGGGCTCGAAACAGGCCGTGCCCCGTCGCCGCGAGCTTGAAGCTGCGGGCGTCTCCCTTCGGTTTCAGCCCCGACGAGACGCCCTGATGGCAGGCGCCGCAGCGATCGAGGCGGCGCCATCCGGCTGACGCAGCGTGATCCGGCATGACGCATCGCTCGATGCGCGGGCTGAAGGCCGGGTGGCGCCTTCGGTCAGCCCGGCCTGCTGCGTGGGATTGTCCTGGCCGCACGAGCCGGCCATTTGCCACACCGGCGGGATGTGTATAGATTCGATGGCCGGGAGTCGACGTTTCACTCTCCTTCTCGCCACCGACGACCGGCCGCTTGCGCCTTCGCGGAGATGCTCGCGATGCAGATGCGCTCGTTCAGCTTGCCGAACCAGGTCGTGCTCGCGCCGATGGCCGGGGTCACCGATCGTCCCTTCCGCCAGCTCTGCCGCCGCCTCGGCGCCGGCCTGACGGTCTCGGAAATGGTGACCAGCGATCCGCGGCTCCGCACCAGCCGGATGTCGCTGCGGCGTACCGACCACTCCGGCGAGCCCGCCCCCCGGTCGGTCCAGATCGCCGGTGCGGACCCCGCGCACCTCGCGGATGCGGCGCGGTTCAACGTCGCCCGGGGCGCCGACATCATCGACATCAACATGGGCTGCCCGGCGAAGAAGGTGTGCAACGCCGCGGCGGGCTCCGCGCTGCTGTCCGACGAGCCGCTCGTGGCGCGCATCCTCGAGCGCGTCGTCGCGGCGGTCGACGTGCCGGTCACCGTGAAGATCCGCACCGGCCCCGACCCGGACCGGCGCAACGCGGTGCGGATCGCGCGCATCGCGGAGTCGACCGGCATCGCCGCCATCGCGGTACACGGCCGGACGCGCCGGTGCGCGTTCCGAGGCGCCGCCGAATACCATTCGATCCGTGCGGTCAAGCGGGCGGTGGCGATCCCGGTCATCGCCAACGGCGACATCACGAGCCCCGCCCAGGCCCGTCGCGTGCTCGCCTGGACCGGGGCCGACGCGGTGATGATCGGGCGCGCCGCCCAGGGCAATCCCTGGCTGCCCGGCGCGATCGCGGCATACCTCCGATCGGGCGCGAAGGTCGAGCCGCCGGGCGTCGGGGAGCGGGCCGGGATGCTGCTCGGGCACCTGCGCGCCCTGCACGAGTTCCATGGCGAAACCATCGGGGTCCGGATCGCGCGCAAGCACCTGTCCTGGTACTGCAGGGCCCATCCGCACCCTCCGCATGGCGAGCGGTTCTGGCGCAGCGTCAACCGCGTCGAGTGTGCACGGCGGCAGCTTGCCCTGACACGCGACTTCTTCCACCGCGTGCGCGACGAAGAAGCCGCATGAGCTCCGCGGGCTCGGCGGGGGCGCTGCGCCTCAAGGTCACGGACAAGTGCAGCGCGAAGCCCCTGCGCGCCTGCGTCCAGGAAGCGGTGGAAGACTACTTCCGCCACCTTGACGGCCATGACGCCTCGGGGCTGTTCGACCTGGCCATCGCCGAGGTCGAGGGCGCGTTGCTCGAATCGGTGCTCGCGCACACGAAGGGGAACCAGAGCCGGGCCGCGGCCATCCTCGGCATCAACCGGACCACGCTGCGCAAGAAGCTCAAGCGCCATGGAATCGTCTGACGACCGGTTTCGCCCGCCGCGTGCCGGCGCCCCGTCGGATTCGTGAACGCCCGTCTCCGGAGTCGAAACGCCCGGCCGGGTTCACGGCGCCCGGAATGCGGCCGATGGATCCCTGTCCGCGGAAATGGCCCCGTCCCCGTCTTCGTGGAAATGGCGTTGATCCCCGGCAAGACCACCACTCCCGCGAGGACCGTCCTTCCCGTGGAGATCATCGCTCCCGCAAGAGCCCGGTCCCGTCTGGCCGCCCGGTCCGCGGCCCGCAACGAACCGGGGAGGAAGTGAAATGGGTTGCTCGGTCGCACGCGCGCTCATCAGCGTCTCGGACAAGACCGGAGTCGTCGATTTCGCCCGCGCCCTGCACGCGCTGGGCATCGAGGTGCTCTCCACCGGCGGCACCGCGAGGCAGCTCCGAGAGGCGGGGGTGCCGGTCACGGACGTCTCTTCGTACACCGGATTCCCGGAGATGATGGACGGCCGGGTCAAGACGCTGCATCCGAAGATCCACGGTGGCCTGCTCGCGCGGCGCGACACCGACTCCGAGGCGATGCGCGAGCACGGCATCGCGGGGATCGACCTGCTGGTGGTCAACCTCTATCCGTTCGAGCGGACGGTGGCGAAGCCGGACTGCGACCTCGCGACCGCGATCGAGAACATCGACGTCGGCGGGCCGGCGATGCTGCGCGCCGCGGCGAAGAACCATGCGTGGGTGACGGTCGTGGTGGACGCCGGCGACTACCCCGCGGTGCTGGAAGAGCTGCGCGCGGGCGGCGCGGTGGCGCCGTCCACGCGGTTCCGTCTCGCGGCCAGGGCGTTCGAGCACACCGCGCGCTACGACGGCGCGATCGCAAGCTACCTCGGTGCGCAAGGCGGTTCCGAGACGCCGCCGGCCGCGTTCCCCCGTACCCTGAACCTGCGGTACGTGAAATCGCAGCAGATGCGTTACGGCGAGAACCCGCACCAGCGCGCGGCGTTCTACGTGGAGCGCCCGGCGGTGGAGACCGGCACCAGGGCGGGCGTGGAGGCGGGAACCGAGACCGGCGCGGAGGCGAGCGTCGCGACGGCGAGACAGCTCCAGGGCAAGGCGCTCTCGTTCAACAACGTGGCCGATACCGACGCCGCCCTGGAGTGCGTGAAGAGCTTCGCCGAGCCGGCCTGCGTGATCGTCAAGCATGCGAACCCGTGCGGCGTGGCGATCGGGGCCGGCATCCGCGATGCGTACGACCGCGCGTTCAGGACCGACCCGACGTCCGCGTTCGGCGGCATCATCGCGTTCAACCGTCCGCTCGATCCGCGGACCGCCGCGGCGATCGTCGAGCGGCAGTTCGTCGAGGTCGTCATCGCGCCCCGCATCGACGCCGCGGCCCTCGCGCCGTTCGCGAGCAAGGAGAACGTCCGGGTCCTGGAGTGCGGAGCGCTCCCCGTCGCGCCGCGCCCCGCGTTCGACTTCAAGCGCGTCACCGGCGGGTTGCTGGTCCAGGACCGCGACACCGGCGCCGTGGCCGAAGACGACCTCGAGGTCGTCACCCGGCGCGCGCCCACCGGGGCGGAGATGCGGGACCTCCTCTTCGCATGGAAGGTCGTCAAGTTCGTGAAGTCGAACGCCATCGTCTACTGCCGGGACGGCATGACCATCGGGATCGGGGCGGGCCAGATGAGCCGCGTCTACTCCGCGAGGATCGCGGGCATCAAGGCGGCGGACGAGGGGCTGGAGGTGCGCGGCTCGGTCCTCGCCTCGGATGCGTTCTTCCCGTTTCGCGACGGCATCGACGCGGCGGCCGAGGCCGGGGTCGGCGCGGTGATCGAGCCCGGCGGCTCGATGCGCGACGACGAGGTCGTCGCGGCGGCGGACGAGCACGGCATGGCGATGGTATTCACCCGCATGCGGCACTTCCGGCACTGAGCCGGGCGCACGACGTGGCTCCGGCGCCCGGTCCCCGAGCAGCCCCCTCCTCTCCGCCCGGGGACCCGCTCACCGTGCTCGTGGTGGGCGGGGGCGGACGCGAGCACGCGCTGGCGTGGAAGCTCGCGCAGAGCGGGCGGGTGGCGCGGGTGCTGGCCGCACCCGGCAACGCGGGCACCGCGCGCGAGCCCCGGGTCGAGAACGTCGCGGTGGGCGCGGAGGACGTCGAAGGGCTGGTCGCGCTCGCGCACGCGCGTTCGGTCGACCTCACCGTGGTCGGTCCGGAGGCGCCGCTGGTCGCGGGGATCGCGGATCGGTTCGAGGCGGAAGGGCTTCGGGTCTTCGGGCCGCGCGCCGCGGCGGCGAGGCTGGAGGGCTCGAAGGCGTTCACCAAGGCGTTCCTCGCACGCCACGGCATCCCGACCGCACGCTACGCCGAGTTCACCGACGCGGCCGAGGCGGCCGCCCACGTTCGCGAGCACGGCGCCCCGATCGTGATCAAGGCGGACGGACTCGCGGCGGGCAAGGGAGTCGTCGTCGCGCAGTCGGAGGTGGAGGCGCTCGCCGCCGTGGACGCGATGCTCTCCGGCCGGGCGTTCGGGGACGCCGGGCGGAGGATCGTGATCGAGGAGCACCTTGCCGGCGAGGAAGCGAGCTTCATCTGCGTGGTGGGCGGCGGACAGGCGGTGCCGCTCGCATCGTCGCAGGACCACAAGGCGGCCGGAGAGGGGAATACCGGACCGAACACCGGCGGGATGGGCGCATACTCGCCGGCGCCGGTCGTCGACGCCGCGGCGCACGAGCGCATCATGCGCGAGATCGTCCGCCCGACGGTGGCAGGGCTCGCGGCGGCCGGGACCCCCTATACCGGGTTCCTGTACGCGGGCCTCATGATCGACGGCGAGGGCGCCCCCCGGGTCATCGAGTTCAACTGCCGGCTCGGCGACCCGGAAGCGCAGCCGATCCTGCTCCGCCTGCGCTCCGACCTCCTCGACCTCGTCGAGGCGGCGATCGACGGCGACCTCTCGCGCGCGCGGCCCGAATGGGACGAGCGCGCCGCGCTCGGGGTGGTGATGGCGGCGGCCGGCTATCCGGGGCGCTACGACAAGGGACACGCGATCGCCGGACTCGACGGCGGCGGGCCGCACGCGAGGATCTTCCATGCCGGCACGTCCGTCGCCGGGAATCGCGTCGTGACCTCGGGCGGCCGGGTCCTGTGCGTGTGCGGGCTCGGCAAGGACGTGGGCGAGGCGCAGCGCCGCGCCTACCGGCGGGTCGAGACGGTGGGGTGGACCGGCGCCTGGTATCGGCGTGACATCGGTGACCGCGCGGTGGCCCGCGAGCGAGGCCGGCGCGGGGCCGGGGACGGCGCCCGCTCCGAGCGCCTGCCGTAGCGCGCGACTCCTCACCTTCTCCTGCGGATGCCGATGACGCTGCCCCGGTCGTCCGGGGGCGGCAGTGCGGCGTGCGCGCGGGCGAGCGCGGCCAGCGCCTCCAGCCGGTCCGGCGGGAACGGGGCCGAGCGGCCGGTCGCGGTATCGACGTGCATGCACATGATCTCGTTCGTCGCCGCGAGGTACCCCGCCGCGTCGTGGTACAGGAAGTGGAAGAGGTGCAGGCGTTTCTCGTCGACGTCGAGGACCCGCGTCTCGAACCGCATCGGCGCGGCCTCCTTCATCTCGCGGTGAAAGGAGACGTGCATCTCGCGCACGTAGAGCGAGCACCCGGTGCGTTCGATGTAGTCGAGGTGGAGGCCGGTGTGGTCGAAGAACGCGTCGGTCGCGAGGTCGAACGCGCGCACGTAGAACGCGACGTTGAGGTGGTGGTTGTAGTCGACCCACTCGGGGCGGACCACGTCCCGGTACAGCACCAGCGGGGCATCGTTCATCGACGGCCGGCCCTCTCCGCCTTCTCCACCTTCTCCACTCCCGCTTCGAGGGCTGAGGCGCCGGCGTCGCCGTCCGGCGGCGCTTCCCCGGCGCGGGCGAGATGGCGGTAGATCGGCTCGCGGAGCGCGCCGGCGCCGCTGCGTTCGTCCGCCATCTCTTCCGTGACCTCGTGCAGCGCCTGCTCCGCGCGGAAGGCGCGGGCGATGGCCCGCAGCGCCGCTTCGTCCGCTCCGTCGAGCCGATCCCCGGGGAGCCCCGCCGCCGCGAGCGCCTCGCGCAGATCGGAACGGGCGATGTCGAGATCGGCCGGACTCCCCTCCTCTTCCGGCTTCGGGGGTGTGTTCGATCCCGATCGTCTGGTGTCGAGATCGGCCGGACCCCCCTCCTCTTCCGGCTTCGGGGATGTGTTCGATCCCGATCGTCTGGTGTCGAGATCGGCCGGACCCCCCTCCTCTTCCGGCTTCGGGGATGTGTTCGATCCCGATCGTTTGGTGTCGAGATCGGCCGGCCCCCCCTCCCCTTCCGGGTCGCCGCCCCCGTCGCCAAGGCCGCCCCCGTCCCCGGTGCCGGAGCCTCGCTCGCGCACCCGCTCGGCGACCAGTGAGAGCGCGCGTCGCCGCTCGCGCACCGCGTCCTCGGTCCATGCCGCGGGGGCTTCGAGCCGGAGACGCTCGAACCTGCGCCGCGCCCCGGTGCGCCGCCACGCACCATCCTGTCCGGTCCACAGCAGGAACGACATCGCCCCGCCAGCCGGGACGAGCAGCACGAGAAAGACGGGATGCACCATGAACGACAGCACCAGGATCACGAGACAGGCGACGAGCAACGCCTGTTTCGCGACCCGCCGGCCCGCCGCCCCCGCGTCCTCGCGGTCCGCGTCGAGCCACGCGCCGAGAGCGTCGTCCCCGGCCCGCAGGCGTTCGAGCAGCTCGTCGGGCGAACCGGCGCCGGTGTCGGCGGACGCGAGACGCGCGGCGTGCCCGGATTCGAGCCGGCGCAGCCGATCCAGAGCCTCCACGACCGCGCCGGCGTCCGCGCCCGGCACCTCCACCGCACTCGCCCCCGACCGGGCCGATCGCAGCGCCACGCCGGCCACGATCCGCTCGACCTCCAGGTCGGTACGCCGGGCGCGCAGGGCGCGCAGCCGTTCCTCGTGCCCGCGAAGCCGCGCGATCTCCGACCCTCCGACGGGAGGACGCAGGGACTCTCCGTCCACAGGTCGCTCGCGGCTCATCGCCCGACAGGCGTTCGACGCGACGGCGATGCCGGCGCCGCGTTCACTCCTCGACGTCCACCCCGACCGGGCAGTGGTCCGAGGCCGCCACGTGCGGCCAGATGAACGCGTCGCGCACTCGCCGCATCGCGCCGGGCGAGGCGAGCACGTAGTCGATCCGCCATCCGACGTTCCTCTCGCGCGCCCCGCCCCACTGCCGCCACCAGGTGTAGTGGCCGGGCGCATCGGGGTTCAGCCTTCGAAACGTGTCGATCCACCCCGCCTCCATCCAGCGGTCCAGCTCCGCACGCTCCTCGGGGAGGAAGCCGCTGCTCTTGCGGTTGCCCGCGGGCCGGGCGAGGTCGATCTCGTTGTGCGCGGTGTTCCAGTCTCCGATGACGAACACCCGGTAGCGGCGCCGCAGGCGCTCCACCCGGTCGAAGACCGCGCGGTAGAAGTCCAGCTTGTAGGGGACGCGGCTGTTGTCGCGCTCCTTCCCGCTGCCTTTCGGGAAGTAGGCGTTGACCACCACGACCTTGCCGAAGCGCGCGAGCTGGTACCGGCCCTCGACGTCGAAGCGCGGCTCGCCGAGGGAGTCCTCGACCCGGTCGGGCGCCGCCTTCGAGAACAGCCCGACCCCGCTGTAGCCGGGCCGCTCCGCCGCAACGAAGCGGGTGTGCCAGCCCTTCGGGGAGCGCACCGCGGCCGGAAGCTGCGGCTCGAACGCCCGCACTTCCTGGACCCCCACCACATCCGCCCCCGACTGCGCGAGCACCTCGAGAAACCCCTTTCGTGCGCACGCTCGCAGGCCATTGACGTTCCAGCTCATGATCCGCATGCGTTCCCCCTGCCTCTTGCGAGACCTCTTGCGAGCAAGAAACGATCGCCACCGCATCGGCGCACCGTGATCGGACCGGCGGCCGGGCAGGTACGCGACTTGCGCGCAGGGAACGATCGCCGCCGCATCGGCGCAGGCTCGCCCGCCTCGGTCTGGACGACCCACCCGGGCGCACCGGTCGCGGCGGGCTCGACCTCCCCCGCCTCGTGCATCGATGATCCCACGGACCTCGTCCTCGCCGAAAGCACGACGCGCGGGTGAGCGTCGGAGACCGCCACGACCGCGGAAGAATGATGCCATTCCCGCTTCGATGCGGGGCAGGTGCATTTCGGATTGGAGCATTCCCGCGAAAAAGCCCGCCCTCGCGAGAACGGGGGACGGGCATCCATGGACCCGAACCGGACACCGATGCGCACGGACGTGGCGCACGCCGGGTCCGGGGCCTGAAGAACGGAGGACCTCGAATGAAGAACATCGTCATCTGCTGCGACGGGACCGGCAACGAGTACGGGCGCAACAACACGAACGTGGTGGAGACCTGCGTGCTGGTCGAACGGGACGAGCGCCAGGTCGGGTACTACGATCCCGGCGTCGGAACGGGCGGCTGGGAGTACCATGAGGAGAGCGGGAAGCTGCGCGCCATGAGCGACCAGGCCACCGGATACGGCCTGCAGAAGAACGTCGAGGACGCGTACCGCTATCTGATGGGCCGATACGAAGAAGGCGATCACGTGTACCTGTTCGGGTTCAGCCGCGGCGCGTTCACGGTGCGCTCGCTGGGCGGGATGCTCTTCAAGTGCGGACTGCTGGACCCCGGACGGGACAACCTCGTCGAGTACGCATCGAAGATCTACAACACCGCGGGCAACGGGGACGTGGCCGCGGGCTTCCGCGACGTGTTCGGGCGCCGGTGCCCGATCCGGTTCATCGGAGTGTGGGACACCGTCGAGTCGCTGGTGCTCAATGCGGGAAAGCGGTTTCACGACGCGGCCCTCAACCCCGACGTCGCGTTCGGGTGCCACGCGCTGTCGATCGACGAGAAACGCCGGGACTTCCTCCCCTGCCCGTGGGACGAGACGAAGGCCGGACCGGGCCAGACGATCGAGCAGGTGTGGTTCGCGGGCGTCCACTCCGACGTGGGCGGCTGGTACGACGAACGGGGGCTGTCGAACATCGCGCTGCACTGGATGCTCCGCAAGGCCTCCGGGTGCGGGCTCCGCGTGAAGGAGCGGGAGCTTGCCGATCGCCGGCCCGACCCTCACGACCGGATCCACCGGTCCTGCACCGGGCTCTGGAAAGTGCGTGGCAGCCGCACCCGCAAGATCCCGGAGGGAGCACGGATCCACGAAAGCGTGTTCGAGCGCATGGACAGCCCGCACAACCGGTACGAGCCCGGGAACCTGCCCGCTCGGCACGTTGTCGTGGAGTGAGGCGCACGGACGGCCCGACCCCCTCGTCGAACGCCCGGTGGATCGTCCGCAAGGGCGCCCGGCCGGTGACGGGGCGGCCGGTGACAGGGCGGCCGGGCCGCGGGTCTCTCACGCCTCCGGCCCGGCGCCGGATTCGTGGCGACGGCAAGCACCGCCGCCTCGCCCTCCGTCATTCCCGCCTCCCGCCTCTGGTCCGGCGGCGGATTCGTGGCGAGAAATCAGGTCTCTCCATTCATCTTTCGACAATTGGATATTTCAAGAGGCAACACAAACCCGCATAGTCCTCGTCCACGACATTGGCCAAGCGAGATGCGCGATGCCTACTCCCCCAGCCAGCAAGTGGGTCCGCCTGAGCCGTCGCCGTGACCGGGGCGGCTACGACGCAACGACCATCTATCCGATCCTCGACGCCATGCCGATGTGCTCGGTCGGCTACGTCTTCGACGGGCACCCCTATGTCACCCCGACGCTCCAGTGGCGGGAAGGCGACCACATCTACTGGCACGGCTCGTCCGCCAGCCGGATGCTGCGCAAGGTGGAGGCGGCGCAGGTCTGCCTGACGGTGGCCATCCTCGACGGTTTCGTCATGGCTCGGTCGGGCTTCAACCACTCGACCAACTACCGGTCGGTCATGATGCTCGGAACCGCGCGCAAGGTCACCGGCCGCGAGGAGAAGGAGGCGCGGCTGAAGACCTTCGTCGAGGGGCTCTTTCCGGGCCGCTGGGACCTGCTGCGCCCGCCGACCTCGAAGGAGATGCGAGCGACGATGGTCATGACGATGCCGATCCACGAGGCGTCGTCGAAGATCCGCACCGGACCGCCGGGCGACGACGAAGAGGACTATGCGTTGCCCGTCTGGGGCGGCGTCATCCCGGTACGCATGGAAGTGCGCGAGCCGGTGCCCGATCCACGAAACCTCATCGGTATCGACCCCCCGAACCACGTGCTGGACTTCCGGCTGGACTGAGTAGCGCGCCCTCCGGGGCGCGAGCGGATGGACGGGGCGGGGAGCGGACGGACAGGGCGGTCCGCCGGAAAACCGTTTCTCGAGAGAGGGCCGTCCGGCCTTCCGCAGCCTGCGTCGCGCCCGGTGGTTTCCGCAGGCTGCCGCTTGATCCCTTCTTCCTCAGGTCTGCTGTTCGAATGATGCAACGGTGGAATACGCGCAATCGGATATCGGTCTTAATCCCTTCTTCATCAGGTCTGCTGTTCGAATCTACATTCGCGTCCCGTATGAACGGCTGCGCAGGTGTCTTAATCCCTTCTTCATCAGGTCTGCTGTTCGAATGCCACTGGAGCATGTTCAAGTAGCAGGGGGGAGGTCTTAATCCCTTCTTCATCAGGTCTGCTGTTCGAATCGTCTCCGATACCCAAGCCTACAAGCAGTTCGGGTCTTAATCCCTTCTTCATCAGGTCTGCTGTTCGAATGTATAGCACCACGAAGCGCCACTACCAGGCATGGTCTTAATCCCTTCTTCATCAGGTCTGCTGTTCGAATCCGAATCATCCGCTCTGAACGTACTGGTGGTCTGTCTTAATCCCTTCTTCATCAGGTCTGCTGTTCGAATCCACCATCAGCATCCGCGGGCGGGAGTTTCGACGTCTTAATCCCTTCTTCATCAGGTCTGCTGTTCGAATTCCTCTGCCGCCATTTTCTGCGTTGAAACAACCCCTTGGAGGGGATGTTGATCCTGCTCAGCTCCCATGGTCAAGCTGACCCGGAGCGCACAGGGGATCGGTGTCCACAAAGCCGGGGCTCGCTGAATGGCAAAGCATGATCCCGCTTGGAAGACGGCTGCGGCCAAGAGAGGTCGGCCGGGCCGTCGTCAACAGTGGATACGCGCGGACATCGTCTTGGCGTGGGTCGATATGCTCCTCGATCTCGTGAAGCACGGAGAGTACCTCATGTCGTGTCGCGATAGTATGAAAAACCGAGTACTGCACAGGGACCGCATGACGGCATACGACACGATGGACGCGCTGGAGGCGGCGCGGATCTGCAATATCGTAGCAAAGGAGCCATGGGGTACGCCGATTCGCGGGCATTATTGAAGACCCTCCAGATACCGCTGGAGCCGACCGAGCGTGTCGCGCAGGTGGAACTCGATCAGTGCGGAATGGCGCTCGAAGAAGAACGCGGCGGCCCGCCTTCTGACGGAGCGCAGATCCTCGACGTTCACGACGGCTCGAGTCGCCTCGCGGATCGCCTGGTTCATGGTCCTCGGATCTCCTGTCGGCGACCAGCCCATCCGCCATGCGCAAATGCGCACGGCTCGGCGGCTGCCGGCGACGCGCCACCGAGTGCAGAGATCCGGCCAGTCCGGCCGATCCAGAAAGTCCTGCCATCTCTGGGCAAGCTCGCTGCGCTTTGTCGCCCGGCCGATCCATCGAGCCCGTGGCTACCGTCCGCCTTCAGGAAACATACGCCGATCCCCTCGTCGGCGCAGGCGAGCAGAGCACCGGTGGACCAGAAGACACCGCCGCTGACCATCACCCGGGAAATGCGCCGGAGGGGAAAGCGCCGGTCAGCGCAACCGGACCGCGAGATCCGGAGTGCGGGTCCGTCCGGCGATATCGTCATCGGCCCGTCCCCATGCAAATACAGAGGCTTCATGATCGGCCTGCTCCAACCGGTACAGAAGATGGAACGCCTCGCCCTCTCTCCTCGAACTCCCGCACGGCGACGCGCATCTGCCGGCGAAGGAGACGACGCAGCGCGGTGCCCAAGGGATGGAAACGGGTGTAGAAATGTTGCCGGGCGGTCTTGCCGAGCAGAACCGCGCCGTTGTCTTCCCGAAAACCCTTGGCCGTCAGGGTGCGATCACGAAACAACGTCCATACCCATTCATCGACGTGGGGCCGAAGCGGCTCGATGATATCGGCGGCGAGAGACTCCCGGCCAAATGCCGGCTCGTGGTACAGGCCGAGCAACGGATCCAGACCCACGGTGTGACAGGCAATCACCGCCTCGAAGTGCACGAGGGTATATCCGAGTGACAGGCAGGCATTGACCGGATCGCGGGGCGGGCGACGGTTGCGGCCCTCGAATCGAAGCGAGCGCGGGAACAGGGCGCGAAACCCGCCGAAGTATGCGGCCGCAGCCGCTCCTTCAATGCCGAGCAGGCTGGCAAGGCCCGGCGGTCGAGCGTCATCCGGGACGCGGCTCAGCAGGGCTTCGAGCTGTGCGATGGCCCGAGTGAGATGGCGTCGCTTGTCCGGTCGTCGATCCAGCGCTTGACGAAGCAGGCGAAGCTGCGCCTTCGTCTTCGCATCGATCAGCCGTCGCGACCACCGCACTTTCGCCTCGGGATTGCGATAGGCGTCGAACTGCCCGAGGCGCCGGACCACGTCGTTGTGTGGCCGACCGACGCAGGTCGCGAGATGGCGGTTTTGCCGCCCGCTCAGCGACAGCACTCCGGCGCCCGCCTCGGTCAGCGCTCCGAGCACCGAGGTCGAGAGCTGCACCCGACCGCGCAGGACCACACGCTCGATGTGCGCCAGCGGCACCGAACCTCGGCGCCCCGCCGGTTCATGAAACTCCAGAACGCCGCCGGAGACCCGGAGCTCGATGTCCTTGCGATCAATGTAGAGAGTCGTCATCGCTTCATTGCTCCACCCGGTCCATGCGCAAGGAGCGCGCCCTTCGCGCCCCGAGGCATGGCCGCGACGGCGTGCGGGGTCCGTGACGTGACCGGGCCGTTCCGTACATGGCAAACTCTTCATCGAACGGACAATTCATCAGGACTCCCTCAGCCGACGTAGAAGAAATCCGGGTCCGTCGCTGTCGTCGCGGTCCCGAGCAGCACCGGTCGCGCCCGCTCCTCGACCCGAAGAAGCTCCAGGCGATCCTCGCCCTCGTTCATGAGTGCGCCCGCCTCGGCCAGCAACTCCTCCCGCTCCGAAGGCGTGAGAAAACATTCGAGAACGGACTTCTGTCCTCCGGTCGCGAAGCGCTTGATCACATGGTGGATCTTGCGCAGCCGAGCGGGCTCCGCGACATCGTATGCCGCGATATGAAGAACGCGTTTGGTCATGGGAACCTCCGAATTCCGCTTGTGGAACCGGAGTAGAGCACGGAAGTCGCGGATGCGGGTGACCGGCAAGGTTGCCGCGACTCGAATACCTCCTTGCAAGCTCGGCGATCCGATCCGGGGATGGTGAACGCTCAGGGTGGAGCAGACGACGGAATCCCTCGAACACTTCTTCCTTGTGCACCACTTCGATTCGGTTTCGCCTGGCGTATGCGTGCGCTGCAACAACGCCACTCACGGACGTCCGTGGCCTTCGGGCGTAGCCGGCACGAGCTCCGGGGGCTCCGTTGGAAGCTGCGACGGTTCGCCTTTCAGTCCCGCCTCGTTTGCCAAGGCGCGCAGAACGGGCAGGAATCGTTCATCGGCAAACGAACGTACCCGCTGCCAGTCCTCGATGCTGACCGGATGAAATCCGTGCGCGAGTATCGAGTGGTTGCGCTTGTCGAGGAGATCGCGAAGCGCCGGCCCGTGCCCGGCGACGAACTCTTGAACGGGTCCCGCAAGACGGCATCCCACCACTTGCCACGCCGTCCACAGTCCGATCCTGACTTTGCCGTCCCGCTCCGGGGCCGCCTCGACATCCGGCGGCAGCAAATCACGTGGAAAGTCGGCGGTGTCGGCATCGAGCTTCGTTCGCAGTTGCCATTGGGCGGTCCACTCCATCAGGCGGTACCACCTTGCAACCGCATCGTCGAACCGGCCTTGGGCCGTGCGTCGCTCGGCGTTCAGCCAGAGATCGAACAGGCGGGCGGGTTCGTGTCGTCGATCACGTTCGTGCGTCAGCAATCGAAGCGCGGGCAACATCGCCGGATAGCATCGGGCAACGCGCGCAGCATAGGGCTCGATCAGAGCGAGTGCGCCTGCATGATCGAAATCGTCCCAACGAGCAAGGGCCCGGCTCAGCGCCCGTGCAAGCCCAAGCCGTGCCTTGTCGGGGGAGTTGGCGGCAATCCGAATGCCGTCCAGTCCTTCCGCCGCCTCGTGATACGCATACCGGCGCCAAGTTCCGAGATAGGGCGCCATCGCCCGGTCGAGGCGCAGACGAGCCACGCTCGCCGCCATCGCTTGCTCGGTTCCGTCCTCCACGCGGGCGAGATTGGGACGGGCACCCGCAACGAGCTGAAGCTCGACGTCATCCCTCTCCAAGGCCGCGCACACCAGCGCCGCCGTCATCGTCTTGGTGCCTCCGGTGTAGTCGGCGATGAATCGCGCACCGGGGAATCGCCCGGCCAATCCGGCGACGGCGTCACGCATGACGAAATACGCCCCGTCAAGGTCGTCTGCCGGGATTTTCCGTGCCTCGAACCTGTCGTCGGCAAGCTCCGCCAAGGCGGGAATATTCGGCAGCGTCGGGTTGCCATCGTTGCGGCCTGCCTTGATGACGTTGCCTTTGCCGGTCACTTGAGCGATGGAGCCCGATCTGTCGGTCTCGGGGTCCCGATCCGTGCAGAAGAAGCAGACGTAGCAAGGTGAGGTTGACTCGATGGCCTTGAGGATCGGCTGATGGGCGCCGCCGACGGTGCACAGCAAGACGGGGTTGGACATGAGCTATTGGCCGAAGCGGATGGAGGAAGACATACCGGCGGATTACCGGTGTGGTGCGTTGGTGCCACGGTGCGGGAGTTGCTGAATCAGCACCCATGAATCGGAGTGCATGTCAGACGCACTCTCGGATCGTGACGGTTCGAGCGTGTGGTTTGCGGACATGGTTCCCGGGGTTCGCACGCAGAAACGTTGCACCGGATTACAGGGTTGGGCCGCGCCGGTCTCATGGCCGGCAAGGTTGCCACGGTCTCTGCCGCAGGGATGGCGCGCGCCACCGCAAGAGCGAGGCGATCGCCTACGACCATCGAGCGATTTGCCCGTATCCGTGCGCCCCGAGACATGGGAAGCTGTTCCCGAATCCCTTGCCCGGATACACCCATGGAACGCCGCCAATCGATTCCCTCCCACCCCGGCATCGGGGGCAATGCCGCTCGCCGGTCTCCGGCCGGTCCTGAAACGAACGCCATCCGACCCGCGCGCATGGTCGACCGGATACCGGCCCACCGGTTCGCGGAACGCTTGACCGCACGGCGTATCGGGCGCAGGGTAAGCGAATGAACGACGCCACGAAAACGCGTATCCGGATCTCGCAGGAAACGATCGCGATCGTCACCGTCGGGCTCGCCCTTGCCGCGCTCGTGGTGACCTCCACCGGCCTCGTGGTGACTTCCACCGGTCGTGTCTCCGACCGGCTCGACCACAACGTAGCCGAACTGCGAGCCGAGGCAAGGGCCGACCGCGCCGCGACCCGCGCCGAAGCACGAGCCGATCGCGAAGCCTTCGCCCGCCAGATCGTGGAGCTCACCGCCGGCCAGGCCCATCTCTTCGGTCTGGTCGAAAGCCTGCGCGATGACCGGCGGCCTGCCACGAACGCCGGCAGCGAATAGCGCTCGTTCCCTCCGGCAACGCTTTCCGCCGGTGGGCTCCCGAATACGCTCGATGCACCCGCGAATCCGGTCCGGCGACACCCAATCGGACTGAGCGTCCGTCCTCACAGCCGCAAGGCGGATTGGTCGCCGGCTTTCAGCGCCTTGTCATGCCGCGGTAGCTTTGACGCGCTTCGGTGGGCGAGTGAACGGCTTTTGCCCACGTGCCTTCCTGCCGCCTCGACATCTCCTCAATGGTCTTCATGTCATGGTTGAAGCGTCGAGCAAGCTCTTCGCGCCTGCTCCGGACTTCTTCGACAATCGGGTCTGTCCACATTGTCCGAGGTGTTATTCCGAAGACTGGATGACGCGCGTCATGCGGTCGATGGCTCCGGCCAGCTCCGGCAGATCCTGTTCGACCACGCTCCATATGGCCTCCGGGTCGATCGTCAGGTAGCCGTGCGCGAGCACGTTGCGAAAGCCCGCGATCTTCCGCCATGGAACGTCCGGCTCCGTGGCCTTGAGTGGTTCACTGAGACGTTGTGTCGATTCGGCGAGTATTTGCAGATTCCGCACCACAGCATCCTGAACGAGCTGCGAGTCGAAGAAGGCAGTTCGCCGGCCGCCGGTGTACTCCCGAACGCGCTCGATGCATTCGCGGACATGCACGAGCAGCACTCGATCGGACGGCGAACCGGGCTTCACAGTGGTTGCGCCTCCTTCAGCACGTGATCGCGTAGTGCCGGATGCAGAGCACGATCGGTGACCACTTCCACACGACGTTGCAGCAGATCCTGCACGTCCATCAACAATCCACCGAGCGCCAGGCCGCTCGTGCCGGGCGGCAACGAGACCAGCAAATCGACGTCACTGGCATCGCCGGCGTCGCCCCTGGCCATGGACCCGAACACCCGTACGTTGTGAATGCCGTGACGCTCGGCGAGCGCGAGGATTTCGGCGCGGTGGTTTTCGATCAGGGAGTGCATCGTGGTTTTTTTCAACGAGTGGCTTCGCACTCTGTCATGCGTCCACTGTTTTGACAATGAAGGCGGTCATCGTGCGCCTTCTCGAAGAGCCGATAGCTGTCGTTTGCGTTCGCGCCCCTTCCTGCCCTTGGGAAAACCGATTGTCTCGAAGACTTCTTCGACCAGATCAGCGGCCTGGAGCCTCGTGGCTTCAGGCCATCCTGTTGCGACCTTGAGAACCTGAATGGCACGGCCTGCGAGTTCACCCCCCTGGCCCTGCGACGATGCTCCTTCTTTTCGAGCCGTATCCAGCCGGTGCCGCAACTCGTCGAGTTCCCGCTCTTCGTCCGTCATCGCGGCCCGCTTCACCTCGCGGTCGCGCTCGACCGCTTCCTGCTCGCGTCGGCGCCGTTCGGCTTCCGCTCGTCTGGCGGCCTCCTCTTGCTGCGCCTGCCGGAGCGCGGCTCGACGTTGCATGACCTCGGCACGCCACTTCCGCTCGCCGGAATCGGCATGAAACGAATCGAGCGCATCGGCAATCTCCGGTCGGGGTGCGGGCATGTCGTCGCCTTCGGTCATCTCGACCAGCACCCAGCCGAAAGGCAGCAGACCGGACGAGGCATCGGTGCGATCGGACGCCAGCCACCAGGTGGTCGCTTCCTCTTCCCATCGGTTCCCCTGCGGAGTCATGATCCGAATCTTGCGGACGCCGTCCAGGGTGACGGACTCTGCACCGCTGTGCCGACCCACCCGCAGCAGAAAGGCGCGATTGGAATCCAGAAGCTCGCCCAATCCACACTCCCCGAGTCTCTGCAAGGTGGCGTACCAACGCTCGTCGAGGAGACCGCGGTCGCACAACGCTTCCGTCTCACGTTCGAGCTTCCGGCGATAGAAGCGATTGCAGGCTCCAGCAATGTCCGTGGCGGTCCAGCGGAGCTCGAGCTTGGGCAACCGACCGCCATCGCGCATATCTGTGCGGTGGATCGTCAACCCGCCCCGGAACGCCCGCCAGCGCAGAGCGGGCACGACTTCGAGGGTCTGGTACAGCTCTTTCTGTTCGGCTTGGGAGCGTACTTCACGGCCGTCGTCCCTGGTGATCTTCCGCTTCTTGCGGTTGACTGCGAACACGATGGCCGTATCCGTGGCGAAATCGTCCACCGCACGTCCGTTGCCGCCCATGGCATCCGCGACGTGGACGAGGCGCAAGGGATCGGTCTCGAAGCGGTGGTAGTCGAATAGCCGTTGCTGCAATTTGTCTGACTTCTCTCCGTCTTTGAGTCCCCGGCCTTCGTTCTCCTGGTTCAGGAGCGCGGTGCGGATCGCTCCCTTGAGGCTCGATCCGGGCAGGATCGGGGTGCGCGTATCGGGATGGGAGAAGACCCGTTCCATTTCGAGCCGGTGGATCGCCTTCGTCTCTCTCTGCGCAAGGGTCCCGATTCGGGCCTCGTACAGCTCCCGCACCCCGGACGCCGCCCGCACCGCGCGCGAGGCGTGCGCGACAAGCCCATCGCGCCGCTCGAAAAGGAATTCTCGAACTCCGGTCAACGCATTTTCGCCCCGCGTGCCATCGACCAGCCCGAGCAACCGCTTGCGGTCGGCTTCGTCGAGAACTGCCGCCAGGGCGCTCGGCGAAAATTCGTAGAGCGTATCGGCATCCAGCACATAGCTCGTCGGGTCCATGTCCTCGCCGCTGCCGATGTGGACCGGTGCGAGTGGAGTGAAGTCCAGCCGGCAGGAAGAGAGGAAATCGGGCGTCATGCCGGCACGCCCTCCCCGCCGACGCGTTCCGGCACCCGGATGCCAATCACGGGCGCATAGCCCTGATGCACCGTCTCCCGGATGCTGTGCGAGAGTGGGCGGCTCGCCCCACCGAGCCCTTGACCCACGAACAGGCGCGCTTCGTAGTGACTCCGGGGCGTCAGGACGGCGCCCGTGTCCGCGAGCAACACCGGGGTCTTGAACCGATGTCTGAGATGAACGGCCGCGTTGCCGTGCCGCCCGAAACGGGTGAATGGACGATACCAGCACCGCTCGGAGTTCCACGCCAAGCCCTGCGGAGCGACGGGCGCCAGCGTCAGCCAGGAAGTCGCGTCGTCTTGCGAGAGCGGAAGATCGGCTCGGCCGCCGTGCGCACACTTCTCCACCGTGAAGCGCCCGAGGCCGACGGTGGCATCGCGTCCGAAACCGAATTCACCGATGTCGATCATGGCCTGCCGTAGTGCGTCAGCGTTGATCCGATCGGCGTCGTAAGCGACGTGACAGTCGAGACGCGCTCCCTCTCGATACCGGAATTGCGGTACCGAGTAAGGTGCGAAATCTACGGCCGTGGTCGTTCCGGTGCGTCGATCGAGCGAGTTTCGGAACCGTGTTTCATGTTTGACCAGCGGGCGGCGAATCTCTTCGGCGGAGATGACGGAATCCGCTGCGTCACGTGCACCGTCGGGATCCTCCACCATGCAGCCAAGCCACTCGCCTACCGATCGGGCGAAATCGTCCTGGCGGAGCCACGCCCGATTCTTCGCCGCCTTTCGCTTCCGCGGGTCGATGTCGCCAAACATGGCCGGGGGAACCATGGGCCGCGGCCAGCAACGCTCGGGCAGTGCATCGGAGACGACCGCGAATGGCTTTCCTGCCGTATAGCCTTGCAGCAGGTCCTGAAGGATGTTCTCACCAAGACGGTCCCGCAACGCCCAGCAAAGATGTCCGAAGAGCGTGTCGCCTTTCAGCGGCGTCGCGAACGCGGAACGCGGCACAATGCAGAGCAGGAGGTGTTGCATGCGCATCGACTCGCCCTGACCGGTTACGAATCGAACCGAACGGTTTCGTACTCCGGCTGAATGGACTCGTCGTCGCGTTCGAGGTCGAGGAACCGGACCTTGCCGTACCCCCGGGAACCGGAGCCGCCGAGGCCGGTGAGCTCGATGAGACGCAGCCCGCGCAGAACGTCGAGGAACAGGTCCTCGCCGTCGTGGACCCGCATGGTCAGCTTGAAGTCGAACCGGGCGCCAGCCGGTACCCGCTCGTTGTTTCGAGGATTTCTGGCCGCCCCACCGATCCGGTCGATGGTGTTCTCTGTCTTCACCTCGGTGAGCGAGAGGCCGCGAGCATCCATCTGCTTCGCCCAGTCCTCGGCAAGAGGACAGTCCCAGAACGCGAGGCGACTCGGGCCGATGCTGCGAACGAACGCTTCGTCGGACGGGCCCTCCGGGGCTCCGCCGAAGAGCTTCAGGATGTTTTCGGATCGGGCACGTTTCTCCTTATCTTCGATCTTGTTCGCGATGCCGAATCCGACCGGCTTGCCGTCGGTGTCTCCTACAGTGCCCGCCTGCCACTCCAACAGGCTCCGCATCTTGCCCTTGAGACTGGAGCCGGGGATGTACGGGTGGCGGTTCACCGGGTTCTTGACCACCTGATTGTCCGTGCCGCCGATGTGCATCTCTTCGTTGCCGGCGCCGATATGCAGCCCCGTCACCAGCTCGATGCAGCCCTTGATCAGGCAGATTTTCGTCAATTGCATGGTTCGCAGCCTCAATCCTGTGGATCATGGAGCTTGTGGAAGCCCATGAACGCCTCGAAGAAGAGCCGGCAGTTGCGCAAGGCGCCCGGATCATCGTTCACCTGTTCGAGACACCTTCGGAGCATTTCCACGAAGGCCGCTCCGACCAGTTTTCGTCCCTTCGCGTAGGCGGCCTTGGCGTTCATCATGCGGATGAACGGGAGCTGTTCGCGCAACCGGGCTTCCGCATCCTTGGGCTCGCCGCCGTTGACCTTGTCTTCCCAGCGCAACAATTCGTCGTAGAACCTTCGGAGTTGTGAATTCCTGGTGCCTTCTCCCGCCACGATCCGAGCTGCCCGGTCGGCAACGTCGTCGAACAGATCCGGGGAAATCGATGTACCGGGAGTGAGGACAATCCTGGGACCAAGTGACTTCATCTCGGAGTCGCTCTGCCCCGCAGGCTGGCGCCCGTGCTCGTCCCTTGAACGACGGCTCTGGCCGTCGCGCCGCTGTGAATCATGTCTTCTCGGTGGACTCACCATCACGCCTCCTACGTTCGGTTTCGATACAGGTGGCCGAACAACGCTATACGGTAGTCGCCGCCGAAGCGCTCGATGCCCCCTTGTACGATCTCCTGGGCCAGCACCTCCATTCGCCGCCGGCGTTCGTCCCGACCGACCCCTCCGACACTCTCCAGCGCCCGCCACGTGCGGTAGTAGAACCGGGAGCGCCAGAGCGCGTTTTCCGGGTGGGAGCCGACGCTTTCGGCCAAGTCGACGAGGTTCAGGAGCCCGTAGACGTAGCCGTGACTCATGCCCCTGGTCAGTTCCTGCAACCGTTCCCGCACATCGAGCAGCTCTCGAAAATCGGACCAGTCGATGGTCCGGTCGAAACAGGTCACGGCGTTCTTGGTGCCGCCGGTCCTTCTCTGCAACGCCTTGGCGTCCTCGAGCGAGTCATCCGCCATCGCCTCGATCCGGCGCACCGGAAGCCCTGGCTTCGTCATCGCGAGACCGGCCGAAAAACTGATCCGGGCGTTGCGGGCGACATACCGGTGGAAGTCGTCGCGAAGCCGTGCCGCGAGGTCCATCTGCCGCGTCCAGGGGCCGATGAGAAAGAAGTCGTCGCCACCTGCAAATACGGTATAGGTGTCTCTGAATCTGGACTCGCCATGACAAAGGAACGGCAGGTGTACCGCGAAGAACGCGTTCATCTGCCGCGAGAGCGCGGCCATGCGCGACAGGCTGGGCGCATCCAGACCTTGCCGGAAGATGGCGCCCAGATTGTCTACGTCCCCTTTCAGGGTCATGAGCGCGGGCACACCGACCCGGCTCCGGGAATCGGATTCCGGCTCGCTGGCGGTTCGGCGGTACTCCCGCGCTTCGCAGGCGAGATCATTGAACGTCTTGAGGGCTCCTGCTTTGCGCGTTTCCGAATTGCCGGATTCGCCCTTCTCGTAGCGTGATTCGTCCTCGATGTCGTTCTCGTTGAATCGGGGTACCCAAGCGTTGATGTCGCGTCGCGCATAGCCATGAAGCAGTGGTGCTTCGGCGTCTTCAGGAAGCGAGAAATCCCAGACACGAAGAAGATTGCCGGTCTTTGCATCCTCGCCGAATCTTCCCGAGGCTTCCTCGTCGCCGGTCAAGCCGATGCGATAACCGAAGATATCGGTATCCAGAGAGTCTACGTTCGGACCGTCCAAGGGACTGCGTGCCACAAGCAGACGGTTGCAATGCTCCTTTGTCAGCAGCTCGCCGATTCCGATCTGGTCGCAGGCGAAGCGGCTCGCCTTGTTGTAGCCGTCCAGCACTCCACCATCCGCCGGCGAGCGTCCATCCACGGCGCAGAGACCGTGCCTGCCAACTCTTCCGAGGTAGCCGTCGAACACCGGATCCGGAGGGGACTCGCTGCACAGCTCGAATCGCCGGAGCTTGGCGTCTTCCAGAGCCTCGAACAGCCGCGCGACGAGGTGCTGGTACTGGCTGTCTTGCCGGCTGCCCTGTTGCAGGTCGTTGCAGGCGGCCGGCGTCCACGCGATCCCGATCCCGGACTGCCCGAAGGTGTGTTGCAGGAACCACCGGTCGAGGTCCTTTCGCACTTCCTCGAGCTTCTCGATCGTGCTGTCGGTGTTCGGCGCGATGATCTGGAACTTGCCTGCGGCGTTGATGATCTGGCTCGTGGGGGGCAGTGAGAGTGCTTCGAGCACCCGCAGTGCGGCGCACTCCGTGAGCAGCGCGACGTAGAAGGAGCGCCCGCGAAGCAGCTTCGCCGCGCGCTTGGTGGTCGAGCCCTCCGACGCGAAGATGAAATCCTGAATACCGAAGAAATCGCCCTGGATGAACAGCAGCTTCCGTTCGTCCCAGTCCCTGCGTCCGGTCAGCCGATCCCGAGCCCGGCTTCGATCATCACCGCGCTCGTGATGGTAGCGCCAGATGGCGGCAGCGAGCGCCGCCACGACCCGCGAATGGTCGTACAGCGAGATATCCGGAATCGTTCCGAACGCGGTAGCGGCAGGCACGGCATGAGTGAACGTCAACCAGAGCGTATCGAAGTGGTCGAGCCATAGCGGCAGGTTTTGCCGATGGGACTTCGGGATCCGTTCCAGCGAGGTCCGGAATCCGCTCCAGAGCTTCGCGTACTCGGCGCGGGCGGCGGCTCGATCGTTCGTTTCGTAGCCGTCCGCACATACCGGAAAGATGCTCCGCGGCGAGAGCGGATCAAGACGATACCGATAGCGCCAAGCCGGCGCCGTTCGGTCTCGATCCTCTCCATGATCGATGCTGACCTGCTCGAACAAGGTGAGCTGGCGTACCGTGTAGTGCGTCTTGCCGGCCGTCGGAATCTCGTCGCGAGCCTTGTTGTAATCATCGAACGTCTCGCGATCGAGGCCCGATGCGGCACGGTCGGCGGTAGCCACGATCCATTGCAGGAAGGTGTCGGGTTTGTGGTGCTTCGCCGCCGCATTGATGAGCGAGTCGTCGGCGCCCCCGGCGCGTGCTTCCCCCCACTCCTGGAACGGACTCGCATCATGCCCCTTGATCCGTGGAAGAGAGGATTCGATGGCGTCGAGGGCGAGGGCGGTGTAGGCCGCGTGCACGTGCGAGAACCAGCCCGGGCTGTTCGGCGACGGCTTGGGGTTGGGGCAGTAGATCTGCTTGTTGACCTCGAGGGTCTCGCGATCCGGCACGGGCATGTCGGCTCGCTCGGCCAGCTTGCCGAGGTCGTGCAGCAAACCGGCCAGCGCTACTCGCGAGGTCGCATCGAGCAACGCACGCCGGTAGTCATTGTTGTTCGGGCATCCGGTCATGACTTCCGTTCATCCTCCGGTGTTCGCCGTGCATTCAAGACCGATGCTACCGTGGCGGCTCGTCGACCGTGGCGGATGACAAGGTTGCCGCTTCCGACCCCGGGTGCCGTCGAGCTCGAACGACTCGAAGCGGATGGCGCTCGGGGCGATGTCCAGGCCATAGATCCATCGAGGGCGTGACCCGTGGCGGGAAACCAGGTACGGCGCAGCCTGCCGACTTCCCAGCTCCTTCTTCAGGGTCCGGTGCAGCTTCGATTTGGTCTGCGAGAAGAAGTCGTTCGTCATGCCTTCCCGCAAGCGTTGCGCGGTACGTTCGTCGTCTCCCATGTCGCCGATGATCATCCGATACTCGTTCAGGAACGCTTCTGCACAATCCCTCTCCGGTGCACCCGCACTCGGGCATTCCAGCCACTCCCGGCCCTGTTTGCGTCGCCGGGCGAGCCAGGCGAGGAATGCGAGCTGCACGGGACTGAGTACGATGACCTTGCCCGCGGCGCGCAAGCGTTTTGCCGGGAGGTCGATGACGAGTTCGGGCGGCCCGATGGTCCGTTGTGCGGCGATGACCGCTTCGCCGAACCGGACCTTTCCGTCCAGAAGGTCTTCGGGCAATTCGCTCCGGAGCCGCACGAACGGGATATCCGCCAACGTGACCTCGGCATCGCGGGTGTCATAAGGACGGTTGTGAGGATGTGGGGTGTAGATCACCTGGCTCTTGACGGTCGGATAGAAGAACTGCGGATGCGACTCGTACGGCGCATTCACCAGCACATGCGAGAGCCGGTCCTGTTCGCGTCCGTACAGGGACAGGGCGTAGCCGAGATAGAACCCCATGGTCTTGCGTCCGCCGGCGATCGAGACGTGGAGCGCGGTGTCGTCGTCCCGGGTCAGATCGCGCACCACATCGGTGATGGTGTCGGCGGCGCGGGTGTTGTCGGCGGGGCTGCGGATGTCGCTCAGCGGCTCTCCGGCCGCGTCCTTCAGCACATGGATGTGTTCCGGTCCGAACACGATGGAGGGCAGGTCGTAGTCGGCGCGTAGCCGGTGGAACCGGCGGTCCGGGTGCAGAAGGGAAAGCCTCGCGCGTTCGGCGCCTTCTTCGGTCGTGATGAGCCGGATCTCGGTGGGGATGAACGGCGGATTCTGCGGATTCTGCCCGACTGCGAGCGCGTACAGGGTCTCCGTGACGATCTGCGGGGAAAGCCCCGTGACGGCGACCAGGAGGCGGCGGGGATAGTCGTGCGGCTGCTTCATGGCGTGGTCGGTATCCGTATCCGAAGTACCGGTTCCTGGTGTTCCGAAACACAGGCTGCGGAAGGGGGATGGTATCGGGCGCTTTTCACGGGCAGGTGTGACCGGGAATGTGCCTGGAGGCCCGAATCATACTTGCGCATGAAGCGGGAGCAGGCTGCGGCAAGGTTGCCATCGAAGCGGATCGTCCACCTTGCCATTGCGGCCCCCGGACTCAAAGCCGGCTCGGGGCCGGCCACGACTCGCAGTTCGACCCGAAACCGGCGCCCTCTCCAATCGACGCGGTGCCCTCCCCGCCCGACGACTCGATCACGTACCGGCCGAGCCCCATCGAGCAACCCTTCCCCGCATGCGTCCATTGACCGAGCCACAGATACGGCCAGAACGGGTCGAGTCCCGCGCCCGCCAGCTCGAAGCTGCCGACCACTCCGCCCATCTGGAGCTTCGTGTTCTGGCGCGACGAACGGCGGGTCCATTCCCGCCAGCGGAGTGCGGGTGCGGCGATGGGGACCGATTCGGCGCGCCGGAGCAGGCCGGCGAAATCCGTCTCCAGTGGCGTTTCGCCGAAAAAGTACGTGAGGAGCGAGATGCGCCGCAGCAGGCCGCCCATCAATACGCGGAAGTCGAAGTCCGAGGCTCCGACGAAATGCCCGTGCCGCTTGATCCGCAGCGGGGTCAGCAGCCGTATTCGCACGGTCCGGGGCGGAGCGGGCGGCAGGGCTGGATGCCGGGGCGGAACCGGAGACAGCCGGCCGCCGGGCTCGAAGATGGTCGTCCAGCCGTCTCGTTCGCGGTCGTTCCGTGGACGGCCATCCCGTTCGGCCGCGTCCCGTTCGCGGCCTCCCCATTCGGCGGGGTTCCGTTCATGATCCTTCCGTGCGCGGTTGTCCCGTTCGCTGCCTTCCCATTCGGCGGGGGTCTGTTCATAGTCCTCCCGTTCGCGGTCGTCCTGGCTGCCATCGTCCTGTCCGGCAGCGCTTCCCGTCCCCGCATCGTGCTGCCGCGACTCGGCCTGAACGTCCAGCATCTCGAGCACCACGCGCCGGGCGGTGAGGCCGTGCCGGCCCGCTTGGTCGAGCGCGTGCACGACATACGGCAGATGGTCGTTGGCCGATCCGAACAGGGTCACCCCGAGGTTCAGCGTGCCGTCCCCCGTGTCGAAGCGCCGGTCGGTCGGCTCCAGCACACAGGGGCCGGGGGTGTGCGGATAACGGGTGAGCTTCTCCGCTCCGGGCGGCGTCCGGCTCTCGAAGAGAAACGGGTATGGGCACGAGCGCAGGAGCACGCAGGAGTCGCAGGCGGGAAGGCGGGTCACGCAGACCGCCTTGCGGAGCGCGTGGCCGAACGCACCGCGCCACGCGGAGCCGAGGTAGCCGGCCCGGGGAGAGCCGAGCGAGCAGGCGCCATGCGGGATGCACTCGCGGAAGCGCACGCGATAGCGCGCGAGCGGCAACACAGGCTGCGGGATGCACGTCGAATCGGATGGAGTGTTCACGTGCACGTGCGCTCCGGGTACGGGCGTGGCGGCTCGGATCATATCCGCGCCCCGGGTCGTTCGGGCGGCGACAAGGTTGCCGTCGTGATGCTCTTGTCTTGATGCTCTCGGCGGCTCTCGACCCCGGTGCCGCCGGATCCTGCCGCGCCCGCGCCGCGGGCCACTGCCGGTCCCCCTCTCCCGCCGCCCGACCGTCCCTGCCGCCCCTGCCACTCCCGACGCACCCCGACACCGCGGCGCCGGGCGGTCCCGCCGGGACGGCGACCACCGCCGGGAACGCAGCCCGGTTCGTTCGGCTCGATCGGCTCCGGTCGGCACAAAACGATCCTGCGCGGTGGACACATGAGCATTTCCAGGGCTACCGGGTCGGAGTAGACTCCGAAACGGTCCGACTCATTCGGAGCCTGTTCCGATTTGGTCATGTACCTTCGCACCCTCCGCATCGATCTCCCGCAAGGGCGATCGGCCTTCCTGTGGGGGCCTCGCAAGACCGGCAAGTCCACGTTGCTGCGCACTCGGTTCCCGCGCGCCGCCCGTTTCGACCTTCTCGATACGCGACTGCCGCCGGAACCCACCCCTCTCTGCCGACATCGTTGAGACAGCGCGCCGTGCAAGACGCCCTTGCCCAGCGGGTGCGAATCCCGCACGGCAACCGTCTCGATGTCGTGGACGGGTTCCGGCACGGTTGCCTGACGAGAGCCTGAACGAGCGGAACAAGGCATTGTCGAGAGAGCGGTGTGCGGAGGACTTCGGATTCATGAGCCGGCTGCGGGAGGGATGCGGCTGATGGCCGAGCCCGCTGCCACGGCGGCGCCCGCCGTTCCCGGATTCCGCACCAGTGTGACGGAACGGACCTTCACGGTGCCGCAGTACGTGGTGACGATGCGGGGGGACGGGCTGTCCGCGGACCGTCTGCTGGAGGCGGTCGAGCGGGTGCTGTGTGGTCCGGAGCACGATCTGGTGGTGCGGCTGGAGTTGCCCGAGGGCCACGCGGGCCGGGGGTGGCTGGAGCGCCACTTGGGTTCGAACCCGCGGGTGCGGGTGGCGCCGTCGCGCTCGGCGCTGGAGGAGTTTCCCGCGTCGGCGTTCCACGTGACGCTGCCGGCCGGGAGGTGGCTGCATGGGGACGTGGTGCGCCGGCTGCGCGCCGAGCTGGGGATGGCGGTGGTCGGCAGGTCGGAGTTTCTCGACGGTTCCCGGGCGTCGATCGTGCGGGCGTGGGCGCTGCATCGGGGGTTGCGCACGCCGTGGGAGGCCGCCGACTTCGGCGACGTGGTGGCGATCCCGCCCCGGAAGCTGAGGGCGGCGCCCGTGCCGGCCGGTTCGACGGTCTGGGCGTTGCGTTTGTACTGGGACCTGTTGCGGCCCGGGTTGCGTCGGGTCGACGGCCCGGGCGCGGCGTGGCGGTTCGTCCGGTGGTTCGGGGGCTCGGTTCTGCGGTGGGTGTGCCGGCGCTTTCGCATCGCCACGACGCTGCTTCGTCGACGTGCTGGCCGGCTGTCTCTCTCTGCCAACCTCGTTGAGACACCAGGTACCCTTGGAATTGGTGAGGGCGGCGACAACACTGAAGATTTCGGAGCCTTTGCCGTCGAGGTCCGCAGCAGGCTCAGGTCTCGGATCGGCGGCGGGAACGTCGACGTTCTGCACGACTTGGCGGAGAAGCTGGTCGGTCTCGCTCCGACGCATCCGCATCGCGCCGTCGCCCGGGACCTGCTGGACGCGTTGTCGGACGGCGAGTTCGAGCAGGCGCTCAGCATCGTCACGACGGCGCAAAAGACGCCCGACCTCCGTGCCGACAAGATCGTCTCCCGCAAGTACGGGTACGTGTGGCTCTGCATTACGAAGGTCGCGTCGCGAAGCATCGCGGCGCTGCTTCGCGAGATCGATCCCGACGCCGAGGTGATGGGCGACAAGAGCATCTCCGACGTCTATGCGATGCATCCGGAAGCACGGGGCTACTACAGCTTCGCGTTCGTCCGGAATCCGTACCGCCGGGCGTTCTCGTTCTATGCGGACAAGTACCTGCGGTCGATGGACACAAACGCCCGCTATTTCATCGACCCGTACCATGGAACCTCGTTGGCGTTCAGCTTCGACGACCTGTGCCGGTGGCTGGCCACTCCGTACGGCTCGGATGCGTTCGCCGACCGGCACTGGCTGTCCCAGTCGAGGCAGGTGGTGCTCGACGATGGGCGGCTGCCCGATTTCGTCGGGCGTTACGAAAATCTCGACGCGGATTTCAGGGCGGTCTGCAATCGTCTGGGCATGCCGGCGCGCGAGCTGCCCAGACTGGGCACGATGGCCGGACGGAACCCGACGGAGGAAGAGCTGCGGAGCGTCGCCCGGCTGCCTGACGAGAGCCTGAACGAGCGGAACAAGGCATTGTTGAGAGAGCGGTATGCGGAGGACTTCGCGCTCATGAGCCGGCTGCGGGAGGGATGCGGCTGATGGCCGGGCCCGCTGCCACGGCGGCGCCCGCCGCGTCAGGGGTCCGGGGCCTCGTGGAGCCCCTCCGGTACAACGACTGGCGGCGGGTGGAGGTGGCGGCGCCCGGGGCGTTCGTGCCGGAGCGGCCGGTGAGCGTGATCGTGCCGTACTACGCGCAGCCGGGAGATCTGGCGCGGACGCTGGCGGCGCTGGAGGGGCAGACGTATCCGCGGGAGCTCTTCGAGGTGGTGGTGGTCGATGACGGCTCTCCGGAGCCGTTGGAGCGGCCGCGGGAGACGCCGCTCGACGTGAAGGTGGTGCGGCAGGAGGACCTCGGCTTCGGGCTGGCGCGGGCGCGCAACACGGGGGTGCGCGCGGCGGCGCATGACATCCTGCTGTTCCTCGACGGGGACATGCTGCCGGAGGCGGAGTGGCTGGCGGCTCATGCGCGCTGGCACCACGCGGCGCCGGATGCGGTGACGCTGGGCCTGTACGCCCACGTGTCGGTGGACGGGGTGGACGCCGGGACGATCCGGAGCCGGCCGGGGACGCTGAAGGAGCTGTTCGCCGGACGGAAGGTGGAAACGGACGATTACGATGGGCTCGAACGCATCCTGCGCAGAACCGACGATCTGACGTCGAGGGCGGACGAGCTGTACCGCATGATCAGGGGCGGCAACTTCGGGATCCGCCGCGGGTTCCACGAGCTGGTCGGCGGGTCCGACGAGTCGTTCACGCAGTGGGGCGGGGAGGACACGGAGTTCGGCTACCGGGCCTGGACGCGGGGTGGGCTGCTGGTGCCGGTGCGGGAGGCGTTCGCCTGGCACCAGGGCCTCCGGGAAGAGGGCCGGGCGGAGAAGGAACGGAGCCGGGAGTTGCAGTGGGCGAAGCTGGCCCACCTGATTGCGCATTCCGGGTTCCGCACCGGTGTGACGGGACGGATCTTCACGGTGCCGCGGTACGTGGTGACGATGCGGGGGGACGGGCTGTCCGAGGACCGTCTGCTGGAGGCGGTCGAGCGGGTGCTGTGTGGTCCGGAGCACGATCTGGTGGTGCGGCTGGAGTTGCCCGAGGGCCACGCGGGCCGGGTGTGGCTGGAGCGCCACCTGGGTCCGGACCCGCGGGTGCGGGTGGCGCCGTCGCGCTCGGCGCTGGAAGAGTTTCCCGTATCCCCGTTCCACGTCACGCTGCCGGCCGGGAGGCGGCTGCATGGGGACGTGGTGCGCCGGCTGCGCGCCGGGCTGGGGACGGCGGTGGTCGGGCAGTCGGAGTTTCCCGACGGCTCCCGCGTGTCGATCGTGCGGGCGTGGGCGCTGCACCGGGCGTTGCGCACGCCGTGGGAGCCTGCCGACTTCGGCGACGTGGTGACGATTCCGCCCCGGAAGCTGAGGGCGGCGCCCGTGCCGTCCGGTTCGACGATCCGGGCGTTGCGCTCGTCCTGGGACCTGTTGCGGACCGAGCTGCGTCGGGTCGACGGTCCTGATGCGGCGTGGCGATTCGTCCGGTGGTTCGGGAGTGCGGTTCTGCGGCGGGCGCTTGCGCAGTTCCTCCGATGATGGCCGGGGTGCGGCACGACACGCCTCCGCCGCAGCTCGTCCGGTACAACGACTGGCGGCGGGTGGAGGTGGCGGCGCCCGGGGCGTTCGTGCCGGAGCTGCCGGTGAGCGTGATCGTGCCGTACTACGCGCGACCGGAGGAGCTGGCGCGGACGCTGGCGGCGCTGGAGGGCCAGACGTATCCGCGGGAGCTCTTCGAGGTGGTGGTGGTGGACGACGGCTCGCCGGAGGCGTTGGAGCGGCCACGGTCGACGCCGCTGGACGTGAAGGTGGTGCGGCAGGAAGACCTCGGTTTCGGGGCGTCGCGGGCGCGCAACACGGGGGTGCGCGCGGCGGCGCACGACATCCTGCTGTTCCTCGACGGGGACATGCTGCCGGAGGCGGACTGGGTGGCGGCGCATGCGCGCTGGCACCACGCGGTGCCGGACGCGGTGACGCAGGGCTTCCGGGCCCACGTGTCGGTGGACGGGGTGGACGCCGAGACGATCCGGCGCCGGCCGGGGACGCTGAAGGAGCTGTTCGCCGGGCGGAAGACAAGCCTGGTCGACTTCAGGTGGTTCGAACCCCGCCTGCGCAGAATCGGCGATCTGACGTCGAGGGTGGACGATCTGTTCCAGGTAGTGACGAGCGGCAATCTGGGGCTTCGTCGCGAGTTCTGCGAGCTGGTCGGGGGGTTCGACGAGTCGTTCACGCAGTGGGGCGGAGAGGACCTGGAGTTCGGCTACCGGGCCTGTATGCGGGGCGGGCTGCTGGTGCCGGTTCGGGAGGCGTTCGCCTGGCACCAGGGTCCCTGGGTCTGGCACCTGGGTCCCTGGGAAGAGGGCCGGGCGGAGAAGGAATGGAGCCGGAAGTTGCAGCGGGCGAAGCTGGCCCACCTGATTGCCCACCCCCGGTACCGCACGGGTACGGCGGGGCGGACCTTCACGGTGCCGCAGTACGTGGTGACGGTGCGGGGGGACGGGCTGTCCGCGGACCGTCTTCTGGAGGCGGTCGAGCGGGTGTTGTCCGGTCCGATGCACGACCTGGTGGTGCGGCTGGAGCTGCCCGAGGGCCACATGGGCCGGGCGTGGCTGGAGCGTCACCTGGGTCCGGACCCGCGGGTGCGGGTGGCGCCGTCGCGCTCGGCGCCGGAGGAGTTTCCCGCGTCCCCGTTCCACGTGACGCTGCCGGCCGGGAGGTGGCTGCATGGGGACGTGGTGCGCAAACTCCGCGCCGGGCTGGGGACGGCGGTGGTCGGGCGGTCGGAGTTCCTCGACGGTTCCCGGGTGTCGATCGTGCGGGCGTGGGCGCTGCATCGGGCGTTGCGTACGCCGTGGGAGGCCGCCGACTTCGGCGATGCGGTGACGATTCCGCCCCGGAAGCTGAGGGCGGCGCCCGTGCCGTCCGGTTCGACGGTCCGGGTGTTGCGTTTGTACCGGGACCTGTTGCGGACCGAGTTGCGTCGGGTCGACGGTCCGGGCGCGGCGTGGCGGTTCGTCCGGTGGTTCGGGGGCGCGGTTGTGCGGCGGGTGTGCCGGCGCCTTCGCATCGCCCCGCCGCTGCTTCGTCGACGTGCTGGCCGGCTGTCCCTCTCCGCCGACCTCGTCGAGACACCAGGGACCCCTGGAACTGGTGAGGGCGGCGGCAACGCGGAAGATTTCGGAGCCTTTGCCGTCGAGGTCCACAGCAGGCTCAGGTCCCGGATCGGCGGCGGGAGCGTCGACGTTCTGCACGACCTGGCGGAGAAGCTGGTCGGTCTCGCTCCGACGCATCCGCATCGCGCTGTCGCCCGGGACCTGCTGGACGCGTTGTCGGACGGCGAGTTCGAGCAGGCGTTCAGCATCGCCACGACGGCGAGAAAGACGCCCGACCTCCGTGCCGAGAAGATCGTCTCCCGCAAGTACGGGTACGTGTGGCTCTGCATTCCGAAGGTCGCGTCGCGAAGCATCATGACGCTGCTTCGCGAGATCGATCCCGACGCCGAGGTGGTGCGCGACAAGAGCATCTCCGACGTCCATGCGATGCATCCGGAAGCACGGGGCTACTACAGCTTCGCGTTCGTCCGGGATCCGTACCGCCGGACGTTCTCGTTCTATGCGAACAAGTACCTGCAGTCGACGGAGGACACACGCCGGTATTTCATCGACCCGTACCATGGAGCCTCGCTGGCGTTCAGCTTCGACGACCTGTGCCGGTGGCTGGCCACTCCGTACGGCTCGGATGCGTTCGCCGACCGGCACTGGCTGTCCCAGTCGAGGCAGGTGGTGCTCGACGATGGGCGGCTGCCCGATTTCGTCGGGCGTTACGAAAACCTCGATGCGGATTTCAGGACGGTCTGCAATCGTCTGGGCATGCCGGCGCGCGCGCTGCCCAGACTGGCCACGATGGCCGGATGGAGGCCGACGGAGGAAGCGCTGCGGAGCGTCGCCCGGCTGCCTGACGAGAATCTGAACGAACGGAACAAGGCGTTGTTGAGAGAGCGGTATGCGGAGGACTTCGCGCTCATGAGCCGGCTGCGGGAGGGATGCGGCTGATGGCCGGGCCCGCTGCCACGGCGGCGCCCGCCGCGTCAGGGGTCCGGGGCCTCGTGGAGCCCCTCCGGTACAACGACTGGCGGCGGGTGGCGGTAGCGGCGCCCGGGGCGTTCGTGCCGGAGTTGCCGGTGAGCGTGATCGTGCCGTACTACGCGCAGCCGGAGGAGCTCGGGCGGACGCTGGCGGCGCTGGAAGGCCAGACGTATCCGCGGGAGCTCTTCGAGGTGGTGGTGGTCGATGACGGCTCTCCGGAGCCGTTGGAGCGGCCGCGGGAGACGCCGCTCGACGTGAAGGTGGTGCGGCAGGAGGACCTCGGCTTCGGGCTGGCGCGGGCGCGCAACACGGGAGTGCGGGCGGCGGCGCACGACATCCTGCTGTTCCTCGACGGGGACATGCTGCCGGAGGCGGACTGGCTGGCGGCTCATGCGCGCTGGCACCACGCGGTGCCGGACGCGATGACGCTGGGCTTCCGGGTCCACGTGCCGGTGGACGGGGTGGACGCCGAGATGATCCGGCGCCGGCCGGGGACGCTGAAGGAGCTGTTCGCCGGGCGGAAGGCGAGCCTGGCCGACTTCAGGTGGTTCGAGCCCCACCTGCGCAGGACCGGCGATCTGACGTCGAAGGCGGACGATCTGTTCCGGATGGCGGCGAGCGGGCACTTCGGAGTCGGCCGCGGGTTCTACGAGCTGGTGGGAGGATTCGACGAGTCGTTCACGCAGTGGGGCGGGGAGGACACGGAGTTCGGCTACCGGGCCTGGACGCGGGGCGGGTTGCTGGTGCCGCTGCGGGAGGCGTTCGCCTGGCACCAGGGTCCCTGGGAGGCGGGCCGGGCGGAGAAGGAGCGGAGCCAGGAGTTGCAGTTGGCGAAGGTGGCGCACCTGATTGCCCACCCCCGGTACCGTACGGGTACGGCGGGGCGGACCTTCACGGTGCCGCAGTACGTGGTGACGGTGCGGGCGGACGGGCTGTCCGCGGACCGTCTGCTGGAGGCGGTCGAGCGGGTGCTGTCCGGTTCGATGCACGACTTGGTGGTGCGGCTGGAGCTGCCCGAGGGCCACGCGGGCCGGGGGTGGCTGGAGCGCCACCTGGGTCCGGACCCGCGGGTGCGGGTGGCGCCGTCGCGCCCGGCGCTGGAGGAGTTTCCCGCGTCCCCGTTCCACGTGACGCTGCCGGCCGGGAAGCGGCTGCACTCGGACGTGGTGCGCCGGCTGCGCGCCGGGCTGGGGACGGCGGTGGTCGGGCGGTCGGAGTTTCCCGATGGTTCCCGGGTGTCGATCGTGCGGGCGTGGGCGCTGCACCGGGCGCTGCGCACGCCGTGGGAGGCCGCCGACTTCGGCGATGTGGTGACGATTCCGCCCCGGAAGCTGAGGGCGGCGCCCGTGCCGGCCGGTTCGACGGTCCGGGCGTTGCGCTCGTCCCGGGACCTGTTGCGGCTCGAGTTGCGTCGGGTCGATGGTCCGGGCGCGGCGTGGCGGTTCGTCCGGTGGTTCGCCGCCGCGGTTCTGCGGCGGGTGTCCGGCCGCTTCCGCGCCGCCCTGTCGTGGAAGGCGCCCGCGATGCCGGCCGAGGCCCCGGCTTCCGCGCCTCGGGCCGAGTATCCCCTGGGGGTGGAGATTGTCGCGCTGGGCGTCCGGTCGCGGGCCGTGTTCGAGGCGTCGGGGCGGGTGGCGTGGACGACGGCCGGCCGGCGCGCCGATGTGGTGGTGGCCGACACGGCGGCGGAGGCGTCGGGTGTGGCGGCCCCGGTGGTCGTCCTCGCCGAGGCGCCGGCGTTGCTGTCGGTTCCCGCCCTCGACCCGCTGCGGCACAACCCGATCGGCTGGAGCCGGACCGAGTGCGAGGGGGTGGGGGCGCCGGGTCCGCTCGACCGGCTGCCGCCGGGCTGCGAGGCGGGCCGCGTCGTGCGCCGCGACGACCGGGCGGCGCTCAGGAGGATCCACCATCTCGAAGACATCCAGGCTTTCCATCCCGACCCGACCGCGCGTGCGGCCACCCTGGTCCGTCTGGCCGCACTGGGGACGGTCGTGCGTCTTGCGGACGAAGCGCCGCACATGGAGGCGTTGCTGGGCGCCGAGCTGTACGGCCTGATGGCCGGCGCGCTGCCGGACCCCGACCCGGCGGTGCGCGAGGTGTTCAGCATCCGGATGCGGCGCGCGGCGCTGCGGGAGCATTCGTTGCGCAGCCGGGCCCGCCAGCTCTGCGCTCATGCGGGGGTCGAGCCCCCGTTGCCGCCCCTGGTGTCGGTGCTGCTGGTGACCAGGCGTCCGGCGTTGCTGCCGCACGCGCTGGCGGGACTGGCGCGGCAGACCTGGCCCCGGGTGGAGCTGGTGCTGGGCCTGCACGGTGGCGGCTTCACCGGCGTCGAGCGGCGGCTTGCGGACCTGCCGATGCCCGCGACCGTGGTGCGCGTCGATTCCGAACAGCCGCTCGGCGCGGCGCTGAACAGCATGGTGGCGGCGGCGGGCGGGACGCTCCTGGCAAGGATGGACGACGACGATGCGTACGGCCGCGAGCATCTGTGGGACCTGGTGCTGGCGCACGAATACTCGCAGGCGCACCTGGTGGAGAAGACGCCGGAGTTCGTGTACCTGGCGGCGTCGAACGTGATCGTCCGGTTGAACTTCGAAGGCTCCGAGAAGCGCGACGGGATGGTCACGGGCGCCGGCGGCACCCTGCTGGTGTCACGGGAGGTCCTCGATGGGGTCGGCGGGTTTCCGTGCGTCCCTCGCTCGGCGGACCTGCGTCTGTTCGAGAAAGTCCGGGGGCGCGGCGGCAGCCGCCGGGTCTATCGAACGCACGGCGCCGGGTACGTGCGGGTTCGGCACGGCAGGGATCACACCTGGGATGCGGTCGGGGACGAATGGTTCCTCGACCGGGCCGATGGTGTCTGGCCCGGCTGGGACCCGGACCGGGCCCGTATCGAGGACATGGACGCCTCGTACATGCCCCGGCCGTTTGCGCAGTCCCTCCGATGATGGCCGGGGTGCGGCGCGACACGCCTCGGCCGCAGCTCGTCCGGTACAACGACTGGCGGCGGGTGGAACTGCCGGCGCCCGAGGCGTTCGTGCCGGAGTTGCCGGTGAGCGTGGTCATGCCGTACTACGCGCAGCCGGAAGAGCTCGGACGGACGCTGGCGGCGCTGGAGGGCCAGACCTATCCGCGGGAGCTCTTCGAGGTGGTGGTGGTGGACGACGGCTCGCCGGAGCCGTTGGAGCGGCCGTCGACGCCGCTGGACGTGAAGGTGGTGCGCCAGGAGGACCTCGGCTTCGGGGTGGCGCGGGCGCGCAACGCGGGAGTGCGGGCGGCGGCGCACGACATCCTGCTGTTCCTCGACGCCGACCTGCTGCCGGAGGCGGAGTGGGTGGCGGCGCATGCGCGCTGGCACCACGCGGTGCCGGACGCGATGACGCAGGGCTTCTGGTTGCGCGTGTCGGTGGACGGGGTGGACGCCGGGACGATCCGGAGCCGGCCGGGGACGCTGAAGGAGCTGTTCGCGGGACAGGAGGCGAACTGGTTCCAGGGACGCCAACTGCACAGCACCTTCGACCGGGCGTCGAGGGCGAGTGATGACATGTTCGGGACGATGGCGGGCGGGAACTTGGGGATCCGCCGCGGGTTCCACGAGCTGGTCGGGGGGTTCGACGAGTCGTTCACGCAGTGGGGCAAGGAGGACACGGAGTTCGGCTACCGGGCCTGTACGCGGGGCGGGCTGCTGGTGCCGGTGCGGGAGGCGTTCGCCTGGCACCAGGGTTTCTGGGAGGGACGGGAGTACAAGAGGCCGAGCGAGGAGCTGCAGTTGGCGAAGGTGGCGCACCTGATTGCCCACCCCCGGTACCGCACGGGTACGGCGGGGCGGACCTTCACGGTGCCGCAGTACGTGGTGACGGTGCGGGGGGACGGGCTGTCCGCGGACCGTCTGCTGGAGGCGGTCGAGCGGGTGCTGTGTGGTCCGATGCACGACCTGGTGGTGCGGCTGGAGCTGCCCGAGGACCATGCGGACCGGGTGTGGCTGGAGCGCCACCTGGGTCCGGATCCGCGGGTGCGGGTGGCGCCGTCGCGCTCGGCGCTGGAGGAGTTTCCCGCGTCGGCGTTCCACGTGACGCTGCCGGCCGGGAAGCGGCTGCGCGCGGACGTGGTGCGCCGGCTGCGCGCCGGGCTGGGGACGGCGGTGGTCGGGCGGTCGGAGTTTCCCGACGGTTCCCGGGTGTCGATCGTGCGGGCGTGGGCGCTGCACCGGGCGTTGCGCACGCCGTGGGAGCCTGCCGACTTCGGCGACGTGGTGACGATTCCGCCCCGGAAGCTGAGGGCGGCGCCCGTGCCGTCCGGTTCGACGGTCCGGGCGTTGCGCTCGTCCTGGGACCTGTTGCGGCCCGAGCTGCGTCGGGTCGACGGTCCGGGCGCGGCGTGGCGGTTCGTCCGGTGGTTCGCCGGCGCGGCTTTGCGGCGGGTGCTCCGGCGCTTGCGCAACGCCCGCGCCGGCCGGTTCGACGGGTCCGGGAAGTCGTGACGGGGGGCAAGCTCCACATCGCCTTCATGCTCGCCAGCCTGAACGTGGGCGGGGGGGAGCGCAACATGCTCAATCTGGCGCGGTCGCTCATCGAACGCGGCAGGGCGGTGGCGAGCCATCTGGGAACCGAACACGCGGAGCTGTACGTCTCGGCGCGCCAGGCGCTGGACGTCGTTCCGCGCCTGCCGGACCTTTTCGACGAGCCCTTTGCCGATCCCTCGCAGATTCCGACCTTCCTGGTGGCCGGGATGGCGCGCCGGCAGGTGACCGTGGCCCTGTCCGGGGACGGCGGCGACGAGCTGTTCGGCGGCTACGATTCGTATTCTCTGGTGCCACGACTATGGACGTCGTGGCGCAGGCGCCGGCTGTTCGACGTGCCGTTGCCGCTGCGCCGCCTCGGCGAGGGCGCGATCCTGGCCCTCGCTTCGGGCTCGGGAACCGCGTTGGGGGAGCGCCTGCTGCGCCGGCTGCCCCCCGTCCACGGCCGGCGCTGGACACCCGACAGGCTCGGCAAGCTGGCGGCAATGGCCACCTCCCGGACACGGGAAGAGTTCTACTGGCGGAGCCGCTCGTTCTGGCCGGACCCGCACGCGATCATGCGTGGAACGTCCCTGTCCGGAGCCGTCATGGACGAACCGGCAAGCTGTGCGGGCGCGTTGGAATTCGCGGAGTGGATGATGGCGGTCGATACCCTGGGCTATCTCCCCGACGACATCCTGGTCAAGGTCGACAGGGCGGCGATGGCCGTCAGCCTCGAGACGCGCGCGCCGTTCCTGGATCACGATGTCGTGGAGTTCGTCTGGCGGTTGCCGTTGCCGTTGAGGATCCGCGGCGCCGAGAGCAAGTGGATTCTTCGGCAGGTGCTCCGCAAGTACCTGCCGATGCGGCTCGTCGATCGGCCGAAGGCGGGATTCGGTGTGCCGCTCGGCTCGTGGCTGCGTGGTCCTCTCCGGGACTGGGCGGAGGCCTTGCTCGACGAACGGAGGCTGCGGGAGGAAGGGTTTTTCGATCCCGGTCCGGTTCGCCGGACGTGGCTTGGATTCCTGAAGGCGCAGGATGAGTACGCCGGTCCGGCGCAACGCCTCTGGAACGTCCTGATGTTCCAGGCGTGGCTGGAACGTTTCCCCGGTGCGGGTGGCGGAAACCCTGACCCGTCCACCGATTCGGGGTAGCCTTCGACCGCCCGCCGAAACGGGGCAGGTCCAGCCTGTCCCGGCAGCCTGTCCCGGGATCTGTCCCGGGACCTGTCATCGAGGAGCCGTAACCGCACAGTGATGACCGGGGTGCAACACGACACGCCTTCGCCACAGCGCGTCCGGTACAACGACTGGCGGCAGGTGGAGCTGCCGGCCCCCGGGGCGTTCGTGCCGGAGCGGCCGGTGAGCGTGATCGTGCCGTACTGCGCGCAGCCGGAGGAGCTCGGACGGACGCTGGCGGCGCTGGAGGGCCAGACGTATCCGCGGGAGCTCTTCGAGGTGGTGGTGGTCGACGACGGCTCGCCGGAGCCGCTGGAGCGGCCGTCGACGCCGCTGGACGTGAAGGTGGTGCGGCAGGAGGATCTTGGCTTCGGGGCGGCGCGGGCGCGCAACACGGGGGTGCGCGCGGCGGCGCACGACATCCTGCTGTTTCTCGACGGGGACATGCTGCCGGAGGCGGACTGGCTGGCGGCCCATGCGCGCTGGCACCACGCGGTGCCGGACGCGGTGACGCTGGGCTTCCGGGTCCACGTGTCGGTGGACGGGGTGGACGCCGAGATGATTCGGAGCCGGCGGGGGACGCTGAAGGAGCTGTTCGCCGGGCGGAAGGTGAACACTGTCGAGTACCAGTGGCTCGAATCCCACATGATCCGCACGAACAATCTGCTGTCGAAGGCGGACGATCTGTTCCGGGTAGTGACGAGCGGGCACTTCGGAGTCGGCCGCGAGTTCTACGAGCTGGTCGGCGGGTTCGACGAGTCGTTCACGCAATGGGGTTGCGAGGACACGGAGTTCGGCTACCGGGTCTGTACGCGGGGCGGGCTGCTGGTGCCGGTGCGGGAGGCGTTCGCCTGGCACCAGGGTGCCTGGGAGGAGGGCCGGGCGGAGAAGGAACGGAGCCAGGAGTTGCAGTTGGCGAAGCTGGCGCACCTGATTGTCCACCCTTGGTACCGCACGGGTACGGCGGGGCGGACCTTCACGGTGCCGCAGTACGTGGTGACGGTGCGGGGGGACGGGTTGCCTGCGGACCGTCTGCTGGAGGCGGTCGAGCGGGTGCTGTGCGGTCCGATGCACGACCTGGTGGTGCGGCTGGAGTTGCCCGAGGGCCATGCGGGCCGGGCGTGGCTGGAGCGCCACCTGGGACCGGACCCGCGGGTGCGGGTGGCGCCGGCGCGCTCGGCGCTGGAGGAGTTCCCCGCGTCCCCGTTCCACGTGACGCTGCCGGTCGGGAAGCGGCTGCACGCGGACGTGGTGCGCCGGCTGCGTGCCGGGCTGGGGACGGCGGTGGTCGGGCAGTCGGAGTTTCCCGACGGCTCCCGCGTGTCGATCGTGCGGGCGTGGGCGCTGCACCGGGCGTTGCGCACGCCGTGGGAGGCGGCCGACTTCGGCGATGTGGTGACGATTCCGCCCCGGAAGCTGAGGGCGGCGCCCGCGCCGGCCGGTTCGACGGTCCGGGAAGTCGTGACGGGGGGCAAGCTCCACATCGCCTTCATGCTCGCCAGCCTGAACGTGGGCGGGGGGGAGCGCAACATGCTCAATCTGGCGCGGTCGCTCATCGAACGCGGGCACCGTGTGGACCTCGTGCTCCCCCGGTTCGTGGGGGACTACCGGGCCACGATTCCCCGCGAGATGCGCATTTACCGGGCGAAGCTCCTGTATACCGACCGGAAGTTCCTGCGCGAAGTCCGGCGCGCCGGGGTCGAGGTGGAAGCGTTGACCATCAATCCCGTCGGCGTCGCACGCGCCTGGCGGGCTCTCGATCGGCGGTTTCCCGGCCTGTCCGGCAAGCGCAGGCATCACGTCTATGCGTATGCGTACATGACGGCAAGGTACATACGCGAGGTCGGCCCCGACCTGGTGGTGTCGGCGTTGCCGGGCGCCAACGCCGCCGCGGTCTGCGCGGCGGAGCTGACGGAGCGGGCGGTGCCGACGGTGATCACGGTGCGCAACAATGTCCCTGCCGACTATGCGCCGCAATGGCGGGCCATCGCGCGGGTGCTCTTCCCGCTGGCGGACGCGGTGGTGGCGGTGTCCCGGGGCGTGGGCGAGTCCGTGCGGCAGTCGCTGGGCATGGACGCCGAGCGCATCCACGTCATCTACAACGGCGTACCCGCCGACCGTGTACGCCGGCTGGCGGAGGAAGAGGTGGCGCACCCCTGGTTCGGGCAAGGCGAGCCGCCGGTGATCCTCGGCGTGGGGCGCGAGGCGCCCGCCAAGGACTACCCGACCCTCGTGGCGGCGTTCGGGCTCGCGCGCCGCGAGGTGGAAGCCCGGCTGCTCATCCTCGGTCCGCTCGCGCCGCGCTACCGGGCGCGGCTCGGGTCGCTGGCGGCCGGCCATGGCGTGGAGGGGGACGTCGGCTTCGTGGACTTCGACGAGAACCCGTACCGTTACATGAGAAGGGCCGGGCTGCTTGCGCTGTCTTCGCACTGGGAGGGCCTGCCGACGGTGATTCTGGAGGCGCTGGCCTGCGGCACGCCGGTGGTGAGCACGGACACTTCCTACGGCCCGCGGGAGATCCTGGGGTGCTGGGGCGAGCTGCCGCCGGTCGGCGACGCGGCGGCCTTGGGGCGGGCGCTGGTCGCGGCGTTGCGGGGCGAGAGGCCGCCGGAGGCAGCGCTGCGGGCGCGCGCCGCCGACTTCTCCGCCGAGAAGGCGGCCGACGCCTATGCCACGCTGTTCGAGAGGCTGGTGCGAGAGCGTCGGGTTGCCGCGGAGCTCGTCGAGTGACCGCGCAAACGGACCTGGTTGCGCACCGCCTTCGACCGCCCGCCGAAACGGGGCGGGTCCACCACGCGCCGGTGGATGGAACGGACGCCTCGTGCATGCCCCGGCCGTTCGCGCCGCCACTGTGACGATGGCCGGGACCCGGCGCGACACGCCTTCGTCGCGGCCCCTCCGGTACAACGGCCGGCGGCCGGTGGCGGTGGCAATGACACGGCCCATGAGGAGCGCGGCGTGTGCGGCATAGCCGGTTTCCTTGGAACGGGGCCTCTCTCGCCGGAGGCGGCGGCGGCGACCGCCCGCGAGATGGCGGACCGGCTCGCGCATCGTGGTCCCGACGATGCCGGGGTCTGGCTGGACCCCGGGGCGGGGGCCGCGCTCGCGCATCGCCGTCTGGCCGTCGTCGACCGTTCGCCGGCCGGTCACCAGCCGATGCGGTCCGCTTCCGGGCAAAGGGTGATCGTCTTCAACGGCGAGATCTACAACCACCAGGACCTCAGACGCCGGCTCGACGCCGATCGCCAGGGGATCTCCTGGAGGGGGCATTCCGATACGGAAACGCTGCTGGCCGCCATCGAGTGCTGGGGACTGGAGGAGGCGTTGCGGGCATCCACCGGCATGTTCGCCCTTGCCCTCTGGGATCGCGAGGACCGGGCCCTCTGGCTGGCCCGCGACCGGATCGGCGAAAAGCCGCTCTACTACGGCTGGCAGAACGGCGTGTTCCTGTTCGGCTCCGAGCTGAAGGCGCTCGCGGCGCATCCCGCGTTCGCGGGGGACGTCGACAGAGGCGCCCTCGCCCAGCTCCTGCGCCATGGTCACGTTTCGTCCCCCTGGTCCATATACGAAGGCATTCGCAAGCTGCCGCCGGGCACGTGCGTCAGGATGGCCGCCGGGGCCGCAAGCCGGCACCCGGGCGATCGGCCGGAGCCGCGGCCGTACTGGTCGTTGCGGGACGCGGTGACGGTGGGCCGGGCCGGACCGTTTCGGGGCGCTCCCGAAGAAGCGGCCGACGCCCTGGACGACCGGTTGCTGCGGGCGGTTCGCCGGCAGATGGTCGCGGACGTTCCGCTTGGCGCGTTCCTGTCCGGCGGGATCGACTCCTCGGCCGTCGTGGCATTGATGCAGGCGCAATCCACGCGGCCGGTGCGGACGTTCACCATTGGATTCGATGAGGCCGAATACGACGAAGCGCCATACGCCAGGGCAGTGGCGAGCCATCTGGGAACCGAACACACGGAGCTGTACGTCTCGGCGCGCCAGGCGCTGGACGTCGTTCCGCGCCTGCCGGACCTTTTCGACGAGCCCTTTGCCGATCCCTCGCAGATTCCGACCTTCCTGGTGGCCGGGATGGCGCGCCGGCAGGTGACCGTGGCCCTGTCCGGGGACGGCGGCGACGAGCTGTTCGGCGGCTACGATTTGTATTCTCTGGTGCCACGACTATGGACGTCGTGGCGCAGGCGCCGGCTGTTCGACGTGCCGTTGCCGCTACGCCGCCTCGGCGAGGGCGCGATCCTGGCCCTCGCTTCGGGCGCGGGCACCGCGTTGGGGGAGCGCCTGCTTCGCCGGCTGCCCCCCATCCACGGCCGGCGTTGGACACCCGACAGGCTCCGCAAGCTGGCGGCAATGGCCACCTCCCGGACACGGGAAGAGTTCTACCGGCGGAGCCGCTCGTTCTGGCCGAATCCGCACGCGATCATGCGCGGAACGTCCCTGTCCGGGGCCGTCATGGACGAACCGGCAAGCTGTGCGGGCGCGTTGGAATTCGCGGAGTGGATGATGGCGGCCGATACCCTGGGCTATCTCCCCGACGACATCCTGGTCAAGGTCGACAGGGCGGCGATGGCCGTCAGCCTCGAGACGCGCGCGCCGTTCCTGGATCACGATGTCGTGGAATTCGTCTGGCGGCTGCCGTTGCCGTTGAGGATCCGCGGCGCCGAGGGCAAATGGATTCTTCGGCAGGTGCTCCGCAAGTACCTGCCGATGCGGCTCGTCGATCGGCCGAAGGCGGGATTCGGTGTGCCGCTCGGCTCGTGGCTGCGTGGTCCTCTCCGGGACTGGGCGGAGGCCTTGCTCGACGAACGCCGGCTGCGGGAGGAAGGGTTTTTCGATCCCGGTCCGGTTCGCCGGACGTGGCTTGCGTTCCTGAAAGCGCACGACGAGTACGCCGGTCTGGCGCAACGCCTCTGGAACGTCCTGATGTTCCAGGCGTGGCTGGAACGTTTCCCCGGTGCGGGTGGCGGAAACCCTGACCTGTCCACCGATTCGGGGTTGCCTTCGACCGCCCGCCGAAACGGCGCCGGTCCAGCCTGTCCCGGCAGCCTGTCCCGGCGATCTGTCCCGGCAGTCTGTCATCGAGGAGCCGTAGCGATACAGTGATGACCGGGGTGCAACACGACACGCCTTCGCCACAGCGCGTCCGGTACAACGACTGGCGGCAGGTGGAACTGCCGGCGCCCGAGGCGTTCGTGCCGGAGCGGCCGGTGAGCGTGATCGTGCCGTACTGCGCGCAGCCGGAGGTGCTCGGACGGACGCTGGCGGCGCTGGAGGGCCAGACGTATCCGCGGGAGCTCTTCGAGGTGGTGGTGGTCGACGACGGCTCGCCGGAGCCGCTGGAGCGGCCGTCGACGCCGCTGGACGTGAAGGTGGTGCGCCAGGAGGACCTCGGCTTCGGGCTGGCGCGGGCGCGCAACACGGGGGTGCGCGCGGCGGCACACGACATCCTGCTGTTCCTCGACGCCGACCTGCTGCCGGAGGCGGACTGGCTGGCGGCTCATGCGCGCTGGCACCACGCGGTGCCGGACGCGGTGACGGTGGGCCTCCGAGTCCACGTGCAGGTGGACGGGGTGGACGCCGGGGCGATCCGGAGCCGGCCGGGGACGCTGAAGGAGCTGTTCGCCGGGCGGAACGTGGACCTGGTCGAACGCCGGTGGTTCGAATCCCACCTGCGCAGGACCGGCGATCTGACGTCCAGGGCGGACGATCTGTTCCTGCTGACAGGGGGTTCCAGCCTGGGGGTCCGTCGCGGGTTCCACGATCTGGTCGGCGGGTTCGACGAGTCGTTCACGCAGTGGGGCGAGGAGGACACGGAGTTCGGCTACCGGGCCTGTACGCGGGGCGGGCTGCTGGTGCCGGTGCGGGAGGCGTTCGCCTGGCACCAGGGTCTCCGGGAAGAAGGCCAGGCGGAGAAGGAGTGGAGTCTGAAGTTGCAGCGGGCGAAGACGGCGCACCTGATTGCCCACCCCCGGTACCGCACGGGTACGGCGGGGCGGACCTTCACGGTGCCGCAGTACGTGGTGACGGTGCGGGGGGCCGGGCTGTCCGCGGATCGTCTGCTGGAGGCGGTCGAGCGGGTGCTGTGCGGTCCGATGCACGACCTGGTGGTGCGGCTGGAGCTGCCCGAGGGCCACGCGGGCCGGGGGTGGCTGGAGCGCCACCTGGGTCCGGACCCGCGGGTGCGGGTGGCGCCGTCGCGCTCGGCGCTGGAGGAGTTCCCCGCGTCCCCGTTCCACGTGACGCTGCCGGCCGGGAGGTGGCTGCATGGGGACGTGGTGCGCCGGCTGCGCGCCGGGCTGGGGACGGCGGTGGTCGGGCAGTCGGAGTTTCCCGACGGTTCCCGGGTGTCGATCGTGCGGGCGTGGGCGCTGCACCGGGCGTTGCGCACGCCGTGGGAGGCCGCCGACTTCGGCGACGTGGTGACGATTCCGCCCCGGAAGCTGAGGGCGGCGCCCGTGCCGGCCGGTTCGACGGTCCGGGCGTTGCGCCCGTCCTGGGACCTGTTGCGGGCCGAGCTGCGCCGGGTCGACGGTCCTGGCGCGGCGTGGCGGTTCGTCCGGTGGTTCGCGGGCGCGGCTCTGCGGCGGGTGTCCGGCCGCTTCCGCGCCGCCCTGCCGTGGAAGACGCCCGCGATGCCGGCCGAGGCGCCGGCTTCCGCGCCTCGGGCGGAGTATTCCCTGGGGGTGGAGATTGTCGCGCTGGGCGCCCGGTCGCGGGCCGTGTTCGAGGCGTCGGGGCGGGTGGCGTGGACGACGGCCGGCCGGCGCGCCGACGTGGTGGTGGCCGACACGGCGGCGGAGGCGTCGGGCGTGGTGGCCCCGGTGGTCGTCCTCGCCGAGGCGCTGGCGCTGCTGTCGGTTCCCGCCGTCGACCCGCTGCGGCACAACCCGATCGGCTGGCAACGCGACGTCGATGGGACGGTGGGGGCGCTGGGTCCGCTCGACCGGCTACCGGTCCACGTCCGGGCCGACTGCGTCGTCCACCCCGCCGACGGGAACCGCATCCGCTCTCTGCACCACCTGGAGGACGTCCAGGCCTTCCATCCCGACGCGACGGCGCGCGCGGCCACCCTGGTCCGCCTGGCCGCGCTGGGGACGGTCGTGCACCTTGCGGATGAAGCGCCGCACATGGAGGCGCTGCTGGGCGCCGAGCTGTACGGCCTGATGGCCGGCGCGGCGCCGGACCCCGATCCGGCGGCGCGCGAGGCGCTCAGCATCCGGACGCGAAGGGCCGCGTTGCGGGAGCATTCGTTGCGCAGCCGGGCCCGCCAGCTCTGCGCTCATGCGGGGGTCGAGCCCCCGTTGCCGCCCCTGGTGTCGGTGCTGCTGGTGACCAAGCGTCCGGCGTTGCTGGCGCACGCGCTGGCGGGACTGGCGCGGCAGACCTGGCCCCGGGTGGAGCTGGTGCTGGGTCTGCACGGCGACGGCTTCACCGGCGTCGAGCGATGCCTTGCCGACCTGTCGATGCCCGCAACCGTGGTGCGCGTCGATTCCGCACAGCCGCTCGGCGCGGCGCTGAACAGCGCGGTGGCGGCGTCGGGCGGGACGCTCCTGACGAAGATGGACGACGACGACGTGTACGGCTGCGAGCATCTGTGGGACCTGGTGCTGGCGCACGAATACTCGCAGGCGCACCTGGTGGGGAAGACGTCGGAGTTCACGTATCTGGCGGCGTCGGACATGACCGTTCAGATGCATCGGGGGTGCTCCGAGGAGTACGGCGCGAGGGGCGCCGGCGGCGCCCTGCTGGTGTCGCGGGAGGTTCTCGATCGGGTCGGCGGGTTTCCGTGCGTCCCTCACTCGGTGGATCTGCGTCTGTTCGAGGAAATCCGGGGGCACGCCAGCCGCCGGGTCTATCGAACGCACGGCGCCGGGTACGTGCTGGTACGGCACGGCGAGGACCACACCTGGGATACGGTCGGGGACGAGTGGTTCCTCGACGAGGCCGATAGTGTCTGGCTCGGCTGGGCCCCGGATCGGGCCTGTATCGCGGACATGGACGCCTCGTACATGTACGGGCCATTCGCCCGGCGGGTCCGGTGATGGCCGGGGTGCGGCACGACACGCCTGCGCCGCAGCTCGTCCGGTACAACGACTGGCGGCGGGTGGAGCTGCCGGCGCCCGGGGCGTTCGTGCCGGAGCGGCCGGTGAGCGTGATCGTGTCGTACTACGCGCAGCCGGAGGAGCTCGGGCGGACGCTGGCGGCGCTGGAGGGCCAGACGTATCCGCGGGAGCTCTTCGAGGTGGTGGTGGTCGACGACGGCTCGCCGGAGCCATTGGAGCGGCCGCGGGAGACGCCGCTGGACGTGAAGGTGGTGCGTCAGGAGGACCTCGGCTTCGGGCTGGCGCGGGCGCGCAACACGGGGGTGCGCGCGGCGGCGCACGACATCCTGCTGTTCCTCGACGGGGACATGCTGCCGGAGGCGGACTGGCTGGCGGCGCATGCGCGCTGGCACCACGCGGTGCCGGACGCGGTGACGCTGGGCTTCCGGGTCCACGTGCCGGTGGACGGGGTGGACGCCGGGATGATCCGGAGCCGGCCCGGAACGCTGAAGGAGCTGTTCGCCGGACGGAAGGTGGACTTGACCGACTTCAGGTGGTTCGAATCCCACCTGTGCAGAAACGACGATCTGACGTCGAAGGTGAACGAATCGTTCCTGCCGATAGGGGGCGGGAGCATGGGGCTTCGCCGCGAGTTCCACGAGCTGGTGGGGGGGGTCGACGAGTCGTTCACGCAGTGGGGCTGGGAGGACACGGAGTTCGGCTACCGGGCCCGTACGCGGGGCGGGTTGCTGGTGCCGGTGCGGGAGGCGTTCGCCTGGCACCAGGGTCCTTGGGAAGAGGGCTGGGCGGAGAAGGAACGGAGCGGGGAGCTGCAACGGGCGAAGGCGGTGCACCTGATTGCCCATCCGGAGCTCCGCGGCGACGTGACGGGGCGGACCTTCACGGTGCCGCAGTACGTGGTGACGATGCGGGGGGACGGGCTGTCCGCGGACCGTCTGCTGGAGGCGGTCGAGCGGGCGCTGTCCGATCCGATGCGCGACCTGGTGGTGCGGCTGGAGCTGCCCGAGGACCACGCGGGCCGGGTGTGGCTGGAGCGCCACCTGGGTCCGGACCCGCGGGTGCGGGTGGCGCCGTCGCGCTCGGCGCTGGAGGAGTTTCCCGTGTCCCCGTTCCACGTGACGCTGCCGGCCGGGAAGCCGCTGCGCACGGACGTGGTGAGCAAGCTGCGCGCCGGGCTGGGGACGGCGGTGGTCGGGCGGTCGGAGTTTCCCGACGGCTCCCGCGTATCGATCGTGCGGGCGTGGGCGCTGCATCGGGCGTTGCGTACGCCGTGGGAGGCCTCCGACTTCGGCGACGTGGTGGCGATCCCGCCCCGGAAGCTGTGCGAGGCGTCCGGCGCCGCGCTGGGCCGGGCGTTGCGTTCGTCCTGGAAACGGCTGCGGGCCGAGCTGCGTCTGGTTGACGATCCCGATGCGGCGTGGCGGTTCGTCCGGTGGTTCGCCGCCGCGGTTCTGCGGCGGGTGCCCGGCCGCTTCCGCGCCGCCCTGTCGTGGAAGACGCCCGCGATGCCGGCCGAGGCGCCGGTTTCCGCTCGCGCCGAGCATCCCCTGGGGGTGGAGATTGTCGCGCCGGGCGCCCGGTCGCGGGCCGTGTGCGAGGCGTCGGGGCGGGTGGCGGGGACGACGGCCGGCCGGCGCGCCGACGTGGTGGTGGCCGACCCGGCGAGGGTGCGGCACGACACGCCTCCACCGCAGCTCGTCCGGTACAACGACTGGCGGCAGGTGGAGGTGGCGGCCCCCGGGGCGTTCGTGCCGGAGCTGCCGGTGAGCGTGGTCGTGCCGTACTACGCGCAGCCGGAGGAGCTCGGGCGGATGCTGGCGGCGCTGGAGGGCCAGACCTATCCGCGGGAGCTCTTCGAGGTGGTGGTGGTGGACGACGGCTCGCCGGAGCCGTTGGAGCGGCCGCGGGAGACGCCACTCGACGTGAAGGTGGTGCGGCAGGAGGACCTCGGCTTCGGGGCGGCGCGGGCGCGCAACACGGGAGTGCGCGCGGCGGCGCACGACATCCTGCTGTTTCTCGACGGGGACATGCTGCCGGAGGCGGACTGGCTGGCGGCTCATGCGCGTTGGCACCACGCGGTGCCGGACGCGGTGACGGTGGGCTTGTGGCTGCGCGTGCCGGTGGACGGCGTGGACGCCGAGACGATCCGGAGCCGGCCCGGGACGCTGGAGGAGCTGTTCAAGGGACGGAGGGTCGATCCGTCGTTCTTCGAATCCCGCCTGTTCAAAACCGGCGATCTGACATCGAAGGCGGATGATCCGTTCCAGGTGGTGCTGAGCGGCAACTTGGGAGTCCGCCGCGGGTTCCACGAGCTGGTGGGGGGGTTCGACGAGTCGTTCACCCAGTGGGGTTGCGAGGATCTGGAGTTCGGCTACCGGGCCTGTACGCGGGGCGGGCTGCTGGTGCCGCTGCGGGACGCGTTCGCCTGGCACCAGGGTCTCTGGAAGGACCGGGCGAAGAAGGAGCGGAGCGAGGAGCTGCAGCGAGCGAAGGTGGCCCACCTGATTGCCCACCCCGGGTACCGCACGGGCACGGCGGGGAGGTCCTTCACGGTGCCGCAGCATGTGGTGACGGTCCGGGGAGGCGCGTCGCCGGCGGACCGTCTGCTGGAAGTGGTCGAGCGGGCGCTGTCCGATCCGATGCGCGACCTGGTGGTGCGGCTGGAGCTGCCCAGGGACCACGCGGGCCGGGTGTGGCTGGAGCGCCACCTGGGTCCGGACCCGCGGGTGCGGGTGGCGCCGTCGCGCTCGGCGCTAGAGGAGTTTCCCGTGTCCCCGTTCCACGTGACGCTGCCGGTCGGGAAGCCGCTGCGCACGGACGTGGTGAGCAGGTTGCGCGCCGAACTGGGGACGGCGGTGGTCGGGCGGTCGGAGTTTCCCGACGGCTCCCGCGCATCGATCGTGCGGGCGTGGGCGCTGCATCGGGCGTTGCGCACACCGTGGGACGCCGCCGACTTCGGCAAGGAGGTGACGATCCCGCCCCGGAAGCTGTGCGAGGCGTCCGGCGCCGCGCTGGGTCGGGCGTTGCGTTCGTCCTGGAAACGGCTGCGGGCCGAGCTGCGTCTGGTTGACGGTCCCGATGCGGCGTGGCGGTTCGTCCGGTGGTTCGCCGCCGCGGTTCTGCGACGGGTGCTAACGAGTATGCTGCGCTATGCCGACCGGCGATCGGGCCGAGCCGGCGAGCCGGCGGGTGCGCCGCGTCCACGGGGAACGTCCGGACCACACCGGCCAGCCGAAAGGGGGCCATCCGCGCAGCCGCCGGGGAACGAGGGCGGCAGTACCAGGGACAAGGAATCCGGAGACGTATCCATGGATCGGACGGGTGTGCCGAAGGTCGCCGCCGCTTCGAGCGCGGCGACGCGGGACGGGACGGAGGCCGCCGCCGGGGGACGGGCTGTCGACGACGCCGTCGGGCTCTCGGAACGGCGGTGGTCGGCGGAGCCGCGGCAGCATCGCATGAGAGTGACCATCGTGACGCTGTTCTTCCCGCCCGAGATGGGCGCCGCCGCCACGCGCCTGTTCCAGTTGGGCAAGCGGCTGGCGGCCGCCGGCCACCAGGTGCAGGTGCTTTGCCCGCTTCCCAACTACCTGCGCGGGGAAGTGTTCGAGGACTACCGTGGCAGGCTGCGCGTGGTGGAGCAGGTCGCGGGCATGCGCGTCGTCCGTACGTGGATATACAAGACCGACACGTCTCGTCTGCCGCGGCCGCTGCGTCGCTGGCTGAAGCGCGTTTCGTTCGTGGCCTCCAGCCTGCTGCTGGGGGCCTGGTCGCTGGGACGCCAGGATGTCGTGCTGTTCAACACCCCGCCGCTGTCGATCGTGCCCGCCGGCCTCGTCACAGGCTGGCTCACGCGCGCCCGGACGGTGATGTACGTGGCCGACTTGCACCCCGACATCATGCTGCGGCTGGGTTTCACGCTGTCCAGATCCAGGCTCCGCCGCGAACGGCGTTGGCAACGGCTGGGCTACGAACGCTCGGACCTGGTGCTGACGACGACGCCGTCGACAATGGACGAGATCACGCGCCGGTTCCCGCACGTTTCGGCCGCGGTGCTCCCGAACGGCGCGGACACCGACCTGTTTCGACCGTCGCTGCGGCGCCAGTCGGCGCGCGCCGCCCTGGGCGCCGGCGCGGACGACTTCCTGGTCGGCTACTTCGGGCTCCACGAAGCGGAACAAAGCCTGGAAGCCGTGGTCGACGCGGCGGCGCTGGCGGACGGATCGGGGATGCGGTTCGTCATGGCGGGCGAGGGCAAGGCCAAGGCGGCGCTGGTGGAACGAGCCCGGTGGCTGGGGATCGGCAACATCCGGTTCCTCGACGTCCTGCCGCGCTCCGAGGTCGCCGCCATGCTGGCGTCCTGCGACGCCGGCCTGGCGCCGCTGGCCTGCGAGCTGCCCGGCACCATGCCCTCCAAGGTCTACGAGACCCTGGCCTGTGGCGTACCCCTGGTCGCCAGCGACGGCAGCGACGCCGCGGACCTGGTCCGCGCCAACGGAGTCGGTCGCGTCTTCAAGCCCGGCGACGGCGGCGATCTGGCCCGTGTCCTCGCCGACCTGGCGGCTCGGCCGCGGGAGCGGGAGCGTATCCGGCGCAACTGCCTGGACCTCGCCCGGCGTTTCGACCGCGCCGAAGTCGCCACCCGGGCCGAAACGCTCTTTCGCGACCTGCTCGAGAGCCGGTGACCGCCGGCGCCCCATCCGCCGTCATGGAGTCACGTCGGCGAGGACCCCCGCGATCCCGTCCCGCTCCGGCGCCTCCACCACCCCGCGCTCGGTGACCAGCACGTCGACGAGATCGGCCGGGGTCACGTCGAACACCGGGTTCCACGCCCCGGCGCCGGCCGGGGCGACGCGGGACCCGGCGTGCGAGAGCAGCTCGTCGGACCCGCGGCTCTCGATGGGGATGTCCGCCCCGCTCGCGCAACGGGGGTCGATGGTGGAGGTGGGAGCCACCACCATGAAGCGCACCCCGTGGTGGCGGGCGCTCACCGCGAGCGAGTACGTGCCGATCTTGTTCGCGACGTCGCCGTTGGCCGCGATCCGGTCCGCGCCGACGATCACCCAGCGTACCTTGCCCTGGCGCATCGCCCAGGTCGCCGCCCCGTCGGCGATCAGGCTCACCGGAATTCCGGCTTCGACCAGCTCCCAGGCGGTGAGCCGCGCCCCCTGGAGCCAGGGCCGCGTCTCCCCGGCGAACACGTGCGCGATCCTGCCCGCGGAGTGGGCGGCGCGAATGACGCCGAGCGCGGTGCCGTAGCCCGCGGTCGCGAGGGCGCCCGCGTTGCAGTGGGTGAGCACTTCGCAGCGCGATTCGATGAGTGCGGCGCCGAGCTCGCCCATGCGCCGGTTCGCGGCGACGTCCTCGTCATGCATGGCGCGCGCGGCCCGCAGCAGCACGGGTTCGGGATCGTCGCCGGCCACGACCGCGGCGATCGCACCCCGCATCCGCCCGATCGCCCACCCGAGGTTGACCGCGGTGGGCCGCGCCGCGGCGAGACGGTCGAGGTCCGCTTCGATCCGCTCGCGCCACGTCGCGCCCGACTCCGCGTAGCGCCGCCGCGCCGCGAGCACCACGCCGTACGCGGCGGCGACCCCGATCGCCGGGGCGCCGCGCACCACCATGCTCCGGATCGCGTCCGCCACCCCCGCGCAGTCGGTGTAGCGCCGCATCACCGCGGTGCGCGGCAGGACCCGCTGATCGAGCAGGGCGAGCGCACCGTCACGCCACGCGATCGGACTCATCGACGCTCCTTCGGCCGTGCCCGGAGGACCGCCGGCGCCGGCGTCCCCGGATTGGAAGCGGAGAACCGTCCCGATATCATGCGGGGACGTCGACCGCGTTCCCCGGCCGGCGTCCATCCCCTTCCATCGAAGCCATCTCGTCATGCAATCAGTCGATACCCTGGTCGAAGGCCGCTGGGTGATCCCGGTCGAGCCGGAAGGCGTCGTGCTGGAGCACCATGCCGTGGTGATCGACGATGGCCGCATCGAGGCGATCCTACCGCACGCCGAGGCGCGCTCGGGCTACGCCGCGGGCCGGACCGTGGAGCTTCGCGAGCACGTGCTCATGCCCGGTCTCGTCAACGCCCACACCCATGCGGGAATGACGCTCATGCGCGGCCTGGCCGACGACCTGCCGCTCATGCGCTGGCTCCGGGAACACGTCTGGCCGGTCGAGAGCCGCTGGGTCGGCGACGAGTTCGTGCGCGACGGGACGATGCTCGCGGTCGCGGAGATGCTGCGCGGGGGAACGACCTGCTTCAACGACATGTACTTCTATCCGGGCGACGCGGGGGGCGTGGCGGCGGCGGCCGGGATGCGCTGCGTGCTCGGCATGATCGTGCTCGACTTTCCCACCGTGTGGGCCCGCGACGCCGGCGAGTACCTGGCGCGCGCCGCCGAAGTCCACGACCGGTTCCGGTCCCATCCGCTCGTCGACACCGCGTTCGCGCCCCATGCGCCGTACACGGTGTCCGACGGACCGCTCGAACGCGTCCGGATCCTCGCCGAGGAGCTGGACGTTCCGATCCACGTGCACCTGCACGAGACGGCCGGAGAAGTGCGGGACGCGGTCGCGGAACGGGGCCGCCGTCCGTTCGCGCGCCTGGACACGCTGGGGATCGTCTCGCCGAGACTCGTGGCGGTGCACATGACGGAGGTGGACGAGGGTGAGATCGAGCGCCTCGCCGAATGCGGCGCGCACGTCGTCCACTGCCCCGAATCCAACCTGAAGCTTGCGAGCGGACTCTGTCCGGTCGCGAAGCTGCTCGCGGCGGGGGTCAACGTCGCCATCGGCACCGATGGCGCCGCGAGCAACAACGACCTCGACATGATCCAGGAGATGCGTACCGCCAGCCTCGTCGCCAAGGCGGTCGCGCGCGACGCGGCCGCGGTGCCCGCCCACCGGGCCCTCTCCATGGCGACGATCGCGGGCGCACGGGCGCTCGGCAAGGACGACACCATCGGCAGCCTCGTGCCCGGGAAGGCGGCGGACATGATCGCGATCGACCTCGGCGCCATCGAGACGCAGCCGGTGTACCACGCGGCATCGCAGGTCGCGTTCTCGGCGTCACGGCGCCAGGTGAGCGACGTCTGGATCGCGGGCCGTGCGGTGCTCCGCCACGGAGCCCTCCGCACCGTCGACGAGGACCGGGTGCTGGAGCGGGCGCGGCACTGGCGAAGGCGGCTTTGCGGAGGTTCGCGGTGAGCCGAACACGGGCTACCGGCCGCGCAGGGGGCAGGCGCGAAGGTGCGCCGCGGCCCGGCCCGCGCTCGACCCGCGAGCCGGCAACGCATCGGCCGGAGCGGACCCGCGGGGGGCCGCGGTGAGCACCGATCCATCCTCGCGCAACGCATCGGCCGCGAACGTCGATGACGCGGAGGTCGCGAAGTTCTCGGCGCTCGCCTCGCGCTGGTGGGATCCGGAAGGCGCGTTCCGCCCGCTGCACCTGCTCAACCCGGTCCGTACCGAATATGTGGCGGGACTCGTCGAGCTGTCGCGCGCGAAGGTCGTCGACGTCGGCTGCGGCGGCGGCCTGCTCAGTGAATCGCTCGCGGCGCGCGGCGCGAACGTTCTGGGAATCGACGCGTCCGATGACGCGCTGGAGGCCGCCCGCGCACACCTGGAAGGGTCGGGGCTCCGGATCGAGTACCGCGCCGCGACCGCCGAAGCGCTCGCCGAGTCGCTGCCCGGACGTTTCGATCTGGTCACGTGCATGGAGCTGATCGAGCACGTCCCCGACGGCGCCGCTCTCGTCGCGGCCTGCGCGCGGCTCGCGCGCCCCGGGGGAACGGTCGTGTTCTCGACCATCAACCGCACCGCGAAAGCCTACGCGCTCGCGGTCGTCGCCGCCGAGTACGTCCTCGGCATGCTCCCCAGGGGCACGCACGACTACGCCCGCCTCGTCCGGCCGTCGGAGCTCGCGCGGTGGGGCAGAGCCGCGAACCTGCGGCTCGCCGACGTGACCGGCGTCTCCTGGTCCGTGCTCGCGGGCCGCTTCCGGCTGGACCGCGACCCCGCCGTCAACTACCTCGCGGCGTTCGAGACGGCCGCGGACGGATAGGGCTGGGCCGGCGGCCGGGACCGGATGACGCGGATGCAGGCCAGCTCGGCGCGGCGGCCCGAGGCGATGCTCTTCGACCTCGACGGCACCCTGGCCGACACGTTCCCCGACCTTGCCGACGCCATCGCCGCCGGCGCGCGGGACGCCGGCGCCGACGCGGGGGACCTGACGCGGCTGCGGCCCCTGGTGTCGCGGGGGACCCGGGAGATGCTCGCGAGCGTGCTCCCGCCGGACACCGGCGCCGAACGGTTCGACCTTGCGAGACGCCGGTTCCTCGTCCGGTACCGTGAACGGATCGCGGCCCGGACCCGCCTCTTCCCGGGGATCGAAGCGGTCCTCCGGACCCTGGAGGAACGCGGCCGGCGTTGGGGGATCGTCACCAACAAGCACGCCTGGCTGACCGAGCCGCTGCTCGAAGCGCTCGATCTGCGCCGGCGCGCGGCCTGCGTCGTCAGCGGCGACTCCGCGGCCCACCCCAAGCCGCACCCCGCTCCCCTGCGCCTCGCATGTGGTCGGCTGTCCATCGCGCCCGGGGCCGCCGTGTACGTCGGCGACGCCCGCTCGGACATCGAGTCGGGCCGGGCCGCCGGCGTCGCCACGGTGAGCGCGGGATGGGGCTACATCGACCCGGACGACCCTCCGCGGCGGTGGGACGCGGATGTCGATCTCGAAACGCCCGGCGAGCTGCTCGACTGGGTCCGCAACGTGTTCGTCGCACGGTGAGCCGGCATGGACCCCGACCGCTACTGCCTCGACGCGGCGGCGCCGCCGGGGTCGGCGCTGTACTACGCCACCCTCTTCGCCGGTGCGCGCGAGCGCGCCGCCCTGGTCTCCATGCACGCCCTGCGGCACGTGCTGCTCGACATCGTGGAGACGGTCGCCGATGCGAACGTGCGCGCCTCGAAGCTCAACTGGTGGAGCGGCGAGATCGTGGACGCACGCGACGGCTCCCCCCACCATCCGGTCGCGCTGGCGATTGCCCGGAACTGCGGGCGGCGGCTGTGGCGCCACCCGGAGGTGTTCGCCATGCTCGCGGCCGTCGCCCGCGTCTCGGCGGGCGGCGGAATTGCGACCGAAGCGGCGCGCGACGAGTTCTGCGCGGACGTTGGCGGCGGCACGGCCGGGCTGTGCATGGCGGCGATCGGGTTCGAGGCCGGCGGCGACGGGCGAGAGCGGGTCCGGGCGCTCGGCGCCGCTCTCGAAGGCGCGATGCTGGCGAGCGTTCCGAGCGTGCGGTCCGGCCTCCGGCGCCTTCCGACCCCGGCTCCGGACTCGGCCGGCCGGGCCGATCCCGGCCGTTCCGGCTGCGGACCGGAGATGCTGGCGAGCGTTCCGAGCGTGCGGTCCGGCCTCCGGCGCCTTCCGGTCCCGGCTCCGGACTCGGCCGGCCGGGCCGATCCCGGCCGTTCCGGCTGCGGACCGGAGCGGATCGCCGAGGCGCGCGCCCGCGCCCGCCAGGCCCTCGCCGACGCGGTCCGCGGCGTACGGCCGCATTCCGGACCGGTCATGCTCGTCTACCGCACGCTCGCGCACGTCCAGCTTGCGGCGCTGGCGAAGGCGCTTCGGAAGCCGTCCGCAAAGGCGCCTCTCGTCGCGTCGGTCTCACCGGTCCGCAAGCTGTGGATCGCGTGGCGCGCGTCACGCGGCGTCGAGCACGTCGAACATGCCGATCCGCGGGCATGAGGCCGTACCGCCGATGACGGGGCTCCCGGCCGCGTCGCGGGAGGCGCGCCGTCCGGGTCTCGTGCGTGTCGTGCGGAACCTCGCCACCCACCGGGCGGGACCGGCAGGAGCCGCGGGGGCCGCGCGGTGACGACGACGATCCCCGGCGATTACCGCCCTGCCCCCGATGCCTTCGCGGGCCGTGTGATCCTCGTCACCGGCGCCGGAGACGGACTGGGGCGCAGCGTCGCGCTCGGCGCGGCGCGATGCGGCGCCGAGGTGGTACTGCTCGGGCGCGGGGTGCGCGGACTGGAGACGACCCACGACCGGATCGTCGAAGCCGGTGGGGCGCCGCCCGCCCTCTATCCGATGGACCTCTCCGGCGCCGGCCCCCGCGACTACGCGGAGCTGGCCGAACGCCTCGACCAGGCGTGTGGAGCGCTCCACGGCATCGTGCACGGTGCGGCCGCGTTCTCCGGGCTCGCGCCGCTTGCGCATCTGGAGCCGGGAGACTGGCTGCGTACCGTCCACGTCAACCTGTCCGCGCCGTTCCTCGTCACGCAAGCCTGCCTGCCCCTGCTCCAGCGCGTCCCGGACGCGGCGGTGGTATTCGTCGGTGATGCCCGCGGCCGGCGCGCCCGCGCGTACTGGGGTGCGTACGCGGTGTCCAAGTCCGGGATCGAGGGGCTCGCGAGCGTGCTCGCCGACGAGGTCGAATCCGCCGGCACGCCACGTGTCGCCTGTGTGGACCCGGGTCCGATGCGCACCGCACTGCGCCGGCGGGCCTTCCCCGCGGAGCCGCCCGACACGGCCCGGGAACCCGACGCGGTGGCCGGCGGACTGCTCTTCGCCCTGGACCCCGCCGCCGGACTTCCCCACGGCGCCAGCGCCGACGTGGCGTGAGCCGGAGCTTCCGGCGCGAGACGACGCGCATCGCGGAACGCCCGGACGTTCAGCGGTCGCGCGTCGCGTCTCGAAGCCGTCGGCTGCGCCGGCTCGAAGCGGCTCGTCGACCTGCTCCGGCTCTCGGCGGCCGGAGGAGCCTGAGTTCCGTCTGGATCCCCGCTATTATCTCCGTCGTCCAGTCCTGACCTGTCACTTGGAGCCTCCACCGCTTCAGGCTTTCCCATCAAGCCGTCGCTGGGGATGGTGTCGGTGATTCCACCCTCCAAAGCGATGTAGGCGGTGAGATTAGGAGTTTCGGCTGCAATTGAGTTCGAGCAACGCTCGCAGCGCATCGCCTTCTGGAATCTCCGGGGGCCACCCGTAGGCCGCCGCCACGGCCGAATCAAGTGCTGCGTGTGCGTCGTTGAGCCAATGTGGGCGGCCGTTGTAGAGGCAGGTCAGCGTGCGCTTCTTCAGCGCCTTCTCTGCGGCCTCGTCCCGGGCGACGGGTCGCCGGGGATAGCCGGACACCGGCTCGTCCACCCATTCCACCCATTCCGGAGGATTAAGCCAGCGGTCACGCAAGCGCACCAGCCGGCGCGCAGCTTCGGCGATGGCGACGCTCCGCGGGTCGTTCGCATAGTCGGTGGCGGCGATGTCGGGTGACAGTCCTTCGGGGAACGGGAAGGTCTCGAAGGTCGTCGTCGGCGTGTAGCGCGGCCGGTCTTCCAGGCTTGTTCCGAGCCGCAGCGACCACGCCTCGTGAAACCGGCTGTGCAGGATGCCGAAGGCTGTGTCGTCGTCGCGGGCGATTATGACCAATTGCCCGTCGGGGAGGATGCGCGAGTCCAACCAGACAAAGAGTCGGTGCTTGGCGACACGCGGCGTTGCCATATAGCGCCGCAAGGTACCCAGTCGGTGAAAGAGCGTCTGCCCCGAGCGGTCGTGCTGCCACCATTCACGCCGTAGCTCTTCACGGTTGTTTCGGGCCCGCGTCGGCCATACCCGTTCGCGGACATGTGCAAACGGCGCTTCGTAGAGGGCGGCCTCCGGCTCGGTCATGTGGTGTCCGAAGTCGACGATCCATTTGCCTGACGGACGGCGCGTCACGTCCATGCCGTTCATCCACGGCCTGAGCACGTCCGAATTCGGCCGGCCGTTCGGATTGGCCGGAAGTCGTAGCCATTCCCGCGCAAGATCTCCGGAAACATCGAAGGCCCCTTTCTTCATTCCGCCGATGAACGCCGTGCCGCAGTTACAGGGAAGCCTGGACGCGCAGGTCAGGTCCACGGCGGCTGTCAGATCCGCGTTGATGTTCCGTACCGGCGCGCCGTCAAGTCGGACGGGCAACTTGGCGTCTTTGCCGGCGAAGCAAACCAGCGAGACTCTGACGGCGGCTCCATCCACCACCCACGGCTCATCCGCCCAAGCGTCGTAAATCGTCGATTGCGCAACGATTCGGTCGAGTACGGCGCGGTTCCTGCCGCCGCGAATGGAGTTCGTGGCGACCAGCCCGGCACGGCGCAGACGGCCTTCCGTTACCATCGTTCCCGCCTTGTGGAACCAGTAGCACACAAGGTCGGCGAATGCGGGAACGGCCCCCTTGTAGTGTTTGCGGACGGCTTCGACGTAGCGGTTACCGAGCACTTCTCGCTGTGGTGAGTAACCCAGGAACGGAGGGTTCCCGATTACCGCGTCGGCCGCGGGCCATTCGGGCTCTCCGTCTTCCTGGCTGAGGAGCGCGTCACGGCACTCGATAGTCTCCAGCGGTTTCAGAATTGGGTCGCGCGACTCGCGGAAGCCGTTGCACCGCATCCACTGGATCTCGCCGATCCAGACGGAGATGCGGGCGAGTTCCGCCGCATAGGGGTTGATCTCGATGCCCTTGACATTCCTTGGCCCGATGGTCGGGAATCCGCGTTGCAGCCCCATAGCCTCGGCCTCAAGCTGCACCCGGTGCTCGATGTCCTTGAGCGCGTGCAGGGCCAAGTATAGAAAGTTCCCCGATCCGCAGGCTGGATCGAGCACCACGAACGCGCGAAGCCGTTCGAGGAAGCTGTGCAGCGAGCGATCGGCCTGCTGGCGTAGCCGGGTCCGTCCGGCTGCGGACTTTGCCGCTTCCGCTCGTTCGATCGTCGCCCTGATCTCGGCCTTCGTGGTCTCCCATTCCACAAGTAGCGGTCGGACGATCACCGGCTCGACGATCAGCATGATCTTTTCGCGGTCGGTGTAGTGTGCGCCGAGCTGCGAGCGTTTGTCCGGGTCGAGCCCGCGCTCGAACAGCGTGCCGAGGATGGACGGGTCGATCTCCGACCAGTCGAGCGCGGCGGCCTTCAGTGTGACTTCGATCTCGTTCAGCTTGAGCGCCAGTGTTTCGTCGTCGTCGAACAACCCGCCGTTGAACCATGCCACGGCCTCGAATCCGATCCGCCCGCCGTTCGCCATTGCGCCGAACAGGTCGCGCGACAGCTCTGCAAATTCCTCCGGTCGCTTGCGCGCGTGCTTGAGCATCCGGGTGAACATGTTGTCTGGCAGCAGGCCGATGTCTTCGGCGAACATGCAGAAGACCAGCCGGTTGACGAAGTGCGCGACCGTCTGCGGCGCGTGACCGCGCTCTCGGAGCGATTGTGCGAGTTCCGCGAACGTCGCCGCGGTGCGTTCCGTCAGCGCCTGTCGGCTCTCACCGGGTCGTAGCCGCTCTGGGTCGGATATCGCCCACTTGAGCTTGTCCCGGCTCGCCGCGTCCGCAAGGTCCTCCAGCGCCAACTCGTGGGTGAGGCTCACGCTGTTGGTCCAGTTGGTGCGGATGCGGAACCGCACCATGTCCGAGACGATAAGCAGCGGCGGGTTCTCCAGGGCGAGTGCATACAGCCGGAGCTGGTTGAACGCCGCGTCGAGGTCGGCGTGCTTGCCCTTGTACTCCCAAGCGAAGCAGTGACGCTTCCACACGTCGGCCCAGCCGCCGCCGCCAGTGTCCTTGCGCGCGCCGCGCTCGAAGCAGTAGTGCTCGCCGGTGGGGTCCGCCTCGGCTGGTGTCGGTTCCCCGAGTAACCGGCAGAGGTCGATGAAGTGCTCCTGCGCGGCGGAGCTCTCCTTCAGAGCGGATGCGCGCCATTTGGCGATGAATTCGCCGGGTGTCATGGTTGCCGCTTTGCTCCTGAGCTGCGCATCCCGTCTCAGGGATGTGTCCATGGTCGAGTGGGCGGCCGAGCCAAGCGCGGCGAGCACCAACTCCGGCCGGGCTCGATCATCTTGGATATCGTGCCTGACCGCCAGCGTAGGGCGTCGTTAGGCTCTGAATATATGTCCACATCGACCATTCCGTCACGGCGTTGCTCGTCCGTGCTGCCACGGTGTTCGATGTGTCCACGGTGCGGTTCGAGCGAGTACTGCAAGCCGCTCCACCGGCTTGACCCGTCGGGATCATCGTCAGACGCTGGCAAATGATGAGTTGCGTAGCCGACCTTGCGCACGTTATTGTCGGGAACCGCTTGAGTCACGGGAGCGCACGACGATGGCGGGACCCTCCAAGATCGAATGGACAGAGGCCACGTGGAATCCGGTTACGGGTTGCACGAAAATTTCCCCCGGCTGCGACCATTGCTACGCCGCGAGGTTCGCCGAACGATTCCGCAACACGGCAGGCCACCCCTACGAACAAGGCTTCGACCTGCGCACGCACGAGAGGCGGCTCAGCGTTCCGCTGAAGTGGAAATCGCCTCGGACGATCTTCGTCAACTCCATGAGCGACCTGTTCCATACTGGTGTGGGTGGCGAGTACGTCGACCGGGTCTTCGACGTCATGGAGCAAGCGCGTCACCACACGTTCCAGGTGCTTACCAAGCGAAGCGGGCGCATGAAGAAGTACCTGCGCGCTCGCTATCGCGACAGGCACCCACCGCCGCACATCTGGATGGGTGTATCGGTGGAGGACAACCCGAGAAGGGTCCGGATCGGACATCTGCAGGCAACCCCTTCGGCCGTGCGCTTCCTCTCGCTCGAGCCGCTGCTTGAGCCACTCCCGGAACTCGACCTGACGGCCATCGACTGGGTGATCGTGGGGGGCGAGAGCGGCCCCGGGGCACGACCCATGCAGAAGCAGTGGGTCAGGGAGATCCGCGACGAGTGCATTCGCCACGAAGTCCCATTCTTTTTCAAGCAGTGGGGAGGCAGGACGCCGAAGGCGAATGGGCGCATGCTCGACGGACGCACACACGACAGCAAGCCGGGTGCAGCCAATGGCTCCTTCGACCTTCGATTGGGGTAGCCCAGGCCCAGACCCGTTGCCGGTCGCGTACCCGCACACCGAGACCAAGCAGGAGCTCCTCGCCTGCTACGTGAAGCGGTACATCGAGATCACCGCGGGAGCGGCAGCGGCGAAGCCGGCCGAGGCATTCAAGCTCACGATCATCGACGCGTTCGCCGGAGGGGGGCTCTTTCGTGACGAGGACACGCACCGGCGCATCGAGGGTACGCCGTTGCGCATCCTTGCGGCTGTCGAGGAAGCGAAGCGGGGCGTTGCACTCATTCCACGACCAAGGTCACAGATGGATCCGCTGGAACTTGACATCGCGACGCACTTCAACGATGCCGATCCTGCCGCCGTGGCGCACCTGAATCAGGTGCTCCGGGACAAGGGGTACGCTGTTGACGGGACGCACATTCGGGTTACCGAGGGAAGGTTCGATGCGCAGCTCGACGCGATGATCGGTGCCGTAAAGGCGCAACAGCCAAGGGCGGGCAAGTGCATTTTCGTTCTCGACCAAACCGGATACAGCCATGTGCGACCTGAGCACATACGGAAAATTTTCAACGAACTTCGCGGTTCAGAAGTCATCCTGACTTTGGCGGCCTCGCGGATGCTGAGTCCGTTCTACGGACTGAGCACGCGACACGCGCTCGACGCGAAAATCGGAGGATGGCTCCTGAGAAGGGATGTGATCGACATGATGCGGCGCGGGGAAACCAACGAGGCGACCGAAGCGGTGAAACTGCGCGAGGTCATGGCGGAACTCGTTCGTGAGACCGGTGCAACCGGATACAGCTGCTTCACTTTGCGTCCGCATGGCGGAAACTACATGTGGATCATGCACCTCGTTCGAACCAAGCGAGCGGGATTCGCGCGCGACGCGATGCTCGACATCCAGTGGAAAGTCGAAAGGGCGTCCCTGCACATCGGAGGAGCGCCGGCGGATTACTTGGGATTCCAGGGTTTACGGCGAACCGATCCCGAAGGCAGTGAGCTGTTCCGCTTCGAACTGGCCGAGGCTGAGCGGGCCCATCTGCGAGACCAGTATGCGGAGGCGATTCTCCGACACCGATTAAGTCGCGAGAGCCTGTCGAGAGTCGGAGGAGTCAGGGTCGAGGACATCTTGCAGGAGACCGAGAACCGAACGGCACTGACCAGAGAGGACAGGCTTCGAGCGATCGGCGAACTCAGAGCCCGCTTGGAAACGAAGGAATTCGAATGGCGTGACGAGACAGGGAAGCTGATTGGTCAAGGGAGCAACAGAAGGCTCGACGAACGCGCCACTATTCATCTAGGTCGGCAAGGCTCGCTGTTCGGTCCATGATCGTGTCCGGCCCGGGTTCAATCGTTGGCGCGCCGCGTCCCCACGATCGCCCCTACTACGACGCCGACGATCTCCATACCCTCCGTCGTCGGTCGGATCTCGATCGATCTGTGCTCGGCGTTCGTGTTCACGGGCCGAAGCTCCATCTTCTCGGCGTCCGTTCTTGACGTCACTCCGTCGCTCACTGCCGTCCGCTCACCCGGTGCTTAATCCATAAGTCTGCGCATCGCGCAGTTTTATATGGGTATTGCGACACCCCCACTTGCCGCGGCCCGTGGAGGCAAGCGCTACGCGGCGGACTCGTCTTCGGACGGCGCGGCCGGGGCCGGCAGCAATCGCGCCGCGAGCCATACCAGCACCAGGACCGGAACCCCGAGGATCGCGGTGCCGATGAAGAAGACCGGATACCCGATGCTGTCCACCATGGTGCCCGAGTAGCCGGCGAGCACCTTCGGGAACAGCAGCATGACGGAGGTGAACAGCGCGTACTGCATGGCCGTGAACGAGACGTTGGTGAGACTGGAGAGGAAGGCGACGAAGGCCGCGCCCGCGAGCCCGGCGCTGAGGTTGTCCGCCACCACCACCGCGCCCAGGAGCCACCCCACCGGCGCCTGGACCGCCAGGTATGCGAACAGCAGGTTGCTGGCGGCGGACAGCGCCGCCCCGACGAACAGCGCCGGAAGGACGCCATGGCGCACCGCGAGCACCCCGCCCGCGAACCCGCCGACGATGGTCGCCCACAAGCCCCAGAACTTCGAGTAGGTGGCGATCTGGGACTTGTCGTACCCCTGATCGAGGTAGAACACGTTGGCGATCGCCCCCATCACGACGTCGGCGATCCGGTAGGTCCCGATCAGCACGACGAGCAGGATCGCGGCACTGCCGTAGCGGGCGACGAAGTCGGCGACGGGGTCGACGTAGGTGGCCCGGACGTGCGGCCTGGACACCAGTCCGGCCGCCATCGAGCCCCAGGCGACCACGGCGGCGGCCGCCACGGCGGCGGCGAACCGCACGCTCTCGGCAACGAAGCCGGCAAGGCCGGACGCCACCAGCGCGGACAGCGCCTCCCGGACCGCGCCGGCCGGCCCGCCCGAGCCGAGGAAGACGAGGACGAAGGCCAGCGCGGCCAGCGCGAACGCCACGAGGAACCGGACGTAGTCGGCCGTGCCTCGAAAGACGCCCGCCGCGGCGTCGCGCGTCTTCGGCTCGGAGATGACCAGGGTCGTGGCGATGCCGACCAGCATCGCCAGCGCCATCACCCGGTACACCTGCGACCACACCTCGAACCGGTAGCCGCCGTCCCCCCACAGGTCGGCGAGCCACAGCGACCCCGCGCCCGCGACGATCATCGCGACCCGGTATCCCGCGATGTACATGGCCGCCAGCAGCGACTGCAGCTCGGGCTCGGCGGACTCGATGCGGTATGCGTCGATGACGATGTCCTGGGTGGCCGCGGTGAAGCCGATCGCCAGCGCGCCGGCCGCGGTCATGGTGAGCGACACCTGCGGGTCGAATGAGGAGGTCCACAGCAGGGCCGCCACCACCGCGAGCTGGGCGCTGAGCAGCCAGGCGCGGCGCCGGCCGAGCGCGGCCGTCAGCCAGGGGATCGGGAGCCGATCGACCAGGGGAGCCCATACGAACTTGAAGGAGAAGCCGATCGCGGCCCAACTGAAGAACGTGACCGTGGCCCGCTCGACGCCCGCCTCGCGCAGCCACACCGACAGGGTTCCGAAGACGAGCAGCAGCGGCAGCCCGGCGGAGAACCCCAGGAACAGCATCGTCACCGCGCGCGGATGCGCCAGCGCGGCGAACGATTCGCGCCAGGAATGTCTGTCGTACATCGGAGTCGGAGCGCGTTCGGTTGCCGATTGCGGGCGCCGGCCGATCAGCACCCGTCGCCGGGAAGTGTCCGCGTTCCGTCGGCGAGACCCCGGAGCAGGGCCTCGTCGCCGATGGACACGCCCAGCTCCTCGGCCTTCGCGCGCTTCGAGCCGGGGTTCTCGCCGGCCACCACCAGGGACGTTTTCCGGCTGACGCCGGACACCACGCGGCCTCCGTGGCGCTCGACGAGCGCCGTCGCCTCCTCCCGGCTCATGCCGGGAAGCGTTCCGGTCAGCACGATCCGCATCCCCGTGAGGGTGGACGACCCGGTGTCTTCCCAGCGCGGCGCGACCCCCCGTTCCTCGAGCCCGGACAGGAGCCGGCGATTCGCCTCGTTCCCGAAGAACGACACCACGGAATCCGCAACCTCCTCACCGATCTCGTGCACTTCGAGCAGCTCCTCCCGGGTTGCGGTCCCGACTGCACGGACGGACCCGAACCGCGCGGCGAGCACCCGGGCGACGTGCGTGCCGACGTTCGGGATGCCCAGGGCGAACAGGAAGCGGTCCAGCATCGCGCTCTTGCTCGCCTCGATCCGGCCGAGCAGGTTCGCGGCGGACTTCTCTCCGAACGGCCTTCGCATGGACACCCGGGGAGGCAGCTCCACCAGCTTCTCCGCGTCGAGGCGGAACACGTCCGCGGGCCGGGTCACGAGCTCGCCGTGCACGAGGGCGCGGACCGCCTCCTCGCCCAGGCCCTTGACGTCGAATGCGCCGGCCAGACGCAGCACGTCGCGTTCGAGCGTCCCTCCGTCCCGCTCGTCGGAATTTCCGGCCTCTTCGGCGGAATCCCCAGCCTCTTCGTCGAAATCCCCGGCCCCTTCGGCGGAAACCCGGCCCGGTTCGCAGGGCCATACGCCCAGCCGGGCCAGATCGCGCAGGAGTGCGCGATTGGCGGGCTTCCCGAGCGCGGCGCGGACCTCCCGGGCGCGGCGCGCACCGACCCCCGGCACTCCGGAGAGGCGCTCTTCATCGTCGAGAACCTCCGCCGGCGAGGAGAACTCCGCCGCGATCGCCTCCGCGGTCGTGGGACCCACGTGGGGGAGGTCCAGGGCCCGGAGGAGCGGCGCGAGGGGTACGTCGCGCACCGCGGCGAGCCGCGCCACGAGCTCGCGGGCGCCCTGCTCACTGAACGCGACCCGTTCCACCTGGACCTTCGGGAGTCCGAGGAGCGCCTCCCGCGCCAGCGAATAGAGGTCGGCGGGCGTCTCGACGAGCCCGTTTTCGATCAGCACGACGACGAGCTTCTCTCCGAGGGTGTCGATGTCCATCGCCCCCTTGCTCGCGAAGTGGGCGATGCGCGCGTGACGTTGAGCGGGGCATTCCCAGCCGCCGGCGCACAGGTGGTACGCGCCCTGCATGCGCACCGCGGCGCCGCAGGACGGGCACCGATCGGGCATGGACCAGGGAGCGGCATCGGGACGCCGGCTCCGCGCGAGCACCTCGACGACCTGGGGAATCACGTCCCCCGCCCTCTGGACCCGGACCCGGTCCCCGCGCCGCACGTCCAGCTCCCGCACGAATCCCTCGTTGTGCAGGGTGGCGCGGCTCACCGTCACCCCGGACACCAGCACCGGGCGCAGGAGGGCCACCGGGGTCAGCTTGCCGGTGCGGCCGACCTGGACCACGACGTCGCTCAGCTCCGTTTCCTCCTGCCGCGGAGCGAACTTGAAGGCCACCGCCCATCGCGGGCTCCTCGAACGCTCGCCGAGCTCGCGCCGGTCGGAGAGCCGGTTGACCTTCACGACCGCCCCGTCGAGCTCCACGGCCAGCCGATCGCGCGCATGTTCGAGCCGGCGGTGGTAGGCGAGGATGTCTTCCACCGAGACGCCGCGCGAAGAATGCGCGGCCTCCGGCGCGCGGCCCGGGTCGAGCCGCGTCTCGGGCGCCACGCGGAACCCCAGGGCGGCAAGGGCGGCGAGTACCTCCGTCTGGGTTTCCGGAGCGCTTGCCCGGTCCGGTTCCCAGAGGAGGACGTCATACCCGTAGAGGGCGAGCGGTCGCGCCCGGGCCATCCGGGAGTCGAGCTGCCTCAACGCGCCGGCCGCGGCGTTCCTCGGGTTCTTGAACGGCTCCTTCCCTTCCACGGCGAGCGCGCGGTTCATGCGCTCGAAGTCGGCGACGGGGAAGACCGCCTCGCCCCGCACCGCGAGCCGTTCGGGCACGTCCTCCCCGGCGAGCCGCAGGGGCAGCGACCCGATGGTCCGGAGGTTCGCGGTGATGTCCTCCCCGATGCGGCCGTTGCCCCGCGTCGACCCCCGGACGAACACCCCCGATTCGTAGACGAGCTCCACGGAGAGTCCGTCGTACTTGGGCTCCAGCGAGTACTCGACCGAAGTCGTGCCCAGCTCGCGCTCCATGCGCCGGCAGAACTCCCGCAGCTCGGACTCCTCGTGGATGCTGTCGAGGGACAGGAGCGGGACGACGTGCTCGACCTCGGCAAAGGCGTCGGCGACCCCGCCCCCGACCCGCCGGGTGGGAGAGTCGGGAGTGGCGAGCGCCGGATGGGCTTCTTCTAGGGTCTTCAGCTCACGGAGCAGGCGGTCGTATTCCGAGTCTTCGATGACCGGGTCGTCGAGCACGTAGTAGCGGTGATCGTGGTGGCGGATCCGCTCGGCGAGCTCCTCGTGGCGCGCCCTGGCGCCGGACGGGACGATCGGTCGGGACGGCATCACTCTCGGTCGCCGCGCGCCGTGGCTTCTCCCGGCTCCGCAACCGTCCCGCCCATCAGAGCCGGCCCCGGCGCAGGATGTCCGCGACCGTCTCGCGCAGATGGTTCGTGGCCTGCGCGGTCAGCGTGCTGCGGGTCTCGTCGCACAGGGCCGCGTCGATCCGGCGCGCGAGACGGCGGCTGACCTCGACCATGGCGTCCAGGATCCTGAAGGCGGACGCCGTGTCCTGCGGAACGCTCATGAAGGTCACGAGGCCCGGGGTCTCCATGGCGGGCAGCTCGTCCGGGTCCAGCACCCCGGGCTCGACCATGTTGGCCACGCCGAACACCACGGACGGCTCCGCGTCGGAGCGCCAGTAGTAGAGCTGCATCAGGCCCGGGCGGAAACCTTCCGCGGCGAGCGAGTCCAGCACCACTTGTCCGGACACCCGCTCGCGCTTCGCGACCAGGGTGAGGTAGACGAGCGGGCGCGACATGTCGATCGAAATCGGCGGTGCGGTATCGGCGGACGCGGCATCGGCGGGTGCGGCATCGGTGGGCGCGGCATCGGCGGGTGCGGCATCGTCGAGCAAGGCTTCGGCAGGCACGGCATCGGCAGGTGTGGCATCGGCGGGTGCGACATCGGTGGACGCGATATCGGCGGGTGCGGCACTGGTGGACGCGGCATCGGTGGGCGCGCCATCGTCGGGTACGGCATCGTCGAGCAAGGCTTCGGCGGACGCGACATTGGCGGGTGCGGCATCGGCGGGCGCGGCGCTCCACTCCGCCGCACCGTCGTCGAGCGACGGGCCGGGATCGATCGACGCTTCCCGGGTGCCGTCCATGGTGCTCTCCCAGGTGGCCCGCAGACCGGCAAGGATGTCGACGTCGACCGAGAGTTCCGCGTCCGAAGCCTCGCGCCTCGGTGCGAATATCCCTTCCAGGCGTTCGACCCCGGTATCGGCGCCGGCCTCGGCGCCGGCCTCGTCCGGCGCCGGACGAAGATCGAGCGAAGCGCTCCCGTCCGGGTCACGGGTGGATTCGTGGCGGGACTCCTGCGTGACGGAGTCCGGCTCTCCGCGCGCCTCGCGGTCCGGGGCGCGCACGTAGCGCCGCGTCGTGGTCTCCTCCGTGACGGAGTCCGGCTCTCCCCTCCTCCCCTCGGCGCGGTGACGCGACAGACGGGCGATCACCCAGACCGCCGCCACGACGGCGACTCCGGCGATCAGCAATGCGATGCGCAGGTCGTCCAATCGTCACCACCCGTACACGTCGCGGCGCGTCGCGCCGAAGCGGCTCCGCGCGCCGCCGCCCGGAGACCGGGACGCCATGGCGGTCCCGCTCCCGCGGCCGCCCCGCGGCGGCGTGGACGACCCGGACCGCGCCCGGGCCACGCGAGCGGGCCTCGCGTCGTCCGGGGTCCGGAACGAGACGCGACCAGTCACGCCTGCACCATCTCCAGCGCCTGTTCCACGTCCACCGCGACCAAGCGGGAGACGCCCGGTTCGTTCATGGTGATGCCCACGAGCTGCTCGGCGATCTCCATCGTTATCTTGTTGTGCGTCACGAGCACGAGCTGGACGCGCTTCGCCATTTCCTCGACCAGTTCCCGGAAGCGCCCGACGTTCACGTCGTCGAGTGGCGCGTCGACCTCGTCGAGAAGGCAGAACGGGGCGGGGTTCAGATCGAAGATGGCGAATACGAGCGCGATTGCGGTGAGCGCCTTCTCGCCGCCGGAAAGCTGGCTGATGCTCGAGTTGCGCTTGCCGGGCGGCTGGGCCATCACCGTCACGCCGGCCCCGAGCACGTCTTCGCCGGTGAGTTTCAGCGATGCGCTGCCGCCCCCGAACAGGCGCGGGAACAGCGTCCCGAGTCCGTCGTTGACCCGCTCGAACGTCTCGCGGAAGCGTGTCCGGGTCTCGCGATCGATCTTCTGTATCGCGGTGTCGAGGGTCGCGAGCGCTTCCTCCAGGTCGGCATGCTGGGCATCGAGGTACTGCTTGCGCTCCGCCTGCTGCCCGTGTTCCTCGATCGCGGCGAGATTGATGGGGCCGAGCCGCGCAATCCGGCGTTCCATCGCCTCCAGCTTCCCGGCCCAGGCCTCGGTCTCGGCGTCGTCCCCCACCCGCGCAAGCAAGGTGTCGAGAGCCTGTCCCGAGGCGTCGAGACGTTCCTCGATCGTCTTGCGCAGCACCAGCGTCTCCTGGCTTCCCACCCGCAGCCGCTCCAGCGTCTCGCGCTCCCGCTGCACGTTCGCCACCTGCCGCTGCCGTTCCTCGTCGGTGCCGCGCACCACGCCCTCGACCCTCTCGACCTCGGCCCGCGCCTCGCGCATCACCGCTTCGAGCGATGCCCGCCGGGCGAGCTTCTCGTCGAGGGCCTCGGTCGTCCTCTCGAGCGGCTCCCGGGTCGCCTCCAGGGCGTCGCGCAGCGCCTGCAAGCGCGCCTCGAGCTCTTCGAGCCGGCGCCGGTCCCGTTCGCTCGCCTCTTCCGACGCGCCGAGGCGCGAACGTGCGCCTTCCACGCTCAGCTCCAGGGCATGCGCCTCGTCGCGGATGCCCTGCCATCGCTCGCGGGCCAGGGAGAGCTGCTCGCGCCGCTCGCGCCGCCGTTCCTCGCACTGCGCCAGTTCGGCGGTCAGACGGGACAGCTCGTCCGACGAACGCGCCATCGACTCGTGCGCCGCCGCATGCCTTTCGCGTTCGGCTTCGATCGAGGCGGTCGTGTCCGCCAGCTCGGCGGCCAGCTCCGACGCGCGGCTCGACGCCGCCGCCGCGGCGGCGGTATGGGCCGCCAGCTCCGAACGTGTCTCGGCGCAGCGCCGATGGCCTTCGTTGAGACTGCGCTGGGCGGCGGCATGGGCGTCCTCGGCGCCGCGAAGCTCCTCGGTGAGCGCGCCTACCGCGCGCAGGCGCTTCCCTTCCTCCTCGCTCGCGCGTTCGATCTCCAGGGCCAGCGCCTCGAGCGCCCGTTCGCGTTCGAACACGCTGTGTTCCACGGCGCCACCGCGCCGGACCTGCATCCAGGCCGGTCCGATCCACACCCCGTGCGCGGTGATGACGCTTTCACCCGCCGCGAGCCGGGCGCGGGCCCCGAGTCCGGCCTCCAGGTCCGGAGCACAGAACACGCCGTCGAGCAGCCCCGCAATCGGCCAGCGGGTCCGCACTTTCGAGCGCAGCGGATCGAAGCCGTGCGCGGGGAGCGCACCGGCCGGGTCCGCGCCGTGCTCGGCGACGACGGTCAGCGATCCCTGTTCGAGCGTGTCGGCCGCGTCGGCCGCGATCGTCTCGAAGGCGTCGGTCCGCACCGCCTGGAGGCGCACCCCGAGCACGGTCTCCACCGCGTGCTCCCAACCCGGGTCGACTCGCATCTCCTGCGCGAGCCGGGGCGCGTCCGCAAGCCCCCGGTCCTGGAGCCAGTCGGCGATTCCGCCCGTCCCGGTGCCGAGCGCTTCCTGCTGCAACGCTTCGAGCGAGGCGACCCGGGCGCGATGCCGGCCAAGGGATTCGCGCGCATCATGGAGCGCCTTCTCCGCGCCATGGAGGGCGTCGCGCGATTGCCGCACCGCATCGCGCGCGCGCGTCTGCTCCGCATCGGCCGCCTCCAGCTCGCGTTCCATCTCCGCGAGCCGGCGGCCGGCCGGTTCGACCTCCCGCGCCAGTCCGTCCGGGTCGATCGCGGCGCGCTCCGCTTCGAGCGCCCGCGCCCGCGCCTGAAGCTCGCCGATGCTCGATTCCAGGTGCTGGATGCGGGTCCGCTCCGCATGCACCGTCCGGGCGGGCTCGCGCTCGCGCTCGTTCAACGCTTCGTACTGCGTCTGCAAGGCGTGGACGTCGTCCTCGACGCGGCTCAGTTCCCGATGCGCGCTCGACGCCTGCGCCTGCAGCTCGGCGAGCGACGGCTCCTCGCGCGCCAGTCGCGCCGCCAGCTCCTCGCGCTGCCTGCGTTCGTCCTCGGCCTGGCGGGCGGCCGCTTCCAGGCGCTCGGCCTCCTCGCGCAGGTCGGTGTCGATCTCTTCGCGGCGGCGGCGGATCGACCGGATGGTCTCCTCCGTGCGCGCCACCTCCGCGCCCGCGTCGATGACGCTGCGATAGCGGCGGTTGTAGGTCTCCGTCGCGTCGGTGTGGGCGGACCGCGCCTTCTCGAGCTCCGCTTCGACTCGGCGCTGGCCGGCCAAGGCCGCGTCCAGCCGGCCCTGCTGGTCCGCGACTTCCCGGGCGTGGCGGCCTGCCTGCTCGTCGTAGGTGCGCCACTGGAGCGCAAGGTGCTCCGCTTCCAGCTCGCGCTGGGCCGCTTCGAGCTCCCGGAACTTCTCGGCGAGGGTGGCCTGGCGCTTGAGGTGGGCCAGCCGCTTGGCGAGTTCGTCGCGCAGATCGCCCAGCCGGTCGAGGTTCTCGAGCGTGTGGCGCATCCGGTTTTCCGTTTCGCGCCGGCGCTCCTTGTACCTGGAGATCCCCGCCGCCTCCTCGAGGAAGTCCCGCAGATCGTCGGGTTTCGCCTCGATGATGCGCGAAATCGTCCCCTGCTCGATGATCGCGTAGCTGCGGGGTCCCAGTCCGGTCCCGTGGAACACGTCCATGACGTCGCGGCGCCGGCAGCGCGTCCCGTTCAGCCAGTACGACGACGCTCCGTCGCGCACGAGCTGGCGGCGCACCGCGATCTCGTTGTACGCCGCGAAGCGGCCGCCGACCCGGCCGTCCAGGTTGTCGAAGACGAGCTCGACGCTCGTGCGGCTCACCGGCTTGCGCGACCTCGAACCGTTGAAGACGACATCCGCCATGGTGTCGCCGCGCAGGCTGCGCGCCGAGACCTCGCCCATGACCCACCGGACCGCGTCGATGACGTTGGACTTGCCGCAGCCGTTCGGCCCGACGACGCCGACGATGTGGCCGGGAAACTCGAGGGTGGTGGGATCGACGAAGGACTTGAAGCCCGCGAGCCGAATCTTGCGTAGCCGCATCAGCCGAGGTGCCTGGAACCGACGCTCGCGCGCATGGGCGAATGGTACCTCATCCCCTGCCGGAACGACCTTCCCGTTTCTTTCGTCCGGCGAGACTCGCGACATGCCCGCACGCATCCGTGCGGGCAGGAACCTCGCCGAGGACATCCGCACCCCCGGTGTCCGGAATGCATCCGACGCTACGCAGCGCTGGCGCGAGGCCGGATCATGCGTGCAGCGCGCCCGCGTGCGGTCCGGCGGCGCGACTCTCGTCCGCCATACCGGTGCAGGCGCGGGCAGCATCGCTCGTCATACGACGGAATACGCCTTGACCACCTGCCCGATTTTCCGGGGCCACCTCGGTTCGTCGAACCGGACGAACCCCGCCTCTGCGGCCGAGACCGTATCCCATCCGGAAGACGTCCGGGATGTTGACGTGGCCGTCGCACATGCCGAAGAAGATGCATGACGATTCGAGATCCGGGCGAACGCCAATCGAAAGCCTGTCCCCAAGTTGCGCAAAAGCCGTTTCGGCCGTGCCGTCCAGGGGGTCGTCATGCCTGTCCATGCAGACGCGCCCCGGCTTGGCAAGATGCTCGCCGGGATTGCACCCCCGCACAGGCACGACGCGCACGTCTCCGTCGAAATCGTCCGCCCATGCCGGTGCAGCGGTCATGCTTCCGATCACACGGTTGCCCTGCTCGACGAGGTCTTCCACGAACCAGTCGGTAACGCCGAACTCCGGCCGGCGTCCGGGTGCGAGCATCGCCGACGACAGCCCGGACGACCCGAGATCGAGATCGACGACAAGGACTCGCTCGCCGTTGTGTGCCAGATGCCATGCGAGAACGGCGGCCGTGGTAGGGTCTTCTCGGGGAGATCGTCAGGACATACAGGCCATGGAAGAAATCCGGGGCAACGCGAAGAACCTGCGCTCGCTGCTCGCCGGGGCAAAGTTCGCGATCGACTACTACCAGCGCGAATACCGCTGGGAGACGAAGCAGGTCAGGGAACTCATCGAGGATCTGGCGGAGAAGTTCGGGGACGACTACAAGTCCGGCCATCCGCGAAGCGAGGTCGAGCGCTACGGCCACTACTTTCTGGGCTCCATCATCATCAGCGACCGGAACGGGCGCAAGTTCATCATCGACGGTCAGCAGCGGCTGACGACGCTGACGCTGCTTCTGATCCACATCTACGTCCAGCTCGAGGACGACGAACAGAAGGCGCAGATTGCCGATCTGATCTTCTCGATGAAGTATGGGCGGCGTTCGTTCAACCTCGATGTCGACGACCGTGCGGCCTGTATGGAGGCGCTGTTCACTGGAAGTCCGTTCGATGAGGATGACCAACCCGAGTCGGTGGCGAACATTCTGCGGCGCTTCCGGGATGTGACCGAGCTGTTCCCGGCTGATCTTGCCGATTCGGCGTTGCCCTACTTCGCGGACTGGCTGATCGAGAACGTCTATTTGGTCGAAATCACAGCGTACTCCGACGAGGACGCGTACACCATCTTCGAGACCATGAACGACCGCGGCCTCTCGCTCACGCCCACGGACATGCTGAAGGGCTATCTGCTCGCGAACATCCACGATCCGAAACGTCGCGAGGCGGCCAATCAGTCGTGGCGGACGCAGATCACCCGTTTGCAGGACATCGGCAAGGAGGAGGATGCGGACGCGATCAAGGCCTGGCTTCGAAGCCAGCACGCGACAAGCATCCGGGAGCGGAAACGAGGTGCGGTACCACTCGACTTCGACCGGATCGGTACGGAGTTTCACCGTTGGGTCCGGGAGCGGGAGGAGGATCTCGGCCTGTCATCGAGCACGCAATTCGCCCGCTTCATCGAAGAGGACTTTGACTTCTACGGTCGCTGGTACGCCGACCTGCGCCGTGCCGCGGAGGACTTGGAGGCGGGCCTGGAGTCGGTCCATTACTGCGCGGAGCACAATTTCACACTGCAGTATCCGGTCCTGCTGGCGCCCTTGAAGCGCGAGGATCGCGAGGAGGATCTTCTGCGAAAACTGCGCGTCGCGTCGGCGTTTCTCGACATACTTATCAGTCGGCGAATCTGGGCCGGGCGCTCGATCGCCTACTCGACCATGCAGTACAACATGTTCCGCAGGGTCATGTGCGACATACGAGGCAAGGACGCGACGACTCTGGCGACTATTCTGCAAGAGCGTCTGGGGGAGACGGAGACGTTCGCCAAAAACGATCGATTCGGGCTGCACGGGCAGAACGGTCGGCAGATCCACCGCCTCCTTGCCCGGATGACCGACTTCGTTGAGACGCGGGCCGGACGCACCTCGCGGTATCAGGAGTACCAACGGCACGGTCAAGGCAGGTACGAGATCGAACACATCTGGGCTGATCATCCGGAACGCCACAAAGACGAGTTCGAGCATTCGACGGATTTTGCGGAGTACCGCAACCGGATCGGCGGCCTCCTGCTGCTCCCGAAGAAGTTCAACGCGAGCTACGCCGATCTGCCGTACGCAGAGAAGCGGCCGCACTACCTCAAGCACAATCTGCTGGCTCAAAGCCTTCACGAGAAGGCATACGAACGAGACCCCGGTTTCGCCCGATTCGTGCGCTCAAGCGGACTGCCGTTCACGGCGCATGCGGAGTTTCGCAAGGCCGATCTGGACGCACGACAGGATCTCTATCGACGCCTTGCCGAGGAGGTTTGGAGCCCTGAACGGCTGACGCAAGCGGCCGAGTCCTGATGGACAGACTCCGCCCATATCCCGCCATGAGGGACTCCTGCGTCGATTGGCCGGGGGAGGTGCCGGCGCATCGGGAGGGTGTTGCGTTGCGGAGATACTGTCAGGTATTCGCAGGCGCAGCCCCAAGTCGCGCCATACCGGAGTATCGGAACGGTGGAACCGTTCCTTGGCTCGCGTCGGGCGATGCCGTCCCCCGACACCGATATGCGCAGCTTGCCGCGCAGGGCTCGCACCAGAAGGTCGGACAGGGCATTCCCCGGCATCGGCTCGGCATCGAGAACGTCATCGATCCGCTGCCGCATGGCGTCGAAGGAGACGAATCCGTCATTCACGGCTGGCCACTCGGGATTGCGTTCCGGACCATGTCACGAACTTGCCGTGCCGCGTCACGGTGCGGGGCCACAACCGCCTCGTCAAAATGGCGGCGATGAGCGAGCGGACGAAGGAACTCCCTGGCGACCAGCCATTCCCGCGGCGCGGACTCCCGAGCTTTGCGATTCGTGCGGACAAACGGTCAAGCAAGCCCCTGTACGCACGTGCTCAGGGCCAGAGATCGCCCAAGCCGAACGTGATCGCATCGAACGGACGGATGCTCACCGGCTCGTCGTCCTGCGCGCTCGCAATCAGCAGCCATTGCCCGTCCTGGAGCTCGAACGCCTCGAGGGTGCGGTCCGTCGGGTCGACGAGCCACAGGTGAGCCACACCTTCGCGGGCGTAGACGGGACGCTTCTCGTGCAGGTCGACCTTGCGGGTCGAGCTTGAGAGCACCTCGCACACCCAATCGGGTGCGAGGGTGAAGTACGCGGTGTCGGGTAGCTCCGGCATCCGCTCCCGGCGCCAGCCCGCGAGGTCCGGCACCAGGATGTCTTCGTCGAGATGGAGCTCCGGCTCGTCGAGGAGCCACCATCCTCCCGGGCCGCCTCGGCCGAACTGGAAGGGGTTGCCGAGATCGTTGCCGAGCGCCGAGCTCGCGAGCGCGTGCGCCGGCGCCGGCCGCGGGTGGGTATGGAGCGTTCCGTCGATGATCTCGGCGACCCGATGCGCCGGCGCGTCGAGCACGTCCTGATAGGTGGCCCGGTGCGGCCGGGCCGTATCGCTTCGCTGCGCGGTGGATCGGGGCATCGAAATCCTCCTCGGGGTCAGGGTACCGGACGGCGACGGCTGTCGCGGATGGCCGCGGACCGGTCATGGCCGAGAACGGTATCATGCGCCTGTTTTCCCTGACACGGTTGCGGTCCGCCCATGACCGGATGCACGCAGACGCCGTCCAGGCCCTCCACCGCGGGTTCGCCACCGCCGCGGCGCCGGAGGAACAACCCGGTGAGCGGTGCGGGGTACTTCCTGCGCGGCTTCGCCCTCGTGACGCGTCCGGGGATCCGGGCCTACGTCGTCGCCCCCCTGCTGATCAACGTCGTGGCATTCACCGCGCTCCTCTACTTCGGCGCGGCGTGGCTGAACGAATTCGCGCGGGACATGCTCCCCGGGTGGCTCGACTTCCTCGCCTGGATCCTGGTTCCGGCCTTCGTCCTCGCCGCGCTCATGGCCGGCTTCTACACGTTCAACCTCGTCGCGAACCTGATTGCGGCGCCGTTCAACGGCCTGCTCGCCGCCGCGGTCGAGCGCCATCTGACCGGCCACTCGCCGCCGAGCGCCGGCGGCTGGCGGGCCCTGCTCGCGGAACTCGGCGCGGCCTTCGTCTCGGAAGTACGCAAGCTCGCGTACGTGGCGATCCGATCGTTGCCGCCCCTCGTGCTGTTCCTCATTCCCGGAATCAACGTGGTGGCGCCGATCGTGTGGATGGCGCTCGGCGCGTGGATGCTCGCCGTCACCTATGTCGACTACCCGATGGCGAACCACGGCATCGGTTTCGACGAGCTGCGGGCGCGCCTGCGCGACCGGCGCCTGCTGAGCCTCGGCTTCGGCGGCGCGGCGATGGCCGCGCTCGCGGTCCCGGTGCTCAACTTCCTCGTGATCCCCTGCGCCGTCGCCGGCGCGACCGCCATGTGGGTGGAGCAGCTCGAAGGCGATGCGCCCGCGCCGCCGGCCGCGGCCGGGAGCGAAGGAAACCCTCGGGATCGAATTGCGCGTCGTTGAAAATTTGGGTATACACGCGCCCCTGCCCGGACGCCGGACCGCGGCGCGCTCGACGCGGTTTCCGGCGGATGGAACCGGTGTCCGGGGCCGATCGGAACCTGACCGGATGCGGGTTTGTCAGGAGCGGATGAGATGGCAGCCGATTTGAACGCGTCGGGCGTGCTCGACTTCAAGCCCTACAAGCCGAAGCGGGGCGAGGAGTACATGAACGACGCGCAGATTGCCCACTTCCGGGCGATTCTGCTCGACTGGAAGCACAAGCTGATGGAGGAAGTCGATCGCACCCTGCACCACATGCAGGACGAGGCGGCGAATTTCCCCGACCCCAACGACCGCGCGACGCAGGAATCGGAGTTCACGCTGGAGCTGAGGACCCGGGACCGGGAGCGCAAGCTCATCAGGAAGATCGACGAGGCCATCGTGTCGCTGGACGGCGGCGACTACGGCTTCTGCGAGGCGTGCGGGATCGAGATCGGAATCCGGCGTCTCGAAGCGCGTCCGACCGCAACCCTGTGCTACGACTGCAAGGTCCTCGACGAAATCCGCGAAAAGCAGATGGGTTGAACCCGCGCCTTGCGCGCTCCGCAGGGGCGGCATCCGGTGACCTCTGAAACGCCCGCCGGCCGAACCGCGGTGTGCGGTCGATTCGCACCCTCCCCGACCGGTCCGTTGCACTTCGGCTCGCTCGTCGCGGCGCTCGGCAGCCTGCTCGACGCCCGCCGGCGGGGCGGACGCTGGCTCGTGCGCATCGAGGATCTGGACGCCCCGCGCAACGCCGCCGGCGCCGCCGATTCCATCCTGCGTGATCTCGATCGGTTCGCGCTGCACCGGGACGGCGAAGTCATGTACCAGAGCAGGCGCGCCGATGCGTACGCGGAAGCGCTCGAACGGCTCGCGAACCGGGGCTGGACGTTCGCGTGCGGCTGTTCGCGCCGGGACCTGGTGGACGGCGTCTACCCGGGCACCTGCCGCGACGGGCTTTCCGCGGGACGCCCGGCGCGCTCGGTCCGGCTGCGGGTCCCTGCCGCAAGCATCGAGTTCCGCGACGCGATCCAGGGACCCGCCGTCCAGTGCCTGGAGCGGGAGGTCGGCGACTTCGTGGTGCTGCGTGCGGACGGCATCGTCGCCTACCAGCTCGCGGTGGTCGTCGACGACGCGGCGCAGCGGATCAGCGACGTGGTACGAGGCTGCGACCTGCTCGACTCCACTCCGCGCCAGATCCTGATCCAGCGCGCCCTTGGAGTCCCCACCCCCGAGTACGCGCACCTCCCCGTCGCGGTCGACACCTGCGGGCACAAGCTCGGCAAGCGGCGTCTGGCGCGCCCGATCGCGGCCGACCCGCCCGGCTCGGTGCTCGTGGACGCGCTCGAGTTCCTGGGCCAGCGTCCGCCGCGCGAGCTTGCGCGGGCACCCGCCGCGGAGGTCGTCTCTTGGGCCGTCGAGGGCTGGGATCGTGCGCGGGTTCCGCGCCGGCGCAGCGTGCCGGCGCCGGACTATGCCGGTGGTCCGCGCCGGCGCTCGTGCCTCCAGTAGACCTCCCCCGATCCGGCGCGGGCAAGGACGCGCGCCACGACGAACAGGTAGTCCGAAAGGCGGTTGACGTACCGGCGGCTCGCCTCGTTCACGGACTCCTCTCGCGCCAGCGCGACCATCCCCCGCTCGGCGCGCCGGCACACGGCGCGCGCGACGTGCGCCGCGCCAGCCCCGACGCCGCCGCCCGGAAGGATGAACTCCCGGAGCGGCGGCAGATCGGCGTTGAGGGCGTCGAGCGCGGTTTCGAGGGCCTCGACCCGCGCGTCGTCGATGATGGCCGCGGCCGGCATGGCGAGCTCGGCGCCGATGTCGAACAGCGCGTGCTGCGCATCGACGAGGGTTTCGCGCACCGCATCCGGCAGCGGATTGGCGAGGACCGCGCCGACGCTGGCGTTGAGCTCGTCGAGATCCCCCATGGATGCGACCCGCGGCGAGTCCTTGGCCAGACGGCTGCCGTCGGCGAGTCCGGTGGTGCCGTCGTCGCCGGTGCGCGTATAGATTCGCGACAGTCGGTTTCCCATGGTGCCGTACACCTCGCTCGACGACGATGGAGCCGCCCCGGATGCCCGAGCCCGCCGCGAACGCGATCAGGCCGTCACCCGGGCGGGCGTCCCGGCCCGGGCGCCCGGGAACCGCCGGGGCCGCTCACGCATCGAGATCGGGGATCAGGCGGCTCTCGATCAGGGCAATGAAGTCCTTGAGCTGCAGCTTGCGCTTCTTCAGGCGGCGGAGCCGGAGCTGATCGACGTACGGCCCCTGCTCCATGCGCGCGATGGCTTCGTCGAGGTCGCGGTGCTCGAGCCGGAGCGACTCGAGCCTCTCGACGAGCGTGCGCTCTTCGTCGGCCATACAATTCGCTCGCCCGAAGCCCCCCGATTGACGAACGATACTCCAAAACCACCGGGTGCGCCGGAGTGTACGCTCTCCGCCCGTCCACCCACCGTCGCCGGAGCCGAACATGGACGACCTTCTGTGCAACGAACGCGATGCCGACTCGATCGCCATCGTTCCGGTCGAGGCCGACCGGCTCGCGACCTGGCGCGCGAACGCGGCGCCGGAGGCGTCGGCCTGGGTGGGCAATACCGGCTTTGCCGCCGAGCCGGGAGCGACGTGCCTGGTGCCGGGCCGCAGGGGCAGGCTCGCGAGCGTTCTGGTCGGCGTCGAGGCCGGCGACGACCCCTGGGCGCTTGCGGGCGTCCCCGAGGTCGTGCCGGCCGGCACCTACCACCTCGACCTGCGATGGTCTTCCCGGGGGCTCGAACGGGCGGCGCTCGGCTGGGCGCTCGCCGCGTACCGCTTCGACCGGTACCGGAAGGCGACGCCGCCGGCCGCGCGGCTCTTCCCGGGGTCCGCCGCCGCCGCCGACTCGGCGCGCGTGATGGCCCGGGCGGTGGCCCGGGTCCGCGACCTCATCAATACCCCGGCGAGCGACATGATGCCGAAGGACCTCGCGGCCGCGGTGTCGGAGCTTGCGACCGGGCATGACGCGGACCTCGCGGTGGTCACCGGAGACGCCCTCCTCGACGAAGGCTACCCCGCGATCCATGCGGTAGGACGCGCGAGCGCCCATCGCCCGCGTCTCATCGACCTGACCTGGGGCGACGCGCACGCCCCGCGCCTCACCCTGATAGGCAAGGGGGTCTGTTTCGACTCGGGCGGACTCGACATCAAGCCGGCCAGCGGGATGCGGCTGATGAAGAAGGACATGGGCGGCGCGGCCCACGCCATCGGACTTTCCGCCCTGGTCATGTCCACCGCGCTGCCGGTGCGGCTGCGCCTTCTGGTACCGGCGGTGGAGAACGCGATCGCGGGCAATGCGTATCGGCCCGGCGACGTGCTCGTGACCCGCAAGGGGCTGACCGTGGAGGTCGACAACACCGACGCGGAAGGACGGATCGTGCTGAGCGACGCGTTGACCGAAGGCGCCGCCGACGCGCCCGACCTGATGATCGATTTCGCCACCCTCACCGGCGCGGCGCGGGTGGCGCTCGGCGCCGACCTGCCCGCGATGTTCGCCAACGACGAGGCGGTCGCCGGCGGCATCGCGGACTCCGGCCGCGACGTCCACGACGAGGTGTGGCGCATGCCGCTGCACGCACCGTACCGCACGCTCATCGAGAGCAAGGTCGCGGACCTCATGAACGGATCGAGCCAGCCGTACGGGGGAGCGATCACCGCCGCGCTGTTCCTGCAGGCGTTCGTGCCCGACGAGGTCCCGTGGGCGCACTTCGACATCATGGCGTGGACCACCCGCGCGAAGCCGGCTCGACCGGTGGGCGGCGAGGCGATGGCGCTGCGCGCGGTGTTCGAGTTCCTCGAAAGGCGCTACCGGGCCTGAACGGCAAGGAACCGCCGTTTTCGCAGTCGAACCGGATTCCGCGCACGGTGCTCCCGGGGGAGCACCGCCCGCAGTCCCGCCCGGACCTCGCCGGCCGGAGGCGAAGGTCCGCTAGAGGTCGATCTCCACCCGGAGCGGCTGGTGGTCCGAGCCGACCGCATCCACGTCGACCCGGGCGGTGCGGACCCGGTCCTTCAGCCCCGCGCTGACGAAGCAGTAGTCGAGCCGGGCCGGGCGTCCGCGCACCTCCGACGTGGGCCCGGCATCGATGGCGTTGCCGGCCTCGACCCAGGCATCGACGAAGCCCTCGGGGTTCGTGATCCGGCCGCCGTACGGGGACATCGGCCCCACGATCCGTTCGTACTCCCCGGAGTCGGGCTCCATGTTGAAGTCCCCGAGGAGGACCGCATCCCGCGGCATCGGAGGGGGCATCCCGTCCACCGTCCACTCCCCGCCCAGGCCACGTCCCGACACCGGAGTACCCTCGCGGACCGCGTTCGCGTGCACCCTCAGCAACGCCTCGACCTGCGGCAGCCGGGTCGCGGCGGCAAGGTGCGTGAGATGGACCGAGTACACGCGCACGTGTCCGCCGCGCACCGCGATCACGCCCTCCAGGGCCGAACGCTGCAGGCTCATGGGCGCGCCGAGGCTTGCGTGCTTCGGCAGCAGGTGGTGGCGCACCGCGAGCAACGGCGTCCGCGAGAGCAGCATGTTCCCGAACTGCCGCCGCCGGCCGGCACCGTCCTCGCCCGGTCCCGCTCCGGAGAGATGGAGATCGACCCCCGCACCGTACGCCGAGTAGTGCTCGGGAAAGAGGCGCGCGATGAGGCGCGGCTGATCGAGTCCGCCGGACCGGGACCAGAAACGCTCGACCTCCTGGAGCGCGATCAGGTCGGCTCCCGCGACCTCCCCGGCGATGCGCTCGAGATCGAAGCGGCCGTCGCGGCCCCGGCCGTACTGGATGTTGCAGGTGACGATGTGCATCACGGGGATCCGCCCAGCAAGGGACGCACCGCATCGGCGAACCCGTCGTCGTCGTTCGCGCGAACCACGTCGAATCGCGCATGCATCGACGCCGGCGCGTTCGAGACCACGCACGCGCGGGCCGCCCATTCGAGCATGTCGAGATCGTTGTAGTCGTTGCCGACCGCGATGGTGCGGGCGGGATCGATCGCGTGCCGCTCCCGCAGCCAGTCCGATGCGTGCGCCTTCGACACCCCGGCCGGAAACAGCTCGATCCACGTCGACGCATGGTCGAGCGGCGACGTCGTGCGCACCACGTTCACTTCCCCGAACTCCCGGGCCAGGAGATCGAGGTGCGAGGCGGTCCCCGGCGGCTCGACGACCAGGAGCTGGCTGACCCCGACCCGCTCGGGGAAACCGTCGCGCAGGTGCTGGGAAAAACCCGCGTAACGCTCGAGGCGGTGCTCGAAGTCGGGGTTGCGATCCGACGATCGCACGAAATGGAAGCGGTGCGTCTCGGGGACCGCATGGTGGACCATGAAGTCGAGGGCGAGGCTGCGCAGTCGCGCGACGAGCCTCGAGACGACGTGCGGAACCATCGCGAGCGAGCGAAGGAGCCGCCCGTCCTTCCACGAGACGACCCCGGCGCCGCTGGAGAACGCAAGGTAGTCCACCGGGAAGTCCTCCTGCATCACGCGCCGCGCGGAGTACAGCGAGCGGCCCGTCGCCACCGCGCGCACCGTCCCGTTGCGGCCCAGCGCTTCGAGCGCCCGGCGGTTCGCGACGCCGAGCCGCGACGCCGAGTCGAGCAGCGTGCCGTCCAGATCGGTCACGACGAGATGGGTCGGGGTCATCGACACGTCTCCCTGGAAAGGCCCCCCGGGAGGGAGCACCGATCGGCTCCACGCATTCTCGATCCTCTCCGGCCGCCTCGCATCGGGGCGGCCATGGCGTACGACGCCGTGGCCGGCCGCGCAACGAGAGGCGCCGGAGGCCGCGGGGGCCGGCGCGTCGTCGGGTCGTCGGCGCGATGGAGTCGTTGACCGTTTCGATCGGGCAATCATAGAATACCCGACCTTTTTGGTCAGGAATTCGGCGCCCCGTGCGGCAATCGAGGAGAAGTCGGCACATGACCACCTCCAACGCGGAAGTCGACGCCCTGGCCCGGCGCGAGTACCGGCACGGCTTCGTCACCGATCTCGAATCCGATACGGTCCCCCCCGGACTCGACGAGGACGTCGTCCGGCTCATCTCGCGCAAGAAGCGCGAGCCCGGATTCCTCGTCGAGTGGCGCCTGAAGGCGTACCGGCACTGGCTCACCATGTCCGAACCCCGCTGGGCGAACGTCACCCGCGCCCCGATCGACTACGACGGGATCTCCTACTACTCCGCCCCGAAATCGAAGGACGACGGCCCCAAGAGCCTCGACGAGGTCGACCCCAAGCTCCTCGAGACCTACGAGAAGCTCGGGATCCCGCTCGAGGAGCGCGCCGCGCTGGCCGGCGTCGCGGTCGACGCGGTGTTCGACAGCGTCTCCGTCGCCACCACGTTCAAGGACAAGCTCGCCGAGCAGGGCATCGTCTTCTGCGCGTTCTCCGAGGCGGTGCGCGAACATCCCGCGCTGATCGAGGAGTATCTGGGCACCGTCGTGCCGTACACCGACAACTTCTTCGCCGCGCTCAACTCCGCCGTCTTCAGCGACGGCTCGTTCTGCTACATCCCCAAGGGCGTGCGCTGCCCGATGGAGCTGTCCACGTACTTCCGCATCAACGCGGCGAAGACCGGGCAGTTCGAGCGCACCCTCGTCGTCGCGGACGAGGGGAGCTACGTGAGCTACCTCGAAGGATGCACCGCTCCGGTGCGCGACGAGAACCAGCTCCATGCCGCGGTGGTCGAGCTCGTCGCCCTCGAAGGGGCGCAGATCAAGTACTCCACGGTGCAGAACTGGTACCCCGGCGACGAGAACGGGGTCGGCGGGATCTACAACTTCGTCACCAAGCGGGGCGACTGCCGGGGGGACAGGTCGAAGATCTCCTGGACCCAGGTCGAGACCGGCTCGGCGATCACGTGGAAGTACCCGAGCTGCATCCTGCGCGGCGACCACTCGGTCGGCGCGTTCTACTCCGTCGCCCTCAGCAACCTGCGCCAGCAGGCGGACACCGGGACGAAGATGATCCACCTCGGGCGCAACACCCGCAGCACCATCGTGTCGAAGGGGATCTCGGCCGGGCGGGGCCAGAATTCCTACCGCGGCCTCGTCCAGGTCGGCAAGGGCGCGGAGAACGCCCGCAACTACACCCAGTGCGACTCCCTGCTCATGGGCGACCAGTGCGGCGCCCACACCTTTCCGTACATGGAGGTGAAGAACCCGAGCGCGCAGGTCGAGCACGAGGCGACCACCTCGAAGATCAGCGACGACCAGCTCTTCTACTGCCGCCAGCGCGGCATCGGTGAGGAGGACGCGGTCTCGATGATCGTCAACGGGTTCTGCAAGGAGGTGTTCCGCGAGCTGCCGATGGAATTCGCGGTGGAAGCGCAGAAGCTGCTGGAAGTCAGCCTGGAAGGCGCGGTCGGCTGACCCGTCCCCGCCCCGGCCCCGGCCGGCGGCCCCCTCTCGTCGAGGAACACGAATGATGCTCGAAATCAAGGATCTGCGCGCCACGGTGGACGGAAAGGAGATCCTCGCCGGGGTCGATCTCGGCGTCGCGCCGGGTGAAGTCCACGCGATCATGGGGCCGAACGGCTCGGGCAAGAGCACGCTGGCCCACGTGCTGGCGGGCCGCGACGGCTACGAGGTGACGGGAGGGGACATCCTCTTCGAAGGGAAGTCGCTGCTCGAGCTCTCGCCGGAGGAAAGGGCGTGCGAAGGCGTGTTCCTCGCGTTCCAGTACCCGATCGAGATCCCCGGCGTGAACAACACCTACTTCCTCAAGGCGGCGGTCAATGCGCTGCGCAAGCATCGCGGGCAGAGCGAGCTGGACGCGATGGACTTCCTCGCCCTGGTGCGCGAGAAGCTCGGCATCCTGCACATGGACGAATCGCTGCTCAAGCGCGGCGTGAACGTCGGGTTCTCCGGCGGCGAGAAGAAACGCAACGAGATCTTCCAGCTTGCGCTCATGGAGCCGAAGCTCGCCATCCTCGACGAGACCGACTCCGGACTCGACATCGACGCGCTGAAGGACGTGGCGAGCGGCGTCAACGCGCTGAAGAGCCCCGAACGGGCCGTGATCCTGGTCACCCACTACCAGCGCATGCTCGACTACATCGTCCCGGACCACGTCCACGTGCTGAGCGGCGGGCGCATCGCGGCTTCCGGCGGGCGCGAGCTGGCCCTGGAGCTGGAGTCGCGGGGCTACGAGTGGGTGCGGGAGACGGCGGTCGGCGCATGAGCGGTCCCGCGCCTTCGACGGCCCGGTACGTCGACGCCTTCGCCGAGCGCGAGTCGGCGTTTCCCGGCCATCACCTCGGGTGGCTCCGCGACGTGCGGCGGGCGGGCATCGACACGTTCTCGCGGTCCGGCTTTCCGACGACGCGCAACGAGCACTGGAAGTACACGAACGTCTCTCCCATCGAGAAGCGCTCCTTCGACTTCGGCGCGCCCTCCTCGCCCACCGCATCCCCCGACACCCTCCCCGGCGGGCTGGACGGGTTCCTGCCGAACGGCAACGCCGCGCCCCGCCTCGTCGTTGTCGACGGGCGCGTGGACGGCGAGCTCTCGGACCTCCGCGCACTGCCGCCGGGTGTCCGGATCGAGGACTTCGCCCGCGCCGTCGAGCACGACGCCGGATGCCTCGAAGCCGGACTCGGGAAGATCGTGTCCCCCGGGAAGACCGCGTTCACGGCGCTCAATGCCGCGTTCATGGATGCCGGCGCGGTGGTCCGGGTCGCGCCGGGCACGGCCGTCGACACGCCGGTGCACCTCGTGTTCGTCTCCGGCTCGCCCGATCGCGAGCGCGCATATTTCCCCCGGATCGTCATCACGGCGGGCGAGGACTCCCGGATCGCCGTGGTCGAGCACTTCATCGGACACGCCGGCACCGTGTACCTCGACAACGTCGTCACCGGGATCGAGGTCGCGGAAGGCGCCGCGGTCGAGCACTACAAGGTGCAGCAGGCGAGCACCGGCGCGTACCACGTGGCCGCGCTGGAGGCGAAGCTCGCGGCCGGCGCGTCGTTCCACTCCTGCGCGGTCTCGCTCGGCGCCCGGCTCTCGCGGCACGACATCGACGTCACGCTCGACCGCGAGCACGCGCGCTGCTCCCTCGACGGCCTCTACATGGCGACCGGCCGCCAGCACGTCGACTTCCACACCAACGTCGAGCACGCCGCGCCGCACTGCGAGAGCCACGAGTACTACAAGGGCATCGCGGGCGGGCGCGGGCGCGGGGTGTTCAACGGGCGCGTGCACGTGCACCCGGACGCGCAGAAGACCGAGGCCCACCAGACGAACCGCAACCTGCTGCTGTCGCGGAACGCCGAGATCGACACCAAGCCGCAGCTCGAGATCCACGCCGACGACGTCAAGTGCTCGCACGGGGCCACCATCGGCCAGCTCGACGAGGAGATGCTGTTCTACCTGCGCGCGCGCGGGATCGGGGAGAGCGCGGCGCGCGCCATGCTCACCTGGGGGTTCGCCCGCGACGTGGTCGAGCGGATCGCCCGCCCCGGGCTGCGCGAGCCGGTGGGGGCGGCGGTGCTCGAACGTCTCCCGGGCGGCGACGGCCTGCGCGGGATCCTCCGGTGAGCCGTGCACCGGACCTTTCGCCGGGGCCGGCGGCCAACGTGTTCGACGTCGAGCAGGTCCGCGCCGAGTTCCCGATCCTCGCGCAGGAGGTCAACGGCCGGCCGCTCGTGTACCTCGACAACGGGGCCACGAGCCAGAAGCCGCGGCGGGTCATCGACGCGATCCGCCACTACTACGAATCCGACAACGCGAACGTCCACCGGGGCCTGCATGCGCTGAGCGAACGGGCGACGAACGCCTACGAGGGAGCGCGGGACACGGTCAGGGCGTTCCTGAACGCGGCCGACCGCCGCGAGGTCGTCTTCGTGCGGAGCGCCACCGAAGGGCTGAACCTGATCGCGCAGAGCTGGGCGCGCCCCCGCCTCGCTCCGGACGACGAGATCCTCGTCACCACCATGGAGCACCACTCCAACATCGTGCCGTGGCAGCTCGTGTGCCGGCACACCGGCGCCCGGCTCCGGGTGGCTCCGATCCACGACAGCGGCGAGCTGGACATGGAGGCGTTCGCGCAGCTCGTGAACGAGCGCACCAGGATCGTCGCCGTCGCCCACGTCTCCAACGCGCTCGGGACCGTCAACCCGGTCGGGGAGATCGTCGAGATGGCGCATGCCGCCGGCGCGGTCGCGGTGCTCGACGGCGCCCAGGCGGCTGCCCACGAGGCCATCGACGTCTGCGCCCTCGACTGCGACTTCTACGTGTTCTCGAGCCACAAGTGCTACGGCCCGACCGGGGTGGGCGCGCTCTACGGCCGGGCCGAGGTGCTGGAGGAGATGGAACCGTACCAGGGCGGCGGGGACATGATCCGCACCGTCTCGTTCGAGGAGTCGACGTGGAGCGACCTGCCCTGCAAGTTCGAGGCGGGCACTCCGAACATCGCGGGCGCCATCGGGCTCGGGGCCGCCATCGAGTTCATGACCGGGCTCGGCATGGACGCCATCGCCGCGCACGAGCGCGAAGTCCTGGAGTACGCGACCGAGGCGCTCGGCGCGATGGACGGGATTCGCATCATCGGCACTGCGCGCGAGAAGGCCGGCATCGTGTCGTTCGTCGTCGAAGGCGTGCACCCGCACGACGTCGGCACCATCGTCGACCGGCACGGGGTGGCGATCCGGGCCGGGCACCACTGCGCGATGCCCCTGATGAAGCGGTACGGCGTACCGGCGACCTCGCGGGCCTCGTTGGGGGTCTACAACACCAGGGCGGATATCGATGCGCTCGTCGAGAGCCTGCACGAGGTGAAGGAGATCTTCGACCGATGAACGACCTTCGCGACCTCTACGAGGAAGTCATCCTCGACCACAACCGCAACCCGCGGAACTACCCGTGCAGGCCCGCGAACACCAACCGCTCCGCGCACGGCTTCAACCCGGTGTGCGGCGACGAGTTCTTCGTCCACCTGCACGTCGACGACGGCGTCATCCGCGACATCGGCTTCGACGGCGCCGGCTGCGCAATCTCGACCGCGTCCGCGTCGCTGATGACCGAGGCGCTGAAGGGCCGGCCCACCGCGGACGCGGAGCGGCTGTTCCGCGAAGTCCATGATCTCCTCACCGAAGAACGCCAGGTCGGCGGACCCGGCGATTTCCTCGGGAAGCTCACCGTGCTCACCGGGGTCAAGGAGTATCCGATGCGCGTGAAGTGCGCGACACTCGCGTGGCATACGATGAAGGCCGCGCTCCACGATCACAGCGAAACGGTATGCACCGAATGAATACCTACGAGAACCGCTCGGCGCCCGATGCCGCACCGTTCGCCGCCGCGCCGGAGAGTGGAGCGGCGCCGGAGACGGACGGCGGCGCATCGTCCCTCGACGACCGGATCATCGCCGCGCTGCGGGAGGTCTACGACCCCGAGATCCCCGTCAACATCTACGACCTCGGGCTCATCTACCGCATCGACTGCGACGACATGGGAGTGGTCGAGATCGACATGACCCTGACCGCGCCCGGCTGTCCGGTGGCGCAGACCTTTCCCGGCACCGTCGAGGCCGCGGTGCAGAACGTGGAAGGGGTCGCGGCGGCGGAAGTCGATCTCGTCTGGGAGCCGCCGTGGACCCCGGACCGCATGAGCGAGGCGGCGAAGCTCGAGCTCGGGTTCTTCTGAATCCGGATCTCCGGCGCCCCACCGGCCCGCGGATGCGGGCGGTCCGGCTCCGCCCGTCCCGAGTCCGCCCTGTCCCGAGGCACCCACCATGCAACCGGACGACCGGCAATGAGTACCTGGACGAACGTGGCCGCGGCCGACGAGCTCGGTCCCGGCGAGTACCGGGTGATCGACGTCGACGACGTCGCCATCGCGGTATTCAACCTCGACGGCGCGTACTTCGCGATCGAGAACGTGTGCACGCACGACTTCGGCACTCTCACCGGCGGATGCGTGGAGGACGGCCGGATCATGTGCCCGCGCCACGGCGCCTGGTTCGACATCCGCACCGGCGAGGCGCTCACGCCGCCCGCTTACGAACCGGTCTCCACGTTCCCGGTGCGCGTGCACGACGGCGTCGTCCAGATACGTGGAGACGACGACTGAAGCGCTCCGGACGAACGCGCCGGCAGGTCGGGGCGCGGCCGTCCCCGTCGATGGACGTCGCTGCCCGCGGGGGTTGATCGCCGGGTCCGGTCGCGGGGCGGCCACCGGCACGGGCACGGCCTCCGGCCGGCGGCGATGACGATGCCGCGTTCCCTCCTCCGCCGGCGGACGCCGCCAGCGGACGCGGCCGCACCGGCAGGCGCCGGCGAGCGGGCCCTCGAACGATCAGCGTTCCCTTGCACGGTCTTCATCCAGAACGAGCGCGGCCGAGTTCATGCAGTAACGCAACCCGGTCGGAGGCGGTCCGTCGGGGAACACGTGGCCGAGGTGGGCGTCGCAAGCCGCGCAGAGCACCTCGGTGCGGCGCATCCACAGCGAGCGATCGTCCTCTTCCACGACGCTGGCCGCGTCGATCGGCGCATGGAAGCTCGGCCAGCCGGTGCCGGAGTCGAACTTGGCCGCGGAATCGAACAGTGGCGCGGCGCAGCAACGGCAGAGGTAGACCCCGTCGCGCTTGCAGTCGTGGTACTCGCCGGTAAACGCACGCTCGGTGCCCTTGCGGCGCGTCACATGGTACTGCTCGGGCGTCAGGAGCGTGCGCCATTCCTCGTCCCGCTTCACCACCTTGTCCATGTCCGCCCTCCTCGTCGGCTCGTGGGAATGCATCCTCGAACGCCGTCATCCGGCCGGCGTCCCTCTCGCCGATCTCCCCGGCGGCCGGTCGCCTGCCCGATCACGGAGGCACGTCCCGCGCGGCTCCGCCCGCGGGCGCCCTCATGCGCCGGTGCATGCGGGGCCGGACCCGTTCGGCCGCATGCCCGGGCGGATTATCCCGCCTCCACCTTCAGGGCGGCGACCAGATCCATGACATTGGTGCCCGTCGGACCGGTGCGCACGAGGTCGCCGCTCGCTTCGAGGAACGTTCCCGCATCGGCCGCCCGAAGACAGCGCTCCGGGTCCAGGCCGGCCGCGACGCCACGCGCGACGGTGCCCGCGTCGACGATGGCGCCCGCATCCTGTCCGGGACCGTCGGTCCCGTCGGTTCCGACCGCGAGTACGCACGCGCCCGCGCTGTCACGCATCTCCAGCGCCGCCGCCAGCGCGAGGCTCTGGCACCGCCCTCCCCGCCCGGGGCCGGGCGGCAGCGTCACGGTGGTTTCACTCGCCCACACGTGCGCCGCCGGCTTCCCGTGCGCAATCTCGTCGCCCATGCGGCGTCCCACCTCCAGCGCGTCCCCCTCCAGAAGGTCCCGATGCTCGACAACGTCGACGCCGGCGGCCCGGCAGGCCGCGGCGGCGGCGGCGCGCGCATCGGCCGGACAGGCAACGATCACGGTCCGGACGCGGCGCGTCGCCGGCGCGGGCGGAAGCGGCGGCGCCCGCCGTCCCATCGCCGCCAGCCAAGGCGGAAGGTCGAGATCGTCGATCGAGAGGTCCTGCGCCGAATGCGCGACCAGCAGTCCGGAGCCGATCACCTTCGGATCGTCGCCGGGCACGTCCGAGATGGCGAGACCGAGCGTGCGGCGGGCCGCAAGGCGTTGGGCCAGCCGCCCTCCCTTGATGCGTGAGACGCGCTTGCGCACACGATTGACCGCGCCGATCGGGTGGCCCGCGGCGAGCAGGTACTCGTTCATCCGGGCGAGGTCGGAGGCGTCGAACCCTTCCGGCAGGACCTCGACAAGCGCGGAGGCGCCACCCGACAGGAGCGCCAGCGCATCCGCATCGGCGGGAATGGCGTCGACGAATTCGACGAGCGCGCGCCCCGCCGCGAGCGACGATTCGTCGGGCACCGGGTGCGAAGACTCGACGACCTCGACGGGCCAGCCGGCCTCCGGAACGTCATCCGCGTGTCCGTGCTTGGTGATCACGAGCGCGCGTTCGATGACCGGTCCGAGTGCGTCGAACGCCCCGGCCATCATCGCCGGCGCCGCCTTTCCCGCCGCGAACGCGAACCGCGGTGCGAAGTCCCGCTCCCCCCCGACGAGACGACGACGCACGCTTTCGCGCCCGCCGGTCGCGTCGAGCGCCGCGCGATAGCCGTCGAGCAGGAGGCGGCGCGGGTCCATCACGGCCTTCACCGAGTCGGTTCCGGGTCCGGGTCCGTGCCCCGCGTGCCGCCGCCCCCGCGGACACCGGATCGTCGCATGGCTGCGGACCCCGCCCGCCCGGCGCCGGCGCGTTCGAGGATCGACGCGCATCGCGGGGGTGCGGAGCGGGTTTCCACTCGACTACGCAGGCGGCCGGCCGTCCCGCGCCAAGGTGTCGAGTCCGCGCGCGAGATCGGTGCGAATGTCCTCGAACGCATCGAGCCCTACCGCGACCCGGACCAGCGACTCGCCGATCCCCGCCGCCTCGCGCTGCTCGGGCGTGATCCGGCTGTGGGTGGTCGAGGCGGGGTGGACGATGGTGGTCTTCGCATCCCCGAGGTTCGCGGTGATGGACAGGAGCCGGGCGCCGTCGACGACACGCCACGCCTCGTCCCGGCCACCGCGCACGTCGAAGGCCACGATACCGCCGCCGGCGCTCTGCTGGCGCGCTGCGAGCTCGTGGCCGGGGTGGGTCTCGAGCCCGGGGTAGTAGACGCGCCGTACCGCCGGGTGGCCTTCGAGCCACCGCGCAAGCCGCAGCGCACTCTCGCTGATCGCTTCCATGCGGATGCGCAGCGTCTCCAGGCCGTTCAGGAACACCCAGGCGTTGAACGGGCTCATGCTCGGCCCGGCGGTGCGCAGGAACGCGAACAGCGCATCGTGGTGCGCGGCGTCGTTCGTGACCACCGCGCCGCCCACGCACCGGCCCTGTCCGTCGAGATACTTCGTCGCCGAGTGCACCACGACGTCCGCGCCGAGCTCCAGCGGCCGCGACAGCGCCGGCGTGCACAGGCAGTTGTCGAGCACGAAGGCCGCTCCGCACTCGCGGGCGAGCGCGCCGAGGGCGGCGATGTCCGCCACCTCTCCGAGCGGATTCGTCGGGCTCTCCGCAAACAGCATCTTCGTCTCCGGGCGGACCGCGCCGGACCAGGCGCCGGGATCGGTGACGTCGACGAACGTCGTCTCGATGCCGAACCGCGGGAGGACGTTCGTGAACAGCGATATCGTCGAGCCGAACAGCCCGTTGCCGGCGACCACGTGGTCGCCGGCGCGGAGCAGCACCATCGCGGTGGCGAGGATCGCGGACATGCCCGATGCGGTGGCGATGCAGCCGGTACCGCCTTCGAGGGCCGCGAGTCGCCGCTCGAACGCGCGTACGGTCGGATTCGTGAACCGGGAGTAGACGTTGCCGGGCTCCTCGTGGGCGAATCGTGCCGCCGCCTCGCGGGCGCTCGCGAACACGAAGCTCGAGGTGAGGAAGATCGGATCGTTGTGTTCCTGCTCGCCGGTGCGGCTCTGGCCGGCGCGGACCGCCAGGGTGTCGAATCCGAACCCGCCTGCATCGAGCTCGTTCATGCCGGACTTCCCCCGGGCCGGTTCGTGACCGAACCGACGAAAAAACCCGCTTCAGCGAAAGCTTCGGCGGGTTCGCCTTCGCTTTAGCCGCATTTATTGAGCGCCCGCAAGCTGAAGCATCAAATCGGCGCTGGGATCGGACTTTAGGGAAACGACCGGTGGATCGTCAACCGGAACGGCCCGGCAACAGCAATTCTCATTTTGCTCGTCGGGTCCCGCGGCAGGACCGGCACGACCGTCGATCTGCCCCCGATCTGCCCCGGATCGAGCCGCAAGGAGAAGACGGCTTGCGGCTCAGGGTGAAGTCAGGCGTCAAAATGAGAATTGCTGGCCCGGCAAGACAGGGCTGTTTTATTCCAGGACGACGGATCGACAGGCACGGGGGCACCATGCCCGTGCGGGAGTCCTGCACCGGACTCGGCGGCGAAGGGACGCCGCAGTGAACGAGAAGCGGCCGATGGAAGGGTAAGATGCACTCGGACCCACGTGCCGGGCACATGCAATGAAGCTGCGCTGGCTCATCCGGGGAGAACATTGCCTCACCGTCGAGACGGGGGCGGGGCGTGTATTGCCCGGGATCGAGTGGCGCGGAACGGCGCTGCGGCGGGTTTCGGCCGGATGGAACCGCGCCCCCGAACGCCACACCATCGAACATTGGCTGCTCGGAGCGCTTCCGGAGAACGGAAGCTTCGAAGCGTTCGTGCGGCGCGCACAAACCGAGTTCGCGCAACGCGAGATCGAAGTCGGACAGGGGTCGGTCCACGACTGGGTGTGGGCCAACGCTGACTGGGAGTACCCCGGAGCCGTCACATTCGAGCGCGAAGAGGATCAAGGCAAGCAGAGCGAAGCGGACGAACACGTCGGAGTCGAGGAGGCGGAAGTCGGCGAGAAACTGCGAGAAGCCGCAGACGAAGCGAACCGGGCGCGTCGACTGCGCCTTCGAACCGGGCGCGGCTCGAAGAGCGCACTGTCGGGCGCACAAGGCAAGATCGCCGCGCACATCGACGAGACCGACCGAATGTCGCTGCCCCAGGGAAGGGCATTGAGCACGTGGATCATCAAGGTCGAGAGCCGGCACGACGAATGGCCGGGCGAGGCCGGAGTGGAGAGCGTGTGCGAACGAGCACTCGACTACCTCGGCATCGAGGCGGCGAACACTTTTGCGCGCATCATCGACGGGATCCCGGTCGTGATGAGCCAACGCTCGGATCGGGCGCTCAAGGACGGGCGTGTAGTCGCAGTCCACCAGGAGGACTGGCTCCAGGCATACGGAAAGAGCTCCGGATGGAAGTACGACATGGGGGGGAGGGACTCGGGCTACGCGAGCCTGTACGCGATCTTGCGGCGCTACGCCGAGGACCACGAGCGGGAGACCCGGCAGCTCACGCGAGTGCTCGCAGCAACATGCGCAATGGCGAACGGGGATCTCCACCGCAAGAACCTCGGGCTCCTCCATTCGGAGGCCTCGGAGCGGTTTCACGTGCGACTCGCGCCTGTCTACGACTTCTCCTCCCAGTGCGGAGTGCCGAGGACAGGGGACGAGCTGCAGATCCGGATCGGAGGGATGAAGCGAGCATGGGAGGTCGACGAGGCACGGTGGCGATCGCTCGCGGGGCAATGCCGGATCGATGAGGAGACCGTGCTGAAAACGGTACGTGAAACGGCTGCTTGCGCCCCTGCCGCGATCGCCGCAGCGCGCGAGGAGTGCCGCGACAACGACGAGTACCGTGACCCGAAGGCGGTGGAGAGACGAACCGACGCAGTCATCCGCGCCGCGGAGCGCTACGCCCGCGTGATGGGGGTGATCCCCGGAGGAAAACCCCAGGTACGCGCCAGCACGCGAAAAAAGGAGGAAGGCGCGGACTGAAACAGGGCAGGAAGCGCGCGGTCAACCGCCTTGGACCTGGCGCTCCAGCCGGGGGTGGAGGGGCGCCGGCTGGGGATCAGGCGGGATCGTGCAGCTCCAGCCCATCCCGGACCGCCGCGGACCGTGCGGTCCTGGCGGCGTCCGCACGGTGCTCGGCGACCCGCTCGAGGTAGCCCGGGGACACCCCGCCGGTGACGTACTCGCCGGTGAAGCAGGAGGTGTCGAACTCCTCCAGCCGCGGGTTCCCGCGCCGCACCGCTTCCACGAGTCCATCCATCGACTGGTAGAAGAGCCGGTCCGCGCCGATGGTCCGGGCGACGCCCTCCTCGCTGCGGTTGAACGCGACGAGCTCTCCCGTCACCGGCATGTCGATACCGTAGACGTTCTGGTACCGGACCGGGGGCGCCGCCGAGGCGAAGTAGACCCGCCGGGCGCCGGCGTCCCGTGCCTGCTGGATGATCTGCCGGGACGTGGTGCCACGCACGATCGAATCGTCGACGAGCAGGACGTTCTTTCCCTTGAACTCGAGGCCGATCGCGTTGAGCTTGCGGCGTACCGAGCGGACGCGCTGCGTCTGCTCGGGCATGATGAAGGTGCGTTCGACATAGCGGTTCTTTATGAAGCCCTCCCGGTACTTCACCCCGAGGTCGTAGGCGAGCGGCAGGCTCGCGGTCCGGCTGGTTTCGGGAATCGGGATCACGACGTCGATGTCGTGTCCGGGCCACTCGCTGACGATCTTCCCGGCGAGCGCCTCCCCCATGCGCAGCCGCGCCTTGTAGACCGAAACGTGGTCGATGATGGAGTCGGGCCGGGCAAGGTAGACGTACTCGAAGATGCAGGGCGAATGCCGCGGCTCCTCGCAGCACTGGCGGGTGTACGCCTCACCGTGCAGGGTGATGACGATGGCCTCGCCCGGCTCCAGATCGCGCACGAGCTCGAATCCGAGCGCATCGAGGGCGACGCTCTCCGACGCCACCATGTACTCCACGCCCTCGGCCGTGTCCCGGACGCCGAAGCAGAGCGGGCGAATCGCGCACGGGTCGCGGAACGCCACCACCCCGTAGCCGAAGATCATCGCCACCGCCGCATAGCCGCCGAGACAGCGTCGATGGACGCTGGCCACCGCATCGAAAATCGTGTTCTCGTCGAGTGCGAGCCGGTGCTTGCGGGCGAGTTCGCTCGCGAAGATGTTGAGGAGGATCTCGGAATCCGACTCCGTGTTCACGTGCCGCAGCTCGTCGCGAAACACGTCCTCGCCGAGCCGGTTCGCGTTGATCAGGTTGCCGTTGTGCGCGAACGCGATACCGTACGGCGAGTTGACGTAGAAGGGTTGCGCTTCCGCCGGCGACTCGCTCCCCGCGGTCGGGTAGCGGATGTGGCCTATGCCGACACGGCCCCGGAGCGCGTGCATGTGGTGCGGCTGGAAAACGTCGCGCACCAGTCCGTTGGCCTTGCGGTGGTGGATCTTCCGATCGGAAGTGAAGATGCCCGCGGCGTCCTGCCCCCGATGCTGGAGCGCGGTGAGGGCGTCGTACAGGTCCTGGTTGACGTCGGTCCGGCCGACGATTCCAACGATGCCGCACATCGCAGTCGCACCCGTTGCGCGTGACGGCCGGAACCCGCGATCAGCCCCGGCGACGAGGGTCCGGAATGATACCGGGTGACGTCATGAGAGAGAATCGGTTTCGAGTTCCGGAAGGGAGTCGGCTTCGAGTTCCGGGAGAGCGTCGGTTTCGAGCTCCGGGAGGGAATCGATTTCGACTTCGTCGCTCCACGAATCCGGATCGAACCGGAGCCGCTGTTGCGCGTCGGGCGGGAGCAATGCGCGGAGCTCGTTCCCGAGGTCCACGAAATGCGGCAGCAGGAGCGATTGATCCCACCACGAATACCGAGGCAGCGGCGTCAACCCCGCAAGCAGCACCAGCACCGCGACGATCACCGCTCCCCGCAGCATACCGAACACGGTCCCGAGCGTGCGGTCGATCCCCGACAGGCCGGTCCCTTCCACGAGCCCGCCGACCAGACGGATGATCCCTGCGCACAGCAGGAGCACTCCGAAGAAGATGGCGACGAATGCGACGCCCACGCGTTCGGAGGGTCCCTCGATGTAGCCGTCGAACCAGACCGAGGCCTCGCCGCAGAATTCGAGCGCGACCCAGAACGCCGCGATCCAGCTTGCCAGCGACAGGGCTTCCCTGATGAACCCGCGCATCAGGCTGATGACGCCGGAGATGCCGACGATGGCGAGAATCGCGTAGTCGATCCAGATCATTCGGAGCGTGTCCTTCCAGCCATGGCGTATGCGGCGAGTCCGGGGTCGCGCTTCGGCGGGGTCGTGTATTCCGGCGCCGTCAGCCGCCGGAATAAGGCACCACGATACCGTCGAGCGCCATCTCGCGACGCAGCTTCACCGCGGATTCCTCCGCCTGCTTGCGGTCGCTCATGGGTCCGACCAGGACCCGCGAGACCGCGCCCTGGGCGGAGGACACCGATTCGACGAACGCGGGATATCCCTTGTCCTGAAGGCGTTTGTGCAGCGCCCGGGCGTTCTCCGGCTTGGCGAAGCTCCCGAGCTGCACCGTCCAGTCCCTCGTGGCGGGCGCCGGCGTCGCCTGCGTCCGCTCCGGGTCGCCGGCCGGCGTTCCCGCCGCCGCCGTGTCGGACGGTGCGGGTGGCGGATCGGTTCGAGTCGCGGGGGCGGGCGGAGCGGAGGGTTGCGGCGCGGCCGGGGAAACGGTCGCCGCGGTCGCCGCCTCGACGGCGGCCGGGGAGGCGCCGTCGTCCGCGTCCGCTTCCGAAATGCCGCGTTCGCGTTCCACCTCGGCGTCGAGACGCAGCGTCTGCGGCGGATCGAGGGTGACGTTCACCGACGAGCCGGCGTGGTCTCGCGGACGCTCCGGGATCTGCGAAATCGACGGCGACGACGCCTCCCGATCCACGTCGGGGGGCATGTCGAACAGGATCGGTACGAACACCACCGCGAGCGACACGAGGACGACCGCACCGACCAGACGCTGCTTGAAACGCTGCTCCATCGTTCAAGTTTCCGGACAGCTCGGCGAAGTTGCAAGGCGGAGCACCCGCTCGACGGTCGCGAACGAGCCGAAGACCACGACCTCTTCGTGTTCGCTCCGGTGTTCGAGCGCGGCTCCGAACGCGGCGTCCACCGAATCGAACGCCAGTCCGGGCGCCGCGCCGCACAGCCTTCCGGCCAGCTCGTGCGCGTCGCGGCCGCGCGAGCCGGGCAGCGAGGCGAAGTACCATGCGTCGATCTCGGACGAGAGGGCCCGGAGCATGGCGCCGGCGTCCTTGTCGCCGAGGATGCCGCACACCGCCCGCCGTCCCGGCCGGGGGCGAAACGACGCGAGGTAGGCGGCCAGCGCCTCCGCGCCGAGAGGATTGTGGGCGACGTCGACGAGGACCCGCTCCGGGGCGTCGAGCCACTGCAACCTCCCCGCCACCCGCGCATTCGCGATACCGCCGCGCACCGCATCGTCGCTCGGCCGCACCGGCGGCGACAGTGAACTCAGCGCGGCGATACACGCCGCGGCGTTCTCGACCTGATGGGAACCGGGCGGCCCGGGAGGCGGAAGCCCTTCGATCGTGCGGCCGTCGCCCCACCATGCCCAGTGATCGGAGTCGCTCCGGAACCCGTAGTCGCGTCCGAGGATCCGGCACGGGGTTCCGATGGCGCGGGCGTGGTCGACGACACTCGCGGGCGGGGAGCGCTCGCCGATGACACAGGGCACGCCGGTTCGCATGATCCCGGCCTTCTCGTGTCCGACCGACTCGCGATCGTCGCCGAGCCATGCGCGATGGTCGACGCCGACCGCGGTGATCAGCGAGACGTTCGGCTCGAACGCGTTGACCGCGTCGAGCCGGCCGCCGAGACCGACCTCCATGACCGCCACGTCGACCCGCGCCCGTTCGATGATGTCCGCCGCCGCGAGGGTCCCGAACTCGAAGAACGTGAGCGACAGGTCCCCCCGGGCCGCATCGACCCGCTCGAACGCCTCGACGAGGGCCGCGTCGGACACCGGCTGCGCTTCCGTCCTCACCCGCTCGTTGTAGCGGAACAGGTGCGGGGACGTATAGGTCCCGGTACGCAGTCCGGCCGTGGTCAGCATCGACTCGAGAAACGCAACGCACGACCCCTTGCCGTTGGTGCCGGCGACCACAATGCGCGGGACCCCGGCCGCATCGAGTCCCATCGCGTCCCGGACGCGGCGGCATCGGTCCAGGCCGAGATCGATCGCGCTCGGGTGCAGGGTGGACTGCCATTCGAGCCACTCGCCGAGCGAGCGTCGCCGCATCGGCATCACCGCACGCCTCGTTCCCGTGCGCCGCACCGTCCGGCCAGGAGTCGGGAGCCGCGCAATCAGGGCGGCGGCTGATGCGTCAGCATGGCGAGCAGGCCCGCGATGGTGTCGCGTTGCTCGCGACGGTCGACGATCATGTCGACGGCTCCGTGCTCGAGCAGGAACTCGCTACGCTGGAAGCCCTCCGGGAGCGTCTCGCCGATCGTCTGTTCGATGACTCGCGGGCCGGTGAAGCAGATGAGGGCGTCCGGCTCGGCGATGTTGACGTCGCCGAGCATCGCGAGGCTGGCCGAGACGCCCCCGGTGGTCGGATCGGTGAGCACCGATACGTAGGGCAGGCGCTTCTCCCGGAGACTGGCGAGCGCCGCGCTGGTCTTGGCCATCTGGAACAGCGCGAACAGCCCTTCCTGCATCCGCGCTCCACCGCTGCAGGCGAATGCCACGAGGGGGATGCCTTCCTCGATCGCCGTGTCCACGGCGCGGGCGAAGCGCTCCCCCACCACCGAGCCCATCGATCCCGCCCGGAACTCGTACTCGAACGCGACCGCGACGAGCGCTATGCCCTGCACCCGTCCCATCATCGCCACCAGCGCGTCCTTCTCGCCGGTGGCCTTCTGGTCCCTGGCGAGCTGGTCCTGATACTTCTTCCCGCTCCGGAACCGGAGCACGTCGACCGGCTCGACCTCGGCGCCGATCTCGACCTTCGGCTCCTCGTCCAGGAACAGGTGGAGCCGCCGGCGCGCGCTCTGGCGCATGTGGTGGCCGCACTTGGGACAGACGTCGGCGTTGCGTTCGAGCTCCGCCCGGTAGAGCACCGCGTTGCACCGGGAGCACTTCGTCCAGAGTCCTTCGGGAACGGACCGGCGGCTTGCGCCGTCGGTGCGGATGCGCGAGGGCAGGAGTCTGCCGAACCAGCTCATTTCGTCGCGGTGTCCATTGCGCTGCGCAGCTCCCCGATGAAGGCGGAGAGGATGCCGGGGAGCGTGTCCGGTGCGCCGGCGTTCGCCTCGACCCTGGAGACGACCGCGCTTCCGACCACGACCGCATCGCCGACGCGCGCAACCCGTGCCGCCGAAGCGCCGTCGTGGATCCCGAACCCGACACCGACCGGAAGGTCCGTCACCCGGCGGATGCGCGCCACGCGCTGCGCAACCTCGTCGACGTCGAGATTCGCCGCTCCGGTCACCCCCTTGAGCGACACATAGTAGACGAACCCGCTCGCTTCGCGGCAAATCCGCGCAATCCGTTCGTCGCTGCTCGTCGGCGAAACCAGGAACACCGGGTCGATCCCCACCGAACGCACCGCGCGCAAGAGCGCCTCCGCCTCCTCGGGAGGCAGATCGACGGTGAGGAATCCGTCGACACCCGCCGCCGCCGCCCGCTGCGCCGCCGCGTCGTAGCCGGCCGCTTCCAGAGGATTGAGGTAGCCCATCAGCACGACGGGCGTGTGGTGGTCGCGGGTGCGGAACTCGCCCACGAGGTCGAGCACCTTGCCGAACGTCATCCCCGCGGCCAGCGCCCGTTCGCTTGCGCGCTGGATCACCGGACCGTCCGCCATGGGATCGGAGAACGGCACCCCGAGCTCGATGAGGTCCGCACCCGCCTCCACCATGGCGTGCATCATCGGCACCGTCGCGCCGGGAGACGGGTCGCCGGCGGTGACGAACGGGACGAGTGCGGTCCGCTTCCGCGCCGCGAGCGACGCGAAACGGGCGGCTATGCGGCTCACAGGTGGATCCCCTCGATGGCTGCGACGGTCTGGATGTCCTTGTCGCCACGACCCGACAGGCCGACCACGATGACGTCGTCGGGGCGCATCCCGGCCGCCAGCTTCGCGGCGTACGCCAGCGCATGGCTCGATTCGAGCGCCGGAATGATGCCTTCGGTGCGCGTGCACTCATGGAACGACGCCAGCGCCTCGTCGTCGTTCACCGCGACGTAGGTCGCACGCCCGGTATCCTTGAGCCAGGAGTGCTCCGGACCCACCCCCGGGTAGTCCAGGCCCGCGGAGATCGAGTGCGCCGGCGTGATCTGTCCGTCGGAGTCCTGCATGAGGTAGGTCCGATTGCCGTGGAGCACCCCCGGGCGCCCCGCCGTGAGAGGCGCCGCGTGGTGGCCCGTCTCCACTCCCGAGCCGCCCGCCTCGACCCCGTACAGCGCCACGTTCGCGTCGTCGAGGAACGGATGGAACAGGCCGATGGCGTTCGAGCCTCCGCCCACGCAGGCGACGCATGCGTCGGGCAGGCGGCCCGCCTGTTCGAGCACCTGGGCCCGCGCCTCGCGTCCGATGACCGAATTGAAGTCGCGAACCATCATCGGATAGGGATGCGGGCCGGCCACGGTCCCGATGATGTAGTAGGTGTCGTCGACGTTGCTCACCCAGTCCCGCATCGCCTCGTTGAGGGCGTCCTTGAGGGTCCTGGAACCGGATTCCACCGACACCACCCTGGCGCCGAGGAGTTTCATGCGAAAGACGTTGGGGGCCTGGCGCCGGATGTCCTCCGCTCCCATGTAGACGACGCATTCGAGTCCGAGCCGCGCCGCGACCGTCGCGGCCGCTACTCCATGCTGGCCGGCGCCGGTCTCCGCGATGATGCGGGTCTTGCCCATCCGTCTGGCGAGCAGCGCTTGGCCCACGGTGTTGTTCACCTTGTGCGCCCCGGTGTGGTTGAGGTCCTCGCGCTTGAGGTACATGCGGGCGCCGCCGATGGCCTGCGACCACCGGTGCGCGAAGTACAACGGCGACGGCCTGCCCACGTACTGCCCGAGCTCCGCGTCCAGCTCGGCGAGGAATTCGGGGTCCTTCGCGTAGCGCGCGTACGCGTCGCGCAGCTCCGCCACCGGACGGACCAGCGTCTCCGCGATGAATGTCCCTCCGTAGGGCCCGAAATGACCGTGCTCGTCGGGATAGCGGCCGACGAGCCGGTCCTCAGCCTTGACGTTCGACAGCTTCGGCACTGGCCACCTCCTTCATGAACCGTTCCATGCTCCGGGCGTCCTTCCGTCCCGGGGCGCTCTCCACCCCGCCGCTTACGTCGACCGCAAACGGCCGCACCGCACGGATCGCATCGGCAACGTTCCCGGGCGTCAGGCCTCCGGCCAGGACGAGCGGGCGGTCCACGTCGTCAGGGACCACGCTCCAGTCGAACCGCGTTCCGGTCCCGCCCCACAGCGCATCGTGGTGGGCGTCGAGCAGCAGCGCCCGGGCCCCGGTGTGGCGCGCGGCCGCCTCGACGATGTCGTCCCGGGTGCGCACCCGCACCGCCTTCATGTACGGCATTCCCGACCTCGCGCACAGCTCCGGGGACTCCTCGCCGTGGAACTGCAGCAGATCGACGGGCAGGCATTCGACCACGGCCTCGACCTCGTCCGGTTCGGGGTTCACGAACACCCCGACGACCGAGACCAGCGGCGGCAGCGCCGCACAGACCGCCCGCGCCCGCGCCCGGGTGACGTACCGCGGACTCGGCCCGTGGAACACGAGACCGATGGCGTCCGCCCCCGCCCCCGCCGCCGCCCTCGCGTATTCCGGGCTGGTGATCCCGCATATCTTCACCCGAGTGCGTCTCATCGAACGGATCCCGAAGCCATGCGGAGGACGGCGCTCGCGGCGATGCGGGTCCGGACGACGTCCATCGTTCGCCGCCTCCGGCCCCCGCCCGCGGACAGCGGTCGCTGCCCGTCGTTCGATGCGGCTCCGATGGACAAGCGACGCTACCAGAGCGCATCCGGGAAGGATACCGCCGGAATGCCGGCCGCGTCGGGGTAGTCGACTCCGACCAGGTAGACCCCTCCCGCCGGCGCCGTCACCCCCGCCGTCCTGCGATCCCGGGCCGCGAGGACCGCCGCGACCCATGCCGGGTCGTGCTCGCCCGACCCCACCGCCACGAGGGTGCCCGCGACGTTCCGCACCATGTGCTGGAGGAAGGCGTTCGCGTGAATGTCGATGACGATCCTCTCACCGATGCGGCTCACCTCGATCCGGTCCACGCGCCGCACCGGGTGCCTTGCCTGGCACCCCGCGGCTCGAAAGGACGAGAAGTCGTGCTCTCCCGCGAGATGCCGCGCGCCGAGGTGCATCAGCCGGGCATCGAGGCGGCGATGTTCCCACGCGGCCCTCCCGGCGAGGAGCGCGGGGCGCGTGCTCCGGTTCACGATGACATAGCGGTAGCGCCGCTGCCGCGCCAGGAACCGGGCGTGGAAGTCGTCACCGACGGCCCGGGCCCAGAGCACCGCCACATCGGGCGGGAGGAAGGTATTGGCGCCGCGCACCCAGGCATCGAGCGGACGGGACGCGGCGGTGTCGAAGTGCACGACCTGGCCGAGCGCATGGACCCCGGCGTCGGTGCGGCCGGCGCAGACCACCCGTACGGGCGACGCCGCGATTCGAGTCAGCGCGTCCTCGACCTCGCCCTGGATCGTGCGCCGCGCGGGCTGGCGCTCGAACCCGTGGAACCGGCTGCCGTCGTATTCGAGACCGAGCGCGATGCGCATTCCCGTGCCGCCGATTCGAGCGCAGCGTGTCGATCACGCAAGCTTCGAGAGCATTTCCCGGGCGATGGCCTGCTGTTCCGCATCACCTTCGGCCAGCACCGCCTCGAGGAATCCACGAGCACTGTCGGCATCGCCCATCTCGATGTAGACCTGAGCCAGATCGATCTTGGTCTGCACCTCGTCTTCGCCGAAGTCTTCGATGGAGAACGTTTCCGATCCGTCATCGTCCGCGGTCTCTCCGGACGACGCGCGCGGCGCCGGTTCCGGGCCGTCCGGGTCACTGGCCGGGACGGGCTCGACATCGAACCCCCGGTCGATGAACGGAGCGTCGATGGCATCGCCTCCTCCGACGCCGGCGCCTCCGGCGGCAACGCTCCCGGCATCGCCATCGACGCTCCGTTCATCGGTGCCGCCGGCCACGGCGGGCACGGGCCGCCCGCCCGCGCCACCGGACTCCGGTTCCGCCGGCACCCGGTCGCCGGCAGTCGGGCGCGCCCCCCCGGTCGGCTCCTCGTCGGAGATTCCGGAATCCGGCCGGGCCGATTCGCGGGCAGCGGCCGTCGATGGGGGTGCGGGTGCTTCCCGGCCGGCCGCATCGGCTTCGTAAGGCCGGAAAAGCGGGCCGGGATCGCCCCGGCCGGTGGATCGGGTCGGAGCCGGTTCCCGTTCCGCGGCGACATCGCCGATGTCGAAGCCGTGACCGGCGCCGTCGTCCTTCCACATCGCCGCCATCCGCTCCTCCACGACGTCTTCGGCTCCGATGTCTTCGGCTCCGGAATCCGCCGCGCCGCGCATCCCCGCCCCGGGCTGCGTGTCCGCCCCCGGGCCGATGGACGGCGCGGTCCGCGACGCCCCCCCTTGCCGAGCGCCCGCATCTTCGGCGAGTTCCGCCGCAATCGCCTCGAGTTCAGAGAGAAGGTCGCTTTCGCCGGCCGTCGCCGGTCCGGCGGCTTCGAGAGCGTCGGCCTCGCCGGTTGCGGTACGCCGGCGCCGGAGCAAGGTCAGGGCGCCCAGCAGGATCAGGAGCAGTCCGGCGCCGCCCACGAGGAACACCGGGTTGACGGGCAAGGCCCCCAGTCCGAATGGCAACAACTTCGGCTCCACCGCAGCCGAAGCCTCGGCCGGCGCGGGCTGCGCTTCCGGCGGCGCAGGTACCGGCGCCGAGGCTGCTTCCACCGGTGCGGGTGTCGCTTCCTCGGGTGGCGGTGTCGCTTCCACCGGTGCCGGTGTCGCTTCTTCGGATGCCGAGGTCGTCTCCTCCGGTGCTGGTGTCACTTCCTTCGGTGCCGGTGCCGCTTCCTCCGGTGCCGGCGCTGCTTCCACCGGTGCCAGTGCCGTTTCTTCGGATGCCGAGGTCGCTTCCTCCAGCGCCGGGACCGCTTCCTCGGGTGCCAGTGCCGTTTCTTCGGATGCCGAGGTCGCTTCCTCCAGCGCCGGGACCGCTTCTTCGGATGCCGGTGCCGCTTCCTCGGATGCCGGTGCCGCTTCCTCGGGTGCCGGTGCCGTTTCTTCGGATGCCGGTGTCGCTTCCTCCGGTACCGAGGCCGCTTCCTCCGGCGCCGGTGTCACTTCCTCGGATGCCGGTGTCGCTTTCTCCGGTGCCGATGCCGCTTCCTCTGGCGCCGGTGTCGCTTCCTCCGGCGCCGGTGTCGCTTCCTCGGATGCCGGTGCCGCTTCCTCGGGCGCCGGTGTTGCTTCCTCGGATGCTAGTGCTGCTTCCTCGGGTGCCGGTGCCGCTTCCTCGGGCGCCGGTGTTGCTTCCTCGGATGCGGGTGCCGCTTCCTCGGGTGCCGAGGTCGCTTCTTCCGGTGCCAGTGCCGTTTCCTCGGGCGCCGGAGTCGCTTCCTCCGGGACCGGGCTCGACTCCACTTCGGCCGGCGTCGCCTTCGCCTGCGTTCGCGACTCGGCCTGCATCCGCAGCTCGGCCTGCAATGCCGCGATTTCCTGGTTCTTGAGTTCGACGAGCCGGTTCAGCTCCTTGATGTGGTCCTCGGCTTCGGCGAGTCGCAGCCCGAATTCCTCGCGCTCTCGACGGCCCACATCCACCTCCTCCATCGCGAGGGCGAGTTCCTTGCGCAACCCCTCGACATCGGCCCCCGCATCCTGCCCGGTCGCGGCGGTTTCCGATGATGCGATCTCGATTCGACCGAACACCTCCCCGGAGTCTCCCGGCGGCGTCGCGGGAGCCGGTGCCGCATCGCCGGGTGTCAAGCTCGCCTCGGTCGGTGTGGAAGTCGCGGGAGCCGGTGCCGCGTCGCCGGGCGTCAGGCTCGCCTCGGTCGGTGTGGAAGTCGCGGAAGCCGGTGCCGCGTCGTCGGGCGTCAGGCTCGCCTCGGTCGGTGTGGAAGTCGCGGGAGTCGGTGCCGCGTCGCCGGGCGTCAAGCTCGTCTCGGCCGGCGTGGAAGTCTTGGAAGCCGGTGCGGTGTCGCCGGGCGTCAGGCTCGCCTCGGCCGGTGTGGGCGTCGTGGGAGTCGGTGCCGTGTCACCGGGTGTCAAGCTCGTCTCGGACGGTGTGAGAGTCGCGGGAGCCGGTGCCGTGTCACCGGGCGTCAAGCTCGCCTCGGCCGGCGTGGGAGCCGGCGCCGCGCGGCTCCCCTGGCGGTACTCCGCCCACGCCGAATGCTGGCGCCGTACCTCGGCGATTACGGCAGCCGGGTCGATCGGGGCGATCTCGTCCCGGGTGGGGATGCGCAAGGTCGTGCCCGCGTTGAGCGCATTGACGTTCTCGAATTCGAACGATTCCGGACTCGCCTCCAGGATTGCCAGCATCATTCGCTGGACGCTGACGGATCCGTCGGGTCGAAAGCGGGTCGCGATCGACCAGAGAGTGTCCAGCTTCCTGACGGGCCCGTACTCGGTACCGCCCGAACCGGATGACGGGCCGGACGCCGTGTCCGTCGTGCCGGCACCGGAGGCGCCGGCGCCGGCCGTGCCGGCATCTGATGCGGGCTGTGCCTCCGGCGCGGCGCGGAGGCTTCGGGGCGGCGTATCCGCCGCGCCGGTCGCGGCTCGAGAAAGACGCAGCCTGTAGCTTCGCACCGTGCGCCCGCGCGGCCAGCCGACATCGATGAGGAACGCGAGCGAAGGTTCGGTGATCGGCTCGTTCGTCCGCACGCGAATGTAACCATCGGTGTCGCTTTCCTGCTCGACGGCGAACTCCAGGAGTTCGAGGTGCGGAAGTCGCGCCACTCCGGCGTGCTCGAACCGGGCCGGCGACCCGAGCGCGACGTCCAGTCTTTCCAGATCTCCGCTGCGGGCGCTCCGGACGGGGATCCGCGCATCGAGCGGTTCATGCAGCGCGGAACGGGCTTCGATCGGGCCGAGCTCGAGCGCGGGCGCGAGACGCGGGGCGAATGCCAGAAGGCACGCCACGCACGCCGCAAGCCGAAGCAGGATGGTCATCTCTCGAATCACCGCGCCGCCGGCACCCCGCGATCGGCCAGCTCGAACGTCCCGCCGGCCCGATGCACTCCCGATCCGCGCATCGCGGACCCGGCCGAGTCGTCGGTGTCCGCGATTCGCGCCGTGGCGCCGGATCGCGACCCATCCCTCCCGTTGCACAGGAGATACTCCATGGCTGACACCACCGCCACCCGCAAGCTCCCCGCCGTGCTCAAGGCCGCCAACGCTGCCAGGCAGAAGTGGCTTGTAGGGAACTTCCGACAAGCCGCTGATTTTTCGTGTACGGCAAAATGCCCCGGAGTTCCTTCCGCGACAGCGGGGTGGCGCGCCACCGTGGCCGGCTCAAAGATGGTCCTTCGCCAGGATCTCGGCGATCTGGACGCTGTTGAGCGCGGCGCCCTTGCGCACGTTGTCGGAAACGACCCACATGTCGAGTCCCCGAGGACAGGAGATGTCCTCGCGGACCCGGCCCACGAACACCGCGTCCGCGCCCTCGGACTCGGTGGCCGCGGTCGGGTAGCCGCCGTCGGTCCGATCGTCCATCACCACCACGCCGGGCGCGCCGGCGAGGATTTCGCGCGCCTCCTCCGCGCTCAGCTTCTCCCGGGTCTCGATGTGGACCGCCTCGGAATGGCCGTAGAACACGGGGATCCTCACTGTCGTCGGATTCACCCGGATGGAGTCGTCGCCCATGATCTTCCGCGTCTCCCACACCATCTTCATCTCTTCCTTCGTATATCCGTTGTCCATGAAGACGTCGATGTGGGGCAACGCATTGAACGCGATCTGCCGGGGATAGACCGCGGCCTCGGCCGGCCCGCCATCGAGCAGGGACTTCGTCTGCTGCACGAGTTCCTCGATCGCGTCCTTCCCCGTGCCCGAGACCGCCTGATAGGTCGCGACGTTGATGCGCTCGATACCGACCGCCGCGTGGATGGGTTGCAGGGCGACGACCATCTGGATGGTCGAGCAGTTCGGGTTCGCGACGATGTTGCGGTTGGTGTAGCTCTCGAGCGCCTGCGGATTGACCTCCGGAACGACGAGCGGCACGTCGCGCTCGTACCGGAACCGCGAGCTGTTGTCCACGACCACGCAGCCGGCGTCCCCGGCCCGCGGTGCGTGGCGGGCCGAAACCGATGCGCCCGCGGAGAACAGTCCGATCCGCGCGTTCCCGAAGTCGAAGTCGTCGAGATCTCCCACCGTGTGTCGCGTTCCGTTGAACACGATGGTCGAGCCCGCCGACCGCCGGCTCGCAAGCGGATAGAGGTTCCCGACCGGAAACTCGCGCTCTTCGAGAATCGAGAGCATCGCCTTGCCGACCACTCCGGTCGCCCCGACCACGGCGACGTCGAACATGTTGCTCATCTGTCGTTCCCGCTCCTGACCGATTGTCCCGGACTGCGCGATGGCCGGTTCACGAACCGGTGATCCGCGTGCCACCCGCCCGCGCGGGCCGCGGACCTCACCCGCGCGCAAGGGATGCGACGACCGCGTCCCCCATCTCCCTGGTGCCCACCACCGTCGTGCCCGGGGATTCGATGTCCGGGGTCCGCAGCCCGTCGTCGAGCACCCGTCCCACCGCGGTCTCGATCCGGTGGGCAAGCTCCGGGGCGTCCAGCGAGTAGCGCAGCATCAAGGCGGCCGAGAGGATCGTCGCGAGAGGGTTCGCGACACCCTGGCCGGAGATGTCCGGCGCCGCCCCGTGGATCGGCTCGTAGAGTCCCTTCCCCGACGCATCGAGGGACGCGGAGGGAAGCATCCCGATCGAGCCGGTCAGCATCGATGCGAGATCGGACAGGATGTCGCCGAACATGTTGCCGGTCACGATGACGTCGAACTGCTTCGGGTCCCGCACGAGCTGCATCGCTGCGTTGTCCACGTACATGTGGTTCAGCTCGACATCGCCGTACCGGGCCGCGACCTTCGTCGCGACCTCGCGCCACAGCTCGCTCGTCTCGAGCACGTTGGCCTTGTCGACCGAGCAGACGCGGCCGGCGCGCCGCCGGGCCGCGTCGAACGCCACCGTGCACACCCGCTCGATCTCGTCATCGGCGTACACGAGCGTATTGAAGCCTTCACGCCGCCCGTCCCCACGTTCGCGGATCCCCCGCGGCCGGCCGAAATAGATGCCTCCGGTCAGCTCCCGGACAATCAGCACGTCGAGCCCGCGGACCACCTCGGGATTCAACGTCGAGGCGCCGGCGAGCTGCGGATACGCGATTGCCGGACGCAGGTTCGCGAACACGCCGAGCTCGGAGCGCAGGGCGAGCAGTCCTCGCTCCGGCCGGACATCGCGCTCGAGTCCGTCCCACTGCGGTCCTCCCACCGCTCCCAGGAGGATCGCGTCGCTTGCACGAGCGCGTTCCAGGGTCTCTTCGGGCAGCGGCGCCCCGCAGGCATCGACCGCCTCCCCCCCGATGGGCGATTGCCCGATCTCGAACCGCGCACCGGCTTCGCCATCCAGCGCTTCCAGAACCTTGCGCGCCTCGGCGACGATTTCCGGACCGATACCGTCGCCGGGCAGCACCAGGATCTTTCCGCTCATGTCTGGTCCCTGGCAGAGGAAAGCAGAGGAGGAACGAGGACGAGGTGATCGGGAGCCGGGGAACGAACGAAGTGCGCCAACGTGCGTGCCCCCGGTGGATGGCGGCCTAGAATAGCCAAATTCGCAGACGTGCGCATACATTGGCGCACCCGTGCAGGATCGCGACCGTGTCCATCGCCCGCCGCCATCGAGACATCGACTACGCCGCGCTGACCGCTTCGGTGCGACGCCGGGGGATGGAGCTCGGGTTCGAGCAGGTCGCGATTACCACCGGCGACCTGAGCGCCGACGAATCGGCGCTGCTCGCGTGGCTCGACGCCGGCTACCACGGCGAGCTCGAATACATGGCCCGCCACGGCGTGCGCCGCGCCCGTCCCGCGGAGCTGGTGCCGGGAACCGTCCGAATCGTCAGCGTGCGGATGAACTATCGGCGTGGCGGGGCCGATCCCGAGGCCGTGCTGGCGAATCCGGAACTCGGCTACGTCTCCAGGTACGCGCTCGGACGCGACTACCACAAGATGATCCGCCGCCGTCTCCAGCGCCTCGCCGACCACATCGAATCCGAGGTCGGCGCCTTCGGCTACCGTGCCTTCGCGGACAGCGCCCCGGTCATGGAGAAGCCCCTCGCACGCAACGCCGGTCTCGGATGGATCGGCAAGCACACCAACCTCATCAACCGGACCGACGGCTCCTGGTTCTTCCTCGGCGAGCTCTACACCGACCTGCCGCTCGAGGCGGACCCTCCGGCGACCGATCACTGCGGAACCTGCCGCGCCTGTATCGATGCCTGTCCGACCGGGGCGATCGTCGCTCCGTACCGGCTCGACGCGCGTCTGTGCATCTCCTACCTCACCATCGAGCTGCACGGCCCGATCCCCGTCCCGCTCCGGCCGCTGGTGGGCAACCGGATTTTCGGGTGCGACGACTGCCAGCTCGTCTGTCCCTGGAACCGTTTTGCGGGCACCAGCGCGGAGGCCGGTTTCGAGCCTCGCCACGGGTTGGACGGCGCGTCTCTCGCCGAGCTGTTCTCGTGGTCGCGCGAGGATTACGAGGCACGTACCGAAGGCATGGCGCTGCGCCGGCTCGGGTACGAGCGGTGGCTGCGCAACCTCGCGGTGGCGCTCGGCAACGCGCCGGCCTCGCCGGCGGTGGAGGCGGCGCTCGCGAGCCGGAGGCACCATCCGTCGGAGCTGGTACGGGAGCACGTCGAATGGGCGATGTCGCGCCACCGCGATCCGCCCTCCGGTCGCGTCCCGCCCTGATCGGACCGGACCGGACCCCCGCGCCGCCGGCGGCGCCGGCCTCCGCTCCCGTGCGCGCCGGCCCGGTCCTCCGGCCATGGCGCACCGCGGGGCCGCGTGGCGTTTCGGTACGGAACCGAAACGCGGATAATCCCGCCCGCCGATGCCGGTACCCCCATCCAGGTACATCCCCTCGAGGAGAACACGGACATGGACGACGTGAGGGCGGTGATCGAAGCCGCGTTCGAACGGCGCGGCGACATTTCTCCGCGACATGCCGAACCCGCCGTGAAGGACGCCGTCGGCGAAGCGATCGCCCTGCTCGACGCCGGCGAGGCGAGGGTCGCCGAGCCCGCCGCCGACGGCTGGATCGTCAACGAATGGCTGAAGAAGGCGGTGCTTCTTTCGTTCCGCCTCGACGACAGCTACGTCATGGAAGGCGGATTCACCCGCTATTTCGACAAGGTCCCGACCAAGTACGCCACGATGGACGACGCCGGCTTCCGCGCGCGCGGCGTCCGTGTGGTGCCGCCGGCGGTGGTGAGGCGCGGGGCCCACGTCGCACCCGGGGTCGTGCTCATGCCGAGCTACGTGAACCTGGGCGCATACGTCGACAGCGGCACGATGGTCGATACGTGGGCGACGGTCGGCAGTTGCGCCCAGATCGGCCGGAACGTCCACCTGTCGGGGGGCGTCGGCATCGGTGGCGTCCTGGAGCCGTTGCAGGCGGCCCCGACGATCATCGAAGACGACTGCTTCATCGGGGCCCGCTCCGAGATCGTCGAAGGCGTAGTGGTCGAACGGGGGTCGGTGATATCGATGGGGGTCTACATCGGCCAGAGCACGCGCATCTACGATCGCGACTCCGGCACGGTGTCATTCGGACGCATCCCCGCCGGCTCCGTCGTGGTTTCCGGCAACCTGCCGTCGGACGACGGCAGGTACGGCCTGTACTGCGCGGTGATCGTGAAACGCGTCGACGAGCGCACACGCTCGAAGGTCGGCATCAACGAACTGTTGCGGACGCTCTGAACCGCCCCGATCGCTCACGGGCGGCCCCCGGGGCCCGGTTCCGCGGAAATTCTCCCCCGAGGCGGAGGATCGAGGTCCGACGCGGCCGGCGCGCCGTCGAGGAAACGTCCGGCCTTGCGAGTACGCCTCAAGGCGGTGCGAAGGTGGGCGTCCGGAGCTTTCGCGACAGATCCGGAGGGGTCTTCACGGAGGTGGCGAACGGACTTCCCGGGGCGCAACTCCCGGGTCGTCCGGGCCTGCAAACACACCGAATGCTCCCCCCGGCCGGAATACCTCCGCCCAAGCGATTCGACCATGAACACTTCGGAACATCCGATGCGCCTTCGGTGTCCCCCGCCAATCCCGGAAGGGGGTTTCCGCCAAGGCATCCGGTTCGCGTCGGATGATGCGATGCATCCGTGCCGGGGGTACCAAGTGATTGCCGGAGCGGCCGGTCGGGGGATCGTTTCCGCAGGAGACGAAGTCCGTCCCGAACCTCTTCCGGTTCCCCGTCCCTCCACGGGACGGGCCGACGAATGAACTCAGCCCACCATGTCCTTCAACCCTTTCAGCGGCTGAACCTTCACGACGGTGTGCGCGGGTTTCGCCGCGAACGTCGTCGGCTCGCCGGTAAAGGGGTTGGTGCCCTTGCGGGCCTTTCGCGCCGGCTTGCGCACCGTCTTGATCTTCAGCAAGCCCGGGAGCGTGAACGTGCCCGCCCCCTGCTTCTTGACGTGACGCTGGATCTGCGCACTCAACGAATCCATGACACTCGCCACGTCCTTCTTCGCAAGGCCGGTGTCCTGCGCAATTTCGGACAGCAACTGCGCCTTCGTCATCGGCTGCTTCACCGCCGTCGTCTTTGCCATATGCCCTTCCTCCTGTGGTTTCCGGACCTCCGATGCCTCACGGCGCATCGTGCGTCGAACCCGAATTCGAATCCCGAAATGCCCGTGGACCCCGGGCCTGATGCCGATCCGATATCGGGTGTTCCATTTCGCCCGGGACGGAACAGTCTGAACCGCGCCGGGCCTCACCGCGCCCGAATCATAACCACGGCATCTTTCGAATGCCACCGCCGAACCCCCACCGCCGCGGACCGCACGCCGGCGCTCTTTCCCCGTACTTCCCGGATACTCGTGAAAAGGAAAGCCGTGGCTGTGGTAAAACGTCGCGCCGCGGAGCGAAGACGAGGGAGAGGGAATGAAATCCGGCGACACGCCCGAGACCTGCGGTACCACCGTGCCGACTGTCGATCTGCGAAGCGACACCGTCACCCGCCCGACCGTGGCGATGCGCGCCGCGATGGCCGAAGCGGAGGTCGGGGACGACGTCTTCGGCGAGGACCCGACCGTCAACCGGCTGGAGGCCATGGCCGCGGAGAGGTTCGGCCACGAGTCGGCGCTGTTCGTCTCCAGCGGCACCCAGGGAAACCTCCTTGCCCTGCTGACCCACTGCGGGCGCGGCGACGAGTACGTCTGCGGCCAGGATGCCCACAACTACCGCACCGAGGGCGGCGGGGCGGCGGTCCTCGGGGGGATCCAGCCCCAGCCGATCGAGATGGAGGCGGACGGCACTCTCGATCTCGACCGGGTCGCCGCAGCGATCAAGCCGGACGACTTCCACTACGCCCGGACGCGGCTCCTCAGCCTGGAGAACACGATCTCCGGGAAGGTGCTGCCGCTCGCGTACATGCGCGCGGCGCGGGCGCTGTGCGACCGCCACGGCCTCGCCCTTCACCTCGACGGCGCCCGGGTGTGCAACGCCGCGGTGGCGCTCGGGGTCGAGCCCGCCGAGATCACGTCGCTCTTCGACAGCGTGTCGATCTGCCTCTCCAAGGGGCTCGGCGCCCCGGCCGGCACCCTCCTCGCCGGCTCGCGGGAGTTCGTCGCGAAGGCGCGACGCTGGCGCAAGGTGGTCGGCGGCGGAATGCGGCAGGTCGGGTTCATCGCCGCGGCGGGGATCCACGCCCTCGACCACCACGTCGAACGGCTCGAAACCGATCACGCCAACGCCCGGCGGCTCGCCGACGGTCTCGCCCGCATCGACGGCATCGACGTCGATCACAACGCCGTCCGGACCAACATGGTCTTCGCGAAGGTGGCGCCGGACCGGCTCGAAGCCTTTGCCGCGCACTGCGAGCGGCGCCGGGTGCTCGTCAGTGTCGGGAATCCCACCCGCATGGTCACCCACCTCGACATCGACTCCGACGGGATCGACCGCGCGCTCGACGTCATGGCCGCGTTCTTCGGCGCCTGAGCCGGGACCGGCCCCTCGGTTCCGGCCGCCCGGCACCGCCTCCGCTCCCGCCCGGTCGAACGGCGGCGTCCTCCGGATCGTTGCCCATCCGTGTCCGGACGCACTTCCCGGACCGGGACTGCGTGACGCGGCGCCTGCCTGCCGCCTCAGGGAACGGGCGGCAGCGTCCAGTTCTCGACCACGATCTCCGGGATGCGACTGAAATCCTTCTCGTTGTTCGTGACCAGAGCCACTCCCAGCGAGACCGCATGGGCGGCGATCTGCCGGTCATAGGCGCCGCGCCGGCCAGGCGCCGCGGCCTGGATGCGCCCGAATGCCCGGGCTGCCGCCTCATCGAACGGCATGACAGTGACCGCGGAGAGGACGGCCGCGATGTCGCTTCGTGCGGAATCAGGGTTGCCGCTTCGCGCAAATCCGACTTCGAGCTCGCCCAGAGTAATCGCCGACATGGCGAGGTCGCCGGATTCGCACTCGTCCAGGCGCCGATCCAGATGTTCGTTGCCGCCGAGAATCGCGTAGATGCAGATGTTGGTGTCGAGCATGTACTTCATGAATTTCCGGGCCCGCGTCGCTCTCTCGCATCGGAGCGGGCCGGCGTCCATTCGCGCCGATCCTGGATCGGTTGTTCACGAGTGAACCCTCGGAGGTGGGGGGCAAGTCCGCGGAATGCAGCGCCCAGACCCATGAGCCTTTTCTTCACGGGCCGCACGATCAGCTCGTCGTCCCGACGTTCGATCTCGACCTCCATCCCGACGCTGTCAAAGGCAAGCGCCTTCGGGATCCGGACGGCCTGACTGTTGCCGTTGCGGAACAAGCGCGTCGACGCGACGTTCGGCGGCTGCTTCATCACGAATACCCCGGAGTCTTCCGGCTCGGTACGATGCGGAAGTATGGACAGCGCCGGGGCAAATGTAAACACATCCGTGTGTACAGCATCGAGCGATGCCGTGGAAGGCGGTGGGAAGGCCACGATTCCGGTGCGCCTTGCGGCATCGAGCCGGGAGCGCGCCGGCATGCAGACGCGGGAAGCCGCACCGGAAGGGAAGGAGCCGGCAAGTCCGGCTACGGGACCGCGTGCGACCGACGAGCCCGCGGGAGCCCCGCCAGCACGTCGTCCAGACCCTCGATGCTGGCGATGACGCGGTCGGCGAGCGGCTCCAGCGCCGCGCGCGTGCCGGCGCCGGAGAGGACCGCGACGCGGCACCCGACGCCGGCGGCGCGGGCCATCTCCATGTCGTGGGGCGTGTCGCCGACCACCATCACCTCGCTCGCCGGCAGATCGGTCACGGCCATGAATGCCTCGACCATCCCCGGGCCCGGCTTCGTTCCGCGACCGCTGTCGCCGCCGCACAGGAACGCGAGATGGCGGCTCGCGCCGAACCGATCGAGCATGGCCCGCGCCGTCGCCTCGCCGTCCATGGTCGCGACGCCGAGCACGAAACCTCTCGAAGCGAGGTTCGCGAGGAATGCGTCGAGGTCGGTGACGGGCGTCGCATCGCGCCGTGCGCACTCGTCGAGCACGTGTTCGACAGTGCGCAGGACATCTTCGACATCGAGCCCGCAGAGCGACGCCCATGCCGCCGCGAGCTCCCGGTTCGTGCCCGCCGCGAGCACCGAGTGCGGCTCGCATCGGCCCGTCGCGACTTCGTAGCCGCCGGCGACGAGCAACGCCCGCGCGTCGGTCCCGCCGCAGAGAGCCGCGACCTCCGCGGCGGCGCGGCAGTAGGCGGGAAGCCAGGTCGCGCGGAAGTCGAGCAGGGTGCCGTCCTTGTCGAAGAGGATGCCGCGGATCGGGCCGCGGCAGCTCGCGAGTGTCTTCCCGGGCGTCGATTTCATGGATGGCGGCAGAGCTCCTGTCCGGTCGGAATTCGCAGCCCTTAGAATACCGCCCCTCGCACGGCGCCGCGGTCCGTCCGGCCGCGATGGCGGGTCTCCGGCCCGGTCGTCGCCGGCGTCCGACGCACCCCGGCTGGCGCGCCGCCCCCGACCCCGGAGACGACGATGAACGACGGCAGGTTCGACGGCACGGACCGCTACGTGGCCACGGGCGATCTCGCCATCGCGGTGAACGCCGCGGCGACGCTCGGGCGGCCCCTGCTCGTGAAGGGTGAGCCGGGCACCGGGAAGACCATGCTGGCCGTCGAGGTCGCACGCGCTCTCGGCCGGCCGTTGATCGAGTGGCACGTCAAGTCCACCACCAGGGCGCAGCAGGGCCTGTACGAGTACGACGCGGTGGCCCGGCTGCGGGACTCGCAGCTCGGGGACGCCCGGGTCCACGACATCGCCAACTACATCGTGCGCGGCAAGCTGTGGGAGGCGTTCGCGTCCGAGACGCAGCCGGTGCTGCTGATCGACGAGATCGACAAGGCGGACATCGAGTTCCCGAACGATCTGCTGCTGGAGCTCGATCGCATGGAGTTCTTCGTCTACGAGACGAAGGAGACGGTGCGCGCGACCACCCGCCCCATCGTGGTCATCACCAGCAACAACGAGAAGGAGCTGCCCGACGCCTTTCTCCGGCGCTGCTTCTTCCACTACATCCGCTTCCCCGACGCCGACACCATGCGCGAGATAGTCAACGTCCACCACCCGAAGCTGAAGAAGCGCCTTCTGGAGCGGGCGCTCCAGGTGTTCTTCGACCTGCGCGACGTTCCGGGGCTGAAGAAGAAGCCCTCGACCTCGGAGCTACTCGACTGGATCAAGCTGCTGGTCGCCGAGGACATTCCCCCCGAGGCGCTGCGCAGCGACGATCGGAAGACGACGATTCCGCCACTCTACGGCGCCCTGCTGAAGAACGAGCAGGACGTGCACCTGTTCGAGCAGCTCCTGTTCCTCGACCGGCGCCGGGGCTGACGCGGGCCGGGGGCGGGATCGGACCGGATCGGATCGGTGGGCCGGAGCGGATCGAGTTGAACCGGGACGGCGCCGGGCCAGGGCGAACAGGATCAGACAACGACGCCGGGCCGAGGCAGAGCCCGGGATCCGGGACAGGACCGGGACCGGGATCGGGACAGGACCGGGATCGGGACAGGACCAAGATCGGGACGGAGCCAGGATCGGGACGGAGCCAGGACACCGCGGTGCTCGTCGATTTCTTTCTCAAGCTGCGCGAGGCGGCGATCCCCGTCTCGATCACCGAGTACCTCGCGTTGCTCGACGCCCTCGACCGCGACGTGTGCGGGTTCGGCGTCGAGGACTTCTACCATCTGTCGCGCGCCGCCCTGGTGAAGGACGAGCGCCACTTCGATCGCTTCGACCTCGTGTTCGGCGCGCACTTCAAGGGGGCGGAGGCGTTGTTCGACGGTGTGGCCGGAGAGGTTCCGCTCGAATGGCTGCGCAAGCTCGCCGAGCGCAACCTCTCCGGGGAAGAGAAGGCGCTGGTGGCTTCCCTCGGCGGCTGGGACAAGCTGATGGAGACGCTTCGCCGGCGGCTCGAGGAGCAGCGCAAGCGCCACCAGGGCGGCAGCAAGTGGATCGGCACCGCGGGCACGTCGCCGTTCGGCGCCTACGGCTACAACCCCGAGGGGGTGCGCATCGGCCAGGACGGCTCGCGCAGCCGCCGCGCCGTCAAGGTGTGGGACCGGCGCGAGTACCGCGACCTCGACGACACCATCGAGCTCGGCACCCGGAGCTTCAAGGTGGCATTGCGCCGCCTGCGGCGATTCGCGCGCGAGGGGGCGGCCGAGGAGCTCGATCTGGACGACACGATCCGCTCCACCGCGCGCAATGCGGGGCTGCTCGACGTGCGGATGGTCCCCGAGCGGCGCAACACGGTGAAGGTGCTGCTCTTTCTCGACACCGGGGGCTCGATGGACGACCACGTCCGAAGGTGCGAGGCGCTGTTCTCGGCCGCCCGTTGCGAATTCCGGCACTTGGAGCACTTCCACTTCCACAACTGCCTCTACGAATCGGTGTGGCGGGACAACCGCCGCCGGCACGTACAGCGCATTCCGACCATCGACGTGCTCCGCACCTACGGTCCCGATCACAAGGTGATCTTCGTCGGGGACGCGACCATGAGTCCCTACGAAATCGTCTACCCCGGGGGCAGTGTCGAACACTGGAACGAAGAGCCGGGCGCGGTGTGGATGGGGCGTGTGCTCGGGCGGTACGCGCGCGCCATCTGGCTCAATCCGGAGCCCGTCCGCCGCTGGGAGACGACCCCGTCGATCGACATCCTGCGCAAGCTCATGGGCGACAGGATGTACCCTCTCACGGTGGAGGGGATCGACCGCGGAATCCGGGAGCTCGGTAGCTGACGCCCAAGACGGTGCATCGGACGGTGCGCTGGCTCGCCACCTGCGGGCGTATGGATGCGGCTCCTTCGCGGGTGTCTGCCGGGCGGCGCCGCAGCCGGAGTCCGGCCTGAATCAGGCGCCCTGCCGGAAGCCGCGCACACCCGTGGCGCCGCAACGAGCGGCATGCCTTCCCGGCCCGTGCCGGCGCCGGGCCGCCATCCGGTCGTCCGGCTCGCCCCTCGCGCTTCCGGCTCCGGCTACCGGGCAGTTCAGAACAGCCCTTCGATCCGGCCGTCCTCGTTGATGTGGATGCCCTCGGCCGCGGGCTCTTTCGGGAGACCGGGCATCGTCATCATGTCGCCGCAGATCGCGACCACGAACTCCGCGCCGGCGGAAAGCCGCAGCTCCCGCACCGGCACCTCGTGCCCCTCCGGAGCGCCCTTGCGGGACGGGTCGGTGGAGAAGCTGTACTGGGTCTTCGCCATGCACACCGGGAAGTGTCCGTAACCGCCGTCCTGCAGCGCCTTGAACCGGTTGCGCACCGCCCCGGTCGCGGTAATCCCGGAGGCGCCGTAGATCCGCTTCGCCACCGTCTCGACCTTCTCCCACAGCGGCATCTCCTCGGGATACAGAGTCCGGAACACACCCTCCCCCGCTTCCACCATTTCCACCACGTGGCGCGCCAGATCCTCGGTGCCGGCCCCACCGTGCGCCCAGTGGGAGCAGACGATGGTCCGCGCGCCCTGCGCACCGGCCGCGTCCACCACCGCCCGGAGCTCGGCCTCGGTGTCGGCGGAGAACCGGTTCACCGCGACCACCACCGGAACCCCGAACTGCCTGACGTTGGCGAGGTGGCGCGCGAGGTTCGCGCACCCCGCCCGGACCGCGTCGACGTTCTCCCGGCCGAGGTCCGCCAGCGCCACGCCACCGTGCATCTTCAACGCCCGCAGGGTCGCGACCAGCACCACCGCGTCGGGCGCGATGCCGGCCTTGCGGCACTTGATGTCGAAGAACTTCTCGGCCCCGAGGTCGGCTCCGAACCCGGCCTCGGTGACGACGTAGTCGGCAAGCTTGAGCGACGCCCGGGTCGCGATGATCGAGTTGCACCCGTGGGCGATGTTGGCGAACGGTCCTCCGTGGATGATGGCGGGGTTGTTCTCCAGGGTCTGCACCAGGTTCGGGGCGAGTGCGTCCTTGAGCAGGACCGTCATGGCGCCGTCCGCCTTCAGATCGCGCGCGGTGACCGCTTCGCGCGTCCGCGTCTGCCCGACGACGATGTTGCCGAGACGGCGCTGGAGATCCTCGAGGTCGGTGGCCAGGCAGAAGATCGCCATCACCTCGGAAGCGACGGTGATGTCGAAACCGTCGCTGCGCGGGAACCCGTTGCCGATGCCGCCGAGCGCGCACACGATCTCGCGCAACGCCCGGTCGTTCATGTCGACGACACGCCGCCAGGACATTCGCCGGGCGTCGAGCCCGAGCGCGTTGCCGTGGTGGATGTGGTTGTCGAGAAGCGCCGCCAGCAGGTTGTTCGCGGCGCCGATGGCGTGGAAATCGCCGGTGAAATGCAGGTTGATGTCCTCCATCGGCACCACCTGCGCGTAGCCACCGCCGGCCGCTCCGCCCTTGACCCCGAAACAGGGGCCGAGGCTGGGCTCGCGCAGGCAGACCAAGGTCTCCTTGCCGATGCGGTTCAGGCCGTCGGCGAGCCCGACCGAGGTGGTCGTCTTGCCCTCGCCGGCCGGTGTCGGGGTAATCGCGGTGACCAGTACGAGCTTCCCGTCCTTCCGGCCGGAGAGTGACTCGATGTAGCCGAGGTCGATCTTCGCCTTCGTGTGTCCGTACGGCAGCAACGCGTCCGGCGGAATCCCCAACCGGTTCCCAATCTCCGCGATCGGCTCCTGGATCGCCTCCCGGGCGATCTCGATGTCACTCTTGACCAAAGTGTCGTCCTCCGGACTCGTTTACGGGCGTGTACGCCGCCATGCCCGCCGGTTCGAATCCGCCTCCCGGGCAGGACGGCCGCGAGAGCATACCGAAACCATGGGATACTCGCGCCCTCGGTTCGCATGGCGCCGAATCGGGCCGGCCGGACTCGACGCGGTTCGACCCACCGGCCACGCCGCGCCGGTATCGGCGCCGATGTGGTGATGCGGCCTCCGATCGTGCGGAGGGAGCGAACGGACATGAGAAATTACATTCGATATCTTTCGTAATCTGTTGTATTGAATGTGTTAATTCAGTTCAATTCGGAAACAGGGAACATGCTCCTCGCCCGGTGGTTCGGCCCGCATCGCGAAGCGCGTCGCCTCGACCGGGATGCGGCCACGATCATCGAGGCCGCACAGTCGGCTACCCGAAGTTCGAAGATCCGCGAGACGGCACTACGGATCAGGGAGGAGCTGGAAGCCGCCCATGCGCACGGCGGGGACGATCCATCGCGCTACGCCCGGCTCGTCGAGCACTTCAAGGTGCGGCACCGCGAGGCCCGGCGGCAGCGCGACGACACCGCGCTCACCGCCTTGACGCTGGTCATCATCTACCTGCGGGCGGAGGCGATCGGGGCCGATGCCGACCCGACGCGCCACCGCATCGACGCCTTCATCTCCAGGTGGCCGCGGGTCTAGCCCGGATTTCTCACCATCTCACGGCTGCGGACGCGGAGCTACCGGCATCGACTGCGTTGAACGCGGCCAAGGTGCTCGACGTACCGTCAAGTACGCCTGCGCGCCCTGACTCGCGTTCGCCTTGTCGCTACCGGCATCTCCGCGCCCTCGCTTCGCGATCCGGTGAGAAATCCGGGCTAGCTCACCCTGTCGACCCTCGACCCGACGCAGCCGGGATCACCCCGTCCGTTGCGGCCCCTGCCCGCCTCGGGCTTCGGGATCGACCTTCGACAGCACCTGCGTCGGGGTGTCGCCGCTGCGGTAGTAGCCGGGATGGCGCCGCATCGCATCGAAGGCTTCGTCGCGTTCCTCGCGCGACCCGTACCATCGGAACGCCTCGAAGTCCGGTCCCAGCAGGTGGGTGGCGGACATCGTGTCGCCGGGCGGAAGCGTGATTCGTATCCCGAACCTGTCCATGGCCGTTTCTCCAGCGCCTCTCCCGCCGTACCCGCACCGCGGCGGGCGGACCGCTCAGACCCCCTCCACCAGGAGCATCCGGGTGTTGGCGGACGCCTCGCGCAACGCCCTGGCCGGCGCGTAGAGTTCGGAGCCGTGCCACGCCTTCGCGCGCTCCGCGTCGGGGAACTCGACGACCACGATCCGTTTCGGCTGCCAGCCGCCCTCGAGGCGTTCAACGGAGCCGCCCCGCACCAGGTAATGGCCTCCGAACGCCTCGATCGTCGGGGGGACGGCCTTGCGGTACTCCTCGAACGTCTCGGGGTCGGTGACCTCGACCTCGACGATGACATATGCGCTCACGCCTCGTGCCCCCCTTGCCGCGCCGCGGGCTCGACGATCCGGAAATGCGCCTCGGTCGGCTGTCCCGCGGTCCCGTTGATGGGGAGGATGTCCTGCGGGCAGGCGGAGAAGGCGACGACCGCATCGAGCAGCACTTCGAACGTGACGGCGTCGCCGGGCCTGGTCACGGGCGGGTCGAAGGAGAGCTCCCCGTCGCTGCGCCACGGAATGTTCATGAACAGGTTGAGGGGGCTCGGCGTCTCCGGCGGCGTCAGGCCGAGGCCGTGCATCGCGGCCCACAGGTTGTCGGTGCAGTTGTCGTGATATTCGGTACAGCCGAGCAATCCGTACCGATGGCTGTCGCACGCCGCCATGAGGGTGTCGTGAATGCCCGGCGACGTGTCTTCCGCGATCTTCAGGATCGGCCGGCGGCGGGTCGTGTACAGGCAGTCGCCGACGCCGGGCCTGATCTTCACGAGTGTCGCGCGCGTGTGCTCCATCGACATGAACTCCCTCAGGTCGTGCCGCACGAACGCCCAAGTGTCCACGACCTGCTCGCCGTGGGTGTTGACGACCTCCACCATCTGCCCCCGCCGAACGAACGCGGCGGCCCCCCGGCGGGCCGGAATGGTTCGAACCTCCTGCATCGGGAACTCCTCTTCGCCGGCGGTCGATCCGGATCGCGACCGTCCGGGAATTCTGCTACAGCCCGCGGCGGTGGTCGAGCCGCCCCGTCCGAACCCAGCAATTCTCATTTTGCTCGTCGGGTCCCGCGGCAGGACCGGCACGACCGTCGATCTGCCCCCGATCTGCCCCGGATCGAGTCGCAAGGAGAAGACGGCTTGCGGCTCAGGGTGAAGTCAGGCGCCAAAATGAGAACCGCTGGTCCGAACCACCGCCGCGCCCGCCACGACCCCGAACGGCGGCGTTGCCTGGACGCCCGGGATGTCGGATAGTGGCCCGCACCTTCGCCAACCCCCGCAGCAGCCGGGTCCTCGCGATGTACAAGCCCGATGTCGCCGCCTCCGGCACCGATAGCCAGCCTCGCGAAATCGTCTTCGCCCTCGTTCCGGACTACTCCTTCATCGCCTTCGGCAACGCGGTGGAGCCGTTGCGCATGGCCAACCGGATGCGCGGGGAGCTGCTGTACAGGTGGCGGGTCGTCAGCGTCGGAGGCTCGGCGGTGGCAAGCAGCAACGGTCTCGTCGTGCAGGTCGATGGGGACCTCGGATCGGCCGAGGACGCCGATCTGGTCATCGTCTGCGCGGGCGAACAGGTCCGGAACCACGTCGACAAGACCTGCCTCGCGTGGCTGCGCAGGCTCGCCCAGCGCCGCGTACCGCTCGGGGCGATATGCACCGGCGCGTACCTGCTCGCGCGGGCCGACCTGCTCGACGGCTATCGCTGCACGATCCACTGGGAGAACCTGGCCAGCATGCGCGAGGAGTACCCGGGCATCACCGTCACCACCGAGCTGTTCGAGATCGACCGGGACCGGTATACGTGCTCCGGCGGGATCGCCCCCCTCGACATGATGCTGAACCTCATCGAGACCGGGCACGGGAGCCGGCTCGCGGCCGCCATCTCCGAGGAATTCATCTGCGAGCGCATCCGCGGGAAGAACGACCAGCAACGCATCCCGCTGAAACACCACCTCGGCACCAGCCAGCCGAAGCTCGTCGATGCGGTTTCGCTGATGGAGGCGAACATCGAAGAGCCGATGAACCTCGGCGAGCTGTCGCGGCACGTCGGACTGTCGCGGCGGCAGCTCGAGCGGCTGTTCCAGAAACACATCCACTGCGTTCCGACGAGGTACTACCTCGACCTCCGGCTCGCCCGCGCCCGCCAGCTCCTGTTGCAGACGCCGAAACCCATCGTGGACGTCGCGTTCGCATGCGGGTTCGTTTCCGCCCCCCATTTCAGCAAGTGCTACCGTGACCGCTACGGAATTCCCCCGCGAGAGGAACGCCGGCTCGGGCGGCCCCCGGCGAGTGTCCCGACCGCGGGACAGGCGCGAACCGAGGGGACCGGCTGACCGGACCCGGGATCCGAACGACGACGGCGCCGGCCACGACGGGACCGCGCGGCGCACGCTCCACGGAAGGACGACCATGCATCCAGTTTCACCCCTCGCCCCCGGCGTGCCCCGAGCGGGCTCGCGAAGCCGGTGGACATCGCTGCACGGCAGTGCGCGGGGGCTTGCCGTGGCAAGTCTCGCGCGGCAGTCCGGCGCCCCGGTGCTGGTCGTCGCCGCGGACGGCCGGACCGCCCGCCGTCTCGAAGCGGAGCTCGACTTCTACCTGGACGACGAGACTCCGAGACTGCGGTTCCCCGACTGGGAGACCCTGCCCTACGACCTCTTCTCGCCTCACCAGGACATCGTCTCCGAGCGGCTCGACACGCTGGCGAGGCTGCCGGCGCTCGCATCGGGGGTGCTGGTCGCCCCGGTGACCACGGTGATGGGACGGATCGCCCCGCGCCGCTTCTTCGACGGCCACTGGCTGCAAATCGAACCCGGCGACCGCCTGGACATCGACACCTTCCGCGGGCGCCTGGACCGCGCCGGATATGCGTGCGTCAGCCAGGTGATGGAGCACGGCGAGTACGCGGTACGAGGTTCGCTGTTCGATCTGTTCCCGATGGGGCTCGACCTGCCGGTACGCATCGACCTGCTCGACGACGAAGTCGAGACCCTGCGCCTCTTCGACCCCGACAGCCAGCGCTCCAGGAACCGGATCGAGCGCGTCGACCTGCTGCCGGCCCGGGAGTTCCCGACCTCCCCGGAGGCGGTGTCGACGTTCCGGCGCGCATGGCGGCGGCGCTTCGAGGGCGATCCGTCGCGATGCCCGGTCTACCGGGAGGTCAGCCAGGGAGGCTCGCCGGCGGGCATCGAGTACTACCTGCCGCTGTTCTTCGAGCGGACCGCCACCCTGATGGACTTCCTTCCGCCCGATACCGCCGTCGTCCTTGCCGAAGAGGTCCACGACGCCGCCAGGACGTTCTGGGCGGACACCCGGGAGCGCTACGAGCACCGGCGTCACGACCGGGAACGTCCGGTGCTGCCCCCCGCCGAGATCTTCATCCCGGTGGAAGACCTGTTCTCCCGCCTGAACGCATTCCCCGGCATGCACCTGCGCCGGGGCGGCGAGGACGAACGCGGCGCCACCGTCAGGTTCGCGACGCAGACGCCTCCGGCTCTGCCCGTCGACGGGAGGGCGGAGCGGCCGATCGGCTTCCTGCAGGACTTCCTCGCCACGCATGCGGGCCGATGCCTCATGGTCGCGGAGACGCCGGGACGACGGGAGATCCTGCTGGAGACCCTCGGCGCGCACGGTCTCAGGCCGACGCTGGTCGAGTCGTGGAACGAGTTCATCGCGGGCGACGTCGAGCTCGCCATGACCGTGGCCGAGCTCGAGGACGGCGCGTGCGTCGATGCCCCCCCCGTCGCGGTGATCACGGAGTCGCAGCTCTTCGGGGCGCGCGCCGCCCAGCGCCGCCGGCGTCGTGGAGGAGGACGAGACCCCGAGGGACTGGTGCGCGACCTGAGCGAGCTCCGGGTCGGCGCGCCGGTGGTGCACGAAGCGCACGGGGTCGGACGCTACGCGGGCCTCGAAGTCCTGGCCGTCGGCGGCACGAAGGGGGAATTCCTCCGGATCGACTACGCGGACGACGACAAGCTCTACGTGCCGGTGGGTTCGCTGCAGCTCGTCTCCCGCTACACGGGCATCGATCCGGAAGCCGCTCCGCTGCACAAGCTCGGCAGCCGGCAATGGCAGCGGGCGCGACGGAAGGCGGCGGAGCGAGTCGTCGACGTGGCGGCGGAGCTGCTGGAGGTGCAGGCTCGACGGGCCAGCCGGCCGGGGGTCGCGTTCGACGTCGAGCCCGAGTACCTCCACGGATTCGAGGCGGCCTTCCCTTTCGAGGAGACGCCGGATCAGGCCGACGCGATCGAGCACGTCGTCGCCGACATGCGCCGGGCGGCGCCGATGGACCGCCTGGTGTGCGGCGATGTCGGCTTCGGCAAGACCGAGGTCGCGATGCGCGCCGCGTTCGTCGCGGTCCAGTCCGGGACGCAGGTGGCGGTGCTCGTCCCCACCACTCTGCTCGCGCAGCAGCATCACCAGACGTTCGGCGACCGGTTCGCGGACTGGCCGGTGCGGATCGAGCAGCTCTCGCGCTTTCGCGCCCGCGACGCCCAGGCCGAGGTGGTGCGCGGCCTCGCGAGCGGCACCGTCGACATCGTCATCGGCACCCACAAGCTGCTCGACGGCAACGTCCGGTTCAAGCGCCTGGGGCTGGTGGTCATCGACGAGGAGCACCGCTTCGGCGTGCGCCAGAAGGAACGGTTCAAGGCGTTGCGGGCCGAGGTCGACGTCCTCACCCTGACCGCGACGCCGATCCCCCGCACCCTCGACATGGCGCTCTCCGGACTGCGCGACCTCTCCCTCATCGCCACGCCGCCCGCGAAGCGGCTGTCGATCCAGACCCTCGTGCGCAGGTGGGACGCCGGGATGCTCCGCGAGGCGCTGCAACGCGAGACCCGCCGCGGCGGGCAGGTCTTCTTCGTGCACAACAGGGTCGAGGACATCGAACGCATGGCCGGCGACGTGCGCGAGCTCGCCGCCGATGCCGAGGTGAGGGTCGCGCACGGGCAGATGCGCGAGCGCGACCTGGAGCAGACGATGCTCGACTTCTACCACCGGCGGTTCCAGGTGCTCGTGTGCACCACCATCATCGAGACCGGGATCGACATCCCGAACGCCAATACCATCGTGATCAACCGGGCGGACCGGTTCGGGCTCGCCCAGTTGCACCAGTTGCGGGGGCGGGTGGGACGGTCGCACCACCGCGCCTACGCCTATCTCATCGTGCCGGACCGGCGGGCGATGACCGCGGATGCGGTCATGCGGCTCGAAGCGGTCGAATCGCTGGGGGATCTCGGTGTGGGGTTCAACCTCGCGACCCACGATCTGGAAATTCGTGGCGCGGGGGAGATCCTCGGCAACGAGCAGAGCGGGCAGATCCAGGAAGTCGGCTATTCCCTCTACACGCGGCTGCTCGAACGCGCGGTGGCGGCGTTGCGCGCCGGCAGGACGCCGGCGCTGGACCGCCCGCTCGACACCGGAGCGGAAATCGACGTGCGCGAGGCGGCCCTGATCCCGGAGGACTACCTGCCCGACGTCCACACCCGCCTCATCATGTACAAGCGGGTCGCGAGCGCCGGAGGCGAGGAGGCGCTCGAAGAGCTTCTGGTCGAGATGGTCGACCGGTTCGGGCGCGTTCCCGCCGCCACGCGGCTGCTCTTCGACCTGGCCCGGCTCAAGCTCCAGGCCACGCCCCTCGGAGTGCGGAAGATCGAGGCGGGCGCGGCGGGCGGACGCATCGTCTTCCATCCGGAACCCGACGTCGATCCGGGCAGCGTGATCCGGCTCGTGCAGAGCGAACCCGGGCGATTCCGGCTCGATGGCGCCGAGCAACTGCGGTTCGCGGGAGACTTCCCGGACGCGGCGAGCCGGATAGAAGCACTGCGACGGCTGCTCGGCTCCCTCGACGTCCGCGCCGCCGCATGAGCGTCTCGACAAGGTGTACTACACTCCCCGCCCTTCCCGGACACCGGGCGCACGACGAGATGGGCAGGGTTCGCATGTCCGGGCGACGTTTCACCGCGGCCACCGGCGGGACCCGCCGCCCGTCGTCGACGGGCGCCCGCCTCCTCGCGGCGCTCGCGCTCGCCGCCACGTTCGCGGCCGCGCCCGCCGTTCCCGCTGGCGCGTCCGAGCGGTGGTTCACGGTCGAGATCATCGTGTTCGACGACCTGCGGGACGAGAACCTCCACGCCGAGCACTGGCCGGCGGAGCCCGGGGAACCCTCTCTCCAGGGTGCGATCGAGCTCGTGCGCTCCCACGAGGGCGAGGAGGCGGAAGCGGTGCACGCCTTCCGGCTCCTGGATCGCTCCGAGCTCTCGCTCGGCGGCGTCCGGGATTCGCTCCGGCGCTCGGCGCATTACCGTCCGTTCCTGCACGAGGGGTGGCGCCTGCCGGGACTTCCGCACCGCGCGGCGCGGGCGGCGCGTATCGGTCCGCACCTCGGCGACGACGGCGCCGGCATCCCGGAACCCGTCGGCGGCGAGCGCCCGGACGAGCGCCCGATGGTGCGGGGCACCGTCAAGGTGTCCCTGGCACGCTACCTCCAGGTCGACGTCGATCTGCTCTACCGCCGGCCCCGCGGTGGCGAGGCCGCCGCGCCGGACCACGTCCCGGCCCGGTTCCGCCTGATATCGAAACGCCGGATGCGCTCCGAGGAGCTGCACTACATCGAGCATCCCCTGTTCGGGGTGCTGGTATCGATCACGCCTTTCCGGATCCCGCCCCGGAGTGCGCCGGAGGCTTGACTAATCACACCCATCCAGTAGCTTTCGGAGTTCGAAACCCCGACGGGGCGACAGGGACGTTCGCGATCGGCTCCGGATGCCTTCCGCAACGGGCCGGGGTCGATCCGGCCGGATGGAAGCATGATGACGGTACGAGTTGACGAAGCAGGGCGGACACGGTTCGGGATGCGGGACATCGCGGGCCTCATCCGGATCTACGAGGCGAACTACGTGCGCCTCGCAAGGCTCGTTCCCGATCTCCCCGGGTGCGATCGCGTGATGGTTTCCCGGGTCGCCGGAGCCCTGGACCTCCACCTCGAGATCGTCGACCGCCAGCCGTACACGACGTCCCTGGTATTGACGTACCGGTTCACGGACCGCGACGGCTGCGCACTCGAGCCGAACGCATGGATCAACGTCTACCACGACGTGCGGGCCGCGGAAGTCGTTTCCCACTGCCGGCGGCGCAAGAGCCGCTCGGTCCGTCCCCGGACCCCCGGCCGCATGCCGGAGCTCGACCGCAAGTGGCGGATGAACCGTTTCCTCCTGAAGTGGCTCGGGTTCTGCACTTACCAGGGACACATCTTCATCCCCGGGATCACCCCGGCCCCCGGCCGGTTCCGGCTGGCGCGCCCCTTGAACGCGTTTCCGCACCCGTACCGTCCCGCCGGCTGACGTGGAGGATCCCGCGAGTACCGGCGCCGTCGAGACGGCGGTCGGGAACGGCGGTCCGGGCACGCCCTGCCACTGTGGGCGCACACCCCCGCCGACCGCCTCGGGACACCCGCCTCGAAGAGCCGCGCGCCTCCCGGAGGAGGCCGTCATGTCCCGGGGGCGGCCCCGAGGCCGGCGCGGGTCGGCACCGGCGGCATGAGTTCGCTCAACCGGGTCGGCCGCTGCCCGAGGCGATGCTCGTAGACGGCGCGGTAGGCAAGGACCCGCCTGACGTAGCGGCGGGTCTCGGTGAAGGGGATGTTGTCGATCCACACCGCGGCTTCGACCTCCCCGTCGTCCGGGAGCCAGCTTCCGACCCGGTGGGGACCGGCGTTGTAGGAAGCCGCGGCCAAGACGAAATGGCCGTCCATCTTCCCAAGCAGCGAGCGGATGTAACGCGTTCCGAGCTGCACGTTGAGGTCGGGGACGAGTAGCTGGTTCCGGTTGCGCAGCGTCCGGCCGATGGTCCGCATGACCGCGCGTCCGGTGCTCGGCATGATCTGCATCAGCCCGAGCGCGCCCGCCGACGAGCGGGCATCGGGCATGAAGGCGCTCTCCTGGCGAATGAGCGCGTAGACCGCGGCCGGCGACAGGCCCCGGCGGCTCGACGCCGATTCGACGATACCGCGGTAGGCGACGGGGAACCTCAGCTTCAGGTCGTCGCGTTCCGGCGTGCGGACGATGGTGAGGATCGCCCGTCCGTGCCAGTCCCGGCACCGCGCGATCCACGACGCGGCCATGAGCTCTTCCTCATCGAGCCCATCGGTGAGCGCATGCCATTCCCGGCGGGCCTCGAGCCGGCGCTCCAGCGCGAACAGCTCCAGCGCTCTGCGCATGGCCGGCATCGCCGCGATACGCTCCACGGTCTCCGCCGCGACTTCGAGCGGACGGTGGTTGAAGCGGTATCCCGCGTCCAGCCGATCGGCGGCGAGGAATCCGTAGTAGTCCCTCTCCCGCGCGAGCGACTCGAAGATCGCGCGGGCCTCCTCCGCCTTGCCGGTCGCTTCCAGCGCACGCGCCCGCCAGTACCTCCACCGCTCCCGGCCAAGCTCCTCCCCGGGCATCGATTCGATGCCTTCGACGACCTTGTTCCATTGCGCGTGAAGCACTGCGGCCGCGACGCGCCACCGCAGCACGTGCATGTCGGCATGCGCCGCATCGACGCGCCACAGCCAATCGAGCGCCTGCCGCTCATGCCGGCTTGCGAACGACAGTCCGATACGGCGCGCCGCCCTGGCACCGGCCGCGGCGCCCGGTTCGATCCGGGCCTCCAGCGCCGCGAGCGCCTCGGCCGCGGCGGCCGGGTCGCGCCGCGCCAGCCGTTCGAGCCCATGCACGAGGATCGCCTCCACCCTCGACGGCTCGCCGTCGAGCTCGACCGTGCCGACACTCCGCGGGTTCTTGTGGACCGCGCGCCACCTGGCCGCCAGCCGGCGGTCGGCCGGATCGAGGAAGCGCTCGAGATAACGGGCGAGCCGGTGGTCGCCGCGCTTCATCGCAAGGCCGATCCGCTCCCATGCGAACGATGGATCGAACCGATCGGATTCGAGCCACACGGCAAACACCGGATCGCACGCTTCGGGACGAGACTTGCCCGACATCCAGAGCCCTTCCGCCGCCGACAACGCTCCGGACTCGTCTCCGATCTCCAGCAGCGCCCGGGCGTGGTGGCACTGCAAGTCGATCGAGCTGCCTCCGGGATACCACTCGATGAACTTGCGCCACTCCCGCCGGCCGGCGAGCTGACGCAGCCAGCGCCTCTGGAGCCGGAACGTCACCGGCTCCCCGTCGTAGCGTTTCAGGAACGTCTCGATCTCCGGCGTCGCGGCGCGGGCCGGGCCGGTCCGCAGCCGTGCAAGCTCGACGTACGGGAACAGCGGGTAGCTGCCAAGGTCGTCCCGCAGCCGTTCCCATGCGTCGCGTCTTTTCGGAGGAGACCGTTCCGCTTCGATGAACGCGGTGCGGAGCGCGGCGTCGTGGTTCCGGGGACACGTCGCGTCGGCCGCGAGCCCCGGCCGGCAAACCGCCCACGCGATCACGAGCACGAGCAGTCCCCGCGTCATCACGCTCTTCCGGGTCGGGGGCGCCGACGCAGGGCGCCGGAGCGCGGTGCGGCCAGCAGGCTCTTCAGGCGCCGCCAGTCGAACGCCGGCCCGGGATCGGTCTTGCGGTGCGGCGCGACATCGCTGTGCCCCACGATCCGATCCGCCGCGATCGCGGGCCAGCGACGCATCAGGGTGCGACAGACATCGCCCAGACGCTCGTACTGGGCGGTCTCGTACGGTGTGCGGTCCGCGCCCTCGAGCTCGATGCCGATGGAGAAGTCGTTGCAGCCGGCACGGCCTCCGAAACGGGACTCGCCCGCGTGCCAGGCCCGATCGGAGAGGGCCACGAACTGGACGAGCGAGCCGTCGCGCCGGATCAGGAGATGAGCGGATACCCTCAGCCCGGCGATGGCGTGGAAGCCGTCGTGAGCGCACGGGTCGAGCCGGTTGCAGAAGAGCTGCTCGATGTGCGGCCCGCCGAACTCGCCGGGCGGCAGGCTGATTCCGTGGACGACAATCAGATCAATGCCGCAGCCGGATGGCCGGGCATCGAAGTTCGGCGACGACACGCGGCGGGCGTCGTCGAACCAGTCACCCGCCGGATCGAGGTTCAGCACCCGGCCGCCCCATGCTCGACGCGCATGGACCATCCCGGCATGAATGGTCCCGGCACGAGCGGTCCCGGCATGAGCGGGCACGGCATGAATGGTCCCAGCACGAGCGGACTCGGCATGAGCGGGTCCGGCATGAGCGGGTCCGGTATGAGCGGGCCGGGCATGAGCAGGCTTGGCATGGACCGTCCCGGCATGAACAAGCCCGGCATGAACAAGCCCGGCATGAACGGAATTGTGCCGCCGCCGTCAGTCATCCGCTTCGAGCCCGCTCCAGATCCCGCGGGCGATCGACCGCCCCTGTTCTAGCTGTGACGGTGTGAGCAGTACCGCGACCGACTCCCGTAGCTCGGGGCCCATCTCGTAACCGCTCGCGGCCGCCACTCCATACCAGGCGTAGGCGAGCACGTAGTCCCTCTCGACGCCGTACCCCGCTCTGTACAGGTGTCCGATGTTCGCCTGCGCCTCCGCATTTCCCTGATTGGCGGACTTGCGGAACAGTTCCATGGCGCGGGCATGGTCCTGCGCCGTCCCCCGGCCCTGCGCGTGCATCAACCCCAGGCCGAGCTGCGCGCCGGCATCGCCTTTCGTCGCCGCGAGACCGAACCAGTACGACGCGAGCGCGTCGTCACGCGGTACACCGACACCTTCCGCGTAAAGCTCGCCGAGGTTCTTCTCCGCCGCGCGCAATCCCTTCTCCGCCGCGGACCGGAACAGCTCGACCGCGCGCGCGACGTTCCGCTCCAGGCCATGTCCGCGCAAATACAGTATCGCAAGCGCGTTCTCGCCGCGGGGGTTCCCGTCCGCGGCGAGGGCTCTGAACACGGGGAGCGCGATTTCGAAATCACCCGCTTCGGCGGCTCGAACCGCCGCTTCGAAGTCATCGGCGGCGGCGCATGTCGGCGCCTGGACGAGGAGCCAGACGGCGGTGATCGCGATGGCGCGCGAGACGGTCCTCCGAGGACGCCGGGAATCCGTTCGGTTCACGGTTGGCGGTAGTCCGGGCGCAAGGCGCGGCTCAGTCGAACGACCTGCTCGCATCGAAGCGAAACAACCGGACCGATCTCCAGCCACGAGGAAACACGCGAGGGTAGCGACCGGGACCGCTCGCCATGCCGGACGGCCCCGGCCGACCGTCACCCATCGGCCAGCCCGCCGACGCCGCCCATGAACTGGTCGGGGCGAGAGGATTCGAACCTCCGACCACCTGAACCCCATTCAGGTGCGCTACCAGGCTGCGCTACGCCCCGGTGACGGCGAATGGTAGCTCATCGTTCAGCGCTTGAGGATGATGAGCACGTCCTCCAGCTCCATGCGGAGCTGGCGGATGATCTGCCGGCTCTGGCTGATGTCGTGTCTGGCTTCTTCGCCCGAGAGCCGTTGACGAGCACCGCCGATCGTGAAGCCGTGCTCGTAGAGAAGGCTCCGGATCTGGCGGATGAGCATGACGTCCTGGCGCTGATAGTAGCGCCGGTTTCCTCTGCGCTTCAGGGGCGCGAGCTGCGGGAACTCCTGCTCCCAGTAGCGCAGTACGTGCGGCTTCACGCCACAGAGATCGCTTACCTCACCGATGGTGAAGTAGCGTTTTCCCGGTATCGCGGGAAAATCGTTATGGGTTGGTGGCTCCAGCACGGGCTTCCACGCGGGCCTTCAGTTTCTGGCCGGAACGGAACGTGACGACCCGACGGGCGGCGATCGGGATGTCTTCTCCGGTCTTGGGGTTTCGCCCCGGCCTCTCGTTCTTGTTCCTCAGATCGAAATTGCCGAATCCCGACAATTTCACCTGCTCTCCGTCTTCCAGCGAAGCGCATATCTCTTCGAAGAACATCTCGACAAGCTCTTTGGCCTCTCGTTTGTTCAAACCGAACTCTTCGTACAGCTTCTCCGCCATGTCGGCTTTCGTGAGCGCCATTTCACTCCCTCAATACAATTCCCAGCTTCCTGGTCAGGGAATCCAGTACCGCGGAAAGGGCGAGGCTGACCTCGGTATCGTCAAGCGTGCGGGATCGAGACTGGAAGGTCAAGGCCAGAGAGATGCTTTTCTTCCCGGAATCAATGCCTTCCCCAGCATACACGTCAAACAGCTCCAAGTGTTCCAGCGTATCGACGCCAGCCTGCCCGATGCACTCCCGGACCGCGGAGGCGGAGACTTCGTCCGGCACCATGAGCGAGAGGTCCCGCCGCACCGCCGGATAGCGCGACAACGCCCTGAATTTCGGAAGGGCGCCGGCGCTGACGGGCTCGTGACGAAGCTCGAACAGCACCGCCCCGGGGAGCTTGAGCTTCGCGGCGAGCGCCGGATGAAGCGTACCGATCATGCCGATGCGCCGCCCACGGTACACGATCGACGCGGCCTGTCCGGGGTGCAACGCGGGATGCGCATCCGCCACGAAGTCGGCCTCGCGCCCCGACAGCGCAAGCAACGCCTCGACATCGCCCTTGACGTCGTAGAAATCGACGTCCCGGGACGGCTGCGCCCACTGTTCGGGCTCGACCGGTCCGATCGCGATGGCGCCGATCATCCTCGGCTGATGGACCCGGCCGCCATCGGAAATGAAGACGAGTCCGGTTTCGAACAACCGGACCCGGCCCTGCTGACGATTCACGTTGTGGATCGCGGCGCCGATGAGGCCGGGCCACAGGGTCGTGCGCATCATGCCCATGTCGGACGCGATCGGGTTGGCGAGAGCGACGCCTTCGAGCGCGGGCGCGATGCGAGCCTGCAGCGCCGCGTCCACGAAGCTGTACGTCACGGCTTCGTGGTAGCCGCGCTCGACGAGCCGTGCGCGGAAGTGCTCCACGTCGATGCTGCTCTCCTCGCGCGCCGTGATGCCCAGGGCGGCAACCGGCAACGTCCCCGGCAGGTTCTCGTAGCCGACGATTCTCGCGACCTCCTCGATGAGGTCGACTTCGATGCCGATGTCCGGTCGATGCGGTGGAGGCGTCACCGCCCAGCCGGCCTGCGCCTCCTCGACCCGCATTCCGAGCCGGAGCAGGATGTCTTCCACCTTGTGCGCGGAAATCTCCGCGCCGAGCACGCGCCGGATGCGCTCGTGGCGCAGAGCGACGGGCTCGACGCGGGGACCGTGCTCCTCGTCCACGGATTCGACGGTGGGGCCGGGCTCGCCCCCCGCGATGTCGACGAGCAGCTTCGTCGCCCGCTCCATCGCCTCGCGTTGCAGGCCCGGTGCGACGGTACGTTCGAAGCGGTGCGACGCGTCGGTGTGCATCCCGCGGCGCCGCGCCTCGAGCGCGATGGTGCGCGGCTCGAACCACGCACTCTCCAGGAAAACGTCACGGGTTGCGCTGGTGACCCCGCTCTCGCGCCCTCCCATCACCCCCGCGAGCGCCACCGGCCGCGATTCGTCGGCGATGACGAGCGTGTCGCCGTCGAGCTCGATCACGGAACCGTCCAGAAGCGTCAGCCGTTCGCCGTCACGGCCGTTCCGGACCCGGATTCCCGAATCGAGCCTTCCGAGATCGAACGCATGCATCGGCTGTCCGAGCTCGAGCATGACGTAGTTGGTGACGTCGACCACCGCGGACAACGGGCGCACGCCGCATCGCCGCAACCGCTCGGTCATCCACCACGGGCTCCGGGCCCCCGGGTCGATACCGCGGATCACGCGGCCGACGTAGCGCGGGCAACGCCGCGGCGCCTCGAGCACGATGGGCAGGACATCGACGATTCGAGGCGCCACCGCCGGCGCGGGCTTCGGCGGCCCCGTCGCGATGCGGCATGCAACCGCTACCTCCCGGGCGATTCCGGCGATGCAGAGGCAATCGCCGCGGTTCGGCGTGACCGCCAGCTCGACGACCGTGTCGTCGAGACCGAGCCACTCCACCAGGTCCTCGCCGAGCGGTGCGCCGGCGTCGAGCTCGATGATCCCGTCAGCCTCCTCCCCGAGCCCCAGCTCCCGCGCCGAGCACAGCATGCCGTGCGACACCTCGCCGCGAATCCTGCTCTTGCGGATCTTCGATCCGTCGGCCAGCCGCGCACCGACCCGCGCGAAGGCCGAGCGCATCCCGACGCGGACGTTGGGGGCGCCGCAGACGACCCGATGCGGCCGGCCTCCGCCATCGTCGACTTCGCAGATCGACAGCCGGTCGGCTTCCGGATGGGCCACGACGCCCACGACCTCGGCGACCGCCACGTGCTTCATCGAGCCGGCGACGGGCGCAATCGACTCGACCTCGAAACCGGCCGCGGTCAGCCGTGCGGCCAGCTCCTGCGTATCGACCGGCGGATCGACCCATTCCCTGATCCATCGCTCGTTGAACTTCATTGCGTTCCGCTCCGGCGTTACGCGAACTGCTTCAGGAACCGGAGGTCGTTCTCGAAGAACGATCTCAGGTCGTCGACTCCGTAGCGGAGCATCGCGAACCGCTCGACCCCCATGCCGAACGCGAACCCGGTGTACCGTTCACTGTCGATCCCGCAGTTCTCGAGCACCACCGGGTGCACCATCCCCGAGCCGAGCACCTCGATCCAGCCTTGCTCGCCGCGAATGTCGACCTCGGCCGACGGCTCGGTGAACGGAAAGTACGACGGCCGGAACCGCACCTCCAGGTCGTCGGCTTCGAAGAACTGCCAGAGGAAGTCGTGCAGGACCCCCTTGAGGTGGGCGAACGTCACGCTCTCGCCGATCATCAGGCCCTCGACCTGGTGGAACATGGGCGTGTGGGTCTGGTCGGAATCGCATCGGTAGACACGCCCCGGCGCGATGATCCTCAACGGTGGTTCGCGAGACTGCATGACCCGTATCTGCACCGGCGAAGTGTGCGTGCGGAGCAGTCTGCCGTCCGGGAAGTAGAACGTGTCCTGCATGGCGCGCGCCGGGTGGTGCGCCGGGATGTTGAGCGCTTCGAAGTTGTGGTAGTCGTCTTCGAGTTCCGGTCCTTCCACCACCTCGAACCCGATTGCCCGAAACAGCGACGTGATCCGTTCGAGGGTGCGTGTGACCGGGTGCAGGCCGCCGCTCGACCGGCCACGCCCCGGCAGGGTGACGTCGAGCCGTTCGGATACGAGCTTCGACCGGAGCTCGTCCACCGAGAGCGCGGCCTTGCGCGCCTCGAGGGCGTTCCCGATGAGCCGCTTGCCCTCGTTGAGCCGCCTCCCGGCCTCGGGACGCCGTTCGGGCGCCAACGTCCCGATGGCTCTCGACTCCAGCGTGATCCGGCCCTGCCGGCCGAGGAACCGCACGCGCACGTCGTCGAGCTCGCCCAGAGTCCCGGCCGCCGCGATCGCAGCCTCGGCATCCCGGACGATGTCGTCGACACGGTGGTTCATCCCGGCAGTCCTCGATGCGAAAAAAAAGGGAAAGGTCGTGTGGCCTTCCCCTTGTCGTCAACCTGCAGGCCGAAACGGAAACCTCTCAGAGGCTGGCCTTCGCCTGTTCGGCGAGCTGGGCGAATACCGCCTTGTCGGAGACCGCCAGATCGGCCAGGAGCTTGCGATCGACCTCGATGCCGGCCTTGCCGAGTCCGTTCATGAACCGGCTGTAGGAGAGTCCGTGTTCCCGCGCCTCCGCGTTGATGCGCACGATCCACAGCGCCCGGAACTGGCGCTTGCGCTGGCGCCGGTCGCGATACGCCATCTGTCCCGCCCGGATGACGGCCTGCTTCGCGACCCGGAACACGTTCTTGCGACGGCCCCGGTAGCCCTTGGCCTGGGCGATGACCTTCTTGTGGCGGGCATGGGCGGTCACGCCCCGTTTGACGCGCGGCATCAAGTTCCTCCTCAGCCGTAGGGCAACATCCGCTCGACACCGGGTGCATCGACCGCCGCCACGACTTCGTGCGGACGCAGATGCCGCTTTCGCTTGGTGCTCTTCTTCGTCAGGATGTGGCGGCGATGCGACTGGTTGCGTTTGAAACGTCCGCCTGGAGTGGGCTTGAAACGCTTCGCCGCACCGCGGCTCGTCTTGATCTTCGGCATTTCCCCACCCGCTCCTTGCCATCGGCCGGACCGCCTGCCGCGGCCCGGTCCGTCATTTCCTCGGAGTCAGCACCATCGACAACCGGCGGCCTTCCATCCTCGGGTACTGTTCGACCTTGGCCAGCTCCTGCAGGTCGGCTTCCACCCGCTTCAGGAGCTCGGCGCCGAGTTCCTGGTGGCGCATCTCCCGGCCCCGGAACCACAACGTCACCTTCGTCTTGTCCCCGTGCGACAGGAACCGCTTCAGATTGCGCAGCTTCGTCTGGTAGTCGGCCTCCTCCGTCCCGGGGCGGAACTTGACCTCCTTGACCTGTACGTGCGCCTGTTTCTTCCGGGCTGCGGCTCGACGCTTGTTCTGCTGGAAGAGGAACTTTCCGAAATCCATCAGCCGGCACACCGGCGGCTCGGTGTTCGGCGAAATCTCGACGAGATCGAGCCCGACCTCCTCGGCGATGTTCAATGCCTCGGCGCGGCTGACGATACCGACCTGCTCTCCACTTTCCGATATGAGCCGTACCGTCTCGGCGACAATATCGGCGTTTACCCGGTTTCGTTTTTCCGCGGCGATCTCTAGCGTCTCCAGAAACTGGATGGATGTCCGGGGACACGGGCGGCAGGCTGTCGCGCGCGGTGCCCCTCCCCGCTTCCAAGTCCGCCGGCCCGAACGGAGGATCGAACCGTGGACAGCCGCATCCCGATGTCGGAGGCGAATTCGCCGATCCTACTGGCGGTGCGGGACATACTCAAGGGCCGTACCCGTCCCGCCCGGCCCGGTCCGTTCCGGCCTTCAGGTTCGTTCACGCTGGAGTTCGACTGCGTTCGATCGAGTGCGCCATCCGGGAAGTGGTAGGCGCGAGTGGGATTGAACCACCGACCCCCACGATGTCAACGTGGTGCTCTACCACTGAGCTACGCGCCTGTTCGGCACGCGGACGATACCGAGTCGCACCGGCGCCCGCAAGCGCCACCTATTCACGGCCCGTGGCCGCGGCCAGGCCCCGCTCGCGCAGCTCTCGGATCCGGTCGCGCACCGCGGCGGCCTCCTCGAATTCCAGGTTCCCGGCGTGCCGGTACATCTGCTGTTCGAGCTTGCGCAGGCGCGCGGCGAGCATCGCGGGCGTCATCGATGCGTACTCGCCGGACGGTTCGGCGACTCCCGCAAGGCGCCGCGACGAGCCCGGAGCGCCCGCGCGCGCGCCTTCCATGATGTCCGCCACGGCCTTGCGTATCCCCCTGGGGGTAATCCCGTGCGCCTTGTTGAACTCGATCTGCCTCCTCCGCCGCCGGTTCGTCTCGTCGATGGCGCGCTGCATCGAGCCGGTCACGGAGTCCGCGTAGAGGATCGCGGTGCCGTTGATGTTGCGGGCGGCTCTCCCGATGGTCTGGATCAACGAACGGTCGGAGCGCAGGAACCCTTCCTTGTCGGCGTCCAGCACGGCGACCAGCGAGACCTCCGGCATGTCGAGACCTTCGCGCAGCAGGTTGATCCCGACGAGCACGTCGAACTTGCCCAGACGCAGGTCGCGGATGATCTCGACCCGCTCCACGGTGTCGATGTCGGAGTGCAGGTACCGCACCCGCACGCCATGCTCGGCCAGGTAGTCCGTGAGGTCTTCGGCCATCCGCTTCGTCAACGTCGTCACCAGCACCCGATCGCCCGCGGCGGCGCGGCGGTAGATTTCCGACAGCAGATCGTCGACCTGGGTCGACGCGGGCCGTACCTCGACCCCCGGATCGACGAGTCCGGTCGGACGCACGACCTGCTCGACGACTTCCCCGGCGCGCGACTCCTCGTAGGACCCCGGCGTCGCCGACACGAAGACGATCTGGGGAGCGATCCCTTCGAACTCGTCGAAACGCAGGGGACGGTTGTCGAGCGCCGACGGCAGCCGGAACCCGTACTCCACCAGCGTTTCCTTGCGCGAGCGGTCGCCGCGGTACATCGCGCCGAGCTGGGGAACCGTCACGTGGCTCTCGTCGATGAAGAGCAACGCATCGGGCGGCAGGTAGTCGAACAGGGTCGGCGGCGGCTCGCCGGGGCTGCGGCCCGAGAGGAAACGGGAGTAGTTCTCGATTCCCTTGCAGTGGCCGATCTCCGTCATCATCTCGATGTCGAACCGGGTCCTCTGTTCCAGGCGCTGGGCCTCGACCAGCCGATTGGCGGCTCGAAGCGCCGCGAGACGGTCGCGCAGCTCTTCCCTGATGGCCTCGATGGCCTCGAGGACGCGCTCCCGGGGCGTCACGTAGTGGCTCTTCGGATACACCGTGAGACGCGGCACGCGACGGACGACTTCCCCGGTCAGTGGATCGAAGAAGCTCAGGTTCTCGATCTCGTCGTCGAACAGCTCGATGCGGACCGCATCCCTTTCCGAGTCCGCCGGGTGCACGTCGATGATCTCGCCGCGCACGCGGTACGTTCCGCGCCGCAGCTCGACCTCGTTCCTCGTGTACTGCAGCTCCGCGAGACGCCGCAGGATGAAGCGCTGGTCGATCCTCCCGCCCCGCACCAGGTGCAGCACCATCGAGTGGTAGGCGACCGGATCGCCGAGGCCGTAGATCGACGACACGGTGGCCACGATGACGCAATCGCCGTGTTCGAGCAGGGCCTTCGTCGCCGACAGGCGCATCTGCTCGATGTGGTCGTTGATCGACGCGTCCTTCTCGATGTACGTGTCGGTGGACGGGACGTAGGCCTCGGGCTGGTAGTAGTCGTAGTACGAGACGAAGTACTCGACGGCGTTGCGCGGGAAGAATTCGCGCATCTCTCCGTAGAGCTGCGCGGCCAGCGTCTTGTTGGGAGCCAGTACCAGCGCGGGTCGTCCGATCTTCTCGATCACCTTCGCCATCGTGAACGTCTTGCCGGAGCCGGTGACGCCGAGCAGCGTCTGGTGGGCGAGTCCGGCGTCGATCCCCTCGACGAGCCGTTCGATGGCGGCGGGCTGATCGCCGGCGGCGGAAAGGTCGGAAACGACGGTCAGGGGTCGGGTGTTCATGGATGCGCCCGCGGGTTGCCGGCTGGGCAGGCCGGCGTGAGCGGAGCGCCTGTTCCGGCCTCCGGCCCGCGGCCGGATTCGGCGGGTGACGAGCGCCGCCCGCAACCGCGCCGGAGTCTACACCGATCCGGCCCGGCGCGACCGAACCGGCAACGCACTGTGGCCGGGGCGTCCGCCGACGGGCCACGGTGCGCGTGACGCCCGCGCCGCAACGATGCCCGTTTCCGGCGCAATGCCTCCCGGCTGAATCGGCCGCGAGCGCATCACCGTCCGCGATTGTCCCTCGTTGTTTCCATCGCGGTGGGCAGGAAAGCACGGACCGTGCCGTTCATGGGCGTCCACCGAACGTTCACGGGCGCAACCCGCGCCCGCGAACGCGCGGCCCGAGGGCTCGGGCCGCCATCGCCGGCAGCCGCCCGCCCGGCTTCAGAAGCGAACCTGCAGGCGCGCCGCCACGGCGTGCACCGGCTCGCCGTCCACCTCCATCCCCGCATAGCCCAACCGCAGGCGCCACCCCTCCGAGCGCATCGCGGTCACGCTCGCCCCGAGGGCGTGCACCGTGCCCGGCATCCCTTGCGCCCGCGCCCGGCTCGTGAAGCTCAGCACCCCCGCCCGGTCGGACTGGTACAGGTCGAACACACCGGTGTCCGCGGTTCGGGTGCGCATCGTGCTCACGTGCAGCGTCGGCCGCCAGCGAAGCGCCCCCGCCCTGCCCAGCCACCGCGAGGGCGCCAGCGCCAGCCCCGCCTTCCAGCCGCGGTAGCGCTGCGAGAGCCCCGGCACCTCCGCCCGCAACGCGGCGCCCTGCGCCGTGTACGCGCTCTGGTCCACCTGCCCGGAGTACATCGACACCGACGGCGTGGCCCGCATCCCGCCCAAGGCGAGCCGCGCGCCGGCCTTCACGCCCACGTGGTCCTGCACGAGGTCGTGGCTTCCGCCCAGCACCCCGCCGGCCACCGAGTTCTCGAACAGCGAGCGCGCACGCCACCGTCCGTGCGACACGCTCGTCTTCGCGAACAGCGTGCGTCCGCTCCAGCCGCCCCGCGCCGCGTACCAGCCCCCTTCGAGGCTCGCTCCGAGGCCGGAGGCCGGACCGGGCCGCGACGACGCCGCCATGTCGGGCAACGCGGCCACGCCGAAGTGGAACCCGCGCCCGAGCTCGGCGTCCAGCCCCATCGCCACCCCCTGCACCGTCCCCTCGGCGCCGCCGGCCAGCACCGGCGAGTCGCCGGTCAAGGCCCGCGTCCAGCCCTCGACCCCGCCGGCCCGCGACCGGGACCCGTGGGAGTACCCGGACCGCAGGTCGGCGTACGACGTGCGGGTCGCCCCGTCCGTCCTCTCCTCTTCCCACGCCGCGGCCTCGTCCTCGGAATCGAACCAGTCGAACAGCAAGGCGCCCAACAGGACACCACCTCCCACGAATGCGGCGGCCTTGCCGCCACCGCCGCCGGAAGACGGAGTAGACGGCTCGGGAGCAAACGGCTCGCGAGCGACCTCAATCGGCCCCGCGTCCGGCTGAACCATGGTTATCCCGTGGGTGTCCTCACCGATGTCGACGGCGCCAATGTCCCGTTCCTCCGACCCGGTCCCCGTCTTCAGGTCGACCTCATCCACCGGCGTCGCATCTCCTTCGGCAGTGGCGCGCTGCGTGACATCCGTGCCGTCACCGAGTACGTCGATGGACGTCTCCTGAAGCCGGGTCCGGATCGCCTCCTCCTGCTCCCTTGCCGCAAAGGCGATCTGGATCGACATCGCCGGGTCGTCCTCCCCCTGGAAGACCACCCCGCCCCCGGCGGTGATCCGGCCATGCCTGTTGCCGTCCGCAACGATGTCGCCGACTTCGATGACGAGCCGGCTGTCGTCGTGAACGGTGACGGTGCCCTCCTCGCCGAGATTCAGGTGCCCGGCCAGGATCAGGTCGCCCTCCTCCAGATTCACGGCGCTGCCCGAGAACACCGCGTCGTTCACCCGTGCGGCGCCCGCGCCCCGCTTGTACATCGTCTCGAGTCCACGGACCGTTCCCTCGATGCTGGACAATCCGCCGCCCTGCATCACGAGCTCGTCGTCTCCGGCGCCGAAGTCCACGGCTCCGTCGATGACGCTGCCGCCCGCCACCGTCAACCGGGCGCCGTTGACCGCCTGCGTCAGGTCGACACGCCCGGTCAGGGTGCTGCCGATGACGTCGAGTGCGACGGCGTCGATGCCGCTGCCCCCGACGAGGCGCACGGCGGTCGGCGCATCGACCCGCGCGCCATCCTCGATCCGCACCGCGATGCTCCCCGCGTCGCTGGTTTCGGCCAGGATGCCGACCCCGCCTTCGTCCACGTCGCCGGTGGCCGGGTCATCGGCATGGCTCGCCGTGACCTCGCCGCCGGTCAGGGTCACCGTGGCCGCGCCGGTCCTCCCGGAGGTGCCGGTGTAAAGGCCCCTCGCCCTGGCCCCGTTCACCGTGACCCGGCCGGTGTTGACCACCGTCGCGTCCCCCGCGTTGTCGACGGGTCCACCGTCGTTCGCGATGGCGTCCACGCCGTCCGTGTCCGGCCCGTGGGTGACGGCGGCCACGCCGTCCGCGTTCGGCCCGTGGGTGATGACCGTGCCCCGGTTGTCCACCCGCGCCACCACGGACTCCCGGCTGCCGTCGTTCTCGATCTCGGCGAACAGGCCGGCGGCCCAGGCGCCCATGGTCTCCACCCGCCCGGTCTCCTCGTTCTCGACGAGCGCGTCGGACACGGACCAAGTCCAGGCGCCGTACGCGCCGAATGGTGTGCCCACGTAGCGGGGGAGATCATCGACCGCGGCGGTCTGATGAGTGGTGACCCGCCCCTGGTTGACGACACTTGCCGTACCGCCGCCTTCGCTCCAGGCGGCGAGGCCGATCGCCACCGTACCGTGGGTCTCGACGATGCCGTCCACCTCGTTCCTGGCCGATGCCGAGCCCGACCCCAGCGTGACAGCGGCCAGACCACCGGCGATGGCGAAATCGTCTCTGTCGTCGTTCTGCCGATCGATCGGGAAGGCGTCTCCGCGGGTAGTGATGCGGCCCCGGTTGACGCTCTCCGCGTCGCCACTGCCGGCCGTACCGGCGATGACGCCCATTGCGCCCCTGCCGTGGGTCTCGACCGTGCCCGTCTCGTCGTTGAGCGCTGTCGCACTGGAGACGGTCCCCTCCTCATCGGCTAAGCCGGCGTAGGCGACCACGCCCTGGGCGTAATCATCGATGTCTTCATTGAAGAAGCCGTCTCCGTGAGTGGTGATGCTCCCGTGGTTGATCGCGGTGGCCGAGTCGTCGGCCGTGCCCCGGTCGATGATCGCGCTCATGCCCCTCGCCGCAACGCCCCTGGTGACGATCGTCGCGCCCTCGTGGTTGACGGCGCGGGCCGACCTCTCCTGCGAAAAGGCGTGCAGTCCATATGACGGCCGGAGTGCACTGTCCATCCCGCCGGTCGTGGTGATGTCGCCTTCGTTCTCGGCCTCCGCCAAGCCGAGGGATCCCTCGTGGATGGCGCTCAGCCCCCGGGCGCCGGTACCCTCGGTCCGGATCGTGCCCCCCGCTTCGTTGACCGCCCGCGCCGTCCCGTCTCCGTCGAGATATGCGTAGACGGCATGGGCATTCCGGATGCCGCCATTGGACCGGGCGGCCCCATCGCCGGTGGTGGTGACCGACCCGCGGTTGATCGCGGTCGCCGAACCCTCTCCCGACCGGATGCAGCGTGCCCCGTCCCAGTTGCACGAGCTGGCGAGGAGTCCTCTGGCTCCATCGCCTTCGGTGCGAATGGTGGCGCCCGCTTCGTTGACGACTTCCGCTGTCCTGCGGTCGGGGCCGTCGTTGTCGGCCCGGACGGCATCGGCGCCTCTGTCGTTGTCGTCCAGGTCGCCTGTCGTGGTGATCTCCCCGCGGTTGACGGCCTTCGCCGTCGCCCCGATCCCATTGGTGGAGGCTGCGAGACCACGGTCCCCGTTTCCACTGGTCTCGATGGTGGCACCCGCTTCGTTGGTGGCCTCCACATCGGCATGATTCACCCAGACGACCATCGCGTCACCGCGCCTCGCTTCGCCTGCGTCCTCGGTGACGATCGACCCGAAGTTGCGCATCCGCACGAGGCGCACCCGGTGATCCAACGCGTCGTCATTGACATAGACCAAGATGCCGCGCGCGCCGCCGGTCGTCCGGATGTCGGCATGGAAATCCCAGTGCAGTACGTCCGGGGTGTTGCTCTCAAAGTCCACATCGATGCCCGCGCCGTCGTCAGCGCCCCGAATCGTGCCCTTGAAGACCCCATTGGTGTAGGGTTCGTCAAGATCATCGAAATGGATCCTGGCGCCGTCACCGCCTACTTCCAGAACGCCCGTGCCCTTGATGACGTGAGGATCGAGCACATCGTCACCGCCGGCCGCAAGGTAATCGTCGTAGATGTCAACGATGCCGTCGGTGGTGATCTCGTCACCCGCGCCATCGCCGGTGCAGGTGAAAAGGATATCGATATCCGAAGCGCTCGTCCCCGGGGTGAAGGTGACGCCGTCGGTGCCAAGGGTGCCCCGTTGGGCGGGTTCGCAGTTCAAGACCGCGAGGGCGGGGGCTCCGGTGAGGAGGAGAGTCGCCGCGAGGGCGACGGAAGGGATTACGTCAGGGAGTGCACAAAATGTGCGGGGGGGGGGGGGGGGGGGGGGGGTAGGTTGAATGAAACTATCGTTTCCACACATGCGGGTATTCCTCCGTTCCGGGTAGTGACGCCCCTCGCGCCCATGCACGAGGACTGTATGACGACCGTATGCTGTAGTCAGCGGATTCCGATTGTCAACACGCGCACGCACACGTACACGCTCTCTCCCGCGCGGTCCGGCAACCTCCCGGCATCGACGGAGTCCTCCCGAAACCGGCGATGTTCCACCGGCTCGCGCCGTTTTCCGGCGCAGTTCGAACGAGGTCTTTTTTATGCTCGAATCAACCGGTTGTGATGGAAGGCGGGAGAGTCCGGCCGGCATCGGACAGTGCGTTGACCGTCTTTCGCGTGCCGCGTAGCATACGCGCCCTCTCCTTCCCCGGTAGCTCAGTCGGTAGAGCGGGTGACTGTTAATCACTAGGTCGGCGGTTCGAGCCCGTCCCGGGGAGCCATCCATCGAAGTGCGGCGGAATTCCGGGGAACGACGGAAATTCCGGGCCGGCCACGTGCGCGGTCCGTCAGTCGGCGCTCCCCGGTCCGAACGCCTGATGGGCCTGGACCATCAGCCCCGGATACCCTGACAGGGAACCGAGCCGGGCCGCGGCGGACTCGCGGCCGAGCTTCGCGAGCTCGGCCATCGACCCCGAACGGATCGCGCCGGTGGGGCAGATCTCCTCGCACGCCCGGGGCAGATGGAGGGGCCGCTCGCGTCCGGGGGTCTGGCAGAAGTTGCACTTCTCCATCTTTCCCGCCCTGGTCGAGAGCTGCGGCGCATTGAACGGGCAGGCCCAGGTGCAGAACCCGCAGCCGATGCACTTGCGGGGGTCGACGACGACGATCCCGTCGTCGGCGCGCTTGGTGATCGCGGTGACGGGACACGCGGTCCGGCACGGCGCATCGCCGCAATGCATGCACGCCATCGACACGTTCATCGCCTGGACGTCGGGGAACGTGCCGCTCTCGATCTTCACCACCTCGCGCCAGCGCGGACCGACGTCGACCTCGTTCCAGCTCTTGCACGCGATCTCGCAGGCGTGGCACTTCACGCAGCGCTCGTGATCGAAGTAGAAACCGTGTTGCATCCTGCGCCTCCCCGGAGCCGGTACCTGCCTACGCGGGCCGGACCCTGACCTTGCACTCGTTGTAGCAGTTGCCCCCGGTGACGGGATTCGTGTGGATCTCCATCAGGTTGTTGGAGTGCGCGCCCTTCCCCCGCGCCACCGACCCCATGGCCCAGTGCCCGAAGCCGTGTCCGTGCCGGATGCTGACGCATCCGGGCACCAGGCCCTCGACCACTTTCGCCTTGATCCGGATCCTGTCCTTCGGCGACTCGACGATGACGTAGCCGCCGTCCTCCACACCGTACTTCGCGGCATCCACCGTGTTGATCTCCACCCAGTTCTCGTCGCAGAGCTCCATCAGGAACGGGTTGTTCTGGGTGACGATGTTGCAGTGCATGCTCAGCTTCGAGTGCGTGACCTGAAGCGGGAAGTCGGCGTCGGGCTTGACGCTGCGCTCCGACCAGACCGGATAGGCCTCGAACCCCGCGTCCTCGTACGCCTTCGAACGGATCTCGATCTTCCCGGACGGCGTCGGCAGCCCCTCCGGCACGCGGTGGTAGCGCATCTCGCCGGCCCAGAAGCCCTGCTCCTTGAGATCGTCGAGCGACATCGGCACGTCCTTCATCGCGACCTCGCCCCAGTCTTCCCAGCGCTCGTACGGGAAGTACCGGCCGAACCCCATCTTCCCGGCCAAGGCCTTGACGATCTCGTACGGCGGCTTCGCCTCGCCGACGCGGTCCACCACCGGCTGGCACAGCACCACCTCGGGCCCCTTCCACATGCCCTGGCGGATCTCGGCCTGCTCGTGGAACGACGTTTCCGGCAGCACCACGTCGCTCTCCAGCGCGGTCTCGCTCATGAACAGCTCGCAGGTCACGGCGAGCTCCAGGTGGGCGAACATCTCCCTCACCCGGTCACGATCGGGGTCGCTCATCACCGGGTTGCTCGACTGCACGAACAGTCCCTTCACGGGATAGGGATTGCCGTCGATCACGGCATCGGGCAGACGCGAGTTGGGCAGGTCCGGGGCGAGCGGGTAGCCCATCGCAATGTGGAGCGGATCCTTCGACGGCGTCGCCTTCGCGTCGTCGGGGATCTCCACCGGAGCGCCGAGCGGCGCCCAGTCCTTGAGCACCAGGTTGCCCGGCTTGTCGACCTCGCCGCAGATGGCGTCGAGGATGTAGCAGGCGCGTCCCGCGTCGGCGCCGTTGGTGTAGTAGCCGGACCCCTTGAAGATCGCAGACATCGCCGGCTTGGTGGTCGCGAACTCGCGCGCGATGCGCCGGATCCGCTCCGCCGCGACCCCGGTGACGGGCTCGGCCCATTCCGGGGTGTAGCCGCGCTCGCGCAGGTGATCGCGAAATCCGTCGAACCCTTCGCAGTACTGCGAGACGAAGTCCCGGTCGAACAGGTCCTCGTCGACGATGACGCGGCACATCGCGAGGGCCAGCGCGCCGTCGGCGCCGGGCTGGATCGGGATCCACTCGTCGGCCTTCTGCGCGGTCTCGGTGAAGTTGGGGTCCACCACCACGAGCTTGCACCCGCGCTTCCGGGCCTCGATGAGCTCCCGGCTCTCCCACAGGCCCTGGTTGGCCCCGAGGTTGTTCATCCCCCACAGGATCACGTAGCGGGAGTTGATGAAGTCGTGCATCGGGAAGACGTGCCCGAACAGGGTGAGGCACGCCGAACGCCGGTCCTGCTCGCAGCCGGACGTGTGCGAGTACATGTTCGGGCTGCCGTAGAGGTCGCGCAGCAGGGTCCAGTAGAACACCGTGTTCGGATCGTGGTGGCAGGTGAACGCCACCGCCTCCGGACCCCACCGCTCCTTGATGTCGGCCAGCTTCCCGGCGACGAAGTCCAATGCTTCGTCCCACGACGCCCGGCGGAACCGGCCCGGCTCGCCCTTCGGGTTCGTGCGCAGCATCGGGTACTTCAACCGATCCGGATCCTGCGTCACCCACCAGCTCGCCATCCCCTTCGCGCACCTCGACCCGATGTTGTTCGGCGCCTGCGAGTTGCCCTTGTGGTAGACGATCCTGCCGTCGCGCACGTACACCTCGGTCGGACACTGCCACGGGCAGGTGTAGCAGAAGCTCTTGACGACCCGCGCCTGCTTGATGCGCGCGAGCTCGGCGGCGTGGTCGGTTTCGGCGGTGGCCATCGGGCTGCCTCCTGCGGGCGCACCGTCACTCGATGCCCGGAAACCGTGTCGAGTGGCGGTGCGGGGTGGGCCGTACCTCGAGCCGAAGCGCTGCCGGTGGCGCCGCTTCGCAGGCCGCCACCTCCTTCGGCTCGCCGCGTGGAGTCTGTCGCTCGCGTGCGCGCCGTGTCAATTGCGGCTCCCGTCCCGCGCGACACGAGCCCGAACGGGAGGCGCCGTCCTCCGGGAGCCGGGTCCGGACGGGAGGCGCCGCCCCATGGGAGCCGGGTCCGAACGGGAGGCGCCGCCCCCGGGAGTCGGGTCCGAACGGGAGGCGCCGCCCCTTGGAAGCCGGGTCCGGACGGAGGGGTTCCGGGGTCGGCGGGGGAGGTTCCCGGGATCCGGCGGCGAACCGCCGCGCACCGCTTCAGGCGGGGCGGACGGACTCCGTCGAGCGCTCGCGCACGTAGGCGATGGCCCGATCGATGCGCGCTAGGGCCGCGTCCCGGCCGACCATCCGCAAGGTCAGCTCGATCGCGGGCGACGCGGCGGAGCCGGTCAGGGCGACGCGAAGCGGCTGGGCCACCTTCCCGAGGTTCAGCGACAGTGCCTCGGCGCACTCGACGACCGCCGCATGCAGGGGCGCGGGCTCCCATCTCGCGGTCGCGCCGAGCTTCTCCCGAACCGCTTCCAGGGGTGCGAGCGCCACCGGACGCAGATGCTTCCGGGCGGCCCCGGGGTCGAAATCCCCGTAGTCCTCGAACGCGAACCGGGACTTCTCGGCCATCTCCGCGATGGTGCGCGCCCGGTCCCGCTGGATGTCGGCGATCGACGAAAGCGTGGTCGCGTCCGGCACGTCGAGTCCCAGCCGTTCGAGCTGCCCGGCGAGCAGCGAACCGAGCCGTTCCGGGTCAGCCTCCCTGAGGTAGTGCTGGTTCAGCCAGCCGAGCTTGTCGTAGTCGAACGCGGCCGGCGCGCGGTTCACGTCGGCGATGTCGAACCGCGCGATCATCTCCCCGCGTGAAAAGATCTCCCGGTCGCCGTGCGACCAGCCCAGCCGCACGAGCTGGTTGAGCAGCGCTTCCGGCAGGTATCCGTCATCGCGGAACTGCATCACCCCGACCGCGCCGTGGCGTTTCGACAGCCGTTTGCCGTCCGCGCCGAGGATCATCGGCACGTGGGCGAAACGCGGCGGCGACCCGTCCAGCGCCGCGATGATGTTCAACTGCCGGGGGGTGTTCATCACGTGGTCGTCGCCGCGGATGACGTGGGTGATGTCCATGTCCAGGTCGTCGACGACGACGCCGAAGTTGTACGTCGGCATGCCGTTGCCGCGGGCGATGACGAGATCGTCGAGCTCCCGGTTGTCGAACGCCACGGCGCCCCGTACCAGGTCGTCGAAGGCGACGGCGCCTTCGACCGGGTTCCGGAACCGGATGACGGGGTCGACGCCGGCCGGCGGCGCTCCGGTCCGGCGCCGGCACCGCCCGTCGTAGCGTGGCTTTTCGCCGCGGGCGCGTTGCGCGGCGCGCATCGCCTCGATCTCTTCCCGGCTGCAATAGCAGGGGTACGCCCTGCCCTGGCGCAGCAGGCGCTCGACGTGCTCCTGATAGAGCGGCAGCCGGTCGGTCTGGAACCAGGGACCTTCGTCGGCATCGAGCCCGAGCCACCGGAGTCCGTCCAGGATCGCGTCGATCGACGCCTGCGTCGAGCGCTCGGCGTCGGTGTCCTCGATGCGCAGCACGAAGCTCCCGCCGTGGTGGCGGGCAAAGAGCCAGCAGAACAGGGCGGTGCGCGCGCCGCCGACGTGCAGGAGTCCGGTCGGGCTCGGGGCGAATCGGGTCCGGACGTTCATGGGCCGCGAATCATATCAGCCGGACCGGCGCCGCCTCCGCCGGGCCGGGACTTTCCCACGCTGATTCCGTTCGGAAAGCGGGTGGGCCGGATTCTTCAGGGGCTGCGTGCGTCGTGGATGGTGTCGGGGGACCTTGCGCCGGCTTTCCCACGAATCACGAGCCCCCGTTCAACAGAGCCAAAATCGCTTGGCTCCACTCAGCGTGGGAAAGTCCTGCGCCAAGCCAGCAGTTCTCATTTTGGCGCCTGCACCCTGAGCCGCAAGCCGTCTTCTCCTTGCGACTCGATCCGGGGAGGATCGGGGGGCGGATCGACAGTCGTGCCGGTCCTGCCGCGGGACCCGACGAGCAAAATGAGAATTGCTGGCGCCAAGCGCGTCCACGAGAAATCCCGGCAGGCTTCTGCTACAACGGTCCCCTGCCATGAGGGTGCCCCGGCAGGTGAGCTCCAGACGTACTCTATCGCCCGGCGCCGGCCGACGCTCGGGATCGACGGCGCACGATCGGGGTCGTCAGTGAATGGTCGGTGTCGACGGTGAACACCCGCGCTCGACCATGAGCACCCGGAGTCGGCCATGAACGCTCGGGCGGCCCCGGTGGAACACCCCCGCATCGCGGTGCTCGGCTCGCCCGGCCACTTCACCGCCCGGGCCGTGAGCGCGCTGTGCGAGGCGGGGGTCCCGCCGGTGGCGCTGATGATCGGCGCACCGGGGTTCCCGCCGGCGCCCGGTGTCCATGGACCGCCGGAGTCCGGCGTGCGCGGACCAATCCGGGTCGAGGTGCGCGATACGGCCGCTCGCATCGCCGCCGCGCACGGGTCGGCACTGGTCCGGGTGCGGCACCCGAACCGCCCCGAAGCCATCGCCGCGCTCGCACGGCACGATCCGGACCTCCTCCTCATCGCCTGCCTGCCATGCGTCGTCGGCGCCGCGGCTCGACGCACGGCGCGGCTCGGGGCGCTGAACCTCCACCCTTCGGCGCTGCCCCGCTTTCGCGGACCCGATCCGGTGTTCTGGCAGTTGCGCGCGGGGGTCGAACGCGCCGGCGTCACCGTCCATGTGGCGACCGACGCGGTCGACGCCGGTCCGATCGTGGCGCAGCGATGGATGGAGGTTCGACCGGGGATCAGCGCCGAGGCCCTGACCGCGGCTCTGGTTCGAGACGGGGTTCAGGCCCTGGTGGACATCCTGCCCGGGATCGAACGCCGCATCCGCGAGGCGCAGCCCCAGGACGCCGCGGCGGCCACCCGGCAGTCCCGGCCGCGCCGGGAGGACTTCCGGATCGATACCTCGTGGAGGGCCGAACGCGCCTACCGGTTCATCGAGGGCGTGCGCGGACCGGGCACCACGTTCGTGATCGTCGGCGCCGAGGGCGAGATCGAGGTCGAGCGTGCGACGGGGTTCGATGCTTCGGCCCCACCGGAAGGTGCGGTGATCCGACAGCGCGCCGGGACGGTGACGATCCGCTTCGCCGCGGGGACGCTCGAGGCGGTTCCGGCGCGCCCCCGTCAGGCCCCGGCGGCCAGCGCCTCGTCGAAGCCGAACGTGGGCATGTCGCGGATGCGGGAAGGGTAGAGGCCGAGACGGTCTGTCCGATCATTTCGCCGGACGCCCGGGAGTCGCGCCATTGCGCGCGGTCATTTAGACTGCGTGCTTCCGGGGCGCGTAGCTCAGTGGGAGAGCACCGTCTTCACACGGCGGGGGTCGCTGGTTCAATCCCAGCCGCGCCCACCATCATCCCCGGGACGACCGCCGTTCCGCATCCGGCGGCGCCATCACGTACGCCAGATAGTCGTAGTCCTCACCTCGTTCGGGGAACAGCACGTGCTTCTCGGCGAAGCGCGTCCGATCCCATGAACCGTCGTCGTATCTCATCCGCAGGTCCTCATAGGGCGTCGCGGAGACGATGAAGGAGTCCAGGGTCACGTTCTTCAGCTTCGTGCGCCCGGCGATCGCCTCGGCCAGTTCGGGCAGTCGTTCGTGGAGGCGCGCTTTCTGGTCATGCTCGTACGCCTCGGCGTACAACATGCCATGCGGCTCGATGAAGACGACCCGTTGCGTGGAGCCCTCCTTGATCCAGAGGATGAAGTCCGGGTAGAAGCCCCGGGTATCGAAGAATCCGATGCCCTTGCCCCGGCTCAGATTCCGCAGCAGATAGACCTCCCTGTCCGCCAAGGATTGATCCTTCTCGGAGCGCCAATGCGCCCGCAGGTCCTCCACGAACCGGCGCTCTCCGTCTTTGAGACCCGGCGGTTCGCTCTTGACCTTGTCGCCTCGATCGACCAGCAACGGCTGGTACAGGTGACGATCGAAGTGAATTCTCGGCAACTCCCCCGTGTCTTCCCGGTAGATGCGGTCAGCCTCCTCGATGAGCTTGTGAATCGCGTCGATCAGCTCCGCCTCGCCATACGCGATCCTGATCGTGTAGTCCTGGAAGTTCGCGTCCGTCTCGTCGATCTCCGTGTAGACCATGTGCTTCGAATCCCAACGTTCCTGCCAGACGCGATAGAAATTGTCCGTGTATTTTCTCAGGATAGACATGGTTGCTTCGTGGAGGAGGGTCGTTTCGGCAAACGACCGGGGGGCGACCACCGACTCATCCGCAACCAGGCTATACAGTCCGGTGGGCCTGGATTTCTCCATGATCATCCGGGGCGTTTCCGGGCGAACGGCAAGATTGGTGAACCCTTTGCGCTCCTTGTATTCGAGTAGCTCCAGGTAGACCTTCTGCCAGTCCACGAGATCAAGATGCTCCCGCTTGATGCGTACGTCCCGTCCGGCGCGCACCGCGGCGGCACTCACCCCGTCGTCGCCGCTTTCCAGGGCCTGCATTCTGAGCGACAGGTCCACCCGCACCCGTATCGACGGATCAGGCTCCAGAAGGACGTCCGCCTCTTCGGCGAAGCTCCGGTCCTCCGGCACCCGCGGCACCACCAGCCCCCTGCCCAGGAAGTCCTTGTTCGGCTGGATTGCAAGGGGCAACTCGACCTTGCCTTCGGTCTCGACGCCTTCCTTCTCGAGGTACTCGCGAAACCGGGACATGTAATCCGCGCGCATCGCGAAAATGTTCAGCGTCTCCAGCAAACCCACGTGGGCCGGGTGCTTGCCGTCCAACGCCGCGCTTCTCTTGAGACTGGATCCCCTGCCCCGGAGACGCACGCCGCGTCCGAAGAGCTGGATGATCTCCGAACCCTCCTTGCGGCCGATGTTCAACAGGCCCATGTTCGAGACCCGCCAGGAGTTCCAACCCTCCATGAATTTCTTCGCCCCGACAAGCACGCCGATGGTCGTACCCGGATCACCGATACCGTCGAAGAGGGAGCCGGTGACCACGTCCTCCTCCAGGGTGATCTCCGAGTCGTCCTCTTCCACGAGCTTCCTGAACGCATTCGTATCGCCGATGTAGATCAGGCCGAAGTAGTCGTCTGCGCCGCCCGTCTTGAGGCCGATCTCACCGGGGCTGCCGCGGATTTGGCAGAGATGCAGACCGCCCCTCGCCGGCGCGTGAAACACCTTGGCGAGAATGTCCTGATATGCGTTCTCGGGAGTCAGGCCGATTTCATGAAGATACTTGAATCTGCCCCCAAAGACATCGCGGCCATCCGGCATGACCAGACCGGTCCTGCCTTCGACGAGTTTCTCGATGGTCTCGACCACCCAGCCGCGCTTGTTCTCCAGGACGTGGTGCAGAAATCGGATCACGGTCAGCACGTCGCTTCGTTTGCGTCTGTCCTCGGTGTAGACCGCGTTCACAGTGCTGCCGACGAAGACCCACAAGGGAGCCTCCAAGTTGTAGGGACGCAGGGCTTGCGCCTGGTCCTCGAACACCCGTTGCTGCTCGTAGAAGGACAGCAGGTTGCCCAGGAGAAGCGTTTCGGTCCTTTCCTCCGTCGTCTCCTCCTTCAGGTTGAGGATGCGGAAGTCCTTGCCGTATCCGTCGCCGTGGAAGTAGCGGTAGGAGTAGTCGAAGACGGTGGCCTTTCCGTATTCCGCCGCAAGCCGGTCGTTCCGCGCCGCCGTCAGCGCCTGGCCAAACGTCGCGCTGTACTCGAACGTGAAGCCCGTTTCGCTCAAGCGTTCGCGGAAGCTCCGCCATGCCTCGCCGCCGGAACCCTTGTGCCCCTCGTCGACGAAGATCAGGTTGTTGCCCTCGAACGCCTCCACCGGCACGCGCACGCCGCCGCCGCGCTTCTCCTCCACGAGCTTGGTGATCTCGATGACCCGGACGGCGTCCATCCCGATCATCATCAGACCGCTCTCGTTCAAGTCGAAGCGGCGGCACGGGATGTCCGAGGCCGCCATCTCCGTCATGTGCTGCTCGCTCAGTCCCTCGTTCGGCGTGATCAGCAGGACGTTGTCCAGCGACCGGTTGTTGTAGTGCAGGAACTGCCGGTAGTTGACGTGCATGATGAGCGTCTTGCCGCTACCGGTCGCCATCCAGAAGGCCAGCTTCGTGAGGTCCGCTTCCGAGAAGTCCGCGTCCTTCGGAGCGGCGAGTGTCTTCGACGCGTTGCGCTCCGCGACGAAGCGGTTCAGCGAGCGGAGCATCTCGCCCCGGCGGTGGAAGTACCAGTCCAGGAAGACCTCCGTGTAGAGAGCCGCCACGTGCTGAAAATACCGGAATATGATGGGTTCGGGTCTGCGGACGCTCATGGCGCTCAAGTGTTCGCGGATGTTGTCGTCGTAACGCGCCAAGTCGGCCGGCTGTATCCGTACCTTGTCCCCGCGCGCCACCAGCCGGTGATGGACATAGCTCCGGCCCGAGGCGTCGAACCCTTCCCCGGCGTCCTTCACATCCGCCAGCAGATCGCGGTTGTGAACGTATCCGAAATGTCCGTTCAGCCAAGCCAACAGGACCAGTCGCTGTTCCAGCCGGGTATACCCGTCAGTGGCATTCGGAAGTACTTGGGAGCGCGTTCGCGCCGGCATCCGTTATGCTCCTTCCTCGACGATTGCTTCCAACCCCATGGTTCGGTCCGGTCCGAGCTCCACCAGCACGTCCATATCGCTCCTGGGCGGAAAGTCGTCCCGCAGCACCGATCCGAACAGTGCCATGCGCCTGATATGGTCGCGCCGGCGGAACTCGGCCACCGCGTCTCGTGGAATCTCGACCCTCACGCTCATTCCTCCACCCCCGCGAACATCCGCGCCTTGAACACCGGTTCCAGCGCTCTGGCGTTCGGGATGAACGAATCGCCGTTGACGAAGATCTCGTCTGCGCCCTCGGTCAGTTCCCGTTCGGCCACGAACTTCTTGTCCCGCTCCAGGTCCGCCTTTTGCCAGCCCTCCGTCTCTCGCCAGATGACCACGGTTCGCCGGTTGTCGATCCGTCCGCGATGAACCAGATATCGCCGCCCGCTGTCGTCGTGAACCTGTCGCGTATGTACATGGAGTCCCAGCAGGTAATTGAAGGTCTCGGGGATGTCCGCAACCTTTTCGCGCGACCGATCGTCGGCGTGAATGCGGAGTTTGTAATGGAAGGGTCGAGTCAATTCCTCCACGTTCAACAGCGTTGCACACCGCATGGTTTCCCACTTCAGCATATACTTGAGCAGATAGTCCTCGAACTTCAGCACCTGTTGCCCGGACGCATCGTCGAAGCATATGTTGTTTAGCGCGTCTTCGTAACTTTCCACACGCATGTATTTGATGATGCGTGGACTCCGTTTTGCCTCTTCCTGCGTGGCCATGCGTGCGGGTTTGCCATCCTTCCATTCGGGTGCAAAGATAATCTTCTTCATGCGCGGCAGGAGAACGGTGTCGAAGTAGTCGCTCATCTCGACAAGGATGAATCTTCGCGTTACGCCGTCTTTCCGGTTGAGGTTGACGACCGCGTGACCTGTAGTGCCCGAGCCCGCGAAATGGTCGAGTACCAAAAGTGAGTCGCCGTCTCTCGGAGACAACGAAAGGGCTCTTTCGATCAGAGACGGAGGCTTGGGGTTGTCGAAGACTGCACTTCCAAACAGCGCCTTCACGGCATTGCCTCCGTCGTCCGTCGTACCAGTAAGCTTGTAGTGCCAGACATCAATGGGGACCATTCCTCCATCGGCCTCGGAAAGAAATGACTTCAGTCGCGGAAATTCATGGCTTCCATCAATTCCCCAATACAGGCGACGCTCGGTGATGTGGCGTTCGTGGGTCGCGCGATCGTACTTCCAGGCATGAGTCGGATGCTCTACGTCTCTTCCGGTGAATGGATTCTGGATAGAATAGGCCAAATTTGGACGTTGCTCCCTTGTTGCGGGATTGACGTATGACGAACTGATCCATGGTCCTCTGGGATCGTTGTCAGGATTTGAATAGCTGTTCCTGGATTTTTCGTTTCTGGGCTCTCGGACAACATCCAGAGCATCGCTGGAGCGATAGCAAAGCACAGTATCTTTCAAGCTGTAGAAGCGCTTCGCATTGTTGCTGCGTGTATAACGCTTTTCCCATGCGATGTCGGCCAGAAAATTGTCGGGACCGAAGATGGTGTCACACAGGAGTCGCAATTTCGAGACCTCGATGAAATCGATGGTCAAGAAAATGAGACTCGTCCGGGATAAAATCGGTCGCGCCACGGAGAGCCGATTTTCCATCATGGTCAACCAGCTTGAATGTTGATAAGTATCCTTGTATGGAAAGCCGTCCATTCCCGTATTGTACGGAGGATCAGCGAATATGACGCCGCCCTCACTCCTGTACCGCTCACGCAACAATGCAAGAGCCTGGCAGTTCTCGGAATGGACGAGAATTCCGTCAACCATGTCATCGAGCGTCTCGAAGCTCCCCAGCAGCCGATCGACGAAGCTTTGGTCGAAATGCCCTGTGTCAAGAACAAGTGTCGGGTGGACTTTCAGGAAGTCCGTGCGCTTGTCCTGCTCGTTATTGCCGAATGCAAACAGGTCGGTCTCTTCTTCGTCAATATGGAGCTGATCTTTCCACTCCACCCATTGCGACTCGCAAGCGGCGATGTCGGGATAGAAACTTTCGTCGATATTGCCGACTGTGATGCAGTACTGCGTCTCCGTGACGAATTTGCGCTTCTCCCACAGCATCTTCTGGAATCGCTCGATCTGGTCGAGGAAATCGATGATCCGGCCACCGACCGCCTTGATCACCAGTAACATCTGGAACCAGCCTTCGGCTCGATCCTCACCAGCGACCCCCATCTCGTCGAGATTCAGCACCTCGTTCTTCAGGTAGAAGTCGAGTTCGCCGGAAAGGAATCCTTTCAAATCCTTGTGGATGAAGAAGTCGGATGTATTCCGCCTTGTGTATCGCCGAAGGTGATGTTCGAGGAAGGTGACAGGCGTACCGTAGCCGCTCTTGTGGCGTTCGGTTGCCAGCGCCGCCAGTGCCCTGTCCACCTTCTTCAACCGTTTGGGAATCTCCCTCAAGGCCTCATCGATGATCGCATCCTGCTGGTTCTTTTTGCCGTAGGCAATCACTTCCTGCTCGGTCAAAGGCCGATACTCGAAAGGAATGACGATTCGGTCGGCTTTGTCGTCCCAAGCGACCTCCTTGGCTCGGGGCAGGAAGAACCGTTTGTCGCCCTTGACGTTGTTCTGCTCGACACTTGCCTCCAGCAGCTTGAAGTGCGTCGTGACGCCGTACGACGTGAAGGTGTAGTCGTGGAGGTGCTCGGCGGTCTTGACGTAGTACTGGTCGCGGTTGGCCCAGTACAGGTAGACCTCCTCACCGTTGTAAGGGATGGCGTACCGTTGGCGCTTCGAGTATCGACGCTTCGAGATGAAGTCGCCGTCTTGGTAGTAACGGCTGAAGAAGGTGTACAGATGGTTGAAGATGCCGACTTCAAGGGCTTCTCGGCCACGACCGCCGGCGGCCTTCGCATTCAGGTTCCGGTACTTCCTGCCGAGCGGTATGTCGTGGTATCTCCGGACCAGATTGCCGTCGGCGTCGAGAGCGTCCCGGCCCAGCGTCTCCCTGACTTGCCGGGTTACTTTCGTCAGCTCCATGGCGGCTTGGGATTGTTCGGCCAGGATCCCGCTCTCCAGCTCTTTGGCGACTGCCGCGGGCAAGTCCTCGGTGATGAACTTCTCGATCACACCGCGCTTGTAGTTCATGATGCGGTAGATGCCGAAGTCCAGGTCGGCGCAGTCGAACTGGAAGAGCTCGCGCAGCAACCGCTGGAACTTCTCGCGATAGTCATTCCTGGACGTCATTCCTGTTTCCCTCGCTTCTCCGAGTCGTTCGGCAGCATGTCGCTCCGTCCGGCTTCAGCGGTCCGTCTCCGAGTATACGGCCATGTTCGCCGACGACATCGTGGCGATCGGCCCGGTCCGTGTCAGCGGCTGGCGCGGCATCGATCGATCTCGACGGATTGGAGACCGGTTTCAGGAACCGGCGCCGAGCTTCGCGCGGTGCGGCGCCGCCTCGCACTGCGCCGCCAGCGGGCACCCCGGGCACCGGGGCGTCGCCCGGCAGTGCCGTTTGCCGTGCTCGACGAGCAGGGCATGGAGCTCCCCGAGCACCGTCGCGTCCCGGCGGAGCGCGCCTGCGACCGTGGCCGAAAGCCGGTCGTAAGGCTCATCCCCCCTCGCCCAGCCGTAGCGCGAGAAGATGCGCCGCGCGTACGTGTCGACGACGAACACCGGGCGCGCGAAGACGTAGACGAGAATGTCGTCAGCCGTTTCCGGCCCGATACCCGGGAGGCCGAGGAGCTCCGAGCGCAGTTCCGGGGTCGGACGCCGCATCAGCGGCTCCCGGCCGCCGGCTTCGACGTACCATCGCGCCAGCGCCCGGAGCCGCGCCGCCTTCGCCCGGAAGGTTCCGGCCGGCCGCACGAGCGCTTCCAGCGCCGGCGTGGGGAGGACGGCCAGGACCTCGGGCGACAGCGCACCGGCGCGACGCAGCGAGGCGATCGCCAGCTCGGCGTTGCGCCAAGCGGTGCGCTGGGTGAGCAGCGCGCCGGCCATCATCTCGAACGGACCGCGCGCGGGCCACCACCCCTGCGGACCGTACGCGGCGGCGAGCCGGTCGAAGATCGCGCGCAACTTCGAGTCCGGACCCTTCGCCGCCGAGCGTGTTCTCACCGGCGGGAATCCGGCCGGTGTGCGGTTCCGGACGGCGGATGCGGGCCGCGGCGCAGACCGGGGATCGGGACCCCGGCGCGGTCCGGCGGCATCGGTTGCCGGCCGCCGGCCGGGCCCTGCCCGCGCACCGGCCGGTGGCCACGCACCGGGGCGGGGCCGGCCTTCCGATCATCGCCGGCACGGTCGCGCCCGTGGCGCATCGTGGCGGACGACAAGGGCGCCCGCACATCGAAGCTCCCGATCATCGACGACGGGACCGCCCCCGCGGCGCGGAATCGCGGGGGGAACGCACCGGCCGTGCCCGGACGAGGCCCGCCTCGCGCATCAGGGCCCGGGCCTCGTCGCGGTCCACGTCCTCGTATCGTCCCGGGCGCAGGCGGCGGGGCAGCGTCACCGGCCCGAAACGCACGCGGATGAGCCGGCTCACGGTGCAGCCCACCGCCTCGAAGAGCCTCCGGACCTCGCGGTTGCGGCCCTCGCGGAGGACGACGTGGAACCACCGGTTCGCGCCCTCGCCTCCCGCGGGCCGCAACGTCTCGAATCGCGCTTCCCCGTCGTCCAGGACAATGCCCGCGGTCAGCGCTTCGAGTGCCTCCAGACCCGGCGCGCCACGGACGCGGACGGCATACTCGCGCTCGATGCCGGTGCCCGGGTGCATGAGCCGATGGGCCAGCTCGCCGTCGTCGGTGAACAGGAGCAACCCGGTGGTGCCGATGTCCAGCCGGCCGACCGCGATCCACCGGGCCCGGCCGAGTCCGGGCAGCCGGTCGAACACTGTCGGCCTCCTTTCCGGGTCGCGGCGCGCGGTCACTTCGCCGGCCGGCTTGTGGTAGCGGATGAGCCGGTTCCGCAGGGCGGCGCGGCGCACCAGCCTGCCATCGACGCGCAGGGTGTCCCCGGAAGAAACCCGCTCTCCCGGCGATGCCGCGCGCCCGTTGACGGTGATCCTCCCGGAAACGATCCAGCGTTCGATTTCGCGTCGCGACGCAAGACCGGCGGCGGCGAGGACCTTCTGCAGCTTCTCGGTCGAATCGCTGTCCCGCGGCGTGGGCGGCCGCCGTCTCCGGGGAAGGGGGATCAGTCCGTCCTCTCGTCGCCGGGCATGGCGGCATCAGGGATCGGTGGCGCCGGATCGATTCCCGGGGCGTCATCGGCGGTGTCCGCCGCCGCGGCGGTTTCCGCGCCGGGCGAGTCCGAATCGGTCCCCTCCGCCGGCGCCTCCGCCACGCCCGTAAACAGATCCGGTGGCGGTTCGTCGAGCTCCTTCAGCTCCGCGAGGGGCGGCAGGGACTCCAGGCTCTTGAGGTTGAACGCGTCGAGAAACTGCTTCGTCGTTCCGAACAGCGCGGGCCGTCCCGGCACCTCGCGGTGCCCGACGACGCGCACCCACTCGCGCTCGACGAGCGTCTTCATGATGGAACTCGAAACGCCGACCCCGCGCACTTCCTCGATCTCTCCCCGGCTGACGGGCTGGCGATAGGCGATGAGGGCAAGGGTTTCCAGCAGCGCCCGCGAGTAGCGGGCCGGCCGCTCCTGCCACAGCGCGGATATCGTCTGCGAGTACTCCTTGCGGACTTGGGCGCGATACCCGCTCGCGACCTCCGCGACCTCCATCGCGCGGCCGTGCCAGCGCTCCGCCACCGCAGCCACCGCATCCCGGATCGCGCTCCGGTCCGGCGCGTCTTCCCGGCCTTCGAACATCGCCACGAACTCGTCGATCGCCACCGGCCGGCCGGCCGAGAGCAGGGCCGCTTCGACGTGCAGAACGAGATCGTCCCGATTCATGGCTCCCCCGCCTCTTCCCGCGCCGCCCCGCGCCGCGCCGCCCTGACGTGGAGCGGACCGAACGGCCTCGCCTGCACCAGATCGATGAGCGACTCCCGAAGCAGCTCCAGCAACGCGAGCAGCGTGACCACCACGCCCTGGCGGCCCTCCTGCGGGGTGAACAGGGCGGTGAACTCGACGAATCGCGCCTCCTGCACCCGCTCCAGCACGATGGACATGCGTTCGCGGACCGACAGCCACTCCATGCGGACCCGGTGGTGGCGGTACGCCTCCGCGCGGGCGAGCACGGCGACGAGCGCCGCGAGGAGATCGTCGAGCTCGACCTTCGGCTGCGGGCGCTCGACGAGGACATGGGGGGTCGCGGCCCGGACCTCGACGAGATCGCGCCCGATGCGCGGCAGCTCGTCGATCCGCTCGGCCGCCTGCTTGTACCTTTCGTACTCCCGCAGCCGGCGCACCAGCTCGGCGCGAGGGTCCTCCTCTTCGTCGACGCGGTCGGGCCGGGGCAGGAGCAGGCGGGACTTGATCTCCGCCAGCATCGCCGCCATCGCCAGGTACTCGGCCGCGAGCTCGAGCCTGAGCTCCTTCATCAGATCGATGTATTCCATGTACTGCCGCGTGACTCCGGCAATCGGGATGTCCAGAATGTCGAGGTTCTGGCGCTTGACCAGGTAGAGCAGCAGATCGAGCGGGCCCTCGAACGCCTCCAGGAAGACTTCCAGGGCGTCCGGCGGGATGTAGAGGTCCTTCGGAGGAGCGACGACGGGCTCGCCGTCGACCACTGCGAACGGCATCTCCTCCTGCCAGGGCCGACGGGGCGGCTCGGGAGGGTCCGGCGGCACGGACGCGGTCTCGACGTCGTTCAACTGCCCTCCTCCGCCCGCGTGCCCGGCGCAGGCGCCTCGTTCACCGGTATGCGAGCCCCATTGCCTGGCGCACCGCCTCCATCGTCTCGCGCGCGGCGTCCCGGGCCTGGTCGCAGCCTTCGGCGATGATGGACCGGACGAGGTCCGGCTGCGACTCGTACTCCACCGCGCGCTCGCGGATGGGCGCCTGCTCCGCGAGCACCGCGTCGATCACCGGCTGCTTGCAGTCGAGGCATCCGATGCCGGCGGTGCGGCACCCCTCCTCGACCCAGCCGCGCGTCTCCTCGTCCGAGTAGACGAGGTGGAACTGCCAGACCGGGCACTTCGCGGGGTCGCCGGGATCGGTGCGCCGCACCCGGGCCGGGTCCGTCGGCATCCTCCGCAGCTTCTCCCGCACGTCGTCCGGAGCCTCGCGCAGCTCGATCACGTTGCCGTACGACTTCGACATCTTCTGGCCGTCGAGGCCCGGCATCTTCGACGCCTCGGTGAGCAGCGCCCGCGGCTCGGGCAGGATCACCCGGCCGCCGCCCTCCAGGTACCCGAACAGCCGCTCGCGGTCTCCCAGGGTGATGTTCTGCTGGTCCTCGAGCAGCGCGCGCGCGGTCTCCAGCGCTTCGGGATCCCCCTTCTCCAGGTATTTCCGGCGGAGCTTGCGATAGAGCTTCCCGTATTTCTTCCCCATCTTCCCGATGGCGGCCTCGGCCTTCTCCTCGAAGCCCGGCTCCCGCCCGTAGATGTGGTTGAACCGCCGCGCAATCTCGCGCGTCAGCTCCACGTGCGCGACCTGGTCCTCGCCCACCGGAACCAGTCCGGCCCGGTAGATCAGGATGTCCGCGCTCTGCAGCACCGGGTACCCGAGGAACCCGAAGGTCGCGAGATCGCGTTCGCGCAGCTTCTCCTGCTGGTCCTTGTAGCTCGGCACGCGCTCCAGCCAGCCGAGCGGCGTCACCATGGAGAGCAGCAGGTGCAGCTCGGCGTGCTCGAACACCCTCGACTGGATGAACAGCGTCGCGTCGCCGGGGTCGATGCCGGCCGCAAGCCAGTCGACGACCATGTCCCACACGGTGTCCGCGATGACGTCGGAGTCTTCGTAGTGGGTGGTCAGCGCGTGCCAGTCGGCCACGAAGAAGAAGCACTCGTACTCGTGCTGGAGCTGCACCCAGTTGCGCAGCACGCCGCGATAGTGTCCGAGATGCAGTCGTCCGGTGGGGCGCATCCCCGAAAGGACGCGCTGGTGCTGGCGCGGGACGGTAGTGAGGCTCACGTGGTTCTCCGAAGGCGGGCTGGTTGTGCAGGCCCGCGCCTGAATTGTAGAGAGCCGCCCGCGACGGCGCGACACCCGCAACACCCCCTCGCCCGGTCGGTCCGGCTCCCGTCCGGCTTCACGTTCCGGTGCCTCGACTTGGTCGACTCAAGGAAAGTCTACTTTCTCTAATTGACGACTGGTTCCCGAAGCACTAGCCTTGCGGCATGCGTGAGATCTCTTCGGAACAGCGGCGCATGCGCATGCGCGCCGAGAACCCGTGGTGGGAGGGTGGCGAGATCCGCGCCGACTATCGCGCGTTGAACCCGCGCGCGTACTTCGAGCGCTTTGCGCGTCTCGTGGAGGAGACGGGCGTGCACCGCGCCGTGGTCCTCATGGGTCCGCGGCGGGTCGGAAAGACCGTGCTGCTCCACCATGTGATCGCCCGCTTGCTGACTGGCGGCGAGTACGGTCGAAGGGACGTCGGCTACCTCTCGCTCGACCATCCGCTCCATACCCGACTCTCGATCGAGGAGGCCGCGGACGAGATCCGCCACGCAAGCGGAAACCCCGACGGCCCCCGGGTCCTGATTCTCGACGAGATCCAGTACCTGGCGGACTGGGAGCGTCACCTGAAGGCATTCGTCGATGCCCACCCCGGGGTCAAGTGCGTGGTCTCCGGCTCGGCGGCGGCAGCGCTTCGGCTCAAGAGCATGGAGTCGGGGGCCGGCCGCTTCACGGACTTCCTGCTGCCGCCCCTCACCTTCCACGAATACCTCGACCTGGGAGGCATCGACGGCCTGGTGGAGCCTACCGGCACGCACGAATACAGGACCGACGATCTCGCGGGCCTGAACCGCCATTTCGTCGACTACCTCAATTTCGGCGGCTACCCCGAGGCCGTTTCGTCCGCCGCCGTTCGTTCGGACCCCGCCCGCTACATCGGCGCCGACATCGTCGACAAGGTTCTGCTGCGCGACCTTCCGAGCCTGTACGGCATACAGGACGTGCAGGAACTCAACGCGCTGTTCATGACCCTGGCCTACAACACGGCCGGCGAGCTGTCCTTGGACGCCCTCTCCCAGCAGTCCGGCGTGTCCAAGCCGACGATCAGGCGGTACCTCGAGTACCTCGAAGCGGCGTTCCTCATCAAGGTCGTCCACCGTGTCGACCAGAACGCCCGCCGCTTCAAGCGCGCCAACCGCTTCAAGGTGTACGTCACCACGCCGGCGCTCCGGTGCGCGCTTTTCGGTCCGGTTGCGGAAAACGACGCGGAAATGGGGCAACTGGCGGAAACCGCAGTGTTCGCGCAGTGGTTCCATTCCAACGAATTCCATCGACTCCACTATGCCCGCTGGAGGGGTGGCGAGGTGGATATCGTCTATCTGGAGCCTCGACAGGTTCCGGACTGGTGTGTGGAAGTCAAGTGGTCCGACCGGACGCCGAACCATCCCGGGGACATGAGTGGACTCTTCGCTCTCGCGAGGCGATACCCGACCATTTCCGCGTACGTCACGACACGTACGATCGAGACGCGGAGTGATTCCTGGCCTGGAGAAATGCCGCTGGAGTTCATCCCGACCAGCCTCTACTGCTACATGGTCGGGCGGAATCTGACCAGCGACGATCCCTTGTGACGGTGGTGGGGTGCACTGCGTGGCGACGGACCGGACGCAGACGCGGCCCACTTCCGCGGCCCACTTCGAGCCGGGGGTTGTCCCGGAGCCGCCCCTTTTCCGCGGACGGGTTCGGGCTGTCGCCATCAGCACCGAGGTGAGCGATGAAATGGCGCCCCCGGGCGACAGCGCGCCGCTCGACAACCGAGTGGAGCCTGGCGGCCGGACCTCGCCTGCGGACCCGAACCCGCGCTCCCCCGGCTATAATCGCGCGCCCCGGATCCCGCCGCGAACGCCGGCGCCCAGCGAGCCCGTCCATGAAGCTTCTCTTCGACTTCTTCCCCGTCGTGCTGTTCTTCATCGTCTACAAGATGCACGACGACCCGCACCAGGGCTTCATGTACGCCACGGTGGCCATCATCGCCGCGACCGCGGTCCAGGTGGGGGTGATGTGGGTCCGCAAGCGCCGGGTGGAGAAGATGCATGTCGCGGTCCTGGCCATCGTCGTGGTCTTCGGCGGGATCACCCTGGCCCTCGATGACCCGATCTTCCTGAAGTGGAAGCCCACCATCGTCAACTGGCTGTTCGCACTCGTCTTTCTCGGCAGCCAGTTGATCGGCAAGAAGAACGTGGTGCGCCGGCTGATGGAGTCGAAGGTGCGACTGCCCGATCCGGTGTGGACCCGCCTCAACGCGAGCTGGGTCGTCTTCTTCGTGGTGTGCGGCGCCCTCAACCTCTTCGTGGTCTACAACTTCGACACCGACACCTGGATCGACTTCAAGCTGTTCGGGCTGATGGGACTCACGCTGGTGTTCGTCCTCGGCCAAGGGGTGTACATGATGCGGCACATGTCGGCCGAGGAGGACACCGGAGGCGCCGGCTGATGCCGCCTTCATGCATCCGCTCCGCCTGCATCGCCGAGTGATGACCGTGTCTTCCACCCTTGCCGGCGGTACGGGCAGGCGGCGAGCCGGTACCCGAAGCGGTACCACCGGGCGATGAGCGCGTCGCCCACCCTCGCGCTCGCCTGCGAGCTCATCCGCCGCCCTTCCATCACTCCCGAAGACGCCGGCTGCCAGGCGATGCTCGCCGGGCGGCTGGCCCCTCTGGGCTTTCGCATCGAGACGATGCGGTTCGCCGAGGTGGACAACCTCTGGGCCCGGCGCGGCGGCGAAGGCCCGTTGCTCGCGCTGCTGGGGCATACCGACGTCGTTCCCACCGGCCCGCTCGAGGCATGGAGCAGTCCGCCGTTCGAGCCGACGATCCGCGACGGATACCTCCACGGCCGCGGCGCCGCGGACATGAAGGGAAGCGTCGCGGCCATGGTCACCGCGATCGAGCGTTTCGTCGGCCGGTACCCGGAGCACGGCGGCTCCGTCGCGCTGCTCCTCACCAGCGACGAGGAGGGCCCGTCGGTGAACGGGGTCCGCCGGGTCATGGAAACCCTCGGGAAGCGTGGCGAGCGCATCGACTGGTGCCTGGTCGGCGAGCCGTCGAGCACCGAGCGGCTCGGCGACACCGTGAGGATCGGGCGGCGCGGGTCGCTGAGCGGGACGATCGTCGTGCGGGGCATCCAGGGCCACATCGCCTACCCCCATCTCGCCCGCAATCCCGTGCACGATCTGGCGCGGCTGCTCGCGAGGCTGGCCGACACGGTGTGGGACGAAGGCACCAGGCACTTCCCTCCGACGAGTTTCCAGGTGTCGAACGTCACCGCGGGAACCGGCGCGGACAACGTCATTCCCGGGCACGCGGAGGCGATGTTCAACTTCCGCTACTCGACCCGCCACGACCGCGACTCCCTCGTGGCTGCGGTGGAGTCCGCCTGCCGCACCCTCGGACTCGACTGCCACATCGACTGGCGGCTCTCCGGCGAGCCGTTCCTCACCGAATCCGGCCGGCTGATCGAGGCGGTCGGCGGCGCGGTCGAGGCGGTCGCGGGCGGCCGGCCGGAACTCTCCACCGCGGGCGGCACCTCCGACGGCCGCTTCGTTGCCCCGACCGGCGCGGAAGTGGTCGAGCTCGGTCCCGTCAACGCGACCATCCACGGTATCGACGAGCGCGTCCTGGTGGCGGACCTGGATCGCGTGAGCGAGATGTACGAACGCGTGCTCACGCGCCTGCTGGCCGGTTGAGCTTGCCGTCCGGCCATCCGCGGGACCCGCGCTTGACCTCGCCGCGGACCGGCATCGGCCGGTCGGACTCGACCCTCGAAGACCCGCTAGTCCGGATTTCTCACCAGATCGCGAAGCGAGGGCGTGGAGATGCCGGCAGATCCGCGTCCGAGAGGTGAGATGGCGAGAAATCCGGGCTGGGTCCGCGGGCACGGCCCGGACCCCGCGATCGGCGCGGGCAACGAGGGAGGGTCAGGTCGCCTTCCCGGGTCCGGCCTCCACCGCCTCGCGCATCGCGGCCTCGAACCGGTCCATGCCGTCGTCGAGCTCGGCATCGGTGATGTTGAGCGGCGGCAGGAACCGCACCACGTCGGGGCCCGCCTGGAGCACGAGCACGCCGTGCCGCCGGCACGCCTCGCCGAGCTCGCCGGCGCGGCCCGCCCACTCCCCCCGCAGCACGGCGCCGAGCATGAGCCCCTTGCCGCGCACCTCGGAGATGAACCCGACCTCGTTGTGAAGCGCCATGAGGCGCCTGCGCAGCCTCTCGCTCTGGCGCTCGACGTTCGCGAGCAGGTCCGCGGACCGCAGCTTGCGCAACACCACCCGCGCCACCGCCGCCGCGACCGGATTTCCCCCGAACGTCGAGCCGTGGCTCCCGGGCTGGAGGGTCTCGGCCGCCTTCGGGCCGACCAGCATCGCACCGATCGGCAGACCTCCACCGAGCGCCTTGGCCAGGGTCGCGACGTCCGGGACGACCCCCTCTTCCCACTGGTAGGCGAACAGCCGTCCGGTCCTCGACAGCCCGCTCTGGATCTCGTCGAACATCAGCAGCGCGTCGTGGGCCCGGCAGCGCTCCGCGATCGCGGCGAGGAAGCCGTCCTCGGCCGGCACCACGCCCCCTTCGCCCTGGATCGGCTCCACCAGCACCGCGCAGGTGCGCTCTCCGATCGCGTCGTCGAGCGCCGCGACGTCGTTGTAGTCGCAGTACCGGAAGCCTCCGGGCAACGGCCCGAAGCCCTCCTGGTACTTCGGCTGGGCGGTCGCGGTCACCGTCGCGACGGTACGGCCGTGAAACCCTCCGTGGAAGGTCACGATCTCGTTCTTTTGCGGCCCGTGACACAGGCTCGCGTGCTTGCGCGCGAGCTTGATCGCGGCTTCGTTCGCCTCCGCGCCCGAGTTGCAGAAGAAGACCCGGTCCGCGAACGACGCCTCGCACAGCTCCTCGGCGAGCCGCACCGCCGGCTCCGCGAAGTAGAGGTTGCTGACGTGCCAGAGCCGGCCCGCCTGCGCGGACAGCGCTTCGGCGAGTTCGGGGTCGCCGTGGCCGAGCGACGTGACGCCGATCCCCGCGCCGAAGTCGACGTACTCGTTGCCGTCGAGGTCCCACAGGCGGGCCCCGTCGCCCCGGTCGAGGATCATCTCCTTCGGCGCGTAGTTGGGCACGTACCGGCGCCGCCCCGCGGCCACCAGCTCCCCGGTCTTCGCTGACTGCGCCAGCGCCCCCGCCTTCGGTGTCTGCTGTTCCGGCACGGTCGTCCCCCGCAGGCCCGGTGAAGGCGCGCGATGATACTGGATGGACCGTGCCGGTGGCGCGGTGCCGGCGCCGTTCGATGCGGTCGCGCGAAGCGGCGCGGAATACGGCGCGGAATACGATGACGGACCGGCCGGCCATCGAGTCCGGACCACGGGCGCTGGGACGGTCGCCCGGGACCCGCATGGTATATTTGCGCCCGCTCGACGGGTCCGCGGCGGTCCATCCGCGGGTTGGCCGGAGGCGCCCGCGGGACGCCCCGGCTCTCGCCCTCGGAGCCGGCGCCGCGAAACGGAATCCGGGAAATGGCAAATCGACCCGACCCTCGCCATGACGACGGGGTGGCCGTTCAGGAAGCCCGGCCGAAGCTCAAGCAACCCCCGCTCTACAACGTCGTCCTGCTCAATGACGACTACACCCCGATGGAGTTCGTCGTCCACGTGATCGAGCGGTTCTTCGGCTTGCCGCGCGAGCGGTCGGTCAGGATCATGCTGCACGTGCATACCCGCGGCAAAGGCGTGTGCGGGTGCTATTCGCGCGAGATCGCGGAGACCAAGGTCGAGGTGGTGAACGAGTATTCCCGCGAGAACAATCATCCACTTCTGTGTACGATGGAACGCGCCTGACGCGCGGCCGAGGATTGACGCCATGCTGAGCAAGGAGCTGGAGCTCACCCTCAACAGCGCCTTCCGCAACGCCCGCGAGAAGCGGCACGAGTTCATGACCGTCGAGCACCTGCTGCTCGCGTTGCTCGACAATCCGGCCGCGGGCAAGGTGCTGCGCGCCTGCGGGGGCGAGATCGAGAGGCTGCGCCAGGCGCTCTCGCGCTATCTCGAGGAGAACACCCCGACACTCCCTTCGGCGGACGACCGCGACACGCAGCCCACGCTCGGGTTCCAGCGCGTGCTCCAGCGGGCCGTCTTCCACGTGCAGTCCTCGGGGAAGAAGGAGGTCACCGGCGCGAACGTGCTCGTCGCCATCTTCGGAGAACGCGAGTCCCAGGCGGTCTACCTCCTCGACCGGCAGGAAGTCTCCCGGCTCGACGTCGTCAACTACATCTCGCACGGCATCTCCAAGACGCCCGACGGCGACGACGGCGACGCCCTGGCTCCATCCGCCGACGGGGACGAGAAAGCGGGCGAGCCGGCCCGCAAGAGTCCGCTGGAGGCGTACGCCACCCACCTGAACGAGCAGGCCCGCCTCGGCAAGATCGACCCCCTCATCGGGCGGCGCGACGAGGTCGAGCGCACCGTCCAGATCCTGTGCCGGCGGCGCAAGAACAACCCGCTGTTCGTCGGCGAGGCGGGCGTCGGCAAGACCGCGATCGCGGAAGGGCTCGCGAAGATGATCGTCGACGGCGACGTCCCCGAAGTACTCTCACGCTCCGACATCTACGCACTCGATCTCGGCGCCCTGCTCGCCGGGACCAAGTACCGCGGCGACTTCGAGAAGCGGCTCAAGGCGGTCCTCGCCCAGCTCGACAAGCAGGACGGCGCGATCCTCTTCATCGACGAGATCCACACCATCATCGGGGCCGGGGCCGCATCCGGCGGGGTGATGGACGCATCCAACCTCATCAAGCCGATGCTCGCGTCCGGCGACCTGCGCTGCATCGGTTCCACCACCTATCAGGAGTATCGCGGGATATTCGAGAAGGACCGGGCGCTTTCCAGGCGGTTCCAGAAGATCGACGTCCGGGAACCGACCGTCGAGGAGACGGTGAAGATCCTCAACGGCCTCAAGTCGAGGTTCGAGGAGCACCACGAGGTCAGGTACTCGAGACCGGCGATGCGCATCGCGGCGGAGCTCTCGCACCGGTACATCAACGAGCGGTTCCTGCCCGACAAGGCGATCGACGTGATCGACGAGGCGGGCGCGTCCCAGAAGCTGCTGCCGCCCTCGCGCCGCCGCAAGACCATCGGCGTCGCGGAGATCGAGCACGTGGTCTCGAAGATGGCGCGGATTCCGCCGAAGACCGTCTCCACCTCCGACAAGGACGTCCTGCGCACTCTGGAGCGCGACATCAGGCTCGTGGTGTTCGGCCAGGACCGGGCCATCGAGACCCTGGCCTCCGCCATCAAGATGGCGCGCTCGGGCCTGCGGGAAGGCGAAAAGCCGGTCGGCTCGTTCCTGTTCGCGGGGCCGACCGGGGTGGGCAAGACCGAGGTCACCCGCCAGCTCGCCCAAGTCCTGGGGATCGAGCTGATCCGCTTCGACATGTCCGAGTACATGGAGCGGCATACGGTCTCGCGCCTCATCGGCGCGCCTCCGGGCTACGTCGGGTTCGACCAGGGCGGCCTGCTCACCGAGGCCATCAACAAGCATCCCCATGCGGTGCTGCTGCTCGACGAGATCGAGAAGGCCCACCCCGACGTGTTCAACCTGCTGCTGCAGGTCATGGACCACGGCACCCTCACCGACAACAACGGGCGCAAGGCGGACTTCCGCAACGTCATCCTGGTCATGACCACCAATGCCGGAGCGGACCGCATGAACCGGCCGTCCATCGGGTTCACGGTGCAGGACCACTCCGGGGACGGCATGGAGGCGATCCAGCGCATGTTCAGTCCCGAGTTCCGGAACCGCCTGGACTCCGTCGTGCACTTCTCCTCGCTCGGACCGGACACGATCGCCCACGTGGTCGACAAGTTCATCATCGAGCTGGAAGGACAGCTCGAGGAGAAGCGCGTCGTCCTCGACGTGGACGAGGAGGCCCGCGCCTGGCTCGCCGAGCACGGCTTCGACGTGCTCATGGGCGCCCGCCCGATGGCGCGCGTCATCCAGGAGCACATCAAGCGCCCGCTCGCCGACGAGCTGTTGTTCGGACGGCTCGAAGGCGGCGGGCACGTCACGGTCACCGCCCGCGACGGCGCCCTCGCCTTCGAGTACGAGCACGAAGAGGAGCGCGTGGAGGAGCCGGGCTGAACCGCGGCCCACCTGTCGGCATCCGCCGACACGCGACGGCGCCCGGGCGGACACCGGCGGGGACCCGGACCGAAGGCGCACCCCCTCCGGGTCGCGCACACTGATCGGAACGGACGCCCGAAGCCCCGGGCGGGGCGGGATGCGACCCACCGTCGCGCCGACGGCGGCGGTCCGCTCCGATCGGGCCGCGACACGAGGTGCAGCGCGCGTGCAACGTTCCCGGACTCCGAACACTCCATCGGCCGTGACGGCGGCCCGCGCCCCCGGCCCGCCGCGGCCGGCGCCCGCTCCCGTACTCCGTGTCGACGTCTGGCGGCTCGACTGCGCCCCGCACCGAAGCGACGGCCGCCGGTTCGATTCGGCGCTGGATTCCGGGGAGCGCTCCCGGCTGTGCATGATGCGCAACCCCGAGGCGCGGCTGCGGTTCACGGCCGGTCGCTGGCTCGCCCGCCATGTCCTCGCCCGCCAGCTCGGCTGCCGCGAGGCGCAGGTGCGGATCACGGTCGGAGCGCATGGGCGGCCGGCGCTCGCCGGCGGCGAGATCGACTTCAACCTCTCCCATGCCGGCTCGATCGTGGTGCTCGCCCTCGGCGCGGCGCGGGTGGGCATCGACGTCGAGGCGACCCGCCGGGCGGTGGACTGGCGCGCCATCGCCGGCCGGTTCTTCTCGGCCGCCGAGGCTGCCGCCATCGAGGCCTGCGCGGAAGGAGAGCGCCGTACCGCCTTCTTCCGCACCTGGGTGCGCAAGGAGGCGTTCGCCAAGGCGCTCGGCACCGGGGTCGCGACCGGACTCGGCCGGTTCGACGTCGCCACGGGAGCCGAGCCGGCGCTGCGCGCGGTCCGCATCGAGGGCGTCGACGCCGGCGAATGGTCGATCCGGGACTTCGAGCCGGGGGCGGACTACCTCGGGGCGGTGGCGGTGCGCGCGGTCCATCCGCGGATCACGGTCCGCGACATCGAACCCTGAGCGCGCGGTGGCGCGCGCGGCGGGGTACCGGCCTTCAGCCGGGCCGCAGCATCTCGAACACGCTCTCGACCGACGTGTAGTCCATGTAGCCGAGCCGGGCCACCGGGCGGTACGCCGCCATGTCGATCATGCCGTCGCGGATGATGCCGTCGGCGATGTGGGTGCCGACGACGGTGCCGATCACGAGGTTGTTCTCGACCCTGGGGTGGTCGCTCGGGAGCCGGAGCCTGGTGAGGAATCGGCACTCCAGGCTGACCGGCGCTTCCGCCACGCGCGGCGCCTTCACGTGCACCGCGGGCGCCGGGGTCAGCCCGGCCAGCTCGAACTCGTCGACCGACGGGGCGACATGGGCCGAGGTCCGGTTCATCGCCTCCCGGAGGTCGTACCCGACGAGGTTGACGACGAACTCGTTGGTCTGCTCGATGTTGCGCAGGGTGTCCTTGCCCTCCCCGTCCGGGCGCGGGTTGTTGGGCGCGAACACGATGGTGGGTGGACGGTCCGCGCAGGCGTTGAAGTAGCTGAACGGCGCGAGGTTGGCGACGCCCTCGACGTCCACACTGCTCACCCAGGCGATGGGGCGCGGCGCGACGAGCGCCTTGAACGGGTTGTGGCGAAGTCCGTGCTTGCGGTGATCGTCGAAGAACACTGTACGTTTCCGGCGCCGGCCCGGCCGGCTACAGGCCGTCCTTGGGAGTCACGCCGCATGGTCCCCCGCGCCGGCGAGTTCGCGCGGCAGCCGGAAGGTGACGTTCTCCTCGATCCCATCGAGGTCGTCGATGGTGACGTCGAACATCCCGCGCAGGCGGTCGATCAGGTCCCGGACGAGCACTTCCGGCGCCGAGGCCCCGGCGGTGATCCCCACGGTCCGCGCGCCGGCCAGCCAGGCCGGGTCCAGGCCGCCGGCGTCGGGAATGAGGTGGCTCGCGATCCCGGCCTCTGCGCCGATCTCCCGCAGCCGGTTGGAGTTCGAGCTGTAGTGGGCGCCGATCACCAGGACCACGTCGCACCGGTCCGCCAGCAGCCGCACCGCGGACTGCCGGTTCTGCGTGGCATAGCAGATGTCCTTGACGTCGGGACCGCCGATCTCCGGGAAGCGGGCCTTCAGCGCGGCGATGATCTCCCGGGTGTCGTCGACGCTGAGCGTGGTCTGGGTCACATAGGCGAGCCTCGCCGGATTCCGCGGCTCGAGCGCCGCCACGTCCGCCAGGTCCGAGACCAGGTGGACGTGGCCCGGTACCCGCCCCTTCGTCCCTTCGACCTCGGGATGGCCGGGATGCCCGATGAGCACGATTTCGTAGCCCTTCCTCGCGTAGCGCTGCGCCTCGTTGTGGACCTTGCTCACCAGTGGACAGGTCGCGTCGATGACCCGCAGTCCGCGCACGCCGGCGTCGTCCTCGACCGTGCGCGACACGCCATGGGCGCTGAATACCGTGACCGCGCCGAGCGGAATGTCCCCGATGTCCTCGACGAACCGGACCCCCTTGTCCCGCAGACGGTCGACGACATGCCGGTTGTGGACGATCTCGTGCCGGACGTAGACGGGCGCGCCATGGACCTGCAGCGCCCGTTCGACGATTTCGACGGCCCGGACGACCCCCGCGCAGAACCCTCTCGGCTGCGCCAGGATCACGTGCAGGGGCTGTTTTTCCATCTGCGGAAGGACCTCTTGCGCAATCGCGCGGAGATCGCGCGCCTCGGGCTGTTTGCCCACTCTACGGAAGGACCTTGCCCGGATTCATCAGGTTTTCGGGATCGAGGGCCCGCTTGACCTGGCGCATCACGGACACCGCCTCGCTCCCGTGCTCGCGATCGAGAAACTCGATCTTGCCGTAGCCGACGCCGTGCTCCCCGGTGCAGGTGCCGCCCATGTCCAGGGCGCGGGCGACCATGCGCTCGTTGACCCGTTCCGCCCGCGCGAGCTCCTCGGCGTCGCCGGGGTCCAGGATGAACGACAGATGGAAGTTCCCGTCCCCGACGTGGCCGACGATCGGAGCGAGCAGCCCCGACGCATCGACGTCGGCGCGCGTCTCCAGGATGCACTCGGCGAGGTTCGATATCGGGACGCAGACATCGGTCGGCCAGCCCTGCGCACCGGGGCGCAGCGCCATCGCCGCATAGTACGCGTCATGGCGCGCCTGCCACAGGCGTGACCGGTCCTCGGGGCGGGTCGCCCAGCGGAACTCTCCGCCGGTGTTCTCGCCGGCGAGCGCACCGACCGTCTCGACCTGTTCGCGGACTCCCTGCTCGCTCCCGTGGAACTCGAAGAACAAGGTGGGCGATACCGGGTAGTCCAGTCCCGAGTAGCGGTTGACGGCGTCCATCTGGACCTCGTCCAGCAGCTCGATCCGCGCCACCGGCACGCCGCACTGGATGGTTTCGATGACGGTGTCGACCGCGCCGGCGAGCGAGCCGAAGGAGCACACCGCGGCGGAGACGGCCTCGGGGATGCCGTACAGGCGGAGGCGGATCTCGGTGATCACGCCCAGCGTTCCCTCCGAGCCCACGAACAGCCGGGTGAGGTCGTAGCCGGCGGCGGACTTGCGCGCCCGCCCCCCGGTCTTCACGATGCGCCCGTCGGCGAGCACCACGGTCAGCCCGAGCACGTTCTCGCGCATCGTCCCGTAACGCACCGCGTTGGTCCCCGACGCGCGCGTCGCGGTCATCCCGCCGAGCGATGCGTCGGCGCCCGGGTCGATGGGAAAGAACAGCCCGGTGTCGCGCAGGTATTCGTTGAGCTGCTTGCGCCGCACCCCGGGCTGGATGCGGCAGTCGAGGTCCCCGGCGTTCACTTCGAGGATTTCGTCCATTCCCGTCACGTCGATGGAGACGCCGCCGTGCAGTGCCTGGACGTGTCCTTCGAGCGACGTCCCGGTGCCGAACGGGATCATGGGACAGCGGCGCCGCGCGCAGACGCCGACGATCCGCGCCACCTCTTCGGTGGTGCGGGGAAAGACCACGACATCGGGAGGCGCGGTGCGGTGGTAGGACTCGTCGTGACCGTGCTGCTCGCGCACCGCGGCGGCGGTGGAGACCCGCTCGGGAAGAAATTCGCACAGCTCGTCGACGATTGACGAGATCGCTTCTGCAGGCATGCTCATCGGCGGCTCCCGCGACGGCAGTCGTGGCGTCGGTGCGAATGGTACGCGGGCAGGTCCGGGATGTCCCGTCCACGGGACCCGCAGTTCGCAGGGCTCGCAGTTCGCGAGGCTCACAGCCCACGGGGCTCACAGTCCGAGATCTTCCCGGACCCGCCGGACTGTTGATGCAGGCGTCGGTCCCCGGCGATGCAGGCGTCGATCCCCGTTGATGCAGGCGTCGATCCCCGTTGATGCAGGCATCGGTCCCCGTTGATGCAGGCGTCGGTCCCCGTTGATGCAGGTGTCGGTCCCCGGCGATGCAGGCGTCGGTCCCCGGGCGATGCAGGCATCGGTCCGTTCCGTGGATAATCCGCGCCGCCTCGTTCGCCGAACCAGGGAGAGGGCACGATGGACCGCGGCACGACCGGCTGGCAGTTCTGGATCGATCGCGGCGGCACGTTCACCGACGTCGTCGCCCGCCGTCCCGACGGCGCCCTCGTCACCCGCAAGCTCCTCTCCGACAACCCCGGGCATTACCACGATGCCGCCATCGCGGGTATCCGCGCGCTTGCCGGGATCGATCCCGGCGCGGCCGTCACCGGCGTCGACACCGTCAGGATGGGGACCACGGTCGCCACCAACGCCCTCCTCGAACGCAAGGGCGACCGTACCCTGCTCGTGGTCAACCGGGGCTTCCGCGACGCGCTCCGCATCGGCTACCAGACCCGGCCGCACCTGTTCGACCTTCGCATCGTCCTCCCCGAGATGCTCTACGAGCGGGTCGCGGAGGTGGACGGCCGCGTGGCGGCGAACGGCGAGGTCCTGGCTCCCCTGGACGAGGCCGGGGCCGAGGCGGCCTTGCGCGCGGCGTACGCGGACGGGATCCGGTCGGTCGCCATCGTGCTGATGCACGGCTACCGGCATCCGGAGCACGAGCTCGCGGTGGCCGGTCTCGCCCGCGCGACCGGATTCGTCCAGGTGTCCACCAGCTACGAGACGAGCCCGCTGATGAAGCTCGTCGGGCGCGGCGACACCACGGTGGCGGACGCATACCTCTCCCCCCTGCTGCGCCGCTACATCGATCGGGTGGCGGACGAGCTCGGCGCGGACGTCCGGCTCATGTTCATGCAGTCGAACGGCGGCCTCACCGACGCCCGGCTGTTCCAGGGCAAGGACGCGATCCTGTCCGGTCCGGCCGGCGGCATCGTCGGTGCGGCGGAGACGGCGGCGCGCGCGGGCTACGGCCGCGTCATCTCGTTCGACATGGGCGGGACGTCGACCGATGTCGCCCACTACGACGGCGCCTACGAGCGCGCGTTCGAGACGGTGGTGGCCGGCGTGCGCCTGCGGGCGCCGATGATGATGATCCACACGGTGGCGGCGGGCGGCGGCTCGATCTGCTCGTTCGACGGCGCCCGCTACCGGGTGGGGCCGGAGTCGGCCGGAGCGGACCCGGGTCCCGCCTGCTACCGGCGGGGCGGTCCGCTGTGCGTGACGGACTGCAACGTGCTTCTCGGCAAGCTGCAACCGGAGTTCTTCCCGCAAGTGTTCGGGCCGGACCAGGACGAGCCGCTCGATCGCGACGCGGTCGAGCGGAGGTTCGCGGCCCTCGCCGACGAGATCGGCGCGCGGACGGGCCGGCGGCCGGCGGCCGTCGAGGTGGCGGAAGGGTTCCTGCGGATCGCGGTCGACAACATGGCCAACGCCATCAAGTCGATCTCGGTGCGGCGTGGCCACGACGTGACCGGCTACACCCTGAACTGCTTCGGGGGAGCGGGTGGCCAGCACGCATGCCTCGTGGCCGATGCGCTGGGCATCACCCGGGTCATGATCCATCCCTTCGCGGGCGTGCTGTCCGCGTACGGCATGGGGCTCGCGGACGTGCGGGCGCTGCGGGATCGGGCGGTCGAGACCCGGCTCGACGCCCGGGGCGTGGAGGTGCTCGACGAGGCGCTGGACACGCTGGCCGGCGAAGCGCGGGCGGAGCTCTCGGGCCAGGGCATCGCCTCCGGGCGGATCACCGTCCATCGCCGCGCCCACCTGCGCTACGAAGGCACCGACACCCCGGACCTGGTGGAGGCGGGTCCCGCGCCGGAGATGAAGGCCCGCTTCGAGGACGCGCACCGGCGGCGCTACGGGTTCGTAATGCCGGAGAAGGCGCTCGTCATCGAGGCGGCGTCGGTCGAGGCGGTGGGCGCCATGGAGGAGGCGTCGAGCCCCTTCGCGGCCGCTGACGGCGGGCAGGGTCCGGAACCCGTGCCGGTGGCCGTGGTCGCGGCGCACACCGCGGGCGCGCATCACGACACGCCGGTGTTCCGGCGCGAGACGTTCACGGTGGGCGCCGCGGTGGACGGTCCCGCCATCATCCTCGAATCCACCGCCACCACGGTGGTGGAGCCCGGCTGGCGGGCACGGCTCGCCGCCAGCGGCGACCTCGTCCTGGAGCGGGTGGTGGCGCTCGCCCGCGAGTCCGCGGTCGGGACCGACTGCGACCCGGTCATGCTGGAGGTCTTCAACAACCGCTTCATGTCGATCGCCGAGCAGATGGGCCTGACGCTCGAGAACACCGCGTACTCGGTCAACATCAAGGAGCGGCTGGATTTCTCCTGCGCGATCTTCGACCCCGAGGGAATGCTGGTGGCCAACGCGCCCCACATCCCGATCCACCTCGGCTCGATGAGCGAGAGCATCCGCACCGTCATCCGCGAGAACGCGGGGCGGATGAAGCCGGGCGACGTGTTCTGCGTGAACGCCCCCTACAACGGCGGGACCCACCTGCCGGACGTGACCGTCATCACCCCGGTGTTCGACGCAGGAGGCGAGGACCGGAGATCCGGCGCGGTAGCGGGCGGTGCGCCCCGCACGGCCGCCGGCGACGTCTCCGGAGCGGGGACCGGCGGCGTGCCGGCTGCCGCTGCGGAGGTGGCTTCCGGTCCGTGGAGAGGAAGCGTGCCCGGCGCGGCCACGGACGAGGCTCCCGGCGCACCGGCCGACGAGGACCTCGGAGCGGGGATCGGCCGGCGGATCCTCTTCTTCGTCGCGAGCCGGGGGCATCACGCGGACATCGGCGGCTCGATCCCGGGCTCGATGCCGCCCGATGCGCGCACCGTGGAGGAGGAAGGGATCCTCTTCGACAACTTCATGCTCGTCGACGGCGGCCGGTTCCTGGAGGCCGAGCTTCGCGCGCATCTCGGAGCGGGGCGCTGGCCGGCCCGCAACCCGGACCAGAACGTGGCGGATCTGAAGGCCCAGATCGCGGCCGGCGCGAAAGGCATCCAGGAAGTGCGCCGCATGATCGCGGACTTCGGCCTCGACGTGGTGCATGCCTACATGCGGCACGTCCAGGACAATGCCGAGGAGCAGGTCCGGCGGGTGATCGACGTGATGCGCGACGGCGAGTTCGAGCTCCCCATGGACGACGGGAGCCTGATCCGGGTGCGCATCACCTTCGACAAGGAGCGGCGCGAGGCCACCGTCGACTTCACCGGCACGAGCCGGCAGCGGCCCAACAACTTCAATGCTCCGTCGGCGGTCGCCCGTTCCGCGGTGCTGTACGTGTTCCGCTGCCTGGTCGAGGACGACATCCCCCTCAACGAAGGGTGCCTGAAGCCGATCCGCATCGTCATCCCGGAGGATTCGATGCTGGCCCCGAAATACCCGGCGGCGGTGGCGGCCGGCAACGTGGAGACGAGCCAGGCGATCACCGACGCCCTGTTCGGTGCCCTCGGAGTGGCGGCGGAGAGCCAGGGCACCATGAACAACGTCCTCTTCGGCAACGACCACCACCAGTACTACGAGACGGTCTGCGGCGGGGCGGGAGCAGGCCCCGGCTACCACGGCACGTCCGCGGTCCACACCCACATGACCAATACCCGCCTGACCGATCCCGAGGTCCTGGAATGGCGTTATCCGGTGGTGCTGGAGCGCTTCGAGGTGGATCGCGGCAGCGGCGGGGCCGGACGCTGGCGGGGTGGCGACGGCACCTTGCGCCGCATCCGGTTCCTGGAGGAGATGGAGCTCACGGTGCTGTCGCAGCACCGTCTTGTCGCCCCCTACGGCCTCGCCGGCGGAGGACCCGGCGAATGCGGGCGCAACCGGGTGGTGCGCGCCGACGGAACGGTGCACGAAATGGGCGGACAGGACCACTGCGTGGTGGGGCCGGGCGACGTGTTCGTGCTCCGGACACCTTCGGGCGGCGGATATGGCCCTCCGCCGGCGCCCGGCGAGAAGTCCTCCGGGTCATGAGCACGATCCCGAAACGCGCGGAGCGGTGCGAGCCTTGGCGCGTGGTTCACTCTCCGGCCGGGGATGCCGGCGCGAGTCGGTCACTCGTCATTCCGGCCGAGGCTGTCGATACAACTCGCCGGCCTTCGGCGAGCGCTGCCGGCAGGGGGGTGTCGTGCCCCTGACGGGTTCGGTGGGCGAGTGCTGCGACTGTGGGCGTGCTATCTCTTCTTTTTCCTTCTGGAATTCTTTGCATTCATTCGCTCTTTGAATGCTTTGAGCAAGAGTGTCTCCCGCACTCTCTCGAGCGCCTTGTCCGGCAGTCGCTTGTTGCGCAGCAACTTGCGATATGCATCGAATGCATCGAAGTCCGCTTGCGCGGGGATCACCACTTGGCCGTTATCATTGAATGTGAACAGGCCTGCATCGAACAACCTGTGGAGGTCGGCCCTGAGTGTGATGCCGTTGAATTGCAGGTCATTCTCGCCGTTCCTGGCCGGAACGAGATGCGCTGCTTCCAGCGCCCTTGCCGTCTCTTCTCCGGTGAGGACGCAACGATTGTCATCGCAGGCAAGAATCTCATCCCGGAAGCGTCTCTGCCGCCTTGATCCCAAGTACCTCGCGAGAGGTCTTTTGGAATTTCCTTCGACGTCGAATGCTTCCCAACGGATCGTTTCGGCTTTCGTCTCGTCACACAGCCAACAGCTCTCGCCCTCTCGTTTTCCTCTTTTCAGAACGATAGTGTTTGTCCCCCAGACGATGTCGCCATCGTACTTGTTCTTCAGATGGGTATTGTTCTCCTGGGCGTACTTGACGACAAGATGCACCACGTCATCTTCTGGGCGTTCGCATCGGGTGTCGACCTTGTAATCGAACACCGACCCGTCTTCTGGCCGGTACGCTCGGGTCGTCGCAAATTCAGTGATGTTGTCCAGATCATCGATGTCTATCCCGATACATTCGATTTCGTAGAGTTGGTTTGCGTCAACATACCATTCTATCTTGATTCCTTTGTTCATATTCATTTCTCCAAGTTGCGTTGTGGGACTGGTTATCCTGCTTTGCAAATTGCTAAGTCGGAGAGGGTGGGAAGGGAAGTCGCCGGCCGAGGTCTGCGAGATGATTCGAGGTGCTGAAACCCGGCATCCGCAGGAGCAAGCCGAATGACCGTACTCCAGCGTACCGACCTGACGACCTCCCGGAAGGTCCAGTGTTCCACGGCGGCGGCGGCAGGACAACACGCCCCGACTCGAAGACGGCCCTGAGCGAGACGTATGAGATCTCCCGCTCCGCGCTCCATGCGGCGGGAGCGGCGGGCGCGGGTCGGTGCTTCGGACTCACTTCGAGGCGTCGCTACTGCACGGGGCGGCGGTCGATGCGCGGGTCGATGACGCGCAGCTTTGCCGGGCGGTGGCGGCATTGCGGAACATGGCTGGCGGTGATTGACTTGTGTTTCCGTAGCCCTGTAGGCTGCTTGAAAGTCCGATCGGACCGGAGCAGACCCCTTTCACTACTGGGATCGACATGAACCGCGTCTTCGTCTATTGGGACAACTCGAACATCTTCCACGAAGCGCAACGCTTGGCCGAAGAGCGGGACGAGGGGCCGGGCGCTCGATACCGCGTGCGTATCCACTTCGAGAACATGCTGCGTTTGGCCCACGCCGATCGTCCTCTGGAAAAGGCGGTTGCGGTTGGATCGGTGCCGCCGGAAATGCGTCAACTGTGGAACCGCATGGAAGCCAAAGGAATGAGTGTCTACCTGTTCGATCGCGGATCCCCCGACCGCAGCGAACAGGAGATGCCCGACCGGGTGTTGCAGTTGCGAATGCTGGAAGACGCGCTGGACTACAACGGCGACCCCGGGATCGTGGTGCTGCTGACCGGTGACGGGGCCGGCTACTTCGAAGGCGCGGGCTTTCACAGCACCCTGGAGCGAATGCACAAGCGCAACTGGCGAGTGGAGATCCTGTCGTGGGCGCATTCCACGAACCAGCGCATGCGCCGGTGGGCGGAGGCCAACGGTATTTTCGTGCCGCTGGATGACTTCTACGAGGCGATTACCTTCATGGTGCCTTCGCGGCCCGGATTCGAGCTTGCGCCCGCACGCAGCCAGGCCGAGCTGAACCTTTCCCGCCGACCGGTCTCCCGATGAATCCGGTTTCCCTCTCTGCCAACATCGTTGAGGCACCGGGTACCCTTGGAATTAGTGAGGGCGACGGAGGTAAATAGCGGTGGTGGATGGACGCTGACGCGCCAGCCCTGGGGGGACGAGGAGCGTAGCGACGAGGCCTCCAGGGCCGAGACCGGACAAGCGAGCCGGGCACCGGACCGCAGGTCACGACCAAGTCCATCCGGCGCCAGTTCACAGCCGAGTACCGGCTGCGGATCGTCGAGAATGTCATTGACAGGTTCCGCTACGCATCAATTCGCAAAGCGGGATGACCGGTCCCATCATCAGCATTGACCGCGTCGGACCGGTCCCAGGTCCGTCGCGGACGAATCTGCGCTGATTTCGCACTTGACCGCGATCGATGTCGCTAGCGCCTTGAAGTCGTCGTAACAGTCCTGCACGGCGTAGATGTGACCACCAAGCGCACCGTCCGCCGCCTTGAGGTGGAACATCGGCTTGCGCGCTTCCTGAGCCATGGGCATCAGGCTGCTATAGTGCTTGAGAGTGGAGAGGCACTCGGTGTCGTCTTCGGTCGAGGAAGCGCTTGCACCCTTCTTGCCCAGTACATCGTCGTGATAGACACCGGGGATCCGTCGCATCCATTTCTGGTACGCCTGCACGGGGCGGCCCGCTCTCACCGCATGCTGCATCACGACATAGCCCGCAGGGCTGATTCCAGCGGGAGGAAGCGACAGGCCCGGGTCGTCCGGACGGCGCTCCAATCGGTCTTCCCACTCGCTGCGCCAATCCCGGAGAGTCGGGCCCAAGTTGCGAAGTCCCTGCAGGGAGAAGAGATCCGGAGCAAGCGGAAAGACGACGAAATCCGCCGCGATGATTGCCGACCGATTGATGGCGCCCAGATTCGGACCGACATCAATCAATGCCAGGTCGGCATCACACGATTCGGCCGCCTGAAGAATCGTGCGATGAAAGGCCGATTCGATTCGAAAGGCCGCCTCGTCCCGGTCGAGGCATGCAGGCCATGCCGACGACAGCTTCGCTTCGAAGCGGGACAAGCCGAGGTCTCCGACGACAACCCCGATATTGCTCGTAATCAGCTCGACGTGAGGTTCGGAAATGTCGCCGATACCTCGAAGGAACGGCGACACCGTCCCCAGAATGCTCTTCGGATGCTCACCGTCAGGCCACAGTTCCTCGAGCCGCTCCTCCTCCAGGAACATCGTGCTCAGATTCGCCTGAGGGTCGATGTCCACCGCGACCGTGGAGATGCCGAGGTCCGCGTACATCCATGCGAGGTGGTACACTAGGCTCGTCTTGCCGACACCACCCTTGTTGTTGAAGAAGGCGATGGTGATCACGGCTTCCTCCGGATGGTCGCAAGCACGTGCGAGGGCTCGAACACGAACTTCGCCACGGGGTTTCCGTTCCTGTGCAAAGCGTCCTGTGCGCGAATCACGCCGCGGCCGAACGCGTTGACGTAGCCAAGAGTCGCCATTGCTTCGGCGATGACGGGATTGCGGTAGTCCGTCTGCCTGGGGAAGTTTTCGCGCGATGCCATGCCATACAAGCCGCCCGGGTTCTGGATTTCGATGCGATCATCGTACCAGTAGAAATGTACCGGAGAATTCGACTCGTAAGAGCGATGCATGATCGCATTCAGCAGTAACTCGCGAATCGCCACCGGCGGATAGTCGGTCTCGGACCGCTCCCGCAGGGTCGATGCGGCCACCGGGTAGCTTTGGGTGGGGAGCGAGACGAACGAATCGATCTCCCGCAGAACGGTCACCAAGTCGCCGCTGAACCGTCTAGCCGAGACCGGACTATCGGCCATCGTCGTCCCCGCCCAGCGGACGAACTGCACGCTGGCGCCTGGTATCCAGCGCAAGGGTTCCTTGGCGAACAGCAGCGCTCCCGCATTCGTCGGGCAACCGGCGCCCAAGTCGTAGAACCGGAGAGATGCCATTTGTTCATCCGGACTGCGCTTGTTCTCCTCCATGACTTCATGAGCCACCGCGCTCGGCAGATAGCCCACCACGAACAGGTCCAGAACGAGATCCCCTGTCGTGCAGCCACGGCAGGGACGAGCGTCGAATGTCTTTTGCAGGGCGATCCGCCGCTCCGTGAGAATCCGCTCCTCCTGCTGATTCGCGCTCCGCCGCGACGGACCAACCCGGATCCAGACCCGACCCTTGTAGCGCACCGGGGGCAGATCGGACGGCCTGACTTCCACGACCGCCACGTCGCCTCCGTCCAGGGCGTACTTCTCGACGGTCATGGCCGGTAACGGCTCGAGGTTGACGTTCGATCGGAGATCTCCGAGAACCCTCAAGACCTCATCGGTGACAACGAGCCCACTGGCCTGTCCATTGTCATCGACTCCTACCAGGAGGTAACCGGGCTGCCGGTGACCGGGAAAGTCGTTGGCAAAGGCGCAGACTGCCTCCCCGAACTTGTCCGTGTTTCTCGTGGATGTCGTTTTCTCCACTCGATCGGATTCAGGAGTCGCCATCAACGTCCGCAATTGATCGGCGGTCAACATGATCGTGCTCCGGCCGATGAAAGTCTTGCAGGGTCAGGTGTTCGCGGCGTCGGGTCAACTCCAGGTCCCGCAAGCGCGAATCGGTGACAACTGCTCGGTCTTCAGCGTCTCCGGCGCCGGCGAACGCCGCCCTCGCCTGCCCCGCGCTCGCGAGAAGGCTTGCGTGCCGGGAGCTCGAGCACTTTCGCGAGCTCGGGATACGCGGCGGTCTTGTGCGGGATCGCCATCGCTTCGATGAAGTGCGCCTGAAAGCGCGGCTCGACCGCGGTCTCGACCTTCTCGATCCGTCGCACCGTGCTTTCGATCTCGAGCCTCGCGCTCCGATCGAGCAGCGCGATCCGCGCGCCGGTGCCGGCCGCGTTCCCCGCCGACGTGACGTGCTCCAGGGCGCAGTCGGGCACGAGCCCGAGCACCATCGCGTACTTGACGTCGATATGGCTGCCGAACGCCCCCGCCAGGCGGATCCGATCGACCCGATCGACCCCCAGCCGATCCATCAGGAGGCGCACCCCGGCGTAGAGCGCGGCCTTCGCGAGCTGGATGGCCCGGACGTCGTTCTGCGTCACCCGCACCTCGATGTCTCCGCGGTGCAGCACGTAGGCGAACGTGCGCCCGTCCTGAACGACCCGGTCGCTGCGCTCGGCGCCCTCGGCACGAATCACGCCGTCCTCGTCGACGATCCCGGCGAGGTACATCTCCGCCACCACTTCGATGATGCCCGACCCGCAGATCCCGGTGACCGCGGCGGCGCCGAATCCGGGCGCGTCCGACCACGCCTCGTCGCCGATGACCCGCACCCGCGGTTCCAGGGTGCCGGGATCGATCCGGACCCGCTCGATGGCGCCCGGCGCGGCCCGCTGGCCACAGCTTATCTGGGCGCCCTCGAAGGCCGGGCCGGTCGGACTCGAGGCGGCCAGCATCCGCTCACGGTTGCCGAGCACGATCTCGGCGTTGGTGCCGACGTCCACCACGAGGCTCACCTCGTCGCGCAGGTACGGCGCCTCGGACAGGATGACCCCGGCGGTGTCGGCGCCCACGTGGCCCGCCACGCACGGGAGGACATAGGCGCGCGACCCCGGATGGAGATCGAGCGCGAGCTCGCTCGCCGACAGGGTGAGCGCCCGGTCGAGGGTCAGTGCGAACGGCGCCTGGCCCAGCTCCACCGGATTCAGGCCGAGCAGCAGGTGGTGCATGACGGGATTGCCGACCAGGGTGACTTCCAGGATCTCCTCCGGCGCGGCGCCGCCCTGCGCAGCCGCTTCGTGGAGCAGGTCCCGCACCGCGGCGCGGACCGCGGTGGTCATCTCCCGTTCCCCCCCGGGATGCATCATCACGTACGAGACCCGGCTCATGAGGTCCTCGCCGAACCGGATCTGCGGGTTCATCGCGCCGGCCGACGCGACTACTTCGCCCGAGACGAGATCGCAGACGTGGGCCGCAATCGTGGTCGAGCCGACGTCGACCGCCGCCCCGTACACCCGGTCGCGCAGGCCGGGCCACACCGCGAGGATGTCGCGGTCGCCGTGAATCGCGACGGTGACGCGCCATTCGCCGGCCCGCAGCGCCGCCTGCAGGGATTCGAGCACGTCGAGACCACAGCGCAGGTTCTCGAGACCCCACTCCCCGGCGAGCGCCGCCTCCAGGCGGCGCAGGTCGCCGGACGGCTCGTGCATGTCGGGCGGGGCCACCTCGACGTAGCGGAGCCGCACCACCGGGTCGACGCGGATCGGATGCACCTCGGCCCGCTTGCGCACCACCTGCCGGTGGACCTGGCTGTCCGGGGGGACGTCGATGACGACATCGCCCCGGAGCCTGGTCGAGCAGCCGAGCCGGCGCCCGGGGGCCAGCGGCGCCCGCTTCTCGTGGTAGCGCCGTTCGATCGGCCCGAACTCGGACAGGTGCTCGGCCCGGGAGCTCACTCCGTGCTTGGCGAACTCCCCGATACCCTGGACCACCTGGCAACGGCCGCAGATCCCCCGCCCGCCGCATACCGAATCGAGGTCCACGCCCAGCGCCCGCGCGGCGTCGAGGACCGAAGTGCCACGGGGAAACCGCCCCCGCCGCCCCGACGGGGTGAAGACGACTCGTACATCGCTGGACGCGGCGCCGGGCGTGGCATCGGGTACATCACTGGATGTGGCGCCGGGCACGGCATCGGGTACATCGCTGGACGTGGCGCCGGACACGACGCCGGGCGGGACGGGTTCAGCCACGACGCCGGCGCCGGCCGCCGGCGCGCCGGCCGCGCTCGCCCTCGCTGCCCGGCGCGGGCGGCTCGCGGTACTTCGCGATCCACCGCCGACAGTCCGGATCGTGGCCCATCATGACGTCCGCGGCGAGGCAGGTCTGGACGATGTCGCCGTGCAGCGGATTGGTGATCGCGGAGGTCATGCCCGCGGTGATCGCCATCGACAGGAACGTGCCGTTGATGCCGTTCCGGTTCGGCAGGCCGAAGCTGATGTTGGACGCCCCGCATGTCGAATTAACTTTAAGTTCTTCTCGTAACCTTCTGAGAATATGCATGACTTGCCGACCGGCCCTGTTGATTGCACCGATCGGCATCACCAGCGGATCGACGACGATGTCGGACCGTGGGATCCCGTGGTCCTCGGCCCGTTCCACGATCCGCTTCGCCACGTCGAACCGGACGTCGGGGTCTTCGGAGATCCCGGTCTCGTCGTTGGAGATCGCCACCACCGCGGCGCCGTACTTCCTGACCAGGGGAAGGACCGCTTCGAGCCGCTCCTCCTCGCCGGTGACCGAGTTCACCAGCGCCTTGCCTTCGTAGACTTCGAGTCCGGCCTCCAGCGCGGCGACGATGGACGAGTCGATGGACAGGGGGATGTCGGTGACCGACTGCACGAGCTTCACCGCCCGCGCCAGCAGGGCGGGCTCGTCGGCGAGGGGGATCCCGGCGTTGACGTCCAGCATGTGCGCGCCGGCCTGCACCTGCGCCACGGCGTCCGCCTCGACCCGGGAGAAGTCGTCCGCCGCCATTTCCGCGGCAAGGACCTTGCGCCCGGTGGGATTGATGCGTTCGCCGATGATGACGAACGGCCGTTCGAAACCGATGGCGACCTCGCGGCGCGCCGAACTGACCACGGTTTCCGTCAATGCGTGCTCCTCTCGGGGAAAACCGTCCCGAGCGGGTGGGGATTCCTCAGCCGGCCGCCCGGGTCACGCGGAACGTGCGCCCCGCACGTTGTGGCGGCGGGCGATGAAGTCCTTCGCGGTCTCGACCGCGACCGCCGCGTCGCGGCAGTACGCATCGGCGCCGACCGCCTCGGCGAACTGCTCGTTGAGCGGCGCGCCGCCGACCAGCACCGTGTATTCGTTGCGCAGGCCGCGCTCCTCGAGGGTGTCGATGACGACCTTCATGTACGGCATGGTGGTGGTGAGCAGGGCCGACATGCCCAGGATGTCCGGCTGGTGCTCCTCCAGCGCGGCCAGGAACTCGTCGACGTCGGTGTTGATGCCGAGGTCGACCACCTCGAAGCCGGCGCCTTCCAGCATCATCCCCACGAGGTTCTTGCCGATGTCGTGGATGTCGCCCTTGACGGTGCCGATGACCACCTTGCCGATGGTCGCCGCCCCGGTCTCGGCCAAGAGCGGGCGGAGGATCGCCATCCCGCCCTTCATCGCGTTGGCCGCGAGGAGCACCTCGGGGACGAACAGGATGCCGTCCCGGAAGTCGATCCCGACGATGCGCATGCCTTCGACCAGGGCATCGTCCAGAACGCGCTTGGCCACCCACCCGCGCTCCAGCAGGATGTTCGTGCCTTCCTCGATCTCTTCCTTCAGGCCGTCATAGAGATCGTCGTGCATCTGCCGGACGAGCTCGTCGTCGGGCAGCGTCCGGAGATCGAGTTCTTCCTCTTCCTCGCCTGCCCCGTCTCCGCGATCGAGCTCTTCACTTTGCACGGCGGCAACTCCTCGGCAGCGTCCCGGTGGAACGAGCAACGCGCGCACGTGCCTTCGGCCGCGGCACGTGGCGCGCAGACTATCAGCCCAAGGTCCGCGGTCTGGCGCGACGGCGACGCAGTATTGCCGAATTGCGACAGTCGGCGGGAGCGTCCGGCCATTCTTCCCCGGCCCCCTGCCGCCGTTGGACCGCCAGGGCGAACCTGTTAGCCTGCGCCGCCGCGGAACAGGCCATGCATCCGGCAAGGGAGGGCCGCATGAACGACGGCGCCACGGACACGAAGATCATCGACGGCAAGCGGTTCGCGGACGGACTGCGGGCGCGGGTCGCGGCCCGGGTCGAGGTCCTGAAGGACCACCACGACATCCGGCCCGGACTGGCGGTGGTGCTCGTGGGCGACAACCCGGCCAGCGAGGTCTACGTGCGCAACAAGGCGAAGCAGACCCGCGCGGCGGGGATGCGGTCGTTCGAGCACCGGTTGCCGGCAACGACCTCGCAGGAGGATCTCCTGGCCCTCGTGGGGCGGCTCAACGACGACCCGCAGGTGAGCGGGATCCTGGTCCAGCTTCCGCTGCCGGCGCAGATCGGCGCCGATGCGGTCATCGCGACCATCGACCCGGAGAAGGACGTCGACGGCTTCCACACCACCAACGCCGGCCTGCTCTCGGTGGGCGGCGACGGCATGGTCCCGTGCACCCCGCTCGGCTGCCTGATGCTGCTGAAGGACCGCCTCGGGGACCTCGCGGGAGCGCGGGCGCTCGTGCTCGGCCGCTCGAACATCGTGGGCAAGCCGATGGCCCATCTGCTGATCCGCGAGAGCTGCACGGTGACCGTCGCCCACTCCCGGACCCGGGACCTCGCCGGGGAATGCCGGCGCGCGGACATCCTCGTGGCCGCGGTGGGCCGGCCGCGGATGGTTCCCGGGAGCTGGATCCGGCCGGGCGCGGTGGTCATCGACGTCGGCATCAACCGGATCGACGCGGGAAACGGCAAGACCATGCTGGTCGGCGACGTGGACTTCGAGAGTGCGCGCGCGGTGGCGTCCGGGATCACTCCGGTACCGGGCGGCGTCGGACCGATGACCATCGCCTGCCTCCTGCACAACACCGTGGTCGCCGCGTGCCGCCGGCACGGAGTCGCGGTTCCGGACGTGTGAGCCGCGACCTTCCGGCACCGCACGGGAAGGCTGGCCGCCGCGCCGCCGGGCGGTGGAGGCTGCGCTCCCCGCCGCCGGTGAGCCCGGCCCGACCCCGGCGGGACGACCGGTTGCGTTCGTACCACGACGCGATCGACTTCCTCCGGTCGCTCGTCCGGGTCCCGCCCCGGACGCGGCGCGAACGCGAAAGGCTGGGCCTGTCCCCCGTCGAGTCGCTGCTCGAACGCATCGGCAACCCCCATCGCGCGCTGGCGGCGGTCCATGTCACGGGGTCGCACGGCAAGGGTTCGACCGCGCTCTACACCGAGGCGCTGCTCACCGCGGCGGGGCTGCGCACCGGCGCCTTCACCTCACCCCATCTCGAAACCTGGAACGAGCGGATCAGGCTCGGGGGAGCGCCTATCGACGCCGGCGCGTTCGTCGAGGCCCTGGAGCGGGTCCGGCCCGCCGTCGCGGCACTGTACCGCGCCGATGCGGACGCCGCCCCCGCATTCTTCGATGCGCTGGCCGCCGCCGCGTTCCGCGTCTTCGCCGATGCTCCGGTGGACATCGCGGTGATCGAGGCGGGGATCGGGGCACGGCTCGACCCGACCCGCGTCTGCCGGGCGGTCGCCACCTGCGTGACCGGGGTCGACCTCGAACACACCGACCGTCTCGGGCCCACCATCCGCGACATCGCCCGCGAGAAGGCTGCAATCGCGCGCCGGGGCGTTCCCCTCGTCACCGGCTCGGTCCCGGAAGCGGCGCGGGAGGTGCTGGAACACGAGGCGGCGCGCGCCGGCGCTCCGCTCCTGCGCCTGGGCCGCGACTTCACCGTTCGCCGGGCCGCCGAGTCTCCTTCACCTTTATGCCGCCCGGTGGAGACCCGTCAGGGGCGCGACGGTTCCGGCGGTCGCGAAGGCGCCGATCGGACCGAGGCCGGAAGGAGCTGGGGGGATGCGGCCGGCAACCCGCTCACCGGCGCCGCCCGCGCCGAAGTGGTCCTCGCCGGACGGGCGATTCCGATCACGCTGCGCCAGCCGGGACGGCACATGATCGAGAACGCGGCGCTCGCCCTCGCGCTGGCGAACGAAGCCGGCGCGCTGGACCGGCTCGATGACGCGGCGGCCGCTGCCGCACTCGAATCCGCGGTCCTGCCCGGCCGGGCCGAGGTGCTGCGAGCACGTCCGCTCGTCATCGCCGACGGCGCGCACACCCCGGCGGCGATCGGGGCGCTGCTTCCGGTTCTCGGGGCCCTGGACACGACAACGCTGGTGGCGGTCGTCTCCGTCACCCGCGACAAGGACGCGGTCCGGATGCTGTCCCCTCTCGTGCGGCGCGCCGATGCGGTGATCGCGACCACCGCCGAGCCTTCCCGTTCGTTGCCGGCGGCGGAGCTCGCGGGCCTCTTCGAGACGGCCGGCTCGCGCGCGTCGATCGTCGATGTCGACCCGCCGGCGGATGCGATTCGCGCCGCGATGCGGGTCGCGGGCAACGAGGGGGCGGTATGCGTGACCGGCTCGATGTACTTGGCGGGCGCCGCCCGTCGGATGTTCCTGAACGGATGACGGAACAGGCAGGAGAATTATTTGTAAAACAGAAAGATGTCTTTATTGTTTCGTATCGATTCGAGATTTTTCTCGCGACCTCCTCACGCTCTGCGACCAGACGTGCGGCGCGCCCCCGAAGTACCGGAACCCGCGCCCTCCTCCGCCGGTGCGATCCGCACCCCGAACTCCTGGCCGGCGTCTTCGAGCCACGTCCAGGCGTACTGCGCGAAGCTGCGCAGGACATGGATCTCGAACGCCGGCGCCGCGCCCACCTGGTGGATCAGCACTTGGCACCTGGCGAGCCTCGATTGCGCGCAGCGTCCCGGTCCGAACACCCGGGGATGAAGGTCGAGGGGGCACCCTTTCGAGAGCACCGCGCGCGCATCGGGGCCTTCGAGCGCGAGGATGGCGCGGCTGTGCGACACGTCGGTCAGCGCCGCATGCCGGTGGTGGTCGAGAGCGTCGCGCAGCGCGCGCTCGATGCGCTCGACCCGGCGGTCGGGAGTGACGACCAGCCACTCGTCCGGCCCCAGCCAGAGCATCGCCACGTCGCGCTGCCGGACCGCCGTCAACGGCTCGGCGACCGGATCGAGCCCCAGCACCGAGGAGACCGCGCTCCGGAACCCGGGGTCGGCGCCATCGCCGCGCAGGATCAGCAGGCCGCGCATCGGGCACTCGCGGAGCGCGACGCCCGCGCCGGGGCCGGCCGCCGACGCTCTGGCCTCCAGCCCGAGGTGGGCGAGCGCACCGTGGCGCCGGTACCGCTCAGCCATGCGCGCGCTCCCCGTCGGGGTCGAAGAACCGCGGCTCGGTGATGCGCGCGGACAGCACCGTTCGTTCGAGCGGAACCTTGACCGGCTCCCCGTGGCGGCCGCGGCCCCCCTCGACGAGCGCAAGCGCGATGGACCGTCCCAGATTGGCGCTGAAGTAGCTCGACGTGACGTGGCCGATCATCCGCATCGGGGGTTCGCTCAGGGTCTCCACGATCTGGCCCCCCTCGGGGAGCACGTCCGCGGGGTTGTCGGTCAGGAGTCCCACGAGCTGCCTGCGGTCCGTTCGCGTGGTGTCCGTGCGGTCGAGCGACCGCTTGCCGATGAAGTCCTTGTCCCGGCTGACGATCCACTCCATGCCCAGGTCGATGGGGGTCACCGTGCCGTCGGTGTCCTGCCCGGCGATGATGAACCCCCGTTCGGCGCGCAGGACGTGCATCGCCTCGGTGCCGTACGGCGTGATCCCGTAGCGCTGGCCGCTGTACACCAGCGCCGTCCACAGCGAGAGCCCGTATGCCGCGGGCACGCTGATCTCGAACGACGACTCCCCGGTGAACGAGACCCGGGCGACGCGGGCCGGGAGCCCCGCGACGTGCCCATCGCGCCAGCTCATGAAGGGGAAGGCGTCCCGGTCGAGATCGATGTCGGTGGTCAGCTCCGAGAGGAGCCGCCGCGCGAGCGGCCCCGAGAGCGAGGCGGTCGCGAACTGCTCGGTCACCGAGTTGCAGTACACCTCCAGCTCCGGCCACTCCGTCTGGAGCCACTCCTCCATCCAGGCCAGCACCCGCGCCGCGTTGCCGCTCGTGGTGTGCACGAGGAAGCGGTCCTCGCCGAGCCGCAGGGTGACGCCGTCGTCGAAGACCATCCCGTCCTCGGTGCACATCAGGCCGTAGCGGCATCGTCCCGTTGCGAGCCGCTTCCACCTGTTCGTGTAGATCCGCTCGAGGAATTCGGCCGTGTCCGGGCCCTGGACGTCGATCCTGCCCAGCGTCGACGCATCCAGGACGCCCACCGTACCGCGCGCGGCGACACACTCCCGATCGACCGCCTCGCGCATCGACTCGCCGTCGCGGGGGTAGTACCACGGCCGCTGCCACTGCCCGACGGCCTCGAACATCGCGCCCTGCTCCACGTGCCACCGGTGCATGGGCGTGGTGCGGACCGGGTCGGAGAGCTCGCCGACGTCGCGGCCGGCGAGCGCGCCGAACGTCACCGGGACATAGGGCGGGCGGAACGTGGTCGTGCCGGTGGCGGCGATGTCGGCGCCGAGGGTTTCGGAGAGGATCGCCAGCGCGTTCACGTTGCTCGTCTTGCCCTGGTCCGTGCCCATTCCGGTCGTCGTGTAGCGCTTGAGGTGCTCCACCGAGCGGTAGCCCTCGCGCGCCGCGAGCGCGATGTCGGCCGCGGTGACGTCGTTCTGGAAGTCGACGAAGTGCTTGTCGAGCCGGCGGTCGGGATGGCGCGGAGGGATGGTCCAGAGCAGCCGGATCGGCGCCTCCTCCGCGACGTCGACCTTCGGCAGCGGGATGCCGCCGCGCTTCCGGAACCCGCACGCGGCGGCGGCCGTCTTCCCCGCCTCGCGCCCCTCGGACAACGCGAACGCGAGCGCTCCGGTCCCGTTGCAGCCTCCGGCCGGGATCTGCGCCTGGCGCGCCTCGCCGGGGACGAACGCTCCCCTGGACCCGTCGAACGCGAGCCGGCCGCCGGACTGGGAGAAGAGGTGGACCGCCGGGTTCCAGCCACCGGACATGCACACCAGGTCGCACCGGATCTTCCGGTTCCCTCCGGTATAGGCGGAGCCGCCGACGTTCAGCGCCGCGACCGAGACCCCGGTCACCGCCCGCCTTCCCCGCACGTCGGTGACCGCGTGCCCGGCCAGCAGCTCGACGCCCCGGCGCCGCAGTTGCGCGCGGCGGGCGTTCGACAGCTCGGACCGGACGTCCACCACCGTCACGCGCAGACCCGCGTCGGCGAGATCGAGCGCGGGGTCGTAGGCGGTGTCGTTGTTGGTGAACACCACCGCGCTGGACCCGGGGCGTACCGCATACCGGTTGACGTAGCTCTGGGCGGCCGACGCGAGCATCACGCCCGGACGGTCGTTGTTCCTGAACACGAGCGGGCGTTCGTGCGCGCCGGTGGCGAGCACCACCTGCTTCGCGCGCACCTTCCACAGGCGCTGGCGGACCCGGCCGCGGCGCTCGCGATGCGCGAGGTGGTCGGTGCGGCGCTCCAGCACCGTGAGGTAGTTGTGGTCGTAGTATCCGAGGGCGGTGGCCCGCGACAGCATCCGCACCTCCTCCATCGCGGCCAGATCGGCGGTGACGGCCGCGACCCACTGGTGGGCCGGCGCGTCGTCGATGATCTGGCGGGTGCCGAGCAGGTGCCCGCCCGGCTCGGGGCGCTCGTCGACGACCAGCACCCGCGCGCCGGTCCGGCCCGCGGCGTACGCCGCCGCCAGGCCGCTCGGACCTGCCCCGACCACCAGCACGTCGCAGTGGGCGTGGGACTTGTCGTAGATGTCCGGGTCCGGTCCGGTCGGAGCGTGTCCGAGCCCGGCCGCGCGCCGGATGAAGTACTCGTACCTCATCCACCACCGGCCGGGCCACATGAAGGTCTTGTAGTAGAACCCGGCCGGGATCAGGGCGCCGAGCACCCCGTTGACCGCCCCGACGTCGAACCGGACGTTCGGCCAGCAGTTCTGGCTTGCGGCGGCCAGGCCGTCGTGGAGCTCCACCTGGGTCGCCCGCGCATTCGGCTCCCCGGTCACCCCGGCGCCGAGCTGGACGAGGGCGTTGGGCTCCTCGACGCCGTCGGCGACCACGCCGCGCGGACGGTGGTACTTGAAGCTGCGTCCGACGAGGCGCACCCCGTTGGCGAGCAACGCGGAGGCAAGGGTGTCCCCGGCATAGCCGGCATACCGCTCGCCGTCGAACGAGAAGCCGATCGGGCGGTCGCGGTCGATCCGGCCGCCCGCGGGAAGGCGGAACGCACCCCCCGTCATGGCCCGCTCTCCGGCGCCGCCGATCCATCCGGGGGCGGGTCGCCCATCCGGTAGACCGCGATGATCCGGTGGGTGGCGGTGTCGCGTTCGACGTTGAACCAGCGCCGGCAGCCGGCGTCGTGCACCCACCGCTCATGGTGCGCGCCCCTGGGATTGGTCCGCATGAACAGGTAGTCCGCCCACTCGGCGTCCGCCAGCGCCTCCGGTTGCGGCGGACGCACGATGTGCGCTTCGCCCCCGCACCGGAACTCGCTCTCCTCGCGCGGCCCGCACCATGGGCATTCGATCAGCAGCACCTGAGGTTCCCTCCGCTCAGTGCGCGACCGCGGCCGCGCCGTGCTCGTCGATGAGGGCGCCGCTCGAGAACCGGTCGATGGTGAACGCGGCGTTCAGGGCGTGGGGCGCGTCGTGGGCGATGGTGTGCGCGAAGACCCATCCCGAGCCGGGGGTCGCCTTGAACCCGCCGGTGCCCCATCCGCAGTTGAAATAGAGGTGTTTCACCGGCGTCTTCGAGATGATCGGGCTCGCGTCGGGGCAGGTGTCGACGACCCCCGCCCAGTGCCGCAGCATCTTCAGGCGGGAGAAGATCGGGAACAGCTCGACGAGGGCGCCCATCTGATCCTCGATGATGGGGAAGCTGCCGCGTTGCGCGTAGGAGTTGTACCCGTCGATCCCGGCGCCGATCACCAGTTCGCCCTTGTCGGACTGGCTGACGTAGACGTGCACCGCGTTCGACATCACCACCGAATGGTGGATCGGCTTGATGGGCTCGGACACGAGCGCCTGCAGCGGATGGCTCTCGACCGGGAGCCTGAAGCCGGCCATGGCCGCCAGCACGCTCGCGTGCCCCGCCACCACGACTCCGACCTTGTTCGCCCGGATGTAGCCCCGCGAGGTCTCGACGCCCTCCACCGCCCCGCCGCGTTGCCGGATCCCGGTGACCTCGCAGTTCTGGATGACGTCGACCCCGCGGGCGTCCGCGCCGCGGGCGAACCCCCACGCCACCGCGTCGTGGCGCGCGACCCCGCCGCGGCGCTGGAGCGATGCCCCCAGCACCGGGTAGCGCACGTTCGGCGAGGTGTCGAGGATGGGCACCATCGCCTTGATCCGCGCCGGGGTGAGCACCTCGGAGTCGATGCCGTTCAGCCGGATCGCGTGGACCCGCCGCGCGAGCTCGCGCAGGTCGTGGAGGTTGTGCGCGAGATTGAGCACTCCGCGCTGGCTCAGCATGATGTTGAAGTTGAGCTCCCGGCTGAGCCCCTCGTAGAGCTTCAGGGAGTGCTCGTACAGATGGGCGCTCTCGTCCAGAAGGTAGTTCGACCGGATGATGGTGGTGTTGCGGCCGGTGTTGCCGCCCCCCAGCCAGCCCTTCTCGAGCACCGCGATGTTCCTGACGCCGTGCAGCTTCGCGAGGTAGTACGCGGTCGCGAGCCCGTGGCCGCCGCCGCCCACGATGACGACGTCGTAGGACTGCCTGGGCTCGGGGCTGCGCCACGCGGCCGGCCAGTGCTCGTGAGCGCTGAATGCGTTGCGCGCGAGGGAGAAGATGGAGTATCGCATCGTCGAAGCGCTCCGCCTCGGTGGTCCGCCGCCTCTGCCCGCGACGGGGGCGGGCAGTGTAAGGATACGGGTACCGGCGTGCTACCGGAAACCGTCCGCCGGTTCCGGCGCGCCGGCCCCGGTACCGGACCCGTCGCGGCCATTGCGCGGAAGACGGCCGCGGCGGTCAATCGGCCTCCGCCCCTCGCCGCTTGCGAACCGGGGCCCGTCCGGGCGCCGGCAGCGGCCGGGTACCGTGCCCGGATCACCGCCGCGGACCCCCTTGCCGCCTCGCGGGCAGTGGACCGGAAAACGGGTTTGTCGGGCGCGAGGGTGATGCCGTATCCTCGCCCGCCTTCGGTTCGCGCCACCGCCTCCGCGCGCCGGTTCTCGACCCCGCCTCGAAGAGCCCGCGGACGCCGCCCGGCGCGATAGCCCTGGGAGCAATGCCGTGAGCGTTCTCGCAACCGCGCTGGATGGTGATGGATTCGTCGTCACGTGCGAGCTGACGCCCCCGAAGGGTACGTCGCTGGAGCCGCTGCTGGCGCGCGCGCGCATGCTGGGCCGTCACGTCGACGCCTTCAACCTCACCGATTCGCACGCCGCCCGGATGGCGATGGCGCCGATGGCGGTCGCCCACGTCCTGCTCGATCACGGGATGGAGCCCATCATGCAGATCACCAGCCGCGACCGGAACCGGATCGCGATCCAGGCCGACCTGCTCGGAGCGTGGGCGCTGGGCGTGCGGAACATCGCGTTCATGGGAGGGGACCCGCCCCGGAACGGAGACCACCCCGATGCGAAGGGGGTCTTCGACGTGCTGTCCGCCGACGTCATCCGCGCCGCGGCCGGCATGAGCGGCGGAACCGACATGGCCGGCAACGCCCTCGACGGCTCGCCGGCGTTCTGCATCGGCGCGGTGGTCAATCCCGGCGCGAAGGACCTCGACAGGGAGATCGAGCGGATGGTCGAGAAGCGCGCGGCCGGTGCGAAGTTCTTCCAGACCCAGGCGGTCTACGATCCGGGGGCGTTCGAACGGTTCGCGACCAGGATCGATTCGCTCGACGTGCGCCTGCTCGCGGGGATCATCCCGGTAAAGTCCCCGAAGATGGCGGTGTACATGAACGAGAACGTGCCGGGGATCGAGGTCCCGGAAGCGCTGATCCGCAAGCTCGCGGACTCGACCGACCGGGCCGCGACGAGCAGCGAGATGGCGGCGGCGGTCATCTCGGAGATCCGCCCGATGTGCCGGGGCGTGCACGTGATGGCGATCGGGTGGGAAGACAAGGTGCCGGGCATCCTCGAAGCGGCCGGAGTGCGCTGAGCGGCCGAAGGCGGCGCGAACACCGGTTCCGCATCCCTCCGAGGCACCCCCCGGTCCGCCGCCGCGGCCGGGACGACCCCTCATTCACGTCGACAGGACATCGAAACATGGCAAGCCATCTGTTCACGAGCGAGTCGGTCTCCGAAGGCCATCCGGACAAGGTCTGCGACCGGGTCTCGGATACGGTCGTAGACATGTACCTCGGCGCCGACGCGGACGCGCGCGTCGCGTGCGAGACGCTGTGCACGACGAACCTCGTGGTCGTCGCGGGAGAGGTGCGGGGTCCCGACTCCATCGGAACGGACGACATCGAGACGGCGGTGCGCGACGTCGTCCGCGACATCGGCTACGAGCAACCCGGCTTCCACTGGAAGCACACCAGCGTCCAGGTGCACCTGCACAAGCAGTCCGTCGATATCGCCCGGGGTGTCGATGCGGCCGGCAACAAGGACGAGGGGGCAGGCGACCAGGGCCTGATGTTCGGGTACGCCTGCCGCGAGACCCCCGTGCTGATGCCGGCGCCCATCCACTTCTCGCACCGGATCCTCAAACGGATGGCCGAGGCGCGCCGCGCCGGCTCCACCCCCGGCCTCGGCCCGGATTCGAAGAGCCAGGTCACGCTGCGCTACGAGGACGGCGAGCCGGTCGCCGCGGCCTCGGTGGTGGTCTCCACCCAGCACGATGCGTCGCTCCGGCAGGAGGAGGTGCGCGAGATCGTGCGCCCCTTCGTCGAGGAGGTGCTGCCGGACGGATGGATGTGCCCGGAGGAGGCGTTCTACGTCAACCCGACGGGCCGGTTCGTCATCGGCGGACCCGACGGCGACTGCGGGCTCACGGGACGGAAGATCATCGTCGACACCTACGGCGGCGCGGCGCTCCACGGCGGCGGGGCGTTCTCCGGCAAGGACCCGTCCAAGGTCGACCGCTCGGCCGCGTACGCCGCCCGGTACGTGGCGAAGAACGTGGTTGCCGCCGGACTGGCCGACCGCTGCACCGTCCAGGTCGCATACGCGATCGGGGTGTCGAAGCCGCTGTCGGTCTACGTGAACACCGGCGGCACGGGAAAGGTCGACGAGTCGAGGCTTGCGAAGGTCCTCCAGGAGCTCGTCGACCTGTCGCCGCGGGGCATCCGCGAACGGCTCGGTCTCGGCCGTCCCATCTACAGCCGCACCGCCGCATACGGGCACTTCGGGCGCGAACCCGAACCCGACGGGGGCTTCTCCTGGGAGCGCACGGACCTCGTGCCGGCCCTCAGGAGCGAGTTCGGGGCCTGATCGGAGAAGCGCGAGTCATGACCACCCACGAAGACTTCAGGATCAAGGACCCGGCCGGCGCCGAATGGGGCCGGAAGGAGATCGCCATCGCCGAGACGGAGATGCCCGGCCTGATGGCGTTGCGGGCCGAATACGGCGCGGAGCGCCCGCTCGCCGGAGCGCGCATCGCGGGCTGCCTGCACATGACGATCCAGACCGCGGTGCTCATCGAGACCCTGACCGCGCTCGGGGCCGAGGTGCGATGGAGCTCGTGCAACATCTTCTCCACCCAGGACCATGCCGCGGCCGCGGTGGCCGCGGCCGGCATCCCGGTGTTCGCGTGGAAGAACGAGACCGAGGAGGAGTTCTGGTGGTGCATCGATCGCACCGTCGAAGGCCCGGACGGCTGGCGGCCGAACCTGATCCTCGACGACGGCGGCGACCTGACCGCGGTCATGCACGAGAAGTTCCCGGGCCTGATGGACGGCGTGCGCGGGCTGTCGGAGGAAACCACCACCGGCGTGCAGCGCCTCTACGAGATGGAGAAGGCCGGCACCCTCCTAGCCCCGGCCATCAACGTCAACGATTCGGTCACGAAGTCGAAGTTCGACAACCTCTACGGATGCCGGGAGAGCCTGGTCGACGGGATCAAGCGGGCGACCGACGTCATGATCGCGGGGAAGGTCGCGGTGGTCTGCGGGTTCGGCGACGTCGGCAAGGGCTCGGCGGAAAGCCTGCGGAGCCAGGGGGCGCGGGTGGTGGTCACCGAGATCGACCCGATCTGCGCCCTGCAGGCGGCGATGCAGGGCTACGAGGTCCGCACCATGGACGAGGTCGCGCCGGCCGGTGACATCTTCGTGACCGCGACCGGCAACGTGGACGTCATCACCATCGACCATCTCCGGCAGATGAAGGATCGGGCCATCGTCTGCAACATCGGCCACTTCGACTCCGAGATCCAGATCGAGGCGCTGCGCAACTACCGGTGGCACAACGTGAAGCCCCAGGTCGACGAGGTGGAACTGCCCGACGGCCGCCGGCTCATCGTTCTCGCGGAGGGCAGGCTCGTCAACCTGGGCTGCGCGACCGGCCATCCGAGTTTCGTGATGAGCGCATCGTTCACCAACCAGGTGCTCGCCCAGATCGAGCTGTGGCGTCATCCCGAACGCTACGAAAGGAAGGTGTACGTGCTGCCGAAGCACCTCGACGAGAAGGTCGCGGCGCTGCACCTGGACAAGCTCGGGGTCAGGCTCACCGCGCTGAACGAGAAGCAGGCCCGGTACCTCGGCGTGGACCCGGCCGGGCCGTTCAAGCCGCGGCACTACCGGTACTGAGCCGCGCCGATCGCCACCCGCATCGAATGATCCGGCACGCGCCGGCGTCCGGGCCGGCGGCCGGCGATCCTCGCTCCGTCCTCCATCGCTCGCGGGCCGAATTCCCGTACCATGTCCCACCGATCCGCCGCCCGTGGCCTCGCGCACCGGCGCCGCGGAGGCACGCGGCGCGAGACCGGGGAGTATCGGCCATGAACGAAGCACGCCGTCACCACGACATGGGCGGTCTGGAGGCCGGCCCCATCGATCGGGGCGAGCACGACAAGGCGCCGTGGGAGAAGCGCGTCGACGCGCTCATGGTGCTCCTGGGACAACGGGGAGTCCTCCGCGTGGACGAGCTTCGGCGGGGGATCGAAGAGCTGGGGGCCGACGCCTACGACCGCTACGGCTACTACGAGCGGTGGATGGCATCCATGACCAACCTCCTGCTCGAGAAGGAAATCATCGGGGTCGGCGAGCTCGGCGAACGCATGGCCGACATCGAGTCCGGCCGCCGGGAGGCGCTCCGATGACCGGCGCCGCACCGAAGTTTGCTCCGGGCGCGCACGTGCGGGTCCGCGAACGATTCCCCCCCGGACACGTGCGCACCCCTTGGTACTGCCGCGGGAAGACGGGCGAGGTCGAGCGGGTCTGTGGGCGGTTCCGCAACCCCGAGCAGCTCGCCTACGGCAACCGGGAAGCGGCGCACGAGGTGCTCTACCGCGTGGGCTTCGCGAGCCGCTCGCTCTGGCCGGACCACGATGGAAGCGCCCGCGACCGCGTGGAGATCGAGATCTACGAGCACTGGCTGGAGCCGGTCCCGGGTGACGCGAAATGAGCGGACACGAACCCCCGGGCGGGCAGGCGCACGGGCACCGCCATCAGCACGCATACGGGCACGAACACGAGCATGAACACGGCGGATACGATGTGGATCCGACCCGCCGCCATCCACCCCGGCCCGACCTTGAAGACACCCCCCTCGCCTACCACCAGGTGATGCAGATGGCGGTGGCCTCGCTCCTCATCGAGAAAGGGGTCTTCAGCGCCGACGACATGCGGGCCCAGATCGAACGCATGGACAGTCTCGACTCGAGCCGCGGCGCGCGGCTCGTGGCCCGCGCCTGGGTCGACGACGGCTTTCGCGAGCGGTTGCTGGCGGATTCGAAGGCCGCCGCGGCGGAGCTCGGGATGGACCTCGGACCCATCCCCATCCTCGTGATGGAGAACACCCCCGAGACCCACAACCTCGTGGTATGCACGTTGTGCTCGTGCTACCCGCGCTTCCTGCTCGGCCTCCCTCCGGACTGGTACAAGTCGCGGAGCTACCGCAGCCGCGCGGTGCGTGAGCCGCGCAAGGTCCTGGCGGAGTTCGGGACCGGGATCGGCCCCGACATCGACGTCCGGGTCCACGACAGCACCGCCGACATGCGGTACATGATCCTGCCGATGCGCCCGGCCGGCACGGAGGGGATGAGCGAGGAGGCACTGGCGGGGCTCGTGACCCGGGACAGCCTCATCGGGGTGGCGGTGCCGCGCGCAGGCTGAGCGCTTCCGGCTGTCCGCGTCCGTGACGACGATCAGGGACGCGCCCCGCATGCGCCGTCGGGCGCTCTCCCCTCCCTCGGCCGCTCTCCCCTCCCTCGGCCGGCCGAGCACGAACGGCTCGCCGCTCGGCGGGATGGCGTTGACGCTTCGATTCCCGGGCGCGTTCACCCGGCCTTCGGACGCATCGCAGCCCGCACGATGGTGATGGTCCGGTCGAGCGCCGTCGGGCGCTCTCCCCTTTCTCGGCCGGCCGGGGCCGGACGCGGGATGCGAGACCGCTGGCTCCCCCTCACCCGGCGGGGACGACCTCCGCGCCGAACTCCGCCGCTTCGTCCTGGAGCATCTCCCACATCGCGAGCCCGAAGCTGCGAAAGACGTAGAGACGGAAGGTCTCGTCGCCGGCCTTCACGATCTGGACGTCGAAGGGGCCGGCCAGGGTCACGGCGCTGTCGCCGGTACGCATGGCCTCGACGTCGATGGGACAGAGCTTCGCCAGCAGGTCCGTCGCCGCCGGTCCCGACACCCGCAGGACGGTTCTGGCGTGGCTCAGATCGGTGGTGCTCGCCCCGTGGGGGCGGAGCGCGCTCTCGATGTGCCCGACCAGCTCGCCCGGACTCCGATCGGCGCTCTCGGCGAGCCACTGGCCCGGGCCGTTCCACGCATGGCTCACGGCGCCGGCCTCGAACGTCCGATTGGGGGTCACGTCCGCACCCGATGCGCCGAGCGCCTCTGCGAGCACGCCGGGTTCGGGCGCCCCGTTCACCTGGACCATCGATCGCGGCCGGCATTCCGCGAGCACCACACCGGGGGCGGCCTCCGGGCGCGCGCCGAACCGGCCGATCCGGTAGTGGCCTTCGAGCGCGCTGCGTCTGGCCGGCTCGCTCATGTCACCTCCTTCGCGCCGCAGTCCCGGGAATGCCCACCACCCCCGAGCCGTGCATCGATCGGTCCGGACACCGGTGCGGCGTCGCGGACGGTCATCGCCGTGACTCCCCGTTCATTCGTGCGGCGTTCCCGATCATCCCTTCGGACGCCGGTTGTCCGGATCGATGAACACGTGACCGGTGATGCGCACGGGAGCGAAGCTCGCGGTGAGCGGCGACGCGGCGTAGAGCTGCTTTCCCTTCCAGTCCTCCGCGTCGTCCATCAGCGCCAGCGCGATGTGGCGCCGCAGGGTGGGGCTGTAGCAGTTCGAGGTGACGTGGCCGAACATCGGCACCGGCTTCGGCGCGGTCGGGTTCCACACCAGATGGCCTCCGCGCGGAACCTCCTTGCCGTTCTCGGACAGGAGTCCGACGAACGTCCTGCGCTTCCGCCCGTTCTCCCGGAACCGTTCGAGCGAGCGGCGGCCGATGAAGTCCTCGTCCTTCTCCATCCGGTCGAAGCCGAAGTCGGCGGGGATGGTCCGCCCGTCCAGCTCGTTCGGGACCACGTGCCCCTTCTCGATGCGCAGCACCCCGAGCGCCTCGGTGCCGTAGGGCATGACATCGAACCGCTCGCCGGCCGCCATCAGCGCCTCCCATGCGTGGACGCCGTAGTCGGCCGGACAGTGCACCTCGAAGGCCATCTCCCCGGAGAACGTCATGCGGATGATGCGCACCGGCGCGCCGGCGACCGTCGCCTCCATGCAGCCCATGAACGGCAACGCCTCGTTGGAGACGTCGGCGCCGTCGCAGGCCGCCGCGAGCAGGTCGCGCGACCGGGGTCCGGCCACCGCGGCGCCGGCCCACTGATCGGTGACCGACGTCAGGTGCACGTCGAGGTCCGGCCAGACGGTCTGCGCGTAGCGCTCCAGGTGCGCCATCACCACCCCGGCGTGGCCGGTGCCGGTGGTGAGGTAGTACTCGTCGTCGCGGACCCGGGTGCAGGTGCCGTCGTCGAGGACGAACCCGTCCTCGCGCAGCATGAACGCGTAGCGGCAGCGTCCGACCCGGAGATTGCGGATCCGGTTGATGTACACCCGGTGCAGGAACTCCCCCGCGTCGCGGCCGCGCACCTCGATCTTGCCCAGGGTGGACACGTCGACGATGCCGACCGACCGGCGCACGTGGAGCGCCTCGCGGTTGATGGCGTCCATCATCGATTCGCCGCGGCGGGGGTAGTATCGGGCGCGCATCCAGGGTCCGACGGTGACGAAGGTCGCGCCGTGCTCCGCGTGCCAGTCGTGCATCGGCGTGCGCCGGACCGGAGCCTGGTCCGCGCCGACCTCGCGGCCCGCGATGGCGCCGAGGGCGACCGGCGAATACGGTGGCCGGAACGTGGTGGTCCCGACCGCGGGGATGTCGGCGCCCAGCGTTGCGGCGAGCACCGCGAGCCCGTTGACGTTGCTCGTGCGGCCCTGGTCGGTCCCCATGCCGAGCGTGGTGTAGCGCTTGAGGTGCTCGACCGAGGTGTAGCCTTCACGCGCCGCGAGCTCGATGTCGGCCACCGTCACGTCGTTCTGGAAGTCGACGAAGCGCTTGCCGTGGCGCCAGGACGGCAGCGGCGCCGCCCACAGGGGCCGCACCGGCGCTTCGTCGGTCCACTCCCGCACGGCCGGACACGAGGGCTCCAGCCCCGCCTCGAAGCCCGCGGCGCGGGCCGCATCGGCGCCGGCCGCGATGCCGTCGGCCAGGCATTCGGACAGGCGCAGGAGTCCGCGCGAGGCGCCGGCCGACCGTTCGCGTTGCGCGCTCTCCCCCGGCACGAACGCCGCGCGTTCGGCGTCGAACCGCAGCCGGCCCCGGGACTGCGAGAACAGGTGGACGGTCGGGTTCCAGCCGCCGGAAACGCACACGAGGTCGCACGGGATGCGCCGGGAATCGTCCCCCACCGACGCGCCGTCCGGCGAGAGCGGACGGATCTCCACGCCGTCGACCCCGGTGCGGCCGATCGCCCGCATCACCACGCTGGCGGAAACGAGCTCGATCCCGAAGCGCCGCACCACCGCGAGCGCATCGCTCCCCGGCCCGTCCGCGCGCGCGTCCACCACCGCAACGATGTCCGTCCCGGTGTCCAGCACCGGCTCGATCGCTTCGTACGCCGAATCGTTGTTCGTGAACACCACCGCGCGGTCGCCGGGCCGGACCCCGTACCGGAACGCCCAAGTCCGCGCGGCGGAGGCGAGCATGACGCCGGGAAGGTCGTTGTCCTCGAACGGGACGGGGCGCTCGATGGCGCCGGTGGCGAGCACCACCTCTTTCGCCCGGATCCACCACACCCGCTGCCGGGCGCAGTGGGCGGGTGGCTCCGGAAGGTGGTCGGCGCGCCGCTCCACCGCGACGACCATGTTGTCGTCGTAGTAGCCGAACGCGGTGGTACGGCTCAGCACCCGGACGTTCGGGCGCGATGCGAGCTCCTCGCCGATGCGGGAGACGAACTCCGCCGGATCGGCGCCTTCGATGGTGGCGGTGGACGCGAGGAGGCTGCCGCCGGGGACGGGCGCGTCGTCGACGAGGATCACGCGCGCGCCCGAGCGCGCCGCGGTGAGCGCGGCCATCAGTCCGGCCGGCCCGGCCCCGGCGACGAGCACGTCGCAGAAGGCGTAGCGGCGATCGTAGCGGTCGGGGTCGGGCTCGACCGGGGCGCGGCCGAGGCCCGCCGCCTTGCGGATGAAGCGCTCGTAGAGCATCCACCACGAGCCGGGCCACATGAACGTCTTGTAGTAGAAGCCGGCCGGGAGCAGCTTCGAGGCGATGTTGCCCAGCCCGCCCACGTCGAACCCGAGCGACGGCCAGCGGTTCTGGCTCTCGGCCACGAGTCCGTCGCGGAGCTCGACCCGGGTCGCCTTCAGGTTCGGCTCCGCGCGGGCCCCGACGCCGACGCGAACGAGGGCGTTGGGCTCTTCCGCCCCGGCCCCGAAGACGCCGCGCCGACGGTGGTACTTGAAGCTGCGCCCGACGACCCGGACCCCGTTCGCGAGCAACGCGGAGGCGAGCGTGTCGCCCCGGTATCCCTCGTAGCGCACGCCGTCGAAGGTGAACGCGAGCGGTGCGGAGCGGTCGATGCGCCCTCCACGCGCCGTGCGACGGATCTGCGGGCTCATCGACGGAAGTCCCGATACGGATGCGAGCCTCGACGCGAGTTCCCGCGATACGAGCCCCGGCCAGGGCGGCGCCCTTCCCGGCCGGGACGCCTGCACCCGCCGCGGCGCGCTCCGGGACGAGCCGGAGGAGCCGAAGCCGGTTGCGGATGCCGCTTCACCGGTGCTCGTCCTCGCCGAGGTCGGTCCCGGGCGGCCCGCTCCCGTGCACTTGGTGGGTCCACGTATCGCGCTTCACCTTGATCCAGCGCCGGCAGCCCGACGTGTGCTGCCACCACTCGCTGTGCGGTCCGCGGGGATTGTCCCGCAGGTAGACGTGATCGAGCCACGCTTCGGCGGTCACCGCGTCGGGGTCCGCAGGCCGGACCACGGTCGCATCGCCCCCGTAGGTGAACTCGACATGGGCGCGCGGCCCGCACCACGGACACGTGATCAGCATCATGCCGAACATCCTCCGGCTTCGAGGCGCCGGAGCGCGATGCTCCGTCGGCGAATCGCGCGGGCTCGTTCCATGTGCCTCCGATCCGTGCGCGTGAACGTTCGAACCGCCCCGGCCCGCCGCGCCGGTGCGCCCGGAGCCCGGCCATCCGCGAGTTCTTCCGTCCCGAACATGGAGGGGCCGCGTCAGTGCGCCTGGGGGCTGGCCCCGGCGCCCTTCTCGTCGAGGAGCTCGCCGCGATGGAAGCGGTCGAGCCGGAACGCCGCGTTGAGCGGATGCGGCTCGTCGTTGGCGATGGTCCAGGCGTGGCACCAGCCCGCGGCCGGCGTGGCCTTGAAGCCCCCGTAGCACCACCCGCCGTCGAAGTACAGGCCCCTGACCGGCAGCTTGCCGATGATCGGGCTCCCGTCCATCGTCATGTCCATCACCCCGCCCCAGGTCCGCATCAGCCGCAACCGGCTGAGGAAGGGGAAGAGCGAGATCGCGCCCTGGATCACGTGCTCCAGCGCCGGCAGGTTCCCGCGCTGCGCATAGGAGTTGTAGAAGTCCAGGCTGCCGCCCATCAGGATCTCGCCCTTGTCGGTCTGGCTGATGTAGACGTGCGCCGCGCCCGACGTCACCACGGTGTCGAGGGCCGGCTTGAGCGGCTCGGTCACCGCCGCCTGCAGCACGTGGGATTCGATGGGGAGCCGGATCCCGGCCATCGCCGCGAGGCGCGAGCTGTTGCCCGCCACCGCGATGCCGACCTTCTGCGCGCCGATGTAGCCGCGGCTCGTCTCGACCCCGGCCACGCGGCCCCCGTCGATGCGGATGCCGGTGACCTCGCAGTTCTGGATGATGTCGACGCCATGCGAATCCGCGCCCCGCGCGAATCCCCACGCCACCGCGTCGTGCCGCGCCGTCCCTCCGCGGCGCTGGACCAGCCCGCCGTTGATGGGGAAGCGCGCATTCGGCGAGCAGTCGAGCAGGGGCGCCATGGCCCGGACCTCGTCGCGCGAGAGCCACTCCGCGTCGATGCCGTTCAGCCGCATGGCGTTGCCGCGGCGTCGCGCCGCGTCGACTTGGGCGTCGTTGTGGGTGAGGTTCACCACTGCCCGCTGGCTGAACATCACGTTGTAGTTGAGGTCGCGCGAGAGCCCCTCCCACAGCTTCAGCGAGTGCTCGTAGAAATGCGCGTTGGGCTCCAGCAGGTAGTTCGAGCGCACGATGGTGGTGTTGCGGCCGGTATTGCCGCCGCCGAGCCAGCCCTTCTCCACCACCGCGACGTTGGTGATGCCGTGGAGCTTGGCGAGGTAGTACGCCGCCGCAAGGCCGTGGCCGCCGGCGCCGACGATCACCACGTCGTACTCGCGTTTGGGCTCCGGGCTGCGCCATGCCGGCGGCCACCGCTGGTGGTGGCTCAGCGCGTTTCCGGCAAGGCTGAAGATGGAGTAGCGCACGCCCGCTGACCTCCGGATCGACCCGCGGCGACTATACACATGATCGGGCGCAGGGAAGCGGACTCGTACCGGCTCATTCCATCCGCGAGACCGGAACGGCACCGTGACTCCCGGGTGCGGAATCGGATGGAAGCGGCCCGCACCAGCCGCACCCCGGCACTCGCGTCCGCCGCTGCCGCTGCTCCCTTCCGGGCCTGACGGGGTTCACGACATTGCGATGCGAGGGGACCGATGCGAGCCGCCATCGACCGTATGCTTCACTGCGAGGGCGGCGAGGATATCACGGCTCCCGGCGCCGGCTTCGTGCCGTGCCCGGTGCCTTGCCCGGCCGTGGCATGAACACCGTATCGGGCGAAATCGATTTGCGCACACGCGGCGCCGCGCTTACCCTTTGCGCCCCTTGGAGAGGTGTCCGAGCGGCCGAAGGAGCACGCCTGGAAAGTGTGTGTACGTTGAAAGCGTACCGAGGGTTCGAATCCCTCCCTCTCCGCCAACTGAATCAACGAAATCAGTCGCTTGGCGGTTAATTGACAACATATCCGACAACCGGGATCGGGTAGCCACCGGTTGTGAAGACTGGATTCATGGAAACGATCAATGCGTCCGACTTCAAGACCCGGTGTCTGGCTATCCTCGACCGCGTGCAGGCGACCGGTGAGCGGATAGTCATCCTGAAGCGCGGCCAGCCTGTCGCAGAATTGTCGCCCGCAAGTCGAGCCCGAGGAGAGCATCCCCAGATGGAGCTGAAGGGCACCGTCACCGTGGTCGGCGACATCATCGGGCCGGCGGTTCCGGAGGAGCACCGGGACAGCCTCGAGCGGTGAGCGCACTGCTCGATACGCACGTGCTGATCCGGTGACTTGACGACCGAGGCCGACCCTCCCGGGTCCGGCAGGAAGTCGTGGCGTCGGCCAGCGCCGGGTCGCCGTTGCCGGTGTCCGATATCCCGCTCATGGCTCCACATGGCCGTCCTCGGGACCGGTGTCGCCGGCGATTCCACGGGCGCCCCGGAGTCCGCGAAGCGCCGAACGAAGCTCGGGACGCTTCAGCGCAAGGGCGACGTTCGCGGCCAGGAACCCCTCCGTGGAGCCGCAGTCGAACCGGGTTCCGTCGAACCGAAAAGCGTGGATCGTTTCCCGTGCGAGCAATGCCGCGATCGCGTCGGTGAGCTGGATCTCGCCGCCCGACCCCGCGGGGGTGCCGCGGAGCGCGTCGAAGATGCTCGGGGGCATCACGTAGCGTCCCACCACCCCGAGCGTCGACGGAGCCCTGTCCGGCGCCGGCTTCTCCACGATTTCACCGATCGACGCCTCGTGTCCGTCCGGCGAAACGAGGCGCACGATACCGTACCGGCCGGTCTCTTCCCTCGGCACGGACTGCACGGCCACCAGGCCCTCCCCGGTGGCTTCGAAGCGCCGCACCATCTGTTCGGTACACCCGGGGCCGTCGCAGTCGATGAGGTCGTCGGGGAGGAGGATCGCGAACGGCTCGTCGCCGATGGCCGGCCGCGCGCACAGCACCGCGTGACCGAGCCCGAGCGGCGCCGGCTGGCGAATGTACATGCACGTGACGTGGCCCGGCAGGATCGCGCGCACGCGCGCCAGCATCTCGCTCTTGCCTTGCGCTTCCAGCGCCGCCTCGAGCTCCGCCGAACGATCGAAGTGATCCTCGATGGCCTTCTTGGCGTGTCCGGTGACGAACACGAGATGGTCGATTCCGGCCGCCACCGCTTCTTCCACCGCGTACTGGACGAGGGGCTTGTCGATGATCGGGAGCATCTCCTTCGCAAGCGCCTTCGTCGCCGGCAGGAACCGGGTGCCCAGACCCGCGACGGGAAAGACCGCCTTTCGAACCCGCATCTTCACCGTGTCACCTCGTCATTGCGGGTCCGGCGCCCGGCGACGGCCGACGGTTCGAGCGCCAGGCGTTCGCCGCACCGGACCCGCGGCTCGCGAGGCATCCCGCAGGGCGGCACGACGCGCGTCACCCGCGCCCGACGCACGTGTACTCGAACCCCAGCGAACGCATCGACCCCGGCTCGTAGACGTTGCGCAGGTCGATGAACACGTTCCCCCGCATCCGGCGCTTCACCTCCTCCATGTCGAGACCGCGGTATGCGTTCCATTCCGTGAGGAGCACGACCGCGTCAGCGCCGTCGAGAGTCTCGTAGACGTCGTCCACGTACTCGATCGAATCGGGCAGGTGCATGCGCGCCTGCGAAATGCCGTGCGGGTCCGTGGCCCGGACCCGCGCACCATTCTCGATGAGCGGCGGCAGGATCGCGAGCGACGGGGCATCGCGCATGTCGTCGGTCTCCGGCTTGAACGTGAGACCGAGCACCGCGATCACCTTCCCGGCCTCGTTCCCCCCGAGCGCCCTGCGGATCTTGGCGACCATCCGGAGACGCTGCGCCGCGTTGACTTCGATGACGGATTCGACGATGCGCACGGGCGCTCCGTGCTCCTGCGCAGTCCGGATGAGAGCCACCGTGTCCTTGGGAAAGCACGATCCCCCGTACCCGGGCCCCGGATGCAGGAACTTGCGCCCGATGCGCCCGTCGAGCCCGATGCCCCGGGCAACCGCATGCACGTCGGCGCCCACCGCCTCGCTCAGCGCCGCCATTTCGTTGATGAAGCTGATTTTCGTTGCGAGGAAGGCATTGGCCGCGTACTTGATGAGCTCCGCGCTCTCCAGGCTCGTGGCCACCATCGGAACCTCCGCGAGGTTCAGCGGCCGGTACAGCTCCCGCAGCTTCTCCTCGGCACGACGGCTCTCGACGCCGATGACGACCCGATCGGGGCGCATGAAATCGCCGACCGCGGCGCCCTCGCGGAGGAACTCCGGGTTCGAGGCGACGTCGAAATCCGCCTCCGGGTTGACTTCCGCGATGATCCGCCTGACCTGCCGCGCAGTGCCGATCGGGACCGTGGACTTGTCCACGACGACGCTGTAGTCCCGCAGCATCGGGGCAATCCGCCGCGCCGCGTCGTACACGAAGGACAGGTCGGCTTGCCCGTCGCCGCGGCGCGACGGCGTCCCCACCGCGATGAATACCAGCGCCGCGTCACCGACGCCTCCATCGAACTCGGTGGTGAAGCGCAGCCGCCCCTGCGCCACGTTGCGCTCGACGAGCTCGTCCAGGCCCGGTTCGTAGATCGGCATCAGGCCTTTTCGAAGCCGGGCGATCTTCGACGCGTCGAGGTCGATGCACGTCACGGATGCGCCGAACTCGGAGAAGCACGCCGCCGACACGAGGCCGACGTACCCCGCACCAATCATCGCCACGTTCACCGGATCACGACTCCAGCCGCCGCCGGTGCGTCCTGCACCGATGGGCAGCCCCGTCCGTGTCCTCTCCCCGCTCCCGGCGAAGCGGAGGAAGCCGTGGGTTCGTACGCGGGCGCCGCATCACTGGCAATCGGCGTTCAGAGACGCAGGAGCTCGATCCCGCCGGGACGGGAGGCGCGGTCGAGCACACCCTTCACGTCGACGACGATCCCGTCCGGTCCGCGCAGCAAGGCGGTGATGCCGGGCCAGCCCCGCTCCACGAACATGGAATGCGCGACGGCCAGGATGACCGCATCCGCCGGGCGAAGCGCGTCGGCGGCGGCGAGCTCCACTCCGTATTCCCGGGAAGCTTCGTCCGGGTCGGCGCAGGGATCGTGAACCTGGACCGTGAGGCCGTAGTCTTCGAGCTCGCGGACGATGTCGACGACGCGCGTGTTGCGCGAATCGGAGATGTCCTCCTTGAACGTGAACCCGAGAATCGTCACCACCGCCCGGCTCGTGCCGAGGCCGTGCCGGACCAGGGCCTTGACGGCCAGCCCGGCAACCTGGGCGCCCATGCCGTCGTTGATCCGCCGGCCCGCGAGGATGACCTCCGGCCGGTAGCCCAGCGTCGCCGCCTTGTGCGCCAGATAGTAGGGGTCGACGCCGATGCAGTGTCCGCCCACGAGACCGGGCGTGAAAGGAAGGAAGTTCCACTTGGTGCCGGCCGCCGCGAGCACGTCGCGGGTATCGATCCCGAGGCCGGCGAAGATGTGCGCCAGCTCGTTCATCAACGCGATGTTGAGGTCGCGCTGCGTGTTCTCGATGACCTTCGCCGCTTCCGCCACCCGGATCGTCGAGGCGCGGTGGACGCCCGCCGTCACCGCGGACTCGTAGACGCTCGCGACGATGTCGAGCGTCGCCTCGTCCTGTCCGGCCACGAGCTTCGGGTTCCGCGTGAAGGTGTGCTCCCGGTCGCCGGGATTGATCCGCTCCGGCGAGTAGCCGACCGTGAAGTCCGTCCCGCACGCGAGTCCCGACGCGTCTTCGAGCACCGGAACGCAGTCCTCCTCCGTCGCCCCGGGGTAGACCGTCGACTCGAACACGACGACGTCTCCTCGCGCGAGGTGCCGGCCCACCGTGCGCGCCGCCTCAAGGAGCGGACCCAGGTCCGGCCTCTTGGTGTCGTCGATCGGAGTCGGCGCCGCCACGATGTGAAAGTCCGCCTCGCGCAGATCGGCGGCATCGCTGGTGAAGCGCACGTCGGTCCCGGCGAGGTCCGCAGGCTCGACCTCGCGGGTACGGTCCACGCCCCGGCGAAGCTCCTCGATCCGGCGAGCGTCGACGTCGAAGCCGATGACGCGCGCCCGCCGGCCGAACGCAACCGCGACCGGGAGCCCGACGTATCCGAGCCCGACGACCGAGATGCTCCTGCCGTGAGCCATCAGCGAACGCCGTGGAATTCCTTGTACCAGTCGACGAACCGCCGGACCCCGACCTCGATCGGGGTGGCGGGCCGGTAGTCGAAGTCGTTCACGAGATCGTCGACCTCCGCGAAGGTGTCGGGCACGTCACCGGGCTGCAGGGGAAGGAAGTTCCTGTCCGCCTTGCGCCCGAGGCACGTCTCGATCGCCTCGATGTAGCGCTCGAGCCGCACCCATCGGTTGTTGCCGATGTTGTAGAGCCGGTGCGGCGCGGAGCTGGTGGCCGGATCGGGAGACTCCGCGGACCAGTGCTCGTTCGCGCGCGCGGGCCGGTCGAGGATCCGGACCACGCCTTCGACCACGTCGTCGACATAGGTGAAGTCGCGGCGGTGGCGGCCGTGGTTGAACACGTCGATCGGACGGCCTTCGAGGATGTTGCGGGTGAACCGGAACAGCGCCATGTCGGGCCGGCCCCAAGGTCCGTAGACGGTGAAGAACCGCAGCCCGGTGGCGGGGAGTCCGTAGAGGTGGCTGTAGGTGTGCGCCATCAGCTCGTTCGCCTTCTTGGTGGCGGCATAGAGCGACAGCGGGTGGTCGACGTTGTGCCGGACCGAGAACGGAAGGGTTCGATTGGCGCCGTAGACGGAGCTGGAAGAAGCGTAGGCGAGGTGGCCGACATCGTGGTGGCGGCATCCTTCGAGCACGTTGAGGAAACCGACGAGGTTGGCGTCGACATAGGCGTGGGGGTTCTCCAGCGAATACCGGACTCCGGCCTGTGCGGCGAGATTGACGACCGCCGCGGGCCGTTCGCGCGCGAAGAGATCCTCGACCGCGGCGCGGTCCGAGATGTCGGCGCGTACGTCGCGAAAACCGGGGAACGTCCTCACGCGGTCGAGCCGCGCCTGCTTGAGCGAGACGTCGTAGTACGGATCGAGGTTGTCGACCCCGATGACCTCGTCGCCCCGCTCCAGCAGCCGGAGGGCGAGCGCGGCGCCGATGAATCCGGCCGCGCCGGTGACCAGTACCTTCATGGAGTCGGCTCCATCTCCCGACGGGCTTCGTGCCCGGTGTCCCGGATGAGCGCCACCGGCTTCCTGTCACGGCATCCCGGTCCGGCGTCGCCGATGCCGGGAGTTCCGGATTGCCGCCTGCCCGGCCAGTGACGGATGATCGTGCGGTGCTGCGCGCCGTTCCCGAGGAAGCCGGAATCCGCGGATCGCGGCAGGTTCCCCGTTCCCTGGCCCGGGACGCCGCGAGCGGGGAACCGGCGGCCACGAGGATCGCCTTTCGCTCGGCCTGCGTTCCGGCGGTCCGGCGGGCGGGTGCGGATCATGTCCGAGATGGCCGGGGATGTCGATCCTGTCATCGGGCATGGTGTGTCGGCGCCCGCCGGCGCGCCGTGTCGCAAGAACGTGGTGGTCCGCTCGTACGCCTCCTCCGGGCGGCGCCTCATCCGGTTCCGCGGCTCCGTGGCGTCACCGGACCGGCGGGACCGACGGGACCGGTGACGACCTCCCGGATCTCCCTCGGATCGTCGATGGCATGGACCTCGACCCGTTCGCCGCGGCCACGGAGCTCGGCTTCGTGCAGAGGGTGGGCGGACAGGTCCAGGCCGGCCGCTTTCGTCACCGCGGTCGAGACGACCAGGGTGCAGCCGAGCGTCTTGGATTCGGCCTCGAGCCTCGCGGCCACGTTCACGTTGTCCCCGACCGCGGAGAAATTCGGCGACTTCGGCGGACCCATCGTGCCGACGATCGCGTGGCCGCAGTGGATGCCGATCCCGATGCGCAGCGGGTCGCCCAGCTCGCCTTCCAGGCTCGCGTTGAGCCTGGACATCCGGTGGGCCATCTCGACCGCGCCACGAAGCGCCTGGCGCGCGCCGGTCGCGACGTCCGATTCCAGACCGTACAGCGCCATCAGCCCGTCCCCGGAGAACTGGGCGTAATGGCCGCCCGTCTCCTCGAGCGCCGCCCACATCTCGGAGAAGAACTGGTTGAGGATGAACACCACGTCATAGGGCAGCCGCTCTTCGCCGATCCCCGTCGAGTTCCGCAGGTCGATGAACATGATCACCACCGTCTCCTCGCGCCCGGAAACACCGCCGGGCTGGTGGACGACCGCGGGCGACGCCCTGGCCGGAACCAGCGGGCTCACCGACAGGTCGCTCACCGGGCGGGCCTGGCAGGCCAGCCGCACGTTGGGGTCCGCCTTGATCCGGAGCAGCGCCAGGCTCTCGAGGTCGCCCGGCTCCGGCAAGGCGTCCAGTCCCCGGCCGACACGGACCCGGCAGGTCGTGCAGCGGGCGCGGCCGCCGCAGATCGCGGCGTGCGGGATGCCGGCGGCGCGCAACGCCTCGAGGATGGAATGCCCGACCGGTGGCTCCAGGGTCCTCCCGTCCGCATGGTGCAGGCGGTAGCGCGGCCCCCGCGCGAGTGAGCGCAGGCGGCGGCGCCGCGCGAGCAGGGTCGCACCCACCACGATGACGAAAGCGAGGATGCCTCCCGTGTCGAGACTCGCGACCCGTTCGCGCATGGCCGGGTCCGTCGCTTCCGCCTCGGCGAAAATCGCCGCGCCCGCGCCTTCCTCGACGATCAGGCGCCGCACCTCGACCCCCGATTCGACGAATCCGAGCAACGAGAGCACCGGCAGCAGGAGCGCCGCGGCGTAGAGGTATGGCAGGGCCTTGGGGTACCAGGGCTTCAGTCGCAGCCAGAAGTGCAGACCGACGGCCACGTGCAGCCACACGACGAGCAGCAACGCCGTCTGCCGCACCAGCTCGAAGTCGTCGGTCCAGATGGCGCCCAGCACCAGCGGGTAGTCGACATCGATGCCGAGCAGCTCCCGGCTGCCGCGAGTGCCGGTCGCATGCGAAGCGATCAGCGGCACGACCAGCAGACCGAGGATCAGTTGCGCCGCCTCCCACCCCGGCATGCGAAGGGTGCTGCGACGGTAGAGCACCGCGAGCACCATCCAGAAATGGACCACGAGCGAGCCGTAGAGCAGTGCGAGCATCGGCGGGCTGCCCCACAGGGCCTGCATCGCCTCGCGCGCGCGCTCCATCGCGTCGATCGATACCAGGCCGAGCGCGTGGTTGCCGAGATGCAGCACCACGAACGCGGAAAACACCAGCCCGCTCCACAGCCGCAGCCTGCGTTCCAGCGCGGCGCGCCTTGCCCGCACCCGGTTCAGCCACCGGGCGGCCCCGTCGAGTTTCAACATTCGACCACCCGGAGATCGGCCCGGATCTCGTTCAGCGGGTTCGTACCGGGGGTTCCGAGGCGCCCGGATCCTCGTTTCCGCGCGTCCACCGCGCTTTCGAACCGGCGGGAACGGCTGAAACCGGCATTGGCGTCCCCAACGGGATTCGAACCCGTGTCGCCACCTTGAAAGGGTGGTGTCCTAGGCCAGGCTAGACGATGGGGACGGAGCATGCTTGCGCCGGCTTGGCTGGCGCACGGGGACGATGGTGGAGCCAGGCGGGATCGAACCGCCGACCTCTACAATGCCATTGTAGCGCTCTCCCAGCTGAGCTATGGCCCCGTGCGATCAAGCGGCGGGAGGGTAGACAAGGGCCATGCCGGAGTCAAGAACGAGCATTTTCCGACAGCAATTCTCATTTTGCTCGTCGGGTCCCGCGGCAGGACCGGCACGACCGTCGATCTGCCCCCGATCTGCCCCGGATCGAGTCGCAAGGAGAAGACGGCTTGCGGCTCAGGGTGAAGTCAGGCGCCAAAATGAGAATTGCTGGTTTTCCGATGGGGCGCGAGCCTGAACCGGCGGTGTTGATCCCCCCGGGAGGCGGGTCCGGACGGACCGGTCGAGGCGCGGCGGGAGTTCCGGGAGAGCCACCGCCGCTCCACACCCCTCGCCGCCTCCCGGGGGAAGGTGCGCGGGAGCGGTTCGTACCGGCGTTCACAGGTGGTAGCGCATCCGCGTGAAGCGTTGCCGGAACCGGACGACCTCGGCGCGCCGCGATCCGGGAGCGGTGGACCCTCCTTCGAGGAGGACGCTCGCCAGGAGCCCCGCCAGCTCGGCGAAGTCCGTCTCGTTCATGCCGAACCGGGTCATCTCCTGGGTCCCGAGGCGTATCCCCGACGCGGCGGCGAAGCTCGCATCGTCGTGGAACGCCTGCGGGTTGGTGATGATGTTGGCCCGCTCCAGCCGCGCCGCCATCTCGCCACCGGAGCCTCGCGCGCCCCGCACGAGGACCTGGTGGGTATCGGTGTAGCCCGCCCCGGGATCGCCTTCGATCGCGAGGCCGTGGCCCGCGAGGGCGGTGGCGAACGCCCTGGCGTTGCGGATCACCTGCGGCTGGTACTCGTGGCGATGGTGGATCATCTCGTAAGTCGCGCCGAGCAGGCCGAGCAGCGTCCCGAGATGGTGGTTGCTCACGTGTCCGGGGAATGCGCGCGACCTGACGAACTGCCAGAACTCCTCGAACGCGTGGCCGGGGACGATGTTGCCGAGGATCACTCCCCGTTGAGGGCCGAAGAACGTCTTGTGGGTCGAGCCGGTGACGACGTCCGCGCCTTCGGCCAGCGGATCCTGGAAGTGTTCACCGAGCAGGCCGAGCACGTGGGCGCCGTCGTACATCACGAGGGGTCGTTCGGGGTTGTCGGCGCCGAACTCCGCGTGGATGAATTCGACGATGGCCCTGACCGGCTCGGTGTGGATGATCACGCTGCGCCCGAAGACGACGAGGTCCGGCCTCCCCTTCCGGATGAGCTCCCGGGTCGCTTCGACGTCGATCGCGTGGGGGCGATCGCTCCGTGGCACGAAATGGTCCACGGCGGGCCGTTCGGTCCTCGGGTCATGGGCGACGTAGTTCCTGAGCGCGCCGCCCGGCTGGGCGCTCAGGTGGCCGCCCTTGTTGAGGTCGTGGACGAGGACCCGTCGCAGGGGCCGGGGCGTGCGGCGGCCACGGTGACGGTTGCGGAACTGCTTCAGCGCATCGTAGACGGTGTCGTTGGCCATCTGCCCGCTGATGACCCGCACTTCCGCGTCCCGGCATCCGAACAAGGTCCGCAACGCCGCGACGAGCTCCTCCTCTTTCTCCATGCTGAACGCGGTGCCCCTGTAGTACCGCACTTCCTCGGAGTTCGCCCCGAGGGCGCGCAGCCGGTTGTGCTCGTTGTAGCGCCCGGCCGGATCGGAAACGCACAGGCGTTCCACGAACTCCGAGACGCAGTTCTCGGACGGGATGAGGTTGACGCATTCGGCGCGCCGCCACCGCTGGTTGCTCCCGGCCTGCTCCACCAGCCGGGCGGCCATCGCTTCAGCCTGCGAGACCGGCGCACGCCTGCCCTCGGCCGGAGGCTCGAACCCGCCGAAGGGTCGCACGAACGGCGCAACCGGCCATGCATTGCGCTCGACGACCTCGGCGGTGGCGGCGTTGCCCCGGCCGTCGCGCACCTCGACCCGGAGCGGTGCGTCGCCGCGCGGCAGCAGGTCCGAACGCAGCAACGCGAGCCCTGCCGGGCGCATCGCGTGTTCGTCGCCGGGCGCCGCCTCGATCCCCTCTCCTTCGAACACCGCGCAGGGCACCGTGGTGCCCGAGGTGATCCACCCCGCTTCCTCTCCCCGGTACATGACCCGGTAGCCTTGGCGCAGTGGCCGCCGGCCGTCGAAGACCGCGACCGGCTGCACCAGGTGCGTCAGCCGCCGTTCGGCCGGCGGGGTGGCCAGCTCGCGCCGCAGGATCAGCTCGTACTCCGCGCGCTGCGCCCTCAATGCCGCGCTCCCGACGAAGTCCCGCTCCGGGCTCGTTCGTACCGCGAACCGGGCCAGCGAGTTCGCAAACAGCGGGATGTCGCGGCCGTCGGGTCCCGGCCCGAGCTCGTGCCCGTACAGCGGCAGGCCCGCCTCGAGACGCAACGAGTCCCTGGCGCCGAGCCCGGCCGGCACCGCGCCGGCCTCGACGAGCCGCTCCCACAGCCGCGCCGCGACGCCGCTCTCGGGGAAGAGCTCGAAGCACACCGGTTCGCCCGTGTAACCGGTTCTCGCCACGACGAGGTCCCGGCCCTCGAAAGCGGCCACCGAGATCCGGTTGCGCTTGTTCTCCGGCAGCTCGCGGGCGTCGACCAGACGCGTGAGCACGTCGCTCGCGGCCGGACCCTGAAGCGAGAGCATCGCGATCTCCTCGCTTTCATCCACCAGATCGACGCCGCTCGCGGGCAGGTACCGGCCGAGCCATTCCCGGTCCACGGCACGGTTCCCGGCGTTGACGACGAGCAGGAAGTCCTCGCCGGCGAGCCGGTAGAGGTACGCGTCGTCGACCGCCCCGCCCGTCTCGTTCGCGATGAACGTGTACTGCGCCTGCCGGGGATCGAGCCCGGATGCGTTGTTGGTGAGCGTATCGAGCAGAAACGACTCGGCGCCGGGTCCCGTCACCCGGAAACGGCCCATGTGGCTCACGTCGAACAGGCCGGCGCCGCGGCGGGTCGCGAGGTGCTCGGCGATGATCCCGGTCCGGTACTGCACCGGCATGCTCCAGCCGGCGAAGTCCACCATCTTTCCGCCGTGACCCTCGTGCCAGCCATGGAGCACGGTCCTGCTCGGCGATTCGCTCATGGAGCACCCCTCGTGTGCCGTGCGCGACGCCTGCGACGCCCGTGGCGGACGACGGCGCGATCACGTCCGGCGAGCGGCGTTCTAAGGTCCTCCCGATCCCGACGACCGGAGCCGTTCCCCGGACCTGCCGTCGATCGGGGAGCCGCCCGGCGTCTTCCGTCTCCCCGGGCTTCGCAAGGTCGATCCGGCAGATGACGCCGCGATGCACGGCACGGGTGTGAGCGCGGCACGCCCGTCGTCGCGACGGCAAGCCAACCGCAAGCTAACGCAACTCGCCGGTCCGCTCCAGCGCGATGCCGAGGGCGAGGCGCTCCAGGACGAGCTGCTCGTTGGTGTTGGAACGCGCCACCACCCCGCTTCGCACCTCCAGGCACCTGTCCAGCATCGACAGCAGCCGGGAAAGGCGTGCGGCCGCACTGCCTCCCCGGCCGGCGTCCGCGCCGGCGCGGCCGCTCTCGCGCAGACGCTCGGCGAGGATGTCGACGAGCCACCAGGTGACGTTCGCGCGCCCGAGCTCCTTCCAGCGCACGGCTACCGCCATGGGGTCGCCCCCCGCGAGGAGATCGTCGAGGTCGCGAGCCAGCCCCGAGCGCAGTTCGACGAGGCCGTCACTCGACATCCGGACCGCGCGCACGGGCGCGCCATGCGCCGCCGCGAGGGCCGAATCCGGTTCCGGTACCTTGCCGTGCAGCCATTCGAGGGCGACGCCGGGCTCGGGGACGGGAAAGTCGATCATCTGGCAACGGCTGCGGATCGTCGGCAGGAGATGGGCGTGGTTCGACGAGACGAGGACGAACACCGTCGCCCCGGGAGGCTCCTCCAGCGTTTTGAGGAACGTGTTGGCCGCGTGGTGGTTCATCAGCTCCGCCGTGTCGACGGTCACCACCTTGTAGCGGCCGAACCGGGGGGTGAGGCTGACCGCGTGGACGAGGTGGCGTACCTGGTCGACGACGATCTCGCGGCGGTCCGCCTCGATCTTCACGTCGATCCGGTCCGGATGGCTGCCCGCGGCGCAGAGCCGGCACGATTCGCACTCCCCGCACGGGGGATCCTCCGACCGGCACAGCAGCACCGCGGCGAGACGGGCCGCGAACATCGCCTTGCCGTTGCCGCTCGGCCCGCGCAGCAGCAGGGCATGCGGCACCCTTCCGGATCGAATGCCGCGTTCGATCCGCATCCATTGCGGGCCGTGCCACGGCAGGCGCTCCGGGATCACGGGAACCGCTCCGAGATCTCGCGGATCAGGTGTTCGGTGACGGTATCCTCATGGGCGTCCGCATCCACCACCGCATAGCGTTCGGGATGCTTCCGGGCCCGGTCGAGGTAGACCTCCCGGACCCGCCGGAAGAACTCGACGCCCTCGCGTTCGAACCGGTCCGGGCCGCCGCGCGCCGGCCCGCCTTCGTCCCGCGCCGCAGTGGAGCTCGGCGGCGTCCGCCGGCGCCCTTCCCCGCGCGCGCGCCCGACCCACGCATACCCCCGCGTCGATCCAATCCGTCTTTTGACTTCCCCCCTCGCGCGCGCGACCCACGTGTCCCCGTCGCGGTCGATGCCGACCCGGCGCCCTTCCGCGCCCGCCCGCCCGGCCCGGTCGTCGGCGCGTGCATCCGCCCCGGACGACCGCCGTTGCGCACGCGCGAGCCCGGCCTCGATCGGGAGGTCGAGCACGAGCACCAGGTCGGGACGCACGTCGCCCTGCACCGCCTCCTCCAGGGCCGCGATCCTCGCCGCATCGACGGCGCGTCCGCCTCCCTGGTAGGCGAACGTGGCGTCGGTGAACCGCTCGCACAGCACCCAGGCGCCGTCCGCGAGCGCCGGCGCGATGACCTTGGCCAGATGCTCGGCCCGGGCCGCGAATACCACCAGCAGCTCCGCCTCCGGCGACATGCCGGTGAACCGCGGATCGAGCAGCGTGGCGCGCAACGTTTCGCCGAGCGGGGTGCCGCCGGGCTCCCGGGTGCGGACGGTCCTGACCCCGGCCCGGCGCAGCCAGTCCTCGATCCTGGGCAGTTGCGTCGACTTGCCCGCGCCGTCGATGCCTTCCACCGTCAGGAACCGGCCCCGTGCGGACGTCGTCATCCCTCGTCCCCCCCGGCCGCGCGCTTCGAGCGCCGGGACCGGCCCTGGTAGCGGCGGACCGCCTCGCGGTGCGCGTCGTAGGTGGTGGAAAACACGTGCCGGCCGTCTCCTTTCGCGACGAAGTAGAGGGAACCGTCTTCCGTCGGGGCGACGACCGCGTCGATTGCGGCGGCGCCCGCGAGCGCGATCGGGGTCGGCGGCAGTCCCTTGCGGGTGTAGGTGTTGTAGGGGGTGTCGCGCCTCAGATCGGCCCTTCTCAGATCCCCGTCGAACTCGTCACCGAGACCGTAGATGACCGTCGGATCGGTTTCCAGCCGCATCCCGCGACGCAGCCGCGACATGAACACGCCCGCGATCCGCGCACGCTCCTCCGCGGCTCCCGTCTCCTTCTCGACGATCGACGCGAGCACCAGCACCTCGTCCGGTGACGAGAGCGGGAGGTCCGCGGCCCGTCGTGCCCAGGCCGACTCGAGGTAGGCGGACATCGCATCGAATGCGCGGCGCAGGAGCCGCACGTCCCGGGTGCCGGCGGGGAAGTGGTAGGTCTCGGGGAAGAAGCGCCCTTCGGGATGCGTCCCCGCGAGTCCCAGCCGCGTCATGACTTCTTCCCCGGAGAGGCCCTCCAGAGTGTGGACGAGCACCTCGGACTCGGCGATCCGGCGGCGAAGCTCGCGGAACGTCCACCCCTCGACGATGGTGAAGGGATGCTGGATGACGGTTCCCGCGACCAGGAGATCGAGCAGGCCGGCGGGCGTCAGGCCGGGCTCCAGCGCATATTCTCCGGCCTTGATCCGGCTCGCGGCGCCGTTCCACCGCGCCTGCAGTTCCAGGCGCAGGGCGGACTCGATCAGGCCCGCCTCGCGCAGGTCCCGCGCGACGTGCGAGATCGTCGCTCCTCTCGGCACCGTGTACACGAACGTCTCGGCCCCGGTTCGCAGCGGGCGCTCCATCGCATCCCGTTGGGTATGGCTCAGCCAGAACCCGCCGGCCGCACCCGCGGCAAGGAGCGCGAGGCCCGTCCACACCATTCGCCGCAGGAGTTTCAACCTTCGAGGCCACCTCCGCCCGGCCGGCCCGGCGCCCGCCGCCGCCGCCCGGAACGGGTCCGGTCAGTTCGGTCGCTTGAAGATCAGCGTTCCGTTCGTCCCGCCGAACCCGAACGAATTGGACATCGCGACGTCGATCTTCATCTCGCGCGCGGCATGGGGAGCGTAGTCCAGATCGCACTCCTCGTCGGGATCGTGCAGGTTGATCGTCGGCGGGGCGACCTGGTCCCGGATGGCGAGGATCGAGAATATCGCCTCCACGCCGCCGGCCGCCCCCAGAAGGTGGCCGATCATCGATTTCGTCGAGCTCACCGTCAGCTCGTACGCATGCGGGCCGAACGTCCGCTTGACGGCTCTCGTCTCGATGACGTCCCCGGCCGGAGTCGACGTGCCGTGCGCGTTGATGTAGTCGACGCTGCCCGCGTCGAGCCCCGCATCGCGCAATGCGAGGCTCATGCAGCGGTGCGCGCCGTCTCCGTCGTCGGGGGGGAGGGTGATGTGGCAGGCGTCGCCGTTCATTCCGAACCCGGCGAAGTCGGCATGGATTCTCGCGTCTCGCGCGGCCGCGTGCTCGCGGGACTCCAGCACCACGACCCCGGCGCCATCGCCGAGAACGAACCCGTCGCGGCCCTTGTCCCACGGACGGCTCGCGCCTTCCGGATCGTCGTTGCGGGTCGACAGGGCGCGGGCCGCGGCGAATCCGCCGAGCCCCATCGGAGAGGTGGCCATCTCCGCACCACCGGCGATCATCACGTCGGCGTCACCGCGCTCGATCATGCGCGCCGCGATGCCGATGTTGTGCGTACCGGTCGAGCACGCGGTGACGATCCCGTAGTTCGGGCCCCGGATACCCAGATCGATCGACAGGTTTCCGGCAATCATGTTGATGATGTTGCCCGGCACGAAGAACGGCGAGATCCGGCGCGCCCCGCCGGCGAGATAGCCTTCGTGGCCCTTTTCGATTCCCGGCAGGCCGCCGATGCCGGACCCGATCGCGATGCCGATCCGATCGCGGTTCTCGTCGGTGACCTCGATCCCGGCGTCGGCGATCGCCTGCTTGGCCGCGGCGATGCCGTAGTGGATGAACGTATCGGTCTTGCGGGCTTCCTTCGGCGACATGTACGGGGAGAGGTCGAGGTTCCCGACCATCGCGCCGATCCGGCTGGCGAATCCGCTGACGTCGAACGTGTCGATCGTCGACACGCCGCTTCTGCCGGCGACGATGTTCTCCCACGTCTCGTCGACCGAATGCCCGACCGGGGTGATCAGCCCGAGACCGGTGACGACGATTCGACGCATGGGACAGTTCCGCGGGGGAGTGATTGAAAAAGGCCGCAATCGTCACGGACGACTCGCGGCCTCACTGACATGTCCCGGGTGCCGGCGCAGGCGGGCTATTCGCTGTGAGCCTCGATGTAGCTGATCGCCTCCTGCACCGTGGTGATCTTCTCCGCCTCTTCGTCGGGGATCTCGCAGTTGAATTCCTCTTCGAGCGCCATCACCAGCTCGACGGTATCCAGAGAGTCCGCGCCGAGGTCGTCGACGAAGGAGGAATCCGGACTCACCTCCTCCTCCTTCACGCCGAGCTGCTCGACGACGATATGCCTGACTCGCTCTTCCACTGTGCTCATTTGCGGATGTACCTCTGCTTTGTCGAGGGACCGTGGAGGTCCCGACACTGGACGTGTGTTCGTGCCCGTGCCCGTTCATTCGACACCGCACGCGCACACTCCGCGTCCCGCGCTCCACCCGGACCCCTTCACCCGGTGGAAAGGGGGGAAGCCGGATTCGAGCGCCGGGAACGCACCGTCTGGAACGGCAGGCTAGTGTATTCAAACCCTATCGAGTTGCAAGGCGGTCGCGACCTCCGGGCGAGGGATCATGGCGGTCTCGCGGGAGCCCGGCGAGACTCACCCCATGTACATTCCGCCGTTTACGTGGAGCGTCTGGCCGGTGATGTAACCGGCTCCCGGCGAGGCGAGGAAGGTGACTGCGGCAGCGATTTCCTCCGGGGCTCCGAGGCGTCCCAGCGGGACCTGATCGAGCATTCGGGCGCGTTGGCCGGGTCCGATGTCCCGGGTCATGTCGGTCTCGACGAACCCGGGCGCGACGGCGTTGACGGTGATCGAGCGCCCGCCCAGCTCCTTCGCCAGGGCGCGCGTGAACCCGACGATGCCGGCCTTCGCCGCCGCGTAGTTCGCCTGCCCGGCGTTGCCCGTGAACCCGACGATCGACGTCACGTTGACGATCCGCCCGCCCCGGCGCTTCATCAGGTGCCTGACACAGGCCTTGCAGGTGCGGTAGAGCGAGGTGAGGTCGGTGTCTATCACCGCATCCCACTGTTCGTCGCTCATCCGCGCGAACAGCGTGTCGCGGGTGATGCCGGCGTTGTTGACGAGGATGCCGGGCAGCAGGCCGTCGCCCGCCAGCGAACCGAAGGCGGCATCGACGGAAGCGGCGCTGGCCACGTCGAGAACGAGACCCCTTCCCGGATTCCGGGCGCCGGCCAGCATCGCCTCTATCCGTTGCGCTCCGTCACCGGTGGTGGCGGTTCCGACGACCGTGGCCCCGTGGTCCGCGAGGGAACGCGCAACCGCCGCCCCGATGCCCCGGCTCGCTCCGGTGACGACGGCGACCTCGCCGTTCAGGTCCGTCATCCGCCCACCTCGCTCGTGACCGCCGCGAGCGCGGCGTCGAGCGACTTCCCGTCGTGCACCGAAAACGCGGCCATGGATCGATCGATCCGCCGCGCGAGGCCGGTGAGCACCCTGCCCGGTCCGAACTCGACCATTGTCGTGGCTCCTCTCTCGCGCATGGCGGCCACGGTGTGGCGCCATCGGACCGGACTCGCGAGCTGCGCAGCGAGGGCGTCGCGGATGGAGGGTCCGCTCGAACGGCTCGCAATGTCCACATTGTGCAGGATCGGCACGACGGGCGGCTCGATCCGGATCGCGGCCAGCGTTTCCTCCAGCCGTCCGGTCGCGGGGGCCATCAGCGGGCAGTGCACCGGGACGCTCATCGGCAGCCGGATCGCACGCTTCGCGCCGGCTTCACGAGCTTCCCGGATCACCGCGGCCACCGCATCCGACGTTCCGGCGACGGCGACCTGGCCGGGCGCGTTGAAGTTGACCGCGGACACGTGGCCGAGCCCCGCGCGCCCGCCGACTTCGGCGCACAGCCCGAAGACGGTGTCGTCGTCGAGACCGATGATCGCCGCGATCCCCCCCTCCCCTTCGGGAACCGCCTCCTGCATGAACCGGCCGCGCGCGGCGACGGTGCGGATCGCATCCGTGAAGTCCATCGCCCCGAACGCCACGAGCGCCGAGTATTCACCGAGGCTGTGGCCCGCCGCGACGCCGGGCCGGGGCCCCCCGCGCGCCGACCAGCACCTCCACGCCGCGACGCCCGCCGCGAGCATTGCCGGCTGAGTCCGCTCGGTCGAGGCGAGGCGTCGTTCCGGACCTTCCTGGACGAGTTGCCACAGGTCGTAGCCCAGCGCATGCGACGCCTCCTCGAACGTGCCGCGCACCTCCGCGTGCGCCGCCGAGAGACCCGACAGCATGCCGACCGATTGGGAGCCTTGCCCCGGAAAAGTCGCTGCGAACATGGAAACGTGTCCCGCGCGCCTCAGTACCGTACGAGGGCCGAACCCCAGGTGAAGCCGCCGCCGAACGCCTCGAGAAGGAGGATCTGCCCTCGCTGCACGCGGCCGTCGCGAACCGCCGCGTCGAGCGCCAGCGGCACCGACGCCGCGGACGTGTTCCCCTGGTCCTCCACCGTGACGATGACCCGGTCCATGGGCATCCCGAGCTTGCGGGCGGTCGCCTCGATGATCCGGATGTTGGCCTGATGCGGTATGAGCCAGTCGATGTCGGCCTTGTCCAGGTCGTTGGCGGCCAGCGTCTCGTCGACGATCCGGCGCAACGTTCGTACCGCTACCTTGAAGACTTCGTTGCCCTGCATCTTCGTGTACGCCCCGCCGTCCGCGATGCGGCCGGCGCCGCGCGGGGTTCCGCCCTCCACGTAGAGCAGAGGCTCGTAGCGGCCGTCGGCGTGAAGGTGCGTCGACATCACGCCCGGCGAGTCGGACGCTTCGAGCACGACGGCTCCCGCGCCGTCGCCGAACAGCACGCAGGTGCGCCGGTCGGACCAGTCGAGCAGCCGCGAATGGGTGTCGGCGCCGACCACCAGCGCCCGGTTGACGGCGCCGGCGCGAAAGAACTTCTCCGCAACCCCGAGCGCATAGACGAAGCCGGTGCAGACCGCCTGCACGTCGAACGCCGGACACTCGCCGGCCCCCAGCCGGGCCTGCAGACGGCAGGCGGTGGACGGGTAGATGCGGTCGGGTGTCGTGGTGCCGACCACGATGAGGTCCAGCGAGACCGGCTCGATGCCGGCGGCGTCGAGCGCATTGCGCGCCGCACGTTCGGCGAGGTCGCAGGTCGACTCCGACTCGTCGACGATGTGGCGCCGCCGGATTCCGGTGCGTTCCCGGATCCACTCGTCATCGGTATCCACGCTCTCGGCGAGCTCCGCGTTCGTGACGACACGTTCGGGCAGGCTCGATCCGGTTCCGGCGATTCGGGGGAAGATCACACGACCTCCCTCTCGGCGAGCGCGGACGCGATGCGTTCACTGATGCGTTCGGGCACGTTCTTCCTGATCTCGGCGACGGCCTCCATGATCGCGCGCTTGAAGGCGACGACATCGGCGCTTCCGTGGCTCTTGATCACGATTCCGCGCAGGCCGACGAAGCTCGCGCCGTTGTAGCTGCGCGGGTCCATGCGTCCCGCCAGCTTCCCCAGCACCGGACGCGCGAGAAGTCCCGCCAGCCGGCCGGAGAGGCTGCGCCGGAACTCGTCGCGGATCAGGCCGGAGATCATGCGCGCCACGCCTTCGCTCGACTTCAGCGCGACATTGCCGACGAATCCGTCGCAGACGACGACGTTGGCGGTGCCCCGGTAGATGTCGTCCCCCTCGACGAACCCGATGTAGTGGAGACTGCTCGCCGCCAGGAGCCGGGCCGCCTCCTTCACCTGTTCGTTGCCCTTGATGGCTTCCTGGCCGATGTTGAGCAGCCCGATGCGCGGGCGCTCGATGTCGTCCACCGCACTGGCGAGTTCCGAACCCATCACCGCGAACTCGAACAGGTGGCGGGAACTCGACTCCACGTTGGCGCCGAGATCCAGGACGTGGGTGTGGCCCGACGCCGCGGGGAGCGCCGAGATGATGGCGGGGCGGTCGATTCCGGGCAGGGTCTTCAGCACGAACCGCGCCGTTGCCATCAACGCGCCGGTGTTGCCGGCGCTCACGCATGCGTCGGCCACCCCGTCCCTGACGAGGTCGAGCGTCACCCGCATCGACGAATCCCGCTTCGATCGAAGGACTTGGGACGGCGGATCGTCCATTTCCACGCTCTGCGAAGCGTGCCGGACGGAAATGCGGTCGTCCGGAGCCGCGGAAGCCTTCCTCAGCGCGGCTTCGATCGCGGGCCCGTTTCCGACCAGGACGAGGCTGACGTCGGAAGACTCCGCGGCGACCTCGAGTGCGGCGGGAACCACGACTCCCGGGCCGTGGTCTCCGCCCATCGCATCCAGGGCGATCGTGTGGCGCGAACCCACCCGGACACGCCGTCAGTCGTTCCGGTCCTCGACGATCTTCTTTCCCCGGTAGTATCCGTCCGGGCTCAATTGGTGGCGGAGGTGGAGCGCGCCGGTCGTCGGCTCGGTCGACGTTGCCGGGGCGCGCAGCGCGTCATGCGCCCGGCGCATGCCTCGTCTGGACCGCGATTTCCTGTTTTGCTGGACCGCCATTCCGTTTCTCCTGTGGGTCGGTCACCGGCCGCCGGATCGGGAACCGGGCGCGGCGAGCGATTGTACCGAATCAGTTCGATCGTTCCCGGCCATGATGCGGACGCCATGCATGCAGGGCCGAGAACGGATTGGTACGCCGTAACGGAGGCTGTTCGCCGGTGTCCCGAACCGGAGGCGGCTCACACGATCCGTACGCGTGGACCGGCGAATTCGGCAACGCGAGCAGCAACTCGTCCTCGATCATCGTCTCCAGCTCGAGCCGGCCGTCGAAACAGGCCACCGCATCCGGTCCTCCAGCCTCCTCGTGCCCGCCGGCGACCACGAGGGACTCGAACCTCGTGTCGAAACGCCAGTCGAGCCCCTCGAGGCACCGTTGGCAGATGAGCGGCAGCATCCCCTCCACGCGTCCGCTCACCCTCGCCCGTCCGGCGGCGTCCCGTGCGAACTCGATGCGGTACGCAATCGCGCCGGGCGTACTCGCGACGACCTCGAGGAGCCGCGGCATCGACACTGGATCGACCGAACCGGCGAGACTCGCCTGCCGGGAAACGAGCTCCTCCACGTCCAGGAACCGTCGAGCGCCCGCGGACTCGCGCATTTCCCACCGGACCTCGGCTGCGGCTGCGGATGCGGACATGACGGCGCCGTCCGCGCCGCGGATCGTAAAGAGCCCGCGCTTTGCATGTCAAAACGCCCGGCGGACGCCGCCGCGACGTCCCGGTCCCGGCCGCGACGCCCCCGACCCGTTGCCAACGCCCGGGACCACCGGCTATAAGCCACCGTCATCGCGTCACGAACCCCGGCCCTTCGATGCACCGGCTCGTCCTCGGCTCCCGCTCTCCGTCTCGCCGGAACCTCCTGGCGAGCCTTTCGATCCCGTTCCGGGTCGTGCATCCCGACATCGACGAATCCCCGCTCGAAGGGGAGTCGCCGGAGACGCTCGTCGGCCGCCTGTCCGAGCACAAGGCCCGCGCGGTCGGCGCACGGGTCGGAACCGGACTGGTGATCGGCTCCGACCAGGTCGCGGTGCTCGACGACACGGTGCTCGGCAAGCCCGGCAGTCACGCGAACAACGTCGCCCAGCTTGCGATGGCCAGCGGCCGGTGGCTCGAATTCCGCACCGGGATTGCGGTGCTGGACGCCGCGAGCGGCCGGATCCGGAGCGATGTCGTGCCGTTCGCGGTGAAATTCAGGCCGCTGACCAGGAGCGATATCGAGGCGTACGTATCCCGCGAGCGGGCGTATGGCTGCGCGGGCGGGTTTCGGGCGGAACGCCTCGGATGCGCGCTCTTCGAACGGATGCACGGAGACGACCCCACCGCGTTGCTCGGGCTTCCGATGATTCGACTGTGCGAGATGCTGCGGCTGGCCGGTCTCGACGTGCTTCGAGCCCCCGTGGACCCGGACGACGGCGCACCCACCCACGCGCCGCCGCGGCGGTAGCTCCCTCGCGACCGAGGCGCGGCGGAGCCGCATTTCACGCCCTTCGACGCGGGAGCCGGCCCGCGTCGTCGTTCGCGCCTCCTTTGCGCATGCCGCGCGTCCGCGGCGACGGCGCCCGCTCGATGCGCCGGGCGCGGTCGAACGGACCATTCATCGGCCGGCCGGATCGGCGCGCAATCCCAGGGCATCGAGCACCGCGGCGAGTTCCGGTGCGAGCGGCGCCTCGAATTCCAGCCGTTCGTCCCCGGTCCGGATCGCGATCGATGCGGCGTGCAGGAACAGCCGCTTCAGGCCGTACGACCGCATCAACCGATTGAACGAGCCGTCACCGTATTTCTCGTCACCGGCCAGCGGCGCCTGGAGCTCGGCGGCGTGCACCCGGATCTGGTGGGTACGTCCGGTCCGCGGCCGGGCCGTGACCAGGCTGGCGACATCGCCGACCGCAACCGGCGCGAAGTGCGTCACCGACCGTTTGCCGTCGGCGTGGACGCGCACGATGCGTTCGCCCGTACGACGCTGCTCGCGCAGCAACGGGGCGTCGCTGTGGCGATCCCGCGGGCCGAAGTTGCCGCGCGTCAACGCGAGATAGCGCTTGTCCACCCGCCCCGTTCGCAACGCCTCGTGCAGCGGGACAAGCACGCGGCGGCGCTTGGCCACGAGGAGACAGCCCGAGGTGTCGCGATCGAGCCGGTGGACCAGCTCGAGCCGGCCGGCGCCGGGCTTGGCCGCGCGCAGGCACTCGATGACGCCGAAATCGATCCCGCTGCCGCCGTGCACCGCCCACCCGGACGGCTTGTTCAGCACGATCAGATCGTCGTCTTCGTGGAGGATCGCCTGCTCGACGGCCCGTCGCCGCTCGCGGGTCGGCGCCTTTTGCGGCTGGGCGTCGAGCATCCACACCGGAGGAATCCGCACGATGTCGCCGGGCGCCAGGCGGTAGTCCGGCCGCACGCGGCCGCGGTTGACCCTGACCTCGCCGCGACGCAGCAGCCGGTACACGCGAGAACGTGGAACGCCCTTGAGATGGAGCGCCAGGAAGTTGTCGATCCGCTGCCCGGAAACGGACCGGTCGATGGCAACTTCGCGCACCGCACCCCGGCGCAGTCGATCCGTCTCAGCCACCGGGCGATGGTACCAGAGCCGTTTCCGGTCCGGAGACGGGCTCGGAGGGCGGCCCGGCGGCGAGTTCGGGTCCCTCGGCCGAGCCTTCGGACGGTCGTTGCCCGGGTTGCCCGGACGTCGCGGGTGGAGTGGAAGCATCGTTCCCGGGCGAGCGCCGGAGCCCTGGAACGGGCTCCCCCTGTCGCCGTCCGCCGACAAAGGGCGGGACAGAGGGGGGCCGGAAATACGGAGAGCGCACTCCCTGCCCGGACAGCCGGGGTCCGCCTCGTCGGCGGCCTCCGGGACATTCCTGGCGCACTCCCTGCCCGCGACGGCCGGGGAGTTCGCGGGGCCCTCACGCGGACCCGGAAAGCTCGGCGATCTCCCGCCTGAAAGGCACCTCGTCCCCCGTGTCGGGCGGGCCGTCGAGCTCCTCGGCGTAGCGGCGCCCCGCATACACCGCATGGGCGATGGTCGCGGGGGCGAGGGCGTCGCCGATCGCGGTCACCGACTCGATGCCGGCGTCCGGCCAGTCGGCGGCGTGCGCCGCGAGGTCGCGCGCGAGGCGGTCCTCCGGCGTGCGCGACGTGACCAGCACCACCGCGTCGGCCTCGGCCTCTTCCGTGCGTCCGGTGAAGACGCACGATGTGGTGATCCCGCCTTCGCGGACCGCGTCCAGGTTGGTGAAGCCGCGGACCGTCACCCCGCTCTCGAGCAGCCGGGCCTGGATGAAGTGCTGCTCCATGGTGTTGCGGGTCCACGTGGACGCCTCCGGGGCCGGTGTCAGGTAGTGCGTGCGGCAGCCCCGCGCGCCGAGCAGCTCGGCGATCACGCCGCCCATGTAGTAGTGGTCGTCGTCCCAGACCACCACCCGCGCCCCCGCCGGCGGCGGCGTCCCGTCCATCACGTCGTCGGGGGTCAGCACCCGGGCGCCGTCCGCGACGGGCATGGGCCGCGTCCAGTGGTGCCCGACGCCGTCGGCGCGCCAGCGGGCGCCGGTGGCGACGACGACGCGCGGGAAGCCGAACTCCAGCACCATCTCCGCGTCCAGCGCCGAGTCGAGATAGACCCGCACGTCGACGAGCTGGTGGAGCTGCTGCTCGCGGTAGTCCCGGACCCGTCCCCAGGCGGAGAGCCCGGGCAGCCGGCATTCCCGGGCCACGCGCCCGCCGAGTCCGGTGTCCTTCTCCGCGAGCGTCACCTCGTAGCCGCGCTTGCCGAGCGCCTGCGCGGCCTCCAGCCCCGCCGGACCGGCCCCGACCACGAGGACCGGCTTGTCCGACGCCTTCGCCCGGATGCGCTCCGGATGCCAGCCCTTGCGCCACTCCTCGCCCATGGCCGGATTCTGGGTACACCGGATCGGCGACATCGTGAAGTCGCCGGAGACGCAGATGTTGCAGCCGATGCACTCGCGGATGTCCTCCGGCCGTCCTTCCTCGATCTTCTTCGGGAGGAACGGATCGGCGATCGACGGACGCGCGCAGCCGATGAAGTCCGCCAACCCCTTCCTGACGACCGCCGCCATCCGGTCGGGCGACGTGTACCTTCCGACCGCCACCACCGGTTTCGTGGTCAGCTTCTTCACGCCCTCGATGAACGGCTCCTGCCCGCCCTCGGGTCCGAAGCGCGAGGTGACCGAATCGTTCTCCCATCCCGCCAGCACCAGATCCCACAGATCGGGGAGTTCCGCGAGCAGTCCGATCGCGTCCTCCGCCTCCGCCTTCTCCAATCCGTCCGCTCCCAGAAGCTCGTCCATGGAGATCCGGCACGGAACCGCACACACGTCGCCTACCGCTTCGCGGGTGTCGATCAGTACTTCCTTCAGGAGCCGGACCCGGTTCTCCAGCGAGCCGCCGTACTCGTCCGTCCGATGGTTGTACCGGCGGGACAGGAAGTGGTGCAGAAAGCTCAGGGCGTGTCCGGCGTAGACGTAGATCAGGTCGAATCCGGCGCGGCGGGCGCGCAGCGCCGCGGCTCGATGCCAGCGCCGCAGGTCGCGGATGTCCCGCCCGGTCATCGCGCGCGCCTGGACCGGATCGTAGGTGAAGGTCATGACGGGGAGGGCCGACGGTCCCATCGGCACTTCGCGCCCGTAGAGGTTCGGCGCGTTCATTCCGTTGTAGGCGAGCTCGATGCCCGCGAGCGCGCCGAACTCGTGGATCCGGTCCGCCATGCGCGCGAGCATCGGGATGTCGCGGTCGTCCCAGAGGCGGAGCTCGATGTAGGGCGTGATGTCCGAGGTGTGGTGGAACTCGACCTGCTCGGTGCACACCACCGCCCAGCCGCCCTCCGCCTTCACTCCGCGCATCCACGCGAGCGCGGTCGGGTCGCGGTAGCCCATGCCGTTGCAGTGGGGTACCTGGTAGAAGCGGTTCTTCGCGGTCACCGGGCCGATGTCGACCGGCTCGAACAGGATGTCATGGCGGGGGTCGCGTTTCGTGTCGGGGGGCATCCCGGCCTCCTGTGGTGGTTGATGGTCTTCGCACGGTCTCAGCCGCCGGCCGGCGCCGCCGCGCCGCTCCGCTTCAACGCCGCGACGACCCGTTCCGGCGTGATCGGCAGCTCGAACACGCGCACCCCGATGGCGGCGGCGACGGCGTTGGCGATGGCCGGCGCGACCGCGGTCATGGCCGGCTCGCCGATCCCCTTGGCGCCGTAGGGTCCCACCCCGCTCCTGGATTCGAGCAGGATGCATTCGACCTTCGGCATGTCCATGGCGGTGGGCATCAGGTACTCGCTGAACGACGGCGTGAGCAGCCGGCCCTCCTCGTAGAGCATCTCCTCGCTCAGGGCGTATCCCTGCCCGTTCTGGGCGCCGCCCTGGATCTGGCCCTCGACCGCGGCCGGGTTGATGCACTGGCCGACGTCGTGCGCGGCGACGCTCCTCAGCACCTCGACCTCGCCGGTCTCCACGTCCACCGACACCTCGACCGCGTGGGCGCCGTAGACGTAGTCCGGATGGGCCTGCCCCTGGCCGGTGTCCGGATCGAGACCGTCGGTGAAGGGCGCGCGGAAGATGGCCAGCTCCGATCGATGGATGCCCTCGGCCGCGCACGTCCGGACCAGATCGACCAGGGGCATGGACCGGTCGGGGGCGTCGATCGCGAAGACTTCGCCGAAGCCCATGTCGATATCGCCGGGCGCGGCGCCGAGCGCCCGCGCGGCGCGTTCGACGAGCCGCCCGCGCAACGCCTCGGCCGCCTGCTTGACCGCGTTGCCGGTCATGTACAGGGCGCGGGTCGCGGTGGTGGTGCCCGCGAGCGGGGTCACCGCCGAGTCGCTGTTGTAGACGACCACGTCGTCGAGGGTGACGCCGAGGACCTCGGCCGCGATCTGGGCCAGGGCCGAGACCTGGCCGGCCCCGATGTCGGTGACCCCGGAGCGCACCACCACCGCGCCGTCCATCTCGACCCCGACCCAGGCTTCCGAGGTGTCGTGCAGGAAGGTGAGGCGGCCGTAGCTCTGCTGGTAGCAGGCGATCCCCCGGCCGATCCGGACCGGTCCGCCGGCGGGAGAGACGCCAGCCGGAGAAGCGCGGTCGGGGGAAGTGCCGGCCGGGACGGCGCCGGGAGGAGAGCCGGCAGAGGAAGCGCCGGCGGGAGAGACGGCAGCGGGAGTAGCACCGCCGGGGGAAATGCCGGCGGGAGAGCCGTCAGCCGGCGGGGCGACGGCGGGGAAAGTGCCGGCCGAGACGGCGCCGGGAGGAGAGCCGGTGGAGGAGGCGCCGGTGGGAGAGCCGTCAGCCGGCGGGGGGACGGGAGGAGAAGGCTCGGTGGGTTCGGCGGGCTCGTCCAGAGCGGCCCACGCCCGCTCCGCGCACCGGTCCACCCAGATGGCGCTCGGAGGGACGAATCCGGTCGACACGGGATCGCCGGTCCTGAGGAAGTTGCGCCGCCGGAACTCCATGCGATCGAGGCCGATCGCCTTCGCCACCTCGTCCATCTGCTGCTCGTAGGCGGCGCACGCCTGCAGGGCGCCGAACCCGCGGAACGCGCTCGTGTACATGTTGTTGGTGGCCGCCGCCCGGGCGAAGACGTCGAGGTTGTCGATGCGGTAGGGGCCGGGGGCGGCGACCAGCGCGTAGAGCAGGACGTAGGGGCTCAGGAAGACGTAGGCCCCCGAGTCGGCCACCATCCGCACCTGGAGGGCGGTGATCCGGCCCTCCCTCGTGACCCCGGTGCGGTAGGTCAGGAGGAACGGGTGGCGCTTGCCGTGGCCCACGAAGGAGTCCTCGCGGGTGTACTCCAGACGCACCGGGCGGCCGGTGCGCCTGGCGAGCAGGGCCAGGTAGACCTCGACGGTCAGGTCCTCCTTGCCGCCGAAGCCGCCCCCGACCAGCGCGCCGCGGATGCGGACCTTGTTGTGGGGCACCCCGATGGCGTCGGCGATGGGCCGGAAGTGCTCGATGACCTGGGTCGAGACCCGGATGTTGACCACCTCGTTCTCGTCCACCCACGCGAGCCCCACCTCCGGCTCCAGGAAGGCGTGCTCCTGGAACGGCGTGCGGAAGGTGTTCTCAATGACGACGTCCGCTTCGGCAAAGCCCGCCTCGATGTCGCCCTTGCGGATCCTGCGTTCCGCGACGATGTTGTCGGGTCCGGTGACGATGGGGGCGCCGGGCTTCATCGCCTCCACCGGGTCGTAGACCCCCGGGACCGGCTCCAGCTCGAACTCGACCCGCTCCGCCGCCCGCTCCGCAAGGTCGCGCGTCTCGGCCGCAATCAGGGCGAGCGGCTCGCCGAAGTACCGGATCCGGTCCTCGGCCAGGATCGGCTGGTCCGTGTCGAGCCGCTTCCGCCCGACCTGCCCCGGAATGTCCGTCGCGGCCCCGCGGCCGGGCAGGTCGGCGGCGGTCACCACGCAGGCCACGCCGGCCAGCGCCCGCGCCCCGGACACGTCGATGCGGGCGAGCCGGGCGCTCGCGACATCGGCGCGCACCACCTTCATGTGCAGCATGCCGGGCATCGAATAGTCGCCGGCGTAGGGGGTGCGGCCGGTGACCTTGCCGGGCGCGTCGATGCGCGCGAGCGGCTCGCCGACCTGGCGGAACCGGACGTTGGGCCGCGCTCCGGCCCCGGATTCGCCGGCGGTGCGGATCGTCGTGCCATCGGAGCGGGTCATCGCGGGGACTCCTCGTTCGGGCCGTCGGCTTCGATCCGGGCGGCGGCGCCATCGGCCGCTCCCCGGCCCCCGGCAGCACCATCGGCCGCCCCCCGAGCCCCGGCGGCGGGGGGCCAATCTCCCCGGCGCATGGCCGCGGCGGCCTCCGCGACCGCCTCGAACACCTTCGTGTACCCGGTGCAGCGGCAGAGGTTGCCGCTCAGGCCGAGGCGGATGTCGTCCTCGGCCGGGTCCGGGCTCCGGTCGATGATCGCCTTCGCGGCGATGATGATGCCGGGGATGCAGTAGCCGCACTGCGCGGCGCCGCCGTCCGCGAACGCCGCCTGCAAGGGATGCGGCGCCGCCGGATCGCCGAGACCGGAGACCGTGGTGATCTCGCTGCCTTCGGCCATCCACGCCAGGGTGAGGCAGCTATCCACCGCCGTGCCGTCCACCAGCACCGCGCAGGCCCCGCAGTCGCCCTTCTCGCAGCCGCACTTCACCTCCGTGTGGCCGAGCTGGCGCAACGCCTCCAGAAGCGTGCGGTGGGCGGGAAAGCGCGCCTCTTCGGCGCGTCCGTTGATGCGCAGCGTGATCGTTCGTTCGTCGGGCATGGGTCCTGTTCTCCTCTTCCTCCCTGCTCCCCCGTGCTCCACGCGAGCCGCCGGCCGGACTTCGGCCCGGATCACCGGGCACGTATCCCCGGACGGCGGCTCCCCGCGGTGCGAACCTCGGCTCATCCGTCCATCGGAGCCCCGCTCAAGGCGCCTGTGCGGGCCTGCCGGCGAGCCGGTCCGGTGCGAACCTTGGCTCATCTGTCCATCGGAGCCTCGCTCAAGGCGCCTGTGCGGGCTCGCGGACGAGCCGGTCCCAGGCTTGCGCGACCAGGCGCCGGGTCAGGGCCTCGACCGTATGGCGCCGGTATTCGGCGGAAGCCCGCACGTCGTCGATGGGACTTGCGGCGGCGACCGCCGCGGCCACCGCCTCGTCGATCAGGGCCGGGGTCAACGCCCGGCCTTCGAGCCGCGCCTCGGCCTGCTTCGCGCGCAGCACCACGGGCGCGACGGCGGCGAGGGCGATGCGCGCCCGGGTGCAGACTCCGGCTTCCGCCGCCAGGGTGAGCGCCACCCCGGTGACGGTGATCGCGTCGCCCTTGCGGCGGGCGAGCTTGTAGAAGGTGTTGACGGAGTGCTCCGGCCGGTGGGGCCAGGAGATCCGGGTGATCAGCTCGTCCGGCCGGCGCACGTCGCGCCGGTAGCCGAGGAAGTACTCGTCCAGGGGCACCGTGCGCGTCGCCGACCGGCTCGCCAGGGTGACCTCGGCGTCGAGCGACAGGAGGGGCGGCACCAGGTCCGCGGCCGGCGAGCCGCAGGCGACGTTGCCCGCGACGGTGGCGGTATTGCGCACCATGAGGCCTGCGAAGAGGCGCGAGGCGTCGATCAGCGACGGCGCCGCCTGCGAGATCTCCGGCGAGTGCAGCAGGTCGCTGACCGTGGTGCGCCCGCCGATGGAGACCCGGCCGTTGCCGAAATCCATCCCCCGCAGCTCGTTCACCCGGCCGAGACCCACCACCCGGTCCGGGCGCTCCCGCTTCGCGCGCATGTCCACGATCAGGTTGGTGCCGCCGGCGATGGGAACGACCGTCGAATCCCCGCCGTCCCCGGCGAGCGCGTCCAGTGCGCCGGCCAGATCGCCCGGCATGTCCAGCTCGAACGGCGCGTACATGTCTCTCCCTCCGGTTCCCGGTCTTCCGGCTATTCGTCTGCGGCAAGCGGTCCTTGCCGTTCGATGTCGATGGTCACTTCAACCCCGCCATCCGGTCGAATCGGCATCATGTCCTTGCCGCGGCTCCGGGTCACACGTCCCAGCCGCCGTCGACCGCGATGTGCTGGCCGGTGATCTGCCGGCTGTCGTCGCTCGCCATGAACAGCACCGCGTTGGCGACGTCCTCGGGGGTGGTCACCCGCTTCAGGGCCATCTCCCGGACGTACTCGTCGTACACCTCGTCCGCCGTCCAGCCGCGCACCCTCGCCTTCTCTTCGCAGAGCTTCTGCATCCGCGGGGTCTCGACGATGCCGGGACACACCGCGTTGACGTTGATGTTGTACTTGCCGAGCTCCAGCGCCACGGTGCGGGTGATGCCGCGCACCGCCCACTTCGACGCGCTGTAGGCGGTCCGCATCGGGTAGCCGCGCAGCCCCGACGACCCTCCGATGTTGACGATCTTCCCCTCCTTCCGGGCGATCATCGCCGGAACCACGTACTTGATCGGAAGGAAGGTGCCGAGCTCGTTGGCGGTGATGACGTGGTCGAAGTCGGCCACGTCGATGTCCTGCACCGGCGTCTCGATGGGGCCGGTGACCCCGGCGACGTTGACCAGGATGTCGATGCGCCCCTCGAAGACCTCCAGCGCCTTGTCGACCATCTCCCTGACCTCGGCGTCGTCGGTGACGTCGCAGCCCACCACCCACGACTCGCGGCCCAGGGCGCGGACCTCGGCCGCAACCTCCACCAGCGGCGCGATGTCGCGGGCGGCCAGAACGACGTCGGCCCCCTCCCGGGCCAGCGTCGCGGTGATCGCCGCTCCCATCCCCTTCGCGGCGCCGGTGACTATCGCCTTCCTGCCCTGGAGCTTCATCGCGTCGTTCCCCTTGTTGTCGTCGTTCGAAATTCGCGGTCCGGGGCTTCCGGTTGCCGGCGCTCGACGAGCGTGGGAAACGCCCGCGCTCCCGAGGCCGCCGCGGCGCACCGCCATGGCCCGCCCCCGGACTCCCGTCCCGCGTCACGGCCCTGCCCTCTCCCCACCGGTTGCCGGGACCGGCGTGATTCCGGGCATGCGTGGCGGCACGATGGCGTCACGGCCCCGTCCTTTCCCCGCCGGTTGCCGGAGGGCCGTACCCGCCACCGCCGCAGCTCTCGACGACGACCACGTCGTCCCGGTCGAGGCGCACGTTGGCCTTGCCCGGCAGCTCGGAGCGGCGGCCGTCCGCGTGCTCGACGCTCACCCGGAACGGCGCCCCCGGCGCGCCTCCTCGCAGGCCGTAGGGCGGCACCACGCGGCGCTCGAACATCGTGGTGACCGACATGTCGTTGCAGAGCACCCGGTACTCCCGGTGCAGGCCGTCGCCGCCGCGCCGCCGTCCCGCCCCGCCCGAGCCGTGGCGCAGGCGCTGGCACTCGACGCGGATCGGGTATTCCGCTTCCACCACCTCGGCCGGCGTGTTCATCACGTTCGACATGTGGACCCGGACCACCGGCGCGCCGTCGCGATCGTGCCTGGCGCCCTCCCCGCCTCCGTGCGTCTCGTAGAAGGTGGTCCACACCCCGTCCGCCCGCCGGGCGCCGAACAGCACCAGGCCGGACGTGGTCGGGCCGCCGGCCGAGAGGCGTTCCGGGCCGGTGGGCTCCAGGGCCCGGAACACGGCGTCCGCGACGCGCTGCGAGGTTTCGTGGTTCCCGCCCACCACCGGCCGGTCGGGTCCCGGGTCCAGCAGCGAGCCGGGACGGGTGACGATCCCGAGCGGCCGGTAACATCCGCCGCTCGGCTGGATGTCCGGTCCGAACAGGGTCTTGACCACGTAGAACACCGCGGCCGCGGCGATGAACGGAGTGGTGTTGACCGGTCCGCGAGCCGCATCGGCGGTCTCCGAGAAGTCGAACGTGGCGCTGTCGCCCGCGATGTCCACCCGTACCCTCACCGCCACCGGCTCGTCGCCCGCGGCGTCGTCGTCGAGCCAGTCCTCGCCGGTGTAGGTGCCGTCCGGGATCGCGGCGAGGGCCTCTCGCATCCGGGCCTCGGCCCGGTCGTGGATGGCCGCGACGGCGGCGAGCACCGTGTCCGCGCCGTGCTCGGCGAAGAGGTGGTGCAGTTGCGCCTCCGCGCCCCGGGTCGCCGCCATCTGCGCGAGGATGTCGCCTTCGCGCTCCTCCGCCCCGCGCACGTTGGCCAGCACCATGTCGAGGTTCTCGCGGTGGGGTCCGGCGGCGGTGAACAGGCGGAACGGCGGGATGCGCAGCCCCTCCTGCCAGGCGTCGGTGGCGCCGGCGACGTAGCTGCCGGGAACCGCGCCGCCGATGTCGGCCCAGTGGGCGAGGCTGACCGCGAAGGCGGCGATCGAGCCGTGGACGAACACCGGCCGGATCGCCTTCACGTCCGGCAGGTGGTTGCCGCCGACCTCGGGCAGGTTGAGGAACCACACGTCGCCCGGCGCGAGCCGTTCCCTGGGCACGCGCTTCAGGAACTCGCGCACCGTGAAGCTCATGACCCCCATGTGCATGGGGATGTCGCGGCCCTGGGCGACGAGGTGGCCGTCGGCGTCGGTGAGCGCCGACGACAGATCGCCGGCTTCGCGCAGGAGCGGCGAGCGGGCCGAGCGCATGACGACGAGCGACATCTCCTCCGCGGTGGCGCTCAGCGCGTTGCGGATGACCTCCAGGGTCACCGGATCGACGGAGCCGGTCATGGATCAGGATCGACCCACGTTCGGGCCCGGTCTCCGGCGGACCGGACTGGCCGCGTAGTCCGGCGGGGACAAGGAGACCGCCGGGCGGAAGGCGGGCGGAAGGCACGAATCGCGGCCCCGGGCGGGATGGCGGCTGCCGGGAGAGGGTGGTGGGCGCCGCGCGCGTCACCGGAGCGGATGCGCGGCTCCACCGCCGACGGAAGCTCGCCCGGCCCGAGCCGACCCCGCATCACGGCTCGATACCGGTGGCGATGTGGAGGTGGCCGGTCTCGCCGGCGGTGAGGGTCGCCCCCGGCGGAACCACCACTGTCGACCACGCGTCCTCGACCACCGCCGGACCCGCGACGGGCCGGCCGGCAACCAGGCCGGCGCGGGCGAAGCGTGGCGTCATGGCCGGCCTCCCCGCATCGAAGGTGCAGGGCAGGGTCCGGGCCGGAACGGGGTCTGCCGTCGCGCCGGCCGCCGCCGGCCGATGCGCGTCGCCGGCTCGCGGCGCCGAGACGCGGAGCCGGATCGACACGAGCTCCCACGGCTCCCCGGTCGCGAAGCCGTACAGGGCCCGGTGCCGATCCTGGAACGCACGGTTCAGGTGCGCCGGGTCGTCGAGCCGGGCATCCGCGATCTCGATGGCGTAGCTCTGGCCGCGGTACCGGATCGCCGCCGTTTCCTCGACCTCCATCTCGCTCTCGTCGCAGCCGGCCGCGACCAGGGGGGCGGCGAGCCTGGACCTCAGGTCCCGCCGCGCCCGCTCCAGACGCGGCGGGTCCCACTCCTCCATCGGCATGCGCAGGGTGCGCTGCTGCGCGTAGCTCATCTCGGCGCCGGCGCAGCCGAGCGCGGAGAACACGCTCGAATGGGCGGGGACGACCACCTCGGCGATCGAGAAGGCGCGGGCCAGCGCCACCGCGTGCATCGGCCCCGCGCCGCCGAAGGCGAGGAGCGTGCATCGGCGCCCGTCGATGCCGCGCTCCACCGTGACCCGGCGCAGCGCCCGCAACATGGCCGAGTCGGCTACCCGGACCACCCCGAGGGCCGCTTCCTCGACCGCCATGCCCATGGCCGCCGCCAGCGGCGCAATGACGCCCCGCGCCGCATCGGCGTCGAGCCGGATGTCGCCGCCGATCATGCGGTCCGGGTCCAGGTATCCCAGCACCAGGTTGGCGTCGCTCACCGTCGGCCGATCGCCCCCGCGGGCGTAGCAGGCGGGCCCGGGGTCGGCGCCGGCGCTTTCCGGACCGACCACCAGGGCCCCGTGATCGAGCCGGGCGATGGAGCCGCCGCCGGCCCCGATGGACTCCACCGCGACCATGGGCTGGCGCAGGGGCCGCCCGCCCAGCGTCCGGTCGCTGGAGATCCGGGCCTCGCCGTCGAAGATCAGGCACACGTCGGTGGTGGTGCCGCCCATGTCGAAGCTGACGGCGTGGGCGATGCCGAGGTCGCGGGCGATCCGGCTCGCCGCCGCGACGCCGGCCGCGGGGCCGGAGGCGGCGAGACCGAGCGGCAGCTCCCGCAATGCCTGCGGCGAGGCCATGCCCCCGGCGGAATGGAACAGGTGCAGTCCCGACCCGGCCGGCTTCGCCTCCTCGAGGCGGTCGAGGTAGCTCGCCGCCAACGGCATGACCCCGGCGCTCAGCGCCGTGGTCGCGGTGCGCTCGTACTCCCGGGCTTCGGGGTTCACCCGGTTCGACAGCGCAACGAAGGGAAGGCGCTCGCGTAGCCGGGCGCCGAGCGCCTCCTCGTGGGCGGAATCGGCATAGGAGTGCAGCAGCGACACCGCGACCGCCGCCGCGCCGCAGTCCTCGACGCCCCGGAGCACTTCGTCGACCGAGTCCGGATCCAGCGCGTCGAGCACCCGTCCCTCGTGGTCGAGCCGTTCGCCCACCTCGAACCGAAGCTCCGCCGGCACTTGGGGCGGGGGCCTGGGCGGCAGGTCCAGACGGTAGAGGTGGAGCCGGTTCTGGCGCCCGATGGCCAGGGTGTCGGAAAAGCCGCGGGTGGCGATCAGGGCGACCTCGGCCAGATCGTCCTCGACGATGGCGTTGGTCACGAGGGTGGTGCCGTGGACCAGGTCGTCGACATCCGCCCATGCGAGGTCGACCGCATGGAGCGCGGCCAGCAGGCCGGCCACGCGGTCGTCGGATCGGGAAGGAACCTTGGCGACCCGCGCGCCGGGACGGGTGCGATGCACCGCGACCACGTCCGTGAACGTGCCGCCGACGTCGATCCCGACCCGCCATCCGCCCGACATGGGGGTGCTTCTCCGCATCCGGCGTCGATGATTCCGACAAACGAAAATGTCTTCCTGGATCTCCGGGGCACGATAGGAAGCGCCGATATCCGCGTCAAGGGCGTGTACCGGCTCACGACCTTTGGCACTGAGCGTTCAGGTGGCCTCCAATGCGACAAGGTACTCGTTGGGGGTTCGATAGGCGAGTGATGCATGTGGTCGTTGGTAGTTGTAGAAGAACTCGTACTGGGCGAGGCGGGAGGCGACGCTCGTCACGGTGAGCGGTCCGTTGTAGAGGTTCCAGAATTCGGTTCGGGCGGAGCGGTTGGCGCGTTCTACGCAGCCGTTGTACTGGGGTCTGCGCGGTGGCAGGACGAACAGTGGGACGTTGAGTTGTTCGCAGGCGTTTTCGAACTCGGCCATGAATTCGCTGCCGCCATCGACCTGGAGGGACAGGAGCGGGAACGGCAGTGTGTTGGCGAGGGCCATCAGGAAGCGTTTGGCGTTGCCGGCGGTGGCTCGCGAGTAGACCCGGGTGACCATGAATCTGGAGTCTGGACACACGGCACGGAACTCTTTCAGCGTCTGTCCGGCGCAGGTGTAGGTCATATGGTCGACCTGCACCCGCTCCCCGGGTCTGCGGGGCTTGGCCGTGTACTTCCAGCGCTTCGCCCACTTCTCGAAGCGTCGCAGGCGTTTGGGCTTGATGCGTCCCTCGCACAACGAGGCACGGCGGATCGCGCCGCTCGCCAGGGCACGTTCGAGGATGCGTCCGACCGTTGACACGCTCAGGCGCCCCCCCTTGCGTGCCAGCATGGCCTGGATGCGCGCCTTGCCCATGAAGGGGTATTTGCGTCGCAGGCCCAACACGGCCTTGACGTCCTTGGGGGTCCAGAACCGGCGCCGCACGCGGCGCGGACGAGTCGACCTCGGTGCCAGGGCGTGCTGACCGCCAGCGGCCAGTGCGGCCTGCCACCGATAGCGCGTGCGTCGGCCGATGCCGAGTTGTTCGAGCGCTACGGCCTCGTTGCAGCCAGCGGCGCGTAGCCGGTCGTATGCTTTGAGCGTGCGATAGCGCTGTGCCGCCGCTGCGGGCACGTGTTCGGCGACTTTGAAACTGCGGTACGATTTGATGCGCATGGACTCGATGTTCATGGTTCGGGTCTCCTCAGTGGGTTGGTCCTCACTGCAGGCTACCCGATCCGGCGCCGGGGCGGCGTTCGCCAGCCCCGGCGCCGCTCAAATCGTCATCGCCGATTCCGTGCCATATGTGTCTGAGCTAGAACAGGGCGCGCCCTGCGCCGGGCCGCGGAGCGCATCGCGATCGGGCTCAGGGCGCCGACGGCTCGATTCCGCGCCAGGCCCAGTCGTTGTAGCCGTCCGGTGCGCGCAGGCACGACGCCCACACCGGATCGGACTCCAGTGCGTCCCATGCGGGGGCGAGGCCGTGGCCGTGCGCTTCCTGGACCAGGCGGCGCGCGCGCTGGCTCATGCGGATTTCGCGGTCGAGCGCCGCCGGGTCCCAGGTCTCCTCCGCGACGCGGCGCAACGCCGCGAGGGCGCCCCGATGGTCCGGGTCCGCGGCGAGGTCAGTGCGCTCCTCGGGATCGGCGCGGACGTCGAACAGCAGGTCCGGCGCGCCTCCCCCGGTCATGAGCTTGAAGGGTCCGTGCCGGACCATGAACATCGGGGACGGCACCCCTTCGGAGGTCATCTCCGCGCACACCGGCGCGTCCCTGGCCGCGGCCGGGGCCGCGCACAGGGGGATCAGGCTGGTCCCGTCCAGCCGGCGGGGAGTCCGGTCCACCGGATCGATGCGCGCCAGCTCGCACAGGGTGGGCAGCAGGTCCACCAGCGAGACGTTCTCGCTCCGGCGCGCGGCCGGGAACCTCGACGGCGCGTGGATGACGAGGGGGACCCGCGCCGCGTGGTCGAAGAAGTGCTTCTTGAACCACAAGCCCCGCTCGCCGAGCATGTCGCCGTGGTCCGAGGTGACCACGACCACGGTGTCGCGCGCGAGGCCGGTCGCTTCCAGGGTGTCGAGCAACCGCCCCACCATCGCGTCGAGGTAGGTGCAGTTGGCGAGATAGGCGTGGCGGGCGGTGCGCACGTGGTCCTCGGTGATGTCCCCTTCGAGCAGGCCGTGGTGGACGAGCATGCGCCGGCTGTGGAGGTCGCGCTCCGGTTCGGGCGGCAGCGGGGTCGCGGGCATCGGGACGTCCTCGTGGCGATAGCGCTCCCAGTGCCTGCGCAACGAGAAGTACGGCTCGTGGGGATGGGTGAAGGACGCCAGCAGGAAGAACGGCCGCCGGTCCGGCTGGCGCGCGAAGTCGTGCAGCCTGGACACCGCCCGGAAGAGCACCGCCTCGTCGTGGTCCATCTGCATGCTGCGCGCGCAGACGCCGGCCCGGACGACGCCGCTCGAGTCGTTGTTCGAGTCCATGCGCACCTCGTCCCAGCTCGGCGTCCAGTGGAAGTCGGTCGGATAGAGCTCCGGCACCAGTCGTTCGTGAAACCCGTGCAGCATGTCAGGGCCGACGAAGTGCTGCTTGCCGGACAGGGTGGCGTGATAGCCGGCGAGGCGCAGGTAGTGCGCGATGGTGGGGGTGGCGGCGGAGAGCTCCGCCGCGTTGTCGAAGGCCCCGATGCGCGAGGGCAGCATGCCGGCCAGCATCGAGGAGCGCGATGGCGCGCAGAGCGGGAAGTTGCAGTAGGCGTTCTCGAACACCACGCCTTCCTCGCACAGCCGATCGAGGTGCGGCGTCACCGCGACCCCGCCGTATCCGGGCAGCACCTGCGGTTTGAGCTGATCCGCCTGGATGAACAGCATGTCGGGCTGGTTCCTGGTCACGACGATCCTCCGGAGGCCGGGTTCGGGACGGACGGGCAAGGCGACGTTCACCGCGCGCCGGCGTGGACCGATACCATTCGACGGCGCGCGGGACAAGGCGCTCCGCCGCTTCACGCCGCTGTTCTGCCCGCGGTTCCCGCGAGCTGGCGTGGAACGACTCCGATGGGGAAGCCGCGGGTCTTGAGACCTTTCCCGAGGCCGCTTAGCATCACGGCTCGAAAGGACGCCGTTGTCCGCAGCCCCGGGGCCTGGAACCGGAGCGCCGGCCGGCCAGTGGGCCGCATCGCGTCGGTTCCGGCACTTGCGGGAACGTCCGTCCTGGCCGGGAGGCTCTCCGGCGCTTGCGGCGCCACCCGGCCGCGACGCCCCGCTCGACGAACCGCTCCCATGAACTTCGACGCCTACGAACTCGATCCCGCGATCTTCGACGAGATGTTCCTGCCCGACGGCGCGCCCCGCGAGCACTGCCGGGCGCTGTACGACGCCCTGCGCCGGCTCTCCCGCGACGAGCTCGACAGGATCCGGGAACGGGTCACGCGCTCGTTCTCGCACGAGGGCATCACGTTCACCGTCTACGGGGACGACGAAGCGGACGAGCGCATCATTCCCGTCGACTGCGTGCCCCGCATTCTGTCGGGCGCCGAGTGGCGGCAGCTCGAAGCCGGCCTGACCCAGCGCCTCGGCGCCCTGAACCGCTTCCTGGAGGACGTCTACCACGACGCCCGCATCATCGCCGACGGGGTGATCCCGGCCGACGTGGTGCGCGGGTGTCCCCAGTACCGGATCGAGATGCGCGGCGCCTCCGTGCCCCACGGCGCATGGGTCACCGTCTGCGGCACCGACCTCGTGCGCACCGGTGACGGCTTCCAGGTGCTGGAGGACAACCTGCGGGTGCCCTCGGGCGTGTCCTACATGATCGCGAACCGCAAGGCGGTGAAGACGAGCCTGCGCCGCCTGTACCGGAGCTGCCGGGTGCGGGAGGTGGAGCACTACGGGCGGGTGCTGCTCGAAACCCTGCGCGAGCTCGCTCCGGGCGGGCGGTCCGACCCCTGCGTCGCCCTCCTCACCCCCGGGGTCCGGAACTCGGCCTTCTACGAGCACATGTTCCTCGCCCGGGAGATCGGCGCGTCGCTCGTGGAGGGCCGCGACCTGCTGGTCGACGACGGCTTCCTCTACATGCGCACCACCAGGGGCCTGCGGCGCGTCGACGTGCTCTACCGCCGGGTGGACGACGACTTCCTCGATCCCCTCGTCTTCCGCCCGGACTCCCTGCTCGGCGTGCCCGGGCTGATGCACGTCCACAAGCTCGGGCGCGTGGCGATCGCGAACGCACCGGGCACGGGCGTCGCCGACGACAAGAGCGTCTACGCCTACGTGCCCGACATGATCCGCTACTACCTGGGCGAAGAGCCGCTCCTCGCCAACGTGGAGACCCGTCTCTGCCGGCGGCCGGAGGACCTGGAGTACACCCTCGACAACCTGGAGAACCTGGTGGTGAAGCGCGTGGGCGAATCCGGGGGGTACGGCATGCTGATCGGCCCCCACGCGACCCCGGAAGAGCGTGCGGCCTATGCCGAGCAGGTGCGCGCCGAGCCGGCCGACTTCATCTCGCAGCCGGTGCTCGCGCTCTCGCGCGCGCCCTGCCTCGTCGAGGGCCGCGCCGAGCCGCGCCACGTGGACCTGCGCCCGTTCGTGCTCCACGGCCGCGAGACCCGCATCGTGCCCGGCGCCTTCTGCCGGGTAGCGCTGCGCCGGGGCAGCCTCGTGGTGAACTCCAGCCAGGGCGGGGGCGGCAAGGACCTCTGGGTGCTGGGAGACGGGGACTGACATGCTCTCGCGCAGCGCTGAAGGCCTGTACTGGATGGGACGCTACCTCGAGCGGGCGCAGCTTCTGTGCCGCCTGCTGCGCCTGCAGGTGGAAGCGCTGGTGGATCGGCCGGTCCGCGAGATCGATTTCGGCTGGAACCGGATCTACGCGAGCCTGGGCCGGCTGCCTCCCGGGGGCGATCTGGAGCCCGGCGGAAGCGACGACTACACCCTGGCCGACTCCTACACCCTCGCCGGCGACCTCACGTTCGAGCGCTCCAACCCGGATTCGGTCCGGAGCTGCTTCGCGCTGGGCCGGGAGAACGCCCGCCAGATGCGCCACTGCATCAGCGCCGAGATGTGGACCTGTCTGAACCTGGCCTGGCTGCGGCTGCGCGAGCTCGACATCAAGGACATCTGGAAGGCGTCCCCGGAAAGCTTCTACGCGGAGACGGAGCGGGAGATCGGCGCCTTCACCGGAGTTGCCGAGGCGACCATGTACCGCGACGAGGGCTGGCACTTCATGCGGCTCGGACGCGTCATCGAGCGCGCCCAGCTTCTGGCCGCGCTGCTCCTGGCCCAGCTCGCCACCGGCCGGCGGCTCGACGAGGCTTCCGGGGCGGACTGGACGAGCCTGCTGCGCGCCTGTCACGCCCTCGACGCCTACGAACGCGGCCACGGCGTCGAGGTCCGGCCGGACCGGGCGCTCGACCTCCTCGTCACCGACCCCCTGCTGCCCGGCTCGCTGTGCCGCTCGCTCGACACCGCGCGGGCGGAGCTCGCCGCCATCGGTCCCGGTCCGGATACGCAGTCCGGCGCCGCGGCCCGCCGGCTCGCCGGCCGGCTGAGCGCCCTGGTCCGCTACGAGTGGCCCGACCGCGACGACCACGAAGCGCTCCTCGCGCAAGCGGCGGCGCTCTGCCGCAAGCTCCACGGTCTCGTGACCGCCGCGTACATCGACTACTCCGTCGAGGACTCCCCGCTACGCTGACGCCATGCGCAGAGCCGTCCGTCACGAGATCGAGCACGTCTCCCGTTACCGCTATTCCGCCCGCGCGCGGCACAGCGTGATGCTGCTCTGCCTGCAGCCGCGCGCGGACCGCGGACAGCGGCTCCGTCATTTCGAGATCGAGACCCGGCCTCCGGCCTGCCTCAGCCCCGAGACGGACTGCTTCGGCAATACGCGGCACGTCCTCAACCTCCACCGGGCGCACCGGGACCTGGAGATCATCGCCCGTTCCACCGTCGAAGCGGCCCCCGCCCCCCCGCTCCCGGAACGGCTGGGCGCCGGCGCCTGGGAGGAGGCGCGTTCCCTCGGAGACGCCTTCGCCGAATGGGACTTCATCCACCCGAGTGCGCTGGCCCGGCCCTCCCCCGCCCTCGCCGCGTTCGTCGCCCGGCACCGCATCGAGCCCGGACCCGACCCCCTGGAGAGCCTCTTCCGGCTTTCCGACACCCTCCACCGCGCCGTGCGCTACCTCCCCGGGAACACCTCGGCGGAGTCCCCCGTCGACCACGTCCTCGAGACCGGACAGGGAGTCTGCCAGGACTACGCCCATCTCATGATCGCCATCGCGCGCTCCTGGGGCATCCCCACCCGCTACGTCTCGGGCTACCTGCGCGTCACCGGCCAGGACCGGGAGCAGGCGCCGGAGAACGCCACCCACGCCTGGGTCGAATGCCGGCTGCCGGAGCTCGGCTGGGTCGGCTTCGACCCCACCAACCGGAGCCTCGCCGGCGAGGGGCACGTACGCATCGCGGTGGGGCGCGACTACCGGGACGTGTCGCCGACCCGGGGAGTGCGCCAGGGCGGCGGGGAGGCCCGGCTCGACGTCGACGTGCGGGTGCGCACGGACTCCGGAGCGGATGGCGCCGCGCCGGCGCCGGAGGATCCCGGCGCACCGGCCCGGACATGACCGGAACGCGTTGCGGGCGGCGATACCGCATCGACCGCTCGCCGCCGGCCGGGGGGCCGGGGGCGTCATCCGATATCGCGCCGGGCCCGGTGTCGGATTACACTTCGCCCGTTCCGGCCTGCCGGGGTCGAGTCGAGGGCCGACGAGACGGTGGAGAACAGCGCACCGGATTGCGCTTCGCCGACGCGACGCGCCTTCGGTGGGAGCTCCCTCCCCCGCGCTCCACGGACGGACCGGGCTGCCGCCGGCTCGAGGCCGAGATTGCCCTCGCTCTCCGACGGGGCTATTTTCTTCGGGATTCAGCCGCGATGATCAGGGCGCGGGCCACAACATCAACCAGGACGCGAGGCCGATGGACATTCAGACCGAACGGAACAACGGAACCTTGATTGCCAGGGCGGAGGGACGCATCGACGGCGTGAACGCGCGCGATTTCGAGGAAGCGCTGAAGGCTGCGATCAGCGACGACGACAACACCGTCGTCATGGACCTCGAGGGTCTCTCCTACATCAGCAGCGCCGGCCTTCGGGTCGTCCTGCTGATCGCCAAGACTCTGCGGAAACGCAACGCCGAGCTCGTGCTCTGCGCGCTCTCGGACCCTATTCGGGAGGTCTTCGAGATCAGCGGCTTCGACAAGATCATCCCGGTCCACGCGTCCCGGGAGGAAGCGCTCGCCTCGATCGGCGGCGACTGAAGCCTCGCCGCGGACCGTCGGGGCATGGACCGCGGACGGGTTCCCCGGACGCGATGGCGTTCTTCCGGGAGCGCGGGCGTCCCGCCTCGACGAACCGGAGGCCCGCGGAGGTCCATGCGGGCGGATGACGGTCCCGCCGTCCGCCGGCGGTAGACGGACGCCCGCGGCGCATCCCATCCGCGGCCGGTACGAGTGACCGGCCCCGCCGCCTCCCTCCACCCTCCGGGCCGTTTCGCGTTGCCGGCCGGGCCGACCCGGTGAGCGCACGTCCCGGGGCTTTCATGGGGGCTCTCAGGTCGGAACGCGCCCCGCCGATCCGGCCTCCCCGAGGCTCGAATCCGGGCAACGACCCCGCCACGCGGCCGGCCCCGTCATGAAGACGGCCGGGCCGCCGCCTTCGCGGCTCAGAGCAGGTCCCTGACCGCGTCGCGCTCCTCTTCGAGCTCGGCGCGCGTCGCATCCATCCTCTCCCGGCTGAACTCGCCGATGTCCAACCCCTGCACGATGCGGTACGCGCCGTTCTCGACGGTGACCGGGAAGGAGTAGACCAGTCCCTCGGGGATGCCGTAGCTGCCGTCGCTCGGGACCGCCATGCTGGTCCAGTCCCCTTCGGCGGTGCCCCGGACCCAGTCGCGAACGTGCGAGAGTCCCGCGCAGGCGGCCGAAGCCGCGCTGGAGAGGCCGCGCGCCTCGATGATCTCGGCGCCGCGCTTCTGGACTCGGGGAATGAACCGATCGCGAACCCACCCGGCGTCGAGGAGCTCCAGCGCCGGCCGGCCGCCGACCGTGGCGTGGTGCAGGTCGGGGTACTGGGTCGCGGAGTGGTTCCCCCAGATCGCCACCCGCCGGATCTCCGGCACCGCGGCTCCGGTCTTCTCCGCCACTTGGCTGACGGCCCGGTTGTGATCGAGCCGCATCATCGCCGAGAACTGCGCCGGCGCCAGATCCGGCGCGTTGCGCATCGCGATGAGCGCATTGGTGTTCGCGGGGTTGCCGATCACCACCACCTTCACGTCACGGCTGGCGTGGTCGTTGAGGGCACGGCCCTGGGGACCGAAGATCCTCCCGTTCCCGGCCAGGAGATCCCCCCGCTCCATGCCCTTGCCGCGCGGCTTCGCGCCGACGAGCATCGCGTAGTCGGCATCCCTGAACGCGACGGCGGGATCGTCGGTGACGACGATGTCCTGCAGCAGCGGATACGCGCAGTCGGCAAGCTCCATGACCACGCCCCGGAGCGCGCCGAGCGCGGGCGTGATCTCCATCAGGCTGAGCGCCACCGGCCGCTCCGGTCCGAGCATCTCGCCGGATGCGATGCGAAACAGCAGTGAATACCCGATCTGGCCGGCCGCGCCGGTGACGGCGATTCTCGCAGGTGGGTTCATGTGCCGATCTCCTGTTCGTCCCTGTCCCGGGCTCCGCGACGCGTGCCCGTTCCGTGCTCAGCCCCGATCCTTCATGGGCACGTAGTCGCGCCGGGCCGCGCCCACGTAGCGTTGCTGCGGGCGGCCGATGCGCTGCTCCTCGCCGGTGAAGAACTCCATCCAGTGAGTCACCCAGCCGACACTGCGCGAGATGGCGAAGATCACGGTGAACATGTTCAGGGGGATCCCCAGAGCGCTGAGGATGATGCCGGAGTAGAAGTCCACGTTGGGGTAGAGGTTGCGTTCGATGAAGTACTCGTCCCGAAGGGCGATCTCCTCCAGGCGCAACGCGATCTCGAACAACGGCTGGTTGCCGGCGTCGAGGTCCTCGAGAAGGTCGTGGCACGCCTGGCGGATCAGCGTCGCGCGAGGATCGAAGTTCTTGTACACGCGATGGCCGAAGCCCATCAGGCGGAACGGGTCGTTCCGGTCCTTCGCGCGTTCGACGTACCGCGGGATCTCGGCCGGATCGCTGATGTCCCGGAGCATGTCGATGACCGCTTCGTTGGCGCCGCCATGGGCCGGCCCCCACAGGGTCGCGATACCCGCTGCGACGCATGCGTAGGGGTTCGCACCGGAGCTGCCCGCGAGGCGCACCGTGGACGTGCTCGCGTTCTGCTCGTGGTCGGCGTGGAGGATCATCATGAGCTCCAGGGCGCGCACCGCCACCGGGGTCGGCACGTACGGCTCGGCCCGGACCGCGAACATCATCTGGAGGAAGTTCTCCACGTAGCCGAGCGAGTTGATCGGGTACATGAAGGGCTGGCCGATGCTGTACTTGTAACAGTCCGCGGCGATGGACGGGAGCTTCGCGATCATGCGGATCGCGGCCAGCTCGCGATGCTTCCCGTCGCGGACGTCCAGAGTGTCGTGGTAGAAGGTCGAGAGCGCCCCCACGATGCCGACCAGCATCCCCATCGGGTGGGCGTCGTGCTGGTACCCGGCGATGAACCGCCGGATCCCCTCGTGGACCATCGTGTGGCGCCGGATCTCCGCGTTGAACTCGTCCCATCGCGCCTTGTCCGGCAGCTCGCCATACAGCAGGAGATGACAGATCTCGAGAAAGTTGCTGTGCTCGGCGAGCTGCTCGATCGGGTAGCCGCGGTAGAGCAGCACCCCTTCCTGCCCGTCGATGTAGGTGATCGTGCTCGAGCAGCTCGCGGTCGACGCGAAACCGGGGTCGTAGGTGAAGTAGCCCAGCGTCGACGGCAGGGCCCGGATATCGAGCACCGGAGGTCCGTGGACGCCTTCGAGCACCTCGCATTCGACGCTCTCCCCGGAGGCGCGGTCCGTAATCGTGACGGTTTTGCGATCGGTCATGCTGTTCTCCCGTGATTCGGGTTCGACGGGCGCGGGCGAACCGGCGGGTCGGGACTTCCGGGGCTCGAATCCGCCTCACCGGCCGTTCCCCTTGCGAACGGGGCTCGGGAGATGGCGACACCGGCCGGCTCGCAAGCGCCGCGGCGGACCCGGCAAGGAACACGATGATCTTGTGCAGCGCCGCACAATCTTACACGTATCGGGGTTTTCGTACCCAATCCCGGGCTCCGATCGGCTAGACTCCCGCCCGATCGAGTCTTCAGCCACCCGAGTCGAGGATTCGGATGATGGATTCGTCGCTGTTCCGGATGGGGAACGCCGAGTTCCTCGATGCACTCTACCTCGCCTATCGCACCGACCCGGACTCCGTCGATGCGCAGTGGCGTGAACTCTTCGCCAGCCTCGACCACGACCCCGCCGCCGCGCCGCACGACGCCCCGGAACTCACCGCGGACCAGATGTCCGAGTTCACGGAGCAGCAGATGAGGGTCGTGGCGCTCATCAACGCCAACCGGTACCGCGGGCATCGCGGCGCGGACATCGATCCCATCAGGGTCTACGAACGGCCTCCGGTCCCCGGCCTCAATCCCGGGTACTACGGCTTCGGCGAGGGCGACCTCGACCGCCGGTTCAACACCGGAACGCTCCACATCGGCAAGCCGGAGGCAACGCTGCGGGAGATCCACGAGCTGTTGCGCGACACCTACCAGGGCTCGATCGGCTCCGAGGTGACCCACCTCTCGTCGACCGAGCAGAAGCGCTGGATCCAGGAGCGGCTGGAGCTGTGCCGGGGACGGCCGAGCTTCGATACGGCGAAGAAGCGCGACATCCTGCGCTGGGTCACCGCGGCCCGCAAGCTCGAAGACTACCTGCACCGCAAGTACGTCGGCCAGAAGCGGTTCTCGCTCGAGGGCGGCGAGAACCTCATCCCGCTCCTCGACGAGGTCGTCCAGGACGCCGGGGCCCGCGGCGTGCGCGAAGCGGTCATCGGGATGGCGCATCGCGGGCGGCTCAACGTGCTGGTGAACATCCTCGGCAAGCATCCCCGGGCGCTGTTCGGAGAGTTCGAGGGCGAGATCGACATCGGCGCGGGGTCCGGCGACGTCAAGTACCACCTCGGTTTCTCCTCGACGATCGAGACGCCCGGCGGGCCGGTCCATCTGGTGCTCGCGTTCAACCCCTCGCACCTCGAGATCATCAACCCCGTCGTCGAAGGGTCGGTCAGGGCCCGGCAGGAGCGGCGCGGCGACTCCACCCGCGACCAGGTGCTGCCGATCCTGATCCACGGCGATGCCGCGTTCTCCGGCCAGGGCGTGGTGACCGAGACCCTGAACCTCTCGGAGACGCGCGGCTACGGCACCGGGGGGACGGTGCACGTGGTGGTGAACAACCAGATCGGCTTCACCACCAGCGACCCTCTGGACTCGCGTTCGACCCTGTACTGCACCGACGTCGCGAAGCTCGTGCAGGCGCCGATCTTCCACGTCAACGGCAACGACGCGGAGGCGGTGATCTTCGTCGCGCAGATCGCCCTGGACTTCCGGATGCGGTTCAAGAAGGACGTGGTCATCGACATGATCTGCTTCCGCCGCTACGGCCACAACGAGGCCGACGAACCGCTCGCGACCCAGCCCATGATGTACAGGAAGATCCGGGACCAGTCGGGTCCGCGCAAGTTCTACGCGGATCGGCTCGTGGCCGAAGGCGTGGTCGAGCCGGACGAGCCGGAGGCGATGTCCGAGGCCTATCTGGCCGCCCTCGAAGCCAACCGCGTGGTGTCGAGGCCCCTCGTCGACGACCGCGTGAACCCGTACCTCGTGAACTGGACGCCGTACATCGGGACCGACTGGCGAGCCGCCGGCGACACCACGGTGAGCGTCGAGCGGATCGAACGCCTCGGCAGGAAGCTCTGCGAGTACCCGGCCGAGGATTTCGAGCTGCACCGCAGCGTCAGGCGGATCATCGACGCGCGGCTCGAGATGGCCCGGGGCGAGCGGCCGATGGACTGGGGGTTCGCCGAGAACCTCGCCTACGCGACGCTGCTCGAAGACGGCTACTCCGTACGCCTGTCGGGCCAGGACAGCCAGCGCGGCACGTTCTTCCACCGCCACGCGGTGCTGCACAACCAGAAGCGGTTCGGCACCTGGACTCCACTCGAGCACCTGTTCGACGGCCAGCCCCGGTTCCGGGCCATCAACTCGATGCTCTCGGAGGTCGCGGTCCTCGGGTTCGAATACGGCTACTGCACCGCCGAGCCGGAGGGGCTGACCGTCTGGGAGGCGCAGTTCGGGGACTTCGCCAACGTCGCCCAGGTCGTCATCGACCAGTTCCTCAGCTCGTCGGAGGCGAAGTGGGGCCGGTTCTGCGGGCTGGTGCTCATGCTCCCGCACGGATACGACGGCCAGGGGCCCGAACACTCGTCGGCCCGCCTGGAGCGGTTCCTCCAGCTCTGCGCGGAGGAGAACATGCAGGTCTGCGTGCCGACCACCCCCGCGCAGATGTTCCACCTCCTGAGGCGGCAGCTCCTGCGGCCCTTCCGCAAGCCGCTCGCCATCATGAGCCCCAAGAGCCTGCTGCGGCACCGGCTGTCGACCTCGACGCGCGAGGATCTGTGCACGGGCGGGTTCCAGGTGCTCATCGACGAGATCGACAACATCGACCCCGGCCAGGTCACCCGGCTCGTGATGTGTTCCGGCAAGGTCTACTACAACATCCTGGAGCGGCGGCGCGAGGCCGGACTGCGCCACGTCGCCATCGTCCGGGTGGAGCAGCTCTACCCCTTCCCGGAGGAGGAGATCCGGGCGATCCTCAAGGCCTACCCGAAGGCGACCGAGATCTGCTGGGCGCAGGAAGAGCCGCGCAACCAGGGAAGCTGGTTCTTCATGCTTTCGCGGCGCCACCTCGCGGGGTGCATCCAGCGCAAGCACAAGCTGGTCTACGCCGGCCGCGACTATTCGGCTTCGCCCGCCGCGGGCTATCTCAACGTGCACACCAGCCAGCAGCAGGCCCTGGTGGAAACCGCGCTGGGCCTCGATCAGGCGGCTTCGCGCAGGAAGAGCGCCTGATCGATGACTGGCCGACAAGGGTGAATGATTGCCATGCGAGGAGACAGCGCATTGACCGTGGACGTGAAGGTGCCGGTGCTGGCCGAGTCGATCCCCGACGCCACGTTGCTCGAATGGCGCAAGCAGCCCGGCGACCAAGTCGGCAAGGACGAGATCCTGATCGAGCTCGAAACCGACAAGGTCGTGCTGGAGGTGCCGGCCCCCGAAGCGGGGGTGCTCGCCGAAGTGCTGAAACAGACCGGCGATACGGTGCTGAGCCAGGAAGTGCTGGCCCGGATCGACACCGGCGCGGGCGCGGTAGCTACGTCCCCGGACCCTGCCCGCGAGCCGGCTTCCGCGCCCTCCTCCCCACCTTCCGCAAGCCCGGTCCCCGCGGCTGGCCACGGACGCCTGAGCCCCGCGGTGCGCCGGCTCGTCGACGAGCACGGCCTCGATCCTTCCGTGATTGCGGGCACGGGGAAGAACGGCCGGATCACCAAGGGCGACGTGCTCGCCCATCTCGAAGCCGCCGCCAAGCCGGCCGCGGCGACAACCGCTTCCCCGCCCCTCGCGGCCGGCGGTGATCCGGCATCCGGCACGCCGGCGTCCGCCTCGACCCCCGACGCGCCGGCGGCGGCCTCGGCATCCGCCCGTCTCGAATCCGGACCCGCCGCACCGGCACCCTCCGGCGCCGAGCCCACGCCCGCCGTCCCTTCACCCGGAAGCCGCGGGGAACGCCGCACGCCGATGTCCAGGCTGCGCCGCCGGATCGCGGAGAGGCTCGTCGAGGCGCAGCACACCGCCGCGATCCTCACCACCTTCAACGAGGTCGACATGCAGCCGGTGATCGCGTTGCGCGCCCGGCACAAGGAGGACTTCGAGCGCCGCCACGGGGTACGCCTCGGCTTCATGTCGTTCTTCGCCAAGGCGGCGGTGCAGGCGCTGCGGCGGTTCCCCGCCGTCAACGCCCGCATCGAAGGCGGCGACATCGTCTACCACGACTACTGCGACATCGGGGTCGCGGTCGGCTCGCCGCGCGGGCTCGTCGTGCCGATCCTGAGGAACGTCGAGACGATGTCGTTCGCCGGGATCGAGGCGCAGATCGCCGCGTTCGGGGCGAAGGCGCGCGACGGCTCCCTGTCCATCGACGAGATGAGCGGCGGCACGTTCACGATCTCCAACGGCGGCGTGTTCGGATCGCTGCTCTCGACCCCGATCCTGAACCCCCCGCAGAGCGGCATCCTCGGCATGCACAAGACCGAGGAGCGCCCGGTGGTCGCGAACGGCGAGATCGTGGTGCGCCCCATGATGTACGTCGCCCTGTCCTACGACCACCGCATCATCGACGGGCGCGAAGCGGTGCAGTTCCTCGTCTGCGTGAAGGAAGCGATCGAGGATCCGACGCGGTTGCTGCTCGACGTCTGACCGGCGTCGGCCGCCTTGCCGCCGGGTCGCCGCCGGGTCACCGAACCGGATAGCCCGACCACCGGAGTGCCCGCTCGTCCGGCGCCGGTCCGGTCGCGGACCCGGCCCGGCGGGCCGCCGCACCAGCCAGGAGAGGATCCCATGGACAACTTCGACGTCGTGGTCATCGGAGCCGGCCCCGGCGGCTACGTCGCGGCGATCCGGGCCGCGCAGCTCGGGCTGAGCACCGCCTGCGTGGACGCCTGGCTCGGTCCGGACGGCAAGCCGGCGCTGGGCGGGACGTGCCTGAACGTCGGGTGCATCCCCTCGAAGGCGCTCCTCGACTCCTCCCACCACTACCACAACCTGCGGCACCTGCTGCCCGCGCACGGCATCGAGGCCGGTGCGGTGGAGCTCGACCTCGGCCGGATGCTCGCCCGCAAGGACAAGGTGGTGAAGACCCTGACCCGCGGGGTCGCCGGCCTGTTGCGCAAGAACAAGGTCGAGTCGATTGCGGGCCGCGCCGCCCTCCGGGGAGGGGGCCGGGTCGATGTGGCCCTGCACGGCTCCGGCGGGCGCCGGACCCTCGCCGCCCGGCATGTCGTCATCGCCACCGGCTCGGTCCCGATCCGGATCCCGGTCGCCGAGGTCGACGGCGACCGCATCGTCGACAACGAGGGCGCGCTCGCGTTCTCCGACGTCCCGCCGCGGCTCGGCATCATCGGCGCGGGGGTCATCGGCCTGGAGCTCGGCAGCGTGTGGGGGCGGCTCGGCTCGGAAGTGACGATCCTCGAAGCCCTCGACGAGTTCCTTCCCGCCGCGGACCGCCGGATCGCGGGCGAGGCGCTGAAGGTGTTGACCCGGCAGGGGCTCGACATCCGGCTCGGGGCGCGGGTGATCGGCGCGCGCCCGCACCGCGGCGGCGTCGTGGTCGGCTACGAGGACGCCGGCGGAGGACACGAGCTCGAATTCGACCGGCTCATCGTCGCGGTCGGCCGCTGCGCGAACACCGAGGGCCTCGACCCGGCTGCGGCCGGCGTCGACCTCGACGACCACGGCCGCATCGCCGTCGATGGGGAGTGCCGCACGAGCGCGGAAGGGATCTGGGCGATCGGGGACGCGGTGGCGGGGCCGATGCTCGCGCACAAGGCGTCGGAGGAAGGTGTCGCGGTCGCCGAGCGCATCGCGGGGCGCGCCGCGCACATCGACCACGGCATCATCCCCTGGGTCGTCTACACCCACCCGGAGATCGCGTGGGCCGGCAGCACCGAGGCCGAGCTGGACGCGGCCGGCATCGCGCACCGCACGGGCGCCTTCCCGTTCCTCGCGAGCGGACGCGCCCAGGGCTCCGGAGAGACCGACGGCGTGGTCAAGGTGATCGCCGATGCCGCCACCGACCGCATCCTCGGCGTCCATGTCTTCGCGGCCAATGCCTCGGAGCTGATCGCCGAGGCGGTGGTCGCAATGGCCTTCGACGCGAGCGCCGAGGACATCGCGCGCACCATCCACGCCCACCCCACCCTCGCCGAGGCGATGCACGAAGCCGCCCTCGCGGTGGACGGACGGGCCATCCACGTCTGAAACGATCCTGCCCGGCAGTCTGCCCTGCCCGTCCGCCGCGCCACCCCCTCGGGTGATGGTACCGGGCGAGCCGGGACCGCAAGGCAGCGCTAATCCTGAAGGGCGGCGCCTCTTCGCGCGAGATCCATTTCGAGGGGGTATGCGACGATATCCTCAACCGCGCCTGTCTACCTCTCTTGCGCGCCGACTTCGACTCCTCGATGGATTCCATCCGCAGGCGGTGCTCGGGAAGCTTCGGAAAGCACTCGGCGGCAGGAGATATAGTGAAGTTATCCTAGATTTGTCTATTTGGATAACATGAGGTAACTTCACTTGATATGGATCCTCGCACGAATCCCTATGCGCCGGGCGCCGGAACGCCTCCGCCGGAGCTGGCCGGCCGGGACAAGCTGCTCGAAGATGCTGCGATCGCCCTCGACCGGATACGCAGCGGGCGCGCCGCGAAGAGCCTGCTGTTGGTGGGGTTGCGCGGAGTCGGCAAGACCGTCCTTCTGAACCGGATCCATCGCGGGGCCGAAGGCCGCGGGTTCATGACCATCCTGCTGGAAGCGCCGGAGGATCGCTCCCTGCCCGGATTGCTCGCGGCGCCGCTGCGGACCGCCCTCGTGAAGATGAGCCGGCGCGCGGCAACCAACGACGCGGTGAAACGCGCGCTTCGGGCGCTGAGCGGATTCGTTGGCGCCATGAGGGTCAGATACCACGACATCGAGCTCGGCATGGATCTCGAAAGCGAGCCGGGTGTCGCCGACAGCGGTGATCTCGACCATGATCTCGGCGATCTTCTGCGCGCCACCGGCGAAGCCGCCCGCGTCGAGCGCACCGCGCTGGTGCTGATCGTCGACGAGCTGCAATACGTAAAGGAGGAACCGCTCGGGGCCCTGATCGGAGCACTGCATCGTTCGGCCCAGCTCCAGCTCCCGGTGACCCTGGTGGGAGCCGGCTTGCCGCAACTCGTCGCCCGCACCGGCGCGGCGAAGTCCTATGCCGAACGCCTCTTCGCCTTTCCCGAGGTCGGCCCGCTCGACGCGGAGGCGGCGGCCCTCGCGGTTCAGGCGCCGGCCGAGCGCCAAGGCGTATCGTATGAACGCGCCGCACTCGACGCGATCATTCGCCATACCCGGTCCTATCCCTACTTCCTCCAGGAATGGGGCAAGCATTGCTGGGACTGCGCGGATGCGTCTCCGATCACCGCCGCCGATGTGCGGGCCGCGACGGTCGAGGCGACGGCGGAGCTCGACGCGAGCTTCTTCCGGGTCCGGTTCGACCGGTTGGCGCCATCGGAGAAACGGTATCTGCGCGCCATGGCCGAGCTCGGCGGCGGCCCGCATCGCTCCGGGGAGGTCGCTCGCGTGCTCGGGAAGGGGGTGCGTTCGGTGGCTCCGACCCGGGCCCAGTTGATCGAGAAGGGCATGACCTACAGTCCGGCCCACGGAGATACGGCGTTCACGGTGCCGCTGTTCGACGAGTATCTGCGGCGCGTGATGCCGGGCGGCGTCGAAGGTTGAAAACCGCCGGGGTGACATTCCTGTCCACTTTCCGGAAGGGATGCCAACCATGACGTCGAAGATCGAATCGAGCCGTCCGGGAGACAGGCGCTGGTGTCTCCCGGGATGGCGAAGGGCAGAGCCTGTCGTCCCGTCCGATCTTGCGGCCTCATGGACTGAAGTCCGGGGAAGGCGCGGGCCGCACCGGCACATCATCCCGCGCTGAACCGTCGTGCCCCCGATGGCCGCGCCTACCATCGAGGAAGGCATTTCGACGATACTATCGCGCATCGCACCGCTCGAGCCGCCACGCGGAGGTCCCGGACATGGCCGACTCATTCAACGCGCGCTCGACCCTGGACGTGGGCGGGACGCAGTACGAGATTTTCAGGCTCGACTGCCTCGCGGACCGGTTCGATCCGGGCCGCCTGCCGTTCTCTCTGAAGATCCTCCTCGAGAACCTGCTGCGCCACGAGGACGGCGGCGACGTCACCGCGGGCGACATCGAGGCGCTGGCAGGATGGGACGCCGGGGCCGAGCCCTCCGTCGAGATCGCGTTCACTCCGTCCCGGGTGTTGCTCCAGGACTTCACGGGGGTGCCGGCGGTGGTCGACCTCGCGGCGATGCGCGACGCGATGCGCACCCTCGGCGGCGACCCGTCGAAGATCAACCCTCTCTCGCCGGTGGAACTCGTGATCGACCACTCGGTGCAGGTCGATCGGTTCGGAACCCGGGACGCGTTCTCGCGCAATACCGAGATCGAGTTCGAGCGCAACCGGGAACGGTACGCGTTCCTGCGCTGGGGACAGAAGGCGTTCCGCGACTTCAAGGTCGTGCCGCCGGGCACCGGCATCGTGCACCAGATCAACCTGGAATACCTCGCCCGCGTCGTATTCGCGCGCGAGCACGACGGCGCGACCCGCGCCTACCCGGACACGGTGGTCGGCACCGACTCGCATACCACCATGGTCAACGGTCTCGGGGTGCTCGGCTGGGGGGTCGGCGGGATCGAGGCGGAGGCCGCGATGCTCGGCCAGCCGATCTCGATGCTCATCCCCCAGGTCGTGGGGTTCGAGCTCACCGGGAAGCTCCCCGAAGGCGCCACCGCCACCGATCTCGTGCTCACCGTCGTCCAGATGCTGCGCGCGAAGGGGGTCGTCGGCAAGTTCGTCGAGTTCTTCGGCGACGGCCTCGACCATCTGCCCCTCGCCGACCGCGCGACGATCGCGAACATGGCGCCGGAGTACGGCGCGACCTGCGGCATCTTCCCCATCGACGCGGAAAGTCTCGCATACCTGCGCCTCTCGGGCCGCGCCGAGTCCCACATCGCGCTGGTCGAGGCGTACGCGCGCGCCCAGGGCCTGTTCCGCGAACCCGGCGACCCCACCGCCGAGTACTCCGACGTCCTCGCCCTCGACATGGGCACGGTCGAGCCCTGCATTTCCGGTCCGAAACGTCCCCAGGACCGGATCACGCTGCGCGAGGCGAAGGCCGTCGTCGCCGATCATCTCGCGGCGATGCAGGACGAACGCGGTGGCGGCGCCGAAAGCGTCGCCGTCGAGAGGGACGGCACGAGCTGCGAGCTCCGCGACGGCGCGGTGGTCATCGCCGCGATCACCTCGTGCACCAATACGTCGAACCCCGCGGTGCTGGTCGGAGCCGGCCTCCTCGCCCGCAACGCCCGGGCACGCGGACTCACCGTGAAGCCGTGGGTGAAGACGAGCCTCGCCCCGGGCTCGATGGTGGTCAGGGACTATCTGGCGAAGGCGGGGCTGCTCGACGACCTCGAAGGGCTCGGCTTCTACATCGTCGGTTTCGGGTGCACGACCTGCATCGGCAACTCCGGCCCCCTCCCCGAGGAGATCAGCGCCGCGATCCGCGACCGCGACCTCATCGTCGCATCGGCCCTGTCCGGGAACCGGAACTTCGAAGGGCGGGTCCACGCCGAGGTCCGGATGAACTTCCTCGCCTCCCCCCCGCTCGTGGTCGCCTACGCCATCGCGGGCCGCTGCGATGTCGACTTCTACCACGAGCCGCTCGGCGAGGATGCGAACGGCACCGCGGTGTACCTGCGCGACATCTGGCCGTCGGGCCACGAAATCCAGGAGACGATCGCATCGTCGATCTCATCGGAAATGTTCCGCGCGAGCTACGAGGGAGTCTTCGACGGCGACGAACGGTGGCGGAGCATGGAAATCGCGGAGGCGGACCGGTTCCATTGGGACACGTCGTCCACCTACGTCCGGAATCCGCCCTACTTCGACGGCATGTCGATGACCCCGCGCGGCATCCCCGCCATCCGCGGCGCGCGCATGCTCGCCCTGCTCGGCGACAGCATCACCACCGACCACATCTCGCCGGCCGGGGCGATCAATCCGGACAGCCCGGCCGGCCGCTTCCTCCAGGAGCGGCAGGTCCCGCCCCGCGAGTTCAACTCCTACGGGTCGCGGCGTGGCAACCACGAGGTCATGATGCGGGGGACGTTCGCCAACATCCGGCTCCGCAACCGGGTCGCGCCGGGCACCGAGGGCGGATGGACGGTCCATCAGCCCTCCGGAGAGCGGATGAGCATCTACGACGCCGCGATGCGCTACAGAGACGAAGGCGTACCGCTCGTGGTGATCGGTGGCGAGGAGTACGGCACCGGCTCCTCGCGCGACTGGGCGGCGAAGGGCACCCTCCTCCTCGGGGTCGCCGCGGTCATCGCCAGGAGCTTCGAGCGGATCCACCGTTCCAACCTCGTGGGCATGGGGGTCCTGCCGCTGGTGTTCGAGGACGGCCAGGACGCCGGGTCGCTGGGACTCGGGCCCGGACACGTGTTCGACGTCGAGGGGCTCGTGAAGGGCGCGAAGACCGTCACCGTGACCGCGACGGCGCCGGACGGCGAACGGACGCGATTCGACGCGCACGTCCGTATCGACACCCCGAAGGAGTGGGAGTACTACGAGAACGGCGGCATCCTGCACTACGTGGTCCGCCAGCTCGCCGCCTGAGCCGGCGGACCCGCCCACCGGTCCCGCGAACGGGCAGGCGTGGCGGGCGATCCGGCCACCCCCTCTCTCCTCGCCCACCCCTGAAACACCGGAGACGAGAGCATGAACGAACAGACGAGAATCGAGGTCGAAGCCGCGGCGTTCCGCCGCTTGGCAAGCCACCTGCGCGAGCACACCGAGGTGCAGAACATCGATCTCATGAACCTCGCCGGGTTCTGCCGCAACTGCCTCTCCAAGTGGTATCGCGCCGCCGCGGAAGATCGGGGCGTGGAGATGAGCTATGAGGACGCGCGCCGGATCATCTACGCGATGCCCTACGCGGAGTGGAAGTCCAGGCACCAGCCGGAAGCCACCCCCGAGCAGCAGGCGGCGTACGAGGCGAGACATCCGAAGCACGAGTGAAGCGCGGACCACGCCTCGATGCGCAACCCGGACGAGCCGGGCGCCGCCACCGGGAGCGCGTGCGGCACGGATCCCCCGAAGCGCGAATGACGCCGGCACGACGATGAAGCTCTCCCCGCTCACCGCGATCTCGCCCGTCGACGGGCGGTACGCCTCGAAGGCCGCCCCGTTGCGGCGGATCGCGAGCGAGTACGGCCTCGTCCGGTACCGGGTCGCGGTGGAGGTGCGCTGGCTCCGGACGCTCGCGGCGCGGGCGGAGGTCGACGCCATCGCACCGCTGAGCGAGGAAGCGGAGGACTTTCTCGACGACGTCGTGAACGGCTTCTCGCTCGCGGACGCCGAACGGGTCAAGGCGATCGAGCGCGAGACCAACCACGACGTCAAGGCGGTCGAGTACTTCATCCGGGAACGGATCGCGGCGTCGGCCGAGCTGGCCGGCGCGCGCGAGCTCGTCCACTTCGCGTGCACGTCGGAGGACATCAACAACCTCGCGTACGCGATGATGCTCTCCGACGCCCGCGCCCAGGTACTGCTCCCGGCGATGCGGGAGCTCGTCGATGCGGCGCGCGGGCTTGCGCACCGGCACGCGGGCGCCGCGATGCTCGCACGCACGCACGGCCAGCCCGCTTCGCCCACGACCATGGGCAAGGAGATGTCGGTCTTCGCCGCACGCCTCGAACGCCGGCTCGACACGTTCGCCGCCGTCCCCGTCCCGGGCAAGCTCAACGGCGCGGTCGGAAACTACAACGCCCACCTTGCCGCCTACCCCGAGGTCGACTGGCACCGGATCTCCCGGGAGTTCGTGGAAGGGCTCGGTCTCGCCTGGAACTCGCACACGACCCAGATCGAGCCCCACGACGGCATGGCGGAGCTGTTCCATGCCCTCGCGCGGTTCAATCGGGTCGTTCTCGACCTGTGCCGCGACGTGTGGACCTACATCTCGCTCGGATACTTCCGCCAGCGGCCGGCGGCCGGCGAGACGGGCTCATCGACGATGCCGCACAAGGTCAATCCCATCGACTTCGAGAACGCGGAGGGCAACCTCGGGATCGCGAACGCGGTGCTGGAGCACCTGGCCGCGAAGCTCCCGGTTTCGCGCCTGCAACGCGACCTCAGCGATTCGACGGCGCAGCGCACCCTCGGTGTCGGTCTCGCGCATTCGCTGATCGCATACGATTCGTGCCTGAAGGGAATCGGCAAGCTCGACCTCGACGATGCGGCGCTCGCGCGGGACCTCGCCGATGCTTGGGAGCTGCTCGCCGAGCCGATCCAGACCGTCATGCGGCGCTACGGGGTCGAGAATCCCTACGAGCGGCTGAAGGAGATGACGCGCGGACGCGCGGTCGATCGCGACACGCTCGTGCGCTTCATCGAATCGCTCGCGATCCCGCGCTCGGAGAAGGACGCGCTCCTCGCGCTCACCCCGGCGCGCTACGTGGGCGCGGCCGAGCGGCTCGCCCTCGAACGCTGACCACCCGCCATCCACCACCCCCGGCACGGATGGTGTACCAGCTTGACTCTCGACGAGTGCGCACGCCCGGAAATACCCGCTTGACAGCCATGACCAAAGTCAGACCGGGACACTGCCCCGGCACGGTGGCGGCAGGGCCGCGCGGGAGATCCCGGGCGCCGCCGCGAACGACGGATCGCTACCAGGCGGGGCTGCTCGGAGCCGGACACCAGTAGTAGGGCGGCGCGCATCGCACCCACTGCACCGGTGCGCCGCCGACATCGTCCCGGCCCGGACCCGCGCGACCGTCGGCGGACCACCCCCATTCGCCGGCACTGCCGGGCGACCAGCTCTCGCCGGTCGGCAGGCTCCGGTATCGCGGGTCGCGATAGGGACCGGGCGGCGATGGATAGAGACTTCCGGGTGCGCCGGCCGGAATCCCGGCACCCGGTTCGCGGCCCGCGAACACCGGTGGACCCGCCATCGAGGTCCGCATGGCGGATCCGTCGTCGAATGCCGCGGCAGTCACGGGCACACCACCGGGGATGCCGGACGGACGTGCCGGGGCCGGAGCTCCGGTGGCCGGACGCATCGTGCCGGCGGCTTGCGCTCCGTGCGAGGTCCCGGGCGTCGCGTCCATCGCGACCTGGCCCGGAGCACCGGGATCACCCGCCGCGGTGCTCTCGCGCTCCCCTTCTCCGTGGAAGACGAGCACGAGAAATCCGACGATGATCAACGGCCCCCACAGCGCCAGCAGGCTTCCCAGGCCGCCGGCCTGCTCCTGCGCGGACTCCATGGCGGCGCCGGGGTGCATCGGGGCAGGAGGCGGTGGCGCTTCGATCGATGGTCCGGAACCATGAGGCGGAGCCACGCCCGTGCCCACGGCACGTTCCGCCGCGGTACCGGAGGCGGCGGCCGCCTCGGGACCGCGGGCCGTCCCGGTGGTGGCCGTCGCGGTCCCGGCGCGGGCGGCCCTGGTTTTCGGGGCCGGCGCCCTGGCGGCGGTCTTCGATGGGGATGCGGAGGCGCCGGCCGGAGCGGACTTGTCCGTCTTCGCCCCCGGTCTCGCAATCTTTCCGGTCGTGCCGCCGGCAGCGGCAGTCGTCTTCTTCCTCGTCGTTCTCGTCTTCGTCGTCTTCTTCGCGACCTTGCTGGCAACCTTTCCGGCGGCCCTCCCGGTAGCGGCACGGGCGCCGCCGCGCGTGGACTCCGGTGCCTGACGCTCGGGATCCCGCACCGGGTCCTTCTCGATCCTGTCGTCGGCCATCGCTCGACCCCCCGTTCATTGCCCGGATGCTACCACGCCGAATCCGCACGCCCGGCGCCCCGGCCGGAACGCCGCACCGTCGGCCGGACGGGTTCGGGTATCATCGCGCCCGCCAAATGGATGCTCCGGCCCCTCCCTTCAAGACCATCCTGCTGTTCCGGGGAAGGCGCGCCCTGTCGGAACTCCGGCGCAAGCGCCTGGCGGAACGGGTCCGGGCGGGCGTGCCTTCGGTCGTCGATCTCGATGGGCGCTGGATGTACTTCGTCCACAGCGCCAACACATCGCCATGGATCGTCGAGCGGCTCGAGCACCTCCTGGAGGCCTCGCTCCTCGGGCCGGAGCAGGCGTGCGCGCCGCGGAGCGCCGCCATCGTCGTGACCCCGCGGCCGGGGACGATCTCGCCCTGGTCGAGCAAGGCCACCGACATCGCCCGCCACTGCGGCCTCGCGGACGTCCTGCGCATCGAGCGCGGCATTGCATGGACGATCGCGCAGGCCGGCCGCGATTCCCCCGACGCGTCGGGAATCCTCGCCGATTCGGGACTGCTGCACGACCGCATGACGCAGAGCGCGTTCCCGGCGCGCACGTTCTTCGCGAACGAAGCCGTCCCGGGCGCCGGAATCGAGGCGATGTTCCTCGACGGAACACCGCCTTCGCACTCCACGATCAGGCTCGGCGCCGACCCGCGCACCGCCCTGGAGGGCGCGAACGCCTCGCTCGGCCTCGCCCTGGGGCCCGCGGAGATCGAATGCCTTCGCGCCGGCTTCGGCGATCTCGCACGAGATCCGACCGATGCGGAGCTGATGATGTTCGCGCAGGTGAACTCCGAGCACTGCCGCCACAAGATCTTCAATGCGTCCTGGACGATCGACGGGGTGGCGCACGAACGGTCGCTGTTCGACATGATCCGCCACACGCAGGCGTGCAGCCCGGGCGAGGTGCTGTCCGCATACCGCGACAATGCGGCCGTGACCGGCGGACATGCAGGGAGCTGGTTCGTTCCGGAACGGATCACCGGACGGTATTCGGCGGTGCCCGGGCGGGTGGAGATCCTGATGAAGGTGGAAACCCACAACCACCCGACCGCGATCTCGCCCTTCCCGGGCGCGGCAACCGGCTCCGGCGGCGAGATCCGGGACGAGGCGGCAACGGGACGCGGTGCCCGCAGCAAGGCGGGCGTCACCGGCTTCTCCGTCTCGAACCTGCGCATCCCGGGCTTCGTCCAGCCCTGGGAACACGACTGCGGCCGCCCGTCGCACATCGCATCCCCGCTCGAGATCATGCTCGACGGCCCCATCGGCGCCGCCGCCTTCAACAACGAGTTCGGACGCCCGGCCCTGGGCGGATACTTCCGGACCCTGGAAATCGACGTCGCGAGGCTCGAAGACGGGAGCGGAGAGCGCGGCGGCGCGCCGGCGCCGGAGACTGCCGACGGGGATGGCGGTCGTGCGCGGGGCGGAGTTCGGGCGCGGGCGTACGGCTACCACAAGCCCGTCATGATTGCGGGAGGGGTCGGCAACATCCGGGCGGACCAGGTTCACAAGAGCGCCGTTGCGCCGGGCGCCCGCCTCGTGGTGCTCGGCGGACCGGCGATGCTCATCGGCCTCGGTGGCGGCGCCGCGTCGTCGAGCGCGTCGGGGAGCGGCGAGGAAGCGCTCGATTTCGCATCCGTGCAGCGCGAGAACCCGGAGATGCAGCGCCGCTGCCAGGAGGTCATCGACAGGTGCTGGCAACTCGGCGCCGACAACCCGATCCTCTCCATTCACGACGTCGGCGCCGGCGGGCTGTCCAACGCGCTTCCCGAGCTGGTCGACGGGGCCGGACGGGGCGGCCGGATCGAGCTGCGTGCCATCCCCTGCGACGATCCTGGAATGTCGCCGCTCGAGATCTGGTGCAACGAGTCCCAGGAACGCTACGTCCTCGCCATCGACGCCGGGCGCATTGCCGAGTTCGCCACGCTGTGCGAGCGCGAGCGCTGTCCGTGGGCGGAGCTCGGAGAGGCGACGCGGCGCCGGCACCTGGAGGCGCACGACGCCAGGTTCGATTCCTCTCCCGTCTCCATGCCGATGTCGGCCCTGCTTGGCGATCTTCCTCGAATGCGGCGAAACGTGGTCCGCCTGCCCACCGCCCACGGGACGTTCGACACGAGCCGGATCGACGTCGGCCCGGCCCTGGAGCGGGTGCTGCGCATGCCCGCGGTGGCCGACAAGTCGTTCCTGGTGACCATCGGCGACCGCACCGTCGGCGGACTCGTCGCCCGCGATCAGATGGTGGGTCCCTGGCAGGTGCCCGTCGCCGACTGCGCGATCACGTTGAGCGGCTTCCATGCGTACACCGGCGAAGCGACCGCAATGGGAGAGCGCGCCCCGCTCGCGTTGCTCGATGCGCGCGCGGCGGCGCGGATGGCGGTGGCGGAGGCGCTCACGAACATCGCCGCGGCCGACATCGCGAGCCTCGATCGGGTGGTGCTGTCGGCGAACTGGATGGCCGCCTGCGGCGAGCCCGGCGAGGACGCGGACCTGTTCGACGCGGTGGAGGCAGTGGCGATGGAGCTGTGTCCCGCGCTCGGAGTCTCGATTCCGGTGGGCAAGGACTCGCTGTCCATGCGCACCACCTGGCGCGACGACTCGGGAGTCCGCAAGGTCGTCTCGCCCCTCTCGCTCGTCATCTCGGCGTTCGCACCGGTCGAGGACACGCGCCTCACCCTGGTGCCGATGCTGCGCACGGACATCGGCGAGTCGTCGCTGCTGCTGGTCGATCTGGGATTCGGCGCGAACCGCCTGGGCGGCTCCGCGCTCGCGCTCTCGCACCAGCGCCTCGGTGCCGCCCCCCCCGATCTCGATCGCCCCGAAGCGCTTCCGGCGTTGTTCCGCGCGCTGTCGCGCCTGCGGCGCGCAGGGTTGGCAGTGGCGTACCACGATCGCTCCGACGGCGGTCTCGCCGCATGCGTGCTGGAGATGGCGTTCGCGGGCCGCGCGGGGTTCGACGTCGACATCGACGCGCTCGGCCCCGATCCGATCGGGGCCCTCTTCTGCGAGGAACCCGGCGCGGTGCTGCAAATCCGCGACGCCGACCTCGGCGCGGTACGCGCCGTCTTCGACTCCGAGCCGGCCATTGGGCGGTGGGTCCATCGAATCGGGCGGGTCGAGCCGGGCGACGGTGTCCGGTTCCGGGTCCGCGGCCGTCCCTTGTACGAAGCGTCCCGCACCGCGTTGCACCGGACATGGTCGGAGACCTCGTACCACATGCGGCGCCTGCGCGACGACCCGTGCTGCGCCGACGAGGAATACGCGCGCATCGCCGACGGGAACGAACGCGGACTGTGGTGCCGGACGACGTTCGACATGGATGCGCCGGCCCCCCCGGGCGACCCCGACTCCGACCCCGACTTGGGCGCCGGCTCCGATGTCGATGCCGGCCGCCGTGCCGCCCCCGTCGCGCGCGCCCGCCCCCGGGTCGCGATCCTGCGCGAACAGGGTGTGAACGGGCACGTCGAGATGGCTGCGTCGTTCGATGCGGCCGGCTTCGACGCCTTCGACGTGCACATGAGCGACGTGGCGAGCGGGCGCGTCTCGCTCGTGCGCTTTGTCGGCCTCGCCGCCTGCGGCGGCTTCTCGTTCGGCGACGTGCTCGGAGCCGGCGGAGGATGGGCGCATTCGATCCGGTTCAACTCCCGTTGTCGCGACGAGTTCGAGGCGTTCTTCGAGCGGGAAGAAACGTTCACCCTGGGCGTGTGCAACGGATGCCAGATGCTGGAGCGCCTGCGCGACCTCGTCCCGGGCGCCGACGCGTGGCCCCGCTTCGTGCGCAACCGCTCCGAGCAGTTCGAGGCACGGCTGGTGATGACCCGGGTCGCCGAATCCCCGTCGATCTTCCTCGCGGGGATGGAAGGATCGGAGCTTCCTACGGTGGTGGCCCACGGAGAAGGCCGGGCGGTCTTCGACGGCGACGCCTTCGAGCGCGCGACCCGCGACCGGCTCGTCTGCCTCCGGTACGTCGCCCCGGACGGCGGTCCGGCCAGACGCTATCCGGCCAATCCGAACGGCTCGCACGCGGGGGTGGCCGGAGCCACCACGCCGGACGGGCGGGTGACGATCATGATGCCGCACCCGGAGCGCACCATCCGCACCGTACAGCACTCGTGGCATCCCCCGCACTGGGGCGAACACGGGCCGTGGCTGCGGATGTTCGGGAACGCGCGGAGGTGGGCGGGTTGATCGAGGTACGCGGGCGGAAGACGCCCGGTCCGGATTCGCAACGAACGTGTGACCCTTTCGTGAAATTCCCCGTCCATACTGGCATTCCATCACGGTGGCGCATGCACCCATCGCGTCGGGTGCGGTGTGCCGGGGAGACAATCCGGGACGCGCGGAGTGTGACATGCTGATCAAACGCCCGAACGACATTCAGCCGTCGGAGATCACGCCTCGGTCGATCTTCCGCGAGCGGAGGCGGTTCATGCGCGATTCCGCGGGCCTCGCCACCGCGGCGATGCTCGGCGGCATCCTCTCGCTTCCAGGGTCGCGCACCGCGGTGGCGCTTGCCGCCGACCCGGACGCCAAGGGGCCGAAACTCGAAGGCGTTGTCGAGAGTGCCTGGCGGGTCGATGACGAACCGACCCCCTACTCCGACGTCACGAGCTACAACAACTTCTACGAGTTCGGGACGGACAAGCGCGACCCTTCGCGCTACGCGGGCGATTTCACCCCGCAGCCCTGGAAGGTCAAGGTACTCGGAGAGTGCGAGAAACCGGGCGAATACGACTACGAGGACATCGTGAAGCCCCATCGTCTCGAGGAGCGCGTCTATCGCCTGCGTTGCGTGGAGGCGTGGTCGATGGTGGTTCCGTGGGTCGGGATTCCCCTGGCGGACGTGCTGCGGCGGTTCGCCCCGACCTCGAAGGCGAAGTACGTCGCGTTCCGGACCGTCTTCCGCCCCGAGGAGATGCGCGGCCAGTACCGGCCGGTCCTCGACTGGCCCTATGTCGAGGGGCTGCGGATCGACGAGGCGATGCACCCGCTGACGCTGCTCGCCGTGGGACTCTACGGCGAGGTGCTGCCCAACCAGAACGGCGCCCCGATCCGCCTCGTCGTCCCCTGGAAGTACGGCTTCAAGAGCATCAAGTCGATCGCGGCGATCGAGTTCACCGAGCAGCAGCCCCCGACGAGTTGGAACCGGGCCGCCCCGCGCGAGTACGGGTTCTACTCGAACGTGAACCCGGACGTCTCCCACCCCCGGTGGAGCCAGCGGCGCGAGCGGCGCATCGGCGATCTGTTCAAGCGCGACACGCTGATGTTCAACGGCTATGCGGAACAGGTCGCCGGCCTCTACGCGGGGATGGATCTCAAGTCGAACTACTGATCCGCGGATTCCCGACGAGACGCACCGGGCAGCGACATCGAATGAACCAGGAGAAGCGGCTCACCGTCATCAAGGCCGGACTGTTCGCGGCGGCCCTCGCCCCGTTCACGGCGCTGGTCGTCGCCGGGTTCACGGGCGGGCTCGGCGCGAACCCGGTCGAGGCCATCACCCACACCACGGGTGAATGGACCCTGCGCCTGCTGCTCGCAACGCTCGCGATCACGCCGCTGCGCCACCTGACGGGCCGGGTGTGGCTCACCCGGCTGCGCCGGATGCTCGGCCTGTTCGCGTTCTTCTACCTGATGCTCCACTTCGCGACCTACGCGTTGCTCGACGCCTCGCTCGACCTCGCGTACATCGTCGAAGACGTCGCGGATCGCCTGTACATCACCGCCGGCTTCACGGCCTTCCTGATGCTCGTGCCGCTGGCCGCGACGTCGACGAACGCGATGGTGCGCCGGCTCGGACCGCTGTGGTGGCGCAGGCTGCATCGCCTCGTCTACGCGGCCGGGATCTGCGGGGTGGTGCACTATCTGTGGCTCGTGAAGGCCGACCTCCGCGAGCCGCTCGTCTACGCCGGCATCCTCACCGTCCTGCTCGCGGCACGACTGCCGGTCGTCGTGAAACGGATGCAGGCACGACGATCGAAGAGCACCGGAAGGCGCGCGACGGTCCTGGCCTCCTGACCGCACCGGGTTTCCCCGGGTGCGCAACGGCTGGACGGCGTTCGGATGCCGCGGGCTACGATGTGTGGATCGCGAATCCCTCGCGCGACGCGGCCTGATTCAGCCGCGCGTCGAAACAGACGAAGCCGACGCTCGAAGGATCCTCCTCGGCAACGGCAAGCGCGGCTGCGAGCTGGAGGCTGTCCGCGGCCCTCAGCGGATGCACGCGGAGCAGCCGCTGCGCCAATGCCTTGATCCGCCGGCCCGGCTGCACCTCGTACCACACCCGCGACAACGCCTGGAGACGAACGAGATGCTCCGAGACCTCGTCCGCCGTCAGGCTTCCGTCACGTTCCCGCCTCGAGAGGGCGGCGACGTACTCGATCGGGGCGCCCCACCACACCGCCATCAGGTCGTCCGCTTCGAGAATGCGCAACGCGAGCTGCCGGTGCGGTTCGTCGACACCGAGGGCCACGAGGGCGGAGGTATCCCAGAAGTTCACCGGTAGCCTTCACGAGAGCCTTCCAGGCGCTCGTCGAGGAGGGCTTCCAGAACCCCGACGCCCGAGCGCAGGGGCTGCCCCAGCATGTCCAGGGGACTCCCCGAGCCGCGACGGACCACGATGCCCGCCCGCTCCAGTCGTGCAAGTTTCGCTTCCTTGTCCACTTGGTCCGCCTCCTTCCCATCCTCCGTGTCGAGTCCCACCGGGACGATGCGCGCGATGGGGGTTCTGCGTTCCATCACCAGCACCGATTCTCCCGATTTGACTCGGCGAAGATAGGCGCTCATGCCGTCCTTCACTTCGGAAATCGTCGCCCGGATCATCAGATTTGTTCCCGATTGGATATGGCCATGTTAGCCATATCGAATTGGCCAGACAAGCCCGATTCAAGTCGATCGGGCATCGTGCGCACCCATGCCGGGCGGCGGGTGTCGCCGGCGGCCGATCATCCGCCGTGATCGGTACGCCGGCGTGCCGGGGACACGACCACGCAGCCATCGTCCACGGCCCCGGACTGACAACGGCGGCTCGATTCTGTAAAAGTCGGCCGGACGGCGGTACGTCGATACGGCCGGTCGGCCACTTCCCGGGCGACGATGTCGAAACGCAGCCACATCACCGACGAGGATCGGGCGCTCTTCCGCCGGGCCACCGGTGACGTGCGGCGCCTGGAGGACGATCGCGCTCCCCCGGAGCGGACCACGACATGGTCGAATCCGCCATCGGTGCGAAAGGACGATCGCACTCCCCAGGAGCGGACCGGGAGAAGGCTGCGTACCCGGGATCGGGCGCGGAGCGATCGGTCGGACGGCTCCCGGGAGCCTGTCGCGTCGGAGTGGGCCTCGGACGTCGGGCCGGGCGATGTCCTGAGCTTCGCCCGCGGGGGAGTCCGGCGGCGCGAGTTGGAGCGGCTGCGGCGCGGCCGCTTCGAGGTCGAAGCGGACCTCGATCTGCACGGGCGGACCGTGACTGACGCCGGCGCGGCCATCGACCGCTTCCTCGCGGACTCCCGCCGCCGCGGGCGGCGTTGCGTGCGCATCGTCCACGGCAAGGGATTCGGTTCCAGGAATGGCCTGCCGATCATGAAGGCGCACGTCGATCGATGGCTGCGCACCCGCTCCGAGGTGCTCGCGTTCTGCTCCGCGACGCCGCCCGACGGCGGCACCGGCGCGCTCTACGTGCTGCTCAGGCGGTAGCCCGCCGCGCTCCCGTCGCGCGGGCCTGCCACGCCGCTCAGAAGTGGACGGTGACGTACACGGAGCCGGACGTCCTCGCGGTGCGCAGCCCGAACTCGTCGAGGTCCCCGCCGTACAGACGGCGCCCCTCGACGCCGAGCAGCAGATTCGAATCCACCCCGTATTCCAGGCGCAGACCCATGCTCCCGCTGTGATCGGCCAGATTGTGGAAGACGGTCGTTACCGCCACGAGATCGCGGCCGAACAGGCCGGGATGCTCCGCTCTGAAGAAGCCGTAGTGCCGCCTCAGGGTGAATTGGCCGAGCCGTGCGCTCATCCGGAGGAGGTTGCCGGTAGGAAGCTCCCCGAACCGTCCTCCTTCGCGAGCCGCATCGTTCTCGGCGACGAGATCGGTGATCTCGTCCCATTCGCCGGTGGAGTAGCCGTTGGCGTCGAAGTGGTACTCGAGGTTGTAGGTGGCTCCGGAGTCGGCCGTATAGCCGGCGCCGACGCCCGCCTGCGCGAAGAGCCGGGAGCCGTGGCCCTCCTCGACGAGGAACGCGCCTGGAGCGGCGCCCGGCTCCCGATCGGCCCGCATGACCATCCGGTCCCGGCCCCGGCGGACCGCGGTGTCCGCGTAGACGAGCACCGCGTCGCCGACGGTGCGCGAGAAGGACAGCCCTGCGCCGGGGCGTTCATCGTCGAACACGAGAGCGGTGAGATCGGACTTCCACTCCGGCAGCGTGAACGTTCCGGCCAGCAGGGCGCGCTCCCCCGGCGTCCAGTACCCGGCCAGCGTGAACCGGTCTCCGAGCAGGGATTCGAAGCCGAGCAGGTCCTGTCCCTCGACCTCGCTGCGTTGCCGGTTCGTGTCCTTGGACCGGTCGAGGTCGCGGGGATCGACAGCCACGTCCAGGGGTTTCACTCCCAGGGATCGACCGTGGACGATGTGGCGCCGCCCGGCGTACAGGAAGTGCTCCGGGGTGACCGCGTATTCGGCGTAGAGCTCGTCCGCGTGGAGCCGCGCGCCGCGTTCTCCCTCGTCCGGGGCGGTGCGGGCGTACAGGCGACCGGAGCCGGCAATCGTCACCGGCCCCCTCCACGCCTCCAGCCCGGCCACGGTGGTGACCGAGAGGAAACCGGTATCGAGCCCGATCCGCTCCGGATCCGGTACGAGCCGTGTCGTGTTGCCCTCGTTGCCGTGTGCCCGGATGTCCGCCAGTCCGTTCACCGACCACGCCCACGGGGCGGCCTCGACCACGAGCGCCGGCGCGGCGGCCAGCGCTGCGACAACGGGCAGGGCGCGGGCGCGACGCATCATCTCAGGCGCTTGAGATAGGTCGGCTGAAACCAGGTGTCGGGCGTGTTCTCGAGGGTGAAGTCCGAGTATTCGAGAACGGTCTCCTCGTCGCCGTTCAGATGGTCGATCAGCCGCAGGACGGTCGGGCGCGACCGGCCCAGCACCTCGCGGTAGCCCTCGAAATACATGGTCTTGAGCTGGCGGCGGTCGGAGGATGCGGAGAAGGACGCCTGGAGCGGGCGCGCATCCTCCCCGGCCGCGACCAGAGCGATCCGTGCGTAGGCCGCACCCTTCGAGCGGCGGGAGAGGGTGAGGAGGCGGCGCCGTTCCCCGCCCTCCTCCGCCAGCTCCTCGACGGCGTCGAGGGCGTAGTCGACCGAATAGACCATGCGGGCGACGTCGGCGCTCGCCACTCCGCCCAGCATCCGCTGCCGCGGTGAGATCCTCAGGACCTGGCGGGTACCGGGCACGTACACCCACATGTTGTGCTCGATGAACAGGAGCGAACGTCCGGCGCTGCGCGGGGGCTCGAGATAGCGGATGAGGCTCCTGAGCCGATCGGCCACGCGTACCGACAGCTTGAGCTCGTCACCGTCCGGTGCGGTGACCGCGACCTTGAAGGTGAAGGCGCTGTCCGGCGCCCGCACCGCATCGACCTGCTCCAGAAGGGTCGCCTCCTGCGCCGGAACCGGAGCCGAGGCCAAGGCCAGGGCGGCCACCATGGAGAGACAGATGCCGGCCGCGGCGCCGCGCCCGCCGGTGGTCGAACGTGTCGTCATTGTCGAACGTGTCGTCATTGTTGCAGTGCCTCCACAATCCGGATCCGCGACGCCGCGAAGGCGGGGTAGACCGAGGACACCAGGGTCGCGGCCATGGTGACCGCAAGCGCATCGAGCAGTACTCCCCCGGTGAGTTTGAAGTAGGCCTGGAACCCCTGGGTCATGCCGGGAGGCGGCGGCATCTGGATGCCCCCCACCATCTCCACCGCGCCGGCGATCAGCCACGACACCGCCACCCCGAGGCCGGCGCCGAGCAGGCCGACCCCGGCTCCCTCGGTCAGGAACATCGCGACCAGGGTGGAGCGGCGCGCGCCGATCGCCCGCAGGGCTCCGATCTCCCCGGTGCGCTCGAACACCGCCATGGTCATGGTGTTGGCGACCGAGAACATCACCACCACCCCCACGATCCCCGCGAACACCGTGAATATTCCCGTATAGAGAGCAACCACCGCGTCGTAGAACCCGGCCAGCTCGTCCCAGCGGCGGGTCTCGAAACGTCGATCGAATGTCGACAGGATCTCCTCGATCCGGGGCTGTATTCGCGGCAGGTCCTCGGTGTTCTCGAGCAGGACGACGATCCGCTCCACCTGCCCGGTCTCCATCGCGCGTTGCGCCAGCTCGATCGGCACCTTGACGAACACGCTGTCGAATTCCTTGGAGCCCGTCCGCACCACGCCGGCGACCTGGAAGTCGACCGCGTTGATGACGCCGTCGAACGAGCTGGTCAGCACCGTCACCCAGTCGCCGATCTCGGCCCCCAAGCCATTGCGCAGCTCCTCACCGATCAGCCCGGCCTCGGGTTCTCCCGGCTCCAGGGGGTACCCTGCCACCAGAACCTCGAAGTCCGCGAAATCTTCCTCGCCCTTCGGGTCCACGCCGACCACGGACACGTTCACCGCCGCGTTGCCGGTGCTGCCGAGTCCGGAGAAGGACAGGCGAGGCGTCACCGCGGCGACCCCCGGCAGCTCGGCGATGCGTTCCATCACCTCGTCCGGGTCGTCGATCAGGACGGATTCCAGGTCCGACACCCGTCTCTCCCAGTACCCGCGCGCGTAGATCTGGAGATGGCCGAGCTGGGTGCGGATGGTGTTCTCCCGCAATCCTTCGAAGGAGAACTCGATGAAGCCCCCGAAACAGGCCATGGCGGCAAACCCCACGACGATCGAGAACACCGTGATGGCGGTCCGGCGCGCGTTGCGGAAGATGTTCCGTACGGACAGGGAGACGAGATCAAGCATTGGCGGCGTCCTCGTGGGGCATCGTCTTCGCGGGAGCGTCGCCGATCGCGCCGTCCGTCAGGTACAGGCTCCGGCCGGCGTAGGCCACGACCTTCGGATCATGGGTGGAGAGCACGAAGGTGACGCCGCCGTCGCGGTTCAGCGATGCGAAGAGCTCCATGATTTCCAGGGCGGTGCCCCGGTCCAGGTTTCCCGTCGGCTCGTCGGCCAGGACGATCATGGGACCGCAGGCGAGAGCGCGGGCGATGGCCACCCGCTGGCGCTGTCCGCCGGAGAGCCGGCCCGGGGTACGGTGCATGTGCTCGGCGAGCCCGACCCGCTCCAGCAGCTCCCTGGACCGGGCCACACGCCGGCGACGGTCCACCCCCTTGAGGAAGAGCGGCCATGCCACGTTCTCCACCGCGGTCAGGACCGGGATGAGGTGGAAGGACTGGAATACGAAGCCGAGCTTCTCGTTCCTGAGGCCCGCGAGCGTCCGATCGTCGTGATCGCCGAGGTTCACGCCGTCGATGCGGACGGTCCCCGTATCGGGATGGTCGAGACCCCCGATGAGGTTGAGCAGCGTGCTCTTGCCGCTCCCGGACGGGCCGGCCGCCACCACGAACTCGCCGGCCTCGATATCGAGGTCGATCTCGCGCAGCACCCGCAGCCGGGTATCGGCCGACGGATACGACTTGGACACCGATCGGAGGGAGATGATGGCCATCGGCGTCACTGGCCTGCGGAAAGCGCGCGGGCCTCGTCGAGGCGTTCGGCCCACGGGCCGGCGTCCGGGGCGCGGCGTTGCAGCGCTTCGTAGATCCCGACCATCGAGCCGGCCATCCTCGACGATGGCGCTTCCCGGTAGATCGCGTCGAGCGCCAGCATGTCCTCGCGCGCCGCATCGTCCCGGCCGAACATCTTCGGCATGCTGGCATTCACGTTGGCGCGGATCACGCGCACGGTGAAGTTCCGGGGAGCTGCGTCCAGTGCGCGATCCAGATGGCGCAGGCCGCGGTTGGCGTAGCGCGTCTTGTTCGCGACACTGGAGGCGTCGCGCGCCATCATCGCGTAGGCGCTGCCCAGATACGCCCGGGCCTCTCCGTCTTGCGAGAATCGCTCGAGGTAGCGTTCGAGCTGCTCGACTGCCTTCCCGGCCGCGCCCTCGTCGCCATCGGCCGCCCGGTCGTGCAATGCGATTCCCTGCTCGCGCAGGGCGGTGAATTCCGGCGGCACCTCACCGGCCGGTTCGGCTTCCGCCGCGTGCGCGGCCGGAGCCACGGCGAGGGCAAGCGAGGCGCCGGCCAGCGAAAGTGCGGCGGCGAACAGGTACGTGCCGATATGGATGGGCTTCATGTCTCGTCCTCCTTCGTTGTTACGATGGCAAGGCTCAGATCCCCGGACGCCACGACCCCGGCCGCGGTCCGCGCGGCCGCCTTGAAACGCAGCATGTCCCCCGTCATCCGGACGAACCGGAGATCCATGCGCAGGCAGTCCCCGGGCACCACCGGCTGGCGGAACCTCAGATTCAAGCCGACGCAGAAGAGCTGCTGGTCGGTCCTGCCGCCGTCGACGGCTGTCGTGGCGCCCCCCGTACCACTCCCCGTACCGCCCGGCTCGGCGGTTCGGCCCACGAACGCCGAGGTCTGCATCAGAGCCTCGGCAATGAGGGCCCCGGGCATTACCGAGCGTTGCGGGAAATGTCCCTGGAAGCAGGGCTCGTTGGCGGTGACGTTCTTGACCCCGATCGCGTATCCCGGTCCGCTCTCTTCGATCCGATCCAGCATCAGGAAGGGATAGCGATGCGGCAGGCGCCGCTTGATGGCCTCGATGTCGTACCGGCCCGTGCTGATTGCAGTCATGCAGTCTACTCCTTTTCGAATCTGTGCTCACGCAAGAGTGGGGCGAACTCGTCCGCACGCCCCGGAATCGCCGGCCAGCTCCATGACGACACTGCAATTCGATCCCCCGAAGCCGAGCGTATTCGAGAGCACGTGCTTCGGAGTCCCGGGACGCGCCCCGGCGGAGCAGGCGACCGGATCGCGCGGGTCCGGCTCCTCGAAGTGGATGGTCGGGGGAACGTAGCCGCCCCGCCCGGCCGCGAGCGCGGCGGCCGCGTTCATCGCTCCCGCCGCGCCCAGGGTGTGCCCGAGCATCGACTTGATCGACGTGCACGGAATCTCTCCGCCGCGCGAGCCGAACACGGTGCGCAACGCCTTCGCCTCGGTCCGGTCATTGAGCAGCGTGCCGGTGCCGTGGGCGCAGACCAGATCCACCCCGGCCGGGGCCACGCCGGCCATGTCGAGCGCCTGCCTCATGCTGGCGGCCGGTCCCGCCGCGGTGGGGTCCGGCGCGGTCATGCTGCGGGCGTCGGAGACGAGCCCGTAGCCGCGGACCGCCGCAAGCGGCCGTGCGCCGCGGCGGGCCGCGAAGTCGTCGGCCTCCACGACCAGCACCGCACTCCCTTCGCCGAGGACGAGGCCATCGCGGTTCCGATCGAACGGGCGGCAGATGCCGGGGGTGACGTTGCGCATCACGCTGAAACCCGCGCAGGAGATCGGGGACAGAGGGTCGAAGCCACCGGCGATGACGACGTCCGCCTTGTCCGAACGCACCAGGTCGAGGGCGGCGGCCAGTGCGAGGTTCGATGACGTGCACGCGGTCGAGAACACCAGGTTGGGTCCGAGAAAGCCGGATTCGATGCACATGCGATAGCCCGGCGCGTGCATCGAGTGATCCCGCAAGCGGGATGGGCGGCGACGGCCTTCCCGGGCGGCGCGGTAGTACTGGAATCCGGTCACCGCACCGCCCAGGGTGGAGCCCATGGCCACCGCGCCTCTCATGGGCTCCACCCCGCGGAGATCGATCCGCGCCATGGCGACCGCCTGGTCGAAGGCGGCCAGGACGAGCTCGGAGCTGCGGTCCATCTTCCTCCGATCCCGGTGTTCGTAGACCGGACCCGGATCGAAGTGCGTCGCCTCGCAGGCGCGCGGGTTGCGCAGGCCGCTGGCGTCGAAGCCGGTAATCGTCCGCTGCCCGCGGCGGCCCGCGCGCATGGCCTCGACGAACGACTCGAAATCGTTCGCGATCGCGTTGACCACCCCCACCCCGGTCACCAGCGCGTCGCGAGAATGCATCCGGGGGATCATCGGTGGTCCTCCTCGCGCCGGGCCGCCGCAACCGCTTCGACGGCGCGGAGCGGCGCGCAAGGAGACGGGGCTCCCGGAACCGCCGGCCCGCGGCTCGTTCCCGTCGGCCGGGGACCCTGCCCCGGGAACCTCGGCGCCGTCTTCACCATGCCGGGCTCCTGATCAGGGTCGCGCCGAACATGCCGTTCAGGCCGACGCCGGTGCACAGGATCGACCCGGTTCCGCGGCCGAGTGCCCCGGTCCCGTCCATGGAGGCGGGAGCGCGACCCCGGTGCACCATCTCCACCGCCAGCGTGACGTCGAACATTCCCGCAGCTCCCATCGCATGGCCGATGTCGTTCGTCATCGACGCCACCGGCGGCGGTGCGCCGCCGAACACCGACCGGACCGCCACCGCCTGCACCCGATCGTCGACGTCGTTGTGGGAGAACGCCGAGAGGATGACGTCCACGTCGGCCGGAGCCGCCTCGGCGTCGGCGAAACACCCGTGTATCGCGGCGATCAATCCGCGCGCGTCGGGTGCGGGCCGAACCAGCTTCCAGGCGTCGTTGGTCGTGGTGGCGCCGGCCATCTCGGCCAGCGTGGACGCACCCCGGGCCAAGGCGTCGTCCGCACGCTCGAGCAGCAATGCAGCGGCCCCCTCCGAGGAAACCGCTCCCCGGCGGGGGCGGGACGACGGCGGTTCGTCCGCTCCTGCCGGGGGCCGATGCCATCGCAGAATGCGCAGCGCGGACTGAACGGCCTCGCACAGCTCGTCGGCACAGAGCGCGATCACCGCATCGACGCCGGAGTGCGCGAGCAGCATCTGCGCCTGCTGGAGCACTACCGGAGCGCAGACGCTCGCGGCCAGGACCTGGATCGGACCCTTCAGTCCGAACTGGATGCTCGCCAGGCTCGCGGGAGCATTGAAGACGGATTCCTGGAAGGCCCGCGGCTTCACCGCTTCAGCGCCACGGTCGATCAGGTCGTCGTAGATCTCCTGGGTGGTCGCGGCGGGGCCGTGCGAGGTGCCGTAGACGATGCCGATCACACGACCGGCCGCCCCCTTGCCGGTGGGAAGCCGCGCCTGGGTCAGCGCCAGGTGCACCGCCGCGATCGCGAACTGCGACACCAGCGACATCCTCCCGATCCGGCCGGTATGCAGCATCCGCCGCAGGTCCGGCATCACCGCCTCGGCACTCGGCAGCTTGCCCCGGTAGCGTGTGCACGGAGCGAACGTCCTCTCACCGGCGCCGCCGGCGTCCCACAGCGCCCCGGTGCCGATCCCGAACGACCCGATGGCGCCCGCGCCGGTTATTGCGACGCGCCGAGCGAGATCCGATGCCATTTCGCCAGCTCCTGGAGGGTGGGGTTCGCGGTCGTTTCGGAGAGCTGCTTCCAGGACCGGGCCGCGTCCTCGGTCCGTCCGATCCCGCCCATCGCCCGGGCCCGCGAGAGGAAGTACCTCTCACGCCAACTCCGCGAGCGCAGGACGTCCGAGAAGCCGGGATTGCCGTCCGGGTCGCGGATCCACGCACGCAGCCTTTCGAAGTCCGCGAGCCCCTCGTCGCCGCCACCGAAGATCGACGGCATCCCGAGACGGGTGGAGCCGCGGATGAGCCGGATGATCGGATCGTCCGGCGCGGCGCCGACTGCCGAGTCCAGATCGGAGAACGCCGCCTTCACGTGGTAGAGCCGGACGAAGCCGGGTCCCGGAATGATCTGCCACAGCCCCTGGACGGGGTAGTCGCGGGCCATCAGCGCGTGGGCGGAGCCCCGCCACGCACGGGCGAGGGCGAAGCCGGGATTGGCTTCGAGCACCGTGTCGAAGGCGTCGATGGCCTGACTCGACCATGCCGGATCGGAAGTCGCGGACGCGAGACGGTATGCGGCCAGTCCGGCCACGAACGGGTCGCCGCCAGGACCGCTCTCCTCCTCCCAGATCGGTTCGTGCTCGGCGATCGTCTCCGCCCGCCACGCCTGCTCGGCCTTCTCCAGGCTGTCGATCTCCCCGACCGGGGCGACGGGCGCGGCCACCGGCGTGACGGGCGTGCAGCCGGACGCCAGGAGACCGTACCCCGTCGCCAGGACCGCCGCCGCCACCCAGGTTCCCAGGAACGAGCGGAAGATGACTCGGCCTTCAGGCTTTCGCATTTTCGATTGCCTCCGGAATGCGCTTCGCGCATGGGAAACCGCCCGCCATCTCCCGGACGACGAGGTGCTTGAAGTAGCGCTCCATCACGTAGGGGTTCAGGATGCGCTCCATGTCGGTGGCGATGCCGCTCGGCGCGTCCATGCGCGCGATGGCGGCCAGGTTGATCACCATCGGCAGGACCTTGATCCCGTAGCCGGTCGAGTGCTCGGCGGGCGACACACGGGAGTGGTCGCGAAGCATCCTGAAGCCGAGTTTCTCGTACATACTCGCCTGGAAATCGAAGGCGTCATTGAAGACGAAGTGGATACGCCTCTCGGCGGCGGCCTCGATGACGCACTTGAAGAGCCCCCTCAGGAGCACCGGACTGATGCGGTAGCCCCGGAGCACGCCCAGACGACCGATCTCGGCGACGGGACCCATGCGCCGCCAGGCGCTCAGGTCGAGACGCGTGATTTCTTCGATGGGCAGGCCGCGTTGCCTGTGGTCGAAGAAGATGCAGATTCCGCCGATCGGACGATCGCCGGCGAATGCCAGAAACGGCAGGAATTCGTTCCGCCGGACGCCGCTGATGGCCCGGTGTTCACGGACGATCGCCGCGGTGTCGATCCGGCGGCGCATGCCGAGCGCGCGCTGCAGATCCGCCCGGTAAGCCTCGGCGACGAGGTTGTCGAAGGTCTCGCGATCGCCTCGGCTCGTCGCTTCGCGGAACGAGTAGCCCTCGAGATCGAAACGGGGGCGGCGCCCGCAGGCCGGCCCCATCGAGACGAAGTGCAGCCATATCGTGACGACCACCCCCAGCGTCATCAGGCCCAGCGGAACGTAGAAAAAGCCCGGGCCCGGGATCAGGGTCAGGGCGGCAAGACCCGCCGCGAGATGCAACCCTCCCCACACCAGCGAGGTCGCACGGTGCAGGGGCGGGAAGCCGGCGTCTCCCGCATAGGTGGCGGTGAACGGCCGGCCCGCCAGCAGCAGTGCGAGGATCAGCGCGGCCAGGGTCCAGTAGACCGCCGGGGAGAGCCAGGCCATCCAGGACGGGTCATCGTCACGGTAGAGGGCGAACGCGACGAACAGATAGAACACGGCCATGACCCGGGTGATTGGAGAGGCCACTCCGAGCCGCCACTCGTACGCCCACAAACCGGCGTAGAGCGAGGCGGCGATGAGCGGCGCCACGCCGAGCGGCGCGAAGTACAGCGTGAAGATCGCCGCCAGCATCGCGAAGAGACTGATCAGCATCAGCCTGACCATCATGCGCAGCCTCGCACCCGAATGTGTCGTCCCGGCGTCCACGAAGATCCCTTCAGCCCAGGCGATCGAGGATGGAGCGGCCCAGGAAGGCCGGCGCGGAGACGGTCTCGCCGGCGCGCCGGTCGGAGCCGACCGCGCAGGTCAGCCCCGGCATCGCGAGGTCCTCGCCGAGGTACGCAAGGGCGACGGAGCGGCCGAGGGTCTCCGAGTGGAAGGCGGACTGGACGCAGCCGATGTCGCAGTCCTCGATGAACACCCGCTGGTTCCGCAGAGCCGCGGCGTCGCCGTCGACGATCATCAGCACGCACTTGCGCCGCACCGAACGCTTCTTTCGCTCGAGACCGGCCGCCGCGCGCAGGTTCCGCTTGCGGAAGTCGATCATCCACTGGAGCCCGGCCTCGAAGACGGAGACGTCGGGCGGCACGTCGCGGGTGCGGCTGAGGGTGCCCATCTCGGTCATCATCACCGGCAGCGCATCCTCCGCGACCACCAGGGCATCGTCGTCCGCGGCCTGCCGGAGCGCGTCGATCACCGCCTGCTTGCGGGCGATGTCGCCGAACAGGTGCAGCTCGTACTCTCCGAAATACCCGATCCGCGCGGCCAGGACCGCCGGGTCGCCGAGCGGCAGGACGTTGAGGAAGGCGATGGAGTGCACCTCGTCGCCGAACGCCTTCCAGGCCACCCGCTCGGCCTCGGGCCCGATCAGGGCGAGGGCGAACGTCTCGCGCCGGATATCCCGCGGTACCGCGTTGCGGCCGGTGGTGCTCTCGTCGAGGGCGGCGCGGATGGCATCGCGGTCGGCGGGCTCACCGAGGATCCGGTAGCCGTCCTCGAGCGCGATGATCCACACGATGGCATCGACTCCTCCCGTCGGCGACGGGATCAGGGTGTTCGCGGCGCGCCCCTCGAAGAGGTCGCGGACGTTGCAGCCGACGGCGTCGTCGAGCGCGTCCTCCGCGTCCGGACCCGAGAGATCGATGCGGATCCATCCTTGCAGATCGGCCAGCCCGGCATGCTCACGCAGGCGTCGATAGTCGGTCATCGCACGTCCTCCTCTCGGTTTTGGCGGGACAGGATCAGGTCCACGATGGAGTTGACGGAGCGGATCTCCTGCATGTCGTCGTCCTCGATGCGGATGCCGAACTCCCCTTCGACCGCGACCACGATCTCGAGGGCATCCACCGAGTCGAGACCCAGCCCGACCCCGAAGAGCAGGCAGTCGTCCGGGATCTCGTCGGCCTCGCGATCGAGGTCGAGCCGGTCGATCAGCAATTCCTTGAGACGATGGGTGAGGTCCTTGCGCTGCCCTGCATAGGCCCGCGCTTCCACAAGCGTATCGATCATCAGACGTAACTCCCCCCACTGACGTTGATGGTGGTGCCGGTAACGTAGGTCGACAGGTCCGAGCCCAGGAAGACGCAGGGGCCGGCCACCTCTTCCGGCCGTCCCACCCTCTGCAGGGGAATGAGCTGCCGGAGCTCCTTGTTGGCGGCCGGTGGCATGCGCTTGGCCATCTCGGTATCGATCACGCCGACGAACAGCGCGTTGGCCAGCACGTTGAACTTGCCCGCCTCTCGCGCGAGCGATTTCGTGAAGCCCACGATCCCGGCCTTCGCCGCGGTGTAGTTGCATTGCCCCGGCCGGCCGGCCAGGGCCGCGACGGAGCTGATGGAGATGATCCGGCCGTGGCGCTGCTTCATCATCTGCCGCGCCGCTTCGCGCGAGCACTGGTAGACGCCACGCAGGTTGACGGCGATCACCTCGTCGAACTCCTTCTCGCTCATCATCACCAGCGGCTTGTCGCGGACGACGCCGGCGTTGTTGACCAGGATGTCCAGCCGTCCGAACGCGTCCACCGCCCGCTGTACCAGAACCCTGGCGGTGGCCCCCTCCGCGACCGAGCCGGGCACGGTTTCGCAGCGCCCGCCGAGATCCCGGATCGCTTCCGCGGTTTCGGCCAGGGCATCGGAGGGGCGGGAGGCGTTCAGCACCACGCAGGCCCCCTGCCGCGCGTATTCGAGAGCGATCGAGCGGCCGATCCCACGCGAGCTGCCGGTGACGATCGCGGACTTGCCGTCGAGGAGCTTCATCGGGACACCTCCCGCCCGCGCGCCGGCGTGCTCGACCGCATCCGCTCGAACACGCACCGCAGGTCGTCCGGGTAGGGGATCGGGCGCCGGCTGAAGCGGTCCATGCACACGAGTTCGGCGCGCACCGTGCACACCAGCGTCCCGCCGCGCCGGATGCGGCTGATCCACCGGGAGCTCGCGGCTCCGAGCCGCTCGACTCCGGTCCGGACGGCGAGGCGGTCGTCGAACTGCGCCGGAAGGTGGAACTTCATGTCCGCCGAACGCAGCGCGAGACTCAGGCGCCGGTGCTCGAACAGCTCTCCGACGTCCAGTCCCGCCGCGCGCATGACCTCGTTGCGACCCCGTTCCGCCATCTCCAGATACCGGGGGTGGTAGACGACCCCGCCTGCGTCGGTATCGCCGAAGATGACGCGAAAGGTCGTGGGCGCCACCGCCGGAGCGTGGCAATCGTGTGACGTGGTGTGTTCGTTCACTGCGTGGTCCTCTCCAGGATGAAAGCGAAACCGTCGCCGATCAGGTCGCAGCCGGTCGCCAGGACATGGCGTGGGCGGGCATCGCCGCGTTCGAGGATCGCGAGCGCCGCCGCGACGGCCATCACCGCGCCGCCGGAGGGAGCGAAGCCGAATACGTCGTCCGGCCGGACGATCGGCGGCGCCTGCGTTCCGAAGACGGCGGCGAGGGCGTGGCGGCAGGCTTGGCGCACCGGTACGACACCTCGATCGAGGAGGCTGACGAGACCGACCTGGGCGGGCGCGATCCCCGCCATGCGGTGGGCGGTGTCGATCGCGCGCCGCAGGCCCGAGCCGTCCCGCGCCACCGAGAGATCGACGGGATCCTGGAAGTGCGCCCAGCCCGCGAGGCGCGCCACGGGCCGCACGCCTCGGCTGCTCGCGCTCGACGCCCGCTCCAGGGTCAGCGCCGCCGCGAACTCTCCCAGTGCGACGGCCCGGCTGCGGCGCCTCTCCGCCGCTCCCCGCACCACTCCGGCGCGCCGGTAGACCTTGAGGAGCCGCGGCGAAAGCTCGTCCGCCGAGACCATGGCCACCCGGTCCTGGCGCCCATGGCGGGCCAGGCCCGATGCGTAGGCCAGAGCCGCCGCGGCGCCGCATACGGTGGTGGTATAGCCCGTGATCCCGAACGCCAGCGAGCAGGTGCTCCCCATCGCGTTCATGGTGGTCATGGGAAAGTAGTGCGCGCTCGCATGCGCCGGATCGGCGAACACGCTTTCCATGTACTTCTCGGTCGGCTTCTGGGCGGCGAAGACCACCCCGCCGACCAGACCCGACCGCGGGTCGTGGTCGTAGACCGCCTTGTCGGCGCCGAGCGCCTCGTCGAGGGCGACGACCGCGTGCCGCGTTGCCGGCGCCCCGCGGGCGAACCGCCCGAGCCGGGAGGCGGCCGCACGCATCCGCGGGCAGTACGCGGCGTCGACGCCACTGTCCGGATCCCTGCGCGCCAGCGCGGCTCCGGCCTTCAGAGCGCGGCGGAACGAGGCGACGCCCGCGCCGGCCGCGCTCACGATCCCGACTCCGGTGACCACCACCGCATCGGGAAGGCGAAGACGCCGGCGTCTCGAAACGCGGCCCCGGCCCGCTCGCACGATCAGCGAGCTGTTGTTGCCGCCGAAACCGAAGTTGTTGACCATGATGATGTCCGGCCTGGCCTTGCGAGGGCCGCCGCGCACGTAGTCGAGATGGGCGCACCCTTCCCTCACCGCGTCCATTCGCAGGCCGTGGGGCATCACGCCGTCTCCCGCCAGCAGGAGGGAGGCGATCAGCTCCAGGACCCCGCTGGCGCCCAGCGTGTGGCCGAAGAAGGACTTGATGGAGCTGATGGGCGTAGCGGCGCCGAAGACCCGGCGCAGCGAGCGGGACTCGGCCACGTCGTTGGCTTGCGTTCCGGTGCCGTGCGCGTTGACGTAGTCGATGTCGGCGGCACGCAGTCCACCGTCCTCGAGCGCCGCGGCCATCGCCTGCTCGCATCCGGCGCCATCGGGGTCGGGCGCGGTGGCATGCCACGCATCGCCCGAAAGTCCGTAGCCCAGGACCTCGGCGAGCGGCGGGCCGCATCCGGGCATCTCCAGGTCGCCTCGCTTGAGTACGACGATCCCCGCCCCTTCACCCAGGTTGAGGCCGGCCGGGTTGGAGAACGGAGCGGTCTTGTCGCGGGAGATGACCCGCAGTGCGTTGAACCCCGCCATGACCGACAGCGACACGGTGTCGGACCCACCGGCCACGACCATGTCCAGCTCACCCCGCCGGATGAGATCGGCGCCGATGCCGACGGCGGAATTGGAGCTGGCGCAGGCCGAGGAGATCGTCATCACCCGTCCCCGGGCACCGCTCATGCGCTTGACGATCGAGGTGCAGTGCGAGACCAGGGTGGCCGCGACGATCCTGGGGCGGACGCGCTCCCATTGATCGCGCAGGACATGGCGCGCAACTTCCTCGGTGCGGACCAGGCCGCTGTGGGAGCTGCCCAGGCACACGCCGATCCGTTCCGGATCGAGGTCCCGGAGGTTCACTCCGGCATGGCGGACCGCCTCCCGGTACGCCTCGACGGTCAGGAGGGTGGCCCGATCCATCCACGAGCGCGCGTCCGCATCCATCTCGACCGGGACGTCGTCACCGAAGCTGCTGGCCAGTCCACCGATGAACCGGCGCGCGTCGAAGTGGGTGACGCTTGCTATGGAGTCACGGCCGTCGAGCAGGGCCCGCCTCATCTCGGCGCAGTTGCGTCCCAGGGGAGAGAAGGCCCCCATGCCGACAACGACGACCTCGTGGTCCGCACGAGGAGTGGGGTGGCCGGTGTCCGCTCCGTTGCCGGCGGGGCGTTCGGGGGAGCGCTCCGCGCCGCGACGGTCCCGCCCGGCCGGCGCCCGCTCCGGCGTTCCGGCCCGCCGCGCGACCCGCTCCGCGCCGGGCGCGAGGCCATCGGGGCGAGAGCCGGGGACATGCGGCCGGGTGTGCGCGTTCAACGCAGGAACCCTCCGTCGACACGCTGGACGGTGCCGTTGCAGTACGACGAGGCGCCGGAAGCGAGAAACCAGGCGGCATCGGCAACCTCGGCGGGATCGCCCATCCGGGGCAGCGCACTGGCGTCCAGGACGTGCCTGTACATGTCCGGCTCGAGGGCGTCGACCATCCCGGTGCGGATGAATCCGGGCGCCAGCGCGTTGGTCCTCACACCGCACCGGCCGAAGCTCCGTGCGAGAAGCCTCGTCGCCCCGATCAGCCCCCCCTTGGTCGTCGAATACGGGATCTGGCCTTCCTTGCCGGTCACGCCGGCCATCGACGCCATCATCACCACCGCGCCGCCGTGCCCGGCCCGGGCCGAGACGACCAGATGCGGCGCCGCGTGCAGCGCCAGCGCCACGGGAGCGGAGAGGTTTCCCCGGACCAGGTCGACATAGCGTTGCGGGGGCATCGCGGCGAAGGCGCCGTCGTACGTGCCGCCGGCGTTGTTGATCAGCACGTCCAGGCCGCCAAAGCGGGCGACGACCCGGTCGATGACGGTCCGGCACACCCGCAGGTCGCCGAGGTCCGCGCGGATCATCTCCACCTCGATGCCCGCCTCCGAGAGCTGCTCCCGGACCTCGGCCGCAGCCGTGCCATCGACGCGGTAGACGAGGGCGAGCCGGCAACCCTCGCGTGCGAACCTCTGCGTGATCGCGCGCCCGATGCCGCGCGTCGCGCCCGTGATCAGAACGATGCGGGGACGGTGCGCGGTCATCCCGCCATCTCCATGACCCCGTTGCCCAGGCACAGGACGCTGCCATTGGCCGGTGGATCGCCGTCGAGCATGGAAACGATGAAACGGGAGTAGCCGCCCACTCCGACCGGGCGGTAGCGCAGTGCGTAGACCTTCAACTGGTCGCGGCGGGCCCGCCACGCGGACCGTTCCACCATCTCGCGCGGCGGGTGGCACACGTAGGTGGTGAAGACGAGCCCCATCCGCCCGTACTCCTTGGCCATGGACTTCAGCGCCGCGGCCCGGGCATGGTTCGCAATCGGGCTCTGGCCGAGGCCGAGGATCCTCGCCGCGTAGTCGTCGATGCAGAGCGCCAGCACGTATCCCCGGCCGGCCGGCATCATGGCGCGGATCGCCGCCCGGCAATCGGCCAGGAACTCCATCGTCTGGCGATGGAGCGCGTCGGCGAACGCCGCTGCCGCGTCGGGCGACGCCAGCGCCTGCTCCGTGTATTCGGACTCGTCCAGGCGGGGCTCGGTCAACACGACGCCGTACGGAGTCGCTTCGGACAGGATCGAGGCGACGCCCCCGCCGGCCGACGCGTCCACGACGCACCCTCCACGCTCGCGCCAGGCCTCGGCGAGGGATGCGCCGAGCACCGTGTCCATCCGATCGAACGCAAGCATGCGCGCAGACATCGCCTTCTCCCGGCAGCTCCGGACGGGCCTCAGGAATCCACGGAAGAGCCGGCTCGCGGCTCCCGATCCGCCGCTTCCGGAGACGGGGCGGCCACGGCCTCGCCCGGCGCCCGTTCCCGATCGCCGGCATCGCCGGACAGGTCCGCCACCATGCGCGCGAGCCGTTCGACGGTGGCGCAGTGCTCGTCGATGAACGCCTGATCGACATCGGGAAGGGACAGGCCGAATTCGCGCTGCACGCCGGCGAGGATCTCCAGCGCGTCGATGGAGTCGAGATTGAGGCCGTCCTCGCCGAAGAGCGGAACATCGTCGGTGACGTCGGCGAGGTCGATGCCGATCTCCTCGAGCTCGAGCCCTTCGTAGATGACCTTGCGCCGAATGTGGTCCGCAATGTCCGAACCGGCCTTGCAGGTATCCATCCTGTCTGTCTCCCCCATGGAACAATCCCGTGGTCGAACTCCGTTCCGGGGGGCTTCGCGTTCGTCGCTCGGAGCCGCCCTCGGAGTGACGCGCATCGTCGCCTTCCCCGGGGCGCGCAAAAATCGCCTTGGCGCACCATCGTTGTAGGCGCAGAGCGCACGCGTTGAAGTCCTGGGGCGACATCGGACCCGATCGGGTCGCCGCCCGGCCGAACGATGGCGCGCCGCAGAGCCGTCCCCTCGGCGGCGGGCGCGTCCGGTTCATGCGCCCCCGCGCTTTCGATTGCCGTTACACTTGCGCGGTGCAGTCCGCTTCATGCCCGAACCGAGGAGCCGCCCATGAATCGCCGGATCGCGTATACGCGCGCAGGCCGGTGGGCCACCGTGGCGCTCGCCGCATCGATTGCCCTTGCCGGGTGCGCCACGCAAAAGGCGCCGGACCAGGACCCGCGTATCGAGGCCGCTACCGCCGCGTTCGGCGGTTCGTTCGACTACATGTACGTCCCGAGCGAAGGCAGGCTTGCCGACGAAGCGTTCGTCGTGATGTCGCGGGTCGCCGGCCCGCGCAAGCTCGCCCGCGATCTCGCTTCCCTCATGGCGGCCGCGGAGACGGAGCCGGTGCGGGTCATGGTGACCGGTCCCGCGGGGGAGAAGACGCTGCGAGTGGTGATGGATGCGCTCTCGCTCTACGAGGGACTCCGCATCCCGTACCTGGAACTGCTCTATCTCGGAGAGCCGGCCCACGAAGCCGTGCTCGCACGGGAGCTCGCCAAGGTCGGGGCGGTGCTCCGCTTCGCGCCCTATCGGGAATGAACGACCCGGAACGGCCAGCGCAGGATCCACCCACGATGTCGTGACGGGCCGGGTGCAACGGCCGGACGCCGTCGATCTCCGGTCTTCGGTGCCCGATCCCCGGGCGGGAGCGGAATCGACCTCGTCGAGCGCGCCCGGAACCGGCGGAACCGGCCGGCCCCCGGGCGGGAGCGGAATCGACGGTGACCGCCAGGGCGAGCGTTGCCGATGCGGGCAGGCCCGCGCCGCTCGCGAACGGGTGGCGGGGTCCGGGTGCCGGCCTGCCCGGCGCCGCCGTGGATCAGTCTTCGATCTTCCGATGCCGACCCGCGCCGGGCGCCTCCGGCTCACGAAACGGGCGAGGTTCGTCGCCGGATTGCCGGAACCGGACGAACGAGACGATCTCCCCCAGTACCGTCGTCGCATAAGCTCCGGGCGGCAATGTGAACGCGAGCGAAACGCGGCCCTCCGGCTCCACGCGGCCGTCGAGTTCGCGCACCTTGATTCGAAGCGCCCGCCGATCCTGAGAGAGGCGCTCGCGTTCGAGACCCGTGCAGAACGCCGCCTCCGCCGCCACCCGGTCTTCGAACTCGCGAGCCGCGCCCGTCACAAGGCGTTGCCCGCGCCCCCACAACGGTCCGGTCGGATGGATCTCCCCGCGCGCGGCGCGTCCCGCCGTTTCTTCGTCCACTCGTTCGAGGCCGAAGACACTGCCACGACCGTCGAGCATCATGACGTCGCCCGGAACCGGCGTGGCCCATGCGCCGACATCCACGCGGACCGCGAGGACCCGGTTGAAAACGTGCGCGCGGGCGGCCGAGAGCGCGATGCCCCGGCGGAACCGATCGCGAATCCGGCGCCGCTCGACCAGGAGCGACCGCGCAAGCCGGAGGTTCGCACCGTCGAGTCCGAACCGCTGCGGCCCGAAGTAGTTCGGCACCCCGCCGGCCCGGATCGCGTCCAGCCGGTCCCGGAGTCCGGCGCCGGACACCACCGCGTCGCGCAGCACGATCTCGAAGCGGTTTCCGAGCAACGCTCCGCGCCGCAGCTTGCGCCGGTGCGGCGTGGCTTCGAGCACTTCGATCCCCTCCGATTCGAGCACCGCCCAGCGCGGCTCGCCGCGCCCGGCCAGGTCCACGCTGAACCACTGGACCGCGACCGCCAGCCGATCCTTCATGCCCGCGAACCCCACCGCCGACCGGGGCGCACCGGCGGCGCGCGCAATCGCCGCGGCGACCGCCTCGGTGTTCACGCCCCGTTTGCGGATGCGCAGCCACAGATGCGGGCCTGCGCCGGCGGGACGGAACTTTTCGATCTCGGTGACCCGGAAGTCGTCGGGGTCCGCCGAGAGCACCGCCCGCACCGGCGGCGGTCCGTACCCACGCGGCGTTCCGGACCCGGTTCCGATCATCGTGCCGCGCCCGGTCGGGGCGCAGACCCCGTGCACCGCGATGGGGCCGTGCGCCTCACGGGGGATTCGAGCCGGGACCGGCCGGCTGCCGGCCGGGGCGTTCGATCCGGGCCGCTCGACGCCGGAACGCGGTCCGGAGCCGGGGGCCGGTACGCATTCGGGAGAGCGCTGCGACGGATCGGCGCTGCGAGCCCCTGTCCGCCGGCCGGCTCGCCGGCTCCGGTCCATTCCTCACCGGCAAGCCAGGGCGGGCGGCCTCCGGCGGGCAGAGCCCGAGGACCTCACCTCCGCCTCGCCCCGCCGCTGCGCGAATCGTTCGTGGTGTTCCTGCTCCATCCCCGCCTCCATGACGACCGCGGCCGGCTCGACCGGGACCACGACCGCCCCGTCGTCAAGGCGCGGGGCCTGCTCGAGGCGGGTCCGGGTCCGTTCGCCGATACCGCGACTCGATCAGCGCCACCGCATGCGCCGCGATCCCTTCGCCCCGCCCCGCGAAGCCCATCCCCTCCGTCGTCGTCGCCTTGACGTTCACCGCGTCGGTCCCGATGCCGAGATCGGAGGCGAGGTACGTGCGCATCCGGTCCAGATGCGGGGCGAGCCGCGGCGCCTGGGCGATGATCGTGGCGTCCGCGTTCACCACTTCGAATCCCCGGCCATGGAGAAGGGCCACGACGCGGCGGAGCAGGATCCGGCTGTCGATCCCGGCAAACTCCGGGTCCGTGTCCGGAAAGTGCCGGCCGATGTCCCCGAGCCCCGCCGCGCCGAGCAGGGCATCGCACAGGGCGTGGACGAGGACGTCGCCGTCGGAGTGGGCGGCAAGGCCCCGATCGAACTCGATGGCGACCCCGCCGAGCACCAGCTTCGCGCCGGGCGCGAACCGATGAGCGTCGTATCCGTGGCCGATGCGGTTCACGACGCGGACGTTCCGGTTCCGGGTGGGCAACCACCGGGAACGAGGCCCGACCGGAGGAGGGGGCCGATCCGGGGCCGTTCCACACGGGAGGAGTCTCGCCGGGTTCCGCTGCCGGGGGCGGTGCGGACCACGGCCCCGTCCCTTCCGCTTCGAGCAGGGCGCGGGCAACGGCAAGGTCTGTCACGCGGGTGATCCCGGGGCCGCTCCACACGGGAGGAGTCTCGTCGGGCTCCGCTGCCGGGGGCGGGGCGGATCACGGTCCCGTCCCTTCCGCTTCGAGCAGGGCGCGGGCAATGGCAAGGTCTTCCACGCGGGTGATCTTGATGTTGCCTGGCGACCCTTCGACGAGGAGCGGCCGGGCGCCGGCGTGCTCCATCGCCTGCGCTTCGTCGGTGACCGCGCAGCCGCTCTCGATCGCGCTCCGCAGCGCGGCGCGCAAACGGCCGAGGGGAAAGACCTGCGGCGTGAACGCACGCCACAGCCGGGAGCGCTCCACGGTGCCGGCAATCGCCCGCTCGGACCCGGACCGCTTGAGGGTGTCCGACACCGGCGCGGCGAGGATGGCGCCGCCCGGCTCGCTCCGCGCGGCGGCGACGACGCGTTCGATGTCCCCCACTTCCACGCAGGGGCGAACCGCATCGTGCACCAGCACCAGATCGTCGTCCGCCGCGACGGCGCCGAGGTAATCCAGGGCGTTCAGGACGGAGTCGCGGCGTTCGGCGCCGCCGGCGACCGTCGCCACGGGGGTCCGGAATCCTGCAGCGGCCTCGTGCCACCACGGGTCGGCCGGCGCCACTGCCGCCACGATGCCCGCGACCCCTCGAACCGCCGCGAGCTTCGCGATGACGTGGGCGATGACCGGCCGGGCGCCGAGCGCGACGTACTGTTTCGGGCGATCCCCCGCGAACCGCCGTCCGGCGCCGGCCGCAGGCACCACCGCCCAGACGTCCGATGCCTTCATGGGGGACGGTCAGGGATCGACGATCTGGTAGAAGGTCTCGTCCCGGCCGATCATTCCGAGATCGCTGCGGGCCCGTTCCTCCACCGCCTCGAGCCCCTCCTTCAGATCCCGGATCTCGGCCGCGAGACGCTGGTTGCGGGCCTCGAGCCGCACGTTGTCCTCGTGTTGCGCCGCGACCGCGGCCTCGAGGTGGCGTACGCCCGGGATGCCGCGATCGCTCAGCCAGAGCTGGCCCTGCAGCACCACGAGCATGGTCAGGAGTATGGCGACAACGGTCTTCACGGACCCTTCCGATTGCCGGCGACCCGCCGATTATTTCCCATCACCATGGACCGAGGCCACCTCCCGCCTCTGCCCGTCGTGGCCCGGCGGCTCGGCGCGGGGCTTCGGGGCGAATGCTCCCGCCCCGGGGTAACACGACCGCCGCCCGGATGCGAGGTGTTCCTCGATGCGGATGAGCCGGTTGTACTTCGCGACCCGGTCGGACCGGGAGAGCGAGCCGGTCTTGATCTGCCCGGCGCCGGTCGCGACCGCGAGATCCGCGATGGTGGTGTCCTCGGTCTCCCCCGAACGGTGGGAGATCACGGTCGTGTAGCCGGCCTCGCGCGCGGTCTCGATCGCCGCCAGCGTCTCGGTCAGGGTGCCGATCTGGTTGACCTTGACGAGCACCGAGTTGGCGAGGCCCTCGGCGATTCCGGCCCTGATGATCCCGGGACTGGTCACGAACAGGTCGTCGCCGACGAGCTGGACCACTCCCCCGAGCCGCCTGGTGAGCAGTTTCCAGCCTTCCCGGTCGTCTTCGGCCATGCCGTCCTCGATCGACACGATGGGATACCGCTCGACCCACTCGGCCAGCATGTCGGCGAACGCCGCGGAGTCGAGGGACACGCCCTCGGCGCCGAGGTGGTACTTCCCGTCGCGGTAGAACTCGGAGCTCGCCGCGTCGAGGGCCAGGTGCACGTCGCCGCCGGCCGCGTAGCCGGCGTCCCCGATCGCTTCCAGGATGACCTCGATCGCTTCTTCGCCGGAGGCGAGGTCGGGGGCGAAGCCGCCTTCGTCGCCGACCGCGGTGGAAAGCCCCCGGCGGCTCAGCACCGCCTTCAGCGAATGGAACACCTCGGCTCCGCAGCGCACCGCCTCGCGCAGGTCCGGCGCGCCGGTCGGGACGATCATGAACTCCTGCAGGTCGAGGCTGTTGTCGGCGTGCGCGCCTCCATTGACGACGTTCATCATCGGGACCGGCATCCGGAACGGCCCGTCGCCGCCGAGATACCGGTAGAGCGGCAGCCCGGCCGCGCGCGCCGCGGCCTTCGCGCAGGCGAGCGATACCGCGAGGATCGCGTTCGCCCCGAGAGCCGCCTTGTTGTCCGTGCCGTCGAGCTCCAGCATCGTGGCGTCGACGAGGCGCTGATCGGCGGCGTCGGCTCCGAGCAGCGCAGGGCGGATCCTCTCCTCGACGTTGGCGATCGCCCGCCGTACCCCGCGCCCGTGGAACCGTCCGGGGTCGGCGTCGCGCAGCTCCAGCGCCTCGCGCCTTCCCGTCGAAGCGCCGGAGGGCACCGCGGCCCGGCCGACCTCGCCGCCGTGGAGGACGACATCGACCTCGACCGTGGGGTTGCCTCGCGAGTCGAGGATCTCGCGGGCGACGATGTCCCGGATCGCCGGCAATTCAGGCGTTCCCCCCGAATGCCGCCCGCGGCGCATCCGCGGCCCCCGGGTCGGTCGGCCTCGGGTTGTTCGGCCCCGGGTCGGTCGGCCCCGAGTTGTTCAGCCTTGGGTTGTTCAGCCTTGGGTCGTTCGGCTTCCGGACGCCCTCCTCTCCCGTCACGCCTCCCCGCGCCGGGGCGGAGCCGGATTCCGGAGCGGGGCCGGATTCCGGGACGGGACCGGATTCCGGGACGGGACCGGATTCCGAAGCGGGGCCGGGTTCCGGGGCGTCCTCCGCCCGAGGCCGCGACTTGACCGCCTCGTCGATCATGAGCAGGCACTCCAGCAACGCCTCCATCCGGTCCAGAGGCCAGGCATTGGGGCCGTCGCTCAGCGCTTCGCCGGGGTCCGGATGGGTCTCCATGAACACGCCGGCCACCCCCGCCGCCACCGCGGCGCGCGCGAGCACCGGCACGAACTCGCGCTGGCCGCCCGAACGCGGCCCCCCCGCGCCGGGCATCTGCACCGAGTGGGTGGCGTCGAACACCACCGGGTAGCCGGTGCGCCGCATCACCGCGAGCGAACGCATGTCCGAAACCAGATAGTTGTACCCGAACGACGCGCCGCGCTCGCAGAGCATGATGTCGGCATTGCCGGTCGCCTTCGCCTTGTCCGCCACGTGGACCATGTCCCACGGGGCGAGGAACTGGCCCTTCTTGATGTTCACGGGCTTCCCGCCGCGCGCCACGGCCTGGATGAAGTCGGTCTGGCGGCAGAGGAACGCGGGGGTCTGGAGCACGTCGACCACCGACGCCACCTCGTCGACCGGGGTGTCCTCGTGCACGTCGGTGATGACCGGTACGGAGATGTCGTCGCGCACCCGTTCGAGGATGCGCAGCCCCTCCTCCAGGCCCGGGCCGCGGAAGCTCTCGTGCGAGGTGCGGTTCGCCTTGTCGAAGGAGGACTTGTAGACGAGTCCGATTCCGCACCGCTCGGCCATCCGCGCCAGCGCCTGCGCCGTCTCCATCGCCAGCCCTTCGGATTCGATGACGCAGGGCCCCGCGATGAGGAACAGCCGGTCGTCGTTGCCGACGTCGAAGTTCCCGATCCTCATCGGCCCGGCCGCTCCGCGCCGCGCGACGGGTCCGCGCTCCCGGCTTCCCGGGTTCCGGAGCCGGCCCGCGATCGGCCGCCGCGGGACCTCATGCCTCCACGCCCCCGGCGAGCTGTCCGCCCGCCTCGGCGTGCTCACGGCCATCTCCGCGCCGGTTCCCCGCACGGTAGTCGCCGGCGGCCTCGACGAACCCGTTGAACAGCGGGTGGCCGGCGCGCGGCGTGGAGGTGAACTCCGGGTGGAACTGGCACCCGATGAACCACGGGTGGTCGGGGGCCTCGACGACCTCGACCAGCGTGCCGTCGAGCGTCTTGCCCGCGATCAGGAGCCCGGCGTCCTGCAGCGGGTCCATGTAGGTGTTGTTGAACTCGTACCGGTGCCGGTGCCTCTCGCTGATGATGTCGGCGCCGTACACCGCGCGCATCCGCGACTCGCGGCGCAGCCTGACCTCCTGTGCGCCGAGACGCATCGTGCCGCCGAGGTCCGAATCCCCGCCCCGGCGTTCCAGCGCGCCGTCCTTGCCGATCCACTCGGTGACCAGGGCGATGACCGGGTGCGGGGTCGCGCGGTTGAATTCCGTGCTGTCGGCATCGGCGAGTCCCGCGCGGTGGCGCGCGTACTCGATCACCGCGACCTGCATGCCGAGGCAGATGCCCAGGTACGGCACCTTGTTCTCGCGCGCGTAGCGCACCGCCTCGATCATCCCGTCGATCCCGCGCGAGCCGAAGCCGCCGGGCACGAGGATCGCGTCCAGCCCCCCGAGGCAGCCGGTGCCGGAGCTTTCAATCTCCTGAGAGTCCACGTAGTGGATGTCGACCCGGGTCCCGGTATGGATTCCGGCGTGGACGAGCGCCTCGCTGAGCGACTTGTAGGAGTCCGCGAGGTCGACGTACTTGCCGACCATCGCAATCCGGACGCGCCGGCTCGCGTTCTCCAGGCCGTCGACCACCGCGTCCCATTCCGCGAGATCGCTCCGCGCCACGTCCAGTCCGAACCGTTCGACCACCAGATCGTCGAGCCCCTGTTCGTGGAGCATGCGGGGGATCCGGTAGATGCTGTCGGCGTCGACGCAGTTGACCACCGCGCGTTCGGGCACGTTCGTGAACAGCGCGATCTTGCGTCGCTCGCCGTCGGGCAGGGCGCGTTCGGACCGGCACAGCAGGATGTCCGGCTGGATGCCGATCGAACGCAGCTCCTTGACCGAGTGCTGGGTCGGCTTCGTCTTCAGCTCTCCGGAGGCGCGGATGTAGGGGACCAGCGTGAGGTGGATGAAGATCGAGCGTTGCTCGCCGGACTCGATCCGCATCTGCCGGATCGTCTCCAGGAACGGCAACGATTCGATGTCGCCGACGGTGCCGCCGATCTCGACGAGGCACACCTCCGCGCTGCCCGCCCCGCGGCGGATGCTCGCCTTGATCTCGTCGGTGATGTGCGGGATGACCTGGACGGTGTCGCCGAGATATTCGCCGCGCCGCTCCTTGCGCAGGACGTTCCAGTAGATCTGGCCCGTGGTGAGGTTGTTCCACCGCCCCATGGTGGTGCGGGCGAAACGTTCGTAATGGCCCAGATCGAGGTCGGTCTCCGCCCCGTCCTCGGTCACGAACACCTCCCCGTGCTGGAAGGGGTTCATGGTGCCGGGATCGACGTTGATGTACGGATCGAGCTTGACGAGGGTGACGCGGAGCCCCCTCGCCTCGAGGATCGCGGCGAGCGATGCGGAGGCGATGCCCTTTCCGAGTGAAGATACGACCCCGCCCGTGATGAAGATGAAGCGCGACATCGAAACCTGCTTCAACGGGGCCGCCGACCGGCCGCCGGACGGAAGTGCACGCTAGCAGAAGCGCGTCCGATCGGCAATTCGATCCCCCGCCGGCCGGCAGTGTCCCGGTTTGACTCCGGTCATGGTTGCAAAGCTGATATTTCCGGGCGCGCGCACTTGTCGAGAGCCGAACCGATACACCATCCGCCGCCCCCCGCCGGCGCGGACCCGCGCGAGGCCGAGCAGGCCGCCGGCGCGAAGGCACACACCGCCCCCGCTGGCGCGGACCCGCGGCCGACCGCGCGGCGCGCGGCCCGAACCCGCGGCGAACGACGGTCCGCGACGATCCGCGGCGCGCGAGGACGGTCCTTCGATGCGCGTACCTCGCGGGTGTGTAGCGAGAGCGATCCGCGGCGCGCGGGGGCGGTCCTTCGATGCGCGTACCTCGCGGGTGTGTAGCGAGAGCGATCCGCGGCGCGCGGGGGCGGTCCTTCGATGCGCGTACCTCGCGGGTGTGTAGCGAGAGCGATCCGCGGCGCGCGGGGGCGGTCCCGTTTACCGTCACGGTACGGCTGCCCGGGTACGGCGATACCGCGCGGGGCCGGTCACTCCGGTGCGGATCGTGGCGGGAACCGTCCGTCGGCGAACGCCGAGTCCAGGGCATCCGGGGCGCAGTCGCGGAGGAACCGGAACAGGCGGCGCTCGTCCGCGCTCCCCGACGCGTTCTCGCGTTCGCGGCGCGCGGCGGCGACGAGGCGTCGCAGTCGCGGGACGTCCACCTCCGGCAACGCCGCGCGCACCTCGTCGAGCGTCTCGTCGGCGCGCATGAGCGCTTCGCGCAGACGTTCGAGCCGACGGTGCCGCACCGCTTCGCGCCGGCCGGGACGACGGACGGTCTCGACCGCCTGTGCGACGGGTCCGGATTCGCCTTCCCGGAGCAGGCGTGCGACGTAGCGGATCTGCCGTCGCCGGGCCGCGCGTTCGAGACCGCGCGCGTCGACCACCGCGGCCTGGAGTTCCGGCCACATCGGGACCCGTGCGAGATCGCTCGGGGACAGCGTCGCCAGCGATTCGCCGAGCGCCTGCAGCGCCAGCGATTCTCGCTTGCGCTGCGACTTCGACTTCCGGGCCTCGCCGTCGCTGCTCATGCGCAGGTGCCTCCCTGGCTCGGTGGCGATCGACGCGCATGGTACGCGCTTCCGAAGCGTCGCCGAACCCGGCGGGCCCGGCTCTCGCATCACCCGCACAGCGACCCTGCGCGAGAACGCCGACCTCCCCCGCATCCGCAACCGTGACCGTCGCGGTGGAAAGAGGGTTGTCCGCCGGGCGCACCCGGCAGGAGCCATCACCCGGTAAAATCGCAACCGTCATCCGGCTGTCCGATTCGGCAGAACCATCGTCGGAAGTCGATGTCCTCATCCACATGAATGCCGTCCGAACGGACCGAACTCATGTGGACGAACACCGTCCCGTTCCGCACTGACCGGAGGTCTTTCAATGAGCTCCACCGAACCCGCCGCCACCCGACTCGAGGACTACGCCCCGCCTGCGTTCCTCATCGACGAAGTGGACCTGGACTTCCAGCTCGACGAGGGGAGAACCCTGGTGCGTGCGCGGCTCCGGGTCCGGCGCAATCCCGTCGCCGAGCCGGCCCCGGACCTGGTCCTCGACGGCCGGGGACTCGACACCCGGGCGGTGCGCATCGACGGCGAGGCGGGGTCGGGAAACCGGGTCGAAACGACGGACGAGACGCTGACCGTGCGCGATGTTCCCGACGCGTTCGTGCTCGACACCGAGGTCGCCATCCGGCCCGGAGCGAACAAGTCCCTGGAAGGGCTCTACGCGTCGTCGGGGCTCCTCTGCACGCAGTGCGAGGCGCAGGGGTTCCGGAAGATCACCTGGTTCCTCGACCGCCCGGACGTGATGGCCCGCTACCGCACGCGGATCACCGCGGACCCGGAACGCTATCCGGTCCTGCTCTCCAACGGCAACGACGTCGCGCGCGGCGACCTCGACGACGGCCGCCATTACGTGGTGTGGGAGGACCCGCATCCCAAGCCGGCCTACCTCTTCGCCCTGGTGGCGGGCCGGCTCGCGTGCGTCGCGGACACGTTCACGACCGGCTCGGGGCGCGCGGTGACGCTGCGCATCCACGTGCAACCCCACAACGCCGACCGCTGCGGCCACGCCATGCGCTCGCTCAAGCGCGCGATGCGCTGGGACGAGGACGTCTACGGCCTGGAGTACGACCTCGACACCTTCATGATCGTCGCGGTGGACGACTTCAACATGGGGGCGATGGAGAACAAGGGGCTCAACGTCTTCAACTCGGCGTACGTGCTCGCCCGCCCCGACACCGCCACCGATCGGGACTTCGCGGCGATCGAGACGGTCGTCGCGCACGAGTACTTCCACAACTGGACCGGCAACCGCGTGACCTGCCGCGACTGGTTCCAGTTGAGCCTCAAGGAAGGCCTGACGGTGTTCCGGGACCAGGAGTTCTCCGCCGACGTGGCGTCGCGCGCGGTCAAGCGCATCCGCGACGTGCGCCTGCTCCGCACCCACCAGTTCGCGGAGGACGCGGGCCCGATGGCGCACCCCGTGCGCCCCGGCTCCTACATCGAGATCAGCAACTTCTACACCGTCACGGTCTACAACAAGGGCGCCGAGGTCATCCGGATGCTGCACACGCTGCTCGGCCACGAGCGTTTCCAGGCGGGCATGCGGATCTACTTCGAGCGCCACGACGGCGAAGCGGTCACCACCGACGACTTCGTGGCGGCGATGGAAGCCGCCTCGGGCATGGACCTCGGGCAGTTCCGGCGCTGGTACACGCAGGCGGGGACCCCGGTGCTCGAAGTCCGCGGCGAGTACGACGCGGCGCGGTCGCGGTACGTCCTCGACATCGAGCAGCGCACGCCCCCGACGCCGGGACAACCGGAGAAGCTGCCCCTGCACGTGCCGGTGCGGGTGGCGCTGCTCGGCGAGGACGGGACCAGCATCCCGCTCCACTGCGAGGCACCGGGTCCGGCCGGCGCCCACGAGGCGGTGCTCGAGGTGCGCGAGGCGCGCCACACGTTCCGGTTCTCGAACGTCCCCTCGCGTCCGGTACCGTCGCTCGCGCGCGGCTTCTCGGCGCCGGTGAAGGTCGAGATCGAACGCGGCGACGACGAGCTTGCGTTCCTGATCGCCCGCGAGACCGACCCGTTCAACCGCTGGGACGCCGTTCAGGAGTACGCCACCCGGCTGATGCTCGCGATGGTCGACGACCGGCGCGCGGGCGCCGAGCCCGACCTCCCCGATGCGTTCGTCTCCGCGTTGCGCGCGTTGCTGCTGGACGATGCCGCCGACCCCGCGTTCACGGCCGAAGCTCTCGCCCTGCCGTCGGAATCGGCGCTCGCGGACCGGATGGAGGTCATCGACGTCGAGGCCGTCCACGAGGTGCGCGAGACGGTGAAGGCGACGCTGGCGCTGCGCCTCGAGGACGCGTTCGCATACGTCCACGACGCGAACCTCCCCCGCGGGCCGTACCGTTTCGAGGCCGGGGACGCGGGACGCCGAAGCCTGAAGAACCTCTGCCTCGGCTACCTGATGGAGCTCGACGATCCGGCGGTGCGAGCGAGCTGCCGGCGCCAGCTCGAGACCGCGGACAACATGACCGATACGCTCGCCGCCCTCGCCTGCTTCGCCGACGCACGCACCGCGGAGAGGGACGACCGGCTCGCCTGGTTCGAAAGGCGGTGGAAGGACGACCCGCTGGTGCTCGACAAGTGGTTCGCGCTCCAGGCGACCTCGCGCCTGCCCGGCACGCTCGGCCGCGTCCGCGAGCTCGTCCGGCACCCCGGATTCGACATCGAGAACCCGAACCGCGTGCGGGCGCTCGTCGGCGCGTTCTGCCACTCCAATCAACGCCGTTTCCACGACGCCTCGGGCGCCGGATACCGCTTCCTCTCCGAGCACGTGCTGGCCATCGACGCGTTCAATCCGCAGTCGGCGGCCCGGTTGCTGGGCGCGGCAAGCCGCTGGCGCCGCCTCGACGCCGGCCGCGCGGCGCTGCTGCGCGGCGAGCTGGAACGGATTGCGGCCGCGCCCGGACTCTCGAAGGACTGCTACGAGATCGCGAAGAAGTTCCTCGCCTGAGGCGGACCGGACGGGGCGGCGGGCATTGTCCGCCGGTCGCCGCGACCGCTCCCCTTCCCCCGCGCGCGGCGGCGCCCACAGGTCGGTGGGGCGGCGGGTACTGTCCACCGGGCGCCGCGACCGCCCCCTTCCCCCACGCGCGGCGGCGCCCACAGGTCGGTGGGGTGGCGGGTACTGTCCACCGGTCGCCGCGACCGCCCCCTTCCCCCGGGGCCGACGGTGCGGGGACCGCGTCCGCACTCCCGGACCGGTGCGCCCCGATGACCGGGCCGCCTTCCCTCGGCCTCGATATCGACGGCGCGGCCGATCCGCGGTCCGCCGCTCCTATCGCGACTCCGCGCCGTCCGTCCTTGCGTCCCGCGCCTCGAAGCGGAGCCGCCCGGGACCGGCGCACAGCGCGTCGCGCAGGCCCGAAGAGCGTTCCGTCGCGCGCTCGATCGCGGCCCTGACGCTGTCCTCCGACCCGTACACCACCACCCGCCGGCGCGCCCGGGTGACCGCGGTGTAGAGGAGTTCGCGGGTCGCGACGCGTGATTCCGCCGGACCCGGCACCACCGCGACTTCGTCGTACTCCGAGCCCTGCGCGCGGTGGACGGTCACCGCGAAGAAGCTCTCGTGCGGCGGGAGGCGGGCCGGCGCCACCAGCCGGGGCCCGCCCTCCGCGTCCCGGAGTTCCGGAAACCACACCCGGGTCCGGCCGTCCGCGTCGCGCAGCACGATCCCGGTGTCCCCGTTCGAGAGCCCGGTTCGGGGGTCGTTGCGGGTGACGAGGAGCGGGCGGCCCGGATAGAAGGCGTCGTGCGCCGGCACCGGAACGACGGCCCCGAGCCGGCGTTCCACCAGTCGATTGAAGCGCTCCGCTCCGAACGCACCGGTTCGATGCGCGCACAGGACACGGAACGACGACAGCGCCCCGGCTTCGCCACCGGGCTCGCGCACTGCCCGCATCTCCCGCAGCACCGGAGCGAAACGATCGTCCGCGAACGCCGTCGCGAGCCGTTCGAAGCGGTCGGCATCGGCCAAGGGACGGAGCGCGGTCGCCTCGTCGGAAGGATCCCGCAGCGCCTCGATCGCGGCGGAGGCGTCGCCCCGCACCACCGCGGCGGCGAGACGCCCGATCCCGCCCGCTTCGTCGAAGCGCCAGTTGCGCACGAGCTCGACCACGCAGGAAGCGAGCGGAGAAGGCGCCGGCACGGCCGCGCCACCGGCCTCGGCCGATCCGGAATCACCTCCCGCGCCGGTCCCGGCCCGGCACACATCCGCGAATACCGCACCCGGCTGGACCGATGCGAGCTGCGACGCATCGCCGAGCAACACCAGCCGGGCGCCGCCGGGAAGGGCGGCGACGACCTTCGCCATCAGGGTGAGGTCCACCATCGAGCCCTCGTCGAGGATGAGCGCCTCGACCGGGAGCCGGCTCCGGGCGCGAGAGATGAGCCACCGATGCACGGTCGTCGCCCGCGCTTCGTATCCCGCGAGGGCCGGGACCCGCGACACCAGTTCCCGGTGGCGGCCGCGGACCGCTTCTTGAAGCCGGGCCGCCGCCTTGCCGGTCGGCGCGGCGAGCGCGACCCGGTCGGGCGCGGCGAGTTCCAGCTCGATGAACAGGGCCACGAGCGCGGCCGCGATGGTGGTCTTGCCGGTACCGGGGCCGCCCGAGACCACGCAGAGCCGGCGGCAGGCGGCGGTCCGGACCGCGGCCCGGGCCCGATCCCCTGGAACGGTGTCGGGAAGGAGCCGGTCGAGCGCGGCTTCCAGCTCCTCCGGCACCACGTCCGCATCCGCTCCGGATCGACGACGGTGCGATTCCGCCCCCGGCTCCACATCCGGCTCCGCCCTCGGCCGGCGCCCGTCCCGCGCCGAAGACCCGTCCGTCCCGGAGTATCCGTCCGTCCCGGAGTACGCACCCGTCCCGGAGTACCCGCCCGCCTCGGAGTACGCACCCGTCCCGGAGTACCCGCCCGCCTCGGAGTACCCGCCCGCCCCGGAGTACCCGCCCGGCCCGGAGTACCCGCCCGCCTCGGAGTACCCGCCCGGCCCGGAGTACCCGCCCGGCCCCGATGCGGTACCGGCCGCAAGTCCGAGAAGGCCGGTCGCGACCGTCCGCTCCGCCGTCCACAGCCGTTCCAGATAGAGCCGGCTCCGGCCGTCGAGGACGAGAGGCCGGCACTCCGCGTCTCCCGGCCGGCCAACCATCGCGCTCGCATCGAGCGCCGCAATCCATGCATCGAGATCGGGAAGCCGCACCGCGCCGGCGCGCGGCCAGTCCCGGCCCGCGACCTCGCGCAGCGCGATGCAGGCGTGTCCGCCACGGGTCCAGGCGCTTGCCAGCGCCGCCGCCAGGGACAGCTCCGGCCCGCCGTCGCCGTCGAGGTCCGCGATCAGCGCCGCGAAGTGCCGATCGATGTCGGCGAGGTGGCCGGCTTCGTGCAGGCCGTCCAGCACCTCCGCTCCGGAGGCGGTCCGCGGGCGGACGGCCCGGGACCGGTCCCCGGCGCGGTGTCCGTTCCCCACCGGGCGGGTCGGCACCGGCCCGGTCATGCCCCGCCTCCCCGGAAGCAGTCGTCGAGCGCCAGCAGGCACTCGGCCGTCGGCCGGTCGAAATGCACCCCGCGGTCCATGCCGGCCGCCGGGTCGATGCCGCGCACGAAGAGGTAGAACGCCCCGCCCACGTGGCGCTCGTACTCGTACCCCGGAAGCCGCACCGAGAGATAGCGGTGCAACGCCACGAGGTAGATGAGGGACTGGAGGGTGTAGCCACCCGCGCGCATGGCCGCCGCGAGTGCCTCCGGCCCGTAGTCGCCCGGCCCCGGCCCGAGCCAGTTCGACTTGTAGTCGAGGATGTACCAGCGCCCCGCGTGCTCGGTCACGAGATCGATGTAGCCTCGCAGGAAGCCGTGGATCGGCGGCGGGGATTCACGCGTTCCGATCCGCCCGGAGCGTGCGAACGGGTCCGGATAGCCGTGCTCGACCATCCGGGCCGCGAGGCGGTCGCGGTCGAACCCTTCCACCGGAAAGTGGAATTCCAGCTCGACGAGCCGCCGGTGGGAATCGCCCAGGCGGAAGCCCTCCGTGGTGGCGGTCTCTTCGTCCGATCCGGGGGCGGCGCCGGAATCCGTCCCCCGGCTCGAATCGGTGTGATCGCCGGCGCCTCGGCCCGCATCCGCCCCTTCCGGTCCCGGTTCCCGGAGGAGCACCGAACGGGTGCGCTCGACCATGGTGCGCGCAACCGGCCACCAGACGTCGTCGATCCCGAAGTCGTCGAGCGCGTCGCGGCAGATCCGGTCGAGGTCGAGCCGATCCGCCTCGGGGGCGGGTGCGGTGTCGAGACCCTCGAAGATCCGGTGCAGGCAGCTACCCGCCACCGGACCCCGCGGGAACGTGAATGCGGTCCGCTCACCCGCCATTGCAGGGGCGACCACCGGATCGCTGGCGGCGGCATCGGCCGGCTCCTCGTGCTGGTCGTGGTCCGGTTGGTCGACCTCCGCTTCACCGCGATCGGCCGGCGACCCGCCGAAGGTGCCGCCTTCCGGCCGGACCTCGGCCGACAACGCGGTGAAGCTGGTCAGGCTGCGGATGCGCCGCAACAGCCGTCGAGGCTGCCGGGCGGCCAGCGCGGCAGGCGGTTCTTCGCGATGCGCCGGCAGGTGGGCCGATGGCGGTTCCGGATCGAGCTCCACCGTCGAGACCGCATCCGGATGGCGCCGTGCGAAGGCATCGATCTCCGCGAGCCACGTCGGCGCGTCCAGCTCGGCGAACCGGCCGGCAACGGCCCGGAGCGAAGAGACGACGGCATCGACGCCGGCCGCGCCCACACCGTTCTCGTCCCCGGCGACGGCGGCGTCCCCCTGCGCCGGCCCCGGATCGACGCCCGGCGCCTCCTGGTCCGCAGCGACGACGGCGCTCGCGTCCGCCGGCCCGCCGGGGTGGACGCCCGCCACCTCCTGATCCGCGGCGGCAACGGCGTTCGCGTCCGGCGCCGCCGGCCGGTGGAGCAGCCATGCGAGCGGCGCGTGCTCGGCCCCGTGCACCTGCCCCCACGCCACCACGCACCGGTACTTCGCCCGGGTGAGCGCCACGTAGAGGAGCCGCACCGATTCGGAGAACTCTTCCAGCCACTCGGCGTCCTGCCCGGCCTCGCCCGGGTCGAGATCGACAACCTCCCGATAGCCGTCCGTCGCGCCCCGGTGATACACGGCGTCCACCGCCTTCCCGCGCCGTTCCGGACTCTTCCCGCGCCGTTCCGGACCGCGTCCGTCCCAGGCGAACGGACAGAACACCACGGGGAACTCCAGGCCCTTGGATCCGTGCACGGTGAGGATCCTCACGAGCTGCTCGTCGCTTTCGATCCGGAGCTTGAGCTCGTCGTCGCGGGCCGCGGCGTCCGTCCGGCGGTGGTTCAGCCAGGCGGCGAGCTCGATCGGGGAGAGCCGTTCCCGCGTCTCCGCCGCCAGCAGGAGCTCGGCGAGGTGCCGATAGTTGGTCAACCGGCGCGCCCCGTCGCGATGGCGCAGGAGTTGCCGCGCCCCGCCCTCCCCTTCGAGCAGGCGCAGCAGGAGCGCTCCGATCCCCCGGGACTCCCGGTGCGCGCGCCAGTCCGCGAGCCGGTCCGCCCACGCGCTCCACGTCCGTTCGTCGTCGCCGAGCGCCAGCAACGCCCGCGCGTCGAGCCCGAACAGGTCGCCGGCCAGCGCCCCGCGCACCCTCGACTCCCGGCCCGGCTCGGCCACGCACCACAGGAGCCGTTCGAGCTGCTCCGCCTCGCGCGTGTGGAACACGCTGCCGTCGTCGATCTCGATGCTGCGCACTCCGCGCTCGCGCAGTGCCCCGGCGATCAGCCGCCCCTGCTCGCGGGTGCGGACCAGGACCGCGATGTCGGCGCCGGTGAGGGCCCGGCCCTCGATGGTGGCCGCGCCACGGGCGCCGAGCGTCAGGAAGCGGGCGATCTCGTTCGCGGTCGCGCCCGCGACGACGGGAGTCGCCTCCTTCTTCGTGAGGAACCTGCTTTCCCGGGTGCCGGGAAGAAGCCAGAACTCCAGCGGGCCGGCGCTCTCGCCGCACCGCACGCGCAACGGACTGTCCCCGCCCATTGCCGGGGCCACCGGGCGATACTCGATCTCCGGCACGACGAACGGCGTGGCCCCCGCGAACACCGCGTTCACCGCCTCCACCAGGGCGGGGACGGAGCGCCAGTTGCGCTCGAGACGGGGTCGCTCGCGCGCCGTGCGCCGGGCCGCGAGACAGGCGAACACGTCGGCGCCCCGGAACCGGTAGATGGACTGCTTCGGATCGCCGACCACGATGAAGGGTCCCGGGGTGGTGCGTTCGCCGCGTGTCGACGTGCCGGAGTCCTCGTCCGGCCGGCCCGGTTCCGGCGCCTCGGCGCGGCTCGAAGCGTCCCGTCCCGGCTGCGCCGAGCCGGGGGTCCCGGCCACTGCCGCCTCCCGATCCGTGTCCGAGCCGGCCGCGCCGCCGGACTCGTCCCGCCTCGCGTCCCCCGGTCCGGTCGATCCGGTCCGGGCTCCACCGTAGATCAGGGTGAAGATGCGGGCCTGGACCGGATCGGTGTCCTGGTACTCATCGATGAGGGCGCAGGGGAACTCGTGGCGGATCCGTTCGGCGAGGCGCTGCCCGCCGGCGCTCCCGAGCGCGTCGTCGAGCTCGATCAGCAGGTCGTCGTAGGCGAGGCGCCGATCGGCGCGGACCCGGCGGCGCACCGACCGGCGGACATCGACCAGGGCTTCCCGGCGCGTCCACCGGAGCCACCCGTCACAGGCCGCCCGGAGCTCGCGGGACGCTTCCGCCAAGCGGTCGAACGCCTCGAACAGCGGGTTGGCGGGCGCCGTGCAGCCCTTCCTGCATGCCTGCGAAAGCTGCTGCCGGCCATAACGGCCCACCACGTCCGCGTCCGGGAGCTGCGGCTCGGAGGCCGCGAACAGCGCCTCGAACGCGGCGAGGTCCTGCTCGCTCCTGGCCCTCCGATAGCGCTGGCGGTTCAGCCAAGGTCCTTCCAGGATCTCCGCGCGGAATCCGCTCCGGTGCCGCTCCCACTCCGACCGCACCGCGTCGAATACCGCGCGCCAAGCCGCTTCGCACGTTTCCATCGGGGCCGCGGGGGGGGCGGCGCCGACGAGCTCGGCGCCGACCTTCGCCCGCCGCTTCGCCACCCAGCCGGCAAGCTCGCCAGGGAGGAACCCGCTCTCGAACGCGTGGCGCATCACGAGCATGGAGGCCGGATAGAGGCGGCGGCGCCAGAAGTCGCGCACCTCCCCGGCCACCGTCTCGCCGCCGTCGCCGCCGACCTCGCATCCGAAGGGAAAGCCGCTCTCGAACGCGAGATCGGCGAGCACCCGCTGGCAGAAGCCGTGGATGGTGAGCACGTTCGCGCGGTCGATGTCGTGCATCGCGGCCTGGAGACGCCGGGCCGCCCGCGTGAAGTCCACCTCCCCTTCCCTGCGCTCCCATGCGGCAAGCAGCTCTAGGACCTGGGGGTCGATCTCCGGCCCGACGGCCTCGCCCTTGGTCGAGCTTCGGGGCTCGGCCATGCGCGCCCTGGCCGCGGCCAGCAGCGTGCCGAGAACCTGCCGGATCCGGTCCCGAAGCTCCGCGGTGGCGGCCCGGGTGAAGGTGACGACGAGGATCCGGTCGACCGGCCAGCCTTCCTCGAGGACGAGGCGGGCGACGAGGGTCGTGAGGGCCCGGGTCTTTCCGGTCCCCGCGCTGGCCTCGATGAACGTCGTCCCGCCGCCGGCGAGCGGCAGGTCGAGCGCGGGGTCGGCCGCCCCGGCCCCGGTCACCGTGTCCACCGCCGTGCTCCGGCGAGGTTCGCCGGCGCCGGCAGGCGGCAGGTTCGAGGCCGCCCCGGCCAACGCATTCACCCCTGGTCCCGGGCGAGGGGAACGAGGAGCCCCGTCGCAAGCAGCTCGAAATCACCGGTCACCGGATCATCCTCGTCGTGGACGAGGCTGAACCAGGAATCGAGCCGCTCGCCACGCCGGTACGAATCGCCGAGCCAGGCGTCGCGCGCCTTCTCGCGGGCCGCCTCCAGGAGCCCCTCCGCAATCGGGTCGCCATCGTGCGGTGCTTTTGCGACGGCCTTCGCGAATGCGAACGACGTCTCGGGAAAGAAGGGAAGCGGCGTCGCGAGCCCTCGCCACCAGGCGTCGAGCCAGCGCCCGAGCCGCTCGCGCGCATCGTCCGGAGGCGGGAACGTGGCGCGCTTCCATGAATCCCGCTCCTGACGATGGATGACGACCGCTTCCAGCGGCCCGTGGCCGGCCGCCGTCCAGGCGAGCTGCCGCAGCCGGACCTCGATGCGGTCCCGCACGCGCAGCTTCCCCATTCGCCACCAGACCATCCTGGCCGCTTCGGCTTCACCCGGTCCGGTCCCACCCGGTCCGATCTCGCCCGCTCCGGGCCTCTCCGCTTCGGCTTCACCCGGCCCAGCCCCACCCGCTCCGATCTCGTCCGCTCCGGGCCTCTCCGCTTCGGCTTCACCCGGCCTAGCCCCACCCGCTCCGATCTCGTCCGCTCCGGGCCTCTCCGCTCCGGTCCCGCTCGACCCCGTGCCGTTCGGCCCTCCACCGTCCGGCCCGAGGTGCTCGACGTGCTCGATCGTCCCCACGATCCGGAACTCGCCAAGCTCGAAATCGACGGGGCGCGGCGGCGCATCGAGCGCCGCCCGGTACGGGGCCAACCGGCGTGCGAGCCGCTCCACCTCCTCCCGCGCCTGCTCGTGGGCGATGCGGCCGAGTCCCGCCGGCGGCAGCCGTCCGCTTCCGTGCAGGAGCGCCGCGCCCCGTTCGGGGTCGATGCCGGCCTCCATCTGGTGCCAGATATCGGAGCGAAGGCGATAGCGTTCGAGACCATCGAGTTCGAACGGCTCCTCGTCTTCGAGCGTGAGGTCGTCGAGCTCCAGCCGCACCCCGAGCCGTTCACGGAGGAGGAACCGGGCGGGATTGGCGAAGAACGCGGCCAGCTCGGACAGATCGACGCAGCGCCGGGACTCGTCCGGCGCCGGCAGCGTCACGCCGGCGAAGCGGACCGGAGACTCCGGCGCCACCGTTCCCGCCCGCATGATCTCCGCCGCTTCGCACATGCCACGGGAGTAGCTGAACAGACCATTGGAGGCCGAGGCGGCGGGGGTTGCCGCCTCCGGGACGGCTCTTCCTTCGCCGGTTCCGGCCGAATGCGCGCCCGCGGCCCCGCCGGGGGGGCCATGCGCCTCTCCGCGCGCTTCGGCGCCGGGGGGTCCGCCTCCCGGATCGCGCGGGACGGCGCGGGCGGCGCGATCGCGCGGGGCGGCTGCTTCGACCGGCGCCTCGCCCTGCGGGGGTGCGGCGGGCGCCTCGAAGTAGCGCGGACTGAACGGCTGGAGGGGGTGGCGGGTCTCAATCGTTTCGCCCGGGAATCGGCGTTCGAGGTAGTCCTTCAGCTCGTCCACCAGCACCGACGGCGGGATCGGCGAGTCGTCGCGCAAGCCCCGCCCCGTGCAGGTCACGACGAAGCAGCGCCGGGCCGCGAGGAGCGCTTCGAGGAATGCGAACCGGTCTTCACGCCGGATGTCGCGGTCGCCGCGCCGGGCGCGTCCGGCCGCGACGAGATCGAACGACGGCGGCGACGCGGAACGGGGGAACGCGCCGTCGTTCATGCCGACCACGCACACGACGCCAACCGGGAAGATCCGCCCCGCGCCCAGGGTGGCGACGGTCACTCCGTCGGCGAGCCGCGCCGCCTCGTGCGCGGGATCGCGCGCGCGCTCGCGGAGTACGTCCAGCACCACCTCCAGCGGCACCGGGGATTCGGCGCCACCCGCCTCGTTCTCGAATTCCCGGATGAGCGCGCGGACTGCCGCCGCCTCGTCCGCCAACTCGCGGGCGAAAGCCCACTCCCCGGACCCGCCGCCCTCGCGAACCCGCTCGGCGCCGTCGGCGAGGAAGTCGCGGGCCACGCCCCGAAGCACCCCGCCCCATCGCTCCGGCCGCCGCCTGCCGGCAAGCCGGTCGCGCAGCCCGAACACCTTCTCGCAGTAGGAGACGAAGCGTCCGAGCAGCTCGCCGTCCACCTCCCCGCCGTCGAATCCGCCCTCCGGGACCCGGCAGGGCACGAGCCCGCCGATCGGTTCGCCGGCGTCCGCCACCGCATGGCCCAGCACGAGCCGGCGCAGGCCGTGCCGCCAGGTGTGGTCCGCGATCCGCGGCAGCTCTTCCTCGCCCCGGTGCGCCTCGTCCACCCCCCAGCGGATGCCCGCTTCCCGCACCCAGCCGCGGATGGTGGCGAGGTCGGCCTCGCCGATCCCGAACCGGGCCCGGATCGCGGGAGCCGCGAGCGGCCCCAGTACCGGCTCCGTTCCGTACCGCGACGCGGGCAGGGACAGGAGGTCGAGAAACGCCCGGAGCATGCGCGATTCGCCCGCCCGCGCCCGGGCGACGTCGCACGGGACCCGCCCCGCCGCGGCGAACACCGCCTCGATGGCGGGCCCATAGGTATCGAGATCCGGCGTCAGCACCAGGACGTCGGCGGGCTCCAGATCCGGGTGGGCGTCGAAGATCGCGAGCAACCGGTCGTGCAGGACCTCGGCCTCTCGAACCGGGGAATGGCATACGTGGATCTGAAGGGAGTCATCCGCCGCCGGCGTTCGTCCGGGTCGCGGTTCGGCCTCCCCGGCGGCATCGCCGGGCGCTCCGGCGTCCGGATGTTCTCCGGTGTCCGGGTGATCTCCACCGAATCCGGCCCCGGGCCCGGGACCGTCGCGCGCCGCCTCTTCGGCAAGACGGAGGTCGAGGATATCGCGCTGTACCGCGGCGAGCCGGCCGGGGCCGGCCGGCGGCACGAAGCACTCCTCCCATTCGGCGCCCTGGACTTCGACGAGGGCGTCGAAGCTGTCGCGCCCCGCCCGTCCCCACGCCGCGAGCAGCTCGTTGCCTTCGGTGAAGTAGCGGGCGTCGGGGTCGGCGCCTTCGACCCGGTGGTCGATCTCGTGCCGTGAATGGATGTCGCCCCAGTACTCCCGGCACGGGTTGAGCAGGAAGAGGTGGAGCTCGATCCCCCGGGCCGCCTCGCAGAGCAGTTCCAGGTACGAAGGCGAGAGCGCCGGCACCGCGAAGAAGCTGGCCCGCCGCGGCCAGCCGGGCGGTCGACGGTGACCTTCCGGAGCCGGCGGACGAGGGTCGGGAAGCCCCGCGGAAAGCCGATCGGACGACGACGCCGCGGACGGCCGGGCCCCGGGCCCGTCGTCCGCGGAGAGCGCCGGGTCCGGGTCGGGATACCCGGTACGGAACGCCTCGCCGAACCTCTCCAGCGCCCCGGCCCAGTGGCAGGCTCCGCCCGGGCCGTCCGCTTCCACCAGGTGTCGCCAGAGCCGCGCCTGCCAGTGCGGCGTCGCGCCGCGCTCCCAGTCCAGGATCCAGTCCTTGCGGTAGAGGAGGCACTGGTCGAATACCCGGGCGAGGCGATCCGCGAGCTCGAACCGCTTGCGCGGGTCCCCGTCCCGGAGGTAGCCGCGCACCGCGTCCCGCCATGCGCGAGCCCGGCCGCCGGACCCGGACGAACCGGCGGAGGCGTCCGCGGGCCGGCTTCGCGGCGCGCCACCCCCGGGCTCCTCGTCCGGTCCCTGCAGGAGGTCATGGATGCGCCACCGCAACCGTGCCGTCGTGTACGACTGCTGCTCCCAGGGCAAATCCGGCACGACCGCGCGCATGAGGGACCAGGCGAACGTCGCGGGCTGCTCGAAGCGGACGTTGGCCGCGATGCCGAGTTCGCGGGCGAGTTCGAGCGAGAGCCACCGCCCGATGACGGGATGCGGCACCACGATGCGTTCGGGAGCGAACGGATCCCCCGGGTCCGTGCGCACGAGGTGGGCGAGCCTGGCCGCGAGCACTTCCAGCCGGTTCGAATGATGCAGCCGCGCCCGCGTCATTTCACGACGATCCGTGGCCGGCGCGGTCCGGGCCCCCGCATCCGCCGGCCGATCGCGGGCCGGCCCGGAACCCACTCCTTCCCGGCGAACGCGACGGCTCCGAACGACGGCGGCGACCCCGGCGAGGGCACCGGCGGAAGACGGCTCTCCCGTTCGGACATTACGTGCGGGCTCGTGCGCGCACGTCGTCCGCGACGCGCACGATCGCGGCGAGACTTCGCTCCACGTCGGCGGCGGCGGTCATCCACGACGAGACGCTGATGCGCATCGCGGCCCGGCCGTTCCAGCGCGTTCCGCCGCACCAGCAAGTGCCCTCGCGCTGCACCGCGCGGATCACGTCCCCGGTGACGCGATCGTCGCCGAACGCGACGAGGACCTGGTTGAGCACCACGTCGTTGAGGATCTCGCCGCCGGCGTCGCGCAAGCCGGTCGCGAACCGCCGGGCCTGGCGGCAGTTGCGCTCCACGAGCTCCTCGATGCCGTCGCGGCCGAGCGACGCGACCGCCGCCCAGATCTCGACGCCGCGCATGCGGCGGCTGGCCTCCGGGGTGAACTCGTACGGGTCGCGGCGGGTCCGGTCGGGGAGGTAGTCCGCCTGCACCGACATCGCACCGCGCAGCGCCCCCGCGTCCCGCACGATGGCAAGGCCGCTGTCGTACGGCACGTTGAGCCACTTGTGGGCGTCGGTGGCCCAGGAATCGGCGCGCTCGACCCCGGCGGCCAGCGGGCCGCGCCGGCTCGACGCCCTCGCCCACAGGCCGAAGGCCCCGTCCACGTGGACCCAGACGTCCCCGGCGCGCACCGCGTCGCATATCGCGCCCACCGGATCGAACGCGCCGCTGTTCACGTTCCCCGCCTGGGTGCAGACGATCGCCGGCCCTTCGATGTCGGGAAGCGAGTCCGCACGCATGCGGCCCTCGGCGTCGACCGGAACGCGCACGACCCGGTCGCGCCCGAGCCCGAGCAAACCGAGCGCCTTGAACAGCGTGGCATGGGCCTGTTCGCCCACCACCACGGTGATCGCGGGCGCTTCGCCGAGTCCGTTCCGGTCGGCGTCGTGGCCGTGCGCGAGCAGGACCGTGCGCCGGGCGGCGGCGAGTGCGGTGAAATTGGCCATCGTCGCCCCGGTGACGAACGCGGTCCCCGCGTCCGCCGGCAGGTCCAGAATCTCCAGTACCCACCGCATCGCGACCTGCTCGACCGCGGCGCCGACCGGAGAGCCCACCTCGCTGAAGGCGTTCTGATCCCACGCCGCCGCGAGCCAGTTCACGGCCAGCGACGCCGGCAGGACGCCGCCGGTGACGAAGCCGAAGTACCGGGGACCGGCGCTCGCGACCACGCCCTGGCCGCCGATCTCGTCGAGCCGCGCGAGGATCTCCGGGGCCGGCATCCCCGTTTTCGGCAGTCCTCCGCCGAGGGCCCGGGCGATCTCTTCCGCATCGCGCGCGGCCGGGACCTGGCGTTCGGGAAGCGATTCGAGGAACCTCGCGGCACGCTCGACCGTCTCGCCCAGCAACTCTCGCATGTCGCTCACGTCTCACCCGCTACCGGCGGCAACCGGACCCCGGGGCGGCATCCCCGCCCCGGAAAGGCGATGCCGGCCGGCCCTCCATCCGGGGATGCGGCCAGCACCGCTTCGCCCGGATCCATGTCGATGCCGCCCGGCCTCTCGTCCAGGGATGCGGCCATGGAATCCGGCGATCGCCAATCTCACCGTTCCCGTCGGCCTCGCGCGCCGGCGGACCGATCCGGTCAGAATGCACTTCGGACATTGAAAACATATGAATATAAATAGGTTGCAGATGATAATTGAAGTAATACTTAAGAATCGGAATCACCACATCGAACGCCGGTGCGGGCGTCCACCGTCGGGCGTGACACCCGATCCTACGCCAGCCGCGACGAGTCCGCGCCCCGAATCCCCGCTCCACCCCACGGATCGCGGCGGGCAGCGCCGGAACCAAGTAGACTCCCGGCGCCTTCGTTCCGTCATCCGCGGCCGCGCTCCTCCCCGCCCCATGGACATCCGCAACGTCGCCATCATCGCCCACGTCGATCACGGCAAGACCACGCTCGTGGACCGGCTGCTGCAGCAGACCGCGCACGATGCGCGCACCGTGATCGCCGAACGCGCGCTCGACAACCACGACCTGGAGCGCGAGCGCGGCATCACCATCCTGTCGAAGACCACCGCGGTCGAGCACGCGGGATGCCGGATCAACATCGTGGACACCCCGGGCCATGCCGACTTCGGCGGCGAGGTGGAGCGGATCCTGTCGATGGTGGACTCGGTGCTGCTGGTGGTGGATGCGGTGGAGGGCCCGATGCCGCAGACACGCTTCGTCACCCGCAAGGCGTTCGCGGCCGGGCTGAGCCCGATCCTCGTCGTCAACAAGATCGACCGTGACGGCGCCCGCCCCCATCAGGTCGTCGACGAGGTCTTCGACCTCTTCGACCGCCTCGGCGCCACCGAGGCGCAGCTCGACTTCCCGGTGGTGTTCGCGTCCGCCGCACTGGGCGTCGCCGGTCCCGACCCGGAGCGCCTCGCCCCCGACATGACCCCGCTGCTGGACCTCGTCGTCGAGCGGGTCCCGCCGCCCGGCGCCGACACCGGCGGCCCGTTCCAGATGCAGATCAGCACCCTCGACTACTCGAGCTACGTGGGCGTCATCGGCATCGGCCGGGTCAGGCGCGGCTCGCTGCCGCCCCGCTCCCCCGTCGCGGTGGTGAACGCGGCGGGGGAGACGCGCAAGGGCCGGGTCCTGTCGGTGCTTGCGAACCGCGGCCTCGAACGGGTGGAGCTCGGGGAAGCGCGCGCGGGCGACATCGTCTGCGTCACCGGGGTCGACGACGTGGGCGTCTCCGACACCCTGTGCGACGTGGACGCGGTGCAGGCGCTGCCGCCGCTCGATGTCGACGAACCGACCCTGACCATGGCGTTCCGCGTCAACACCTCCCCGTTCGCCGGCCTGGAGGGCCGATTCCTCACCAGCCGGCAGCTCGGGGCCCGGCTCTTTCGCGAGGCGTCGCACAACGTGGCGCTCCGGGTGGAGGAGACCGCCGATCCGGATCGGTTCCAGGTCTCCGGCCGCGGGGAGCTGCACCTGTCGGTGCTGATCGAGACCATGCGCCGCGAGGGCTACGAGCTGGCGGTGTCGCAGCCCGCCGTCATCACCCGCGAGGTGGACGGAGAGCGCCACGAACCCTTCGAGATGGTGGTCTTCGACGTCGAGGCCGCGCACCAGGGCCGGCTGATGGAAGTGATCGGCGAACGCAGGGGCGAGTTCCGGGACGTCGAGCACGACGGAGCGGGACGGGTGCGCCTCACCTGCAAGGTGGCGACGCGGGCGCTGATGGGCTTTCGTTCCGAATTCACTTCGCTCACGTCGGGCTCCGGCATCATGACGTTCTCTTCGGCCGGCCACGACCGCGAGGTGCGGGGGCTCGCCGCCGGCCGGAAGTCCGGGGTCCTGATCTCGAACGCGACCGGCCGCGCCGTCGCCTACGCGCTGTTCAACCTGCAGACCCGGGGGCGCCTGCTGGTGCGGCCGGGCACGGAGGTGTACGAGGGGATGGTGGTCGGCGTCCACAGCCGGTCCAACGACCTGACCGTCAACCCGCTCAGGGAGAAGAAGCTCACCAACATCCGGGCCGCCGGCAGCGACGAGAACGTCCTGCTGACGCCGCCGGTGGACCTCTCGCTGGAGCAGGCGCTGGCGTTCATCGACGACGACGAGCTCGTGGAGGTGACGCCGCGCTCGATCCGGGTCCGGAAGAAATGGCTGCGCGAGAACCAGCGCCGGCGGGCGGGGTAGCGTCCCGCCGGGAGGGGGCCGGCGGCCGGTCGCGGAGCGGGTCCATGGCCCGGCGTCCGCATGAGGCGGACCCCGCGGATGCGCGTTCGGGCTCGGGCTTGGGTTCGGGCCCGGGTTCGGGCTCGGACCCTTCGCCGATCGACCGCCGGCTCAGCGTGGCGCCGATGATGGGCTGCACGGACCGGCACTTCCGGTATCTGGTCCGCCTCGTCACCCGGCATACCCTGCTCCATACCGAGATGGTGACGAGCGCGGCGCTCGTGCACGGGGGGCGCCGCCGCCTGCTCGACTTCGCGGAGGAGGAGCACCCGATCGCCCTCCAGCTCGGCGGCGCCGACCCGGCGGAGCTCGGCCGATGCGCCCGGTTCGCGGTCGAGCGCGGGTTCGACGAGATCAACCTGAACGTGGGCTGTCCGAGCGACCGGGTGCGCAGCGGGCGGTTCGGAGCGTGCCTGATGGCCGAGCCGGGCGTGGTCGCACGCTGCGTGGAGGTGATGCGCACCGCCGGCGGCCTCCCCGTGACCGTCAAGACGCGCATCGGCATCGACGGCCGCGACCGTTACGAGGACCTCGTCGAGTTCGTGGAGGCGATCGCCGCCGCGGGGTGCCGGACCGTCATCATCCACGCCCGCAAGGCATGGCTTTCCGGCCTGAGCCCGAAGGAGAACCGGGAGATCCCGCCCCTGCGCCACGACGTCGTGTACCGGCTGAAGGAGGACTTCGCCGCGCTGGAGATCATCGTCAACGGCGGCATCACCTCGCTCGACGAGGCCATCGCGCACAACGCGCGGGTCGACGGGGCCATGATGGGCCGCGAGGCGTACCGCAACCCCTTCGTGCTGGCGGAGGCGGACCGCCGCGTCTTCGGCGCGGGAGGGGCGGGCCCGCCGGACCGCATGGAGGTCGCGCAGTCCATGCTCGCCTACGCGCGCCGGGAGCTGGAACGCGGCGCCCGGCTCCACCACGTCACGCGCCACATGCTCGGGCTGTTCCACGCCACGAGCGGCGCGCGCCGGTGGCGCCGGCACCTGAGCACCGAGGGGTCGCGCCGCAACGACGCGGCGGTCATCGGCGAGGCGTTGCGGCAGGTCGGCGGCTGAGCGGGGCCGGCCGCGACGCGACCGCCGCCGCCCGTGGAACCGTCCTCGGCGGCCAGGCCCGCGGTGGTGCACAATGCGTCCCGGCGAACGGCACGCCCCGGCCGCCTCCCGACGCCTCGGCCGCACGGACCATGAACACTTCTCCGCCCGGGACTTCCGGCGTGCTGCGCGGCATCGTGCTGATGACGGCCGGCTGCCTCCTGCTCACCGTCAACGATTCGATCATGAAGTGGCTCACGGGCGACTACCCGCCCGGCGAGGCGATCTTCGTCCGCGGCCTGTTCGTCGCCATACCGGTCGCCCTGCTCGCGTACCGGGCCGGCGGCCTGCGCGCGCTGCGGGTGACGAACCTTCCGGGGCAGTTGTTGCGGGCCGTCACCCTCGTGGCCTCGGTGTTCCTCTTCATCACGAGCCTGCGATACCTGCCGCTCGCCGACGCCATCGCCCTCACCTTCGCCGGGCCGCTGATACTGACCGCGGCCGCTCCCTGGGCGCTCGGCGAGCGGGTCGGCTGGCGGCTGCGATGCGCGGTCGTGGTCGGCTTCGCGGGCGTGCTGATCATGCTCGCCCCGGGGCGGGAGGGCGTGCGATGGGCGGCGTTCCTGCCGCTGGGCGCCGCCTTCTTCGAAGCCGCGCGGGACATCGTGACGCGCCGGCTCGTGGCCACCGAATCCAGCATCTCGCTGACCGCGTACTCGACCGCGCTGGTGACCGTGTGCGCGCTCGCGACGGCCGGGCACGGCTGGCGGCCACCAAGCGCCGGCGACGCCGGACTGCTGGCCCTCGCGGGGTGTTGCATGGGGGCCGCCCTGTTCCTCATGACCGAGGCGTTCCGGTACGCGAAGGCGACGCTCGTCGCCCCGTTCCGCTATTCGAGCGTGCTGTGGGCGATGATCATCGGGGTGATCGTCTTCGGCGACTGGCCGAGCCCGGCCATGCTCGCGGGGGCCGGCCTGGTGGTCGGGAGCGGGCTCTACATCCTGCACCGCGAAGCGCGGCGCTGAGGGCGCGTCCCCGGGCGGTTCACCCTTGGGCGGTTCACGACCCCGTACGACGAGTCATCCGCGCTTGCGCTCGCAGGGCTCCGTGGGGCCGCCGGCCTCCTTCCAGGCGGTGTACCCGCCTTCGATGTGGCATGCGCGTTCGAGTCCGATGCGCTGCGCGACCTCGGTGGCGAGCGCCGAGCGCCAGTCCCGGTTGCAGTAGAACGCGAACCGCCGGTCGGGGCCGAAGACCTCGGACTTGAAGTACGGGCTCGCCGGATCCACCCAGAACTCCACCATCCCGCGCGGCATGTGGAACGCCCCCGGGATACGCCCGTCGCGCTCCAGCTCGCGCACGTCGCGCAGGTCCACGAAGACCACGTCCGGGTCGCCGTGCATGGCGATCGCGTCGCCGACCGGCACGGTGTCGATCACCTTGTTCGCCTCTTCGACCAGATCGAAGACCGAAACCTTCGCGTTCACGGTCATGCTGTCGTCTCCCGTGTGGCGGGGATGCCCGCCGATGAATGGATGCGCCGTCGGTGCCCCGCTCCGGCGCCATCGCGATGGCCAGGCAACGCGCGGCGGCCGGACCCGCCGGCGCGTCAGTGGTACGGCCGATCCCCGGCCACGGTGACGCGGGTTCCGCTCCGGGTCTGGGGGTAGTAGTCCCATATGGCGTGGTGCTGGACGCACCGGTTGTCCCAGAACGCGATGGAATTCCTGCGCCAGCGGAAGCGGCACTGGAACCGGGGGTCGGCCACGTGCGCGAACAGGAAGTCGAGCAACGCGCGGCTCTCCTGCCCGGTGACGCCGAGTATCCGCCGAGTGAAGATGGCGTTGACGAAGAGCGCCTTGCGGCCGGTCTCGGGATGGGTGCGGACCACCGGATGCACCGCGCTCGGCCACTCGTTGCGCCGCCGGACCGTCTTCTCCCCGTAGAGGTGATCGTAGAGGTGGGCCGACTCGTGGCTTGCCTCGAGGGGCGCGAGCAACGCCTTCATCGGCTCGGAGAGCGCTTCCCATGCGGCGTACATGCCGGAGAACAGGGTGTCGCCCCCGCAGTCCGGCACCGTATGCAGGTGTAGCACCGAGCCCATCGGCGGCTCTTCGTCGCACGATACGTCGCTGTGCCAGCGGTCGCCGTTCTGGCGGATCGAGTTCGCGTCGGTATGGACCAGCATCAGCTCGGGCCGGTCGTCCACGCAGGGCGACGCGGGATGGACGTGGAGCGCGCCGAAGCGCTTCCCGAACGCGAGGTGCTGCTCGTGGTCGATGGGCTGGTCGCGGAAGAAGACGACTCCGTGCTCCAGCAGGGCGCGGCGGATCTCGGCGCAGGTCTCGTCCGCGAGCGGCACGCGGAGGTCGACGTCCGAGATCTCGGCTCCGATCACGGGCGTGAGCGGCTCGACCGATATTCGCCGGTACGTCATGGCATGCCTCCTGTGCCTGGGGCTCCCTGCCCAATCGCGTGGCCGGTGATCCGGATCGCCGACCGTCCGGGAGCATAGTCTAGCCCGGATTTTCCACCGGATCGCGAAGCGAGGGCGCGCAGACGCCGGCAACGGCAAGGCGAACGCGAGTCGGGGCGCGCAGCCGTACCGGTTCGTCACGGTACGGCGAGTCCCCTTGGCCGCGTTCGACGCGGTCGATGCCGGTAGATCCGCGTCCGCAGCCGTGAGATGGTGAGGAATCCGGGCCGGACCGCGGCCGGACGATGTGCAAGAACGCGGAACACGACCCTCGCACACATGTCCCTCGACCGTTTCCACCCCGCCGTCGCATCGTGGTTCGAGACCAGCCTCGGCGCGCCGACCCCGTGCCAGACGCAAGCCTGGGAGGCGGTGGCGGCGGGCCGTCACACGCTCATCGCAGCGCCCACCGGCTCCGGCAAGACGCTGGCCGGGTTCCTCTCTGCCATCGACGCCCTGGTCCGGGACAGCCGCCGGGGGCCGCTCCCCGACGCCACCCGGGTGCTCTACGTCTCGCCGCTCAAGGCGCTCGGCAACGACGTACAGAAGAACCTCGAAGCGCCGCTTGCCGGCATCGACCGCATCCTCGCCGCCGGCGGCGCACCGGGCTCGGGGATCCGGGCCATGGTGCGCACCGGCGACACCCCGGGCGCCGCCCGCGAGTCCATGCGCCGCCAGCCGCCGCACATCCTCGTGACCACGCCGGAGTCGCTCTACATCCTGCTGACCAGCGCGGGCGGGCGCGCGATGCTCGCGAGCGTCGAGACCGCGATCGTGGACGAGATCCACGCCGTCGCCGGCAACAAGCGCGGCGCCCACCTCGCGCTCTCCCTCGAACGCGTCGATGCGCTCGCCGGCCGGCCCGTCACCCGCATCGGCCTGTCCGCGACCCAGCGCCCGATCGAGACCATCGCGCACTTCCTCACCGGCTGCGAGGAGGGCCGGCCGCACGAGTGCACGATCGTCGACATCGGCCACTACCGCGAACGCGACCTCGCGCTGGAGCTGCCCGACTCGCCGCTGGAGGCGGTGATGTCCGGCGAGGTCTGGGCCGAGGTCTACCGGCGGCTGTGCGCGCTCATCGAGGCGCACCGCACGACGCTGGTGTTCGTCAACACGCGCCGCATGGCGGAGCGGGTCGCCCGCGCGCTGACGGAATCGCTCGGCGAGGAGAACGTCACCTCGCACCACGGCAGCCTGTCGCGCGAGCGCCGGCTCGCGGCCGAGCAACGGCTCAAGGCCGGCGACCTCAAGGCGCTGGTGGCCACCGCCTCGCTGGAGCTGGGGATCGACATCGGGGACGTCGACCTGGTCTGCCAGCTCGGCTCGACGCGGTCCATCTCGACCTTCCTGCAACGGGCCGGACGTTCCGGCCACGCGGTGCGCGGCACTCCGAAGGCGCGGCTGTTTCCGCTCACCCGGGACGAGCTGGTCGAATGCGCGGCGCTCCTCGACGCGGTGCGGCGTGGCGAGCTCGATACGCTGCACGTGCCGTCCCACCCGCTCGACGTTCTCGCGCAACAGGTCGTCGCCATGGTTGCGGCCGAGGACTGGAGCGAGGACGCGCTGCTCGCGGCGGTGCGCCGCGCCTGGCCCTACCGCGACCTCGCCGGCGCGCGATGGCGGGAGGTTCTGGCGATGCTCGCCGGGGGGTTCGCGACCCGGCGCGGGCGGCGCGCCGCGTACCTGCACCGCGACGTGGTCAACGGCGAGCTGCGCGCCCGGCGCGGCGCCCGCCTCACCGCGATGACCTCGGGCGGCGCGATCCCCGACAACGCCGACTACGACGTGGTGCTGGAGCCGCACGGGACCCGCCTCGGATCGCTCAACGAGGACTTCGCGATCGAGAGCATCCCCGGCGACGTCTTCCAGCTCGGCAACACCTCGTGGCGCATCCTGCGCATCGAGCGCGGCTCGGTCCGGGTGGAGGATGCGCACGGCCAGCCGCCGAACCTCCCGTTCTGGCTCGGCGAGGCGCCGGGACGCACCGGGGAGCTCTCCGGGAGCGTGTGCGATCTGCTCGGATGGCTCGCGCAGCGGTTCGAGGCGGCCGGTCCCGCGTCCGCCGACCCGGACGTGCGCAGCCGTCTCGCGCGGGAGCTCGCGGAGCGCAACGGGGTCGGGACCGACGCCGCGGAGCAGATCGTCGACTACCTCTGCACCGCCTGCGCGGCGCTCGGCGCCCTGCCCGGCCGCGACACGGTGGTGCTGGAACGGTTCTTCGACGAGAGCGGCGGGATGCAGCTCGTCATCCACTCGCGGTTCGGCAGCCGGCTCAACCGGGCGTGGGGCCTCGCGCTGCGCAAACGCTTCTGCCGGAAGTTCAACTTCGAGCTGCAGGCGGCGGCGACCGAGGACGCGATCGTGCTCTCGCTCAGCGAGGCCCACAGCTTCGCGCTCGACGAGGTCTGCCGCTACCTCTCCCCGGAGACGGTGCGCGACGTCCTGACCCAGGCGTTGCTCGACGCGCCGATGTTCGACGTGCGCTGGCGGTGGAACGCCAACGTGTCGCTGGCCGTCCCGCGCTTTCGCGGCGGCGCCAGGGTTCCGCCGAACATTCAGCGCATGCAGGCCGAGGACCTCGTCGCCGCGGTGTTCCCGGACCAGATCGCGTGCGCCGAGAACCTTGCGGGCCCCCGCGCCATCCCCGACCACCCGCTGGTGGCGCAGACCATCGCCGATGCGCTGACCGAGGCGATGGACGTCGACGGGCTCGAATCCCTGGTGGCGAGGCTCCAGGACGGCGACATCCGGGTCGTCGCCCGCGACCTCACCGAGCCCTCCCCGCTCGCGGCGGAGGTCCTCGACGCCCGCCCCTACGCGTTCCTCGACGACGCGCCGCTGGAGGAGCGCCGCGCGCGCGCGGTGACGATGCGGCGCGGGCTTGATCCGGAGTCCGCCGCGGACATCGGCCGGCTCGACGCGGGCGCGATCGAGCGGGTTTGCGCGGAAGCCTGGCCGGAGGCCGCGACCCCCGACGAGCTGCACGACGCCCTCGTGGTGCTCGGCTTCGCCACCGCGGTCGAGGGGACCGTCGGGCGCCCGGAGAACCTTGCGAGTCCGGCCGAGGCGGTGGCCGGAGGCTCGGCGGACTCCGCAGATACGGCCGAGGCGGTGACCGGGGGCTCGGCGGATCGGGCGTACGCCACCGAGGCGGTGGCCGGGGGTTCGGCGGACTCCGCAGATACGGCCGAGGCGGTGGCCGGGGGCTCGGCGGACCGGGCGCACGCCACCGAGGCGATGGCCGGGCATCCGGCGACAGACTCGGCGAGCGTTACCGGAACAATGGACAAGCGTGCGGCGGAGTCGGCGAGCGCCGCGATGGCAATGGCCAAGGCTACAGCCGCCCCGACGGACACCGCCGAGGCGGCGGTCGGACCTTCGGAGAACCTGGCGAGCGCCGCCCGTCGGCTCGCGCGCGGTGAGCGCTCCGGGTGGATCGCTCTCTTCGACACGCTCGTCGGGTCCGGGCGCGCCACCCGCTTTCGCTCGCCGCGCGGCGGCCCCGTGCTCTGGTGCGCGGCGGAGCGCCTCGCCCTGCTCGAATCCGCGCTGGGCGCCGGGCGCGCCGATCCGCCGCTCGCGCTCCCCGAAGAGCTTCGTACCGCGCCCGGACGCGACACGGCGCTCGCCGAGCTGCTGCGCGCGCGGCTCGGATGCCTCGGGCCGGCCACCGCGGCGCGGCTCGGCCGCGACCTCGGGCTCACTCCGGTCGACGTCGAGGTCGCGCTCGTCGGCCTCGAAGCGGAAGGCTGCGTGCTGCGCGGACGGTTCACGCCCGGCGCCGCTTCGACCGAGTGGTGCGAGCGGGGCCTGCTCGCGCGCATCCACCGCTACACGCTCGGCCGCCTCCGGCGCGAGATCGAGCCGGCGACCCGCGCGGAGTTCGTTCGTTTCCTCTTCGAATGGCAGCGCGTGCGGCCCGACGATCGGCGGGAGGGATACGAAGCGCTCGGCGCCGTCGTCGCCGAGCTCGAAGGGTTCGCGGCGCCCGCCTCGGCGTGGGAGACGGAGATCCTGCCCGCCCGGATCGCGGACTTCGCGCCGGAGATGCTCGATCGGCTCTGTCTCGCCGGCCGGGCCGCGTGGGCCCGCCCGGCCCCGCCGAGCCGCGAGCTCCCGGGCCGATCGTTCGGACCCATCCGCTCGACCCCGATCGCCCTCCTCTCCCGCCGCCACGCGCCGCTGTGGCTCGCACCGGCTGCGAGCGACGGCGAACGATCGCCACCGTTGCTCCCCGACACACCGCTCCCCGACACGCACGGTACCTCCGTTTCCGGGAATGCGGGCGTCCCGCCCGCATCGCTCTCCTCCGGCGCACGCAGCGTCCTCTCCTGCCTGCGGACCCGCGGAGCGTCGTTCTTCGACGACATCCTCGCCGAGACCGGCGCGCGCGGACCGGACGCCGCCGCCGCGCTCGGCGAGCTGATCACGCACGGACTCGTGAGCGCGGACGGATTCGCGGGACTGCGCGCGTTCACCGGCGCCTCCGCCCGCCGTCTCCACGCCGTCGCCGAGGCCGGCCGGTGGTCGTGCGTACCGCGCCGCGCGGGCGATGTCGAGGAAGGCGGCGTCGAAGCGGTCGCGCGCACCCTGCTGCGCAGGTACGGCATCGTGTTCAAGCCGCTCCTCGCGCGCGAGTCCCTCACCGTCCCGTGGCGGGACCTGCTGCGCGTGCTCCGCCGTCTCGAAGCGCGCGGCGACATCCGCGGGGGGCGGTTCGTCGCGGGCTTCACCGGCGAGCAGTACGCCCTGCCCGAGGCGATCGAGACCCTGAGAAGGGTGCGGCGCACCCCGGCGGACGGTGCGATCGTGGCGGTGAGCGCGGCGGACCCGCTGAACCTCACCGGCATCATCTCCCTCGGCGAACGCGTCCCCGCCACCGCGTCCACCCGGATCGCGTTCCGCGACGGGGTGCCGGTCGCGGCCCTGACCGGCCACCGGAAGATCGACCGGCTCGGGCCGCAAACTCCGGAGCAGGAGTGGGCCGCGCGCAACGCACTGCTGCGCAAGCGCATCCCCGCCGCCCTGCGCTCGCACCGCCCGCGCGATTTCGCATGAATCGAACCGCGCCGCGCGCGCCGGTCCCGCATCACACCGGCAGCACGGAGATCACCGCAACCCGTCCCCCCGAATCCGGCGTCCGGGCGCGGGAGCGCCGACTTGGCTCGTGACCGGGGCGCACCAGCACCGGCACAGAGGCGCCCAATCGGAAACATTTGTTGCCGATTTGGGCTCCATCTGGAAGGGTTCATGTCCGGTTACAGGAAAAACCGGAACCGGATCAGGCTGAAATGGCGCCATGTCCGACTCGCTGGCGCAGGCCCATGACCGCGGACGACCGGTGGCCTCCGGCGGCGTGACGTAGAACAGGGGAATCAGCCCGCAGGCCCGTGACCGCCGACCGGTGGCCTCCGGCACGGCTCTTGCCCACCCCGGCAGCGCACGCACGTACGAACGCCACCACCCGGACCCGACCCCTTTCCACGCAGGGAAGTCCTTCAGGGAGACACGGCGGCCTTCGCCCGGCCCTCGACCGAAATTCCGGGTACTCGATCGAGCTCACCGGGGTCTGCCGTCACCCCAATCGGTCTTCGTGACCGCGCACCCGGCGGCCATCGGACTTTTGAAGACCCGTCCCCGGGCAAACGGCCTACATTCGTCGGGACGACGGGCGCATTCCCTTCGCGTTCGAAACACCGAGAATCACCCCCGACCGGTTGAAGAGCCGCTCTCCCGGGACTCGCTCCCGGGAGGGCGGAGGTACGGATGGAACACCACCGAATCACCACCGGCACGGCCCGGTTTGAGGGTGCGGATGCGGCCGTGCTACCGTCACCGTGCCCGTGATGACCCGGGTTTCCGACCCCGGAGTGCCCTCCGATGAGCGAATCCGTGCTTGCTCGTGCCGCCGTCGAGTACCCCAGCTCGGACGGCCAGCCGATGGCTGAGAACGACTGGCAACTCCACGCGATGATCGATGCGATCGCGACGCTCGACGTGTACTTCAGGGACCGTCCGGACGTGTACGTCTCGGGAGACCTGCTGATCTACTACGAGGAAGGCAATCCGGGCGCGCGGGTGGCGCCGGATGTCTTCGTCGTCTTCGGAGCGCCGAAGCACAAGCGGATGACGTACAAGCTCTGGGAGGAACCCAAGGCGCCGGACTTCGTGCTGGAGGTCGCCTCCCCGAAGACCTGGAGGCAGGACCGAGGCCCGAAGCGGGCGCTGTACGAGCGGCTGGGGGTGCGGGAGTACTGGCGGTACGACCCGACCGGCGCACATTTCACGCCGCGGCTGCAGGGGCTGCGGTTGCTGGGAGGCGGCTACCGGCCCTTGCCGGCGGAGTGGCAAGACGGCGCGCGGGGCCTCCGCAGCAAAGCCCTGGGGCTCGATCTGCGCGTAGAGGGGGACATGCTGCGTTTTCGCGACCCGGTGACCGGGGAGGATCTCCGCACCCTTGGGGAGGAGGCGGCCGCACGGCGCGAGTCGGAGGCGCAGGTTGCCGAGCTGCGGGCGCTCGTCCGGGACTTGCAGGGAAGGAAGAACGCGCCGGGGGACACGAGCCGCTGATCGGGACCGTTCATGGCCGGTGTGGCTCCGACTGGCGCCAGACATCGTCCACTCGATCGTAGGCGCCGGCACGCAGAATGATCACGACGCGGTCGCCTGCGAACACCACAGCCCGGACCCGGCCCCTTTCCACGCAGGGAAGTCCTTCAGGAGACACGGTGGCCTTCGCCCGGCCCTCGACCGAAATTCCGGGTACTCGATCGAGCTCACCGGGGTCTGCCGTCACCCCAATCGGTCTTCGTGACCGCGCACCCGGCGGCCATCGGACTTTTGAAGACCCGTCCCCGGGCAAACGGCCGACATTCGTCGGGACGACGGGCGCATTCCCTTCGCGTTCGAAACACCGAGAATCACCCCCGACCAGTTGAAGGGCCGCTCTCCCGGGACCCGCTCCCGGGAGGGCGGAGGTACGGATGGAACACCACCGAATTACCACCGGCACGGCCCGGTTTGAGGGTGCGGATGCGGCCGTGCTACCGTCACCGTGCCCACGATGACCCGGGTTTCCGGCCCCGGAGCGCCCTCCGATGAGCGAATCCGTGCTTGCTCGTGCCGCCGTCGAGTACCCCAGCTCGGACGGCCAGCCGATGGCTGAGAACGACTGGCAGCTCCACGCGATCATCGATGCGATCGCGACGCTCGACGTGTACTTCAGGGACCGTCCGGACGTGTACGTCTCGGGAGACCTGCTGATCTACTACGAGGAAGGCAATCCGGGCGCGCGGGTGGCGCCGGATGTCTTCGTCGTCTTCGGAGCGCCGAAGCACAAGCGGATGACGTACAAGCTCTGGGAGGAACCCAAGGCGCCGGACTTCGTGCTGGAGGTCGCCTCCCCGAAGACCTGGAGGCAGGACCGAGGCCCGAAGCGGGCGCTGTACGAGCGGCTGGGGGTGCGGGAGTACTGGCGGTACGACCCGACCGGCGCACATTTCACGCCGCGGCTACAAGGGCTGCGGTTGCTGGGAGGCGGCTACCGGCCCTTGCCGGCGGAGTGGCAAGACGGCGCGCGGGGCCTCCGCAGCGAAGCCCTGGGGCTCGATCTGCGCGTAGAGGGGGACATGCTGCGTTTTCGCGACCCGGTGACCGGGGAGGAACTCCGCACCCTTGGGGAGGAGGCGGCCGCACGGCGCGAGGAGGCAGCCGCGTTGCGCGAGTCGGAGGCCCGTCTTGCGCGGGAAGCTGCGGCTCGCGAGGTCGCGGAGGCGCAGGTTGCCGAGCTGCGGGCGCTCGTCCGGGACTTGCGGGGAGGGAAGAACGCGCAGGGGGACACGAGCCGTTGATCGAGAGCGTTTGATGGTCACGAGCGAACGTGCGAAGTCAGCACGTGCGAAAGGCGTCGGCGGAATCATGATGGACCCGGAGACGGCTCCGTCACGAGCACCGGAGTCCGTTCGCGACCCGGCGCGACGGGTCCGGCCGAACCCGATCAGCGCCAGACGTCGTCCACTCGATCGTAGGCGCCGGCACGCAGATCATCGCCCTCCGCCCGGAGCACTTCTTTCCGGATGCGCTCGGACGGGGTGCGCGGCAGATCGTCGCGATACTTCCAGTACCGCGGCACCTTGAAGCGCGCCAGCCGTTCGGCGCAGAACGCGCTCAACGCCGCGACCGTGGCGGCGTCTCGCGGCATGTCCTCGCACAGCACCACGTACGCCATCACCTCCTCACCGCGGAGGTCGTCCTCGACCGCGAGCACCGCGGCGAGCCGGACGCCGGGGTGGCGCATGATCACCCCCTCCACCTCCGCGGCCGCGATGTTTTCGCCGCTGCGACGAATCATGTCCTTGAGGCGCGTCAGGTAGTACAGCCGCCCGCGCTCGTCGCGGCGCACAACGTCACCGGTGTGGAGCCAGCCATTGCGGAACGCCTCGGTGGTGGCCTGCGGGTTGCGGTAGTAGCCGTCCATCAGCCCGACGCCGCGCAGCACGAGCTCGCCGGGCTCCCCGGCCGGCACCGGCCGATCGTCCGCATCGACCACTCGCGCCTCGCGCCCCGGCATCGGCGTGCCGATGCAGCCGGTCCCGGCGGTATCGTCGTGATCGACCAGTTCCACCGCGATGTCGAGCCCGGACTCGGTCATGCCGAAGGCGTCGTACCACGGCACGCCCCAGCGCGTCTCGATGTCCGCGTGATCGGCCGGCGGGATCGCCGAGCAGACCACGCGCTTCACGGAGTGTTCGCGGTCGAGCGGGGAAGGCGGAGCGTTGAGCATCAGCTTCGGCATCACCCCGAGGCAGTAGAACCACGTCACCCGATATGCGTGCACCTTGTTCCAGAACGTCGACGGGTGAAACCGGTCGAGCACGACGAGGGTCGCGCCCGAGAGCAGGGCCACTGCGAGGTTCCACTGGGGATCGACGTAGTGGAAGGGTTGCGAGGTCAGGATCATGTCGGTGTCGTCGAGCCCGTCGTGCAGGACCACGACCCGCCACGCAAAGCGCATGAACCACGAGTTCGAGAGCATGCAGCCCTTGGGCTCGCCGGTCGTACCCGACGTGTACTGCACGTTGACCAGGGTGTCCGCGTCGATGTCGCCGGTGGGTGGCGCGTCGCCTGCGTGCGCCTCGACGAGCGCCGCGAGGTCGCGGGTGTGTCCGCCCGCTTCGCCATCGACGCACAGGATCTCGAACACCGCCCCGATCGAAGCGCGCACTTCGAGCAGCAACGGCACGAGCTCCCGCATCGTGAGCACCGCGCGGACCTGTGCGTGATCGAGCACGAATTCCGTGTCCGCAGTGCGATATCCGGGGTTGAGGGGCACGGTCACCGCGCCGGCCCTCGCGATCCCGAGCCATGCGAGTGGCCATTCCGCCCGGTTCGGCAACATGATCGCGACGCGGTCGCCTCGGTGGACCCCGATACCGGCCAGCGCCGCAGCGATGCGGTCCACCCGCGAAGCGACCTCGGAGAACGTGATCGACTCGCCCGTCTCGTCGAACACGAGCGCGGCGCGGTCCGGCCAGCGCGCGCCCGCGCGTTGCAGCGCCGTCATCAGATCGAGCACCGCATTCGCGGGGAGCTCGCGCACCGTGTCGAGGGGCGCCACTGCCGGGCTACGACGATCGCGAGCGCCCGCGTTCCGACCCGCGCTCGATACGCATGCAGGTCTCCGGATCGCGCATGGCCGCGACCACCGACGCGGCCTCCGCATCGAGCGCCGCTTCGATCGCGGCGCGGTGCGGATCGACCAGCCCACGCTTCAACGCCCGTCGGGCCGGCGCGGGGAGTTCCGCGAGCGCCCGGGCCCGCGCGATCGCGGTGTCGAGCAGGACATTGCGCGGGACGACCTCGCTCGCGAGCCCGCAGTCGAGAAGTTCCGCCGCGTCGTACTTGCGTGACGTGTAGAGCATCTCCCGCGCAATCGCGGGTCCCACCTGCAGCGGCAGCAGGCAGGTCGCCGCCCCGCTCGGGTAGAGCCCGATCTTCAGCTCGGGGAAGAACCCCCGTGCGTCATCCGACCACACCGAGAAGTCGCAATTGAGCGGCCATGAAAACGCGCCGCCGACCGCCCAGCCATGCACCGCCGCGACCACCGGCGTATCGCCGAACACGAGATGGCGCGTGACCTGCTGGATGGCACTGACGAAGCCGGTGATCGTCCCCTCGTCCGCATCGAGCATCGATCGTTGCTCGACGAGGTCATCACCGGCGCAGAACGCGCGTCCCGCGCCGGTCAGCACGATGGCGCCGATCCGATCGTCCGTGTTCGCCCGTTCGAGCGCCGCGTTCAGGCCGGCGAGCAGCGCCGGGTTGATGGCATTGAGCCGCGCCGGGCGGTTCAACGTGATGACGCAGATGCCGTCGTCGTCGACACTGAGGACCGTTTCGCTCACCGAACTCCGCTCACGGCACGATCAGGGATGCCGACATCCCGGGCGGCGCAGGCCGAGCAGTTCGACCTGCCGGTCCGCCTGCGCCTGCTTGACGAAGCCCCGCCGGAACCGTGCCCGGGGCCGGAACGGCAGGGGATGGGCGACGGCGGTGCCCGAACGCTCGGAGATGGTCCGCTCCATTCGTCGCCTCCGTACTCCGGATCGATTTTGTCACACCCGACGCACCGGGATACACTCGAGACAAGCTTCAAGTCTGCTCAAGAGGAGCCTTGCGCAGTTGATCGATGTTGCGTGCGAAGTCGGCGTTCTGAAGCTCGACATCAAGAAGTTCAGTCACGGCTTGCGCGATTTCCGAAACCGCATCCACCCGCACGAGCAGATGGTCCCGAGTTTCACACCGGATGAACACGCCGCCAAGGTGTGCTTCCAAGTCCTGAAGGGCGCTCTGGCGAGCTTGGCGGGGAAGTGCCCATGATCCGCATCCCCGTCAATCCCGAGCTTCTGCGTTGGGCGCGCGAGCGCGCCGGGATTGCGCAGGAAGATTTGGCGGGGAAGTTCAAGAAGTTGCCCGAATGGGAGAGCGGCGAGCTTCAGCCGACCTTGAAGCAACTGGAAGCGTTCGCCCGCGCTGTCCATGTACCTTTCGGCTACCTGTTCCTCCACGAGCCTCCCGACGAGAGTCTCCCGATCGCCGATTTCCGCACCATCGCGGACACGGCAAGGGACAGAGCGAGCCCGGATCTGATCGACACGCTCTACGCCATGCAGCGGCGGCAGGCGTGGCTGCGTGAGCACCTCGTCGAGAGCGAAGCGGAGCCATTGGCCTTCGCGGCAAGCGCCCGTCTTGCGGACGACCCCGGTGCGGTGGGTCGCGAGATGCGGTGTACCCTCGGCCTGGACGAGGGTTGGGCGGCGGGAGTGCGCAGTTGGCAGGATGCCGTGAACGAGCTGCGTCGCATGATCGAAAGGCTCGGCGTGATGGCTGTGATCAACGGCATCGTCGGCAACAATACGCACCGTCGGCTGAGCGTGGCGGAGTTTCGCGGGTTCGCGCTCACGGATCATTACGCACCCTTGATTTTCGTGAATGGCGCGGATGCGAAATCCGCCCAAATGTTCACGCTGGCTCACGAGCTGGCGCACATCTGGCTCGGCGAAGGAGGGCTTTCCGGTTTCGAGAGCCTGCTTCCCGGCGGCACGGACGTGGAAGATTGGTGCAACCGGGCAGCGGCCGAATTCCTCGTGCCATCGCGCGAATTGCGGGAGCGCTGGATACAGGCCAAGCGGGAACCGGATCCCTTCGAGGCCCTTGGTCGGTCGTTCAAGGTGAGCCCGGTGGTCGCGGCCCGTCGAGCCATGGATCTCAAGCTCGTTGAGCGCCGCGCCTTCTTCGAATTCCATGAGCACTACATCAACCGGGAACACCGGGGCGGCACGACACCGTCCGGAGGCGACTTCTACAACAACCAGAATGCGCGTGTCGGCAAGCTTTTCGCGACCCATGTAATGGGAGCAGCGATGGGGGGCGAAATCGGTTTCAGGGAAGCCTATGAGCTGACCGGCCTCCGAGGCGGAACGTTCCAGGACTACGCCGGTAAACTGGGCATCCGGCTTCCCTGATGGCGGATCAGACGACATACCTTGTGGACTCCGACGTCCTCATCACCGCAAAGAATCTGTATTACGCGTTCGATCTCTGCCCCGGATTTTGGAAAGCCTTGCTTCATTATCACGGAGAGAACCGGATTTTCAGTGTTGACAGAGTGCGAAACGAGCTGCTCGCCGGTCGCAGTGACGAGGATCTGTTTCAGTGGGTGAAGAAGGATGTCCCGGAAGAATTCTTCCTGCCGGTCGATACCGGTGAGGTGGCGCGCGTCTATACGGAAATCATGATGCGGGTTCAACGCCATCCAAACTACTTCGACCATGCGAAGGCGAAATTCGCGACAGGTGCGGATGGCTGGCTCGTAGCCTGTGCGCAGGTGCGCGGTGCAACCGTTGTGACGAACGAGCAGCCTGCCCCGGCGTCCAGGAAAGACGTGAAACTGCCGGACGTCTGCGACGAGTTCAAGGTTCCTCGGCAAAACACGTTCGTCATGCTTCGAGCATTGGGAGCGCAGTTCGATTGGACGGGAGGGGTCGAGTGAGCCTCGTCAGCAGTCGGTAGCGCCGCTCGCCCTTCACGTTCGTGACGTAGAAGTCACTGCGGTCGCGGGCAGGTCGTCTCGCTCAATCGCCGCGAAGGCTCCAACCCCTCGCGGCATCGGCGTTTCAAGCCGGTAGCGGTGTGCAGGGCAACGCTACCCCTCTCGACCCCGATCGGGGTTCGGGTGCTCACACCCGACGCACCGGGTGCTTCACGGGTGGAAGGAATTCGGCGAGCGCGTCGAACCACCGCACGAGCGCCGGGAGCGCATGGGCGGCGTTGGCGGGACTTGGATTCGGGGTGACGAAGACGCGGGCGCGGCCGACGGTCTCTCGCTGCGGCCCCCATTCGGCCTTTCCGGCAGCGTTCCATCCCGCGTGACGGGCGAATGCGCGCCACGCCTGCGCGCCCTGGAACCATACGACGGCCGGCTCGAAGCGGAGGACGAGAGCCTCCAGGCGCGCCGCGCCCTCGCGATACTCGCGGGCACGAAGCTCCGCGCTGCCGGCGGTGGGACGCTTGACGATGTCGGTGAAGCCGATCCCGTAGCGCTCGACGAGCACGCCGATGGCATCGGGACCGGGCTCGAGCGGCGCATCGACCAGCCGCGACGCATTGAGGGCGGGCCAGAACCGGTTGCGGGGGTTCGCGAAGTAGAACCCCATCCGCACCGAGGGCAGCGACGGATTGATGCCGACCGCGAGCGCGCGGAGTCCCTCGCGAACCGCATCGGGAAGTGTCTTCATCGCTTCATGCGACCCGCGTTGGTGCATTGTGGAATACAATCGCTTCGTTCCGGTGCGGGCGCCGCGCCCGACCCGCGGTGCGTTCGAGCCGGTGTCGAGCGTAACCCGTTGACGTTCCGTGATCGGCGACGGTGGCACGGCACGTGCACAGGTGGCTACCGGGTATCCAGGGAGAAGTATCCATGCATCTCGTCACCGCGATCATCAAACCGTTCAAGCTCGACGACGTGCGGGCCGCGTTGTCGGAGATCGGCATCCAGGGCATGACCGTCACCGAGGTCAAGGGGTTCGGCCGGCAGAAAGGGCACACCGAACTCTATCGGGGCGCCGAATACGTGGTGGACTTCCTGCCGAAGATCAAGCTCGAGGTCGCGGTCGACACAACGCGGCTCGACGAGGTGATCGAGACCATCACCACCGCCGCGCGGACCGGCAAGATCGGCGACGGCAAGATCTTCGTCGCCTCGCTCGAAAACGTGGTGCGCATCCGTACCGGAGAGATGGCCGCCGAGGCACTCTGAGGAGCGCCCCGCTCCGGGACGGCAACGGCGCCGTTCCGAGCGCCGGGGCGGCGCGTTCCGGGCACTGAGGCGGCCCGAACGGGAGCGGTTCGGGCTCCACCGGCGCCTGCAACGCCGCGGCATCGCGCCGGACGCTCATCGACAAACCGGCGCCCTGTCCCTCGCCACGACTGCCGGACGAGCCGCAGGTTCGACGCCGATGCCGGCGCTCATCGACAAACCGGCGCCCTGTTCCTCGCCATACCCCGCCGGCGCCCGCGACACCGGGCGGACGCCGGGCGGCGGGCCAACCCCCCGGTCCGAATCGCCGTGCCGCGCTCCTCGCGCCGTCACATCCGCCGCACCACGTCTATAATTCCCGCCCCGAACTCCCCGGACGCGGAGGTCCGGCCAAGGCGGACGCGCGCCGTGCGCACCATCCGGCAGCCTCCCGGGTGGCGGGCTGGCGCGCCGGCCCGCCGGACGAGGCCGGCGCCCCGCCGCGCAGGAGCATTGCGGATGAAGAAGCCACGCACGTTGTTCGAGAAGATCTGGGACAGCCACGTCGTCGCGACCGAGGAAGACGGCACCTGCCTGCTCTACATCGACCGGCACCTCACCCACGAGGTGACGACGCCGCAACCCTACGAGGGGCTGCGCCAGGCCGGACGCGGGGTGCGCCGCCCGGACGCGACCCTCGCGGTCATCGACCACAACATCGCCACCGACCGTGAAGAAGGCATCGGCGAGGACTCGCAGCTCCAGATCGACACCCTGATCCGCAACTGCGAGGAGTTCGGCGTCGATCTGTTCCACTTCGACGACCCGCGCAACGGGATCGTCCACATCATCGGCCCCGAGCAGGGCTTCACCCTGCCGGGGACCACCATCGTGTGCGGCGACAGCCACACCGCGACCCACGGCGCGTTCGGTGCCCTCGCCTTCGGCATCGGCACCTCGGAGGTCGAGCACGTGCTCGCGACGCAGACCCTCATCCAGGCGCCGGCGAAGGCGATGCGCATCACCGTCGACGGCGCCCTGCCGTTCGGCTGCACCGCGAAGGACCTCATCCTCGCGATCATCGCGAAGCTCGGGACCGCCGGCGGCACCGGCCACGTCGTCGAGTACGCCGGCCCCGCCATCAAGGCGCTCTCGATGGAGGGGCGGATGACGGTGAGCAACATGACCATCGAGGCCGGGGCGCGGGCCGGGCTCGTCGCGCCCGACGAGAAGACGTTCGCCTACCTCGAAGGCCGCCCGATGGCTCCGAAGGGCGATCTCTGGCGCCGGGCGGTGGAGTACTGGAAGACCCTGCCCTCGGACCCGGGGGCCCGGTACGCGAAGGAAGCGACCCTGGACGTCTCCGAGATCGTCCCCCTGACCACCTGGGGCACGAGCCCCGAGGACGTCGTGCCGATCACCGGCACGGTCCCCGACCCGTGCAGCGCCCCGACCGAGGAGAAGCGCGCGAGCATGCGGCGCGCCCTGGACTACATGGGGCTCGCGCCGGGGACGAGGATGGCCGACGTCGCGATCGACCGGGTGTTCGTCGGCTCGTGCACGAACGGCCGGATCGAGGACCTGCGCGAGGTCGCCGCGGTCGCGAAGGGCCGCAAGGTCGCGGGCGGGGTGCGCGCGATGATCGTCCCCGGTTCCGGCCTGGTGAAGCGCCAGGCCGAGGAGGAAGGTATCGCGGACGTGCTGATCGCGGCCGGCTTCGAGTGGCGGGAGCCGGGTTGCTCGATGTGCCTCGCGATGAACACCGACCGGCTCGAGCCCGGCGAGCGCTGCGCATCGACGACCAACCGCAACTTCGTCGGCCGCCAGGGCCGCGACGGGCGCACCCACTTGCTGAGCCCGGCGATGGCCGCCGCCGCCGCGGTCACCGGCCGGCTGACCGACGTGCGGGAGCTGGTGCGGTGACCAGCCCGCCGCGCCCCCGTAACCAAGGAACTGCCCGATGGAAAAATTCACGAAGCTGACCGGCGTCGCGGCGCCGATGGACGCCATCAACGTCGACACCGACCAGATCATCCCGAAGCTGCACCTGCGCACCATCAAGCGGACCGGGCTCGGGAAGGTCCTCTTCGACGAGCTGCGGTTCCACCCCGACGGGACGGAGAAGCCGGAGTTCATCCTGAACCGGGCGCCCTACCGCAACGCCGTCATCCTCGTGGCCGGGGACAACTTCGGCTGCGGCTCGTCGCGCGAGCACGCGCCCTGGGCCCTGCTCGACTTCGGGATCCGCTGCATCCTCTCCACGAGCTTCGCCGACATCTTCTACAACAACTGCTTCAAGAACGGCATCCTGCCCGTCACGGTCGCGCGGGACGAGCTCGACGCCCTGATGGCCGACGCCTCGGACCCGGAGAACCCCGTGCTCACCGTGGATCTCGAAGCGCAGGAGATCACGCGGCCGAACGGCGTCGTCCTGGGCTTCGCGATCGACGAGTTTCGGCGTCATTGTCTGCTCGACGGCCTCGACGACATCGGACTCACGATGCAGAAGGTGGACCGGATCGATGCGTTCGAGGCGAGGCAGCGCGAGGAGCAGCCCTGGCTGTACCTCCGAGGCCGGCGGCCGGCGCCCTCGTGACGGCATCGGCCCTGCCGTGATCGTCCGAGGCATGGAACGGACCGCGCCCATGGATTCCACGAGCCGCCGCCGCGGGACACACGAGCCGACGAAGCCGCCGCACCGCGCCGGCCCCCTGACCTGGGTCGTTGCCGGCGCCGTCAGTCTGGGGTTGCTCGGCCTCGTCGTGGCGCAGCTCGACGAGAGCGCGCTCACCACGGCAGCGGACGGGATCTCATGGCCCCTCGTGGGGGCGGGCGTGGCGCTGTTCATGGTCGAGAGCCTGCTCAGCGCCCTTCGCATGCACCTGATTGCCGGCAGGCGCGGCGGGTTCCTCACCGCCATGCGCGTCACCGCCTGGCACGGGATCTGGCTGGTCGCGCTGCCCATGCGACTCGGCGAGGTGGCCTGGGTCGTCGCGATGCGGCGCGCCTACGGGTGGAACGTCGCCACCGCGGTGGCCTGTGCGGCGGTACAGCGCCTGCTCGACATGGCGGTTGTCGCGGCCTTCCTGCTCCTGACGATACCGGCGGCCTTCGGTCTGCACCAAGACCGGTTGCCCGCGTTCCTCGCCCTGGCCGCCGCGCTCTGCCTGCTCGCGTTCGTCGGTTCCGCGACCCTGCACGTCTGGCTGCGCCTCTTCGCCCGGCTCGTCATCGGCGCCGGGCGTCCGCGGGGCCGGCGGCGCCGGTTCCTGGTGTCCGTGAGCCAGGCGCGGCATTGGCTCGAGAACGTCCGCAATCGCTGCATCATGCGGCGGTGCATCGTTCCGACCGTGCTCGTCTGGACGGCGGTCATCGCTGCTTGCTGGACTGTCGGCCAAGCGGTCGGCCTGGACCTCACCCCGGCCGAGTTCGGCTTCGCGGCGGCCGGCGGCAACCTGGTCGCGGCGCTTCCGGTGCAGTCCATCGGCGGCTTCGGCTTGTTGGAGGCGGGCCTCACCGGCATCGCCGCGTGGTTCGGCGCGCCGGCGGGAACGGCGGCCCTGGCCGCCCTGGGCGTTCGTCTCGCGTCCATGACCGGGGCCGGCCTGTTCTGGGTGATCGTCCTGGCGCTACGCGGTGCGCCTCCGGCCGAATCGGCGCGGAGCATTGCGGCATGAAGAAGGCATCCGTCCTCGTTGTCGTTCCGGTGTACAACGAGGCGGAGAACCTCGATCGCATGCTGGCTCCATTGATGGAGGTCGTCCGGCGGGAACACTACGACCTCGTCGCCATCGACGATGCCTCGACGGACGAGTCGCTCGCCATCCTGGAACGGCATGGCGTGCCGGCGATTACCCTGGTCGAAAACCTCGGCGCCGGTGCGGCGGTTCAGACAGGCTACAAATACGCGCTCGCCAAGGAGTACGAGTACCTGATCCAGGTGGACGGGGATGGACAACACGACCCCCGCTTCCTGCCGATGATCCGGCAGAAGCTTGCATGCCATGATTTCGTGATCGGATCGAGGTTCCTGGACAGCGGCACCGTGCCTTTTCCGCCGGAGAGGGAGCTGTACAGGGGAACCGTACTCCGAAGGATCGCGATCCGGTTGTTCCGCGCGTTGCTGTACGCAATGACCCGCGTTTCGATATCGGATCCGACGTCGGGGTACAGAGGGATGAACCGGAAATGCATGCGGTTCCTGACCGGAGACCTCTATCCCCATGACTTCCCCGACGCGGACGTGTTGCTGGCCCTGATCCGCAACCGGTTCAAGCTGTGCGAGGCGCCGGTGTACATGTACCACAATCACGCCGGTGGCAAGCTGCACCGAGGCATCATGCCGGTCTGGTACATGTACAAGGTCACGCTGTCGCTGCTCGTATCCAGCCTGCGCAAACACCGGGAGGGGGGATGAATTGCCGTGCACGTCCCGGTTCGGCACGTTTGCTTCGCCCTCGTCGGTGGCTTGCTGATCCTGGGGGTGGTGGTCGACGAGTGGTCCACCTTGTCGCACTGCCACGACCGGCTGGCCGAGACGGGTTGATGAGAAGCTTGGCGATGGTGGGTTGGCTGGGAACGATGCTCCTGGCGGCGCCGGTGGTGGCCGAAAATTGCGCGGATTGGAACTCCGAACGGTTTTTCGCGAGTGCCGCCGTCGAGGAGGTCGTCGGCTGTCTGCATGCCGGCGCCGATGCCAACGCTCGGGACGACAGAGGCTTCACGCCCCTGCACCTGGCGGCACAAAACTCCAGTGCAGCGGTAATCAGAGCATTGACTGCGTTGACCGATGCCGACCCCAACGAACCGAACGACACAGGTGGCACCGCCCTGCATCTGGCGGCGCGGCTCAACCCCAGTGCAGCGGTGATCGAGGCATTGATCGATGTCGGCGCAGACCCGAACCTGCGTGACGAAGGTGGCCGTGCGCCTCTGCATCTGGCGGCATGGAAAAACCCCAGCGCAGCGGTGGTCGAGGCGTTGATCGATGCCGGCGCAGACCCCAACGAACCGAACGGCAGAGGCTGGACGCCCCTGTCGCTGGCAGCCAAGGCCAACTCCGAAGCGGTGGTCACGGCGTTGATCGATGCCGGCGCCGACCCCAATGAACCGAACGACAGAGGCTGGACGCCCATACAGTTGGCAGCCAACGCCAACTCCGAAGCGGTGGTCGCGGCGTTGATCGATGCCGGCGCCGACCCCAATGAACCGAACGACAGAGGCTGGACGCCCATACAGTTCGCAGCCAAGGCCAACTCCGAAGCGGTGGTCGCGGCGTTGATCGATGCCGGCGCCGACCCGGGGATGCGAGACGGCGCCAACTACTACGTACCGGTTTCGGAGGGCTATCTTGGGGGTAACAGACTCGCCGCCGTGGCGCACAGGCTTCGAGCGTCTGCCGCAGAGGGTAACGCCAAGGCTCAATACGGTCTCGGCGTGATATACGCCGAAGCATTCGGTGAGCCCCGATACGGCGTACAGGCCGCCGCGTGGTACCGGAAGGCCGCCGGGCACGGCCATGCGAAGGCCCGGACCAGACTGGACGAGCTCATCTCCCGACGCGGCTATACCTCCCTGCACCTGGCAACCATCCGCCATTCATCGGTGGTCGCCGTGTTGCGCGACGGCGCCGACCCCGACGCGCGGGACAACGCCGGCAACACCGCCCTGCATCTGGCCGCTTCCAACACCGACGACCCGGCGGTCTTCGAAGCACTCGTCGGCGCCGGGGCCGATGCCAACGCTCGGGACGACTTCGGCGATACGCCTCTGCACCTGGCGGCCCGGTACAACACGAACCCGGCAGTGCTTGCCGTGTTGATCAAGGCCGGGGCCGACCCTGACGCGCAAGGCGAGTCCGACGCCACGCCCCTGCATTGGGCGGCCTGGAACAACGGCGTTCCGGCGGTTCTCGCCTTGGTGAACGCCGGGGCGAACCTGAACGCACGGCGCAGGGACGGCGCCACGCCGCTGCACTGGGCGATGTGGAACGATGACGTTTCGGTGATTCCCGCGCTCCTGGATGCCGGGGCGAACCCTGACGTGTCCGACTCGAGCGGCGATACCCCTCTGTATTGGGCAGTGCGGTACGCCAATCTGTCGGCGTTTTCCGCATTCCCCGGGACACCCCGATTGCTCATGAGTTCCGACTTCGACGTGTACTATCGTGAACGCGCTGTTTTCTACATCAAGGAAAATTGCACCAACGACGATACTCGCCCCAAGTTCTTTCTGCACCTCATTCCTGTTGACAAGGACGCACTTTCCGATGATCGCAAGCAGTACGGGTTTGACAATTTCGATTTCTCCTTCGACAAACATGGAACTTTGTCCGACGGACAGTGCGGTGCGGTACGAAAGGTTCCGGACTACGGCATAGCCACCATTCGAACCGGCCAATTCATTCCAGGCAAAGGCCATAGTATTTGGGAAGGTCATCGTATTTGGGAAGCCACATACCATATTTCCAAAGACTGAGAGGCACTCGGGGATAACGAACAATGCGGATCGCAATGTACACAAGACAGCCTTGGCCCGGATTTCGCCATGGCTTGGTGACCGTTTCCCATGTCCTCGTGCTCGTGTCGTTGCTGGCCGTGCAGTTTTATACCGCTATTGCTTCGTCGTCGCATATGGCGACCATGGAGGGCGATGAAGGATACTATGTCAAGTATGCCCTGAGCGTCTTTCATGGATCTCGGTTTACCTACCAACGATCGGAGGAGATCGTTCCGCTTTATCCTTTCTGGTTGGCCGCGTTGATGCATATTGATCCTGCCTTTCATGATTTTCTGGAATGTGCGGTCGTGAAAAAACACCTCCCCGCGGCTCAAGCGGAAGCCATCTGCAGACCGCTGGGCAATATCGGCTACCATGCGCAAGCGGCCTTGGGAACCATCGGCATAGCGCTCGTCTGGATCGCAGGCTGGATTGCATCCAGACGCCTTTCGGTCGCCCACCTCAGCGCACTGATCGCGCTCGCGGCAGGCCAATATGCAGTGTATACCACTTCTTTCATGACCGAGGCTCTGGTCATCCCACTCTTTGGTGGCGTCAACGTTTGCCTCGCTTGGCTGCTGGTGGGAGGAGGAACCTTGCGACGAAACGCGATTGTGGCAACGGGATGCGGCATCACGCTGGGCGCCCTGATTCTCACCAGGCCGCCTTACGAATACCTGTTGCCGGCCCTGCTGTTCGCGGTCAGCGCTCTGATCTTTCGGGACCGTCATCGCCGTCGCGCCCATACCGTCGCCCTCGCCTGCATTCTGGGCTTCGCTTCGTTGAGCGTCGCGCCCTGGCTGGCCCACAACTACCGGACCAACGGCTTCGTAGGTATCACAAGTGATTATAGTTCCAAAATCCTTGGCGAGCGACTCGGCTACAACGAAATGTCAGGGCAGCAATGGACCGCTGCTTTTCTGTATTGGACTCATGAAGGCGATTGGAAGCTTCTCACTCGATGGTTCGGGCAGGAAACCCTGCGTTATTTCGACGACTCCGATGAACGATTACGGATGATGGCCAAGAAGGCAAGGGCGGAGCTCGCCGACAGCGGAGTGCCGAAGGAAGACCAACTCGCCCTGTTGACGACGCGAATACGGGACAATCTTCCAAAACACTTGGCCGTGAGTGTACCCTTGGCTTGGAAGGGCATGCAGCCCGAGCCCACCAGATGGATAAGGGTCATTCCACAGAATACCGTGCCGTCCATCATCCCCGATCCGTGGTTCGGCATCGCTTGCTGGTTGCTGCTGATCTTCAGCTTCGTGCGCGGAAGTCCCCGAAACCGAGGCGCTTTGGTGGCGCTGGCGTTCTGTCCGGTCGTCATATTGGCAATCAACGCGCTCGTGTCGCTGAGTATCTTTCGCTACAACATCGGACTGGTAACGCCCCTGTCGGTGGGCGCCGCGCTACCCATCGTCTGGTTCATCGACAGCGCCTGGAACAGACTGCGCCGCTGGACTCCACGGATGACATTGCCGTGAACGTCCCGGTTCAGCACGTTTGGTTCACCCTCGTCTGCGGCTTGCTGATCCTGGGGCTGGTGATCGAGCTGATTCGCAGATCCCGGCTGCAGGAACGGTACGCCGTCCTGTGGATCGTGGTGGCGCTGGTGTTCATGACCTACGGATGGTGGCACGATGCCGCGGTCGCCTTTGCGAGCTGGCTTCACGTAGCGGACGTCGTACCGGTCATACTGTTTTTCGGGATATGCCTGTGCGCGCTGCTGATTCTCCAACTGTCCGTGAAGATCAGCGAGTTCTCCAGCAAGATCAAGAACTTGATCCAGGAAGTGTCCCTGCTCAAGCACGAGCTGCAAGGTCGTGAGCGCTCAGGCTCGAAACCCGGCGGCGCCGGCGACGAAGATGCTTGATACGACGGCCCACAAGGTCGTGAGCCGACGCTCGCCGAAGAAGATTGCGGTTCTGTCCATCGACGTGGAGCACGACTACAACGGCGGCCGAACCGAGGCGCTGGATCGGCTTCCCGACCTGCTTGCCGCCGTCCGGCACGCAGGCCTGCCGTTGACCGCCTTCGTGGAAGGCCGCCTGTTCGCGGCGCGCCCGCGCCTTTGCGCCCGTCTCGTCGAGGCCGGGGTGGATCTCCAGCTCCATTGCTACGACCACAGAGAGCCCGGCGACACGGCCGACAGCCTGCGACGCGGTATCGACGCCTTCGAGGGGTTCACCGGCGCCAGGCCGCGCGGATACCGGGCGCACACTTATCGTCTGACGGAAGCGCTCTTTCAGGCGGTGGTGGCGGAAGGCTTCGCCTGGGATTCATCCATCCTGCCGGGCATGGGTCTCGGCAACCATCCGGACCAGGCGTTTCGTCACGGCGACTGGTTCATGATCGACGATGCGCTGGCGGAGTTCCCGGTCGCAAGCTGGCGGGCGCCGGGCATTCCGTTCACGCACTCCTACCGGCAGCTCATGGGGCGGCTCGTCGAGTCGCTGCTCGAGCGCGTGGCGTCGTTGCCGGCACTGCTGGTCTACGACATGCACATGGTGGATCTGGTCCGCGACGGCCGGATCGGGAAGTCGCCGCTGCCGCTGTGGTTGAAGGGCGCCCATGCGCTGGCGCGGTATCGGCAGCGTGGATTCGGCGATCTGGCGGCGCTGGGCGAACGCCTGCGGGCGCGGGGCTACGAGTGGTCCACCTTGTCGCACTGCCACGAACGGCTGGCCGAGGTGGGGTGATGAAAATCCTGGCGATGACGAGTTGGCTGGGAACGATGCTCCTGGCGGCGCCGGCGGTGGCCGAAGATTGCGCGGATTGGAACACCGAACGGTTTTTCGCGAATGCCGCCGTCGAGGACGTCGTCGGCTGTCTGCATGCCGGCGCCGATGCCAACGCGCGGGACGAAGGCGGCGTCACCCCCCTGCACCTGGCGGCGCGGCTCAACCCCAGTGACGCGGTCATCAGAGCGTTGACCGACGCCGGCGCGGATCTGAACCTGCGTGACAAGACGGGCCGCGCGCCCCTTCACCTGGCGGCATGGAAAAATCCCAGTGCGGCGGTGGTCGCGGCGTTGATCGATGCCGGCGCCGACCCGAACGAGCTGAACGACAGAGGCTGGACGCCCCTGTGGTTGGCAGTCAAGGCCGGCTCCGAAGCGGTGGTCGCGGCGTTGATCGATGCCGGCGCCGACCCGAGGATGCGAAGCGGCCTCAGCTGGTGGGTACCGGCCATATCGATTTCGAAGGGCTATCTTGGGAGTAGCCGACTCGCTGCCGTGGCGCGCAGGCTTCGAGCCTCTGCCGCAGAGGGGAACGCCAGAGCCCAATACGGTCTCGGCGTGATATACGCCGAAGCATTCGGTGAGCCCCGATATGGCGTACAGGCCGCGGCGTGGTACCGGAAGGCCGCCGGGCGCGGCCATGCGAAGGCCCGGACCAGACTGGACGAGCTCATCTCACGACGCGGCTATACCTCCCTGCACCTGGCAACCATCCGCCATTCATCGGTGGTCGCCGCGTTGCGCGACGGCGCCGACCCCGACGCGCGGGACAACGCCGGCAACACCGCCCTGCATCTGGCCGCTTCCAGCACCGACGACCCGGCGGTCTTCGAAGCACTTGTCGGCGCCGGGGCCGATGCCGACGCCCGGGACGACTTCGGCGACACGCCTCTGCACCTGGCGGCCCGGTACAACACGAACCCGGCGGTGCTCGCCGTGTTGATCGCCGCCGGGGCCGACCCTGACGCGCAAGGCGAGTCCGACGCCACGCCCCTGCACTGGGCGGCCTGGAACAACGGCGTTCCGGCGGTTCTCGCCCTCGTGAACGCCGGGGCGAACCCGAACGCACGACGCAGGGACGGCGCCACACCACTGCACTGGGCGACGTGGAACGATGACGCTTCGGTGATTGCCGCGCTCCTGGATGCCGGGGCGAACCCCGACGTGCCCGACTCGAGCGGCGATACCCCTCTGTATCGGGCATTGCGGTCCGCCAACCTGTCGGCGTTTTCCGCGTTCGCCCGGGACGCCCGATTGCTCATGAGCTCCGACTTCGACGTGTACCACCGAAAGAATGCGCTGTTCTACGTCAAGGAAAATTGCACCAACGACGATACCCGCCCCAAGTTCTTCCTGCACCTCGTTCCTGTTGACAAGGGTGTACTTTCCGATGATCGCAAGCGGTACGGGTTTGACAACTTCGACTTCTCCTTCGACGAACATGGAGCCTTGTCCGACGGACAGTGCGGTGCGGTACGGCAGATTCCGGACTACGGCATGGCCGCCATTCGAACCGGCCAATTCATTCCGGGCGAGGACCATCGCATTTGGGAAGCCACATACCATTTTTCCGAAGACCGAGGGGACACTCGGGGATAACGAGCAATGCGGATGCGCAATGTACACAAGACAGCCCCGGCCCGGATTTCGAGGACACGGATCGGATTTCGCCGCGGCCAAGTATTGTTCCACGCTCTCGTGCTCATGTCGTTGCTGGCCGTACAGTTTCATTCCGGCATCGTTCCTTCTTCGCATATGGCGGACTTGCGGGGCGATGAACCATATTATGTTCACTATGCCCTCGAAGTCTTTCATGGATCCCTGTTTACCCACTACCAATCGGGAAAAATCGTTCCGCTTTATCCTGTCTGGTTGGCCGCGTTGATGCATATCGATCCCGCCTTTCATGATTTTCTGGAATGCGCGATCGCGAACAGACGCCTCCCCGTTGCTCAAGCGGAAGCCATCTGCAGACCGCTGGGCAATATCGGCTACCATGCGCAAGCGGTTTTGGGAGCCATCGGCATGGCGCTCGTCTGGATCGCAGGCTGGATCACGTCCGGACGCCTTTCGGTCGCCCACCTCAGCGCGCTGATCGCGCTCGCGGCAGGCCAGTATGCAGTGGATACCACTTCCTTCATGACCGAGGCCCTGGTCATCCCGCTCTTTGCCGGCGTCAATGTTTGCCTCGCCTGGCTGCTGGCGGGAGGAGGGACCTTGCGGCGAAATGCGATTGTGGCAACGGGATGCGGCATCACGCTGGGCGCCCTGATTCTCACCCGACCGCCTTACGAGTACCTGTTGCCGGCCCTGCTGCTTGCGGTCGGCGCTCTGATCGTTCGGGACCGCCATCGCCGTCGCGCCCATGCCGTCGCCCTCGCCTGCATTCTGGGCTTCGCTTCGTTGAGCGTCGCGCCCTGGCTGGTCCACAACTACCGGACCAATGGCTTTGTGGGTCTCACAAGCGGTTATGGTTCCGTAGTCCTTGGCCAGCGACTCGCCTACAACGAAATGTCAGGGTGGCAATGGGTCGCTTCTTTCCTGTATTGGACTCATGGAAGTGATCGAGAACTTTTCACTCGATGGTTCGGGCACGAAACCCTGCGTTATTTCGACGGCTCCCATGAACGAGCAGCGGTGATGGCCAGGGGGACAATGGCGCGAGTATGGGACAACCTCCCAAAACACTTGGCCGTGAGCGCGCCCTTGGCCTGGAGGGGGATGCAGCCCCATGACCGCACCGGCGGGCAAGCCGTGCTACGGCCGTCCATCATCCCCGACCCGTGGTTCGGCATCGCTTGCTGGTTGCTGCTGATCTTCAGCCTCGTCCGAGGCACCCGGCGGAACCGGCGTGTCCTGCTGGCGTTGATGTTCTGCCCCGCCGTCATCGTGGCAATCAACGCGCTCGTGTCGCTGAGTTACTTTCGCTACAACATCGGACTGGTAACGCCCCTGTCGGTGGGCGCCGCGTTGCCCATCGTCTGGTTCATCGACAGCGCCTCGAACGGACTGCGCCGCTGGATTCCACGGATGATGACGCACGATCCGGCCCGTTCCACAGATTCGCGCGGACGGCCATGACCCGCGCGGACACCAGTGCCGACGCGGTCTATGACGAACTGCGGGCCGATTTCGGCGAAGCCAGCCCCAAGGCGTCCGGGTATCTCTCCGAGTACTCCTTCCTCCGGGAGCGGGGCCTCATTCTCGACGTCATCGGCGACGAACCGGGCACGGTGCTGGACACGGCGGGCGGCGCCGGGCTGGTCACCCTGCCCCTGGTGAGGGCCGGTCGGCGTGTCGTTGGTGTGGACTTCAACGCGGCGGCGTGCAAACAGGCGAGACGGAACGGGATCGGAGCGGTGCGCGGCGACGTGTTCGCCCTGCCGCTGGCGGACGGGATGGCGGACGTCGTGGTGAACGTGGAGTTCGCCCAGCAGTACGACTTGCACGCCGTCGAGCGCATGCTGCGCGAGGCGGCGCGGGTGTTGCGCCCGGCCGGCCGGCTGGTGATCGTGTGGTCCAACCGTGCGGCGCTGGTTCACCGGATCGCCTCCGCGGCCCTGCGCCTTCCGAATCGCCTGCGTGGCCGGACTTCGTTCACGTTGATCGGTCACGCGCCGTCGGAGATGCGAGCCGCGGGCGAGCGGGCGGGTCTCGTCCTCGACGAAGTGTTTGCGATCTTCCCGCCGTTGCGCCTGCGCCTTCATCGCATCGACGGGCCGCTGGCCGGCCTGATCGGCTCGAGCTTCATCGCCGTCTTTCGGAAGCAGGCCGGACCATGACGGCACGACACGGCCGCGGTCCGGGCGCGGCGGCAACGGACGCCGCGTATCGGCTCTTCTCCGGGCGGTACCCGGTGCTCGGGTTCGCCTCCATGTGCGCCGGGGTCGTGATTCTCGGTACGGCGCTTTTCTTTTTTCTGCATTACCTCGGCAACCGGATCCCCTACGAGCTGGCGATGCAGAGGTTCACCATCGAGTCCGATCGGTCGGATGAGGGGTACGCCCTCAACTTCAAAAACCGGTTCGAATACTGCCGGATCTCGTCGGCCGTGCTGGCCGGAGCGAGAAAGATCGACAACGGGAACCCCCTTGTCGAAGCCATCGTATTGAAAGTCGTCAAGGACAAGTCGCCGGACCCGAACTACTGCGACAGGCTGAAAGAGACATCGAGCAGTGTCGACCCGGAAGAGATACGACGTCTCGAAACCCGCTACTGGTGGGGAAGCAAGGCGCTCTATGCCATTGCGTTGCGTTATTGGTCCGTTCCGGAAATCCGGGAGCTGACCAAGGTTTCCACCTGGCTCGCCTACGGGTTGCTGGCGGTCTCCTTGCTGCTGCTTTCTCCAAGGATGCTGCTGATCGCCGCTCCGTTGATCGTGTTTGGCGCCTTCTTCTCGGGCGTCCGATATTGGGCCGACGTAGCCAATGGCCCGCCTTACCTGTGGACAGTGCTGTCAGCGGCGGGGCTGGCTCTGTTGATACGTGAACGGGCATCATGGTGGACGTCTCCAGAGGCGGTGAGGCTCTATTGTTTCGCCGTCGGAATGGTGTCGTCCTTCCTCTGGCAAGGCGACGGCCACACGTTTCTCGCCGTCACCTGGATCGGACTGGTGATCTGGTTCGGGCACGACCACCTGGATGCGCCTGAAAGGACCCGGAGGGCGGTTTCGTGCATCGTGCTCTATCTCACCGGATTCGTGGCCTGCTACGTTCTCGGGTTGCTCGTCAAGGCTGTCTTTACGGACGGCGTATGGCTGTATTTCTGGCGCCAGGCAGTCGTCGTTTTCGATCTGACCGTTTCTCAGGACAGAGTTCAGGACCCGGAGAGAATCCTCCTGTCATTTTACGAAATGGCGATGGGGACGAATCAAACCGCGGGGGGAGTCCTGACCGCTCTGTCGGTGCTCGTACTGGCCAGCTCCGTGCTGTTCGCCATTCATCAAGCGCGCAGAAACCGGTTCGACCTGCTCCAGGGCGTTCTGTGGATCATCGGATTGATGTTGATCAACGTTCCACAGTTCGTCATTGCGGAAGACATCCCGTACAGGACCGCCAGGTTCATGTTCGTGCCGCACGCCCTGTGCCTGTCGTGCCTGATGCTGGTGGTCATGAAAACGGAGCGGGTGTTTTTCACGATGCTGATTGGAGTCCCGCTCATTGGCCTGCTGTACGCTCAGTTGCACTTCTTCCCTGCCATGTCGAGGATCGAGACGGAGAGGATCGTGATTGAGGGGCTGCTCGCCAATGGCCGACCGGTGATCCGCTCCGACTTCGATGTCTACATGGACGACAACCGACTGATTTTCGTGAAGGAGGAATGCGGCGACGCGGATGTCGGCCCGAGGTTCTTCCTGCACGTCGACCCGGTGGACGAGGCCAGCCTTCCCGACCATCGCAAGCAGTACGCTTTCGACAATCTGGACTTCTACTTCAACAGGCACAGGTATGGGCCTGCGGTTGATGGGCAATGCGTCGCGATGCGCGAGTTGCCCGACTACGGCATCGTCGCCATCAGGACCGGTCAGTTCATCCTCGGGGAAGGCCGTCTCTGGGAGGGGAGCCACCGTTTCGGCGAACGCGCCGACTGATGGCACGTTGCATGCCGGCGCGAATGTCGACGCGCGGGACGACTTCGGCGATACGCCTCCGCACTTGGCGACCCGATACGACACGAACCCGGCGGTGCTTGCCGTGTTGATCGCCCGGGGCCGGCCTTGGCGCGCGAGGCGAGGCTTGACTCAAGCAAGAAAGGAAGGTCTGATTTCGTCATTTACAGGCAAAGGATCGAGAGCCGAAATGACCATCAGATACAGCCGTATTTCCACCTTGGTCCAGCTACTCGTTCTCGCTGTTCCGTTGGTGGTGGGGGGGACGGTGCGGGCGCTGGAGCTGGGGGGTGAGGCGATCAGGACGCACCTTTACGCATTGGAGGCGGAAGTCGTCCGCCTCGGCGAACCCGATGGAAACGGCGGCGCGGCCGCAAGCATGGGCAACGACCTGCTGGTCGTAACGGCGAAGGGAAGGATCGCATTGGTCCACGCGAGCGGAGACGTGGAATACCTCCGCGGCAGGGTTCCGATGAACGTGTCGGGCTGGGAGTCGCCCGAGTCCCTTTGGGAAAACAGGAAAGAGCAGATTTTTCGGGTCGCGGGCATTCTTTTGAAAGAAGTGACGCCGGGGCGCTGGGAGCTTTTCGTCAGCCATCACTACTTTACCGAGGAGTGCATCCGGTTCAGGCTGTCGTCGACGATTGTGGAAGCCACCTTTGCGGACGGAGAGAAGACGGTCACCGTGTCGCCGTCGTGGAGGACGATATTCGACGCGGAACCTTGTCTGAAACCTCCGCAGCTCGATGGCCACGAATCCGGCGGGAGGATGTTGACGGACGGCCCCGACCACCTGCTGCTCACCATAGGGGACCATTCAAGAAACGGTTGGCGTCCGGGTCCTAGGTCCCGGATCCTGGCCGACGACCCCGATTCGCATATGGGCAAGCTCGTCCGTGTCGCCATCGAGACCGGCGAAACCGAAATACTGACTCTCGGCCATCGCAACCCGCAAGGGTTGGCGCGGGACAGGGCAGGCAATCTGTGGTCCACCGAGCACGGGCCGCAAGCCGGGGACGAACTCAACCTTCTCGAACCCGGCGGCAATTACGGCTGGCCGCATGCCACTTACGGGTTCGATTACGGCCGCAAGGTTCCTTCCACGGTCGAATACGGAGAGGTGGGTACGCACGATGGTTTCGTGGCGCCTGTCTTTGCCTGGGTGCCGGCGATAGGCCCCTCCGCCATCGTCGTGAACGACGAGCGGTCATTTCCCCTGTGGAGGGACGATCTGCTGGTCGCGTCGCTGAGGGCCAAGTCGATATTCAGGATCCGCCGTCTTGGCGAGCGAGTGCAATATGTCGAGAAAATCTGGCTCAGGATCCACATACGGGACATGGTCTGGATGCCGGACGGCCGTCTGGCGTTGCTGTATCCGCATGACTCGAACAAGGTGGCGTTTCTGAGGCGCTCCCGAAGACATTGCAACACGGATGCCCGGAAGCGCCGCGATGTCTATGCGGCGGATTGCGAACCCGGTGTCGCGGAGTCCGCCGCCGCGGCGGACCCCGGCGAGCGGCTCTGGGCGCAGCATTGCAGTTCCTGCCACGGCGCGGACCCCGGCAAGCAGGGCGACGCCCCCCGCCTCTCCGGTGCGGTCGGACGGCGCGCCGGGCGCCTCGAAGGCTACGAGTTTTCGGACGCGCTCGCCTCGCTGGACCATGTCTGGACGTGGGACAGCCTGGTGCGGTTCCTCGTGGACCCGCAGGCGGTCGCCCCGGGCACGTCGATGTCCGGGGTGGAGGTGACCGAGGCGGAAGCCCGCCTCATCGTGAACTTCATCGACTATCGCGGGGGGATCCTGACGAAGACGTTGGGAGACAGGTCCGGAGACTACAGGCGAATCATCGATGCCGATTTCGACGTGTATCGCCTTGGGCGCAAACTCGTCTATGTAAAGGCGCCTTGCAACGAGGAAGACACGGCGCCGAATTTTTTTCTGCACTTGGCGCCGGAGGACGAATCCCACCTTCCTGATGAACGGAAGCGGCATGGCTTCGACAACTGGGATTTCACCTTCGTCATGCAACGCAGGCACACATTCGCGGACGGGGCGTGCAGCCGTACGGTGCAACTGCCGGAATACCCGGTCAAGACAATCAGAACCGGCCAGTTCACCAGGGACGCCGACGGCAAATTTCATCATCTCTGGGAGGCAAGCTACAGCCCCGGGCGCTCGAAATAGGCCAGCGCAACCTGCTGCGACGACAGGGAAGATCGATCGATGCAAGCAGCCGACAGTCGCCTGAGCGTTGGCCATGGTCCGGGGTTCGTCGCGGCCTGGCGGTCGGTGCTCTGCGATGTCTATCGCTGGCGGCGGGATGGCCGGTTCGCGGTCGTTCCGCAGCTCTTCGGAGCGCCCGTGCTCTCCTATCTGCCCGGTCTCAACTACGCCGACCTGAACGCCACCGAAGCACGGGCGCTTGCACGGGAGATGGCGGGCCGTTCGTTCAACATCCGTGCGCTGGCGGCGCCGGAAGGAGAGCCCCCGCCCGGCGCGCCCGCGGTGCTCAGGCTCGATCTCGCGGCCTTCGGCCATGATCGCGATGTCGTTTGGGAACAGGCTCTGAACCGTACGACCCGCAAGGCGGTCAGGCGCGCGCGCAAGGCCGGGCTCGAAGTTGCCGAGGAGACCGGGCCGGCCGCGGTGGAGGTGTTCCGCTGTCTGCTGTCCGCCACCCTCGCCCGGCACGGAGCGCCGATGATGCCGGCGGCGCTGTTCGAGACACTGATCGACCAGCTCGACGCCCGGATACTGGTGGTTCGCAAGCGCGCCGGCGACGAGGCGCTGGCGAGCCTGCTCTGGCTTCGCGACGGCCCGCTTGCCTGGGTGCCCTGGTCGGGGTCGCGGCTTCGTGCCGACCAGCCGGGCGATCTGCTCTTCTGGGGGCTGATCGAGCACGCTCTCGACGCGGGCGCGGCCATCGTGGACTTCGGCCGCTCCCCGGTCGGCGATGGGGTCTACCGGTTCAAGCGGGGTTTCGGCGCCATCCCCATCCCCGTCCTCTGGCTCTCCGACCGAAAGGCCGACCTCTATCGCCGCTACACGCCGGCGCAGAGGCTGTGGCGCGCGCTTCCGAAGGTCGTGACCGATGGTCTTGGCCCGCGATTGTGCCGATACCTGGCGGACTACTGAATGCCCCCGCACTATTCCATTCCCGTGGGGTCCCACGACGGAATGTGAGAAACAACAACAGACTGCGCCGCTTGATTGAACCGTACCGGGCTTCCCGGAGGCTCCCAGCCTTGGGAGACCGGGCACATGAACCATTCAAACGGACATTCCTCGGAGTTGTGAACCGCCTCGGGTTTCCCGGAGACTACGCTCGACCGGCGCCCGCGAGCCCCCGTGCAACGGCATCGGCGGCATCGGCGGCAGCGACCGCGACGGCCGGGTCGGATCGGACCGTGAACGACGTATCGGGAACACCGGCATGACACGACCACTGACACTCTTCGAGAAGATCTGGAACAGCCACCTCGTCGACAGGCAGGACGACGGGACCGCGCTCCTCTACATCGACCGGCACCTCCTCCACGAAGTGCTCTCGCCCCAGGCGTTCGAGGGGCTGCGCCTGGCCGGGCGCCGCGTGCGTCGCCCCGACGCGACGCTCGCGGTCGCCGACCACAACGTCCCCACCACCGACCGCGGCCTCGGCATCGAGGACCCCGAATCACGACTCCAGGTCGAGACCCTGAGCGCGAACTGCGAGGAGTTCGGGGTCGAGGTCTTCGACATGCTCGACCCGCGCCAGGGCATCGTCCACGTGATCGGACCCGAGCAGGGGTTCACCCTGCCGGGGACGACGGTGGTGTGCTGCGACAGCCACACCGCGACGCACGGCGCGTTCGGCGCCCTCGCCTTCGGCATCGGCACCTCGGAGAGCGAGCACGTGCTCGCGACCCAGACCCTGCGGACATCGCGCCCGAAGAACATGAGGGTGACGGTGGACGGCGCGCTGTCCGCCGGCTGCACCGCCAAGGACCTGATCCTCGCGATCATCGGACGGATCGGCACCGCCGGCGGCACCGGGCACATCATCGAGTACTCGGGCCGTGCGATCCGGGACCTCTCGATGGAAGGGCGCATGACGGTGAGCAACATGACCATCGAGGCGGGGGCGCGGGCCGGGCTGATCGCCCCGGACGAGAAGACGTTCGCGTACCTCGAAGGTCGCCCGATGGCGCCCGCGGGCGCGCGGTGGGAGGCCGCGGTCACGTACTGGCGAACCCTCGCGTCGGACGAGGGCGCCGCCTGCGACAAGGAGGTACGGATCGAGGCGGAGGGCATCGCCCCGCAGGTCACCTGGGGCACGAGCCCCGAGGACGTGGTGCCGATCACCGGGGTGGTGCCGGACCCGGAGGACGCGCCCGGCGAGGCGAAACGGACCGCGATGACGCGGGCGCTCCGGTACATGGGGCTCGCCCCCGGCACCCGGATGACCGACATCGAGGTCGACAACGTCTTCATCGGCTCCTGCACCAACGGCCGCATCGAGGACCTGCGCGCCGCCGCCGCGGTGGTGAAGGGCCGCAAGGTCGCGGCGCACGTCGAGGCGATGGTCTCGCCCGGCTCGACCCTCATCAAGCGCCAGGCCGAGGCGGAAGGACTCGACCGGACCTTCATCGAGGCGGGGTTCCAGTGGCGCGAGTCGGGCTGCTCGATGTGTCTCGGCATGAACCCGGACCGGGTCGGACCGGGCAAGCGCTGCGCATCCACCTCGAACCGCAACTTCGAGGGGCGCCAGGGACGCGGCGCCCGCACCCACCTCGTGAGCCCGGCCATGGCGGCCGCCGCCGCGGTCCGCGGCCGGCTTGCCGACGTACGGGAGATGGTGGACTGATCGGCCCGGAATACCGCGCATTGCGAGGACGGCGTCCGATCTCGCCCGACACTTTGTCGATCGGGACCGCCATCCATATGATCGATTCCCCCGCACGCGCCATGCCGTGCAGGCAGAGAAACGGAACGCCACATGAACAAGCCGCGAAAGAAAGCCGCGTCTGGAGGCTGGCGCCTGCAGGATGACCGGCCGCCTGCATTCCGGGGATGGATCTCGACGGATGCGGACGAGATCGGGCGGCGGGAGTGGCGTGGCCGGACCGAGATCGTCGACATGCACGCGCTCGACGAGAGTCCGCGCACCTTCGGCGATTACCGGGTCACGTCGACGAACGGCAGCAGCTACACGGTGGAGATCCGTTCGCTGGGCGCACACATCAACTCGTGCGAGTGCCAGGACCATCGCACCAATCGGCTGGGGACCTGCAAGCATGTCGAGGGCGCCCTGCACCGCCTGCGCGGCAACCGCGCGGCCTCGTCAGGCGGTCGGAACGGGGGAGGCCACGGAGCGAGCGACCGCATCGAGATCTTTCTCGACGAGCGGGACCGTCGCGCGGTGCGAATGACGACTCTGGAGGAGATCGAGCGCGCGGAGCCCGCATTCGTACAGGAGGCCGGGCGGCACTACCGCGGCTTGCGCAGGGGCTCCCGGAAAGCGCTCGATGCACTGCGCGAGATGGCGCGGGCGCGCCCCGACCGCCTCCGGGTCTCCCGCCGGTTGGAGGGCTGGCTCGATGCCCGGAAGGCGCCGGGCCGGCGGCAGCGCGAACGCATCCGCTTCGTGGCGGATCTCGAGGCGGGCCGCCGGTCGTTCGATTTTCTCAAGCAGCCGCTCCTGCCGTACCAGATCGAGGGGGTGCTCCATCTCGCGTTCGGAGAGCGCGTCCTGCTTGCCGACGACATGGGCCTCGGGAAGACCGTGCAGGCCATCGCGGCCTGCGCCCTTCTGCGCGAGCTGCGCGGGATCGAACGAGTTCTCGTGGTCTCGCCCGCATCCCTCAAGGCCGAGTGGGAGGAGCAGATCGCCAAGTTCTCCGACCTCCCCTCGACCATCGTGTTCGGTTCCTACCCGGCGCGGTGCGCAGCCTACCGGCGCCACACCTTCTTCACGCTCTGCAACTACGAGCAGGTCGTGGCGGACGGGCAGGATCTTCTCGAAACGCTCCGGCCCGATGTCGTGATCCTCGACGAGGCCCAGCGCATCAAGAACTGGCAGACCAAGACCGCGAACGCGGTGAAGAAGATCGACGCCAGGTACGCCTTCGTGCTGACCGGGACGCCGCTCGAGAACCGGATCGACGAGATCTACTCGATCGTCCAGTTCCTGGACCCCGAGCTTCTCGGCCCGCTGTTCCGCTTCAACCGGGAGTTCTACGAGCTGGACGAGAAGGGCAGGCCCGTCGGCTTTCGGAATCTGGAAGAGCTCGCGAACCGCGTCTCCTCGGTGATGCTCAGGCGACGCAAGGAGGACGTGGAGAGCGAGCTTCCGGGCCGGACCACGAAGACCTTCTTCGTCCCCATGACGGAAGCGCAGTCCAGCCGCTACGCGGACTATGAGCACTACGTAAAGCGCCTCGCGGTGCTCGCAGCAAAACGGCCGCTCACCAGGGAAGAGTTCGAGAGGCTCCAGCAATTCCTCGCCTGCATGCGCATGGTCTGCGATACGCCCTACATCCTCGGCGACGAGTGCCGGGACTGTCCCAAGATGGAAGAGATCGAGCGGCTGCTGCCCGACCTTCTGGAGGATCCCGGGCGGAAGGTCATCGTCTTCTCCGAGTGGGTGCGGATGCTGGCGCTGGTCCGCGACCATGCGGCCGGCGCTGGCATCGAGCTCGCCTGGCACACGGGCAGTGTGCCGCAGCCACGGCGCCGCGCCGAGATCCGGAGGTTCCGCGAGGACCCCGAATGCCGGCTGTTCCTCTCCTCCGAATCCGGCGGCGTGGGGCTCAACCTTCAGGTGGCCGACACCGTCATCAACATGGACCAGCCGTGGAATCCCGCCCGTCTCGAGCAGCGGATCGCCCGTGCCTGGCGCAAGCATCAGACCCGCCCCGTCAACGTCATCAATCTGGTGAGCGAGTACACCATCGAGCACCGCATGCTGGGATTGCTGGACGCCAAGCGGGCTCTCGCCGAGGGGGTGCTCGATCACCGCGGCGATCTCTCGGAGATCCGCCTGCCCACCAGCCGGACCGCGTTCATGGAGCGGCTGAACGCGGTGCTCGGCGCTCGGGCCGAGGCTGCCGCGGCCGACGCCGCCCGCCCGCTCACGGCCGCCGAGCGGCTTCGCGACCGCCTGGTCGTCGAACATGGCGCGGCGCTGCGGCGAATCTCCGTGCGCGAAGACGACGAGGCGGTGCTGGTGGTGATGGCCCTGCCGCCCGAGCGTATCGCCGAGGAAGAACGCCGCCTCGCCGAATCCACGGAGCTGAACGTCAAGGTGATCGATCCGGCCACCCACGAATCGATGCTCCGTCTGGCGGAAGCGGGGCTGATCGCATTGCCGGCGGGAGAGCTGAGGGAGATCCATCCCGCCTCCGGCTCGGAAGACGCCGCATCCGACGGCCGGATCCTGCGGGCCAGGGCACTCGCCGAACGCGCCGGACACAAGCTCAAGGCGGCGGCGCTGCTCGAGGGCGGCGGCTTTGCCGAAGAAGCGTGCGCGCCCGCGGTGGAGGCGGCCCGGCTCACGGTCGGATCGCTGGCGGCGCTGCGCGGAGAGCCCGAGCCCGGCGACGCGGAGTCGGCCGTGGAGTTTCTGCTCCGGGAGGAACCGGGCGCGGTTCCCGGCGGTCCGCCGCACGATGCGATACGGGTCCTGTCCGGCGACCGGACGGAAGGAGGCGCGGTCGGATCGATTGGAGAATTCGTGGCCCGGACCTCCCGCATGATCACGGACACGGCCGCTGAATCACGTAGCGCAACGGGCCGATCCGGCGCCGTATGACTCGCGGCCAGCCCTGACCACCATCCGGATCGGCGTGCGAGAGATGGCCGGCTGACTCGATCCGCGATGCGTGCCCGGGGCGGGCGGTCAGAGCGTTCGATTGTCGATCCAGTTCTCCACCCGCAAGTCAGGCACACGGCGAAATTCACGCACGTTCCCGGTCACGACCACAAGGCCGGCGGTACGTGCATGCGCCGCGATCAGCAGGTCGTTCGGCCCCATGGGCCTGCCGATCGAATCGAGGTGGGTCCGGATCCGTCCATAGTGGGTTTCGATGCCGTCGGGCAGGTTCAGGATGTCCAGGGCTTCGAGGATTGCGATCATCCGCTCCGTCAGACGCGGTGATGCCCGCTTCGCCAGCCCGTAGTGGACTTCACAAGCGACGATGACGCTCGTGCATACCGATGCCCCGCCGACCTCCGCAATCTTCGAAGCCGTCGATCCAGCCGGATTTCTCGCCAGTGCCGCAAGGACGTTCGTGTCGAAGAGGTACCTGTGGGTCATCGGGCAGGTGGGCGGACGGTGAAGGGATCGTCGTCCAGGGGCGGCAGGGTCTCATCGACGTCCGGGAATGCGTCCTCCGGCCCCGGAGGCGACATACCGGCGAGCACCGCCAGCAACGACTTGCGTTCGACGGGCTCCAGGATCAACCGGCCGCCGTCCTTTCGGATGGTCGCCTCGTCACCCGGCATCTCGAACTCTCTGGGGATGCGAACCGCCTGATTCCGACCATTGCGGAACAGCCTGACTTGGCGGATGTTCTCCATGACTGCTCGTCCGTTTTGTGAACATAGGTCATAGCATATGCCTGCAAGACGGCCGGACGCAATGGCTCCGCGGTTGCCGCATCGAAATCGGGAACAAGTTGCCTGGAGATACGCCGGGTCGAATCACGATGTCGTCAGCCAAGGGGGTGCTGCCGCATGCAATGCGCAAGCGGACAAGGCAGGCCGTTGTTCTGACAGGGAGTCCCGTCTGGTTCACTCGCCGCTCCCCCGACACGGAGGCGAGCGGAATCATGAGGCGGACAGGTGGTACGAGACATCGCGCGCGGCGCACCGCCGCGCAGTGGCGCAAGCGGCCGTCGCCGCAGTCCGCGGCCGGCTTGCCGGCATGCGTGAGATGGTGGACTGACACGCCCCCGATGCGCTTCAATGCGTCCCGGTTTTCAGTCGGTCACTTTCGGCGGATGCGTGAAGGCCATCCCCGGCTTGGCGCCTTCGAGGCAGCCCGCGCCGACGCGGCCGGGGCGCCGCGCGCGTTCGCCTCTGCGCTGTCGCGGAGGCTCGTGTCGTGAACCGAAGAATCGCGAACATGTGGCGGTCTGTTGTCGAGGCCGCCCGCGCCGTGCGTCAACACTTCCTGCCCAACGAGATCACAACCGCACGCTCCGTATTGCGTGGCTGCGTTCTCGTGCTGCTCGCCATCTGCACGGTGTCTTTCATGATACGCGTGGCGCATATCTCCGCGTCTCTACCTTATCCACAGCACAATGATGAACGGGCCATAGCGAATCCGGCGGCGAATATCCTGAAGACCGGCGATTTTCATCCGAAGCACTTCAATTACCCATCTCTTCCCACTTACCTTGTGGCTGCGGCAATGGCCGTCGGTTTCATCGGCGCCGCGCCCGAGCTGGAGATTCACGGGAGCTGGACGTCCATCGACATATCGGACCATCTCGGGGATGTGTCGTATCCGTTCTATACCCTCCCGTCCGTGGTCGAGAAAGCGCGATGGCTCTTTGCCTTGTTGTCGGTCGGCGCGTTGGCGATGAGTGGAGTCATTGCATGGCAAATGCTTGGTCGGCCCGGCGCCTTGATTCTCGCACCGCTCGTGCTCGCACTCTCCCCTCTTTTCTTTACCATGTCCTGGCGCTACTTGAACGTCGATATCGTCGGGGCCTGTTTCGTCACGCTGGCCATTGCCGCAGCGCTGCGAGGCGCCAGCGGCCGTCACCCCTCGCTCTCCCGGCTCGCTGTCATGCCGGCGATCACTGCTGTCCCAACAAAGCTATAGGATAGTTCTGTAATATATTGATTTGATTGATTAAATATAGGTTTTCCACAGGGCATCGACTTGAGCAGCACCAGACCTCTGCGACCATTGCACCTCCACTGTCAGAGGAGATGGTCATGTACTCGGGCCGACTGGTATTTTCTCAGGTGATGGACCATCTGCCGATGAAGACATTTCACAGATGCGTTCAACGCTACCAAGGCAATCGTCATATCCAATCCTTCACCTGCCTTGACCAGCTTCTCTGCATGGCATTTGCTCAGCTCACCTTCCGCGAGAGCCTGCGCGATATCGAAGCATGTCTGCGAGCACATGAGGACAAGCTCTATCACATGGGTATTCGTGGCGGGATGTCGCGCAACACCTTGGCCAACGCCAATCAACGCCGGGACTGGCGCATCTACGCAGAGCTCGCGCAGGCCATGATTCGCATCGCCCGCCCGCTGTATGCCGACGAGGACTTGGGGCTGGAGCTCGACCACACCGTCTACGCCCTGGATGCATCGACCATCGACCTGTGCCTGTCGGTCTTTCCGTGGGCGTTGTTTCGCTCCACCAAGTCGGCCGTCAAGCTGCACACGCTTCTGGACCTGCGGGGCAACATTCCGGCGTTCATTCACGTCTCTGACGGGAAGATGCACGACGTGAACGTCCTCGATATCCTGGTGCCCGAGCCCGGCGCGTTCTACATCATGGACCGCGGGTACGTGGACTTCGAGCGTTTGTTTCTCCTGCATACCATCGGGGCATTCTTCATCATCCGCGCAAAGTCCAACACTCGCTACCAGCGCAGGTACTCCCATTCAATCGACAAGACGACCGGGGTGCGTTGCGACCAGACGGTGGTGTTGACTGGCGCGAAGGGCAGAAAGCACTATCCACAGCCGATGCGTCGAATCAAGTACTATGATGAGGGGACGGAAAGGACGTTCAACTTTCTGACCAATCACTTTGCCGTCTCGGCCCCCGCCGTTGCACAGCTCTATCGTTACCGATGGCAAGTGGAGCTCTTCTTCAAGTGGGTCAAGCAACACCTGCGCATCAAGTCGTTCTTCGGCACGTCGGAGAACGCGGTCAAGACCCAGATATGGATTGCGGTGACAGTGTATGTGCTGGTGGCGGTGCTCAGGAAGCGGCTGGGTATTGCGGCCGACCTCTACACAATTTTGCAGGTTTTGAGCCTGACGCTATTCGAGAAAACGTCTATTTTCAAGCTGTTTTCTGACACCGACTACAATTTATCGAATCTCGAAAACTCTAACCAGTTGATTTTATTCGAATAATTGTTGGGACACTAGTGGCCGGCGATATTTGCCGGTTTGGCGGCTGGAAGCAAATACACCTACGGCCTTGTCCTCCTGCCCGTCGTGATCGCGATCCTGCTGTTCATGGAGCGCGACCGCCGGCTTGAAGCCACGGCCATTGCCATGGCGACGGCCGGCCTGTCGTTCCTGGTCGTCGTTCCATACAGCGTGATCGATCTGCCGGCTTTCATCAATGGACTCGCCATAGAGGCATACCACCACTGCTGTCCCAACAAAGCTATAGGATAGTTCTGTAATATATTGATTTGATTGATTAAATATAGGTTTTCCACAGGGCATCGACTTGAGCAGCACCAGACCTCTGCGACCATTGCACCTCCACTGTCAGAGGAGATGGTCATGTACTCGGGCCGACTGGTATTTTCTCAGGTGATGGACCATCTGCCGATGAAGACATTTCACAGATGCGTTCAACGCTACCAAGGCAATCGTCATATCCAATCCTTCACCTGCCTTGACCAGCTTCTCTGCATGGCATTTGCTCAGCTCACCTTCCGCGAGAGCCTGCGCGATATCGAAGCATGTCTGCGAGCACATGAGGACAAGCTCTATCACATGGGTATTCGTGGCGGGATGTCGCGCAACACCTTGGCCAACGCCAATCAACGCCGGGACTGGCGCATCTACGCAGAGCTCGCGCAGGCCATGATTCGCATCGCCCGCCCGCTGTATGCCGACGAGGACTTGGGGCTGGAGCTCGACCACACCGTCTACGCCCTGGATGCATCGACCATCGACCTGTGCCTGTCGGTCTTTCCGTGGGCGTTGTTTCGCTCCACCAAGTCGGCCGTCAAGCTGCACACGCTTCTGGACCTGCGGGGCAACATTCCGGCGTTCATTCACGTCTCTGACGGGAAGATGCACGACGTGAACGTCCTCGATATCCTGGTGCCCGAGCCCGGCGCGTTCTACATCATGGACCGCGGGTACGTGGACTTCGAGCGTTTGTTTCTCCTGCATACCATCGGGGCATTCTTCATCATCCGCGCAAAGTCCAACACTCGCTACCAGCGCAGGTACTCCCATTCAATCGACAAGACGACCGGGGTGCGTTGCGACCAGACGGTGGTGTTGACTGGCGCGAAGGGCAGAAAGCACTATCCACAGCCGATGCGTCGAATCAAGTACTATGATGAGGGGACGGAAAGGACGTTCAACTTTCTGACCAATCACTTTGCCGTCTCGGCCCCCGCCGTTGCACAGCTCTATCGTTACCGATGGCAAGTGGAGCTCTTCTTCAAGTGGGTCAAGCAACACCTGCGCATCAAGTCGTTCTTCGGCACGTCGGAGAACGCGGTCAAGACCCAGATATGGATTGCGGTGACAGTGTATGTGCTGGTGGCGGTGCTCAGGAAGCGGCTGGGTATTGCGGCCGACCTCTACACAATTTTGCAGGTTTTGAGCCTGACGCTATTCGAGAAAACGTCTATTTTCAAGCTGTTTTCTGACACCGACTACAATTTATCGAATCTCGAAAACTCTAACCAGTTGATTTTATTCGAATAATTGTTGGGACACTAGTGGCATACCACTACGCGGTCGTGCGACATCCGAATGATGCCGGAGCCCCCGGAACGGACAAGCTGATTTTTTATGCTACCGCCCTTTCCAGGGACTTCGGCGTCGCCGGTCTTGTCCTTGGCCTGGTTGGCCTGGTTTCCGCCACCGTGTCGGACTGGCGGCGGACGCTTGTCGTCGTGTCGTTCCCGGTGGCGCTTCTGGTAGTTCTCTCGACGCAGAAAATCGGATTCGAGCGCAACATACTGCCGATCTTTCCGTGCGTTGCGGTATTCATCACTTCCGGTGTCATTTTCCTTCATCAGCGGTTGACGCATGTCTCGTCATACCGTCGCATGAACGCTTCGATGCTTCGAAGGGCGATCAGTGTTCTCGCTTTCCTGGCCCTCCTTTTGCTGGGCTTGAGCGCGCCACTCAGCGAGATTTCCGGACAGATCAGGGTCACGGAAGAATGTCGCACGAGGGCTGCGGACTGGATACGGAAGCATGTCTCGGCGGATACGACGATAGTGGTCCCGGAGGAGCTTCATTTCGACACCCGGCCGTTGACCTCCAGTGGCTACAAAGTGCTGGGAGCAAAGTTCAGAACACTTGATACGGCGGAGAAGATCGACTTGTTCATGGCGGATATTCCTGAGCCCGTCGTCGTGCTCGTTCCAAGATGGAAAGCCTCTTCCTGGGGATGGTACGTAGACAGCGCCAAAGACAAGGCTACGGCGCTGAATCGGGCGGCCATGCTGGCTCGACTCGTGCCGTTGGCCGACTTCAGTCTCGAGCGGGGCGTGCTGATCAATTATCACGTCCCTGGAAATGGGAGTCCGGGGTTCAGTATCGCCAAACGCTTCGTCGGAGACCGCCAACCGGCGATCCGCTCCAACTTCGACGTGTACCTCGTCGCAAGCCGCCTCGTCTACGTCAAGGATCAGTGCAGCCCGGAGGATATCGAGCCAACGTTCTTCTTGCACCTGGACCCGGTTGATGCGGACGACCTCCCCGACCATCGCAAGCGGCATGGTTTCGACAACCTCGACATGGACTTCGAGCAGTACGGCGTGAGAGCAGATGGAAGATGCTTTATGACGCGCAAGCTGCCGGACTATGACATCGCCGCGATCCGTACCGGCCAGTACATCCCCGGCGAAGGCCATATCTGGGAAGGCAGCATCGACCTCGGCGAGCCGACGAGCGGCGGGCAAGCCGCGCCATGAACAGCAGAGTCGAACGACGCTGACGAGTAGCCCGCGGCACCCTCAGCTCAGACCCAGCGTCTCGAGAGCCTCGCGCCAGTGCACACAGAGGACGCTGCCGATCTTCATGCGCGTCGGATCACGACTGATGCATAGGGCCAGCGACTCGGGGAAGTCCCCGGTGAATCGGGCCAAGTGACGGACGTCTCGTTCGCCGACCCGTCCGGACGACTTGATCTCGATGAGCGCTGTCGGCAGGCCGGGACGCTCGATGACGAGATCGACTTCGACGCCGGCGCCGGTCTGAAGGTACGAGAACCTCCAGTCGGGATATCCGTACCGCGACAGGTGCACGATCTGGGTGATCACGAAGTGCTCGAACGCCTTGCCATATTCGTAGGTCCCGGCGGTCAGCGGGACATCGAGCGTCCGATCCAGCGCTCGTTTGACGCCGGTATCGAAGTAGTAGAACTTGGGATTTGCGCGTTGCTGCTTCCTGATGGAGCGATGAAATGCGGGCAGGAGGAAGCCCACCAGGGTGTCTTCGAGAATGCTGAAGTAGGTAGTGACGGTCTTGGGATCGGCGCCCACGTCCCGGGCGATGTTGGTGTAGTTGACGATCGCGCCGTTCGACTGCGCGGCGACCTCGAGGAATTGCCTGAACGGATCGAGTCGTCTGACGATCTGCTCGGCCACGATCTCTTCTTTCAGATAGGTCAGGGCGTACGCCCGGAGGTATGCTCGCCTGTCTTCGTCGGCGTCCAGCGAGTAGATTCGGGGCAGCGTTCCCCACCGCAGGGCGCCGTCCAGATCGAAGGCATCCTGCAACTCCGGCACCGTGAGCGGGTACAGGTTGTGCACGAACGCCCGACCCGCCAGGAGGTTCGACGCCCCGCGCCTGAGCTTCCTGCCACTCGATCCCGTGAGCACGAACCGCTTCCCGGTGCTCTCGATCAGCCGGTGAGCCACGTCCAGAAGGCGCGGCGCGCGCTGCACCTCATCGATCAGGATCCAATCCACTGATCCGGGTAGCGCTCCGACCTGCTGCTCCAGCCGGCCCGGGGTCCTCCGGTAGAGATCCTCCATCTCCGGATCGAGCAGGTCCAGGTACAGCGATACGTCCGAACCGAACGCCTCCCGGATGTAGGTGGTCTTTCCCGTGCCGCGCGCTCCGAACAGGAAGAAGGAGCTACGGCGGGTAGTCTGGAGGAGCCTGCGAAACATCCGGGCAGTGTATTCGAAATACAGACTGTAATCCATATTCCGAATCGAAATCGGGAACAAGCTACCTGGAGGCGGCGCCGGGTCGAATCACGATGTCGTCAGTCAAGGCACCGGGGTCGGGCGGTGTTGCATGCAACATTTTAATCCTGTTTGGTTAAGGACACTACACTAAAACACAAGGGATTGGGGTTGAAATGGGGGCGAAGGGCCATATGTTGTACCGACTGGACTTCGGTGGGACAATTCGAGATCGGGATGCCAGCAGCAAAGCAACAGGGTAGCGAATGGCAGGAAGGGTCGCAGCAGGAGTGATTTCGGAACAGACGAAAGGAGGAGGAGATCATGCAGAAGGACATGCACTACTACGGAACATATGCCATGGCACGAGCAGCGGGATTAAGCGCGACCGCGTGCCAGATCATCGCAACGTCCGCGGAATTCGTGGATGACAACGCGGAGAAACGGACCGTCGAGTTCGGGGACGGGGGCCGACTCGACTTCGTTCCGACGTAAGCGGGCATTCTGAGCCGTGGTTGCGGGACGGCGATCAGTGTGATGGCGGGTCGTGGTGGTGGGGGCCAAGGTCTGAGCGCATGGGCACGTCGGCGAACAGTGATTTCCACATCCGCGGAGTGAGTTCGATGGCTCGCTTGGCCGGGTGCGCGCTGATGCGCTGGAGCACATCGACCAGATAGGTATAGGGGTCCACCGCGTGCAACCGGCACGTCACCAGCAGGCTCTGGATGATGCCGACCCGTTGCGCGCCGACCTCACTCGAAGTGAACAGCCAATTCCGCTTCCCCAGAGGAATCGGACGCAGCGCCCGCTCCAGATGATTCGTGTCGATGGCCACTGCGGGGTCGTCGAGGAAGACCTCCAGCCCTGAGCGACGCTCCTGCGCGTAGCTCAACGCCTTGGCCAGCAGGCTCTTCGGCAGCAGCTCGGGGCGATGGCACTGCGCCCGACACCATCGCCAGAAGGCCTCGACGACCGGCCGGGTGTGGGTCTGACGGTAGGCACGCTTGTCCTCGCCGACGAGCCCGTCGGTGCGCAGCTGCTTCTCGTGAGCGTACATCGCGCCCATCATCGCCAGTGCCTCGGCCACCGCCTCGGGCTCGGACTCTTTCGCCCGTTCAAAGTATCGTCGGGTATGGGCCCAGCACAGCGCATGGGTCACCTGCGCGGGGCGTTGCGCCGCATAGGCCGCGTAGGCCTCGTAGCCGTCGCTGAGCAGCGTGCCGCAATACTCGCCGAGAAAGGCATGAACGTGACGGTGCGCGCGCGACGGCGCGTAGTGGAACACGACCTCGTCGCAATCGCCGTACACCGGCCACAGCCATCCGGTGCGCATCTTGCCCTTCGCCTCGCGACCGGCCTTGAGCGAGGTCTCGTCCATCGACAGCACTTCGCTCGCGAGCACATGCGCACTCTGCGCATCGGTGATCGGCGCCAGCAGGTCGATGGCGCGGCTCGTCCAGTACACCAGGGTGGAGCGGCTGAGCGTGATGCCGGCGTCGCGAAGACGCTGATGCTGACGATACAGAGGGAGATGCCAGCAGAACTTGTCGACCAGCATCGCGGCGAGGAAGCTCACGTCGGCCGCCGAGCGCTCCAGCACGTTCGCCGGCGCGGCGGCGGTGAGAATCGCCTGGGTATCGCGACGCTTGACGACCTTGCGCACGTACTTCAGCACCACGTAGCTGCCCGGCTGCTGCGCAAGGCGATAGCTCACCTTCTCGCCGATGACCTCGCGCTCGGCCGGCGCAATCGCTTCAATCGCCGGGTCCGTCACCTCGATGGTCTGCACCGGTACCTCGGGGCCGAAGCGCAGTCCGCTCTGGGCGAGAGCCGCATCGCGCACCTTCGCGCGACGCTCGTAGCTCACCGTGTGGGTCGGCACATCGTCGCGTGCGGGCGGCTCCTTCACCCCGAGCCCCGCCAGCAGATTGAGCTGCGCCTCGGCGTCGAGGTCGAGGCGTTTCTCCGACTTCTGCCCGAAGAGCTGGCGCTTGAACCAGTCGAGCTCGTGGCGTAGCGCGTCGTACTGCGCCTGCAACTGCTCGAGCGCCGTCTTCGTCTTCGCGAGCACCGAGTACGAATCGCTCAGCGCTGCGCCGAGCCGCGCGTTCTCCGCCGCAAGCGTTGCCATGTCGGGTGCCGACAACGTCAAGCTTCCCCATGCACTGAACACGACCGCAATCTATCATCTCCCGACCCACTCAGGCAGCCTGTCGGTAGCGCTTCCTGTGGCGTAGAATCTTGATATCCACGCCTTCGACCAGCGCCAGCAACGCGGTGCGATTCAGCTCCCGCTTCGCCTCCTTCGCTCCCCGGCCCAGAGCAAACTGACCCTGCTCCAGCCGCTTGCCCCATATCCAGTACCCGCCCGTGTCGAACCCCAGTATCTTGAGCATCGCGGAACCTGTCAACGACATTGAGACAGTAGCGGTCAGCATTTACTGAGCAATCTGCGGCGTCGTCGCCGCGTCCGGTGGGTTGATCCAGACCTCGGTGGGAAGAGGATGGGGTTTCGGGCTTCCATGAACGAATCGTTCCGGGTGCCGGGTCCAGGCGCGACGCAGGGTGCGTTGGCGTTTCTCGACAATGCGCCGAGCGTGCCCGTGATGGACGTCATCGGGGGTGAGCATCGCGATTCCGCCATGGCGGTGCTCGGTGTTGTACCAAGGGAAGAAGGACCGGCAGAAGGCGGTCGCGGCGGCGATGTCTGCGAAGCGCCCAGGGAAGCCGGGATGGTACTTCAGGGTCTTGAACTGCGTGTTGTTTTTCACATTCCGTCGTGGGACCCCCACGGGAATGGGTCGGACTATTCCGTAGACGGATTTCCTGGGATGACGAAGCAATCCGGGAACCGGTCGGAGCGGGTGCGGTCCCCTGTGGCAAGGATCGTTGCGTAGCAGGTGCTGAGGATGTCGTCGCCCGATCGGGCGGATGCGTGCCCATCGTCACCGCTTGGCGTCGGGCCAGTGCCGCCGTAGTCTCGCCACCCCTTGGGACGACAGAGGAGTTGGCCCGCGCGGGGGGACGAACCCCGCCGGGCCACGGCCGGTGCAGCTTCGCTACGAGACGGGGCTTACCGGCGAGCAATACGTTAAGGCCCAGGCGTGGCGCGCTGCAACCCTTGAGCGGTGTCCGAATCACCCCCACGGGGGATGTTCACTGGCACGCCACGGCACCTACGCGCGCAAGAGCCCGCGCGGGACACGCATCGCTCGCTGGTACTGCCCTGAGAGCCACACCACCTTCAGCCGGCTGCCGGACTGTCTGGCCGCACGGCTGCCCGGTGAGCTCGACACCGTCGAGGCGGTGGTGGCCCACGCCGAGCAGGCCCCGAGCCTGGCCGCCGCGGCCAATGAGCTGCGCCGCGACGCGGTCGAGCTTGCGGGGGCGATGCGCTGGGTCGAGCACCGGGTCCGTCTTGTCCATCACGTCCTGAGTATCGTCATCGGGCTACTCCCCGACCTCCTCGCCCGGTGTGTCGCCGAGGTGGGCGCGGTGCGCACGCGGCTCGAGACCGACACCGCGTTGCGGACGTTGCGTACCCTCACCGACGCGCAGCTCCCCATGCTGCCCGCCCCCTTGGGGTTCCACCCCCACCGCCTCAGCACGACGAATCGCAAGCCAGCGCGCCAACACAAGAGGGGGCCTGACCCGCCGCCGTCGCCTGCGTAGCGTCTCGTCCCCCGGGCCGATGCGCCCCACCGACGAGGACTGCACCGATGAACGACCCCGACGAGACGCTGCGCAACGCCGTGGCGCTGTTCCGCTACGGCCTCATCGCCGACGTGCTCCCACTGCCGCCGGGCAGCCGCGACATCCGCCGCGCCCTGCACGAGAAAGCTCAACGCACCTACACCATCCCCGGCACCCGCCGTACCCGCGTCGCCGTCGAGACGATGCGCGACTGGCTCAGCCTGTATCGCAACGGCGGGTTCGAGGCGCTGTACCCGAAGACCCGCGCCGACCGCGGCCAGCCCCGGCGCCTGCCCCCCGAGGTCGCCGAGTGGCTCGTTGCGCTCAAGACCGAGCGGCCTGCACTCTCGGTCAAGGCCCTCATCCGCGCCGCCCGCGAACGCGGCGTCGACCATCCCCTCGCGCCGTCGACCGTGCACCGGCTGCTCTCGCGCGAAGGACTGCTCGACAAACGCCCCGGCGACCCCGTCGCCACCGACCGGCGACGATTCGCCTTCCGCAACGCCGGCGAGCTGTGGATGAGCGACGTGATGCACGGACCGAAGGTGCGCGACGGGCGCCGGCGCCGAAAGGCCTTCCTCATCGCGTTCATCGACGACGCCACCCGCGTCATCCCCTTCGCCGCCTTCGCCTACGCGGACAACACCACCGCCTTCCTGCCCGTGTTCAAGCAGGCCATCGCGCGGCGCGGCCTCCCCGCAAGGCTCTATGTCGACAACGGGGCGAGCTTCCGCTCCCAGCAGCTCGCACTGGTATGCGCCAAGCTCGGCATCGCGCTCATCCACGCCCGGCCCTATCAGCCCGCCGGAAAGGGAAAAATCGAGCGCTTCTTCCGCACCCTGCGCGCCGCCTGGCTCGCCCACCTCACCGCCGAGGCCACCGAGAGCCTGGAGACGTTGAACCGCACCCTCTGGGCCTGGGTCGAGGGCGAGTACCACCGCTCGCCCCATCGCGGACTCGACGGGCGCACCCCCCTCGACCAGTGGGCACTCGCCGGGCACGACGTGCGCTTCCCCGGCCCCCGCCTCGACCTCGACGACCTCTTCCTGTTCGAGGCCAAACGCCGCGTCATGAAAGACCGCACCGTCAGCCTCCACGGACGACTCTACGAGGTCGACGCCGTGCTCGTCGGCCAATCCGTCACCTTGCGCTACGACCCCGACGCACCGCCTGCGCGCCCCATCGAGGTCGTCCACGACGGCAAGGGTGCCGGGAGGGCCACCCGCCTCGACGCCTACGCCAACACCGCCGTCAAGCGCCACCGACCCTCCTGGCAGCTCCAGTGCGACACCCCCGCATCCGAACCACCCACCTCGCCTCTGACGATGCGCACCCTCAAGGAGAACCCGTAATGTACCTGCGACACTTCGCCCTCACCCGGCTCCCCTTCGAGACCCCGGCCCACACCGATGAGCTGTTCGAGTCGAACTCCCGGCGCGAGGCCCAGGCACGGCTCCATCACCTCATCGAACTCAAGGGCATCGGCCTCATGACCGGAGAGGTCGGCTCGGGCAAAACCACCGTGTGCCGTCACGTCACCGCCGCCCTGCATCCGGGCCTGTATCGGGTGGGCTACGTCTGCCTGACCACCGGAAACGTCCTCGACATGTACAAATCCATCGCCTGGGAACTGGGACTGCCCACCGAGCGCTCGCGCGCCACCGCCTACCGCGCCATCCGCACCGAAATCACCCGATTGGTGTGCGAGGCCAAGCAGCTCCCCGTGCTCGTCATCGACGAAGCCCAGCACCTGCGCAACGACGTCCTCGAAGACCTTCGCTTGTTGACCAACTTCGCCATGGACAGCGACAACCGCCTGTGCCTGCTACTCGTCGGACTCACCGAGCTGCGCCGCCGCCTCGCCATGGCCGTGCACGAATCGCTCTCCCAACGCCTCGTCGTACGCCACCACCTCGCCGGCATCGACCGCGAGGAACTCCACGCCTACCTCGCCCACCGCCTGCGTCTGGCCGGCTGCGAACTCCCCCTGTTCGACCCCCCCGCCGTCGAGGCGCTGGCGCACAGCGCTCGCGGATTGCCCCGGCTCATCAATCGCATCGCCCACTACGCCCTCACCGCCGCCGCCGCAACAGGCGAGCGCACCGTCACCGCCGTGCACCTCGAGCACGCTGTCGCGGAGTTGCGGCTGTGAACCGGTCTTGACTCGTCGTGCACCACGACATCAGCGACGAGGCCACCGCTCATCTGTGCGAACTCCTCAACGACCTCGCCTTCGCCTTCGACCACCCCCCGCACCCACCAGCGCGCCCGTTCAACGAACACGGGCGCGCTGGTGAACTCACCGTCACCACGAGCACCGTGATCGTCGCGACCGCCGCCGCGATCCCGGTGAACGCAGGCGCTCGGCCCGCACTGGCACCGCTCTCCGACGATGGGGGGACAATGTGAGAAATCAGCCCTCAGCCGATCAGAAATAAACCGACAAATCCCTTACGAAATTACGTGCGACGCAACAAACTGCGCCTCGGAGAAGGGGTTGTCGTCGCTGACCCGTGGGCGGCTCAGAGAGCGGGTGACACCGAGGTCGGCGAGCAGTTGCGCGGTGCACTTGCTGGTCATGGGTGCGCCGCGGTCCGAATGCAAGGTGAGCACCTGAGGCTCGATGCCCTGCTTGAGGCACGATTGCTCGATGAGCCGGCTGGCCAGGGCGGCGCTTTCGCGTTCGGCGACCATCCACCCCACGACGTATCGGCTGAAGATGTCGAGCAAGACGTAGAGGTAGAAGTACGTCCAGCGCTTGGGCCCGAGCAGGCGGGTGATGTCCCACGACCAGGTCTGGTTCGGGGCGGTGGCGACGAGTTCGGGCTTGGTGTAAGGCGGATGGGCGAGCTGATTGCGCCGCTCTCGCACCGGCTGCTCGGTGGCGAGGATGCGGTACATGGTGCGTTCCGAGCACAGGTACTGCCCTTCATCGAGCAGAGTCGCGACGACCTCGGCGGGCGAGCGGTCGACGAAGCGTGGGGAGGCGAGCACATCAAGGACACGCTCGCGTTCGTGCTCATCGAGCGCCCGGGCGGGCGTCTTTCGGGGCTGCTGGTGCCCGGGAGCGGGCCTGCGACGACGGTAGAAGGTTGCCCTGGACACCCCCAGCGCTCGGCACGCCGGCGCGATGCCGACATGCTGTGCGAGCGAGGTGGCTGCCATCAGCAGTCCTTCCCGGCGTCGAGGCTCAATCCCAGCAGCCCGGCAACTTTTCCCTGGACTTCGAGGATCGTGTGTGCGGTGGCGAGTTCCTTCTCCAGGCGCACCACCTTCGCCTCGAGCTGGCGGACCTTGGCGCTGAGGGGGTTGGGCTCGGCCGGCTTGGCACCGCGCTTGTTCGGCGTCAGGCCCCGTAGCGAGCCATTGCGCCGCGCCTTGCGCCACGCCGACAGATGCGAGGTATACAGACCCTCGCGGCGAAGCAGCCGTCCGACCTCGCCGGGTCGAGTGCAGCGGTCCGCCTCCTCGATGATCCGCAGCCGGTACTCGGCGGTGAACTGGCGCCGGGTGGGCTTGGCCACGACCTCTGGATCCGGTGCCCGGCGCGCTTGTCCGGTCTCGGCCCTGGAGGTCTCGTCGCTGCGCTCCTCGCCCCCCGGGGCCGGCGCGTCAGCGTCCATCCACGTCATGGGCTCTCTGTCTGCTCTCATCGCTATTCACCTCCGCCGCCCTCACTCATTCCAAGGGTACCCGGTGTCTCAACGATGTTGGCAGAGAGGGTCGTGCGACGACGATTGACAAACACGAACCAGTGACCGCTCGTCGGCTCTTCACCCAAGTACCGGCGCACTCGGGCCGACAATCCATCGAACGAGCACCGCATGTCCGTAGTGTTGCGTCGCACGTAATTTCGTAAGGGATTTGTCGGTTTATTTCTGATCGGCTGAGGGCTGATTTCTCACATTGTCCCCCCATCGTCGGAGAGCGGTGCCAGTGCGGGCCGAGCGCCTGCGTTCACCGGGATCGCGGCGGCGGTCGCGACGATCACGGTGCTCGTGGTGACGGTGAGTTCACCAGCGCGCCCGTGTTCGTTGAACGGGCGCGCTGGTGGGTGCGGGGGGTGGTCGAAGGCGAAGGCGAGGTCGTTGAGGAGTTCGCACAGATGAGCGGTGGCCTCGTCGCTGATGTCGTGGTGCACGACGAGTCAAGACCGGTTCACAGCCGCAACTCCGCGACAGCGTGCTCGAGGTGCACGGCGGTGACGGTGCGCTCGCCTGTTGCGGCGGCGGCGGTGAGGGCGTAGTGGGCGATGCGATTGATGAGCCGGGGCAATCCGCGAGCGCTGTGCGCCAGCGCCTCGACGGCGGGGGGGTCGAACAGGGGGAGTTCGCAGCCGGCCAGACGCAGGCGGTGGGCGAGGTAGGCGTGGAGTTCCTCGCGGTCGATGCCGGCGAGGTGGTGGCGTACGACGAGGCGTTGGGAGAGCGATTCGTGCACGGCCATGGCGAGGCGGCGGCGCAGCTCGGTGAGTCCGACGAGTAGCAGGCACAGGCGGTTGTCGCTGTCCATGGCGAAGTTGGTCAACAAGCGAAGGTCTTCGAGGACGTCGTTGCGCAGGTGCTGGGCTTCGTCGATGACGAGCACGGGGAGCTGCTTGGCCTCGCACACCAATCGGGTGATTTCGGTGCGGATGGCGCGGTAGGCGGTGGCGCGCGAGCGCTCGGTGGGCAGTCCCAGTTCCCAGGCGATGGATTTGTACATGTCGAGGACGTTTCCGGTGGTCAGGCAGACGTAGCCCACCCGATACAGGCCCGGATGCAGGGCGGCGGTGACGTGACGGCACACGGTGGTTTTGCCCGAGCCGACCTCTCCGGTCATGAGGCCGATGCCCTTGAGTTCGATGAGGTGATGGAGCCGTGCCTGGGCCTCGCGCCGGGAGTTCGACTCGAACAGCTCATCGGTGTGGGCCGGGGTCTCGAAGGGGAGCCGGGTGAGGGCGAAGTGTCGCAGGTACATTACGGGTTCTCCTTGAGGGTGCGCATCGTCAGAGGCGAGGTGGGTGGTTCGGATGCGGGGGTGTCGCACTGGAGCTGCCAGGAGGGTCGGTGGCGCTTGACGGCGGTGTTGGCGTAGGCGTCGAGGCGGGTGGCCCTCCCGGCACCCTTGCCGTCGTGGACGACCTCGATGGGGCGCGCAGGCGGTGCGTCGGGGTCGTAGCGCAAGGTGACGGATTGGCCGACGAGCACGGCGTCGACCTCGTAGAGTCGTCCGTGGAGGCTGACGGTGCGGTCTTTCATGACGCGGCGTTTGGCCTCGAACAGGAAGAGGTCGTCGAGGTCGAGGCGGGGGCCGGGGAAGCGCACGTCGTGCCCGGCGAGTGCCCACTGGTCGAGGGGGGTGCGCCCGTCGAGACCGCGATGGGGCGAGTGGTGGTACTCGCCCTCGACCCAGGCCCACAGGGTGCGGTTCAACGTCTCCAGGCTCTCGGTGGCCTCGGCGGTGAGGTGGGCGAGCCAGGCGGCGCGCAGGGTACGGAAGAAGCGCTCGATTTTTCCCTTTCCGGCGGGCTGATAGGGCCGGGCGTGGATGAGCGCGATGCCGAGCTTGGCGCACACCAGTGCGAGCTGCTGGGAGCGGAAGCTCGCCCCGTTGTCGACGTAGAGTCTTGCGGGGAGGCCGCGCCGCGCGATGGCCTGCTTGAGCACGGGCAGGAAGGCGGTGGTGTTGTCCGCGCAGGCGAAGGCGGCGAAGGGGATGACGCGGGTGGCGTCGTCGATGAACGCGATGAGGAAGGCCTTTCGGCGCCGGCGCCCGTCGCGCACCTTCGGTCCGTGCATCACGTCGCTCATCCACAGCTCGCCGGCGTCGCGGAAGGCGAAGCGTCGCCGGTCGGTGGCGACGGGGTCGCCGGGGCGTTTGTCGAGCAGTCCTTCGCGCGAGAGCAGCCGGTGCACGGTCGAGGGGGCGAGGGGGTGGTCGACGCCGCGTTCGCGGGCATCGCGGATGAGGGCGTTGACCGAGAGCGCGGGCTGCTCGGTCTTGAGCGTAACGAGCCACTCGGCGACCTCTGGGGGCAGGCGCCGGGGCTGGCCGCGGTCGGCGCGGGTCTTGGGGTACAGCGCCTCGAACCCGCCGTTGCGATACAGGCTGAGCCAGTCGCGCATCGTCTCGACGGCGACGCGGGTACGGCGGGTGCCGGGGATGGTGTAGGTGCGTTGGGCCTTCTCGTGCAGGGCGCGGCGGATGTCGCGGCTGCCCGGCGGCAGTGGGAGCACATCGGCGATGAGGCCGTAGCGGAACAGCGCCACGGCGTTGCGCAGCGTCTCGTTGGGGTCGTTCATCGGTGCAGTCCTCGTCGGCGGGGCGCATCGGCCCGGGAGAGGAGACGCTACGCAGGCGACGGCGGCGGGTCAGGCCCCATCTTGTGTTGGCGTGCGCGAAGGCGATTCGTCGTGCTGAGGCGGTGGGGGTGGAACCCCAAGGGGGCGGGCAGCATGGGGAGCTGCGCGTCGGTGAGGGTACGCAACGCCCGCAACGCGGTGTCGGTCTCGAGCCGCGTGCGCACCGCGCCCACCTCGGCGATGCACCGGGCGAGGGACTCGGGCAGCAGCCCGATGACGATACTCAGAACGTGATGGACAAGACGGACCCGGCGCTCGACCCAGCGCATCGCACCCGCAAGCTCGACCGCGTCGCGGCGCAGCCCATTGGCCGCGGCGGCCAGGCTCGGGGCCTGCTCGGCGTACGCCACCACCGCCTCGACGGTGTCGAGCTCACCGGGCAGCCGTGCGGCCAGACAGTCCGGCAGCCGGCTGAAGGTGGTGTGGCTCTCAGGGCAGTACCAGCGAGCGATCCGCGTCCCGCGCGGGCTCTTGCGCGCGTAGGTGCCGTGGCGTGCCAGTGAGCATCCCCCGTGGGGGTGATTCGGACATCGCTCGAGGGTTGCAGCGCGCCACGCCTGGGCCTTAACGTATTGCTCGCCGGTAAGCCCCGTCTCATACCGAAGCTGCACCGGCCGTGGCCCGGCGGGGTTCGTCCCCCCGCGCGGGCCAACTCCTCTGTTGTCCCAAGGGATGGCGAGACTACGGCGGCGCTGGCCCGGCGCCAAGCGGTGACGATGGGCACGCATCCGCCCGATCGGGCGACGACCTCCTCGGCACCTGCTACGCAACGATCCTTGCGACCGGGGACCGCACCCGCTCCGACCGGTTCCCGGATTGCTTCGTCATCCCAGGAAATCCGTCTACGGAATAGTCCGACCCATTCCCGTGGGGGTCCCACGACGGAATGTGAGAAACAACACAGTTGCTCGAACCAGGAGCACGACCGGAGTAGAGCGTGGCACGTGAGAGCAGATTCGACAGACACAAGCGGGGTGAAAAATCCATCGAGAAGCTAGTGTAGTGTCACTAACAAAACCGAGATTAAAATGCTGCATCCAGCGCCGCCCGACCCCGCTGGACTTTCTCGACGATCTCCTCCACCGTCTTTGTCCACACCAGAGGACGTGGGTTTTCGTTGTAGCTATGCAAATACTCGCGCAGGCACTTCTCCAAATGCGGCACCGAGGTGAACACACCACGACGAATCTGCTTGTCCGTGAGAATGGCGAAGAACCGCTCCACCAAGTTGACCCATGAAGCGCTCGTCGGAGTGAAGTGCAGGAAGATGCGCTTCTTGCGTTCGATCCAACCGAGCACCTTCTCGTGTTTGTGCGTCGCGTAGTTGTCCAACACAATATGAATCTCCTGGTCCTTGGGCACTGTCTTTTCAACCTCTTGCAGAAACCTCAATACCTCCTGGTGTCGGTGCCTGCGATACGTCTTGCCGAGCACTTCACCCGTCGCCATGTTCAACGCCGCGAACAACGTGGTGGTCCCGTGACGCTTGTAGTCGTGGGTCATCGTTGCGCAACGCCCCTTCTTCATCGGCAAACCGGGCTGTGTACGGTCCAGAGCCTGGATCTGGCTCTTCTCGTCAAAGCTGAACACCACGCCATTGTGCGGCGGGTCGAGGTACAGCCCGACGACATCGCGCAGCTTCTCCTCGAAGCGCGGGTCGTTGCTGAGCTTGAAGGTGCGGATCAGGTGCGGCCTGAGCCCGTGCGCGCGCCACACCCGGTTGACGAAGCTGTGAGTGGTGTTCAGATGCCGTGCCATCGACCGGCACGACCAATGGGTGGCGTCGTCGGGTGTCGTCTGCGTCGTCGCCTCGATGACCTTGCTGCGCAGCTCGGCTTGCTTGTTCGAGTCCTTGCCGCCGTGATTCCCCCCACGCGGGCGTTCCTTCTCGATGCTCGACACGCCCTCGTTCGCAACCCGACTGCGCCAGCGCCCCACCTTGTTCGCATCGACCCCGAGTTGCGCGGCTATCGCCTTGTTCGTCATGCCCTCGGCGGCCATCAGAACCATTCGTGCACGCTCGCGAAGCCGCACCGAGGTGCTCCGTGTCGACGCCCACTTCTCCAGCTTCCTGTGCTCTTCGTTCGATAGGGTGATCTGTGCTGCTACTCGCATCGTATAGCCCTCACTATCCCAACGCAGAGCAGGGTAACTCTTTCCAGTCCAGTAAACAATGTTTTATTCGTGACATTACACTAGTGGAGACGATCGTCGAGGATGTCGTCAAAGCTGCAGCGATGCCGGAGAATGACTGGTGGGCGCCGAGCCAGTTCCCGCTACCGTTGCTCGCCATCCCCGTCTCGGCAGACAGAGTGTATCGCGCGGCGCAGGCAGGCGTCGATGCGGCGAACAAGCTTACCGATCAGGTCTGGGAAGAGCGAGAAGAATATCGACAAACATCGGCTCCCCGCATGGATTGGGCTGTATCGCTTCGAGCACGTCCGGAGTACGACAGCTCCGCCGCTATGCCGGCTCGCTGTGCAGGACATGATGGAGGATGCTGATCACGTACGTCGAGAATCGGGTGATATCCCTCAGCTTGCTTCGCGCGAAGACGCCAGCGTTGTAGGCATCCCAGTGTTCATGGACCCGGGCGAAATCCATTCTCGGGATGTGCTGGATGTTTTTGGCGCCGGGACTGTCGATCTCGACGAATCGCGCACCCACGCCATGAATCGTGAAGTCGTTCCCTCTGTACCCGCTGTGGCGGCTCCAGTTCCTGATCGTGTCGCCTGGGGCGATCTTCCGTTGAATTCGAGCCCACATCCCCTCGAAGCCTTGTTCGTCCCGCCCCGTCGCCGCTTGGTGCGTCTCTAGTGCATCGTCTCCTCGGATGTGCTTTGTCCACAGCACATGGTCTCGAACCTCTACCGTTCCCTCCTTGCCGGCCCGATGTTGCACCGGACGTTCCGGCACCGGCGTTGTCGGGGCCGGGGCTGGTCCGGATGAAGCTGCACGAACGCCGCCTGCGGCGGCCATCTCACGCAGAGCGGTGGACTTCACCGTTTCGACGGCCACGATCGACTCCGTCCCCGCGCCCAACATCCTGAGACACCGAGCGAGGGTGTCTGCATCCCGATAGGTGTCCTCGACCGCCTCCTGCTCCGTGGACGCGTGCGCCCACTTGTTGCGCACGTTCTGGAGTTCTCTGATCCAGCCCCGTCCTTCACGGGGCAGGTTGGCCGTTTGGGCAAGCTCGAACCAGTTCCTGTCGACGATCCGCAGCAAGGCTGCGAGGTCGAGTTGTTCGAGCTTCGTGAGCCCCCGTTCCCGCACCCGTTGTCGTTGCGTGTAGCTCAGATGTTCTTCGACATGGATCGCCCACCACTCGGACCCGAGTGCGGGCAGGTGCGCAGAAAGGAAGGCCGCGACTTCCCTGGTCGCGATTCGATTCAGATCGTGCATGATGTCTCCGACTTGGCGTTCACCGATGACGGTGAGCGGTTATGCTGCCACATTGGCGAGCGCTGTTCTGTCGGAATCCGGGTGCGCCCGATCGTGGCAAGGTGGCGATTCAGAACGAATTCGCCGTGAGGAACTCGTCGACCTGTTCGAACAGCTCGCCGAAGCGCGGGTTGTAGGTCAGCCGCGCCACAGGCGATGCGTTGGCGATCGCCGCCCGGCTGTCGCCGACCACGGCTCCACGCCATGGATGCGGTGCGGCCAGGCAGCGCGCCACCGCCTCGGCGCTCTCGTCGGAGGCTTGGCCGCAGCTTCGATAGTCGCCGTGCGTCCCATAGTGCGTATTGGCCGGCGCGATGTGGATCGCCTGATGGGAAAAACCGGCAATGCGTTGCTCGGGCAGGAAGCTGTTGCGGTAGCTGACACGCGCATCACCTGGATCGATCCCCTCCCGCAGGTCACGGCGATACACCACCAACTGGCTGCCCGGATGGGAGAAGCGGTGCTCGAAGTAGCCTCGGTTGACGGCCACGTCGATGACGGGATCGTCGGCGCTCATCGCCATAAACACGGCCACGGTGACATGGCGTCGCTCCAGCAACCGCGCGAGCTCCCGGGTGAGCAGAAACGTCTCGGCGGTCGCGTTCACCGGCATCGCCTCATAGCGGGCATAGTCGTCGGGCGAGTCCCGGTCCAGCCAGTCGAGGATGTGGCGCAGCCAGACCGACTGGCGAACCAGCCAAGCGCGCCGCAGTGCAAGAGCGGGCGAGAACAGGAAGGCGCCTCGCACCATGGCGTCTTCAAGCACGGCGTACATGGAGAGCAGCCCGCCCAGGGAAAAGCCTCCGACGAAGACTTGGTCGACGTCCTCTTTCAGTGTCTTGAGGCCGAACCGTGTTGCGGCCAGCCAGTCCTCGCGCGTCACGTCGAGCAGATCTCCCGCTCGCGTGCCGTGTCCCGGCAGAAGCATCGCCCGAACCAGAAAGCAGCGCTCTGCGAACGCATCGGCCAAGTCGCGCATCGCGAGCGGCATGTCGGACAAGCCGTGCAGAAGGAGAACACCTCGGCTCGGGCGGGCTCTCCCCGCCGACGGGCAACCCGCGTCGGGCAAGCGCTCGAACGGCATCGCGGCGGCGAGTTCCATCCCCGCGCGGTCAGGGTCCATGTACACCTTGTGGCGTTCGAGTCGTTCCCGCGTCTGCCGCACGTAGTCGTCGAAATCGCGATAACGATCGGGATCGAACGGCAGACCCTCCCCGGAGGGCTGAAGGCGTGCGGCGGTGGCGTTCGCAATCCCTGACGACGCATCGGCTGCGACCGATAGTCCTGCGAGAATGACTCCGGACCCCAGCAGCGCCGCCGCCGCTGCCGCTCTCGCCAGTAGTAGCATCGCGAGCCGGATGCCCGCATTCTTCGGTACGCACGGCCGGGGGCGCGCTCGATCGGATGGTGCGAATTTCCGTCGGCCGATACGTCCGGCTCTGACGTGGCAATGCGATAACCTGTCACTACACACCAGATTCGGAGAGTAACGATGCCGACCGCCTGCGAAGGACACCTGACGATCGAGGAGCCGGCCCGCCTTCACCGGCGGCTCGCTGAAATGCGCGCTTCGCTTGCGGCGCATCACCGGGAGACGCCAATGCACGAAATCCACGGAGCCCCCGGCTCGACCGGGCGTTCGGAAAAGGCGGGGTCGGCCTCGTGACGCCCGGACCCGGACTCTCCAAATCGCGTTACCTCGCCGGGACCCAGTGCCACCTGCGGCTCTGGTACGAAAGCTACGAACGCGAGCTCGCGACCGCACCCGACGATGCCCTCCGGGCGATATTCGATATCGGGCATGAGGTCGGCGAGGTCGCGTGCCGACGCTATCCCGGTGGCCATCGTGTCGCACACGATCACCGCCATGTCCCGCAGGCCCTCGCGGAGACGCGCCGGGTCCTCGAGGCGGACACCGCGCCCGCGTTGTTCGAGGCGGCGTTCGAACACGAGCGGGTACTTGTGCGCGCCGACGTGCTGGAGCGCCTGCCGGCGGGGGGCTGGCGCCTGATCGAAGTCAAGTCGTCGGCACGGCTCAAGGAAGTCTTCGTCCTCGATGTCGCTGTCCAGTTGTGGGTGCTGCGCGGCGCGGGGCTCGACGTTCGCGATGCCGGAGTCCTCACGCTCAACCCGGATTACGTCTACGACGGCGTGCAGCTCGACCTCCATTCCCTGTTCACGCTCCACCCCGTGTTCGACGAAGCATGCGCGCTGCACGACACCATCGCCGCGCAGGTACACGAGATGCACGGGATGCTCGCACAGTCTGTCGCGCCGGATATCGCGCCGGGAGATCACTGCTCCACTCCGTACCAGTGTCCGTTTCTCGGCCACTGCACCCGCGATCAGCGCGTGCCGGATCACGGAATCGGGGAGCTTCCGCGGCTCCACTCCCAACGCCGCATCCTGCTTGAAACGGCGGGAATCGAGGAGATCCGCGACATTCCCGCCGACTTTCCGCTGACCCCTCTGCAACGCACCGTCCGCCGCGCGGTGCGCGACGGTCGGCCGCTGGTGCACGATGGCCTCACGGATGCCCTCGCCGGCATTGTTCCCCCGGTGCACTACCTCGATTTCGAAACCTTCGCGCCCGCCATCCCCCGGTTTGCCGGTACGCGTCCTTACGACAAGGTCCCGTTTCTCTTTTCGGTGCATACCGAGCACGACGGCTCGGCGCTCCGGCATTCCGACTACCTGCACGAGCACGATGACGATCCACGCCCGAAACTCGCCAGGCGCCTGATCGCAGCCCTCGGACACGAAGGAACCATCTGTACGTATTCCGGTTACGAGAAGACGGTGCTGCGCGCTCTCGCCGCGGCGCTGCCCGAACTGGCCGAGGTGCTGGAAGCCATCGAGACGCGGCTGTTCGACCTGCTCCCGGTGGTGCGTCGCTGCTATTACCACCCGGGGTTCCGCGGATCGTTCTCCCTCAAGAGCGTGCTGCCGGTGCTCGTCCCCGGATTGGGCTACGACGACCTCGACATTGCCGATGGCCGGATGGCCGCGGCCCGCTACGCGCTCGCGCTCTCGAGCACGGACCGACGGGAACGCTCGCGCGCCTTCGCCGATCTTCGGGCGTACTGCACCCGCGATACGCTGGCAATGGTGGAACTTCACCACGCGCTCGCGGTCCTGGCCTGAAAGGTTCGACGGAGCTGCCGCAAGGACGCCGACTGCAAACACCGCCGCCGACTCGACGGCGTGAGCGGGCCGGCAGCAGTACTCCGTGCAGTGCGGAGCCCGGACATACGGGAATGCACCACCGCCGGAACCGGGCTGCTTCGTGCGGGCCTTGGTGACGGGAGCGGGGCGGGGGTCCGGGCGCGAGCCGAATGCGCCACCGCCGGGACCGGACTGCTCGTGCGGGTCAGTGGTCCTCGATGCCGTCGTGGGCCTGGTCGCCCCAGACCTCCCGCACGCGGGCGTCGCGACCGCAGGAGTACCGGTAGAACTTGTACCGGACCGGATTCTTCGTGTAGTAGTCCTGATGGTAGTCCTCGGCCGGATAGAACGTCATCAGCGGCTCGATCGGGGTGACGACGGCCGCCTCCAGTGCCTCGGAGCGTTCGAGCGCGTCCTTCGATGCCCGCGCGAGACGCCGCTCCTCCTCGGTCCCGGTGAAGATCGCGGTGCGGTAGCTCACCCCGCGGTCGCAGAACTGGCCGCCGCCGTCGGTCGGGTCGACGCTTCGCCAGAAGACGTGCAGCAGCCGCTCGTACGAGACCTGCTCCGGGTCGTAGTGGATCTGCACCGCCTCGCGATGGCCGGTACCGCCCGCGGTGACCTGCCTGTACGTCGGGTTGTCGGTGGTCCCGCCGGTGTAGCCGGAGATGGTCCTCACCACGCCGGGCACCGTGTCGAAGTCCGACTCCACGCACCAGAAACACCCGCCCGCGAACGTCGCGACCGCGAGCCCGTCGCCGGCCGCGGCGAGGACGGGATGCGGCGCGAACACGGCGAGCGCCGAGGCGGCAACGAATGACGCGAATCGATTCATCGGTTCACCCTCCCTCGTTCATGCGACGGGGCTCCGGGTCGTGCGGCGGGATGCGGCGCGAACACGGCGAGCGCCGAGGCGGCAACGAATGACGCGAGTCGATTCATCGGTTCACCCTCCCTCGTTCATGCGATGGGGACCGGGGTCATGCGATGGGGACCAGGGCCGTGCGATGAAGACCCGGGTCATGCGGCTGCCTCGGGGCAAGGCGCGCTACATCGCCTTCACGATCTCCTCGACCATCTTCTTCGCGTCGGAGAACAGCATCATCGTGTTGTCGCGGAAGAACAGCTCGTTCTCGATCCCCGCGTACCCCGACCCCATCCCCCGCTTGACGAACAGCACCGTCTTCGAGCGCTCGACGTCGAGCACCGGCATCCCGTAGATCGGGCTCTGCGGATTGGTCTTGGCGGCCGGGTTGGTCACGTCGTTCGCACCGATGACGAAGGCGACGTCGGTCTGCGCGAACTGGCTGTTGATGTCGTCGAGCTCGAAGACCTCGTCGTAGGGCACGTTCGCCTCGGCGAGCAGCACGTTCATGTGCCCGGGCATCCTTCCCGCCACGGGATGGACGGCGTAGCTCACCTTCACGCCCTCGGACTTGAGCCCGTCGGCCATCTCGCGCAACGCATGCTGCGCCTGCGCGACCGCCATGCCGTAGCCGGGCACGATGATCACCGATCCCGCATTCTTCATGATGAACGCGGCGTCCTCGGCGCTACCCTGCTTGACCGGCCGCTGCTCGACCGCACCCGCCGCCGCGAGGTCCGTCTCACCGCCGAACCCGCCGAGGATCACGCTGAAGAACGAGCGGTTCATCCCCTTGCACATGATGTAGGAGAGGATCGCGCCCGACGATCCCACCAGCGCCCCGGTGATGATGAGCGCGGTGTTCTCGAGGGTGAACCCGATGCCCGCCGCGGCCCATCCCGAGTAGGAGTTGAGCATGGAGACCACGACGGGCATGTCGGCGCCGCCGATGGGGATGATGATCAGCACCCCGATCGTGAACGCGAGCAGGGTGAGGAGCCAGAACGCGGTGTGCGACTCGGTGCGGCAGAACCATACCGTCAGGGCCACCAGCAGCACTCCGAGCGCCGCGTTGAGGAGGTGCTGGCCCGCGAAGACGACCGGACGGCCGGAGACGAGCCCCTGGAGCTTGGTGAACGCCACCACGGAGCCGGTGAAGGTGATGGCCCCGATGGCCGAGCCGATGGACATCTCGACGAGGCTCGCGACGCGGATGTCGCCGGGGGTGCCGATGCCGTACGCATCCGGGGTGTTCAGCGCGGCGGCGGCCACCAGGACCGCGGCCATGCCGACCAGGCTGTGGAACGCGGCGACGAGCTGCGGCATCGCGGTCATCGGGATCCGCCGCGCGATGACCGCGCCGGTACCGCCCCCGATCCCGACCCCGAGGACGATCAGGCCCCAGGTCAGGCCCTCGGCGATGTCCGCGAGCACCAGGGTGGTGGCGATCGCGATCGCCATCCCCGCCATGCCGAGGAGGTTGCCGCGCCGGGAGGTCTCCGGCGAGGAGAGCCCCCGCAGCGCGAGGATGAAGAGCGCCCCCGAGACGAGGTAGGCGAGCGCGGCGAGGTTGGCGGACATGGCCCTACCCCTGCTTCTGCTTTTTCTTGTACATGGCGAGCATCCGCTGGGTGACGAGGAACCCGCCGAAGATGTTCACCGACGCCAGGACCACCGCGACGAAGCCGAGCGCCTTGGAGACGCCGGCGGACTCACCGGCCTCGACCGCCACCGCGAGCAACGCCCCGACCACGATCACCGAGGAGATGGCGTTGGTCACCGACATCAGCGGCGTGTGCAGCGCGGGGGTCACGCTCCACACCACGTAGTAGCCCACGAAGATCGCGAGCACGAAGATGGAGACGCGGAAGACGAAGGGGTCGATCTGGGCGGCTTCGGCCATCGGGGGTGTCCTCGGTTGAAGCACGTTGGCTGGATGGTCTCTCCCGGCCGGTACGTCCGGTTCGGCGATGCCGGTCCGGGGCCTCGATCACGAGCGCGGAGCGCGGGCCACGGCGCGGCGGGCTGGCGGCGCGGACGGCTCAGTCGCCGGACCGGAACGACGGGTGAACCACCTTCCCGCCCCGCGTGAGGCCGGTGCCGGTCACGAGCTCGTCGTTCCAGTCGAACTCGACCGCGCCGGTCTCGCGGTCGACGAACGGCGACACGAAGTTGTACAGGTTGCGCGCATAGAGCGCGGACGCATCCACCGGCAGGCGGCCCGGCACGTTGACGTGGCCGATGATCCGGACGCCCCGGTGCTCGACGGTCTCGCCCGCCCGCGAAAGCGGACAGTTCCCGCCCTGCTCCACCGCCAGGTCCACGATGATCCCGCCGGGCTTCATGCCCTCGACCATCTCCGCGGTGACGAGCACCGGCGCCGGCCGGCCCGGGATCAGCGCGGTGGTGATGACGATGTCCTGCTTCTTCAGGTGCTCCGCCACCAGCCCGGCCTGCCGGCGCCGGTAGTCCTCGCTCAGCTCCCGGGCGTAGCCGCCGGCGGTCTCCGCGGCCTTGCCCTCCTCGCTCTCGACCATCACGAAGGATGCGCCGAGGCTCTCGACCTGCTCCTTGACCGCGGGCCGCACGTCGGTGGCGCTGACGATGGCGCCGAGACGGCGCGCCGTCGCGATCGCCTGCAACCCCGCCACCCCGGCTCCGAGCACGAACACCCGCGCCGGCGGCACCGTGCCGGCCGCGGTCATCATCATCGGCATCGCCCGCGCGAACGCCGCCGAGGCGTCGATCACCGCCTTGTAGCCGGCGAGGTTCGCTTGGGACGAGAGGACGTCCATGGACTGCGCGCGGCTGATCCTCGGCACGAGCTCCATCGCATACGCATCGACCCCGGCCGCGGCGTACGACTCCACCGCCTCCCGGTCGCCGAAGGGCGCGAGCATCCCGACGAGCGCCGCGCCGCGCTTCATCGCCGAAAGCTCGCCGGCGGCCGGAGCGCGGACCTTCAGCACCACGTCGGCGCCGGAGAGAAGGGCCGTGCCGCTGTCCGCAAGCCGCGCCCCGGCCGCTTCGTATTCCGCATCCGGGAACCCCGCGAGGGCTCCCGCGCCGCACTCGACCACGACCTCCAGGTTCAGCGCGCGGAACTTCTTCGCGGTCTCGGGCGAGAGCGCGACCCGGGTTTCCTGCGAATGCGACTCCTTGGGTACCGCCAGCTCCATGGGCTCCGCCCTTCCCCGTTCGTGCTCCGGCAACGGGATGCGCCGAGCTGCGCATCGGATGGCGCGATCTTCTCACGAAAGGTCCCGCGCGGTGCATCCTCCCCGCACGCTTCCCGGCCGTCATCCACCGGCGCGCCTTCCCGGAACGGCGGGCCGGTAGCCCAAGGGTCGAAAGCCCTTCCCGGTCGGACAGTGCGGCCGGTCCGCCGATCAGGACGGGGGGACCACCACCAGCGGCACCCGCATCTCCTCGCGGCTGACGCCTCCGTGCACGCCGATCTGGCGGAACGGCTTCTCGCCCTCAATCCGATCGTGGATCGCGTACTCGTCCCGCATCACCAGCGCATAGTCCCCCACCCGCTCGGACAGGCGCGGATGCGGGTCGGCGAGTCCGAACCAGCCGGCTTCGAGCATCGCGGCGCTTTCGACCACCCGGGCGATCCCGGCCAGCCCGTCCCTCGCGCGCGCCGGGAACTCCAAACGGCAGTCTTCCCGCACGTAGCAGTACGCGACCCGCGGCTCGCCGCACAGGGGGCGCAGGAGCATCGGTGCGAGACCGGGAACGGAGTCCGCGTCCAGGCGGGACCCGGGCGAGGTGTCGACGAATCCGTGGTCCGCGGTGACCACGAGCAGCGTGCCGCTCCCGGCGAGGGCCGCGCGCAGCCGGTCGAAGCACGCGTCGATCTTCGCGAGGTGGCGCCGGGCTCGCGTGCTCGACGCCCCGTACTCGTGGGAGAGCGTATCGAGCATCGGCCAGTAGGCGTAGACGTAGGTACGACGACGGGCATCGCGCACGGTATCGACGATGACGCGGACCAGCTCGTCGAGATGCGTGAAGCCGCGGGGCGCGGCGCCGCGGGTGTGGGCGCGCGAGTACGCCGAGCCGACGAGCCTGGCCGGCTGGACCGAGTGGCAGTCCGCGCGCACCCGCTCGAAGACGGTCGGACCGGTGAAGACGTCGGCCGCCGCGACCCCGAGCGATGCGAGATCGGTGCGCCCGGCGCGGGTGGTGAACGGGAGCGGCGCGACGATCGAATCGAGCTCGCCGAACCACGTGAACCATCCGGTGACCGCGTGCTCGGCCGGCGCGAGGCCGGTGAGGAAGGTCGTCACCGCCGAGGCGGTGGTCGAGGGGAAGACCGAGGTCATGGTGCCGCGCAGCGACGCGCGAAGCGCCGGCGCCGGTCCGGTGTCGAGCTGCGCCTGCCCGAGCCCGTCGACGACGAGGAGCACGACATGCCTCGCCTCCGCAACCTCCTCCGGGCCGAGGTCCGCGAGGTAGCCGTGCGCGCCGCCGGTATCGGGAGCACCGAGCCCGGCGAGGATGGACTGCATCAGATTGACGATACTGCCGTCGTGGTAGTTCGGCAGGAACATCGGCTCTCCGCCCGGCGCCTGCGATGACCCGGGGGACCCGCTTGACGAGGCCGGGCCGGACATCCCGAGGACAGCGGCGATGACGCTATCGTCCGGGCTCTGGCCAGGATCGGCTTGACGAGGCCTGGTCAGGACACCCCGGGAGCCTCATGGCACTCAAGCAGATCATCGCCGAGAAAGTCGGCTTGACGAGGCCAGGTCAGGACACCCCGGGAGCACCGCCTCGATGCCCGCCCGCGGCGTCCCGCGGCGTAGCGGCGTCCCGCGGCGCATACGTCCGTTCGACGTACTCGTCGACGATGCGACGGAACTCCTCCGCGATGTCGTTCCCGCGCAGGGTCACCGTCTTCCGGCCGTCGATGAACACCGGGGCGGCCGGGGCCTCGCCGGTGCCGGGCAGGCTGATCCCGACGTTCGCGTGCCGGCTCTCGCCGGGGCCGTTGACCACGCACCCCATCACCGCCACCGACATCTCCTCCACTCCGACATGGCGTTCCCGCCAGACCGGCATGTTCTCGCGCAGGTGGCTCTGGATGCTGTTGGCGAGTTCGCGGAAGAACGAGCTCGTGGTGCGCCCGCACCCCGGGCACGCGGTCACGAGCGGCGTGAACGAGCGCAGCCCCATCGTCTGGAGGATCTCCTGGGCGACGACGACCTCGCGGGTCCGGTCGCCGCCGGGCTCCGGGGTCAGCGAGACCCGGATGGTGTCGCCGATCCCCTGCTGGAGCAGGATTCCCATGGCCGCGGTGGACGCGACGATGCCCTTCGAGCCCATCCCCGCCTCGGTCAGGCCGAGGTGCAGGGCGTGGTCGCTGCGCGAGGCGAGATCGGAGTACACCGCGATCAGGTCCTGCACCGCGCTCACCTTGCACGACAGGACGATGCGGTCGCGGGGGAGTCCCATCCGCTCGGCCTCCAGCGCACTGTCGAGGGCCGAGCGGACCAGCGCCTCGCGCATCACCGCGGCCGCATCCAGCGGAGCCTCGCGGGCCGCGTTCTCGTCCATCAGCCGCGCGAGCAGGGCCTGATCGAGGCTGCCCCAGTTCACGCCGATGCGCACCGGACGATCATGCTCCATCGCCTGCTCGATCATCATCGCGAACCGGGTGTCGCGCTTCGCGCCGAACCCGACGTTGCCGGGGTTGATGCGGTACTTCGCGAGCGCCTCGGCGCACTCGCGCACATCGGCGAGCAGCCGGTGTCCGTTGTAGTGGAAGTCGCCGACGAGCGGTACCCCGCAGCCGTTCGCATCAAGCTGCTCGCGGATCGCGGGCACCGCCCGCGCCGCAGCCGGCGTGTTGACGGTGATGCGGACGAGCTCGGAGCCGGCCCGGGCGAGCGCCTCGACCTGGGAGACGGTGGCCGCGATGTCCGTCGTGTCGGTGTCGGTCATGGACTGCACGACGATGGGAGATCCGCCGCCCACGCGGACCGGGCCGATCCGCACCCCGACGCTTGCACGGCGTGAAGCTGGCTGAAGCACGGCGAGTCCCGAATGATGGCTCACGGAGGAGGCGAGTCTACTTCGCCGGCCGGCTCGAATCACCGCCGACCGCGCGGCGGCCCCGCGTTCCGCGAATGCCACGGCCGCGTCGCCAGGCGCCGTGCGGGCTATACGACCAGCGCCTTGCGGTTTCGCCGGCCGGCTCGAAGCACCGCCGACCGCGCAACGACCCCGCGTTCCGCGGATGCCGCGGAGCCCCGTCGCCCGGCGCCATGCGGGCTATACGACCAGCGCCTTGCGGTCCAGCGCTCCGCACCCGAACACCCGCCGGTAGCGCTCGATGAGCTCCGGCGGGCCGGACGCCTTTTCCAGGTTGTCGGACAGCTTGACCGTCGAGCGGTGGTTCGCCCGCGTCACCTTGCAGACCAGCGAGATCGGATCGAGTCCCGGGTTCCTGACCGGCGAGCAGTCCCGCAGGTCGTTGGTCAGCAGCGTCCCCCAGCCGAACCCGAGGCGCACGCGGCCGGAGAAGTGGTGATAGGCCCGCTCGATGCCGTCGATGTCCAGGCCGTCGGAGAAGATCAGCAGCTTGTCCCGCGGGTCCTCCCCCTGGTCCTTCCACCAAGCGATGATCTCCTCGCCGCCCTCGATCGGCTCCTTGGAGTCGATCCGGAACCCGCTCCAGTGCGCGACCCAGGGCGGGGCGTGGCGCAGAAAGGCGGTGGTCCCGAACGTGTCCGGCAGCACGACGAGCAGGTTGCCCTCGTAGGTGCGTTGCCAGCTCTCCAGCACGCCGTAGGGGACCTGCCGCAGCTCCCGGTCGGCGCCGGCCATCGTGGCCTGGACCATGGGCAGCTCGTGTCCGTTGGTCCCGATCGCCTCGATGTCGAGCTCCATCGCATGCAGCACGTTGCTGGTGCCGGTGAACTTCTCGCCCAGGCCCTCCTTCATCGCCTCGACGCACCAGCGGTGCCACAGGAAGCTGTGTCTCCTGCGGGTGCCGAAATCGGCGATGCGGATATCCGGCAACGCGTTCAGCCGCACCACCTTTTCCCACAGCTTCGCCTTGGCCCGGGCATAGAGGACGTCGAGCTCGAACCGGCCGATGCCCTTCATCGCTTCGCGCGAACGCAGCTCGCTGATGATGGAGAGCACCGGGATCTCCCAGAGCGTGACGGCGGCCCAGGAACCGCTGAAGTCGATGCGGAACTGCCCGTCCTCCACGCGAAGGTCGTATTCGGGCAGGCGGTATTCGCCGAGCCAGGCGAGGAACTCCGGGGAGAACAGGCGTTCCTTGCCGTGGAAGGTGTTGCCGGCGAGCCAGATGCGCTCCTTCTTGCCGAGCCGCACCGTGCGCGCGTGGTCGAGCTGCTCGCGAAGCTCCGCCTCGTCGATCGCCTGCGCGAGGCGCACGCCCGGCGAGCGGTTGATCAGGGAGAACGTGACCGGAACGTGCGCGAACTCCTTCCACACCGTCTGCAGCATGAGGAGCTTGTAGACGTCGGTGTCGAGCAGGCTCCGGATGATCGGGTCGAGCTTGAACGCGTGGTTGTAGACCCGGGTGGCGATGTCGGTGGTGATCATCTGTGGCTGGACCCGTCGGTTCCGGCCGGCGGACCACCGTCCACCGTCCGCTGCCTCATTCGCCGATGGCCCGCCGCCGCCTGGACAGGCCGTGCTCCGCGGCGATGCCCGGACCCGGCGCGGCGGCCGGACATGTGGTCGCCCGTTCGTGCGCGAGGCGGAAATCCAGCACGCGAGGGGAGCCTCGGGAGGTCGAGGCGGCGCGCCGGGCGCGGACCCGGAAATCCAGCACGCGAGGGGAGCCTCGGGAGGTCGAGGCGGCGCGCCAAGCGCGGACCCGGAAATCCGGCACGCGAGGGGAGCCTCGGGAGGTCGAGGCGGCGCGCCGGGCGCGGACCCGGGAATCCAGCACGCGAGGGGAGCCTGCGACCGCCCCGGCAGCAGCGTCGCGCATCGCTATCGGTCCGGGGCCTTGCGCCACACCAGGGTCCGGTTGTTCGACGGCATCGGGACGTCCTCCTCCAACCCCATTCCCGCGCCGGCCGCGACACGCTCGAGATCACCCGCATCGCGCACCCCCAGATCCGGGTCCTGCGCCCGGAGCATTCGATCGAATGCGACGTTGCCGGCGCTCGTGTGGCGACCGTCGCGGGCGAACGGGCCATACAGCACGAACCGCGCGCCCGGTGCAAGCACCTCCGCCACGCCGCGGAACATCGCCTCGACTTCCGGCCAGCCCATGTAGTGCGCCGTATTCGCGCTGAACGCCGCCCCGGCGCTTGCCAGCGGCCACGGCCGGCGCGCGACGTCGAGGACGAGCGGACGCTCCAGGTTGGCGAGTCGCGCCTCGTCGATCCAGGCGTTGATGCCGGCGTGTTCGCGGGGCAGATCGCTCGTCCTCCACACCAGGTGCGGCAGGCCCGCGGCGAACCACACCGCGTGCTGGCCGGTGCCGCTGCCGATCTCGATGACGTCCGTCGCATCCCGGAACACGCGGCGCAGCACCTCCAGGATCGGACCCTTGTTCCTCTCGCAGGCGGGGGCGAACGGCTTCATGGCGGCATCTGTCCGGACAGTCGATACCCCCGCATTGTCGAGAGCGCGATGCGAATGCGTCAATGCGAAACGGCGGCGTTTCCGTACCGGCCGGACGATCATCGGCGACGATGACGGACCGACGCGCGCACGACCCGTTGCCGTCCCGCGCCGCTGGCCGGTCGGGTCGGACGACCATCGACGATGATCGTGGACCGACATGGCCGGGCACCCCGGCCGGCTCCGCTCGCACCGCCGGCGAGATCACCGTGGCACCGGCCGAAGGCGGCGATACCTTGGGATCACCCTGCCTTCATGCGACGATGGCCACATGCGGTGTCCGTTCTGCAACGAGGAAGAAACCCGGGTCGTCGACTCCCGGCTGGCGCTCGACGGCGCCCAGGTGCGCCGCCGCCGGGAATGCACGAGCTGCCGGGAACGGTTCACGACCTACGAGACGGCGGAGGTCGCGATTCCGCGGATCGTCAAGAACGACGGATCCCGGGTCCCGTTCGACGAGCGCAAGCTGCGCTTGGGCATGATGCTCGCGAGCGAGAAACGCCCCGTGGCGAGCGACGCGATCGAGGCCGCGATCGACCGGATCAAGTGGCGCCTGATGCGGTCCGGGGAACGCGAAATCGCCTCGCGTGCGGTCGGCGAAGCGGTCATGGAGGCGCTGCGCGACCTCGATCGGGTCGCCTACGTCCGGTTCGCGTCGGTCTACCGCAAGTTCGAGGACGTGAGCGAGTTCCGCGACGAAGTCGAACGCCTGGAGAACGAGCCGCCTCCGGAGGCGCGGCGCAGCCAGATCCCGCTGATCCCCGATGACTGAGCGCCGTTTCATCGAAGGGGACGAGCCGCTCGGCGCGGCCGCGCGCGTCCCCGCCGCCGCCGATTCCGCCATCCCCGCCGCCCGCCGCCGCGGATGCCGGGCCGTGGGTCCCGCCGGTTGATGAACGTCACGGACCCCCATGCTCCGGGCCGCCGCCACATGGCGCGCGCCCTGGAACTCGCGCGGCGCGGTCTGTACTCCACCGATCCCAACCCCCGCGTCGGCTGCGTGATCGCGCACGGCGAACGGATCGTCGGCGAGGGGTGGCATCGGTACGCGGGGGAGCCGCACGCCGAGACCCACGCCCTCGCCGCGGCCGGTGGCGAGGCGGCGGGAGCCACCGTCTACGTGACGCTGGAGCCGTGCCGCCACACCGCACGCACCGGGCCGTGCACTCGGGCCCTGATCGAGGCGCGCGTCGGCAAGGTGGTGGCGGCGATGCGCGACCCCGACCCGAGAGTGGCGGGCCGGGGCCTCGCCGAGCTCGCCGCGGCGGGGATCGAGGTCGAGACGGGTCTCCTGGAGGCGCAGGCGCGGAAGCTCAATCGCGGGTTCGCGTCACGTGTCGAGCGCGGCCGGCCCTGGGTCCGCTGCAAGCTCGCCGCGACCCTGGACGGCCGCACCGCCACCGCGGAGGGCGAGAGCCGGTGGATCACCGGCGAGGCGGCGCGCGCCGACGCGCACCGGCTCAGGGCCCGGGCGGGCGCGGTCCTCACCGGCATCGGGACGCTGCTCGCGGACGACCCCCGGCTGGACGCCCGGGTGGAGAACGCCGACTGCCTCGCCCCGCCGATGCGCGTCATCGTCGACTCGCGCCTGCGCACCCCGCCCGCAGCCCGGGTGTTCTCCACCCCCGGCCGCATCCTCGTCGCCACGTCCCGGGACGGGCCGCCGCCCGGGGCACTCCTCGATGTCGGCGCGGAAGTCGTCTCGCTGCCGGGGGCCGGGGGCCGAGTCGCACTGCGGACCCTGATGGCCGCACTCGCCGAAACCGGCGTCAACGAGGTACACACCGAGTGTGGCCCCACGCTGGCCGGAGCGCTGCTCGAATCGGAGCTGGTCGACGAGGTCGTCGTGTACCTCGCGCCGGCGCTGCTCGGCGACGCGGCGCGGGGGATGTTCACGCTGCCCGCGGTGGCGGCGATGCGCGATCGGCTCAGGCTTGAAATTACGGAGGTCGCGCAGTTCGGGGGGGACATTCGCATCGACGCGCTCGCGAACCCCGCGCCTCGCGCGCCGGAGCGCCGGAGCGGCGGGCCGACGAACGCGCCCGATCGGGAATAGCCGTATCCAGGGAGCCGATCAGGATGTTCACGGGAATCGTCCAGGCAGTGGGCCGGATCGAGGAGCGCTTCGAGCACCCCTCGGGAGACGTGTCGCTGGCCATCGACACCGCGGGCCTCTCCGCGGCCGGCATCGCGGTCGGAGACTCCGTCTGCGTCAGCGGCGTGTGCCTGACCGCGGTCGAGGTCACACCGGCCGGTTTCCGGACCGACGTCTCCGCGGAGTCGCTGGCCCGGACCACGCTGGGAAGCCTCGAAGCGGGCCGCCGGGTCAATCTCGAAGCCGCGTTGACTCCGGAGACGCGGCTCGGAGGCCATCTGGTCTCCGGCCATGTCGACGGCATCGCGCAGGTGCTCGCGCGGCGGAGCGACGCACGCTCCGTCCGGCTCGAGTTCCGGGCGCCGGGGACGCTGGCCCGGTACATCGCGGAGAAGGGCTCGGTGTCCATCGACGGCGCCAGCCTGACCGTCAACGCGGTGGACGGTGCGACGTTCGACGTGAACATCGTGCCCCACACCCTCGAGGCGACCACCCTCGGGGAGCTCGAACCCGGATGCGCGGTGAACATCGAGGTCGATCAGATCGCCCGCTACGTCGAGCGGCTCCTCACCTGCCGGGAGACGTGACCCGCATCGGCCCGGCGTTCATTGCGCGGGCGGGACCGCTCATCGGCTTTCGCTGCGAGATCATCGACCCCGAGCCCGCATCGGCCCGGCATTCATTGCACGGGCGGGACCGGGGCGGGCAGAATGCGGGTCCGCAGCCACGAAGCACCGCACGACCGGCGTCGTGCGTCTCCAGGACCCCGATCGATGTCATTCGACTCCATCGACGCACTGATCACCGAGTTCAGGAACGGGAACATGGTGGTGCTCGTCGACGACGAGGACCGCGAGAACGAGGGCGATCTCATCATGCCGGCCGCTCATGCGACGCCGGAGGCGATCAACTTCATGGCCCGTTACGGCCGCGGCCTGATCTGCCTGTCGATCACCCGCGAACGATGCGACGCGATCGGCCTGAAGCTGATGGTCGGCGACAACCGCGAGGCGCAGCGCACCCGGTTCACCGTCTCCATCGACGCCGCCCGCGGGACCACGACCGGCATCTCGGCCGGGGACCGCGCCACCACGATCCTCGCCGCGGTGCGGCCCGGCGCGACGCCCGCGGACTTCGTGCAGCCGGGCCACGTTTTCCCGCTGATGTCGGAGCCCGGCGGCGTGCTCACCCGCGCCGGCCATACCGAGGCCGGCTGCGACCTGGCGCGCCTGGCCGGACTCGAACCGGCCGCGGTCCTCGTCGAGATCCTCAACGAGGACGGGACGATGGCCCGCCGCCCGGACCTGGAGAAGTTCGCCCGGGCCCACGGACTGAAGCTCGGCACCATCGCCGACCTGATCAAGTACCGGATGCTCAACGAGAAGACGGTGGAGCGGGTCGGGGAATGCCGGCTGCCCACCGAGTTCGGGGACTTCCGGCTGGTCGCCTTCCGCGCGCGGACCGACGACAGGATCCACTACGCGCTGGTGGCCGGCACGATCGACCCGGCCGAGCCGACCCTCATCCGGGTGCACGTGCACGACTCGCTCTGCGATCTCGCCGCCACCCGGCGCCGCGACGCCGGGTGGCCGCTCGGCGACGCGTTGCGCCGTGTCGCCGAGGAAGGACGGGGGGTCGTCGTCGTGCTGCGGCCTCCCGAGTCCCCGAACGAGATCATTGCCCGTATCGACTCGTACCGCCGCGAAGACGAGGGCGAAGCGCTCCCGCAGCAGGACGCCGGCACCGATCTCCGCACCTTCGGCCTCGGCGCCCAGATCATCGCGGACCTCGGGGTCCGCAGGATGCGGGTGCTGAGCGCGCCGAAACGCCTGCACGCCATCTCCGGTTTCGGCCTGGAGGTGGTCGAGTACGTCGATGAGCCGGCCGGCTCGACGGCCGGCGACGCGGGGAAGCGGACGCCCCGGCTCGAAGACGGACGCGACCCGGGGCGGGCGGCGTGAGTCCGGGGTCGCCCTCGTCGGCGCCGATCCGGAAGCCCCCCGGACCCATGACGAGCCTGCCCGCAATCCCGGCCGTGTCGCCGAGCGACGCGGCGCGGACGGTGTGCGTCGAGTGCGACGCGCCTCGGGCCGCACGCGCCGCGGTGGACCGGGAAGCCGGCTGGCCGGCCTGATGTGATGCGGACGGTGGAGCCGGCTCTTCGTGGCGCGATACGACATCTCCCCCTCCGAATACGACACCGGCGGCGCGTGCATCGGCGTCGTCGCCGCGCGGTTCAATGACCGCATCGTGTCGCGGCTACTCGAAGGCGCTCTCGACACCCTCTCCCGCTACGGGCTGGACCGCGACGAAGTCCCGGTCGTTCGCGTCCCCGGCGCGTTCGAGCTCCCGCTGGCGGCCCGCTGGCTGGCCCGGCGCGGCGGAATCGACGCCGTCATCGCGCTCGGCGTGGTGATTCGAGGTGACACCCCCCACTTCGACTACGTCTGCGCGGAGGCCGCACGCGGGGTCCAGGCCGCCTCGGTCGAGACCGGCGTCCCCGTGCTCTTCGGCGTCCTCACCTGCGACGACCGGGCGCAGGCGGACGCGCGGGCCGGCGGCGAGCGCGGCAACAAGGGCGGGGAAGCAGCCCTCGCGGCCCTGGAGATGGTCTCCCTCCGGCGCCGTCTCGGCGTGTGACCCGCGCCGGTCATGAAGCGCCGGAGCATTCGCAGCCGCACCCGCCGGGCGGCGTTGCAAGCGCTGTACCAGTGGCAGATGACCGGGCACACGGCGGAAGAGCTCCACGCGCAGTTCAGGGAGAGCCCGCCTCCGGGAGGGTTCGATCCGGTGTTCTTCGACGCCCTGGTGGGCGGCGTGATCATCGAGTTCGAGGCCCTCGATGCCGAAATCGCGGCGTTCGCCGATCGTCCGGTCCCGGAGCTCGACCCCGTCGAGCGCGCCATCCTGCGCATGGGCACGCACGAGCTCCGTTCCATGGAGGACGTCCCCTGGCGGACCGTGATCGACGAGGCGGTGGAACTCGCCCGCACGTTCGGGGCCGAGCAGAGCCACAAGTACGTCAACGGCGTGCTCGACCGGGTGGCGCGCCGGCTGCGGCCGGAGTGACCGGGGCACCGGGCGGTGGGAACGCGAGCGGCGGCCGGGCACTTGGTGGTCGCGATGGACACCCTCGTCGAGGGGGTGCACTTTCCGAGCGATACCCCCGCCCGCGACACCGGCTACAAGGCGCTCGCGGTCAACCTGAGCGATCTGGCCGCGATGGGGGCGACCGCCACCGAGACGGTCGCGGTGGTCTCGTTCCCGGAGCACCGGGACCGGACGTGGCTCGCCTCGTTCCGCTCCGGGTTCGAGTCGCTGGCCGATTCGCACGGGGTTGCGGTCGCCGCCATCGACATCGTCTCCGGCGCCCTTTCGGTGAGCGTCGAGGTGCACGGACACTGCCCCGCCGGCGAGGCGCTGACCCGGGCGGGGGCCCGCGCCGGGGACCGGATATTCGCATCCGGCACGCTCGGCGACGCCGGCGGCGGCCTCGACATCGCGCTCGGGCGGCGCGCGGCCCGGCCCGCCGTGGCCGCGGGCGCGCTCCTCGCCCGGCTTCGCCGCCCCACGCCGAGACTCGCGCTCGGCCGCGCGTTGCGCGGCATCGCCAGCGCCGCCATCGACGTCTCCGACGGACTGTGCCAGGACCTCGGCCACGTGCTGGAGGCAAGCGGCATGGGGGCGCGCGTGGACGCCCGCCTCCTGCCCCTGTCGGCGGCGCTGCTCGACGTGGCCGGAGACGCCACGGCGCGGGCGCTCGCGTTGTCGGCCGGTGACGACTACGAGCTGCTGTTCACCGTCGCGCCGGATCGAATCGGCCGTCTCGGCGGCCTCGGGACCGGCGACGCGGTCACCGAAATCGGCGCCATCGAGGCGCGATCGGGCCTGCGCCTCACCGGGCGCAACGGCGCGGCGATCCCGGCGCCCTCCGGCTACCGGCATTTCGCGGACGGGTAGCCGCACCTTCATTCGGATGCACATGAAATATCCGTGCTTTCAGTATTCTATGGGACATATCTCAACTGATTTGTACTGTTCGTATCCGGGTCCGGCCCGCCGACATGCCGGCTGACGACGGTCCGCGCCGCCTTCCGCGCCCCCGGTCCGCGCTGCACTGGATCGCGTTCGGCGCAGGCGCCGGGCTCGCGCCGCGGGCGCCGGGAAGCGCCGGCACCGCCGTCGCGCTCCCGATCCATGCGGCCATCGCGAGCCAGCCGATCACGACCTACCTGCTCGCGGTCGCGTTCATCGTCGTCGCAGGGGTCTGGGTCTGCGGGCGCACCGCGCGCGACCTCGGCGTGCACGACCACCCCGGCATCGTCCTCGACGAGATTGCGGGCTTCCTCGTCACCATGATCGCCCTGCCGTTCGACTGGCCGTGGATCGTCGCCGGATTCGTGACGTTCCGCGTCTTCGACATCGCCAAGCCCTGGCCGGTATCCCTCGTCGACCGCACCGTCGGCGGAGGTCTCGGCATCATGCTCGACGACATCGTTGCCGGCCTGCTTGCCTGCGCGGTGCTCCATGCAGCGCGGTTCATGATCGGGGGCTGACCGCCTCCGTCGATTCGTGGACGAATTCGAGCTCATCGGACGCTGTTTTCGCGATCGCGCCACCCGCCGCCCCGGAACCGTGCTCGGCATCGGTGACGACGCGGCGCTGCTCGATACCGGCGGAGCACCGCTCGTCCACGCCCGGGCGACGGTTCCGTTCTCGGAACGGGACGATGCGGCCGGGACCGCCCGCCGCGTATTCGGCGCGGCCCTGGTGCGGCTCGCCGCACAGGCGGTGACGCCGAGGTGGACGACCCTCGGCCTCACCTGCCCCCCGGACGATCCCGGCTGGATCGAGTCGTTCGCGGCCACCGCCGCGGCGGTATGCGATGCGTGCGGCGTCGAACTGATCGGCGGCGACACGACGCGCGGACCCGGGCGCGCGACCGTCTTCGCGCTGGGAACGCAGGGCGCCCTCCCCCGCGGGACCGCCCCGCCGCCGTCCGCCACCACCGTCAGGGCGCGGCTGTCGCTCGCGACGGCGCACTCGCCGGAACATGCCGTCGCGGCCCTGATCTCCGTGTGCGCGGACCTCGCCGCGCGCGGGGCCGACATTCGATGCGAGGAAACGCCGGACCCCGGCGACGACACCCGCGCGGACGCCCTGGTGCTCTTCGTGCGCACGGACGCCGCCGGCCTGGATGCGCTGCGCGCCGCCGCAAGGCGCCTGCGTCCCGAATCACATCGGCTCGAGCCGGATGGCTGACATCGGACCGGCTCCACCGCCTCGCAGCGAAGCCGAGCTGCTGGCGCGCGCCGACGGCATCGCCGGACGCACCCTTGGCGACGTGGCGGCGGAGCGGGGTTTGCCGGTGCCGGAAACCACGCGCCGCGGCAAGGGCTGGACCGGGACGGTCATCGAGCACGCCCTGGGGGCCAGCGCCGGCTCGCTGCCGGAGCCCGACTTCCGGCTGATCTCGGTGGAGCTGAAGACGATTCCGATCGGGCCGGGCCGCCGGCCGCTGGAATCGACCTACGTATGCACCGTGCCGCTCGCGGGCGACGCCGCCCCGGGCTGGGAGGCCTCGAACGTGCGGCGCAAGCTCGCCCGGGTGCTGTGGGTTCCCTTCGAAGGCGACCGCGCGATCGCGCTTCCCGACCGCCGGATCGGCGCCGCGCTGCTGTGGAGTCCGTCACCGGACGAGGAGGCGGCCTTGGCGGGCGACTGGGAGACGCTGATGGACCGGGTCGTGCTCGGGAGGGTGGACGAGATCTCGGCCCGGGAGGGCGAGTGCCTGCAGATCCGCCCGAAGGCCGCGAACGCCGCCGCACGGCGGCGCGCCATCGGGTCGAGCGGTGCGTGGGAGTCGGTCCTGCCGCGGGGGTTCTACCTGAGAGCGAGCTTCACCGCGGCGATCCTGGCCCGGCACTACGTCTGAGCGACCATCAGTATCATCAGCACGACGAAAGCGCCGACGAGGAGGATCGGCACGAGCGCCGCCTTCCAGTCTCCCGGACCGGCCTCCGGCGCCTCCTCCGCCGCACGCTTCGCACCCGGTCCGAAGAAGAACAGGACGACGAGCACCAGCACTCCGGCGAGGATCGCTTCCCAGAGTTCCACGCGCAATGCGCCTCCCGGCGTGCAATCAGAGGACGGCCCGGTGACTTGCGGACTCCGTCGCCGCACCGGCCTCGCGGACTGGCCGGACAGTGTACGACGCGCCACGGCCGGCGACGAGGATGGCCGCGCCGCGGCGAAATGCGGGATCGCCAGCAGCCGACCGGAATGCGGGATCGCCAGCGGCCACCCGGGGTGCTCGGCGCAACGGCGCAAGGGTCGTTCCGTCGGCACAATCGGCACGACATCCGGGACGGGATCGCCAGCGGCCCCCGGTGTGCTCAGCGCAACAGCTCCAGGCCGTAGACCGAGCGCCAGAGCTTTCCCGTCACGAAGAGCCTGCGTCCGTCCCAGGCGATGCCGTTGGCGACGTCGGCGTCACCGGCGCTGCGCTCGCGCGCGGCTATCGGGGACAGGTCGAGCCATCCGGTCACGGCGCCGCTTGCGGGGTCGATGCGCGCCACCCGATCGGATCGCCAGACGTTCGCGTACACCGATCCATCGACGAACTCGAGCTCGTTGAGGGCCTCGACGGGGCGGGCGCCGTCCCGGACCACCACTTCGCGCTCCACCCGGAAGGTGGCGGGGTCGCGAAACCGGAGCGTCGCGCTGCCGTCGCTCATCACCAGCCGCGCGCCGTCGTAGGCGAGGCCCCAGCCCTCCCCGGAGTAGCGGTACTCGCGAACGAGCGAGAAGTCCTTCAGCCGCACCACGAACGCGCGCCCCGAAGTCCACGTGAGCTGGTACAGCTCGTCGCCGACGAGCGCGAGGCCCTCGCCGAAGAGTCGAGCGGACAGGGGCCGTGTGCGCACCACCCTCCCGGTGGCCAGCTCCACCTTGCGCAGCGACGAGCGCCCCCGCAGGCCCGTGCTCTCGAACAGGGCGCCGCGGTCGAAGACGAGCCCCTGGGTGAATGCCGTTGCGTCGTGGGGGTATTCGGCCGCGATGCGATACTCGATCGGCGGTGCTCCGCCGGCGTACAGGGCGGTGGCGGAGAGAAGGCACGCGACGAATGCCAGCAGGCGCGCCGGTCGCGGCGCCTCGTCCGGTTTCGACGACACCTGCGTGGTCCGGGGAGCCACGTCCGCGGCCCGGCCCCGCTCAGGCGAGCCGCTTCTCGAGGAATACGCTCAGCGGATCTTCGCGGTAGTCGCCGAACGGAGGGATGCGCACGTACCCGCAACGCTCGTAGAGCGCGATCGCTTCGGGTTGACGGATGCCCGTCTCCAGCCGCGCGACCCCGATGCCGTGCGCAAGGAGGCTGGATTCCAGCGCCTTCATCAGAGCCCGTCCCGCCCCGCGGCCGCGGGCGGCGGGGTCGACGTACATCCGCTTGATCTCGCCGTAGCCCCCGGACATGCGCTTCACCGCTCCGCATCCGACCACTTCTCCGGCGAAGAAGGCGGCCAGGAACGTCACGCTGTCCCGCTCCAGGGTTTCGATCGGGTCCAGGTGATTGCTCTCGGGCGGGTACAGGGAGGTCTGGAGCCGATCGAGCGCGTCGATGAGCCGGTGGGCCCGCGGGTCGGCGGGCGCCAGCGGCCGGACTTCGATGGCCATGCCCCTCGATGCGCTCCGCATCTACTCGTCGGTCACGCACCCGCGGGAGGCGTCGGACACGTTCTTGATGTACTTGTACAAGGTGCCGCGCGTCTCCTTGTACGGGGGCATGGTCCAGGCTTCGCGGCGCCGCGCCATCTCCTCGTCCGGGACGCCGACGCGGATGGAGTTCGCTTCCGCGTCGATGGTGATGGTGTCGCCGGTCTCGATCAGGGCGATGGGTCCGCCCTCCTGCGCCTCCGGCACCACGTGGCCGATGATGAAGCCGTGCGAGCCTCCGGAGAAGCGCCCGTCGGTGATGAGCGCCACATCGGACCCGAGTCCGGCCCCCATGACCGCGGAGGTCGGGGTCAGCATCTCCGGCATCCCCGGCCCGCCCTTCGGCCCCTCGTAGCGGATGACGATCACGTCGCCCCTGGCGATCTTCCCCTCCTCCAGGGCGCGCAGCATGTCCTCCTCGGAGTCGAAGACGTTGGCCGGGCCCTCGAAGCGCAGCCCTTCCTTGCCGGTGATCTTGGCCACCGCGCCGCCCGGCGCGAGGTTGCCCCGCAGGATGCGGATATGCCCGCTCTCCTTGATGGGCCTGTCGAGCGGGGCCACGATGCCCTGGCCCTCGGCGAGCGGCGGCGCGTCCTCCAGGTTCTCGGCGATGGTCCGGCCGGTGCAGGTCAGGCAGTCGCCGTCGATGAGGCCCTCGGCGAGGAGGTACTTCATTACCGCCGGCACCCCGCCGACCTGGTGCAGGTCCTCCATCACGTACTTGCCGCTCGGCTTCAGGTCCGCGACGTAGGGGATCCGGTCGCTCACCGACTGGAAGTCGTCGATGGCGAGGTCCACGTCCGCGGCGCGGGCCATCGCGATGAGGTGCAGCACCGCGTTGGTGGAGCCGCCGAGCGCCATGACCATCACCATCGCGTTCTCGAACGCGGCGCGGGTCATGATGTCGCGCGGCTTGATGTCCTTCTCCATCAGCGCGCGCACCGTGGCGCCGGCCCGCCGGCACTCTTCGAGCTTGGCGGGGTCCGTGGCCGGGGTGGAGGAACTGTACGGCAGCGACATGCCCATGGCCTCGATCGCGGTGGCCATGGTGTTCGCGGTGTACATCCCGCCGCACGCGCCGGGACCGGGGCAGGCGTTGCGGACGATCTCGGCCCGTTCGTTCTCGTCGATGCTGCCGGCGAGGAACTGCCCGTAGCTCTGGAACGCGTTGACGATGTCCACCACCTGCCCGCTCGACATGCGCCCGCCGCGGATGGTGCCCCCGTAGACCATGATGGACGGGCGGTCGATCCGGCCCATCGCCATCAGGCATCCGGGCATGTTCTTGTCGCACCCGGGGATGGTGACGAGGCCGTCGTACCACTGGCCGCGGGTCACGGTCTCGATGGAGTCCGCGATGAGGTCGCGGGACTGGAGCGAGAAGGACATCCCCTCGGTACCCATCGACATGCCGTCCGACACCCCGACGGTGTTGAAGCGCATCCCCTTCACCCCGGCCGCCTCGACCCCCTCCTTCACCGCGTCGGCCAAGCCGAGCAGGTGCATGTTGCAGTTGTTGCCCTCGTACCAGATGCTGGCGATCCCGATCTGGGCCTTGTCGAGGTCCGCCTCCGTGAACCCGGTGGCGAAGAGCTGGGCCTGCGATGCGCCCTGGGATTTCGGCTGGGTGATGCGCGAGCTGAAACGGTTGATGGGTCCCGCCATGACGCACTCCGATTCGGGTCGATAGAGCGCGCCGACTGTAGTGGCTCGACCCTCAAAACGCCAGACGTTGCGCCGGGCCGGCGTGCCTGCACGCCGGGGGTCGGAGGGTGATCGACGGTGAGACGGCAGGCAATGCGGAGCTGTCCACGATCACTTGGGCAATCCCCTCTCGTCGTAGAGGAAATCACCATGTTCCACGGCTGACGGTCCCGGGCCCGGGAGTCTGGCACAGCGCTCGGCGATGGATCGCAGCTCCTGAACGCGGACCTCGACGCTGCGTTTGTGGCTCTCGCGTTGCAGCCGCTCGCGCAGTGCGACGGTGATCGCACCGGTCATGGTCTCACCGGTCAGTCTCGCCAGCTCGCCGGCGAGCCGGCAGGTCTCTTCGTTCTTGATGTTCAGGCCCATTTTCTTCATTCGGGTAGAAAGACAAGTGGATTGTCTACCCTACGTCATGACTCCGTCGTACGACACACGCTCGTCGACACACACTCGTCGACTGAACCGTACTGAACCGTGCCAGGTTTCCCGGAGGCTCCCCACCCTGAGAGACTGGAGCCATGAAATATTCAAACAGATACTCCCCGGAGCTTCGGGAACGGGCAGTGCGGTTGGTTCTGGACCCCCAGGGCGGGCACGGTGACTCACACGAAACAGTCTCCGGAATTCCCGGTGCGGTTCAGATCATCGGCTCACTTGGAGTTGGAGAAATCACCATATTGACGGCGGGCACGGCGTCCCGCCTCGGGACGCGGCTCAGTTCAATTCACGATCTGGCTCACGACGTGACTCGGCGTGATCCATCGGTTATGATGAGATCTCTCGCTACGGGGGATCGAAGGAGTGGACATCGTGATACTGACTGGGTGGATAGGGGGAAAATTCGGGCTCCGAGTGAGCAAGGATGATCGCAAGCTATTTTGTGGCCTGAAAGAGGGCGACACGATCACGTTGGAGCTTCCAGATCCAACTACGGAGGTATGCGCCGAAATCCCTCGTGGATTTTGGGATTCATGCCCTGAGCTGCGAGCCAACGAGATTGGCTGCTGGATGTGCAAGCGCGGAGACTGGCCGTGGACCAAATACAACCCGCCGAAATACAGGGCGGAGCTCGTGAAGCCGAATTTCGTCCGGATTCTTGGCTCCGCACAGGACGACAAATGAATCAGGCGATCCGGAAGTCTCACTGGCCGTATCTAGTGACTCTCACATTCTCCCTCGTCCTAGGGGGGCCAGCGGCTGGCGACAATACAGCGTGCGAAGCTGCCTTAGAAGCTGCCTTAGTCGACTACTACACCAAGCATGACACACCCCATGACATGGCCGACGCCTACACCGCCAGCAAAGCCGCCTTCGATCACACCATAAGAAAAGGCTACGAAGCCACCATTGCCTCTCTCAGATTCCTTGATGAAATGGGCACGTCTAGTGACATCGTTGCCGAAGTGGAGGTGAAGCACAAGATTCTCGATCTCGTTCAAGCAATTAACGCCGCTACCGCAGCCGCTAGTGAAGCCGCAGAAGCCGCGGAGGCCGCCCATGCTTTATGGATTGCCCTCGGAGCTGGCACAAACAGGCATTCCACCCTTGAAGCCATGAACATTGAGCACGCCGCATTCATGTCCGCCGTTCACCTCCACCGAACGGGCAAAGAATTCGTAAATGCGTTCATCGATGCCGCTGTCTACGCCGGCGCCAGCAGAGCCGACCGAGGGAAAGGCCTCGACATATTCAGCACCATTCTTCTGGATACGGACAGCGTCGCCAGCATCTACGAGTCCCTAGCCGATTTTGAAGAAATCGGAGCTGTGGGCATGGGTGAGTTTGTTAGGGCTGTTAAAGCCTTCCACGATGCCGGCGAGGAGGCGAACCTCAGGGCCGAGAACGCCGCCACCACGCTTGATACCATGGTTGAAATCGCGTCCTCCTCCGCCGCTTGTAGGTAGCGGTCATCTCGAAGGGCAAGAAGGCATGATCAGTTCAACTGATCCAGAATCCGCGTGTATTGCTCCGATTTCTCAGGACACGAGGACAAGTGATACTCGAGGTGTTTACACGGGGAGCGGAGATGGGCAAGAAATGGAGGGTTCGACACCGAAGGCGAACAGCTTCAACCAGGCCACAGTCGACTGGTGGCGACCGCTACCTCCGATCGACCCTTCGGAGGCGCAGCCTTGGCCAGCGGATACCGCGGCGATCGATCGTTTCCAGCATGATGGTGCGACCGTTCTGCGCGGCGTCTTCGAAGAGTGGGTCGAGCCCCTTCGCGCCGGTCTGGAGCGCAATCTCGGGGCGCCCCAGAACTACGCGTTCCCCTGCGAGAGCGCGCCCGACGGAGAGCCGGGGCGCTTCTTCGACAGCTACTGCAACTGGCTCCTGATCCCGGAGTACCTCGACCATGTGACCTCTTCGTGCGCCGCCTCGATGGCCGGCCAGCTCATGCGCTCGCACCGCGCGCAACTCTTTCACGAGCACGCCTTCTGCAAGGAGCCCGGCACCCGGCGCGCCACGCCCTGGCACCAGGATCTGCCTTACTACTGCATCGACGGCACGCAGACCGTCAGCCTCTACGTCTCGCTCGACGACGCGCCGGCGGAGACCGCGGTGCGCTTCGTCAAGGGCTCCCATCGGTGGGGCCGGCTGTTCTACCCGCGCGTGTTCCTCGACGGTTCCGACTTCAACACGGCCGATGCCGGACTGGAGCCGGTCCCCGACCTCGACGCCCGCCCGCGGGACTACGACATCCTCGCCTGGGACCTCGAGCCCGGCGACGTGATCGCCTTCGACTTCCGGACCCTGCATGGCACTACGGCGGGCCGGGTGCAGAGCCGCCGCCGCGCCCTGTCCACCCGCTGGCTGGGGGACGACGTGACCTATTGCCGGCGTCCGGGAGAGACTTCGCCGCCCTTCCCCGACATCGGGCTCCGGGACGGGGACCGCATGCGGGAGGACTGGTTTCCGATCATGTGGCGGAAGAGCCCGGAGCCCGGCGGCTCCCCTTCCGCATGAAGAGAGCCGCCGCGAGGAGCAGGACCGATTGGCCCCCGGGCCCGTTGCTCTTCCGCACGGGAATGCCCATCCCGTTCCGACGATCGTGCAAGCCGCGGCCGGCGTTTGCTCCCGGCCAGCTCATCGGCATTTCTTGAACCGCTTTCCGACACACTCGCCGACGATTCCGAAGACGCCACCGGCTCCGTCGGCGCCTTCGCCCGCACGTCCATCGACCGGCCCCACCGCCTTGCCGACACTCCCGACGAGCGTCCCGGGACCCCTGCCACCGCCTTCCTCGTCGTGACCCCCGACAACGTTTCCGGCAACCCTTTCGATCCCTTCGACGCGCGGCTCGACCGGCTCGACCGAATCGCCTTCCCCGTTGTCCACCTCCTCCGAGGAAGCATGGCCGCCGCCGTGCAGCATGGCCAGGCAGATGAGCAGCCGAAGCAACACGCCCGGTCTCATGTCCCTCGCTCCGGCTTCAGGCACGGCAGGCCGCATTCGTGGCGCCGGGGCCACGGACCCGCCCGCACGCCGTCCTCGGGGCTTCAATCCGCTTCCCGCTTCGGCGTGGTCAGGTCCTCGCCCGGCAGCAGTACCACGGCATCTTCGGACCACGTCAGCCATACCTCCTGGCCCGCGCCGCTGATCCGGTCGAGGGACTTCGCCAAGTTCGGAAGCGCCACGGAGACCGGTTCGGCCCTGCCCTCCAGATACACGTGGAAGTGGCTGCGGTCCCCCAGGTATGCGGAGGGTCCCATCCGGCCCTTGACGGCGTTCCCGGTCCCTTCCACCGCTTCGAAGGCGAGCTGGAACTTCTCCGGGCGAATGCCCAGGACGAAGCCTTCGCCGACCGCCGAGGGAGGGGCCTCGCAGGCGGCGCGCACCCGGCCGAGCTCCACCGAGTCGGCCGTCACCATCCCGCCCCGGCATTCGCTCAAGGTGCAGTCGAAGAAGTTCATGGTGCCGATGAAGTCCGCGACGAATCGCGACTTCGGCGCCTCGTAGAGCTCTCCCGGGGTCGAGATCTCCAGCACGCCGCCCCGGGCCATGACCGCGATGCGGTCCGACAACGTGAGCGCCTCCTCCTGGTCGTGGGTCACGAACACGAAGGTGATTCCCACCTGCTGCTGGAGCTGACGCAGCTCGATCTGCATCTGCTCTCTCAGCTTCTTGTCCAGCGCCCCCAAGGGCTCGTCCAGCAACAGCACCTTCGGCCGCTTGATGAGGGCCCGCGCCAGTGCGACCCGCTGCCGCTGGCCTCCGGACAGCTCCATCGCGGTGCGCTCTCCGTAGCCGGGCAGCCTGATCAGCTCCAGCATCTCCTCGATGCGCTCCGCGAGCTGCCGCCTGGAGAGCCCGGACTTCCTCATGCCGAACGCGATGTTGGAGGCGACGTTCAGGTGCGGAAAGATCGCGTAGTTCTGGAACACCATGTTCACCGGGCGGTGGTTGGGCGGGACCAGCGTCACGTCCGTGCCGTCGATGAGGATCCGCCCCTGCGTCGGCACCTCGAAGCCGGCGAGCATCCGGAGCAGGGTCGTCTTCCCGCAGCCCGACGGACCCAGCAGGGAGAAGAACTCCCCCTCCGTGATCTCGAAGTGCGCGTCGTCGACGGCCCGGACCGGGCCGAAGTCCTTGAATACGTGCTCGATGGAGATGATCGCGGCCGGCATCGTCTCAGATCCTGGAAGGTGTGCGCTGCACGCCGCTTCGCCGAATGAGCTCGGCGGCGAAAATCACGAAGGTGGACGTCACGACGATGATCGCTCCCAGGGACAGGACCGAGGGCAGCCTTTCCGGGAAGCGGAGCTGGCTCCAGATGAGCACCGGCAGCGTCGCGTCGGTGCCGCTGAGGAAGAACGCCAGCACGAACTCGTCGAACGAAATGGTGAAGGTCAGCAGCAGGCTCGCCACGATTCCGGGAAGGATGATGGGAAAGGTCACCCGCCAGAAGGTGTTCCAGGCATTCTCTCCGAGGTCCCGGGCCGCCTCTTCCATGCTCGGGTCGAAACCCTCCATCCGGGAGATCAGCACCAGCATCGAGAACGGCACGCACAGCAGGAGATGGCCGATGCCGACGGTGATCAGCGAGAGCTTCACGCCGCCCAGGCTGAAGGTGATGAGCAGGGAGATGCCCAGGATGATCTCCGGGATCACGAGCGGCACCATGATGAAGCCGATCAGGCTCCCGCGCCCTCGCAGGCGGTAGCGGGTCACCGCCCTGGCCGCGAAGATCCCCAGGATGGTGCTCAGTACCGCCACGCTCACCGCGACCCGCACGCTGTTCCACAGCGCGTTGATGAGCCCGTAGCCGTCCGCGAGCTGGTAGTACCACTTGAGCGTGAAGCCCTTCAGCGGAAAGGTGACGTACTGCGAGTCGTTGAACGAGAACAGGGGAAGCACCGCCACCGGCAGGTACAGGAACACGAGGTACGCCACCGCATACACCCCGAAACCGTTCAGTCTCGTACGCAAGGCGGCCACCGCTATCCCGCCTTCTTCCGGTACCAGCGGGTGGCGCCGAGGAACGCGCAGACCACGACGGTGACCGTCAGCATCGAGATGATCGACAGCGCGGCTCCGAGCGGCCAGTTGAGCGCCTTGCCGAACATGGACTGGATGATGTTGCCGATCATGATCCCGCGGGTCCCGCCGACCAGGGCCGGTGTCACGTAGTCCCCGACGGTGGGGATGAACACCAGCAGGCTCGCGGCGACCACTCCGGGCAGGGACAGCGGCAAGGTGACGCGCACGAAGGTCGTGAACGCGCTCTCGCCGAGGTCGCGGGCGGCGTCGATGAGGGAGCGGTCGATCTTCTCCAGCGATACGTAGATGGGCAGGATCGCCACCGCCGCCCAGGCATGGGCCAGCGTGATCACCACCGCGGCCGGGTTGTAGAGGAGGAATTCGAGAGGGCCGGAGACGACCCCCAGGGAGATGAGCCCGGAATTGACGACGCCGTTGTAGCCCAGGATCACCTTCCACGCGAAGACGCGCAGGAGGTAGCTGGTCCAGAACGGGATCGTGACCAGGACGATCCACATCATCTTGTTCTTCCGGACATGGAAGGCGATGTAGTACGCCAAGGGATAGGCCAGCACGATGGTGAGCAGCGTCACCAGGGCCGAGATCCGGATGGAGCGGTAGAGGATCAGGTAGTAGATCTTCTTGTCGAAGAACGCGGCGTAGTTCTCGGTGGTGAAGGTCCTGACGATGTCGACGTAGTCCTGCTTCCAGAAGCTCATGACCGTCAGGATGAGCACCGGGAAGAGCAGCCCGAGCACGACCACCACCAGCGTCGGCGAGAGCAGGGCGTATCCTCTCGCCGACTCGCTCCGCATGAACCACGCCCGCACCCGCTGGCGCACGGTGTGGCCGGATGCGGTCCGCGCGACGCTCATGATCGGCCCGTCGCCGATGGCGCCACGGACGGACGATGGTGGATGGAAGAACCCCGGCGCCGGCGCGGCGCCGGGGTGTTCAGGCTGCTGTGGAGCGGGTACGGACGAGGCCGTGGCGCACCGCCGTTCGCCGGCCGTCGGCGCCGGCGAGCGAAGCCGGCGGCGCGCCTCGCAGGTGCGAGTGCGGAGTGCTCCCCGGGGAAGTTGCGCGGGAGCACTTGCGCACGCCGGATGCCCCGCCCCGGAAGGGTTGGAACACTCGACACCGGCACGGGCCGGACGGGACTTCCTACAACCCCGCCTTGACCTCTTCGAACATCGCCTGGAGCACCGGCTCGTTGCCGATCGGCTCCTGGAAGATGCCCGCGTTCAGTATCTCTTCAGGGTTGGTGGACAGGCCGCGTTCCAGGAGCAGATGCTCGGGGACGAGCTCGTACGAGTGCACGTTCGCGTGGCCGTAGCCCTCGTCCAGGATGGACAGGACGCCGGAGTCGGGGCTGAGGAACGCGTCGATGACGTCGTAGCTCTTGTCGAGCTTCGCCGGATCGGCGTCGGCCATGAGGCAGAACCCGCACACCCACGTCATGGCGCCCTCCTTGGGACTCATGTACTTCACGTCCACGCCCTCCGCCTTCAGCGCGGTGAACGCGTCGTTCCACGAGCTGGTCGCGACGAGCTCGCCCGCCGCCATGGAGTTCTCGAGATCGGTGGGACTGGTCCAGTAGTAGCGGAGCAGGGGAAGCTGCTTGCGAAGCAGCTCGCGCGTGACCTCGACCTCCTCGGCGGTCATGTTGAAGGGGTCCTTCGCGCCGCCGTAGATCGCGGCCACCATCACCCCGTCGATGAGGCTGTCCGACATCGACAGCCGCCCGGCGTAACGCTCGTCCCAGAGGATCCCCCAAGTCTCGTCTTCCTGGTACTCGGGAGCGACGAGGTCCGGACGATACAGCACCGAGGTGAGGCCCCAGTCCGCCGCGACGAAGTAGACGTCGCCGTTCGAGGTCATGCCGGGAATCTTCTTGAGGCTCGGGATGACCTCGTCCCAGTGGCTCAGCCGGCTCACGTCGATCGGCTGCAGGATCCCCGCGTCGCGCCATATCTCCACCTTGTAGGAACAGGGGTGGGTCACGTCGAACTGGGCGCCGGCCCTGATCTTCGCAAAGGCCTCTTCCTCGTCTCCGAAGATGGAGAAGTTGGGATACTCGCCGTGCTTGTTGTGGTACTCCAGGTGGTGTCCCTGCGCGTCCCATCCCTCCCAGGTGAACACGTTGGGATGGTCTTCGGCGGCGGCCCGCGCACCGCGGGGCCACATCGGAAGCGTCACCGTGGCGACGCCGAGGGACGCCAGCAACGACTGGAACTTGCGCCGCGACATCTTGCCGGTGGCCAGCATGTCGACCAGATCGTCCTTCTTGTATTCCATGGTGATTTCCCTCCGATGAGAAGTGGGTGGGAGCGGACTGTGCCGGCACTTATGGCCCGTCGCCCCCGCATTGTCAAGCAACGTCCCCCGGTTCGACACGGCGGCGGTACCCGCCCGGAATCCGGCCAGGGACGGAACCGGCGCCCGGTGGACGATGGCGTGCCGGAGGCCGCTTCCCCGCGTCGTTCAGACGAGCGATTCGAGCAGCCGCGCGGCCTTTTCCGTGCCGCTCCGGCCCCGCATGTGGGCGGACGTGGCCTCCAGCCTCGACCGCATGGCCCCGTCGCCCAGGCAGGTCTCGATGGCGTCCAGCAGGTCCGCGTCGGTCCACTCGTAGCGGTCCAGGTGCAGGCCGTGGCCGGTCTCCCGGACCCGCATCGCGTTGTCGTGGCCGTCCCACACGTAGGGCATGATGATGGCGGGCTTGCCGAAGTACAGGCATTCGGTGAACGAGTTGTTGCCGCCGTGGTGGATCACCGCGTCCGTCTGCGCGATGACCGAAGGCTGGGGATACCAGCCGGCCAGGCGGACGTTCGGCGGCGGGTCGGAATAGGCGTCCGCGTAGTCGCCCACGTTGACGAGCGCCCGGAACCGGGAGCCTCCGATGGCCGCGACGATCCGTTTCAGAAGGTCGGTATCGCCCGCGCCCAGGCTCCCGAAGGAGACGTACAGCAGGGGGCCGTCGTCGTTCGCGGCGAACCCGGGCACCGCATAGGGCTCCTCCTTGCGCACGCATCCCTCCAGGTACTGGAACCGCGGAGGATCGAGGGGCACGCGGCGGGTGAACTTCACCGGCTCCGGATACAGCAGCAGGTTCAGGTGGGGCGACGCCTCGAAGAACTGGCCGAGCGGGTACGGGTCCTCGCCGCATGTGGCCAGGAACTCGTTGAAGTCGTCGTGGATCGGCCTGATGACTTCGTTGAAGCGTTCGCGGAACGCCCGGTGTCCGGCCCGGTCGTGCTCGCCGCACCCGGACAGGTGCGGCGGTATGGCGTCGTCCTCGATCTCGTTCTCCGAGCACGAGATGATCCGCACCCAGGGCTTGCCGAACCGCTTGATGGCGGGAAACAGGATCACGTTGTCGATGCAGACCACATCCGGCCGAATCCGCTCCAGAACGCGGGGCAGGTCCTTCTCGGCCCACTTGGCGCTGTCCACGATCGCCTCCCAGCACTCCTTGACGTAGTTGTCGATCTGGTCGATCGGCGCCTTGCGGAAGTTGGGGATGTGGCCGTTGATGAAGTCCTCCCAGAACTTCGCCATCTGCTCCGGCGGCATCGGCTCGGAGAGGTTCACCGGATGCGCTTCGAATCCGTAGCCCTCGTAGACTTCGACGAATCCGGGGTCGGACAGGAAGACCGCCTTGTGGCCGCGAGCCTCGATGGATTGCGCGATTCCGACGGAGTTGAGAGCGGGGCCGAATGCGGCCTCGGGGAAGAATGCGAACGTCTTCCGTGCCATGGTGGTCTCCATTCTCTTCGAGCCGGGAGCGGACGGGGGTCCTGATCGGACCCGCCGGGGTCCACGATATCGCCTTCACGAGCCGGGTGTCGATCGCGGGACACGCGGTGCGGGTTCTCGGTGGTGGATGGTCGGGTTAGGATCGCCGCCACTCCGCTCCGCAAGCCGACGGGACGTCATGGGCAAGCCGGTCGTTGGGATCACCGCGTGCCGGGCCGACATCGAAGGCCGGGTCCACCACATCGTCCAGGAGAAGTACGCCACCGCGGCCGGCACGGCGGCCGGGGCCCTCCCGCTCCTCGTCCCCGCCCTCGGGCGCGCCGTCGCCAACGACGACCTGCTCGACTCGATCGACGGCCTCCTGCTCACCGGAAGCCCGTCGAACGTGCTGCCCCGCCACTACGGCCAGCCGGACAGCCGTTCCGGCACCCTGCACGACCCCCACCGCGACGAGACCGTGCTGCCGCTCGTGCACCTCTGCATCGAGCGTTCGATTCCGCTGCTCGCGATCTGCCGCGGCTTTCAGGAGGTGAACGTCGCGTTCGGCGGGACCCTGCACCAGCACGTCCACGAGATCCCCGGGATGCTCGACCATCGCCGGCATCCGGTACCCGACATCGACGGCGAGTACGCGCCGTCGCACGGGGTCGCGTTGACGCCCGGGGGGATGCTGCATCGACTCGTCGGCCGGCAGGCGTTCGAGGTCAACTCGCTCCACTCGCAGGGTATCGACCGGCTCGGCGAGGGGCTCGTGGTCGAGGCCCGGGCGCCGGACGGCCTCGTCGAGGCGATGAGCGTCGAGGGATGTGCGTCGTTCGCACTCGCGATCCAGTGGCACCCGGAATGGAACGCGCTCGGGGACCGATCCTCGCGCGCCCTGTTCGCGGCATTCGGTGCGGCGTGCCGGGAGTACGCCGAGTGGCGGGCCGCACCTGCCGGCACGGTGCGAGCCAGGATCGCGTGAGTCCGTTCTCCATGGCGTTCCCGTGGCCCGTGGCGCGACCCGGGACGGAATCGTCACGATGAAAGGGAAAGGCGGAAGCGAAGGTTGCGAGGTTCGGGGCAGGCCAGGCCCGGCGGGGAGCGTCGCCCGGACACGGGTAGCCCGGACACGGGCGGTGCTCCACCGAGACGCGACGGACGCTCCGTGCGCGAGGTGACGGCGACATGAGCCATATCGAACGCTGGTGCCGGGAACACCAGATTACCGAGGTGGAAGCGCTGATGCCCGACATGGCCGGCGTTGCGCGCGGCAAGATCGTGCCGGTCGCCGCGTACTGCCGCGCCCTCGGCCTGAAGCTGCCGGAAGCGCTGGTGCTGCAAACCGTGACCGGAGGCTATCCCGAGGATCAGAGCGCGGTCCATCCGTCGGATCGCGACATGGTGCTGCGGGCCGACGAACACACCATCCGGCTCGTCCCGTGGGCGGCGGATCCCACCGCGCAGGTCATCCACGACTGCTTCCACGCCGACGGCAATCCGGTGACCACCACGCCCCGCTACGTGCTGCGCAAGGTGCTCGACCTCTACCGCGAGCATGGCTGGCGGCCCGTCGTCGCGCCGGAGCTCGAGTTCTACCTCGTCAAGCGCAACGCCGACGCGGACTATCCGCTGGAGCCGCCGGAAGGACGCTCCGGACAGGTCGAGCGAGGCCGCCAGTCGTTCGGCATCGACGCGCTGAACGAGTACGACCCGCTCATCGACGACATCTACGACTACTGCGAGGCGCAGGAGATCGAGCTCGGGACCCTGAGCCACGAGGCCGGAGTCGCGCAGCTCGAGATCAACCTGTCGCATGGCGACCCCCTGGAGCTTGCGGACCAGGCGTTCCTGTTCAAGCGCACCGTGCGCGAGGCGGCGACGCGCCACGGCATGTACGCCACGTTCATGGCGAGGCCGATGGAGCGCGAGCCGGGCAGCGCCATGCACGTTCACCAGAGCGTGGTCGACATCGAGACCGGCGAGAACGTGTTCGCGGACGAGAGCGGGGCGATGACGCCGTTGTTCCACGCCCACATCGGGGGGCTGCAACGCTACCTGCCGGCCGCGATGTCGTTCCTCGCCCCCAACGTGAACTCCTACCGCCGGATCACGAAGTACCTGGCCGCGCCGATCAACGTCCAGTGGGGGATCGACAATCGCACCACCGGCCTGCGCGTACCGCTCAGCGAGGCCACCGCGACCCGGGTCGAGAACCGGGTGGCGGGCGCCGACGCGAACCCCTACCTCGCCATCGCGGCCTCGCTCGCGTGCGGCCTGCTCGGGATGACCGGCAGGCTGGAGCCGAGCCCGGCGATCGAAGACAGCGCCTACCGGATGCCCTACGAGCTGCCGCTCAGCCTCGCCGAATCGCTGCGCGCCCTGCGCAACTCCCCCGCCCTCGTCGAAACGCTCGGAGATCAGTTCGTCGTGGCCTGGAACGCGGTGAAGGAGTGCGAGCTCGAGGCGTTCCTCCAGGTCATCAGCTCGTGGGAGCGGGAGTTCCTGCTGCGCAACGTCTGACCCGGACCCCGGCCGGTGCTTGCGCGCCGGTCGAATCCGGACGGGACCCGCATGCGGACAACGAGGACTCTTTCCGAGGTGGACGACCCGAATCCGGCATACGGCACGATGGGCTTCGTCGAGTGGTTCCGCCGCGCGGCCCCTTACATCAATGCGCATCGCGGGCGGACCTTCATCGTCGAGATCGACGGTGAATCGATCGTGGATCCGCAGCTCCACGGCATCGTCCACGACCTCGCGCTGATGCGCAGCCTGGGGATCCGCCTCGTGGTCGTACACGGGGCCCGGTCGTGGATCGAGCGGCGCATCGAGGCATCGGGGCTCGAACCCCGGTACGCGGGCGGCGTGCGCATCACGGACGCCGCCACTCTCGAAGCGGCCAAGGAGGCGGTCGGCGCGGCGCAGTTCCATCTCGAGGCACTGTTCTCGATGGGCGTCGCGAACTCCCCGATGGCGGGCGCCAAGGTGCGCGTCGCCTCCGGCAACTTCATCACGGCGCGGCCGCTCGGCATCCGCGGCGGCGTGGACTGCGAGCACACCGGCGAGGTGCGGCGCATCGACGTGGAGGCGATCCGGCAACGGCTTTCGGATGGCGCCATCGTCCTCGTCCCGCCGCTCGGCTACTCCCCCACCGGCGAGGTCTTCAGCTTGCGGGCCGAGGAGGTCGCGGCCGCGATCGCCACCGAGATGCGCGCCGCCAAGCTCGTGTTCCTGTCCGACGGCCCCGGGGTCGTCGATCGCCAGGGCGTACTGGCGCGGGAGCTCACGCTCGACGAGGCGGACGCCCTCGCGTGCGATCCGCCGCGCGCCGGAGACGGCCGCGACGAGCTCGGGAACCGGCTCCGGCAGTCGATCCACGCCTGCCGGAACGGGGTGAGCAGGGTCCACGTCATCGATCGGGGCATCGAGGGCGCCCTGTTGCTGGAGCTGTTCTCCCGCGACGGTGTCGGCACGATGATCAACGCCGATACCTACGATTCGATCCGGCGCGCCACCATCGACGACATCGGAGGAATCCTCGAGCTGATTCGCCCATTGGAGGAATCCGGCGCGCTGGTGCGACGTTCGCGGGAAAAGCTCGAAACGGAGGTGGCGCGCTTCAACGTGGTCGAGCGCGACGGGGCGGTCATCGCCTGCGCCGCCACATACCCCTACCCCGAAGAACGCCTCGCCGAGCTCGCTTGTCTCGCCGTCGACGATGCCTACCGGCGCGGCCAGTACGGCGAACGCCTCCTCGATCTCGCCGAGCGCGAGGCCCGGGCGTCCGGAGCGGACCGGCTCTTCGTGCTGACCACCCATGCGGCGCACTGGTTCAGGGAACGCGGCTTCATCGAAGCCGACCACTCGATACTGCCGGGCGAGCGGCAGGCGCTGTACAACTTCCAGCGCCGTTCCCGGGTGCTCGTGCGGACGTTGCGGACGCCGGCCGAGCGGGGAGTCGCGTGATGTGGCGCTCCGTGCTCTTCATCCCCGTGCTCGAGGAGCGCTTCCTCGCTCGCGCCGCGCAGCGGGGCGCCGACGCCATCGTCCTCGATCTGGAAGCGAGCATCGCCGACGCGCGCAAGAACGAGGCGCGCGCCGCCCTGCCCGCCGCGGTGGACCGCCTGGCCGCGGCGTCGCTCGAGGTCCTGGTACGGGTCAACATGCCGTGGAGGCCGGCGTTTCGCGACCTGGAGGTCGCAGTGCGGCCGGGGGTCGCGGCCCTGCTGCTCGCGGGCTGCGAGTCGGTCGCCTTCGTGCGCGCGGTCGATCGGGTGATGGGCGAGATCGAAGGCGAGCGCGGCCTTGCGCACGGCGCGGTCGCGCTGGTGCCGGTGCTCGAGAGTGCCCGGGCGATGATGCGGGCGGACGAGATCGCGCGAGCGTCCCCGCGCATCGCCGCCCTGACCTTCGGGATCGAGGACTACGTCGCCGACCTGCACGCGACCCCCGCTCCGGAGCTGCTGGATGCGGCGTCGCTCCAGGTGGTTCAGGCGGCGCGGGCGGCTGGCGTGGTCCCGATGGTCGTGCCGGAGACGCTGGCGAACCTCGACGATCCGGACGCTTTCGAAGCCGCGGCGCGACGCGGCCGGGCCATGGGCTCCGAGGGGGGGTTCGCGGTTCACCCCGTGCAGGTCGAGGCTCTCAACCGCGCCTTCACGCCGTCGCGGGAGGAGCTCGATTGGGCCCGCCGCGTGGTGGCCGCCGCCGAGGACGCGGAGGCGCGCGGGCTCGGTGCGGTGCGCCTCGACGGCCGAATGATCGATCTGCCGGTCGTCGTCCGCGCTCGACGACTGCTCGCCGCGAAGCAGCGGCCGGCGCCTTCCGGCATGAACTGATGCTTGGTGCGGCGGGTTCGGCGGGCTCTCCGGGGGGTGCCCGCTCACGGGGCGGCGTGCCCGTTCACGGGGCCTGCTTCCTTGCCGTCGGGTCACGTGCCGATCCGCGGAGATGGCCGCGGCGCATCGCGATGTCGCGTTCGATTGCGTCGAGCACGGCAACCGGATCGGGGGCTCCGGTCACCGGCCGGCCGATGACCAGGTAGTCGGCGCCGGCGCACACCGCACCACCGGGGGTCATGATCCGGCGCTGGTCGTCGGGGTCGTCCGCCAGCCTGATCCCCGGGGTCACGCGGAGGAAACCGGCATCGAAGGTCCCGGACAGGTGCCCGAGGTCCGCGGCCGAGCACACGATTCCATCGAGTCCGCAGTCATGCGCGAGCCGCGCGAGCGATCGCACCTGATCGGGCAGCTCCGTGGTCACGCCGGTCTCGACGAGGTCGACGCGCTCCATGCTGGTCGGCACCGTCACCGCGACGACAAGGGGCCGGCCGCCGGCGTCGCCCACCGCCTCGCGTGCCGCTTCCATCATGCGCCGGCCTCCGCCTGCGTGGACGTTCAGCATCCACACGCCCTGCACGGCCGCCGCCCTGCACGCACCCGCGACCGTGTTCGGAATGTCGTGGAACTTCAGATCGAGGAAGACTTCGAACCCCGACCGGCGCAGTCCGTCCAGGATCGCGGGGCCGGCCGCGGTGAACAGCTCCATGCCGACCTTGACCCGGAAACGGCCCGGGTCGAGGCGCGCCGCCATTGCGAGCGCTTCGCCCGCCGACGGAAAGTCGAGCGCGACGACAATCCGGGGACCGCCCGCACGAGACCGATCCCGGCCCGAAGTCACTCCCCTTCGACGCCCTGGATGGGCCTGATCGAGGTCCAGTGCTTGCAGCCCGGGCACTGCCAATGCAGCGACTTGGCAGGAAATCCGCAGTGCCTGCACTTGTAGACCGGTCGCTCGAACAGGAGCTCCCCGGTCAGCCCCTTCAGGATTTCGAGATGCTCGCTCGTGCTGCCGGAATCGCGCTGATCCTCGATTTCGAGATCGAGCAGGCGGTCGAGGCCGCGTACCGATGCCCGCCGGCGCAACCGATCGGTGACGAATCGTATCGCCTCCCGGCAGCCACCCGACTCGCGCCTGATGTCGGCCAACGCCAGGGTCACGCTGGTCCAGCCGTAGCGTGTCATCAGCTCCGACAGGTAGTCGTCGAGCGCGTCCATTCGATCCAGGGCCCGGAACGAACGATGCAGCCGGTCGACCGTCTCGGGCAGAAAGTCGGGATCCTGCTCCTCTACCCGCTGAAGCGAACGGATCGCCAGCTCGTGCTCGTCGCGACCGGCATGGATGTCCGCCTCGAGCAGGCTTGCGCGCACGCATGCGGCGTGCATGTTGCGCGCCCGCTGGACGTGTTCGAGGGCGCGCTCCGGATCGCCTTCACTGCAATGCCGGTTGGCCTGCTCGCAGCAGTAGTGGGCGATGATCCATCCGAGCTGGTTCCCGGTCGCCTTCTCGAGCCTGCGCGCGCTCGCGATGGCCTTCGGCCAGTCCTTCTCCTGTTCATAGATGTCGATGAGCTGGCGCAGCGCCTGGACGCGATAGGTGGTGTCTTCGGCGAGCTCGCTCAGGAGATCCTCCGCACGGTCGAGCAGACCCGCGCTCATGTAGTCCTGTCCGAGCTCGAGCAACGCCTCGCTGCGCTGCGAGACGCTCAACGACTCCCGCGCGATGAGGTTCTGGTGGATGCGGATCGCACGGTCGACGTCGCCGCGGCGGCGGTACAGGTTGCCGAGCGCGAGATGCGTCTCCACCGTCTCGCTGTCGACCTCGATGAGCTTGATGAAGACTTCGATCGCCTTGTCGGGTTGCTCGTTGAGGAGGTAGTTGATGCCCTGGAAGTAATCGGACCGGAGGCCGCCGCCCTCGCGTTTCCGGGTCGTGCGGCGGGTGGAGCCCCGTGCCGCCAGCCAGCCGGTGCCGGCCGCCACCGGCAGCAGCAGCCACAGCGCTTCGAGTCCGATCAGCGATTCGATCATTGCGCGGTGCAGCCTGCGCCCGCAGGCGCGGTCGAACGCAGGCGGGCGAAACGGGCGTCAGTCTTCGCCCGAGCCTCCGCCCGGCGAGGTGTATCCATGTCCGGACGCCGACGAACGCCGTGCATCGTCGGGACGGACATCCGGACCCGCTTCGAGCGCCAGCCGGGTTTCCCGATTCACGCGCTCGCGCAGCTTCTTGCCCGGCTTGAAGTGAGGGACGTACTTCGCCGGGAGGGACACCGGCGCGCCGGTCTTGGGGTTTCGTCCGACCCGCCCGGGCCGAAAACGGAGGGAGAAGCTGCCGAAGCCCCGAATCTCGATCCGGCCGCCACCTGCCAGGCACTCGGCCATGTGCTCGATGATCGTCTTGGCCGCCAGCTCGACGTCCCGGTAGACGAGTTGGGACTGCTTCCGGGCAATCCGTTCGATCAGCTCCGACTTGGTCATCTCCCCCATTCCCCCACCGCTCGACGGAAGGCTGCGGCGGTCCGACGATCCTTTGCCTCCAAGGGGTGACGCGGTTGCCGGGACGGCGTCCGGTGCGTCGTGCATTCGCCGTCTCCTCGTCCCTCGTCCCTGGTTCAGCTTTCCGGAGCGCCCTCCTTCGTGCGGCCGCCGTTCATCTGCTCCTTGATGAGATCGCCGAGCGTCGTGGCGCCGGCCGGGGCGCTCGTGGCGTATTCCTGCATCGCCTGGGCTTCATCGTCGCTTTCCTTCGCCTTGATCGAAAGCGAAGGGATGCGTTTCTTGCGGTCGACGCCCACGAACTTCGCCTCGATGTCGTCGCCGACCTTGAGGACGGTCCGGCCGTCATCGACCCGCTCGCGCGCGATTTCGGACGTGCGAAGGTATCCCTCGATGCCGTCGCCGAGGTCCACGAGCGCACCCTTGGCGTCGACCTCGATCACGCGGCCGCGGACGATCGCGCCCTTGGGGTTGCGGGCGAGGAAGCTGGAGAACGGATCCTCGTCGAGCTGCTTGACCCCGAGCGAGATGCGCTCGCGCTCCGCATCCACGCTGAGCACCACGGTTTCCAGCTCGTCGCCCTTCTTGTAGCGCCGGATGGTCTCTTCGCCCGGCTCGTTCCAGGACAGATCGGACAAGTGCACGAGACCGTCGATGCCGCCGTCGAGTCCGACGAAGACCCCGAAATCGGTGATCGACTTGATTGCGCCGGTGACGCGATCGCCCTTCTTGCAGCTCACCGCGAAGTCTTCCCAGGGGTTCGGCGTGCACTGCTTGATGCCGAGCGAGATCCGGCGGCGGTCCTCGTCGATGTCGAGCACCATGACCTCGATCTCGTCACTGAGCTGCACGACCTTGTTCGGGTGGATGTTCTTGTTCGTCCAGTCCATCTCCGAAACGTGGACGAGCCCCTCCACCCCTTCCTCGATCTCGACGAAGCAGCCGTAGTCGGCGATGTTGGTCACCCGGCCGAACAGCCGCGTGGTCTCGGGATAGCGCCGGGAGATGTCCACCCACGGATCGGCGCCCAGTTGCTTCAGGCCCAGCGACACGCGCGAACGCTCGCGATCGAACCTGAGGACCTTGACCTCGATCTCGTCGCCGACGTCGACGACCTCCGTCGGGTGCTTGACCCGTTTCCACGCCATGTCGGTGATGTGCAGGAGACCGTCGATGCCGCCGAGGTCCACGAATGCGCCGTAGTCGGTGAGGTTCTTCACCACGCCGGGCAGCACCGCCCCTTCCTGAAGGCTTTCGAGCAACGCTTCGCGCTCCGCGGAGTTCTCCTGCTCGACCACCGCGCGACGCGACACCACGACGTTGTTGCGGCGGCGATCGAGCTTGATCACCTTGAACTCCAGCGGTTTGCCTTCGAGGTAGGAGGTGTCGCGAACCGGGCGTACATCGACCAGCGAGCCGGGCAGGAACGCCCTGATGTCGTCGATGTCGACGGTGAACCCGCCCTTGACCTTGCCGTTGATGATGCCGGTCACGGTTTCCTCGCCCTCGAACGCGGTCTCGAGGCGGCTCCAGGCCTTGGCTCGCTTCGCCTTCTCTCGCGAAAGCCTGGTGGAACCGAATCCGTCCTCCACCGTATCGAGCGCAACCTCGACGCGGTCGCCGACCGCGACCTCGACCTCGCCGTTCTCGTTCCTGAACTGTTCGACCGGAATGGTCGATTCGGACTTCAGGCCCGCATGAACCGTGACGTACTCCGCTCCGACCGCCAGCACCGTTCCGTCGATGATGGCTCCGGGCCGCATCTTCTTCTCGACTTCGCTCTGCTCGAGCAGATCCGCAAAGCTTTCCATACCGTAGAAATACTCTCCTGCCCACCCGTTCGTCGCCGAACCTCGCGTCGTTTCGCGCGCCGGGGGCATTGCGCACGAAACCCGCATCCCATGTTCATCCTCCGGAAGATGCCGCCGTCATCCCGGACCGTGCGATCTCGAGCACCCGTGCGACCACGGCATCGACATCCAACCCGGTCGTATCGACCACCACGGCGTCTTCAGCCGGCTTCAAGGGAGCGGCCTCGCGTTCCCGATCGCGCCGGTCACGTTCCGCCATCTCCCTGGAAAGGCGGGTGACACTAACATCGATACCCTTAGCCATCAATTGTTTATGCCGTCTCTCGGCTCTCGTCCGCGCGGTAGCTGTAAGGAACACCTTCACCGGTGCGTCGGGGAAGACCACGGTCCCCATGTCGCGCCCGTCCGCGACGAGTCCCGGCGGGCGGCGAAATTCCCGCTGCCGCACGAGCAGCGCATCGCGCACCTGCGCGCTGGCCGAGACGCGCGAGGCGTCGTTTCCGCACCGTTCGGTCCTGATGTCGTCGGTGACGTCGATGCCGTCGGCGAGGGTACGCACCGGGTCGGCCGCGGCGTCCCCGGGAACGAAGCTGATGTCGAGGCTCCGCGCAAGACGCGCCAGTGCGTCGCCGTCGTCGAGCGATACGTCCCGCGTGCGGGCCGCCGAGGCGAGGACGCGGTAGAGGGCGCCGCTGTCGAGGAGGCGGAAGCCGAGCGCCGACGCGACACGACGCGACACGGTTCCCTTGCCGGAGCCGCCCGGACCGTCGATCGCGATGACCGGTACGGCTTCAGTGGCGGGCATCGACGACCTCGATATCGCACCCGACGGAGTTGGACAGGGTTGCGAAGCCGGGAAAGGAGGTCGCCACGTTGCGACAGTCGCGTATTCGAACCGGAGCCGCGACCGCGGCGGAGGCGAAGGCCATTGCAATGCGGTGGTCCCCCGCGCTGTCCACTTCTCCGCCCGAGAGCCCGCCGCCCTCGACCGCCATGCCGTCGTCGAACACCCGCACCGCCACTCCGAGCGCACGCAAGGCTTCGGCGCTCGCCGCGATCCGGTCGCTCTCCTTCACCCGCAGCTCCCGGGCCCCGGTCACCCGGGTGACCCCGCGCGCGGTCGCCGCGGCGGCGAAGATGGCCGGGAACTCGTCGATGGCCAGCGGTACCAGCGAGGGATCGACATCGACGCCATGCAGTGCTCCGCCACGCACCCTCAGGTCCGCCACCGGCTCGCGTCCGGCGACACGATGGTTCGACCACGAGATGTCCGCCCCCATCTGCTCGAGGATGGCCAGTATCCCGGTGCGGGTCGGATTCATGCCCACGCCTCGGACCAGCAGGTCCGAGCCTGCCCTGCCCGCCGCCGCCGCGACGAGGAACGCGGCGGAGGAGATGTCCCCGGGCACGTCCACCTCCGTCGCGGCAAGACGCGCTCCGCCTTCGATGCACGTGCGCCGTCCGTCGCGCGCGAGCTCGACTCCGAACGCGCCGAGCATGCGCTCGGTGTGATCGCGCGTCGGCGCCGGCTCCGTCACGCACGTGCGCCCGCCGGCGTACAGCCCGGCCAGCAGAATGGCCGATTTCACTTGGGCGCTGGCCATTGGAGTCGTGTAGTCGATCGGCGCGAGCCCGTCGCCGGCACGGAGCCGGATCGGGGGAGTTCCGCCGGATGCGGTTTCGATTCGCGCGCCCATCCGCGACAGCGGTTCGGTGATCCGCCGCATCGGACGACGACCGAGCGAAGCGTCGCCCACCAGCGCGCAATCGAACCGCTGTCCCGCGAGCAGGCCCGCGAGCAGGCGCATCGCGGTGCCCGAGTTTCCGAGGTCGATGTCCGCCGCCGGCGCCCGCAGCCCTTCCCGGCCGACCCCGCCGATCAGCGCCTCGCCGTCCCGCGGCCCTTCGATCCTCACGCCCATCGACCGGAATGCCGCCACCGTGGCGAGCACATCCTCGCCTTCGAGCAGCCCGCGCACCCGGGTATCGCCGTGGGCGATCGCGCCGAGCATGACGCAGCGGTGCGAGATCGACTTGTCGCCCGGCACACGGATCTCGCCACGCAACGGACCCGACGGCCGCACGACGTAGTCAAAGGCGCGATTGGTGGAGTGTTTCATTCAAAAAAATCAATCAATTAGACAATGTTTACAATGTAAATTATGAAATGAGGAATTGCACGGATGGATCTTCCGTGGTCCATCCGTCGCGGATCAGGAGTACTTGTCGCGAATCGCTTTCGCGCGGGCGAAGACCGCGCGGACATGCTCGCCGTCCTTGCGGCGGACCGCGTCGGTGAGCCGATCGAGCGCGGCCCCGAACCGCTCCAGCTCCTGCACGATCGCATCGCGGTTGGCGGAGCAGATGTCGTGCCACATCTGCGGATCGCTCGACGCGACGCGGGTGAAGTCGCGAAGCCCGCCCGCCGAGTACCTGAAGATTTCGGTGCGCTCGGGCATCCGCCCCAGCACGTCGACCAGGGTATAGGCCAGCATGTGCGGCAGGTGGCTGGTGGCGGCGAGAACCCGATCGTGATGGTCGACGTCCATCTCGATCACGTCCGCTCCGACCATCCTCCACATCGCCGACACTCGTTCGAGCGCCCCGGCATCGGTTTCCGCGATCGGGGTCACGATGACCCGCCGGCTCTCGAAGAGGCGTTCGACCGAAGAGTCGACGCCACTGTGCTCGGTCCCGGCAACGGGATGCGCGGGTACGAATCGAGGCAACCGGGCCCCGAGAGCCGCCCGCGCCGCGGCGACGACACCGCCCTTCGCGCTGCCCGCATCGGTGATGATCGCGTCGGCGTCCACGGCGGCGGCGATGCGTTCGAAGAGCGGCCCGGTTGCGCCGAGCGGCACCGCGACGACGATCATGTCCGCCCCGGCCACCGCGCGCGCAACGTCGACGTCGAAGCGGTCGATGATTCCGAGCTCGACCGCGCGTTCGAGGTTCGCCGTATGGCGGCTGGAGCCCACGATCTCTCCGACCGCTCCGAGCCTTCGCAGATCGCGGGCGAGCGAGCCCCCGATGAGGCCCGTTCCGACCACGCAGAGCCTGCGGATCATCATGTTCCGGGGTGGACCGGCCAACGCTTCGCTCCCGTGCTCACCGCGGCTCCACCCCGGCGCGGGAGTCCGGATAGGTGCCCAGCACCCTGCCGCCGAACCGCGCGACGAGTCGTGCGAACCGCGGCTCGTTCACGTGCATCGCAACGTCGACGACGGACGAAGAGGCGTCCCGCGCAATGGGGGTCGCTCGCATCCGGAGGTCCGCATCCTTGCACCACGACTCGATGGACGTCAGGTCACGGGTCGGGAAGATGAGCGATGTCCGGTCGTCTCCGGTCGGCGGTACGGGCTCACGCCCGATGACGACGAACCGCCCGCCGCTTCGCGCGTACCACTCGCCGCAGAGCGAAAGCCCGCGTTCGGGGAGTTCCGCGACGACGGGTGATGCGAGGCCGTCCCGGGAGAATTCGAGCGTGGCGTAGTCGGAGCGGGCGCTCGCGACCGCATCGAGCGCTTGCGCGGCATTCGGCGCGGGCTGAATGTCGACCGCCCCGCCGAAGTGGCCGATGGCCGCGCACGCCTCCTCCACCGTCGTGCAGCCGACCGCCAGCCGCTGCTCCAGCGCGCGGCAGGTCGAGACGATCTCGCGGAACAGGCGCAGTACCTCGGCTCCGGGCAGCGGTCCCTCGTTGATGGCGCCGAGACGGCGCAGCAACGCGGCCTCGCGCTCCGGCCGGTAGTAGCGGGGTCCCGTCTCCCAGCCCTTGACCTCCGCCACTTCCAGCACCGCGCTCGCCCGCCGGTTGAGCAGACGGAGCAGCTCGGCGTCGAGCGCGTCGAGCCGGCGGCGTATCGCATCGAGTCGCGCATCGCAGTCGGTCACGATCCGGCTCCGGGTTCGATGCGGCTCGGCGGCGCCCCGGGACATTGCCCGCGTTCGAACCGGATCATCTCGTCACGGGGGTCGGGCGCATGACGGATCATCACGGGAACGAGCGCGGACCGCTTTCTCCCCGACGCCGCCTCAGGCGGGCCCCGAAGGCTCTTCTTCGCCCTCTTCCCGGCCGTCCACGATCCGGCTGTCCACGATCCGTTCGAGACCGGCGAGGCGCTCGCCATCCGCGAGACTGATGAGCTTGACTCCCTGGGTGCCGCGCCCGAGCACGCTCACCTCGTTCACCCTGGTGCGCACGAGCTTGCCGCGGTCGGTGATCAGCATGAGCTCGTCGGTCTTCTCGACCAGCTCCGCACCGATGACCGCTCCATTGCGCCGGCTCGTGCGAATGGAGAGCAGTCCCTGCCCGGCGCGTCCCTGCGGCCGGTACTCCACCGCCGGAGTGCACTTCCCGTAGCCGTTCTCGGTCGCGGTGAGCACCAGGCTTTCGGAAAAGATCATCAGGGAGATGACCCGCGCCCCGCGTCCCGGCCGCATGCCGCGCACGCCCCGCGCGGTCCGGCCCATCGCGCGCACGTCGCTCTCGGGGAAGCGAATGAGCTTGCCGTCGCTCGTCGCGAGCATGACGTCGCAGCCGCCGTCCGTCACCGCGACTCCCACCAGGTGATCGTCGTCGAGCAGGTCGACGGCGATGAGCCCGGTCGATCGGGGCCGGGAGAAGTCGGCGCACGGTGTTTTCTTCACGATGCCGCGCGAGGTCGCCATCAGCACGAAACCGCCCTGGTCGACGTCCCTCATCGGCAGGATCGCGCTGATGCGCTCGCCTTCGTCGAGGGGCAGGATGTTCACCATGGGCTTGCCGCGAGCCGTGCGCGCCGCCCGCGGCAACTCGTAGACCGGCACCCAGTACACCTTGCCGCGACTCGAGAAGAACAGGATCGTGTCGTGGGTATTCGCGACGAAGAGGCGTTCGACGAAGTCCTCCTCCCTGGTCGCCGCCGCGGTCTTGCCGCGGCCGCCCCGGCGTTGCGCCGAGTAGTCGTCGAGCGGCTGCCACTTCACGTAGCCGTAGTGCGACATCGTGACCACGACGTCCTGCGGCTTGATGAGATGGAGGATGTCCATTCCTTCGCGGTGCGGCTCGATCTCGGTGCGGCGGGGATCGGCGAACTGCTCCTTCACCTTCAGGAGCTCCTCGCGCACTACCTCGCGCAGGCGATCCGGATTGACCAGGATGTCGAGCAACCCGCGGATGTGGTCGAGGAGCCGGTCGAACTCTTCGATGATCTTCTCCTGCTCGAGCCCGGTCAGGCGGTGCAGGCGAAGATCGAGGATCGCCTGGGCCTGGGCTTCGCTCATCCGGTACCCGTCTTCGCCGAGCCCGAATCCGTCGGCCAGGTCGTCGGGCTTCGAGGTGTCCGCACCGGCCCGATCGAGCATGGCCCGTACCGCTCCGGGCTCCCACACCCGCTCGACGAGGCGCTGTCTGGCTTGCGTGGGGTTCGCCGAGGCCCTGATGAGCGCGATGACCGGATCGATGTTCGCGAGGGCGACCGCGAGGCCCTCCAGGACATGCGCCCGCTCTCTCGCCTTTCGCAGCTCGAAGATGGTCCGCCGCGTCACCACCTCGCGCCGGTGGCCCACGAACGCTTCGAGCATCCCCCGGATGCCGAGGAGCCGGGGCTGGCCATCGACCAGCGCGACCAGGTTGATGCCGAACACCGTCTCCATCGACGTGAGCCGGTACAGGTTGTTCAGCATCACCTCGGCGTTCTCGCCGCGGCGCAATTCGATGACGACGCGCATCCCATCCTTGTCGGATTCGTCGCGCAGGGCGGAGATGCCTTCGAGCCGCTTCTCCTTCACGAGGTCCGCGATCTTCTCCAGCAGGCGCGCCTTGTTGACCTGGTACGGAAGCTCGCCGACCACGATGCGCTCGTGGGCTCCGCCGTCCGCGGTCTCGAAGCCGGCCCGCGCGCGGACGTAGATCCGTCCCCGTCCGGTGCGGTACGCCTCGTGGACCCCGGCCGTGCCGCTGATGATCCCCGCGGTCGGGAAGTCCGGGCCCGGCATGATCCGCATGATGTCGTCGATATCGAGCGCGGGGTCGTCGATGAGGGCGACGCAGGCATCGACGACCTCGGCGAGGTTGTGGGGCGGGATGTTGGTGGCCATGCCCACCGCGATCCCCGAGGAGCCGTTGACGAGCAGGTTGGGAAACCGGGTCGGGAAGACCGACGGCTCGGTCTCGGAGCCGTCGTAGTTGGCGACGAAATCGACCGTTTCCTTGTCGATGTCGGCAAGCAGCTCGTGCGCGATCCTGGCCATGCGCACTTCGGTGTAGCGCATGGCGGCCGGCGGGTCGCCGTCGACGGAACCGAAGTTTCCCTGCCCGTCCACGACCATCACCCGCATCGAGAACGGCTGCGCCATGCGCACGAGCGCGTCGTACACCGCGCCCTCGCCGTGGGGGTGGTACTTGCCGATGGTGTCGCCGACGACCCTGGCCGACTTCTTGTAGGGCTTGTTCCAGTCGTTGCCCAGCTCGCGCATCGCGTGGAGCACGCGCCGGTGGACCGGTTTCAGGCCGTCTCGAACATCCGGGAGCGCCCTGCCCACGATCACGCTCATGGCGTAATCGAGATAGGACTGCTTCATCTCCTCTTCGATGTCTACAGGACGGACTTCCTTCGCGAAATCAGCCATATGCAAGCGCCCGGCCCCATGCGGTCGAAAAGGTGTCCAGCCGTGGCCGTGACCTGCCCACGGTGGGTGGCGAATCCGGATCGAAGATTGCGACGAAGGGGGAAGTCTATCACGCGAAGGGGTCCGGACCTTCGATTTCCGCCGTCGTTCCGGCCCCCGGCACAGGATGTCTGGAGTTCATGTCCGCCGCCGCGATCGACGGCCGGCCGGGTTCCGACCGGGAGCACCCGGCACCAGCGAGTTGACGATCCCGGCGGGCGAGACGGACAGCGTTCAGACCGGGAGCACCCGGCACCAGCCGTGCGGGTCGTCGCGCTCGCCGAGCTGGATGCCGGTGATCCGATCGTAGAGCCACTGGGTCACCGGGCCGGAGGCATTGGCGTTGACGCGGACCTCCTCGCCCCGGTACGCCATGGTGCCCACCGGGGAGATCACCGCCGCCGTCCCCGCCCCGAACGCTTCCTCCAGTAGCCCGCCCTTCGACGCCTCGACGATCTCGTCGATGGCGATCCGGCGCTCGACCACCTCGTGGCCGTGCTCGCGCAGCAGCGTGATCGCCGCGTCGCGGGTGATGCCGGGGAGGATGGTGCCGCGCAGCTCCGGGGTGACGATGTGGCCGTCGATCCGGAAGAAGATGTTCATCGCGCCGACTTCCTCGACGTAGCGGTGCTCCACCCCGTCGAGCCAGAGCACCTGCATGTACCCCTCCCGGCGCGCGAGCTCGGCGGGATACAGGCTGCCGGCGTAGTTCCCGGCGGTCTTGGCCGCGCCGGTCCCGCCGGGGGCGGCGCGGGTGTGGACGTCCTCGACCTTCAACGTCACCGCCGGCATGCTCTCGTCGAAGTACGAGCGCACCGGGCAGGTCATCACCAGCATCCGGAACGTACGCGAGGGGCGGACCTCCATGTGCGCCTCGCTGCCGAAGATGATGGGGCGGATGTAGAGCGATTCCCCGCGCCGCTCCGGGACCCACGCCCGATCGACGGCGACGAGCCGTTCCACCGCCCCGAGGAAGACGGCGGGGTCGACCCGGGGGACGCACAGTCGATCGCAGGACGCCTCCAGCCGGCGCGCGTTCATGTCCGGGCGGAAGACGCGCACCCGGCCATCCACGCCCCGGAACGCCTTGAGGCCCTCGAACACCGCCTGCCCGTAGTGCAGGGTCGCGTTGCCCGGCTCCATCGCGATCGGTCCGTAGGGGACGATGCGGGGCCGGCGCCACCCGCCGTCCTCCCATTCCATGCTGAACATGTGGTCGCTGAAGACGTTGCCGAAGCCGAGGTTGTCGAAGTCGACGTCCTCGCGCCGGCTTCTCGGGACGAGATCGAGCTCGATGTCGGAGAGCATTCTGGTGTCGGGCCGCGTTCGCGAAGGGGGAAAGGGAGGGCCGGCGCCGGCCGGGAGTGGCGGAGGTTAGGTGAATCGCCCCCCCGTCACAACGCTTGTCCTGACCCGGCAGCAATTCTCATTTTGCTCGTCGGGTCCCGCGGCAGGACCGGCACGACCGTCGATCTGCCCCCGATCTGCCCCGGACCGAGTCGCAAGGAGAAGACGGCTTGCGGCTCAGGGTGAAGTCAGGCGCCAAAATGAGAATTGCTGCTGACCCGGTGCTTCGAGCCCGCACGCCGCAGCCGGCACAGCCCGCCGTGTTCATCCACCACGAGCTCCGTGATCGCGGTGAATGCTTTTCCTCCGAAGATCACCAGCCAGACTTCGCCGTAGTCGATGTCGACGAGCAACCCGGTGTCTCAACGATGTTGGCAGAGAGGGGACGTTCCGCGATCCGGAGTCTCAGGATGTATTCAGCGGTGAAGATACCCGGGATGGCCAGCTCAAGCCTTGTGATCGCCTGACGTCATCCTGCGATATTCCCGGTGTCGCTCCGATGGGGGCTGTCCCCAGTGCTACCAGGACGAGGCTGGTGCTCGTCCATTCCAGTGCCTTGTGTGCCTGCCCCTTCGGGTTGCGCAGTTGCTGTCTCGGTTCCTCCATCGTTCTCCTTCTCCTGCTGGGCCGGAACCTTTGGGGCGCTCGGCATCCACGCCCGCAGGTTCTGTCCGACTTCTTTGTAGAACTTCGGCACGTGCTTCTCGAGTTCTTGTACCATCGTTCTGGGGCCGTTCATCCTTCGGCCCAAGTCGCTGATCAGCATCACCTCGAACCGTGAGGGACAGATCTTCGAATCGTCCTTGGCGAACGCCGGGTCCTCGCGTACTGCGGCAAGGGATTTCAGGATCCATTCTCGTCGCCCGAACAAGGCATTGATGTGGATGCCGTCCTCGTTTGTCTCTTTCAGTTGTCGCCGCAGCCAGATCACTCTCGCCTTGGCGGTCTTGCGGTCTTCGGGTGCCCCGATCGTCATACTGCTCGTCAGCATCCTGCTTTTCAGATCCGCCCTCACCTTCAGGCTCGATACGCTGTCGGGGATCAGGTACTCGACCTCCAACCTCCCGTCGTTGCACAGGCTCTCGACGACGCGCTTGATGAGTAACTCCGGATCGTCGCGTTCCGCCCTGTTAAGCTTTATCGATACAGGTTGGTGCACCAGACGGGTCAGTTGGAGACCCAAGTCCCGGCTTTCCTGGAGCCATCCAGCCGCCACGGTCAGGGCGGCTTCGCTGGTCTTCTTCACTCCAGCGCCGGTGGCGGCGACCGCCTCGGTAACTTCCTTCCATGCTGCCGGCATTCGGTCGAAGCGGGCTACGCCGGTGCTGGGGTCTCCCAGAAATCGCTCCAAGTGCTCGATGATCCAGCGATGGTCCCGATCTTCGATTTCGTCCCCGTGGGTCAGCAGTCGGCATTTCGTGAGGATCGAGATCCAGGACCAGTGCAGAAGGGTCATGCCTTTCGGGATCTTTCCGCGGTAGGTCGGATGGTGGTTCGCGAGCACAGCGAAGTCGTTCGAGATGGTAATCACCGCGTCGGCGCCTGCGGCGCGGCCTTCTTTGAGATAGGCTTCGATCTGCGAGATGTCCAAGTCCGCCTTGCCGATTTTCGCCTCGAGCAAGGCGGTCCATTTCTGCCCTCGCGAGCTTTCGATCTCGATCCTGCCGTCCGGTCGGACGGAGCCCCTCTTGCCGACCGGTCCTGCTTCGGTCCATGCGCGCAGTCTGCTCCTCTTGCCGAATGGTGCGCCCTGCCCCTGGAGAAGGGTTCTGGCGAGTTCCGGTACCTGTTCCATGCAGGCGAGGAGGATCGACACCGCCCGCTTCTCCTTCGAGCCCTCCGACAGTACCGGGAACAGCGCGGCCCGGTTCGACTTCTGAGTGTCTTCCTTCTCTGGTGTGTGCATCTTCATTGCAACCACCTCCGTTCGTGTCTTCGCCAGTGTACCGGATGTACTTGGCGGGGATTCCTGCAGGACCGGTCGGTCTTCTCCGCCGCTGCCGCCGCGCTCGTGTTTCGCGGGTGAGCGCCCGATGTTGCACGGTGGCGCCGTCTCGCCGATCTACCCCACCCACCGTGTGCGCGAGTCCTGCGGTTCGCCTCGCCCGGCTTGATGCCCGTCGCGCCCGCGGCGTGTCTCCCGGCACGACTTGGCGCATTGGCTCCAGCGCTCCGGGGGCCGGGTGTACCCGAAAGCGTGGACGGAACTGACGCTTTCCGGCCCCATGCTCTCCCCTCGCGAGGAGCCGTCTCCCGGTCTCTCTTCGTTGATTCCTGAATCGTACTGGTTACCGTTCCGTTGTCAAAAAACGAGGACGTGTACCGGCTCACGGCATCCTTGTCGTTCCCCGAAAATCAGGGCCGAGTTCGTGTGGGGTCCTGTCAAGGCTCTCTTCGTATCTGTTCGATTCCTTGTTCGCATGCGGTCCGGATTCGTGTGGATGCACACGCTGTACCGGGAGCCGTATGCCATGCGTGGCGAGGTGCCCCGGCGCTTCGAGCGCTCGTGCTTGCGCCGGGACGACGGAGACCGCGGCGCATCCACCGCCCGGAGCCCCCGATTCCCGTTTCAACCCTCGTTTCGAGCCGAGACGCGAGTACGCGGCCCCGGCGCCGATGCGCCGGATACACGGAACGATGGCCCTTCACGAAGGCTTCGGCCTCCTCCGGCACCGGCGGTATCGGGAGCGAGTCCGATCCCGGGACCGTCGAGATCCGGATAATCTTCGCACCGGCGCGGAACGGGGCCGGTACGGAGGCGCTCGATGAACAGGACCTGGCTGAACGACGCGGCATGGCGGTACTTCTGGCACCCCGTGTGTACGCTCGGCGAGCTGCACGCCGCAGCAGCCGACGGCCGGCCGGTCTCCGTGAAGCTGCTCGGGGAGCCGCTCGTCATCGCCGGGATCGAGGGAACGATCGCGGCCTTTCCGGACCGGTGCATCCATCGTTCGACGAAGCTGTCCATAGGGCGTATCGAGGCGGGAGGGCTGCGGTGCGCCTATCACGGCTGGCTGTTCGGGGCGGATGGGGCCTGCCGGGAAAGGCCCGCCATGCCCGGCCGCGAGATACCGCACGACTGCCGGCTGCGGAGCTACGACGCCGCTCTCGCCTGGGATCTGGTCTGGGTGCGGCTGGACTCCTCCGCCGATACCGTGATCCCGGGCTGTCCGGCCTGGGGAGACGAGGCGTTCCGCTGCGTTCAGGGCGAACCTTATACTTGGCCGACGTCGGCCGCGCGCCGGCTCGAGAACTTCGTGGACCTGTCGCACTTCCCCTTCGTCCATGACGGCACCTTGGGGGACCGGCGCTGCACGGTGGTGCCGGTGGCGGACATCGACCGCCTGAACGGCGAGCTGCGGTTCCGGTTCATCCCTTCGCCGGACATGAAGCTGCCCGACGTCGCCCTCATGGCGCCGACCGACTACCGTATCTGGATGCCGTTCACGGTGGACCTCGAATTCTTCTTTCCCGACGGCGAGCGCAGCCACTTGTGGATGGCGGCGTCGCCGGTCGAGTCCGGGGTGTGCCGCAGCTTCTGGTTCACCTGTCGCACCGCCGACCGCGACGGCGACGACCGCCCGCATCTCGACTTCCAGGACATCGCGCTGGCGGAGGATCTGCCGGTGATCGAGGCCCAGGACCCCCCGGAGATCCCGGCCCCCGGGGACGAGTACTCGGTCCGTGCCGACAAGGTATCCATGATGTACCGCCACTGGCTGAAGGAGCTGTCGGACGCGGCCGAAGAGAGCCCCGAGGCGCTCGCCCGCGCCTTGGCGTCGGTGCGCATCGAGTCGGATCGGGTGTACGCGGATCTGCCCGCGGAATGAGGCCGGGCCGGACGGCGGCGCGGCGACCGCCGCCTGCGCCGTCCCCCCTCGCAGCGCCCGCGCCGAACGAGCGAACCGCGGAGAACCCCCTCAGTCGGACGCTTCCTCGGGGAGCAGGGCGTTGAGGACGGCGGCGGCCACTCCCGAGACCACGATGCCCGAGACGAGCAGGGGGACGGACCACGACGGCAGCAGGTCGGTCGGCAGCGGTCCGAATCCTGCCGCGTCCGCGAGCTGCTGCACCTGCCACAGGCCCATGCCGAGACCGAGCGAGACCGCGGCGATCAGCATGTTCCGGGTGTTGAGCCCGAACTGCGCCACGAGCTTGAGCCCCGCCGAGACGATGAGGCCGAACATGACGATCGCCGCCCCGCCCAGCACCGGCTGCGGCATCGCCGCGATGATCGCCGCGAGCTTGGGGATGAAGCCGCACAGGAGCAGGAATACCGCGCCGATGGTGACCACGTGCCGGCTCATCACCCCGGTGAAGGAGACGAGCCCGACGTTCTGGCTGTAGGAGGTGTTCGGCAGTCCGCCGAAGAGGGCGACCACGGCCGAGCCGAGCCCGTCCGCCATGATGCCGCCCTTCAGCTCCCGGTCGGTCGGCTCCCGGTTCGCCCCGCCCATGGTGATGCCCGAGATGTCGCCGACCGTCTCCACGGTGGTGATGAACGCCATGACGATCATCAGCCCGATGAGGCCGATGGCCGTCGGCGTCGAGAATTCGAGGCCGAACCATTGTCCCGGCAACCCGATCCAGTCCGCATCGGCGATGCTGGCCGCCTGCTTCGGGTCCATCTTGCCGGCGGGAATGGCCACCAGGTAGCCGATCACCAGACCGGCGAACACCGACGCGCTGGACCAGATGCCGCGTCCGAAGCGGCGGAACAGCAGGATGGCGACGATCACGAACAGCGCCAGCGCCCAGTTGGACCCGTCGCCGAAGCCCGCCTCCCGGCAGAAGCCGGCCGGATAGGCGCCGCAGCCCGCCGAGTACTTGATGCCGACCGGCAGGAGGGTGAAGCCGATCGTCATCACCACCACCCCGGACACGAGAGTGGGGATGAACTTCCGGATCTGCGGGATGAAATAGCCCAGCACCATCTGGAACAGCCCGGCGACCAGACTTGCGCCGAAGACGGCGGCGAGGGTGGCGCCGCCCTTGATGGCCGTCGTCAGAATGCCGATGTAGGCGAAGCTCGTGCCCTGGACGACGGGTAGCCGGGCGCCGACGGGGCCGATCCCGACGGTCTGGACGAGGGTGGCGACGCCCGCGGCGAGCAACGCGATCTGGACCAGCACGGAGATGTACTGCGGTCCGGCGGCGAGCGCGATGATCAGGGGCACGGTGATGTTTCCCGCGAACATCGCCAGCACGTGCTGAATGCCGAGCGGCACCGCCTCGCCGAGCGGCGGGCGGTAGTCGGGGTCCCGCAGCCGATTCGCGTCCGTCATGTTCCCGTCCTCCCGTTCCGGCTCCACCTTTCGGTGCGCGGCGTCCGTACGAACGCCCTGAACGCACCATGCCCACCGCGAGTGTGGTCCGCATCGACCGTGCGCACCTCCCCGCGGCGTCCGCGCGGGCGCACCATGTCCGATGTCCCGCCTCGTCCGATGCCTCAGCGCCCCGTGAACCGGGGCTTGCGCTTCTCCATGAACGCGGTCCGCCCTTCCTTGTAGTCCTCGCTCGCGAAGCAGGCGCCGACCGCCTCCTCGCACAGCGCGAGGTCGCGATCGGCGGGGTCCCTGGCGAGTTCCGCCACCACCGTCTTGCATGCCTTCACGGTGAGCGGCGCGTTGGCCGCGATCGTCCGCGCATAGTCCTCGACGAAGACGGCGATCTCCTCGCGCGGCACGACCCGGTTCACGAGTCCCATTCGCAGCGCCTCGGACGCGGTGAACCGTCTGGCGGTGAACAGGATCTCCTTCGCGAAGCTCGGTCCGACGAGGTCGACGAGCGGACGCAGGCCCGCGTGCGAGTAGCCGACGCCGAGCCTCGCGGCCGGGATCCCGAACCTGGAGTCCTCGGTCGCGATGCGGAGGTCCGCGCACAGCGCGACGGCGAGCCCGCCGCCCACGCAGTAGCCCTCGATCCGCGCGATGACCGGCTTCGGGAGGTGCGTGATCGCGTCGTACGCGGCGCGGCCCGCCGCGTCGTAGACCGCGATCTGTTCCTCGGTGCCGCGGTTCTCCGAGAACTCGGAGATGTCCGCTCCGGCCGAGAACGCGCGCCCGCCCTCCCCCGACATCACCACCACCCGGACCTCGTCGTCGGCGCGGAACGACTCCATGACCTCGGCGATGGCCACCCACATCGCATAGGAGATCGCATTGTGCTTCCCGGGCTGGTTGAGCCCGAGATATCCGACCCCTTGCGCCTTCCCGGCAACGATCCGGCCGGTGGAGACCGGCACCGGCGTCACCTGCGCCGCGGACGCGTTCATGTGGCGTTCCTCGCTCGCATGCCGGCGATCCCGCCGGCGATCCCGGGCGCCTCGACCTCGATGGCGCCAATCCTCCGGTCCGCGAACCGGCGCACCACGGTGGAGACCGCCCGCACCCGGGCGAGGTCGAGCACCGTGAAGCGCGAAAGCGGCATGGCGGATCGGGTCATGGCGCCCACCCTCGTTCGTGCCGGCCCGCGGACGGACCCGGCAGTCCGCCGCGATTATCGCCCGGCCCGCCCCGCGTGTCACAACGCACCTCCACCTCCCCGTAACGGGGACCACTACATCGCCCGCACGCGGCGAAGGCCGGAACGAGGATCCGGACCGCCCGGAGCGCAGCCGGCCAGGCGCCGGAAACGCACCCGGCGTCTCCCGCGTGACCCGGAAACGAGCCTCGGGCCTGCAACCGGAGCGCCGCAGGCTGACATGGAGCGTGCCTTCGAGCCTGTTTCCATCCTCTCGGGGCTGGGATAGGGTTGACGTGGACGAAGCCGGAGGTTCCGGTCCCCGGCGGCGGGGCGGGCGGAGCCGGTATCGCGAGCGGAGGGCGTCATGACCATGAACACCGGACCACGGGCACCGATACGGGGAAGCCGCGGCAGATGACCCCCACGACTCAACTGATCGCGACGGTGTTCAGCATCGTCGCCTCCTACGGCGCGTTCGCAGCCTGGATGCTGCGGCACATGGACCGGCAGATGGACCGGCGGTTCGGTGAGATGGACCGACGGTTCGATGAGGTGGATCGGCGGTTCGCCGAGGCCAAGGCCGATACCCAACGGCGGTTCGATGAAGTGCAACAGCAGTTCGCCGAGGCCAAGGCCGATACCCAACGGCAGTTCGATGGAGTGCAGCAGCAGTTCGATGGAGTACAACAGCGGTTCGATGGAGTGCAACAGCAGTTCGATGGGGTACAAGGACAGTTCAATGGAGTACAACGGCAGTTCGCGGAGCTCAGGACCGAGATGCGGCAAGGGTTCGAGCAGGCCCGGGAAGACCGGCTTCGCCTGGAGAGGAAGATGGAAGACAGGTTCGGTGTGTACGGGGGGCAGATCGTCGCGCTCCACCAGGAGGTGGGCCGGCTGCAGGGGGTCGTCGAACGGATCTGTGAACCGGAACGCTTCACGGTACGACCCGCCGCGCCGGAGCTGAGCGCCGGCGGTGAAGTCCGGGAGCCGCGGGAGAGCTACTCCGTAGGGTCCGGAGGGGAAGAGGCCGGGAGCGGCGGCGATGAGGGCGAGTCCAGCGGTGGAGGCTCCACCCCCGCCGGCGAAGGCGCCGGGCAAGATGACGATCCTTGAAGGACCGGGTCCCCGACCCCTGAATCACCAACCCTCCTGAATCACCAACCCTCCTGAACCACCAACCCCCTGAATCACCTGAGCGGCATCCCGGCTCGCGGGCCGGTCCCACGCCGCGCCCCCGGGTACTTCGGGGACCGGTCGGACCGCCACGGGCGCCAGCCCCGGCCGCCATGTTTCACCGATTCGCGCAACGAGAGGCGGGAGCGGCCGGGAGCGGCAAGGCGAACGCGTGCCGGGGCGTGCGGACGTACTCGACGGTGCGTCGATCTCCCCGGCCGCGTTCGACGCGGCCGATGCCGCCCCGCCGGACCCGCGGCCACGGCCGTGAATCGGTGGAATACGGCGGCTACACCCGCCGGACCGCGCGGGCCGACACCAGCCGGAAGCGCCAGCCGAGCAGCACGGCGGCGACGCTCGCGCCGACCACGACCGCCGCCATCAGGCCGACCGCGCCCATCGTCCGATGCACCGCGAGCCAGTAGCCGAGCGGAACCATGACGATCCAGAACGAGAAGACGTACAGCCAGGTCGCGGGCCAGGTGTCCGACGCGCCGCGAAGCGCGCCCATGAGCACCCCCTGCACGCCATCCGGGATCGCCGCGATCGCGCACACCACTATCGCGGGCGCGGCGACCGCGAGCACCGCCGCATCGGACGTGTACAACGCCGCGAGCCAGGTCGGCACGAGGCCGAAGACCACCGCGACCACCGCCAGGTAGACGACGGCCACCCCGACCGCGGCCCATCCGGCCCAGCGCACGCCGGCCGGGTCTCCGCGGCCCACGGCGTTCCCGACCCGGACGCTGGCCGCGGTGGAGAGCCCGATCGCGCCCATGAACGCGAGAGCGAGGAGGTTCATCGGGATCGTGTAGCCGCCGACCTCGATGGCGCCGAGCCGGCCGGCGATCAGGGTCATCGCCGCGAACGCGCTCGCTTCCAGTCCGTGCGCGATCCCCATCGGCAGCCCGAGCCGGCGCATGCGCGGACCGAGACGATCGGCCGGATCGCTCGCGGCCGAGATGCCGAAGCGCCGGGAGTCGACCCTGCGGAGCACGTACAGCGCGGCGGCGGCGAACATGCACCAGCGAACGATACTCGATGCGATCGCGGCACCCTCCGCGCCCAGGGCCGGGAACCCGCCGTGGCCGAAGATCAGCAGCCAGTTGAGGCCGACGTTCAGGACGTTCGCGCCGATGATGATCACCATCCCCGGAACCGGGCGGCCGATACCCTCGAGAAAGAAGCTCGTCGCCACGTACAGCAGCAGCCCCGGAAGTCCGAACCCGATCGCGGCCAGGACGCGGCCGCCGCCGGCCGCGATGTCCCCGGCCTGCCCGGCCGCGAGCAGGAACGACTCCCCGAACGCGCATGCGATCGCCATCGCCGTACCGGCCACGGCCGCATGCGCGAGGGCGGTGCGCCAGATCGCGCCGCAGCGCCCCGGGCTGCCGGCTCCCATGGCCTGGGCGGTCATCACGATGGTGCCCATCAGCAGCCCGATCCCCACGAGCAGCAAGGGGATCTGCGGTGCGATGGCGACCGCGTACCAGGCGAGATCGTCTCCCGACGCATGGCCGCTCATGGCGGTGTCCATGGTGACGATCGTCAACACCCCGAGCCGGGCGAGCATGACGGGAACGGCGAGGCGCAGGGTCTCGCGCAGGTGCGCGCGCAACGGGTGCGAGCGGTGTGCGAACCGCGGGCTTCCGGGCCGCTTCCGGTTCCGCCCCGTCGTCGGAAGTCGCGGCTCGGACGCCATTACCGGCCGTTCGTCCGCGGCGGGTCCGTCTCCCGGCGCTCCGCCGCATGCGCCGCGGCGGACCCGCCCGCGATCCGCCCGAACACCGAGCCCGACATCAGCCCCGTGCCCCCGGGGTAGTTGAAGTAGAACAGTCCGCCGACCAGCTCTCCGGCGCCGTATAGCCCGGGGATCGGCCGCTCTCCCGTGTCGAGGATACGCCCCCGGGTGTCGACCCTGAGTCCTCCGAACGTGAACGTGATGCCGCAGGTGACGGCGTAGGCCTCGAACGGGGGAGTGTCGAGGGTCTGCGCCCAGTTCGACTTCGGCACCTCGAGCCCCTCGGTGCGGCGCCCGTCCCTGACCGCCGGATCGAACCCGACATCGGTGCGCACCGCGGCGTTGTACGCCTTCACGGTACGGAGAAACCCGGCCGGATCGACGTCGTCGAGCTTTCCGGCCAGCCCTTCGATCGAGTCGGCGGCCACCTTCGTGACCTCGCGGATCCGGTACTCGTCGCGCAGCAGATGCGCCACCTTTGCGTCGAACACCTGCCATGCGAACTGCCCCGGCTGCTCCAGCACCGCGCGGCCGTACTTCGCGTAGGTGTAGTTGCGGAAGTCCGCCCCCTCGTCGACGAAGCGTTCGCCGTGTGCGTTCACCATGATGCCGAACGGATAGCTGTGCTTCTGGAAGCCGTCGCCGACCGAGAGGTCTCCGAACTCCGGGGCGTTTCGATCCCACCCCACGGAATGGCAGCCCGACCAGTTCCCGTACGACATCGCGCCGGCTTCGAGGGCCATGCGGATCCCGTCGCCGGCATTGAACCGCGTGCCCCGCACCCTCGCGAGGTCCCAGCCGGGGCCGAGGTAGCGGGTGCGCCACTCGGCATTCGACTCGAAGCCGCCGCACGCGAGCACGACGGCGCGCCCGCGCACCGCGAACGCCTCGCCCGCGCCCCGCGCCACGACTCCCCGCACCGCGCCGCCCTCTTCGATGAGCGACACCGCGCGCGAGCCGTAGAGGATCCCGACGCCCTCGCGTTCGCAGCGCTTCCCGAGGCTCTCGACGAGCCCGGGGCCGCCGCCCCAGGTCTCCACCGCGAGCCCGCCCCAGAACCGGAAGCGCCCGTCGACCCGGAACGCCTGGCGGCCGTACGAGGGCTGGAAGCGGACCCCCTTGCTCCGCATCCACACCATGGTGTCGAGGCTGTTCTCGATCAGGGTCTCGACCAGGTCCGGATGGCAGCGGAAGCGGGTGACGCGCGCCATGTCGTCGTAGTACTGCGCGCGCGTGTAGCGCCCGAAGTCGGTGCTCTCGATCTCCCGCGCGGAGAGGTCCATCACCTTGACGAGATCCTCCACGCCGTCGAACGCCACCCGCATCGCGCCCGCGGTATAGCGGCTGTTCCCCCCGCTCTCGGCCTCGGGCGCCGCCTCCAGCATCACCACTTGCGCGCCCTGCTCGCGCGCGGCCAGCGCGGCGCACATCGCCGCATTGCCGGCCCCCACCACGACCACGCCGCTCTCGCGATCCGCCATCCCGATGCCTCCTCGTCCGCCGGTCCCGGCCGCAATGGTGCCCGCGGGGCGCCGGCGGGGAAACGGGGAACGCCGCCCCGCACGCCGGGAGCGGCGCGATCGAAGCGCCGTCCACCTTGAACGCCGGAAACGCCGCCCCGTACACCCGGAGCGCCGACTCCCGTGACCCGATTCCCGGCGTCCGGTCCCGGTCCCGCCGGCTCGCGGCCCGCTGGTGCCCTCGCTACCCCGAGGTCCGGTCCCGACCCCCGTTGTCCGTGTCCGTGTCCGGCGCCCGGTCCCGGCCCGCGAGCTGCCGCTCGCGGTATGCGATGTAGAGACCGCCGGAGAAGATCACGACCGCCCCCGCGAACGTCCACGCGTCGATCACCTCGCCGAACGCCAGCCACGCGAACAGCGTCCCCCATACGAGCTTGCTGAAGTCGAACGGAAGCACCACCGTCGCCTCCGCGAGCCTCAGTGCCTGCGTCATGCACATCTGCGCGACGGTGCCCGAGACCCCGATCCCCACCAGCACCGCGAGCTCGCCGGCGCTCGGCCACGTCCATACGAAGAGCGCGGCGGCCAGCGTCATCGGGCTCATCATCAGCACCATGTACGCGGTGATGGTGACCGCCGAATCGGTGCGCGACAGGAACTTGATGACGACGACGGTGCAGCCCCACACCGCGGACGACGCGAGCACGAGGACGGGTCCGAGCTCGACCGGCTGCACCCCGGGCCGCAGGACCAGCAGCGCGCCGGCGAACCCGACCGCGATCGCGGTGATCCGGCGTATCCGTATCCGCTCCCCGAGGAGCAGGACCGCGAGCAGGGCGGCGAACAGCGGGGCGGTGAACCCGAGGGCCTGGGCGAGAGCGATCGGGGTGATGCTGAGCGCGTAGAAGAAGGCGAGCATCGCGACCACGTTGAGGGCGGCGCGAAGGAAGTGCAGTCCCGGACGCCGGGTGCGAAGCGGGCGCCAGCCGTGGAGGATGAAGCTCGGCGCGAGGACCAGGAGTCCGAAGAAGTTCCGGAAGAACGCCGCTTCGAACGGATGGATCGACTGCGTGACGTGCCGCACCGCAACGCTCATTCCCCCGAAGAACACGCCCGCCAGCACCATGAAGCCGATACCCTTCAGGACGTTCGGCGCGGGCGGCCCGCCGCTCGGCGGCACCGGGCGCGCGCTCACGTCCGACGGCGCCGGGGAAACGGCGCGACGCGACGCTTCGCCGCGGCGTTCACGACTTCACCGACGGGAGGCGGTGACCGGTCCCCGGAATGGTTCCTGTCATGTCGATGTCCACCGATGGAATGGAATGGCGAACGAGCCGCGTGCACACCCGTGCATCCGGCCGGAGCCGGAGCCGACGGCGCGGAGGCCGCGGCGCCGTTCAGAGCACGAGTCCGGAGAGCTCCTCCGCTCCGGTCATGATGTTCAGGTTCTGGACCGCGGCGCCCGACGCTCCCTTGCCGAGGTTGTCGAGACGCGCGACGAGCATGATCCGGGCGTCGTTGCCGCAGACGAAGAGGTCGACCCGGTCCGTGCCGTTGGCGCCGAGCGGATCGAGGAAACCGGAGTCCGGAGCGCCGCCGGCCCCGGGCGGCAACACTTCGACGCAGGGCTCCTCGCGATACCGCGCCTCCAGGCATGCGTGCACCGACTCGACGGTGGCGCCCTGCCCCAGCGTGTCCGTGTGCAGCGGCACCATGACGAGCATCCCCTGCGCGAAGTGCCCGACCATCGGCGAGAACACCGGCGCCCGTTCGAGCCCGGAGTACCGCGCCATCTCCGGCAGGTGCTTGTGGTCCAGGCCGAGCGCGTACGGCCTCACGTGCCAGAGCGATTCCGGGTGCCCGGCGCCGCGCGCCTCGTAGCGCTCGATGAGCCGCCGGCCGCCGCCGGTGTATCCCGACACCGCATGGCATGTGAGGCGCGCGTCGCCGGGCACGATGCCGGCATCGACCAGGGGCCGCGTCAGGAGCACGAAGCCGGTGGGATAGCAGCCCGGATTGCCGACCCGGGCCGCGTTGCGGATCCTCTCGCGCCGGTCCGCGTCGAGCTCGGGCAGCCCGTAGACCCAGCCGTCCGCGACGCGGTGGGCGGTGCTCGCATCGAGCACCCGCACGTGGCTGCTCGAAACGAGCCGGACCGCCTCGTGCGCGGCGTCGTCGGGGAGGCACAGGATCACGACGTCGGCATCGTTGAGGCAGCGGCGGCGCGCCTCCGGGTCCTTGCGCGAAGACTCCGGGATCTCGAGGAGCGTGACGTCCTCGCGCCCCGCCAGCCGTTCGCGGATCCGGAGCCCGGTCGTACCCGCCTGCCCGTCGATGAATACGTTCGTCATTGCTTCGAGCCCGCCCCGTCCGCCATGTCGCCGGCGAGGGTAGCGCAAATCCGGAGCCGGCCGGACAGGGGCGCCGGTTGCGCCGGGCCTCGCCGGGTTCGCCGTTCCGCCCGATCCCGTACCGGCTGCGGCCCGGACCCGGGGTCGAGCTCGACTTCGGCGCCCCCGCCGGGTTCGAGACCCGAGCCCGGCGAGCCTGCGCCGCCGTGCGGCACGGGGTTCGTTTCGACCGCCGATGACGGATACACTCTCCCATGAACGACCCGGAGACGGAAAGCCGATGCCGCGAGATCGGGACGGTGATCGAACGTCTGTCCGACGGCGCTCCCGCCGCCGGCCGGCCCCGGCGCCCGCCGGCCGGGCCAGGCTCCCCTCTTTCCCCGATGCTCGGCGCATCATCGCGGGGTCACGGCACATGACGGGGAGAAGGGCGCCGACATGAACTTCGGGCTGGCCACGAGGATCACACTGGCACTGGTGGTGATCCTGGGGGCGGGGGTGGCCATGACGGCCATGCTGAGCATGCACATGTTCGAGCGCACGCTCGCGAACTTCCTCACCTCGCGGTTCGAGTTCGAGCTGAACGACGTCCGCCAGCGCATCGAGACGCAGATGGATTTCGGCATCGAGCTTGCCGACCTTCCGGACGTGTCCGAGAAGCTGGACGAATACCTGCGGACCGACGACCAGATCCTCTCCATCGAGGTCTTCGACGAGACCGGCACCGTGCTGTTCGGCACCGACCCCAGCTTCGTCGAGGACCTCGTCGCCGAGGAGTGGGTACGCGCGTGGAGCGCGAGCCGGGACGGACGGGTGTGGTCCCACCTCGAGCGCGACGCCGGCGTGGTCGGGGTGCGGTTGCGGGACAACCTCGGGCGGGACGTGGGCTCGCTCGCGCTTCGCTATTCCCGGCAGTTCTTCGACGACACCGTGGCCGATCAGACGAAGCGCCTGCTGATCAACGGCGCGGTGGTGGTGCTGGCCATGACTCCGTTCAGCATCCTCGGCGCCCTGGTCCTGCTGCGGGGCCTGCGCGGCGAGTTGCGGGGCCTGCGCGGATCCATGGACGAGGTGGCGGACCGGCGCCGCGACGCAAGCGCGCCCGACCCGACTCTGGCCGAGCATCCGGAGTTCGCCGCCTTCGCCGCCACCGCGCACGACGCCCGCGACGCCATGGATGCCGCCATCGGGGAGATCCGGCGGCTGGACGAAGAAGAGGCGGTATGAGCGCCCGTCCGGAGACTCCCGAGGCCCCGGCGCCCGCTCCCACCGGCACGTGGGGGGGGATCGCCAGGACTCGCGGCATCCTCGGCCGGATGGTGCTGCTCGCGGCCGTGGTGCTGCTGATCGGCCAGATCGTCGTCGCGTGGTTCGCGGTGGCCGGTTTCGAGCGGACGCTCGAGCCCCAGCTCACGCAGAAGACGAACGCGGTGGGCCGCGCCGTCGCCAAGCAGATTGGATACGCGGTGGACGATCTCGGCATTCCGCCGGGCGAGCTGGTGGGAATGGAGCCCTTCCTCGACAAGATCCTGGACTCCAACGCGGATGTCGAATACCTGATCATGAGCGATGCCGCCGCCGAAGTGCTGTTCGCGCGCGGGCTTCCGTCCGGGACGCTGGAGCGCGTCGGAGCCGGCCTGCCCGGCGCCGGGGTCGAAGAGGGCTTCAAGACCGAGGTCGCGGGCTTCATCAACGGCGCCTTCCCGATCGCCGCCGGCGGCCGGACCGCCGCCATGCTGCACGTCGGCGTCGGCAGCGAGTACGTGCGGGGGCGCCTGTCCGAGATCCTCTATGAAGTCGTCACCGTCATCGTCGTCACCCTGCTCGTGACGCTGGAATTCCTGATGTTCTTCATCAGCGTGCGGGTCTCCGGACCGCTGGAGTTCATCGAAACGATGCTGGCGAACGGCGCGCGGGGCGTCTTCCGCAACCATCTCGCGGTGCGGGCGCGCGACGAGATCGGCGATCTCGCCGCCGCCCTCAACCACGCCCTGCGAGGCCTGCGGCAGCGCTACGAGGACTTCCGGTTCGAAGCCCGCGAGATCGAGGACGCCCAGATCGACAAGGGCCTTGCCCGCCGGATCCGGGAGACGTGCCGCCGGATCGACGACCGCTACCGCTTCACCGGCGGCGCCGAGCTGCGCCCCCGCAACGCCATGCAGATCCGCGCCCCCCTGTTCCTGTTCATGTTCGCCGAGGAGCTGCCCCGTTCGTTCCTGCCCCTGTTCGTGGACCGGCTCGGTCCGGTGGACGCGGTGGTGTCGGACGAGCTGCTGATCGGCTTGCCGATCGCCCTGTTCATGCTGGCGGCGGCGATCATGGTTCCGCTCGGCGGCGGACTCGCCGACCGTTTCGGGGCACGGCGGGTGTTCCTGGCCGGGATCGTGCCCGCGGCGATCGGCTATGCCGGCACGTTCCTGGCCCAAGGCTATTACGACTTCATCGCATGGCGCGTGCTTTCGGGCGTCGGGTACGGGCTGATCTTCATCGCCGCCCAGGCCTGGGTCGCGGAGAACACCGACGAGCGCAACCGCGCCCAGGGCATGGCGGTATTCGTCGGCGCGGTGTTCGTCGCCACCATCTGCGGGCCGTCCATCGGCGGCATCCTCGCCGACCGCATCGGCTTCGAGGCGACGTTCCTGATTTCCGCCGGGCTGGCCTCGGTCTCGGGGCTGATCATCTACACCATGCTGGAGAACGTCGAGGGGACGCGGGCGCAACACCACGCCGCGATCGGCAGCGCGGAGTGGCGGACGTTGCTCTCCGACCGCCGCCTGCTCGCCGTCACCGTGTTCGCGGGGGTGCCGGGCAAGCTGATCCTGGCCGGCTTCCTGTTCTACCTGGTGCCGCTGTACCTGAGCGAACTCGGGAACCGGCCGGCCGTCATCGGCTGGATGATGATGCTCTACGGGGTGTCGACCCTCGCCGTCATGCCGCTCGCGGCCCGGTTCGCCGACCGTTCGGGGCGGCACGCCACGGTCGTCGCGGCGGGTGGCGCGCTGGCCGGCCTCGGATGCCTCGCGAGCATGTCCGAATCCATCGCCGGAGGCGCATCCGGGGCGGTGGTGATCGCGATCGTCGCCCTCGGCGTCGGCCACGCGCTGTCGCTCACCTCGCAGCTCGCCATCGTGCAGAAGGTGGCCGACCGTCATCACGGCAACCTGGGCCGGGCGTCGGTCATCGGCGTCTACCGGCTGGTGGAGCGGGCCGGCATGATCCTCGGGCCGATCGTCGCCGGTGCGCTCGCCGCCGGCTTCGGCTATCGAGGCGCCATTGTCGGCATCGGCGCCATCGTGCTCGCGGCCACCGCCGTGTACGCGGTCATGATGAGCCTCCCGGGCCCCGCGTCCGGCTTGCGGGAGAGGGAAGCCGCGTGAGCCGTCCCGTCCGCCTCGCCGCCCTGGCGCTCCTGTGCGCCGCCGCTTCCGGCCTGCCGGCCCGCGCGGCGTCGGCCCAGGCCGGGGACGGCCTCGGCGCGGCCACCCCGTTCAGGATCTTCGCGGTGGTCTGGCGCGGCGAGACCCGGGTCGAAGAAGGGTTCAAGGACTTCCTCACCCAGCGCGGCATCCCGTTCGAGTGGACGGTGCGGAACCTCAACATCGACCGCGCCAACGCGCCGCCGGTGGTGGAAGAGATCAAGCGCGTGCGCCCCGACCTCGTCTACACATGGGGGACCGGCACCACCTCCGGCATCGTCGGCAAGGCCGAGACCGACACGCCCGACGCCTTCGTGCGGGACATCCCGGGGGTGTTCACCCTGGTGGCGTATCCCGAGGCCGCCGGCATCGTGGAAAGCTTCGAAAGCCCGGGGCGCCGGGTGACCGGCGTCGCCTTCCTGCCGCCGGTGGAGACCCAGCTCAATACCATCGCGGCCTATCGGCCGTTCAGGACGATCGCGATCATCTACGATCGGACCGCGAGCAACTCGCGCATCAACGTCGCCGAGCTGCGCGAAGCGGCCCCGGGGATGGGCATGGACCTGATCGAGCTGCCGGTACCGCTGGGCGGAAACGGAAAGCCGGACCCGGCCGCGCTCCCCCGCATGGTGCGACAGGCCGCGGAGGACGGCGCCGAGATCCTGTACATGGGCCCCGACTCCTTCCTCACGCGGCACGCCGATGCCTATACCGCCGCCGCCATCGCCGCCGGACTGCCCACCTTCGCCTCCACCCAGGCGCCCTTGCAGGGCTCGCGGGCCATGTTCGGGCTGGTGACCGACTACTACACGCTGGGCAAGCTGACGGCGCTGCAGGCGGAGCGGATCCTGGTGGAGAAACGGCGGCCCGAAAAGGTGCCGGTGGCGCGTCTCGACCGTTACAAGCTGTGGATCAACATGGACGTCGTCCGCGAGATCGGCATGTACCCGCCCATGGACATGATCGCCATCGCCGACTTCAAGACCAGCCCCGGCGGCCAGGACTAGTCCTGGCGGCCGGAACACGGACACGGGAGGCAAGGACAGTGTTGCTGCGCACCCGGGTCAGCCTGCTCGTCATCCTCGCGCTGGCCGTCATCTGCATCGGCTTCGCGCTGACCTCGTTCCAGCGCGAGGATCTGGTCAGGGCGCAGTATTCCGGCGCCACGCTCGCCGACCGGACCACCCTGTGGCGAAAGATCGGCGACAGCCTGATCCTGCGCATGGAGGACAAGGCATGGATCGCGGCCGACGACGAGAAGCTCCACCGGGCCGTCTACACCGGCGATCACGAGGAAGTCCAGCGGCTCGGCGCGAGCATCGCCGAGCGGCTTCGCAGCAAGGGGATCGCCAGCCGCTTCGACGTGCTCTACGCGGACGGAACGCTCGCCTACTCGTCGCGGACCGCCGTGTTCCAGAGCCCGATCATCGCTCCGGAAGCGGCGCGAGACGCCGTCCTGCAGGCCACCCGCATTCGCGGCATCGGGAACGACAAGCAGCGCAACGTCGCGATCGTCCTGGGCATTCCCCTGCGCGCGCCCCCGGAGGCGGCCGGTATCGGCGGCATGGGCGTCTACGCGACCGGCATCGGCGAGGCGATCCGGGAGATGGAGCAGGCGACCCGGTCCTCGGTCCTGATCGTCAACCGCCGCGGCCGCCTGATCGCGGGCTCGGCCGGCGACCTGTGGAAGGACATCAAGGACCTCGTCAATCTCGGCGGAGTCGATACGCTGCAGACCGTCGAGGCCGGCGGCCGCGTGTACTCCGTCGCGGTACTCCCCCAGAAGGCCGCCCTCGGCAGCCTGGTGGCGCGTCTGGTCAGCGTCAAGGACGTGACGGAATTCGCCCACCGGCAGGAGCAGGTCGGCCGCTTCACCACCGGCGCGGCGATCGTCTTCCTCGGCCTGATGCTGGTCGGCCTCGGCTACTACATGTCCCGCTCCTTCGCGCCGCTGACCGAGGGCGTGGGGGTGCTGAACGCCCTGTCGCACGGCGACCTCCAGGCCCGGATCGAGGACACCGGCGGCCGGGACGAAGTCGGCCGGATCGCCGGCGCGGTGAACGTGTTCCGCGCCAACCTGATCGCCTTCGACCGCTTCCGCCGCTCGCGCGAGCGCCAGCGCCGCCGCCAGGAGCGCTTCATCCGGCGCAAGATGACGCAGCTCGCCGACACCCTCGACAAAGAGGAACGCGAGGCGGTGCTCGCGGAGATGGCGCAGCTCGAACACCTGGTCCGCGACCCGCCGGGCCGCGAGGGCGGGGTGCTGTCGATCGTGGAGGCGACCGACAGCACCTCGACCGCCCTCCACCAGGAGTCGGACAGCCTCGCGATGACCGCTCTCGCGTTCCAGAAGATGTCCGACCGGGTGCAGGACCAGAACCAGCGCCTGCGCGAGGCGCTGATGGCCAAGAACGCTTTCATCGCGCTGCAGAAGGAGCTCGACATCGCCGCCCGCGTGCAGTTCTCCCTGCTGCCGGACACCATGCCGGCGTCCGGGATCATCGAGATGGCCGGCTTCATGAAGCCGGCGAAGGAGATCGGGGGCGACTTCTACGACTACTTCCGCCTCGATCGGGATCATCTCGGAGTGGTGGTCGCCGACGTGTCCGGCAAGGGCGTGCCGGCCGCCCTGTTCATGGTGATGGCCCGCACGCTGATGCGGGCCGCCGCGATGCGGCACGTGAACGCGCCGGGCGAGTTGCTCGCGGGGGTCAACGACTTCCTGGAGCGGAACAACGCCGAGGAACTGTTCGTGACCGTCTTCTACGCGGTGCTGAACGAGCGCACCGGGCGCTGCACCTACGCCAACGGCGGCCACAATCCTCCGGTGCTGGTCCTGTCCGACCGCCAGGGCGTGCACCCGCTGGAGACGACCGGCGGCATCGCGCTCGGCATGTTCGACGGGCTCGACTACGCCGACGCCTCGGTGGACCTGGAGCCCGGGGCGCGGCTGATCCTGTTCACCGATGGCGTGACCGAGGCGTTCAACGCCGACGACGAGGCGTTCGGCGACCGGCGGTTGCTCGACGCCGCCCGCGGCCTTCCCGACGATCAGGGAGCCGTGCAGGACACGGCGGACATCGTTGCGGCGGTCGAGGAATTCGCCGGCGAGGCCCCCCAGTTCGACGACATCACCTGCGTCGTTCTGCGCTTCAAGGGCGCGGCGCAACGTGAGGCGGCGGAGCCCTCCCCGGACCCTGCCGGAGGCGACGCCGGCGACGCGGACGGTACCGCCTGACCCCGGGCGGCCGGGACGACGACGGCGATCCGCTCCGGCCGCGAAAGACCATGCCCGCCCCTGCCCTGACCCTGACCCTGAAGAACGACCTCGCGGAGCTCACCCGCGCCGCCGAGGCAATCGAGACGCACGGTGAGTCCCGCGGCTGGCCGATGAAGTGGATCATGAACGCCACGCTCTCGCTCGACGAGCTGATCACGAACATCGTCAGCTACGGCTACCGGGATCGCGAAGAACACGAGATCCTCGTCACCCTGACCGAGGAGGACGGGGCGCTCGTGGTGGTCCTGGAGGACGACGGGATCGCGTTCGATCCGTTCTCCGCGGCGCCCGAGCCGGACCTGGAAGCCGGCGTGGAGGGGCGCCGGATCGGTGGACTGGGCGTGTACTTCGTGAAATCGCTCATGGACGAGGTTGCCTACGAGCGGCGCGACGGCCGCAACCGCATCACCCTGATCCAGCGGGCCGCGGCATGAGCACGTCCCCCGGGCCGGCGGCGAACGGCGTGCCGCGATGAAGGCCGCGGACGCCGCCGCCCCGGCATGAGCGCACCTCCCGGTTCGGCGAGCGGCGAGGGGTCCGCCGCGTACCGGGCCGACACCGCCTTGCGCCACCGGTACGCGGCGCTCGGATCGCCGCCGGTGGAAGAGCTGGACTGGGCCGCCTACGACGCCCTGATCGAGGCGGCCGCGGCCGGGCTCGGCGCCTGCCCGCCGATGCGCAGCTTCACCTACGAGCACCCCGTGCGTCTCCAGGATCCGGACACCGGCGTCGGGAAGCCCTGTCCGGTGCGGCTCGCCTATTCCGATCCCGGCGGAGGCGGAGAGCCGGTGATCGCCATCGGCGGACTGACCAACGTCGCCCGGCGCTTCGACTTCCTGGCCCTGGACGCGGCGCCCGCGTTGCGGGTCATCGGCCTGGACCTCGCGGGACGCGGGCGCAGCGGCTGGCTCGCGGAGCTGTCCGATTACCACCTGGAGAGCTACGTCGAGCAGCTTGCGCAGCTCGTGGACCACCTCGGGCTCGCGTCCTGCACCCTGCTCGGATCCTCTCTGGGCGGATCGACCGCCATCCGGTTCGCGACGCGGCGCCCGGAGCGCGTGCGCCGGATCGTGCTCAACGACAGCGGTCCCTGGATCCCCGCCGAGCGCCGGGCGCGCCGGGCGAGGGCGGTGGCGCGGCACTACGTGTTCCGCGACCCCGCGGAGGTGTTCCGCCGTACCGGCGCGGCGGCCAGGCCGTCCGGGCCGGCGCCGGACGCGGTCCTGCTCCACGCCGCCCATCACAAGACCCGCTGGTCGGAGGAGGAAGGGGGCCGCGTCTACCGGCACGACCTGCGCGCCCTGCTCGCCTACCGCGACGAGGCCCGGAACAGCCTCGATCTCTGGAGCGACTGGGCCGGGGTGAGGTGTCCCGTCCTGCTCCTCCACGGCATGCTGAGCGACGCCATGTCGGACGCGACCATCGAGAGGATGCGCGGCCATGACGGTCTTTCCGTGATTCACGTGCCCGACACCGGGCACACCCCGACGCTCAGCGACGGCTCTCTGAACGGCGACGTGGTGGACTGGGTACGCGACGACCGGCCCTTCGACGAGGACCGGGTCCGACCGCCCGCCGACTGGCCGAGGAGGGTGCTGTACCCCGACGGCCGGCCGAAGCCCTGAGTCCGCCGCCCTCGCGGACCGGCCGCCGCATCGCACGGTGGCGCCGGCCGTCCGCAACGCGATTTGTACCGCCACGAGGAACTGCACGATACTCGCCGCCGGGATGCCGGGCTGCGCAGCCCGCCGACCTCGAGCAGGCCGTACCCTTGAGCGCGAAAGTCCTTTCCGCCAGTGAAGATCCGGCGCCGGCCGGCTGCCATCACTGCGGCGCACCCCTCGGCCTCCGGTCGCCGACCGTCGTCGTGTCGGGACGCGACGTGCGCGTGTGCGGCGACGCCTGCCGCATCGCGACCCGAACCATCGCGAACGCCGGGCTGGACGCATGGTACGAGCTGCGCACCCACCCCGACGCGCAAGGCGCGACCACCGCCGACCCTCGCCACCGAGCGGAGCTGGACGCATGGCGCGTACCCGAGGTCGAAGCGTCCCTGCTGCGGCGCGGCGGCGACGACGGCGACGGTCATGCGGAAACCGGGCGCGAACCCGGCGACCACACCCCGGGAGCTTCACCGCCTTCTGGAGCTGCTCATGCGGAAACCGGGCGCGAGCTTGGCGACCGCACCGTCACCCTCACCGTGGAAGGCATGCGCTGCGCCGGCTGCGCGTGGCTGGTCGAGCGCCTCCTCGCCTCCGTCCCCGGGGTAGCCGCCGCCTCCGTCGACTTCCCCCTGCGCCGCGCCGCGGTGCGGTTCGACACCAGCACCACCCGCCTCTACACCCTGCTCGAAACCCTCGCCAGGGCGGGATATCGCGCGGCCCCGTACACCGTGCACGCCGAGGAAGCGGCCATCGAGTCGGAGCGCCGCGCCCGCATCCGGGGGCTCGGCATCTCCGCGCTGTTCGGGATGCAGGTGATGCTGCTCAGCATCGCGCTCTACGCGAGCGGCGACGGCGGCATGGACCCCGGCCTGGAGCAGCTCTTCCGGTGGCTCGCGATGGGGCTCACGGTCCCGGTGCTGGTGTGGCCGGGACGCGCCTTCTTCACCGGCGCCGCCGCGGCACTGCGCGCGAGGCGCCTGACGATGGACGTGCCGGTGGCGCTCGGCCTCTCCATCGCCTTCGCCGGAAGCGCCTTCGCGACGGTCTCCGGCGAAGGCGAGATCTGGTTCGACTCGGTGGTGATGTTCGTCACCCTGCTCGGCGCCGCCCGTTACCTGGAGCTGCTCGCCCGCCGCCGCACCTCCGCGGCCATCCGCGCCCTCGCCCGCTCCGCCCCGCTCGTCGCAGCCCGGGTGCGCGAGGGCCAGGCCCGGGGCGATGTCGATCGCAACGACGAAGGCCGCGACGACGAAGGCCGCGGCGACGAAGGCCGCGGCGAGGAGACCGATCGGATACCGGCCGCCGCGCTTCGCCCCGGCGACCGGGTGCGGGTGCGTCCCGGCGAGGTGGTTCCCGCCGACGGCGTCATCCGCAGCGGACGCTCCTCGTTCGACGAATCGCTGCTCACCGGGGAGTCGAATCCGGTCGCGCGCTCGACCGGGAGCCGGGTCCTCGCCGGCAGCGTCAACGGCGCCGGGACGGTCGAGGTCGAGGTGTCCCGCGCCGGGGACGCCACGGTGCTCGGTGGGGTGCTGCGCCGGGCCGAGCAGGCGGCCCGCGCGCGGCCGGCCATCGCGCAGCTCGCGGACCGGGCCGCGGCGTGGTTCATCGGCGCGGTGCTCGTGCTCGCGGCCGGCGTCGCCATCGGATGGCTGGTCCACGATCCGGCCCGAATGGTCCCGGTGCTGGTCTCGGTCCTGGTGGTGACCTGTCCCTGCGCCCTTTCGCTCGCCACCCCGGCCGCGATGACCGCGGCCCTCGGCGCCCTCGCCCGCGCCGGACTCGTCGCCACCCGCGCGAACGCGATCGAACGGCTCGCGCTCGCCACCCACTGCCTCGCCGACAAGACCGGCACCCTCACCGAGGGCCGGTTCCGCCTGCGCTCGGTCACGACGTTCACCGGACTTTCCAGATCGCGATGCCTCGCGCTCGCGGCGACCCTGGAGCGCTACGCCACGCATCCGGCGGCGGACGCGCTCGTCGCCGCGGCGGAAGGCGCCGGAGGCGAAGAGCGTGCCCCGGAGCGGGCGGCTGAACTCCGGGCCCCCTGCCCCATGGTCCGCCGAGACCGGGGTACCTCGGGGCGGACGGAAGAACTCCGCACGGAGACGGACCCGAGCGCGGGCACAGGCACGGGCGAGCCGCATGCGATCGGACGCGTGGAGGCGCCTGACACGCGGACCGGCGGCGTCACGGGCCGGATCGGCGGCGTCCGTCATGCGGTGGGAAGCCCCGCATTCGTCGCTCGCGCCTGCGGCCTGGACCCCGGCGAATCCGGCGCCGGCGCACCCGGACCGGGCCTCTCCGGAGCCTTCGAGGACGCCGACGGCGGCACCTGCGTATTCCTCGCCCGCGAGGGCGCCCTCCTCGCCCGCTTCGTCCTCGCCGACACGCTCCGCGCCGATGCGGGGGAGCTGGTCCGGGGACTGCGCCGGCGCGGCATCGAGACCACCATCGCCTCCGGCGATTCCACCGCCGCGGTGGAACGCGCGGCCCGCGAGCTCGGGGTCGTACGCCATCGCGCCGGGCTCTCACCGGAGGACAAGCTCGCCGAAGCGGACCGGCTCGCGGCGTCCGGAGAGCGGGTGCTGATGCTGGGCGACGGGGTCAACGATGCTCCGGCCCTCGCCGGCGCCCACGTCTCGGTGGCGATGGGCCGCGGGGCGGCGGCGGCCGCGGCCCGCGCCGACGCGGTGCTCATCGGCGACGATCCGGGCCGGCTCCTCGCCGCGCTCGACATCGCGCGCCGCGCCCGGCGCATCGTGAAGCAGAACTTCGCCTGGGCCCTCGGCTACAACCTCGTCGCCCTGCCGCTCGCCGCCACCGGCGCGGTGCCGCCCTGGGCCGCGGCGATCGGCATGTCCCTCAGCTCGCTCGCGGTGGCCGCCAACGCGCTCCGCCTCGCCCGCGGGCCGGCCCCGGCCGCAGGCTGACCGCGATGGAGATCCTCCCTCTGCTCATCGGGATTTCCATCGTCGCGGCCATCGCGATCGCCGGGATCTTCGTGTGGGCGGTCCGCTCCGGCCAGTTCGACGACCTCGACACGCCGGCGGTGCGGATCCTCGCCGACGAGGACGAGAGGCCTCCCCCGGACTGAGCGCGGGCGCCCTTCGACGGCCGCACCGGGCGCTCGCCGGACAGCCCCGTTCGACACGGCCGTCCCCGGGCAACGAAATGGACGCCTTCGAGAGCACGCAAGCCGGTGGCGGTCCCGATCGCCCCGGCGGTCCCGAAGGGCCTCGCGCGGCACGGCCGCCGGCATCGCGTTCCACACCTGCCTGGGCCGGTCCGTCGCTCTTCGACGCCCGCGTGCGCTCCACCCTCGCGTTCCACACCAGCCTGGACCAGTCCCTCGTTTGAATGAACATCGAATGTTCACTTTCGGGGGCGACATGAGTACGATTCGCTTGCAGTTATCGTGGAAATGGAGGCAAGTGAACAATGCGGACCACAATTGCAGCAGCAGTCGCCATCGCCGTGATGGGCGTCTCGCAGCCCGGCCTGGCCGGGATGGCGGAAGCCGAGAGGTGGGTGGACGACGAGTTTCAGCCGTCCACCCTCTCCAGGGACGAGCAGATGGCCGAGATGGAATGGTTCATCAAGGCCGCCGAGCCCTTCCGGGGCATGGAGATCAACGTGCTGTCGGAGACCATCCCGACCCACGAGTACGAATCGAAGGTGCTCACCAGGGCGTTCGAGGAGATCACCGGCATCAAGGTCAACCACCAGCTCCTCGGCGAAGGCGAGGTCGTGCAGGCGGTGCAGACCCAGATGCAGACCAACCGCAACCTCTACGACGCCTACATCAACGACTCCGACCTCATCGGCACGCACTCGCGCCTGCAGCTCGCGGTGAACCTCACCGACTGGATGGCCGGCGAGGGGAGCGACGTGACGCTGCCGACCCTCGACGTCGACGACTTCATCGGCAAGTCGTTCACCACCGGCCCCGACGGCAAGCTCTACCAGCTCCCGGACCAGCAGTTCGCGAACCTGTACTGGTTCCGCTACGACTGGTTCCAGCGTCCGGAGTTCAAGGCGAAGTTCAAGGAGATGTACGGCTACGAGCTCGGAGTGCCGGTGAACTGGTCGGCCTACGAGGACATCGCCGAGTTCTTCTCCGTGCACGTCGGGGAGATCGACGGCGTGCGGGTCTACGGCCACATGGACTACGGCAAGCGCGCTCCCGACCTCGGCTGGCGCATGACGGATGCGTGGCTGTCCATGGCCGGCGCCGGCAGCAAGGGCCTGCCGAACGGCGTCCCCGTCGACGAGTGGGGGATCCGGATGGAAGCGGGTACCTGCAATCCGGTCGGCGCCTCGGTGTCGCGCGGCGGTGCGGCCAACGGGCCGGCCGCGGTCTACGCCATCCGCAAGTGGGACGAGTGGCTGCGCAAGTACGCCCCGCCGGGCGCCGCGAGCTACGACTTCTACCAGTCGCTGCCCGCGCTCTCGACCGGCAACGTCGCCCAGCAGATCTTCTGGTACACGGCGTTCACCGCCTCGATGGTCGCTCCGAAGAGCGAAGGCAACAACACCGTGGACGACCAGGGCAATCCGCTGTGGCGGATGGCGCCCTCGCCGCACGGCGCGTACTGGGACGAGGGCCAGAAGCTCGGCTATCAGGACGCGGGGTCGTGGACGCTGTTCAAGTCGACCCCCGTCGATCGCCGCAAGGCGGCCTGGCTGTACGCCCAGTTCACGGTCTCCAAGGCCGTTTCGCTGAAGAAGACCCACGTGGGCCTGACGCCCATCCGCGACAGCGACATCCGTCACGAGTCGTTCACCGAGCGCGCGCCGAAGCTGGGCGGCCTCGTCGAGTTCTACCGCTCGCCCGACCGCGTGCGCTGGAGCCCGACCGGCATCAACGTGCCCGACTATCCGAAGCTCGCCCAGATCTGGTGGCAGCAGATCGGCGACGTGAACTCCGGTGCGTTCACGCCCCAGGAGGCCATGGACCGGCTGGCCGGGGAGATGGACCAGGTGATGGCCCGGATGCAGGCGGCCGACGAGCGCGCGAACACCTACGGCGGCTGCGGCCCGCGCCTCAACGAGGCGAAGGACCCGTCCGCGTGGCTGAGCGAATCCGAGTCGCCCAAGTCGCCGCGCGACGAGAAGCCCCAGGGCAAGACCGTCGACTACGACGAGCTGGTCAAGCGCTGGCAGGAGGGTTGACCCCGCCGGGAGCGGCGACCGCGGCGGGAGCGCACGACGCGCTCCCGCCGATTCACGGCCACGCGGGATCCCGGCACCGGCAACCTCCGGGCCGTCCGCGGCATTCGCACGCCATGAGCACACCGCGCACAGAGTCTTCGAACCTGACCCGTCGCCAGCGCGAGATCCTGAACTTCGCCCGTGCGCACGGCGCGGTGCGGGTCGGGACGCTGGCCCTTCGGTTCGGGGTCACCACGCAGACCGTCCGGCGCGACCTCAACCGGCTCTGCAACCAGCGGCTGCTCCAGCGCATCCACGGCGGAGCGGTGGTGATCCACGGCTCCTCCAACATGGGCTACACGGCACGGCTGCGGCTCGCGGCCGACGGCAAGGCGGCCATCGGACGCCGCGCGGCGTCGCTGATCCCGAACGACGCTTCGCTCATCGTCAACATCGGCACCACCACCGAGCAGGTCGTTCGCAACCTCTCCGAGCACGTGGGACTGACCGTCATCACCAACAACCTGAACGTGGTCGACGCGCTGCGTCCGTTCGAGAACATCGAGGTGATGCTGGCCGGGGGCATGATCCGCCGCGAGGACGGCGGGATCGTCGGCGACGCCACCGTCGACTTCATCATGCAGTTCAAGGTCGACTACGCGGTCGTCGGAACGTCCGCCCTCGAGGAGGACGGCACCTTCCTCGACTACGACCCGCGCGAGGTGCGGGTGGCGAAGGCGATCATCGAGAACGCGCGTTCGGTGCTCCTCGTGGCCGACGGCATGAAGTTCCGGCGCAGGGCCCCGGTTCGCATCGGCCACGTCTCGCAGGTCGACTGCTTCGTGACCGACGTCACCCCGCCGGCTCCGTTCCTCGACGTCTGCGCGGAGCACGGCGTCCGGGTCGAAGTCGCGGACCCCGGGAAGGCCGGAGGGTCCGACTGAGCCGGCCCGGGCCGCAGTCGGAGGACGAGACGATGGCCATCGAGCTCAGGGAGGTCGTGAAGAGGGTCGGGGCACAGACCCACATCCACCCCACCGACCTGGTCCTCGAAGAGGGCGTGTTCAACATCCTGCTCGGGACCACGCTGTCCGGGAAGACCACGCTGATGCGCCTGATGGCGGGCCTGGAGAAGCCGACCGCGGGCCGGGTGCTGTTCCGCGGCCGGGACGTCACCGGGGTTCCGGTGCAGAAGCGCAACGTCTCCATGGTCTACCAGCAGTTCATCAACTATCCGAGCCTGACCGTGTTCGAGAACATCGCCTCGCCGCTGCGGGTGGCGGGCCGCTCCGGAGCGGAGGTCGAACGGCGGGTCGCCCGGGTGGCGGATCTGCTCGGGCTCGCCGCGATGCTGGACCGGCGTCCGTCGGAGCTCTCCGGCGGCCAGCAGCAGCGCACCGCGCTCGCCCGGGCCCTGGTCAAGGACTCCGATCTGGTCCTGCTCGACGAGCCGCTCGCCAACCTCGACTACAAGCTGCGCGAGGAGCTGCGCGAAGAGCTGCCGGGGATACTGCGCGAGAAGGGCGCGATCATCGTGTACGCCACCAGCGAGCCGCACGAGGCGCTGCTGCTCGGGGGCTGCACCGCCACCCTGCACGAGGGGCGGGTCACGCAGTTCGGGCCGACGCTCGACGTCTACCGCCGGCCCAAGGATCTGGTGAGCGCGCAGGTTTTCGCGGACCCGCCGCTCAACACCGCCGCCGCCGTCAAGCGGGGCGGCACCTTCAGCCTGGACGGCGGCGACATCCGCTGGCCCGCGACGGGCGCCGCGGCCGGGCTTGCCGACGGCCGGTACACGGTGGGGCTGCGTCCCTACCACATCACCCCGTCGCGCGTGAACGGCGATGCCCTGGAGGTGTGCGCCCACGTCCTCCTCGCCGAGCTCTCCGGTTCCGAGAGCATCGTGCACGTCGAGGTCGGCGGGTGCACGTGGGTATCGCAGTCCCACGGCGTGCACGCGCTCGGGGCCGAAGAGCCGATGTACCTGCAGACCGACCGGTTCTTCTACTTCGGCGAGAACGGAGCGCTGCTCGCGCCCTGACGCGCGCGCCATCGCGGACATTCGGGACCGGCGAGCCGACCCATGGCCAGGATCACCCTCGAGGACCTCCGGCACCACTACCACCCCAATCCCGCGGGCGCCGCGGACTGGGCGCTCAAGCAGATCGACATCGAGTGGGCCGACGGCGGCGCCTACGCCCTGCTCGGCCCCTCCGGCTGCGGCAAGACCACGCTGCTCAACCTCATCTCCGGGCTGCTCCACCCCACGCAGGGGCGGGTGCGGTTCGACGGCGTCGACGTGACCGGACTCGACCCGGTCGACCGGCACGTCGCCCAAGTGTTCCAGTTCCCCGTCATCTACGACACGATGACCGTCCACGGGAACCTCGCCTTCCCGCTGCGCAACCGCGCGATGGCGGAGGACGCGGTCGACGCGCGGGTGCGCGAGGTCGCCGCCATGCTCGACCTCGGCGACAAGCTCGCGCAACGCGCGTCCGGGCTCACCGCCGACGAAAAGCAGAAGATCTCCCTCGGCCGCGGCCTGGTGCGTTCGGACGTGAACGTCGTCATGTTCGACGAGCCCCTCACGGTCATCGACCCGCACCTGAAGTGGAAGCTGCGCTCCAAGCTGAAGGAGATCCACCGGCAGTTCGGGATCACGATGATCTACGTCACCCACGACCAGACCGAGGCCCTCACCTTCGCCGACACCGTGGTGGTGATGCACGACGGCACGGTGGTGCAGGTCGGCACGCCGGTGGAGCTGTTCGAGCGGCCGCGGCATACCTTCGTCGGCCACTTCATCGGATCGCCGGGCATGAACGTGCTGCCCTGCGGGATCGACGGCGGCGTGGTGGTCTTCGACGGGGTGCCGATCCCCGTCGACGCTCCCGTGGACGAGTCGAGGCGGGAAGCCGCATCGCAGGCCCGGATGGCCGGCCTCGGGGCCGGCGGGAAGAGCGGGCTGGAGCTCGGCGTGCGGCCCGAGTTCGTGCGCTTCTCCGGCGACGGCTTCCCGGTGGAGATCGCCAGGGTGGACGACCTGGGCCGGCACCGGATCGTCGACGTCCGGCGCGGCGCGCACGCGTTCAGGATGCTGGTGGGCGAGGACGACGTGATCCCGTCCGAGAACCCCCGCATCCGGTTCGACCCCGCGTACACCCGGGTGTACGAGGACGGCTGGATGATCTCCGGCGAGGCCGGTCGATGAGCAGGAAGACCGTCAACCAGAAGGCGTGGCTCCTGGTGGCGCCGGTGGTGGTGCTGGTCGCCTTCAACGCCCTCATCCCGATGATGACGGTGGTGAACTACTCCTTCCAGGAGACCTTCGGCGACAACGTCTTCTTCTTCGAAGGCTTCAAGTGGTACCAGCAGGTCCTCACGTCCGAACGCTTCCACGCCTCGTTCTGGCGCCAGATCGCGTTCACCGGCGTCATCCTCGCCATCGAGGTGCCGCTCGGAGTGGCCATCGCGCTCACCATGCCGCGCCGCGGACCGTGGGTGTCGGTGTGCTTGGTGCTGATGGCCCTGCCCCTGCTCATCCCGTGGAACGTGGTCGGGGCGATGTGGAACATCTTCGCGCTCCCCGACGTCGGCCTCCTCGGGCGGGCCGTCAACGGCATGGGGATCGCGTACAACTTCACCCAGGATCCGGCGTCCGCCTGGATCACCACCATCGTCATGGACGTGTGGCACTGGACCTCGCTCGTGGTGCTGCTCGCCTACGCGGGGCTGTGCTCCATTCCGCACGCCTACTACCAGGCCGCGAAGATCGACGGCGCGAGCGCGTGGGCGGTGTTCCGCCACATCGAGCTGCCGAAGATGAAGCGGGTGCTGACCATCGCCATCCTGCTCCGCTTCATGGACAGCTTCATGATCTACACCGAGCCCTTCGTGCTGACCGGCGGAGGTCCGGGGAACACCACCACGTTCCTCTCGATCGACCTGGTCAAGGCCGCGCTCGGGCAGTTCGACCTCGGACCGGCGGCGGCGATGTCGCTCATCTACTTCCTGATCGTGCTGCTGGTCTGCTACGCCTTCTTCACCGTGGTCATGCGCCACGAGGAGAAGTGAGCGATGCGTTCCGTCAAGTGGCTGGTGCCGGCGCTCTACATCGTGTTCCTGATGCTGCCGATCTACTGGCTGCTCAACATGTCGTTCAAGACCACCAACGAGATCCTCGGCGCCTTCACGCTGTGGCCGCAGGACTTCACGCTGGCCAACTACCGGAAGATCTTCACCGACTCGACCTGGTACGGCGGCTACATCAATTCGCTCACCTACGTGGCCATCAACACCGTCATCTCGGTGACGGCGGCGCTGCCGGCCGCCTACGCGTTCTCGAGGTACAGCTTCCTCGGCGACAAGCACCTGTTCTTCTGGCTGCTCACCAACCGGATGGCCCCGCCCGCGGTGTTCGTGCTGCCGTTCTTCCAGCTCTACTCCGCGATGAACCTGTTCGACACCCACATCGCGGTGGCGCTCGCCCACTGCCTGTTCAACATCCCGCTCGCGGTGTGGATCCTGGAGGGCTTCATGTCCGGGGTGCCGAAGGAGCTCGACGAGACCGCCTACGTCGACGGCTACTCGTTCCCGCGGTTCTTCGTGAAGATCTTCATCCCGACCATCACCGCCGGGATCGGGGTCACCGCCTTCTTCTGCTTCATGTTCTCCTGGGTGGAGCTGCTGCTCGCGAAGAACCTCACCTCGGTGGCGGCGAAGCCGATCGCCGCCACCATGACCCGGACCGCGAGCACCGCGGGCTACGAGCTGGGCCTGTTGGCCGCGGCCGGCACCCTGACCATCGTGCCGGGGGCCTTCGTCATCTATTTCGTGCGGCACTACATTGCCAAGGGGTTCTCGCTGGGCCGGGTGTAGCGGGCCCGGGCAAGGGGATCGACGCATGTCTCTCTCGTGGATGGCCTGGACCTGGCCGACGGCGGCGTTCTTCGTCTGCATCGCGCTCGCCCTGGCCGGGATGACGATCCTGGAGCTGAGAAGCCCGGGCGGCGGACAGCGCAGGGGCATCCTCGGGATCGACACCACGCGCGGTGACCGGCTGTTCATCACCCTGCTCGGCAGCGCGTTCATCCATCTCGCCTGGCTCGGGTTCGTCGGGCCTCCGGTGTGGGCCGCGCTCGGCATCTCCGTCGTCTACGGGATCGCCGTGTTCCGATGGGTGTGAGGGGCTCCGCGCCGCGCACGGTCGACCTCCTCGTCATCGGCGGCGGCATCAACGGCGCCGGCATCGCCCGGGACGCGGCCGGGCGAGGCCTCGACGTCCTGCTGTGCGAGAAGGACGATCTGGGCGCCCACACCTCGTCGGCGAGCACCAAGCTGATCCACGGCGGACTGCGCTACCTGGAGCACCGGGACTTCCGCCTCGTGCGCCACTCCCTCCGGGAGCGCGAGGTGCTGCTGCGCAACGCCCCGCACATCATCTGGCCGCTGCGGTTCGTGCTTCCGCACCATGCCGGGCTGCGGCCCTGGTGGCTGATCCGGCTGGGGCTGTTCCTCTACGACCACCTCGGCGGGCGGAAGCTCCTGCCGCCCTGCGCGAGCATCGACCTCGACCGGCACGTGAGCGGGCGCGCGCTGAAGCGGAGCTACCGCCGGGCCTTCGAGTACTCCGACTGCTGGGTGCAGGACGCGCGCCTGGTGGTGCTCAACGCCCGCGACGCGCACGCGCGCGGGGCGGACGTGCGCACCCGCACCGAGTGCGTGTCGCTCGCGCGCCGGGGCACGTGGTGGGAGGCGGTGCTGGCGGACACGATCGCGGGCACGCGGTCCACGGTGTCGGCGCGGGGGGTGGTCAACGCGACCGGACCGTGGGTCGGCAGGACGCTCGACCTCGACACCGGCGCGGATGCGGGCCACCACGTGAGGCTCGTAAAGGGGAGCCACGTCGTCGTCCGGAAGCTGTTCGACCACCCCCATCCGTACATCTTCCAGAGCGGGGACGGCCGGGTGCTGTTCGCGATCCCCTTCGAAGAGGACTACACCCTGCTCGGCACCACCGACGTGGAGATCGAGGCGGAGCCCGGACCGGTCGCCATCACTCCCGAGGAGGTCGACTACATCTGCGCCACCGCCAACGAGTACTTCGAGACGCCGGTCTCGCCCCGCGACGTCGTGTGGTCGTACTCCGGCATCCGCCCCCTGTTCGACGACCGGACCGAGAACGCGAGCGAGGTCACCCGCGACTACGTACTGCACCTCGACCGGGAGCCGGCGCCGCTGCTCTCGGTCTACGGCGGCAAGATCACCACCTGCCGCAGGCTCGCCGAGCAGGTCGTCGACATGCTGGCCAAACCGCTGGGGATCGACGCGCGGGCCTGGACCCGGGACGCGCCCCTGCCCGGAGGCGACATCCCCGACGCGGACGTCGGGGGATTCACCGCGCGTTGCGCCGCGCGCTACCGATGGCTTCCGGAGCGGCTCCTCCGGCACTACGTGCGTCACTACGGAACCGATCTCCACAGGCTCCTCGCCGGGTGCAACGACGCCGGCGACCTCGGCGAGCACTTCGGAGCCGGGCTCCATGCGGTGGAGGTCGAGCACCTCGTCGCTCGCGAGTGGGCCCGCACCACCGAGGACATCCTGTGGCGGCGCACCAAGACGGGGCTGCGCATGCCGGAGGACGGGGAGCGCCGCCTGCGCGCGTTCCTCGAAGCCGCCGGCGCACCGCTCCGGCCTTCGGGTACGGACTCGCGGAGCCCGAACCGGACATGACGCGCGGGCGGACGATTCGTCCTTGATCGATTCCCACGGCGGGCGGGCGCTGATAAGCTGGACACGTGAACCGGAGACCCGTATCCGGATCACGTCGGGAAGGTGGTTCGCATGTCGCTTCTCCACGCATTCGGATTGCTGGCCCGCCCGAAGGCGGAGTGGGCCGCGATCCACGACCGGCGCTACGGGGTGGCGCGGTCGTTCCTCTCGCACACCGCCGTCTTCGCCCTGATCCCGGCCGTCGCCGGCTACGTCGGCACCACTCGGACCGGGTGGCAGATCGGCGCCGGCGACGTGGTCCGGCTGACCGAGGCGAGCGCGCTCCGCATCGCGGTCCTCTACTACCTGGCGATGGTGGCGGCGGCCTGCTCCGTGGCGTGGATGATCCACTGGATGAGCCGGACCTACGGGGCGAGCCAGCCGCTCGGGCAGTGCTATGCGCTCGCCACCTACACCGCCACCCCGCTCTTCATCGTCGGCCTGATGCACCTTCAGCCGATCCTGTGGCTGAACCTCCTGGTCGGACTGCCCGTGCTCGGCTACACCGTGTTCCTCTTCTACACCGGGGTGCCGACGATGATGGAGATCCCGCCGGAGCGCGGCTTCCTGTTCTCCTCCGCGGTAATGGCGTTCGGCCTCGTCGCGCTGGTGGCGCTGCTCGCCATCAGCGTCCTGCTGTGGAGCGCGGGGTTCGCCCCGAGCTTCACGAGCTGACCCCCCGCGAGGAGCGTCACGGAGCGCGGATCGACATGCACGGCACCTACAACGACACCGTGGTCCGCCAGTTCGCGGTGATGACCATCGTGTGGGGGATCGTGGGCATGCTGGTCGGCGTGGTCATCGCCGCGCAGCTCGCGTGGCCCGTCCTCAACTTCGACGTGCCCTGGCTCACCTACGGCCGGCTCCGCCCCCTGCACACCAACGCGGTGATCTTCGCGTTCGGCGGCTCGGCGCTGTTCGCGACCTCGTACTACGTGGTGCAGCGCACCTGCCACGTGCGCCTGTTCTGCCGCCGGCTCGCGGCGTTCACCTTCTGGGGCTGGCAGGCGGTCATCGTGCTCGCCGCCGTCACCCTGCCGCTCGGCATCACCCAGGGCAAGGAGTACGCGGAGCTGGAGTGGCCGATCGACATCCTCATCGCGGTGGTGTGGGTGGCCTACGCGGTGGTCTTCATCGGCACCATCGCCAAGCGCAGGGTCCGCCACATCTACGTGGCGAACTGGTTCTTCGCCGCCTTCATCCTCGCCGTGGCGATGCTGCACATCGTCAACAGCGCGGTCATCCCGGTGGGCCTGTGGAAGTCCTACTCCCTCTACGCGGGGGTGCAGGACGCGATGGTGCAGTGGTGGTACGGGCACAACGCGGTCGGCTTCTTCCTCACCGCCGGCTTCCTCGGGATCATGTACTACTTCGTGCCCAAGCAGGCGGGCCGGCCGGTGTACTCCTACCGGCTGTCCGTCGTGCACTTCTGGTCGCTCGTCTTCACCTACATGTGGGCCGGCCCCCACCACCTGCACTACACCGCGCTGCCCGACTGGGCGCAGTCGCTGGGGATGGTGATGTCGCTCATCCTGCTCGCGCCGTCGTGGGGCGGGATGATCAACGGCATCATGACGCTGTCCGGCGCGTGGGAGAAACTGCGCACGGACCCGGTGCTGCGCTTCCTGATCGTCTCCGTCTCCTTCTACGGCATGTCCACCTTCGAGGGGCCGATGATGTCGATCAAGACCGTGAACGCGCTCTCGCACTACACCGACTGGACCATCGGCCACGTGCACTCGGGCGCCCTCGGCTGGGTCGCGTTCGTCTCCATCGGCGCGATGTACTACCTCATCCCGCGCCTCTTCGGCCGCGAGCTGTACAGCGTGCGCCTGATCGAGACCCACTTCTGGGTATCCACCGTCGGCATCGTCCTGTACATCACCTCCATGTGGGTCGCGGGCATCATGCAGGGGCTGATGTGGCGGGCGGTGAACGACGACGGAACGCTGACCTACAGCTTCGTCGAGTCGGTGGAGGCCATGCATCCGTTCTACGTCATCCGGCTCCTCGGCGGCGTGCTGTTCTTTGCGGGGATGGCGGTGATGGCCTGGAACCTGTGGAAGACGGTGCGGGGCGCCCGGCCGGCGGATGCGGCGATCCCCGCCCCGGCCCACTGATGCGCACCGGAGGATCGGTGGGTCCGATGGATTCCGTATCCGGGGAACCGGGACCGCAGGCCGGATACCCGCGACCGCGCACCGGAAGACCGATCGGTCCAGTGAGCATCGCGCGGCAGCGGGGCTGTCGAGCCGCAACGGGAGACGCCCATGGCTGATGGACGCGGACACGAGAGGATCGAGACCAATATCGGGCTGATGGTGGTCCTGGTCCTGATCGTGAGCAGCTTCGGCGGGATGGTCACCATCCTGCCCCTGTTCAGCCAGGGCAACCTGCTGCGCCCGGTCGAGGGGGTCGAGCCCTATCCCGCGCTCCAGCTCGCGGGCCGCGACGTCTACGTCCGCGAGGGCTGCTACGTCTGCCACTCGCAGATGATCCGCCCCTTCCGCGCGGAGACCGAGCGCTACGGCCACTACTCGGTGGCCGGCGAGTTCGTCTACGACCGCCCCTTCCAGTGGGGCTCCAGGCGCGCCGGACCGGACCTCCACCGGGTAGGCGGCCGCTACAGCGACGAGTGGCACCGCGTGCACCTCATCAACCCGCGCGACGTGGTCCCCACGTCGATCATGCCCGGCTATCCGTGGCTCGCGGAGAGGTCCGTCGACGGCGAGACCGTACAACGGCGGATGCGCGCGCTGCGCACCCTCGGGCACCCCTACACCGACGAGCAGGTCGAAGGTGCGGCGGACGCGGTGGCGGGCCGGACCGAGATGGACGCGATGATCGCCTACCTCCAGGGGCTCGGCACCGCGATCCGGACGCGGCGGTGAGCGCGGCGATGGACGCCGGGTTCCTGCATGGCGTGTGGACGGCGGCCCTGCTCGCGGCGTTCGCCGCCATCGTCGCCTGGGCCTGGAGCGGACGGCGGAAGCGGGACTTCGACGAAGCGGCGCGCCTTCCGCTGGAGGAGGACGGGGATGCGGCGGGCGACGTGACGGACGTGACGGAGCCGCGCGAGCCGGGAGCCCGCCATGGGTAACTTCAGCGAAGGGTTCTGGAACATCTTCATCGTCGTCTGCACGCTCGGGGGGATCCTGTGGCTGTACCTGCTGACCTCGCGGAACATGGGGCGCCGCAGGCCCGCCGGGAGCGGCGAGGTCGAAACCACGAAACACGTGTGGGACGAGGACCTCACCGAGCTGAACAATCCGCTGCCGCGCTGGTGGGTGGTGCTGTTCTACATCACCCTCGCCTTCGGCGTGCTGTACCTCATGATCTACCCCGGCCTCGGCTCCAACGCGATGTTCCTCGGCTGGACGCAGCTCGAGGAGTACGAGGAGGAAATGGCCCGGGCCGAGGAGCGCTACGGGCCGATCTACGAGCAGTACGCGGGCCTGCCGATCGAGCGGGTGGCGGCCGACCCGAAGGCGCTGCGGATCGGCGAGCGCCTCTTCGCGAGCTACTGCACCGTATGCCACGGGTCCGACGCGGGCGGCGTGCGCGGCTTTCCGAACCTGCGCGACGACGTGTGGCAGTGGGGTGGCGAGCCCGGACAGATCAAGACCAGCATCCTTACCGGACGCACCGGGATCATGCCGGGATGGCGGGATGCGCTCGGCGGCGACGCCGGTGTGGACGAAGCGATCGCCCACGTGTTCTCGCTCTCCGGGCGCGACGCGGACCCGGCGAAGGTCGCGGCCGGAAAGGAGAAGTACGACGCGCTCTGCGTGGCCTGCCACGGCGCGGACGGTACCGGCAACCCCGCGCTGGGGGCGCCGGACCTCACCGACGAAGTCTGGCTCTACGGAGGTTCGGAGGCGGACGTGCGCCACAGCATCGCGCAGGGCCGGGAGGGCCGCATGCCGGCCCACGAGGAATTCCTGGGCGAAGCCCGGGTGCACGTGCTTGCGGCCTGGGTGTGGAGCCTCTCCAACAACCCCTGAGCGCACGGTGCGACGCCGGCGACGTCGAAGCCTCGCTCTACGAGAAGCGCCGGAAGATCTACCCGCGCGAGGTGCACGGCTGGTTCGCCACCATGCGGGTGGCGGGCGTGGCGGGACTGCTCGGGCTCTTCTACGGCGTGTGCTGGCTGCGCTGGGACGGGCGCCAGCTCCTGCTCTTCGACCTGCCGGCCCGCAAGTTCAACGTCTTCTGGTGGACGTTCTACCCGCAGGACTTCCTCTACCTCGCCCTGCTGCTGATCCTCGCCGCCCTCGCCCTCTTCTTCTTCACCTCGCTGGCCGGGCGGCTGTGGTGCGGCTACGCCTGCCCCCAGACCGTGTACACCGAGGTCTTCCTGTGGGTCGAGCGGAAGATCGAAGGGGACCGGCCGCGGCAGATGAAGCTCGACCGCGCGCCCTGGGGCGTGCGGAAGATCGCGTTCAAGTCCGCCAAGCACGCGGTGTGGATCGCGTTCTCGCTGTGGACCGGCTTCACCTTCGTCGGCTACTTCACTCCGATCACCGAGCTGGGCGGCGCGTTGCTGCGTTTCGAGACCGGCCCGTGGGAGACCTTCTGGGTCCTGTTCTACGGGTTCGCGACCTACGGGAACGCCGGGTGGCTGCGCGAGCAGGTGTGCATCTACATGTGCCCCTACGCCCGCTTCCAGAGCGCGATGTTCGACCGCGACACCCTCGTCATCTCCTACGACGCCGGGCGCGGCGACCCGCGCGGGTCGCGCCGGCGGGGCGCCGACCACCGTGCGGCCGGCCTCGGGGACTGCATCGACTGCACGCTGTGCGTGCAGGTCTGCCCCACCGGCATCGACATCCGCAACGGCCTCCAGTACGAGTGCATCGCGTGCGCCGCGTGCATCGACGTCTGCGATCAGGTGATGGACCGCATGGGGTATCCGAAGGGGCTCGTCCGCTACACCACCCGGAACGCGGTGGACGGCCGGCCGACCCGCATCGTGCGCCCCCGCACCCTCGTCTACGCCGGCGGGCTCGCGGCCCTGCTCGCGCTCTTCGCGGGCTTGCTGGCCCTGCGGGTCCCGGCCGAGCTCGACATCCTCCGCGACCGCAACGCGCTCTACCGGGAGACCGACGAGGGGCTCATCCGGAACGTCTACACCCTGAAGATCGTGAACATGCACGACGAGCCGCTGCGCTGGCGCGTCGGCGCTTCCGGCATCGACGGGTTGCGCCTCGAAGCCGAGCACGGCGACCGCGAGGTGGCGCCCGGCGAGGTCGCCTCCGTCCCGGTCCGGCTCGATGCTCCCCGGGAGGCGCTCCGGACCGCGAGCACCCCCGTCCGCTTCACGGTCGAAGCCATCGGCGCCGAGGACATCCGCGCCTCCGAGGAGACCCGCTTCCTCGGACCGACGCCCGGGAGCTGAGGATGGCGACCCACGCTTCCGGCACGTCGCCCGGCTCGCGCTGGCGCCGCGGCGTCTCGAACGGAGCGCATTGAAGATGGCGACGAACGCTTCCGGCCCTTCGCCTATCTCGCACTGGCGCTGCGGCGTCTCGAACGGAGCGCGTTGAGGATGGCGACGAACGCTTCCGGCGCTTCGCCCTGGTACCGGGAACCGCTGGTGTGGATGGTCCTCGCGATCCCGGCTGCCGCGGTCATCGCCGGAGCGGTGATGCTGGTGCTCGCCAACGCGACCTGGGACGGGCTCGTCACCGACGACTACTACCAGCGCGGGATGCAGATCAACCGCTCGCTCGCCCGCGATGCGGAGGCGGCGCGCCTCGGGCTCGAAGCCACCCTCGCGTTCCCCGCGCCGGGGGCCGTGGAGGCGCGTCTCGCGGGCATGGCCGGCGCGACGGCGGCATCGGACAGCGATCGACTGAACCTTCGCTTCGCCCGCGCCGCGCGCGCCGGCGCCGACGTCGCGGTCGCCATGACCCGGGACGCCGGCGGTACCTGGCGAGGGGTCCTGCCGGCGCTACCGCCCGGCAAGTGGTACGTCGAGCTGGGCAACGAGCAGTGGCGACTGGCCGCGCCGGTGCGGATACCCGCCTCCACGGGAGAGATTGTGCTATACGCTTCAGATGCCGAAAGTCCGGAATAGCGACCCATCTCGACGTTAGACGCTCTCCGACCGCTCGACCCTTCGAAGCACGAATGTCAGTCCGCATCCAGAAGATCCCGCGCCATTGCACTGTACTCGGCATTCGGCTCAAGTGCCTTTTTCAGTCTCTCCCTTGCGTCTTCCACGCAATTTGCTTCTACGCTGTCTCCCAATTCAGATATTATTTTGCGAAAAATTCTCAGGTTATCCAGCTTTTCCCTACGTGCTTCTTCACTAGTGTCCCAACAATTATTCGAATAAAATCAACTGGTTAGAGTTTTCGAGATTCGATAAATTGTAGTCGGTGTCAGAAAACAGCCTGAAAATAGACGTTTTCTCGAATAGCGTCAGGCTCAAAACCTGCAAAATTGTGTAGAGGTCAGCCGTGATGCCCAGCCGCTTCCTGAGCACCGCCACCAGCACATACACTGTCACCGCAATCCATATCTGAGTCTTGACCGCGTTCTCCGTCGTGCCGAAGAACGACTTGATGCGCAGGTGTTGCTTGACCCACTTGAAGAAGAGCTCCACTTGCCATCGGTAACGATAGAGCTGTGCAACGGTGGACGCCGAGACGGCAAAGTGATTGGTCAGAAAGTTGAACGTCTTTTCCGTTCCCTCATCATAGTACTTGACTCGACGCATCGGCTGCGGATAGTGCTTTCTGCCCTTCGCGCCAGTCAACACCACCGTCTGGTCGCAACGCACCCCGGTCGTCTTGTCGATTGAATGGGAATACCGGCGCTGGTAGCGAGTGTTGGACTTTGCGCGGATAATGAAGAATGCCCCGATGGTGTGCAGGAGAAACAAACGCTCGAAGTCCACGTACCCGCGGTCCATGATGTAGAACGCGCCGGGCTCGGGCACCAGGATGTCGAGGACGTTCACATCGTGCATCTTCCCGTCAGAGACGTGAATGAACGCCGGAATGTTGCCCCGCAGGTCCAGTAGCGTGTGCAGCTTGACGGCCGACTTGGTGGAGCGAAACAACGCCCACGGAAAGACCGACAGGCACAGGTCGATGGTCGATGCATCCAGGGCGTAGACGGTGTGGTCGAGCTCCAGCCCCAAGTCCTCGTCGGCATACAGCGGGCGGGCGATGCGAATCATGGCCTGCGCGAGCTCCGCGTAGATGCGCCAGTCCCGGCGTTGATTGGCGTTGGCCAAGGTGTTGCGCGACATCCCGCCACGAATGCCCATGTGATAGAGCTTGTCCTCGTGTGCTCGCAGACATGCTTCGATATCGCGCAGGCTCTCGCGGAAGGTGAGCTGCGCAAATGCCATGCAGAGAAACTGGTCAAGGCAGGTGAAGGATTGGAGATGACGATTGCCTTGGTAGCGTTGAACGCATCTGCGAAATGTCTTCATCGGCAGATGGTCCATCACCTGAGAAAATACCAGTCGGCCCGAGTACATGACCATCTCCTCTGACAGTGGAGGTGCAATGGTCGCAGAGGTCTGGTGCTGCTCAAGTCGATGCCCTGTGGAAAATCTATATTTAATCAATCAAATCAATGTTTTACAGAACTATCCTATAGCTTTGTTGGGACAGCAGTGGTGCTTCTTCCAAAGCATGTCTTCGCAGCCCCACGCCTTCGATGGTCTCCTTCCCCCGTGCCGTAATCGAAAAGACTGCTGCTCCACGAAAACGAATGTGTTGTCGAGGATCTTCCCGCGCTGGGTCGATGAAAAGTGGCTGTTCCGCATCCACATCGTCGTGATGACTTCGGGCACGGGCGGATTCGTCAGCCAGCGGAAACTGGGAGCGTTTATGGGTCGTGTTGCACTTTTCACAACTCACGAGCAGGTTGGTCCAAGCGTATGCCAGCCAGTAGTACCCTGGATACTCCATACTCTTCTTGCGACGTTGCTGTACGGACCCCTTTGGCCTGAAGTGCTCCACCGCTCCGTAAGAAGTCGAACCAAATCGTGATTCGCAGTAACAGCACTTTTCGTGCTGAGCACACCACAGCGCATCCTTCACCGACATGTGGCCATAGATGTCGTTGTCGAATTCGAATTTCATTGACCCATCACGAAAATCCCCCGAATGACAATCGTAGATTTTGCAGTTCTTGTTCGTCTCTCGCTTACCGCTTGTCCGAAGGATCTCCGGCGGTTCCGGCGGACGTTCTATTCGGATCATGACTGGTTCATTCCGCCATTTCTCAGGCTCTCCGCAACTCGGCGAATCAAATCCCTGTCATCTTGATCGTCGGGATCTTCAGCAGTCCTGAGACTATCAAGCTGCTCCTCCAGCGAGACGAGGCGCTCTTCATCGTCCGGTCCCCGGCTTTCATTGTCCAACAAGGCGTTCCGATCCTCCACCAGCCTTTCGATCTCTCTGCTCCGACTGGGAATTCCGAAGAGGTCACTGGCAAGAATCTGATCTGCTCGCCAAGCATTCACCGATTCCGGATGCATCCCCACGGACACTTGGCCATCGGTTTCGCGCAAGACCGCCAAATTTCCACCCGTCACGGCCTGAGCGACCAACGGACTGTGCGCAGTAGCGATAAACTGGACGGCCGGGAAGCACCTGGAGAGATCTTCCATCATTCTACGCTGCCAGCGAGGATGAAGATGAAGCTCGATCTCGTCGATTAGGGCTATCGCTGGTTCGGATAGAGGATCGGAACTCTCTGGATATCGTTCGTAGAGACGCAGTGCAAGATCCGCGATCCATGTCAGCGTGGTCTGATACCCAAGACTGAGAGCCGACTGTGGCACTTCCCCATAGGGTGTTTTGTACCATACCCCGCTAGGCTCGGACGGATTGCCCAATATCTCCGGACCACGAATGTCAATACTCTCCTCGTGGTCTACGTCAGGAAGAATGGTAGCGAGAACCTTCTTGATTCGTATCAGGCGTCGTTTATCCTGTTCCTTTGCACTCTTCGCCGCTCGATAGTCGAATTTCAGCAAAATATCTTCAGCATCATAAAGCTCCGTTGAATTCCAAAAAATCGATGCGATTGGATCGGAAAGCTCTCCCCTGTCCATCTTCAGAGTTCCTGAACGACGCGTCGCACCATAGGCGAATATCGCGACATCGGAAGGAAAGTCATGCAGGGACTTACCATGTAATTCCGGTCCTACAGGCTCTGCACGTTGGAGACGACCCTCCTTGCTATCCCAAACAATGCCAATTGTCACATTTGTTCCTGTCCCTCCTACCTCTCCTCTTTCTACCTTTTGATCCTGAAGATTCCGACCGACAGTGAAGGTTGCCTTAAGTGTTGTTCTGACGTCAGTCCCAATTCGCCCTAGGGAATTCAGCGTGCTGTTCTCTTCGCTGCTCAAGGCCGGCTCCAGAGAATCAACTCCTGTCTTCTCATCTGATCGATCCGGCCTCATCCATGCCAGGCATTGCAGCAAAGTCGTCTTGCCGACACCGTTGTCTCCGAGAATCAGTGTCCATTGGACGGGGTTTCCGTCTTCATTCGCAAGGGAGAGGACTTGATGCGCCCCGAAACATCGAACGTTCTCCAATTCGAGAGCACTGAAGTAGACAGGGGGTTGCTTCGCGGGGTCGGTCACGAGGTCGCGCCTCCATCGACGGTCCTGACAGTGGCTTCATCCACTTTCCGGCACGAATCATACCCCTCTCGCTCGGATAGCACATGTCTCGGCGCAACGACCGGTACCCGATGGCCGTCCGGAGCGATCGAATTCAAAATGGAAAATAAAAATCAATAATATCAATGGATTACATTTCCATCAGTGCAAATTAGTGTTTATTTTCAATTGACTGCATGAACGCTTGTTTCCATCATCGCGATCCGTCTATCATCGCGACCCGACGTCGCCATCGTGCGCGGCGGCGCTCCGCCAATGAATCCCGGAGGCATCCTCATGGACCATCGCATCGAGCAACCTTCGCCCGAATCACACGCAGCCCCGACCCGCGACCGGCCGGGCGCGGCATCACCCGCTCCCGCCTCGACGCACCCCGTCCTCTCCCGTCTGATGGAGGAGGTGCGGAACGAAAGGCACGTCGAAGCCCGCTATGACCGCGTCCACAACCGGCACAACCGGGGCAAGTAGCGCTTCTGCCCCCGGCGGCGACAGGGTCCCCGCGGGCCGGTTGGACACGGTTCTCGTCAAGACCGCGAGCCGGTGCAACATCGACTGCTCGTACTGCTACGTGTACCGGGGGCCCGATGCCACGTGGCGCCTTCAGCCCAAACGCATGCATCGCGAAGTGGCGGCGGCCCTCCGCGATCGACTGGTCGAACAGGCCGGACGGCAGGAGGCGGGGTTCGCGATCGTCCTCCATGGGGGGGAACCGCTGCTGCCGGGCTTCGATGAGCTCGCCACACTGCTGCGCGGTCTGCGGGCTCATCTGTCCCCCGATCGCCACCCCATCAGCATCCAGACCAACGGGACGCTTCTCGACGAGAAGCTTCTCGATCTCTTTGCCGAAACACGAACCAGCGTGTCGGTAAGCATCGACGGACCGCCGGAAGCCAACGATCTCGCCCGGCTGGACCACCGCGGCGAGAGCACATACGCGGCCACGATGCGGGGTATCCGTCTCCTGGCCTCACACTCCCGGCGCGAGTTCCTGTTCGCAGGCACGCTGTCGGTGATCCAGCCCGCCGTCGACCCGGCGTTGGTGTACGAATTCCTCAAGGCGTCGGGTACTCCCGGCATGGATTTCCTTCTCCAGGACGGGAACCACGATCGCCTTCCGCCAGGAAAAGCACGTTTCACCAGCACGGAATACGGACAGTGGCTCAACAGGCTGTTCGATCTGTATATCGCGGATCCTTCGCCAGTTCCGATTCGCGTCGTCGATGACATCATCAAGCTGTGCCTTGGCGGGACAAGCCGGAAGGAGGGCCGAGGGAAGGATCGGCATGGAATCCTCATCGTCGAGACCGACGGCGAAATTCGCAAGAACGACACGCTCCGCGCCTCGTTCGAGGGCGCCGACCGGTTCGGCAGCCGATGGAACGTCACCAGTACCTCCCTGTCGACGGTCCTCTCGTCATCGGAGTACCTCGCATATGCCGACATGCAGGTGCCGGCGTCCAGTCACTGCCGGAACTGCAACCTGCTCGCAATTTGCGGTGGCGGAATGCCGCTGTATCGCTGGAGCGCCGATCGTGGTTACGACAACCCGTCGGTGTATTGCCACGATCACGCGGTCTTCATACGACATGCCATCGCGCGGCTGAGCGAGCTCGGACTGGACGACTCCCTCGTCGTGCTCCCTTCTCCTGCCGATGTTTCCTGAACTCGACTCGGTCGAGTACGACACCTTGCCCTTCGAGCACTTCGTGGGGCGCGTCATGCAGCCGGGTGCCTGCCGGGAATGGCTCGACTGGCTCGAAACGGAGGCTCCGTGGAAGCTGACGACGACGGATTTCTACGAGCAGTACGAATTCAGCCTGCTTCACACCTCTCTCGCTCCCGTCGTCCGACGTCTCGCCTGCCCTGAAACCCTGACGGCACTGCGACGCCGGATGTCCCGGCACTTCCGCCGACCATTGTCCGTACACGTGGACGTGACGGCGCACAAGCTCGTTTCGGAACAGACGATTCGCATTCACAACGACTTCATCCCCGGCGGCGAAAGCCATCGGCTTCTTCTGCAGCTCAATCGAGGCTGGGAGCCCTCGCACGGGGGATACCTGATGTTCTTCAGCGGACCGGAACCGGAGACGGTCAGCAAGGTCATGGAGCCGACACACGGGTCCGTGCAGGCATTCGCCATCTCTCATCGGTCCCATCACGCCGTCAGCACGGTGCACCGGGGAGAACGATTCACCGTCGTGTACTCGTTCCATCCGGATGCCCGATCGGGATGATCGAGTTCATCGGCCGTCCTTGCGGATGGAGCCGGCTGGCGCCCGCACGGCTGAGGCGACAGGCAACCGGGGGCACTTCCACATGGCCGAGCTGCTCGACTGCCCGATTGATCGACGATGCGGAGCCAGTCGTTCTGCATACGGCCGCTATTTCCGATCTCCCTTTCGACTCGGACGTACATGTCGAACTGCTGCCCGAAGTGGTGGCCCGCCGATGGCGGAAGCTCGGGCTCGAGTTCGCCACCGAAGCGGACATGAGAGAAGCGGGATTTCCGGCAACTCTGGAGAGCTCGCTCGAACTCGTTCGGACGGTTCCCCCGCTTCAGGGAACGGTTGCCGGACTGTGTCGCTCCCTGCATGTACTCGTTGCTTCCGGCAGGGACTTCGATGTGAGCTACAGCGACCCGTCATTGCCATTTTCGGTCTTCGTGTCCTGCCCTCCGGCAACGGAACGGAATCGGGTGGAGCGCCTGGCCGAGAACATCGTGCACGAAGCATTGCACCTGCAGCTCACCCTGGTGGAGAGCGTCGAGTCACTGGTGATCGACGTCCCGGACGAAACGCCTGTCTTCTCGCCGTGGAAGAATGAATGGCGGAGCGTACGCGGCGTCATGCACGCGGTATACGTATTCGGCAATCTTCGATGCTTCTGGAAGCGCGTTGCCGCGGATTTGCCGGAGTCTTCGTCCTTCGCACGAACACGGGTCGAGATGATCGACGATGAGCTGGACGCTGTCAGGCAGCTTGCGACGAGCCGATTCCTGACGTCGATGGGACGGCGGCTGGCAAGGTCATGTCTTGCCTCCCGCTGAGGAAGGTCCGAACGCCCCCGGCTTCTCCGGGTGGATCCGAATGCTTTCTCTGTCCGATTGCGCTCGAAGACGACGACGGGACCGTCATGGCCACGTGCCTGATTTCCCGGAGTTTGCGACCTTCGGCGATGACCGCGACGAAGCGCCGGCCCGTGCCGCCGATGCCCTCGGGGAAACAATCCGCGGCCCGCATCCATGCGGGCCGGGACATTTTCGGCGTCGACGAGTACCGCACCAGGATGCTGCCGGAATCAAGGATCATGGCGGCTGATCGCAGTCGTTCCGAACAGCGGCCTCCCTGCCCCGCCGCAGACTCGCTGTCGGGACCGACGGCTCAAGAGCAAGCCCGTAGCTCGGCGGAGAGCTCACGGACGCTGATCGCTTCCAGGGTTTCCGAAATCGGGTAGCGGTCGTCTCCGGCGTGCACGACGAAGGCGCGCGCCGGATTCAGATCCGCGCGGGCGAGGTGGAAGCCGCGACTGACCCGGGCGGACAACGAACGCTTGATCTCGATTGCCCAAAGCGTGCCGTCGTCGTGCTCGATCACGAGGTCGATCTCGGCACCGGCGCTCGTCCGGTAGAAGTACGACCTCGACCGCGGCGGCAGCACGGACACCAGCGTCTCGATGACGTAGCCTTCCCAGCTCTCTCCCACCACCGGATTCCCGGCGAGCTGTTCCAGCGACATGATTCCAAGCAGGGCATGCACCAAACCGCTGTCGCGCACATAGACCTTCGGAGACTTCACGAGGCGCTTGCCGACATTGGCGCGCAAGGGCGGCAGCCGGCGCACCAGCAGCAGGTCCGCCAGGAGATCGATATAGCGGGTCACCGACTGCGCGCTCACTTCCAGCGCTCTCGCAAGCACCGAGGCATTCAGCGTCGTTCCCTGACGGTGCGCGAGCATCGTCCACAGTCGCTCCAGGGTGGTGGCGGGAACGCGCGGCCCGAACACCGCGACGTCACGCTCCAGATAGGTGCGGATGAAATCTCGTCGCAGCGCCAGGCTGTCCCGATCACTCGCGGCCAGATAGCTGTCCGGGAAGCCACCGCGCAGCCACAGCAGCTCGCGCGATGCACGGGTGTCGTCCACCTCGAGCGCGGACAGTGGCGTCATGTCGATGTACGCGATGCGTCCGGCCAGCGTCTCGCCGGATTGGCGCAGCAGGTCGATCGACGCCGAGCCCAGAATGAGGAATCGACCCTTGCCCTTCCCCCGGCGCCGGCCTCTGTCGATGACGCCGCGCAAGGTCCGGAACAGCTCCGGCATCCGGTGGATCTCGTCCAGAATGACGAGTCGATCCTCCACGTTGTCGAGGAACAGGACGGGCTCGGCGAGCCGGCTGCGGTCGTCGCGATCCTCCAGATCGAGATAGAGCGCATCGCGCGACCGCGCGATCTCCAGCGCGAGGGTCGTCTTGCCGACCTGTCGCGGTCCGATCAGTGCCACGGCGGCCTGACGGCTCAGGGCGCGTTCGACGTCGGAGGTGATGATCCTTGGAATCATCCTTGCAATCTATCCATGCTCTGGATAATTTGCAAGGTAATTCCCGGATCCAGCTTCAAACCGGACCCTGAGTGCTCGTTCACACGGGAGAAATGGCGTGTTTGAGGTCCGGCGAGGTTCGTTCCCCTGTGTGGGCCAGCTCCTCTCTCGTCCCAAGGGGTGCCGAGACCACGATGGCGCTGATCCGGCGGCGCCAAGCGATGACGATGGGCACGCATCCGCCGGAGCGGGCGACGATGTCCTCGGCACCCGTTACGCAACGACCCCTGCAACAGGGAACCCGCACCAGCTCCGACCAGTTTCCCGATGACTTCGTCATCCCAGGAAATCCATCTACGGAATAGTCCGACCCATTCCCGTGGGGTTTCCACGACGGAATGTGAGAAACAACACTCCCATACCGCCGCAACAGGCGGAGATACGAACTGGATCTCGGGAAGGGCTACGTTGTGGATGCTCGTCTTTCAACCGGCATTCCGCCCAGCCGGCGCACGGAGGAGGCCACCAGGCAGAGAAGCAACAGAGCGGCCCATATCCGCAACGGTACCCCCGGTTCGGCATAGCGAGGAAGAAAATGCGAGGTCACCGCATAGACAGCATGCAGATAGAGCGCCGGCAACACGACGAACACGACCTCGATGCGACGGCGGCGCCCGAACCAGAACCACAGCGGCACGACAAGGAGTGCAAGAAATCCGACGAGGTTCACCACGGTTTTCGACAAGGGGTCAAACCGCCATTCCCAGCGTGGCCAGGAGCCCAGATCCCAGACGTCGGCAAGGCGCGGCGCGGCAACGTCCAGCCGGGGAAGAGACGGAACATGATTGCTCCACACCATGCTGCGAAGTGGCGACTCCCGAAAGTAATGGAGCATCCCGGACGGCTTCGACCAATGGGCTGCATTCGCACCAGCGGGATCCAGGAACTCGGACACTCTGACGCCCCGCATTGCAAAATCATCGGGTGGCGGCACTCGGTACAGCGTAGCATCGGAAAGCTCCGCCACGGTTTCCAGATTGAGAAGCTCCTTCATCTCTGCCTCGCTATAGCCAACGGCCGTCTTGCGCTCGCGGAACCAGACCACGTAGGCCTCTTTGCCTTTCCTGTAGGCGTCGAGCGCAGCCTCTCTCAGCCCCGGCGACAATTCCCGAGGCAAGGACCGATGCCAGAGCAGATGGATACGGGTCCGTTTAGGCCCCAATCGGTTGTGAATGAACAGACCGCGCCAAGCCATCAGCGTCGAGATCTTGAGGTGGTGCCAAGGCTCCGCAAATATCTTCGCCCTCAACATCTCGCTCTCCTGCGTCCGTCGCCGGTAATCGAGATGGCTTATTGTTCGGCGGGCCGTTTGCGAGAATCCGTCTGCATTCTCCGTATCGAGGCGTTCATAGGAGCGCTTCGGAATACCGAGATCGAGCTTGTAGGGTGTGTAGTACCAGAAACCGGCGGCAAATTCGTCGTCTCGCATCGTATTGTATGCCGCGCGAAGGGTCAACACCTGTATCATCCGCCTGCTATCAACCACCGAGAAATCATCGAACAGGACAAAGTTGCGTACCATCCAGCCTCCTACTGGAAGGAAGTGAACAATGAGAAACACGCCGACCAGCAGCATGGTGCGCCGCCCGAGGGTTCTTCGCAACAGATCCGATGCAACCAGTCCTGCAACGACAAACGGCCAGAAATAAAGGAATACGATCTTGGTCAACACCAGGGCGGCAAGGACCAGCCCCAGCAATGCACTGTAGAGCACACGACGCCGAACCAGTGTCAACACGCTCAGACAGGATACCATCACCACGAGAGCGGCGGTGGGAACCTCCGTAAAAAAACGGTCAAAACCATACCCGCCGATGAGACTTTGCGTAACCAGTAGAAAGGCAACATAGGGAAGCCATCTCGTCTCGGCATACCACCAGCACAGAAAAAACACACCGACCCCGGCAACCAGCACGAACACCACGTTCAGGATTTTGTATGGAGCATAGGCCGACCGGCATTGAAATGTTCCCGCCCGTTGCCGATCCACGCAACTGCTCGCCACCGGCTCGTATCCAAGTGCCCGTTGCGCGAGGGTGACAGCCGCGATGACCGCCGGGACGAACGGCTCGCGATGGTGGCTGGCACGATTCGGTTCCTGATCCAGCCGTATTCCCATCTCCAGGTTCTGGCGCCCGTCGAAAATCACGGACCGCAACGAGAGATTGCCGACGCCATGGAGCAGTGTGGCCAGGCACAGCCCGACCAGCAGCATCATGTCCCGGCGCCGCAGCCTCGGGGTCATTGCCGTATGGGAAAAGGTCGTCGCCGGGGGGTCGTCACGACGTGTTTTCCATCCGGACGCGCTCGGGAGGACGTCGTCATGACCGATAACGCACGAGCAACTCGGCCAGCAACCCGAAATAGCCGGTGTTGATGCCGAAGAGCGCCAGCCCCAGCACCAGATTGGCGTGCTCGACCGGTTTCGATGTCGAGCCCAGCAGCCACAGTGCCAGCTCGAAGCCGAACACCCCCAGCGCAACGGCAAGGAACAGGCCTGCCAGCGGCAGAAACACTTTCAGCGGCCTGAACATGACCAGCAGCAGGAGAATTTGGGGCAGCACCTTGAACGGGTATTTGAACGAGATGAACGAGACCCCGCTTTCTCGTGCCCTGAAGGTGACCGGTACCTGGGTGAACCGCATTCCCTTGAGATAGGCATCGAGCAATATCTGCTGGGGATCGTTGTAATCGCCGGGCAGAAAGAATCTGTCCAGATAGGTACGGCTCGCAGCGAACATGCCGGGCTGTGAATCCCGGACCTGCCAACCGCTCAACAACCACTGCATCAGGGAACGGAAAAACGCATTGCCCCAGCGACGCACCCAGGGCATGCGGTAGGTCATGCGGGGAAAACGGTCGCCGAAGACCAGATCGGCCCGGTCTTCCAGGACCGGGGCAATCAGTGCGGGGATGTCGGCCGGGTCGTGCTGGCCGTCGGCGTCGAGTTTGACCACGAGGTCGAAACCGTGGTCACGGGCGTAGCCCAACCCGCTGCGTACGGCCGCACCGACCCCCTGGTTCGACCGGTGGGTCAAGACATGGTCGGCGCCAGCCCGGCGTACGGCTTCGGCGGTGCCGTCGGTAGACCCGTCGTCGATGACACAGACCGACAGGCTGACGTCTTGCCCGGCCAGCCGGCCTGCGCACGCCTGCAGGCCGTTCAGGACTTGTGCAATGGACTCCTCTTCGTTCCAGGCCGGAACGATGACCAGCACCGACCAGAAAGACCGGGCCATGTTACTTGTGTCCGGCGCCGGCGCGAGACCCGGGCACGGCGCGAGGGGGGGTACTGTTCATCAAGAGCGTCCTGTGGGCTGCAAGCCGCTACGCCTGGACACGGGACGGTTCAGGCTGCATGACCGATTCTCGGGTGGAGGATGGGGTGAAGGTGATCCGGCGGCGAAGTGTAGTGCAGGCGACGCCGGGATATAAGCGGGCATTCCGAGCCGTGGTTGTGGGATCGGGCTCAGTGTGGTGGCGGCGGTGGCACGGGTGCGGGCCGCCCACCCGACAGGTCGCGGTGCCCGTGTTCATGCGGGAGGCGTTGCCCCCCACACCCGCCGGCCCGCGACGTAGGTCGCCCGCACCGCGCGGTCGTCGCCGAGGACCGCGAGGGCGAAGAGCGCATCCTCGATGTTGGCGGACAGCGCGTGCCGCGCCTCCAGCACCGGGGTGGCGGCCGGGTCGAGCACCACCAGGTCCGCCCACCGGCCCGGATCGAGGGTCCCGATGTCCTCGTCGAGACCGAGGTTCACCGCGTTGCCCCTCGTCGCGAGATGGAAGAGCTCGTGCGCGGTCGGCGTGCGGCCGCGCAGCATCGCCACCTTGTACGCCTCGCCGAGGGTGTGGAGCATCGAGTAGCTCGTGCCGCCGCCCACGTCGGTGGCGATCCCGATGCGCACGGGACGGTCCGCGCGGCCGACGTGGGCGGCGTCGAAGAGTCCCGAGCCCAGGAACGTGTTCGAGGTCGGGCAGTGGACGACGGTGGCGCCGGCCTCCGAGAGCCTCGCGCATTCGCGCTCCGTGAGATGGACCCCGTGGGCATAGAGGCTGCGGGGGCCGAGCAGGCCGAAGCGGTCGTAGACGTCGGTGTAGTCCTTCGCCCACGGGAACAGCCGCCGAACGAGCTCGATCTCCCCCTCGCTCTCCGAGAGGTGGCTGTGCACGTGGCAGTCGGGGTGCCGGGCGGCGAGCGCGCCGGCCGCGCGGAGCTGTTCGTCGGTGGAGGTCACCGCGAAGCGCACCGTGATCGCGTAGCGCAGCCGGCCGCGGCGGTGCCAGCGCTCGATCAGCGCCTCGCTGTCGCGCGCCCCCGACTCGGGCGTGTCGCGCAGCGCCGGCGGGGCGTTGCGGTCCATCAGGGTCTTGCCGCTGACGATGGCCTGGCCGCGACGCTCGGCCGCGGCGAAGAGCGTCTCGGTGGCGGAGCGGTGCACGGTGGAGAAGACCACCGCCGCGGTGGTGCCGTGCTGCACCAGGCGATCGAGGAAGGCTTCAGCGGCAGCGTGTGCGTGCGCCGCCGAGGCGTAGCGCCGCTCCTCGGGGAACGTGAACCGGTTCAGCCAGTCGAGCAGGTCCGCGCCGGGCGCGGCCAGCATCCGGTACTGCGGATAGTGGATGTGGGCGTCGATGAAGCCCGGCAGCACGAGCGCCTCGCCGTGGTCGTCGGCCGGGAGCGGACGGAACCGCTCCGGCAGCCGCGCGGCGTGCCCGCGCCAGGCAATGCGCCCGTTCCCGGCCACCGCGACCGCGCCGCGGCGATAGAACCGGACCGCGCGTTCGGGCCCCGCGACGGCGGGGTCGTCGCGGTAGCTCAGCACCGCCCCGCGGATCACCCGCCCGTCGCGCGCGGCGGTCATGGCGCCACCCGATCCTCGATGCGGAACCGGAGGATGCGCTCGACGTTCGCGAGGGCCTCCGCGCGCTCCGTGTCCGCGTCGTTGTCGATCCGGGCCTCGAACGCGGCGAGGATCGCCTCCTTGGCCGCTCCCTTCACCGCGAAGATGAACGGGAATCCGAAGCGCTCGCGGTACCGGGCGTTCAGATCGTGGAACCGGGCGAATTCGCCGACGGTGAGCCGGTCGAGGCCCGCGCCGGCCTGCTCGCGCCGCGAGTCCTCCCCGATGTCGCCGGCCAGCGCGGCGCGGCCCGCCAGATCGGGGTGCGCGCGCAGTAGCGCGACCCGGGCCTCGCGCGACGCGGCGCGCACCGCCGTGACGAAGGCGGAGACGAGTGCCTCGCGGTCCGCGAACGGCCGCGAGCCCCAGGCGGATTCGGCGACCCAGGGTGAACCTTCCGCAACGTCGCCGAAGCGCGCGGCGAACGCCGCCGCGTCGAGCGCGTTCACCGCATCGATCGGGAGACCGGTCATCGCCGCACCACGGGACGAGGTCCGCCCGCCATACCGGAGACCCGGGTACGGGTGCGGGTACGGGCCCGGAACGATGGAGCCGCGAGACGCGGCGGTGAATCCGGGCCGTCGAGCCCGGGCACATGCCCGGATCGACGGAGCCGGAGCGCGTTCACCGCATCGATCGGGAGGCCGGTCATCGCCGCACCATGGGACGAGATCCGCCCGCCATGCCGGAGACCCGGGTACGGGCCCGGGTCCGGATACGGACCCGGAACGATGGAGTCGCGGGACGCGACCGTGAATCCGAGCCGTCGAGCCCGGACACTTGCCCGGATCGACGGAGCCGGAGCGCGTTCACCGCATCGATCGAGAGGCCAGTCATCGCCGCACCACGGGACGAGGTCCACCCGCCATGCCGGAGACCCGGTACGGATCCGGGCCCGGATCGACGGAGCCAGGGGGCCATGGAGCTCACCGCGGCTGCGCGGCGAGCCAGGCGCCGAGGCGCACGCGTTCGGCGTCGGTCATGCCGGTCAGGTTCCCGAGCGGCATGGTGCGCGTGCGCACCGCGTGCAGGTCCACCAGATCGGCGTAGGTGCGCAGATCGTCGGCGGTCTCCAGCACGATGTTCTTCGGTGCGATCCTGAACGCCGGGTCCGTCGGCCGCCGCGCGTGGCACGACACGCAATGGGCGTCGGTAATTCCCAGCGCCTCCACGTCGGTCACCGGCCGCCCGGCGCTCGAATCGCGCGCCGTCGGGGCGGTCATCGCGACCGCAACGGCCAGCGCCACCGCGATCACCGGCAGGGTCCAGGCGACCGGGGCGAACGGCTTCCCGACCTCGATGTGGACGAGGACGTGCCGTGCGCAGCCGCCGCCCGCGATGATCAGGGCCACGAGCAGCCACGCGTGCGGATGCCCGGTGAGCATCGGGTAGTGCCCGCTCACCATCAGCACCAGGACCGGCAGGGTGAGGTAGGTGTTGTGCAGCGACCGCTGCCTGGCCACCTTCCCCGGATGCGGGTCCGGCGCCTCGCCCGCGAGGAGCGCCGCCACCGCCTTCTTCTGGCTGGGGATGATCACCATGAAGACGTTGAACGCCATGATCGTCCCGATCAGGGCGCCCGCGTGGACCAGCGCGGCGCGGGCGGAGAAGACCTGCGTGTAGCCCCAGGTCGCGGCGACGCACAGCACGAAGACCGCACCCGCCAATACCACCGGATGCGCGCCGATCTTCGAACGGCAGAGCGCGGTGTAGACCACCCAGCCGGCCACGAGGCTTCCGGCGGAGATGGCGATCGCCGGCCAGGTGCCGAGCGGCATCACCGCGGGGTCCACGAGCCAGGCCGGGGCATCCAGCCAGAACTGCACCACGAGCAACGCGAAGCCGGTCAGCCACGTCAGGTACGCCTCCCAACGGAACCACGTGAGGTGCTCCGGCAGCGACGGCGGCGCCACCGCATACTTCTCCACCCGGTAGAAGCCGCCGCCGTGCACCTCCCAGGCGGTGCCGGCCACGCCTTCGGGCGCCCCCCGGTCGCGGCGCAGGGAGAGGTCGAGGGCGATGAAGTAGAAAGAGGTCCCGATCCAGGCGATGCCCGCCACCAGGTGCGCCCAGCGCAGCAGCAGGTTGGCCCAGTCGGCGGCGAATGCGGACATGGAGCGGGAGCCGCCTCGACCGGATCAGGCCGTCCGGGCCGCCGCCGGCGGGCGACCGCGGCGCCCCGGCCACGCCCGGAGGGCGCGGGTCCGGGAGCCCGGCGGAGGGTTCCGAAGCTCCCGGCCCGCACGCATGCGCTCCCCGCACCCGCGCAGACCCGCACCCACGGACTCCTTCCGCGGCTCCCGAACCACGCGCATGCGCTCCCCGCACTCGCGCAGGTCCGCGTCCACGGACTCCATCCGGGGCTCCCGGCCCGCGCGCATGCGCTCCCCGCACCGGGGAGCGCACGGCCGGAGCCGGAGGGCGCGCACTACTCCGGCAGCTTGTCGTCGACGCCCTTCACGTACCAGTTCATGCCGAGCAACGTGCCGTCGTCGAGGGTCTCGCCCTCGCCGACCGCCATGGTGCCGTCCTGCCTGTGGATCGGGCCCGCGAAGGGGTGGAGCTCGCCGGAGGTGATCTTCGCCTGGGTCTCCATCGCCATCGCCACCACGTCCTCCGGCAGGTTGGTGTACGGCGCCATCCCGACCATGCCGGGCCCCATGCCGTCCCACGTGTCCTCGGACTTCCAGGTGCCGTCGAAGACCGCCTGCACGCGCGCGACGTAGTACGGCGCCCAGTTGTTGACGATCGCGGTGAGCTGCGTGTCGGGCGCGAACTTGATCATGTCCGACGCCTGCCCGAAGCCGAAGGCGCCCTGCTCGGCCGCGATCTGCAGCGGCCCGGTGGAGTCGGTGTGCTGGGTGATGATGTCAGCGCCCTGGCCGATCAGCACCTTGGCCGCGTCCGCCTCCTTGCCGGGGTCGAACCACGTGCTCACCCAGACGATCTTCAGCTTGAAGTCGGGGTCGACGGACTGCGCGCCCAGCAGGAAGGCGTTGATGCCGCGGACCACCTCCGGGATCGGGAACGAGGCGATGTAGCCCGCGACCCCGCTCTTCGACATCCTCGCCGCGACTTGGCCGATGACGTAGCGTCCCTCGTAGAAGCGCGCCGAATACGTGGTCACGTTGTCGGCCCGCTTGTAGCCCGTGGCGTGCTCGAACTTCACGTCCGGGAAGTTCCCGGCCACCTTGATGGTCGGCTCCATGTAGCCGAACGAGGTGGTGAAGACGATTCCGGCCCCCTGGCGGACAAGGCGGGTGATCGCGCGTTCGGCGTCGGGGCCTTCGGCCACGTTCTCGACGTAGACGGTCTCGACCCGGTCGCCGAACGCCTCCTCGACCGCGAGCCGCCCCTGATTGTGCTGGTAGGTCCAGCCGTGGTCGCCGATCGGGCCGACGTAGATGAATCCGACCATCAGCTTGTCGGCGCCGGAGACGGTGGCGACGGCGAGCGACAGCGCGAGTCCGGCCAGTGCCGCGAGTGTTTTCCTCATCGGTTCTTCTCCTCGTGTGGAGTGGGGTTGGGGTGCGGTCCGCTTCACCGATCCGGCACGAAGGGCTGGCCGATGCAAGCGGGGGTGTTCACTTTCGTCAGGATGCGGTTGCCGGAGATCAGCACCAGGGCGGCGATCGTGACCAGGTAGGGCAGCGACGCGAGGAGCTGGGGCGGGATCCCGACCCCGATCCCCTGCACGTACAGGCCCATGATCCACACCGTGCCGAACAGGTACGCGCCGATCGCGACCCGGAACGGCGCCCAGGTGGCGAAGACCACCAGCGCAAGGGCGATCCACCCGCGTCCCGCCGTCATATTCTCGATCCATTGCGGCGTATACGCCAGCGCGAGGTAGGCGCCGGCGAGCCCCGCGCAGGCTCCCCCGAAGGCGATGCAGGCGTACCGGACCGCGACCACATCGTAGCCGAGGGCGTGCGCGGAGTGGTGATTGCCCCCGGTGGCCCGGATCACGAGGCCGATCCGGGTCCGCGCCAGCACCCAGGCGACGAGGATCGTGAGCGCGATGGAGGCGTACACGAGCACGTCCTGGCCGAACAGCACCGGCCCGATGAACGGCAGATCGCTGAGCCCGGGGATGTGGACGGGGGCGAGCTTCACGCCCGGGAGCCCGGTGAACGACTCGCCGATCAGCCCGGACAGCCCGAGCCCGAACAGCGTGAGCGCGAGCCCGGTCGCCACCTGGTTGGTGACCAGGGTCTGGGTGAGGAAGCCGAACAGCAGGGACGTGGCGACGCCCGCCCCGAGCCCCCCCACGATGCCGAGCGCCGCCGATCCGGTGGCATACGCGGCGGCGAAGCCGCACACCGCCCCCATCACCATCATTCCCTCGACCCCGAGGTTGAGCACCCCGGAGCGCTCCACCACCAGCTCGCCGACGGCCGCGAGCAGCAGCGGCGTCGACGCGGTGATGATCGTCAGCAGGACGGCTTCGAGCCCGGTCATCCCGCGGACTCCCGCGCGGGCGGCGGAGACTCGCTCATGCCCCCGCCCTGCCCCGCCGCTCCGGGGCTGCCCCATCGGATGCGGTACCGGATCAGGGTGTCGCAGGCGAGGATGAAGAACAGCAGCATGCCCTGGAACACCTGCGCGGTCTTGTCCGAGATCCCGAGTTCCACCTGCGCCGCCTCGCCGCCCAGGTAGCTGATGGCGAGGACCAGTCCGGCCAGCAGCACCCCGATCGGGTGCAGCCGCCCGAGGAAGGCCACGATGATCGCGGTGAAGCCGTACCCGGGCGAGATGTGGGGCTGGAGCTGTCCGATCGGCCCCGCCGCCTCGCAGATCCCCGCGAGCCCCGCCAGCGCGCCGGCCAGCCCGAAGCAGAGCCACACCGTGCGCGGCCGCGAGAAGCCGCCGAAGCCTCCCGCCCGGGGCGCGTCCCCGCTCACCCGGATCTCGAACCCCTTGAGCGTGCGCGACATCAGCACGAACAGCACCACCACCGCGACGACCGCGAACAGGGCGCCGAGATGCACCCTGCCGAGCCCCAGCGTCGGCAGGAGCTGCCAGTCCTGGAAGGCGACGGTCTTCGGGAAGTTGTAGCCGTGCGGGTCCCGCCACGGCCCGCGCACCAGCCAGTCGAGCAGGTACTGCGCGACGTACACCAGCATCAGGCTGGTCAGGATCTCGTTCGCGCCGAACCGGTTGCGCAGCAGGGCCGGCACCGCGGCCCACGCCATGCCGCCGAGCATGCCCAGCACCAGCATCAGGGGGAGCGCGAGCCACGGGACGAGGTCCGGCGCCAGGACGGGGACGGCGCCGCCCGCGATCGCGCCCGCGGTGAGCTGGCCCTCGGCGCCGATGTTCCAGAGATTGGCCCGGAAGCAGACCGCGAGGCCGGCGCCGATCAGCACCAGCGGAGCGGCCTTCACGACGAGCTCCTCGATCGACCACATCGTCGTCACCGGCTCGACGAAGAAGACGTAGAGCGCGTGCAGCGGATCGAGCCCGCGCGCCGCGAAGACGACGCCGCCCACCAGGACCGTGAGCACGATGGCGACGACGGGCGAGACCGCGGTCATCACCCGGCTCTCCTGCGGCCGCGCCTCCAGATGCAGTCTCACGGATGCAACCTCATGCCCCGCCGTCCATGCCGACATCGCCGGGACCGCCGGGGCCGCCGGGGCCGGCAGTATTACCGGAACCGCCGGTATTGCCGGGACCGGCCGCCTGCCCGTGCGCCCCGCCGGCATCTGCCCCGCGCACGCCCGAGTCCCGGCGTCGGGACTCGGGCGCCTGCGTCGCCTGCGTCGCCTGCGCCGCGGTCTCATGCGCCTCGGACACCTGCGCTCCGGGCGCCTGCGCCGCAGTCTCATGCGCCTCGGACACCTGCGCTCCGGGCGCCTGCGTTGCGGTCTCGTGCGTCCCGGGCGCCTCCGCTCCGGGCGCCTGCGTCGCCGTCTCGTGCGTCCCGGCTGCCCGCGCCGCGGTCTCGTGCGCCCCCGCCATCAACAGGCCGATGCGTTCGCGGTCGATCTCGCCGGCAGGATACGCCGCCGAGAGCTCGCCGCGCGAGATCACCGCGATGCGGTCGGCGATCTCGAAGATCTCGTCCAGATCCTGGCTGATGACGAGCACCGCGGCGCCACCCCGGGCCATGTCCGCAAGGACCTGACGGACGATCGCCGCGGCCCCCGCGTCCACTCCCCAGGTCGGCTGGTCGACCACCAGGACGGCGGGCTCCCGGTCCAGCTCGCGCCCTACGACGAACTTCTGCAGATTGCCGCCGGAGAGCGCCTGCGCCGGCGGGTCGGTCCGGCTCGTGCGCACGTCGAACCGTTCGATCACGCGGGCGGCCACCGCGCTGGTGGCCGGCCGGTCGATGAATCCGGCGCGCACCAGGTCCCCGCCGGAGGCGTGGCGGGTGAGCAGCACGTTGTCCGACAGCGCGAAGCCGGGCACCGCGCTGTGTCCGAGCCGCTCTTCGGGCACGAACGCGGCGCCGAGCCGCCGGCGCGCGGTGACGCCCCGCGTGCCGCAGGGCTCGCCGGCGATGGTGACCGCCTCCGGAGCCGGCGCGAGCCGTTCGCCCGACAGGGCCTCGAAGAGCTCGGACTGCCCGTTGCCCGCCACCCCCGCGATCGCGACCACCTCGCCCGCGCGCACCTCGAGCGAGACGTTGCGCAGCGCCACCCCGAAGGGACCGTCGGCCGGCAGCGACAGCGCCGCGACGGCGAGCATCGGCGGACCGTGGGGCGCATGCGCCTCGGCGCTCACCGCGTGCACGTCCGCGCCTACCATCAGCCGCGCCAGCGAGGCCGCGGTCTCGGCCTGGGGATCGACGTCCGCGACCACCTTGCCGTGGCGCAGGATGACGGCGTGGTGGCAAAGCTGCTTCACCTCCTCCAGACGGTGCGAGATGTAGAGCACCGCGCAGCCGTCGTCCGCGAGCCGGCGCAGGGTGACGAAGAGCCGGTCCGCCTCCTGCGGGGTGAGCACCGCGGTCGGCTCGTCCATGATCAGCAGGCGCGGCTCCTGCAGCAGGCAGCGCACGATCTCGATGCGCTGGCGCTCCCCCACCGACAGATCCGCGACCAGGGCCCCCGGCTCCAGCGGCAGGCCGTACTCCGCCGAGACCCGCGCGATGCGCGCGCCGAGCGCCCGGCGGTCGAACCCGCCGGGCAGGGCGAGGGCGATGTTCTCCGTCACGGAGAGCGCCTCGAAGAGCGAGAAGTGCTGGAAGACCATGCCGATCCCGAGCCGCCGGGCGGCGGCCGGATTCGCGACCGTCACCGCCGCGCCGCGCCAGCGCAGGCGTCCCGCGGTGGGCTGGAGCGCGCCGTAGACGATCTTCACGAGCGTCGACTTGCCCGCGCCGTTCTCCCCGAGCAGGGCGTGGATCTCCCCCCCGCGCAGGCGCAGGGTCACGCCGTCGTTCGCGGTGAAGTCGCCGAAGCGCTTCACGATGTCGAGCGCTTCGAGGAGGTACTCCCCATTCCCGGAGGGCGATCCGTTCATCGCGTTCACCGCGTTCATCGCGTTGCCCCCGTCGCCGCGCCGCCTCCCGGCGCCAGCGCCGGGCATGTTCCGGACAGGCCCCGGCTGTCCGCGAGCCGCAGCCGTTCCCGCTACGGCGTCGGCGCCGGACGTATCCCGGACAGGCACCGGACACACCGTCGATAATGCGGGGAACCCGGAACCTTCGGCATCAAGGCGCCCTGGAAAATACCGGCGACGCGTTCCGGCGGGCGGATAGAGCGATCCTTGGCCCGGAGGGTAGCGTTGAAGCTCGGCCGCGTCACTGGAGAAAGCGGGAATCTGGCTGAACAGCAGCCGTCGCGTCCTTGCGCTGGCGCATTCGGTCACATGTCAGGCGGGAGTGCTGTCATGCGCTCACCGCAGCTTCGCCATGATGCGACGTGTGGCGGCCGGTAGATTGCCGCGAACGATGAGCTCATTTTCGATGATGACCGGAAGCTCTCCGGTTGACCCGAGATGGGCGATGGACGCGTTGGCGGGGTGATCGGGGGTCAGTGGGGCGGAAAGGGCAATGATGAATCGCCGGCCGTCCCCCGTGGTCGCCAGTATCGGTGCCGTCACGACGCGACCGCCCGTCTGTAGCGGGGTGTCCATCTCGAACCGCGTCCCGTCCTCGGATTGGCGTCGAAGGTCATTGCACAGCAAAGCGGTCGAGGAAGCCAATCGAGCGGCGCTGAAGTCGGCGAGTTGTCCGTCGATGAGGTATCGGACGAGTTGGGCGCCGACATGGCGGTCGAGGAGACTGTGCTCGATCTTGTTCTTGAAGCTGCGCAGGCAACGGTAGCACGACGCGTCGCAGCATTCTTCGCAATTGGTGAGAATGTCAAGAGCTGCACGGAACAACTTGTCGGGCGAATCGGCGAGTTGGGTCGAAAAGCCAGCGCCACCCGGGAGCCTGTCGTACAAGAAAATCTCCGCTTCAAGGCCGGTCGTTCCGGCGGGTGTGAGCGCGGGACGGAACTCAGCCATCAACTCGCCGGGTTCAAGCTCAAGTAGTTGGCAGGCGGCAGCGGCCAGCGCTTCGCTAACGGTTCGCAACGCGATGGCCGTGGGTGTATGGCCGGGCTTGAGGCTCATAGGCGGCGTGACCCGCAATGAGAAGAGCGAAATGTCTGTGATGAAGTCGGTGCCTAGGACGAGGTGCCGTGTGGGGTTTATGCCGTCACAGTTGCGCTTGTGGTCTTCGTCCGGGTAGGGCTTCAGGTGTGTGCCTTGTAGATTAGGGGAATGGGCGGCTGTCGCCTCTATTCGGCCGCACTTCGTGCAGTATGTGTATCCGTCTTTTCTCGGTCCCGTATTGGACACCAGAAGATGGTTCCTCGACGCTAGTACGCGGAGGCGTTCGTTGACGACAGTCCAAGCGTCGGCCTCATCGGGGGTATTCATCGTCAGCTTGGCGCGGGTCGCGTAGCTGGTCTCCGGCATGTCGTCAGGTGACGTGACCTCTTCGGTGTCGACGGGATGTGCGAACCCGGGGGGACGCAGCCAGTATCGCCCCGGTCCGAAGGTCTGAGTGCCGCCGCAGGCTTGGCAGTCCCAGGTTTCGTCTCGCTTGGCCTCGCCGACGGCGTACGTATTGGCGAAACCGCATATTTTACACTCCATGTAGATGCGCTTGGACTCCCATGCGTCGAAACGGTCGTTAGGATCGACGGAGTAGATAGCCTTCGATGTGTAGCATTTGCCGGAAATCCACACCTGTTTACCGGGGGCGTACTGTGAGAGGGCGACCGGACGATCTTGCTGGGGCGCGAAACGCATGATGGGGCGAAATCGCGTGGAGCGGGCAGTGTCGAACACGTGGAAGGTCGCGACATCGGTCGGGAAGGCGTAGCGCGGCAGTTTCCCGCAATAGAGAAGCCGATCAAGGAGCTTGTCGGTGTTCGCGGCCTGCTGCGGGTTTTCTTCACCCTCTTCCGGTTGGAGTTCGCCTTCAGCCGCCTCGACGGACTCCCCGGAGAGGTCGGGTGCGGCGGGGGCAGGACCGATGGCATCATCGATGGCGTCGAGACAATCCTGCATTAATCCGCTCAGCAGTGAGCCTTGGTCTTGGGGGCTGATCTCGCGCGGAATCCACAACGATATTCGGCTCCGGAGGTCGCTTTCGTGCTCTCCGAGCCACTCGGCGAAGTCTTGGCGGTTGAGGACGGAGGACGAATCGCGGAACTCGGCGACGGTGCCGAGCACGGAGAAGAGGTCGTGGTTCTGGTCGGGGTCGACGGTGAGGATGCGATCCTGATGGTAGCACTGCAGCAGGAAGGCACGGATGTGGCGGCGTACGATGTCTGGATTGTCGAGCGTCAGCTTCGGGTCGACGACATCGCCTCGAATCATGCCGTCCGGCATGGTGAAATAGTGCTCGTCGTGGCTATCGGCGCTGCCGAAGGCGACGACGGTGGCGACGGTGTTGCCGCGGCGACCGGCCCGACCCGAGCGTTGCTGGTAGTTGGCGCGGCCCGGCGGCATGTTGCGCAGGGCCACCCCGGACAAGGCGCCTATGTCGATGCCCACCTCCATGGTCGTTGTACACGACAGGACGTCGACGGCCGTGGACGAGTTGGCGCGCTCGCCCAAGGAGATATCGATATCCTGGAACAGCAGCTCGTTCTCTTCCGCCTTGGAGAAAACGTCCTCGTTCTGTGGGGCGTTCAATTGGGCAGTGTGCTCGGCGGCGACAAGCGCGAGGGGCGGTTTGGGCGGGTCGGCAAGCGCATTCGTGACGGGATTGCGGTAGAACCCCTTGCGCGCCAGGAAGACGGGGTCGTGATTGGGATCGAGCTCCCCGATTTCGGGACTGCCGCAGTCGAGACAGTGCGGGATGGTTGAAACGGGCCGGTGCACGGACTTGCAACTGCGGCATCGGACCCACCTGCCTTCGAAAGCGAGGGTCAGTTCGTTGCCTCGCAGGCGCTTGGAGCCGTTGCCGGTAGCCTCGGTGAAGAGATCCAACAGCTTGGGGGACCACTGGCTATCGAAAATCTTGCGGGCCGCGCGATCGTCAAGGACGGTCTGCATTGCCCTAAACTTGCCCTTCCTCGCGCGGACACTGATTCCTTGGGAACGCGGACGCTGACTCCAAACAGGGGGCATTGCGCTCAGCCAGAAACCGTCGCTCTGCCAGCAGCGCAGCCATGCACGCGCGAGTTCTGCTTTGGCTTCAGTCGTTTCGGCGATTCCAGGAATCGGGGGGAGTTCATGCAAACGCGTCGTGATATCCCTGCGCTCGGCGATTGACGCCAAGGCAAGCGGTTCGAATCCGAGAAAGCGATCCTGAACAGTCGTTACGATCTGTTCGAGCAACGCTTCGGGTGGACGTTCCGATCGAATCTGCATGTAGAGTCTGATCAATCCCCCATCGTCGATTTGGCCTCTGTCGAATGCTTTCCGTACGGTGGGATCTGCGCCGAAACTCTCACCGGCTTTCAATTCCGGACGCAGGCGCACATTCAGAGTGTGGGCGGCGAGAAGCACTGCGAGATACAAGTCGTTGAGGCTCAGGTTCGGCTGAAGAAAGGGGACTGCCTGAAGTCGCTGATAGCCCCAGGCTATGAGTGGGCGGAGCGAGTCGCGAACCGAGTACGTCTGCAGGTTGGGCGCCAACCGTGCCGCGACTTGGCGCGAGTCGGAAAAGGTCAGGACTTTCCTGCCCTGCAAAGGCGCGAAGGTGATGGGCGCGGCAGGGGAAGGGGAAGGGGGTTGGATCTGTAGCTGTCGGGACACCAGGGCCTGAAAAGGCTGGTCACCCTTGGTCTGGTGATCCTGGACATAGGATGTCCCCCAGCGCGTCTTCTTGCCACACACGGCGCAAGGGGCAAACTGACCCGAGGAGACGAGTGGCGCCTCGCTCCCGTCGTCTTCCTCGTCGGTGGAGTCGGACAGACGGTCGCTCCGAAGGTAGACTCGGCGCATCCGGGTCCCAAGAGTCGGCGGGTTGAGGCGACCGGTCTCAAGGTCGTAGTCTGCGGGTTCTGCTGCCTCGTCCGAGGCGGGCGTTTCAAGCAGGAGATCGAGAGGGGCAAGAGGACCTGTTTCGCCCTCGGCCATGCGTAGGGTCGCTCCGGGTTCAGACCACAGCGCCGAGGGACAGTCGATATCGTCGGTGTACGCCCGGGCGTACGCGGTACCGCAGTTGCGGCAGGTGTACAGTTCGAGGACGCGTGCGCCGCAGTGACAGGACTCCCGCGGCTGGCTGTAAAGCGTGCCGCAAATGCCGTCGCTCTCGGATTCATCGAGGCTACTGCATGTTGGGTCCATGCAGATCCAGAGGCCAGGCAGGCCGCGAAAGAAGTTGTGAACGCGGCAAGGCAGGAGGCCAGGAGTTTTGGGATCCAGACGCGCGGTGCTGCCAAGAGCCATCAACGCGTTGACGGCTTTTTCGGCCACCTTCGAACTGGCGTCGGGAAACAGATGTTGCCCTAGCTCGGCGACGGGTAGGGCCTGCTTCATGGTCTTGTTGATAAGGCGGCCCATGGGCGGGAAATCGGTGAGCGCGTAGTGGAGGGCCCTCGCGGGATCGGGGTCGTCTGTGGTTCGGCGGTGATCTAGGACCGGCCTGATGACCTCATGTCGGGCAGAATCGGTCGGAGAATCGTAGTATCGGCCGAGATCAATGCCGGCCAAAACGTCCGAATCCCGGATGGAGCCGGGGTCGTCGTGAGGTCGGAGGTCAAGCGACCCCGAGATCGGCAGGAAAGTGCTGGCGGGAAGGCCGGATAGCTGCGCACCGAACTCCGGCGCGTAGTCGTGGTCGTTGAAGCTCGCCGTCGCGCAGATCACTCGGAACCGATCCGCAGGAACGTCGAGGCGGTCGCGCAATCGACGCAGCAGGAGGCTCACCTCCGCTCCGGCCGCACCTCTGTAGAGGTGCGCCTCATCAAGAACGACCAGGAATTCCTCGTCCGGATTGTGTTCGAGGAATTCGCGTGTCATGTCGAATATGGAGCGCTCGATCGGACGCATCATCATGTACTCGAGCATCGAGTAGTTGGTGACCAGGAGATCGGGAGGCGCACACTGGATCTCGTGTCGTGTGAGCAATTCGCTGTCATCGGGCAACGTAACGCCTCTGACAAACACACCCGTTTTTGGATCCTTCCATCTGGAACCCTTCTCGCCTAGCCAAGCACGGAGGTTCGGCTTCGCAGGCCATTTGCCACGCTCTTTCAGGTTTTTCTGCAGGCGGACAGCCTCGGCATGACCATCGGTATTTGTATCGTGCGCTTGCCGCTCGATGTCGACATAGAACTCATCGAACGCCCTGAACTTGGCGGAGTCCTTCTGCGAGGTCCGAACGCCCGCGTACGGCGTACGGCTCGTGTAGCGGCCGAAGCGTGGGGGTCGCCCGGCCCAAGTATTGAAGAGCGAAACCAGTCTGGGGTCGCCAAATAGCCCGCGCAACCGCCCCAACTGGTCGTTCACCAAGGCGTTCATGGGATAAAGGACAAGGGCACGCATGGCGGGCTGGCCAGCGAACGCGTCGGGTCGCCCGCTCGCTTCGCGCGCCAGCTTTCCTAGGATAGGAAGCAAGAAGGACTCGGTCTTTCCGGAACCTGTGCCGGTCATGATGACGAGATTGCGCCGGTCGATCAGGCTGCCCCGGACCGCCTCGGACTGGTGCATGTACGGCGGGTCGTAGATGAGCTTGGGCAGATCGCCTTGGGACTGGGACACGGCGTTGAACGCTTCCAGTGCCGCGGGGGCGAGTCCGATCATTTCGGAGAAGGACTCGCCGGTTTCGTATCGGGGCGTGGATTCCAGGTAGGGGATCTGATGGATGACACCCGGAATGTCCAACAACGCCTTGCGTCGATGGATTAACGATTTGGCGCTGATGTGGTACGTCGCTTCGATGTAGTCACGTAGCGCTCCGTGGAGTTGCTGTATCGATTGCTGGATAGTCTGCATGAGCGATTTTTTTTCCTAGCGATGACTGTCGACAGGTGACAGCCACAGGTTCTGTTGCAGAAACAACTCCTCGGTGTCCGCCTCGTCGGCCGGGATGACATACGAGATAAGGGATCGGTCGCGAGGCACGGGCCTGCCGAGGATCATGAGGCGGCGCTGCGACCATTGTGGCAGCGGGGAAAAGAAATCGAACCGAACCTCGTCGCCGATCATTCGACGCCGGTAGTGCTGCGGCGCGTCTCGACAGCGATCGATGGCCATTTGAAGGTGCCAAGCAGTGTCGCAACCGCGCCAGCGGGTTCTCGCGATCGGCAAGTCGAGAAGACGGACCGGCTCGCCGTTCCGCAGTTCGACCAGACACCAGATCGGGGTGCCGAATTCCTGGGGGCGCCGGGCGATGAACATACCGTCCTGATCCGAGGGATCGGCCCATCGGCCGAGGTAGTAGGTGACGGGGCGCGCCGTGTCGAGAATCTTGAGATCGCGTATGCCCGTGATGGGGGGTTGGCGGGCGAGAAGCTGCTCGTGTCGAGTAAACATGTCGGCGGGGGCTTCGGTTCGCGGGGCTTTGAGCCACGCATGGTCAGAGAGTTGCTGCAGCCCGAACTCCAGCAGTTCGTGCGCAAGGTCTTCGCCGGGCTGGGGCTCAAGCACGCGCGTGTAGCCACGCTGGAGAACGCGTCCAGTCAACGTCGATGGGAGGAAAGTATCCTGGTCTGGCACGATGCCGAAGAGGAACGCCGAGCCGCTCGGGCGAACAACGAAGCTCGGGGGCGCAGCGAAAACCCATGTCTGTCTCACGTCGGAGTCGTCGATGACGACATCGGAGAGTTCGAGCAGGTCGCCACCGACAATTAGAGCTTCGATGGCTTCGTCGACCGCTTCGGGAAGGGAGTCGTAGCTGGTCGGGAGGCCGTAGGTGCACTCGAGTAGCGAGGCCCGCAGAGTGGCACGGGAGCAAGGGCAGTGGATACCGGCACTATGCCTCGCAAGGGCCGCGAGCAAGGCATCATTGAGTGCGGCATCCTGATCGCCGGGCGTTCCGAGTGTGTCCCGGCAGTGGGCAAGGACTTCGGTTGCTGTGACGCGGGCGATCATGTTCGGCTGTTCGGTCACGGAGTTCACCGGTCGCGATGATACTCGCGGAGAAGCGACACCAAACGCGCGCCGCGCAGCAACGCTGGATTGTCTACAAGTTGACCGACTCGCTTGTCAAATTGGTGATCGGTGAAGACGTTGTCCTGACGGGCTGCCAAACGAAGCGCAAAGTGACAAAGGTCGCGGTCTCGCGACAGGCTCCGGCGTCCGGCCTCCGCAGCGAAACGGGTGACGACGGCGCTTTCGCTTTCGCCGGCATCGCCTTGCTGGCTGAGGCGACGGCCGAAGTCCGTGCGCTTGTCGACGAGGGTCACTGCTGTCCCAACAAAGCTATAGGATAGTTCTGTAATATATTGATTTGATTGATTAAATATAGGTTTTCCACAGGGCATCGACTTGAGCAGCACCAGACCTCTGCGACCATTGCACCTCCACTGTCAGAGGAGATGGTCATGTACTCGGGCCGACTGGTATTTTCTCAGGTGATGGACCATCTGCCGATGAAGACATTTCACAGATGCGTTCAACGCTACCAAGGCAATCGTCATATCCAATCCTTCACCTGCCTTGACCAGCTTCTCTGCATGGCATTTGCTCAGCTCACCTTCCGCGAGAGCCTGCGCGATATCGAAGCATGTCTGCGAGCACATGAGGACAAGCTCTATCACATGGGTATTCGTGGCGGGATGTCGCGCAACACCTTGGCCAACGCCAATCAACGCCGGGACTGGCGCATCTACGCAGAGCTCGCGCAGGCCATGATTCGCATCGCCCGCCCGCTGTATGCCGACGAGGACTTGGGGCTGGAGCTCGACCACACCGTCTACGCCCTGGATGCATCGACCATCGACCTGTGCCTGTCGGTCTTTCCGTGGGCGTTGTTTCGCTCCACCAAGTCGGCCGTCAAGCTGCACACGCTTCTGGACCTGCGGGGCAACATTCCGGCGTTCATTCACGTCTCTGACGGGAAGATGCACGACGTGAACGTCCTCGATATCCTGGTGCCCGAGCCCGGCGCGTTCTACATCATGGACCGCGGGTACGTGGACTTCGAGCGTTTGTTTCTCCTGCATACCATCGGGGCATTCTTCATCATCCGCGCAAAGTCCAACACTCGCTACCAGCGCAGGTACTCCCATTCAATCGACAAGACGACCGGGGTGCGTTGCGACCAGACGGTGGTGTTGACTGGCGCGAAGGGCAGAAAGCACTATCCACAGCCGATGCGTCGAATCAAGTACTATGATGAGGGGACGGAAAGGACGTTCAACTTTCTGACCAATCACTTTGCCGTCTCGGCCCCCGCCGTTGCACAGCTCTATCGTTACCGATGGCAAGTGGAGCTCTTCTTCAAGTGGGTCAAGCAACACCTGCGCATCAAGTCGTTCTTCGGCACGTCGGAGAACGCGGTCAAGACCCAGATATGGATTGCGGTGACAGTGTATGTGCTGGTGGCGGTGCTCAGGAAGCGGCTGGGTATTGCGGCCGACCTCTACACAATTTTGCAGGTTTTGAGCCTGACGCTATTCGAGAAAACGTCTATTTTCAAGCTGTTTTCTGACACCGACTACAATTTATCGAATCTCGAAAACTCTAACCAGTTGATTTTATTCGAATAATTGTTGGGACACTAGTGGACGAGGGTTTCAAGGGTTTCAAGAGAGCCGGGAGAAAAAGGCCGTTCAACGAAGTCCTCTTCGGCTCTTGCCCAGTTCTTGCCGCACATGCTCCTGAAGATTGCGTTGATGATGCAGCAGGTTACCCGACGCCGCCTGACGTCCACGAGAAAACCGACCTGCCTCGCGCTGTGCCATTGATGCAGTAGGAGGAAGGCATTTCTTATCGCAGGTAGACCGGCTGGGACGTGAACGTCGGGCTCGACGCCTAGATCCTGCAGCCCTGCCGAGCGCGGTGGCGCGCTCACGACCGCAGCGTCGCAGAACGGCGGATGACGTGCGAAGTAGAGTCCGTCGGGCGGTGGGACGGTGAAGTCTGTCCTGGCAATTTCGGCATCCAAAGGGGTGCCGATTAGCGGGCGCTCCATGCTGAAGAACTGGATGTCGGGGACGGTGTCGTGCTGGCCGGTGTCGTCGACGAGACGGACGAATGTCTGGCGCTGCCGAGACGCCAAGGCCCAGCGGAGGGGCAAAGGGTCGTGGTCGAACCTGAGCGCGCATGTACCAAGGGAGTCGCCGTCAATCTCCAGCGTGCAGCTCGCGGCTTCGAGGTATTTCCAGGCTCGGGCTTCGTTGTCGAGGAAGCGGTCGAATGCGCGGCGCCACGCGTCGGGCGTGACGGGGAGGGCCATCGAATCGTCCACGAGATCGGAAAGGATCTGTCCACCATCTGCGGTATGCAGCTTCAAGCGCACTCTTACAGCGAAGCCTTCGGGGCCGTTGACGGAGAGTTTCATCTCGTTGCGCCACAAAATGTCGAGGCTCGCGTCGAACGGATCGGAGGCAACGATCAAACCCGGATGCGAGGCTACACCGGGGGTCCAAGGTTCCGGCTCCCGGACTGCGAGTCTCGCGAATCCCTTGGCAGGAGGTGTGGTGACGGCGGCGTCTAGATCTGGACTGCGGTGCGCATCGACGGTCAGCAAGTGGATGCCTGGGGGGAGACGCGGTAGGCGAACGAATGTGGGACCGCCCAAGGGGTCGGTTGCGACGACCTGCTCGGGTCCGTCGTTTAGGCGGAAGGAAAGCGCGTCGACCGGATGATCCGGATCGATGCCGAAACAGGGGGACTCGGTGGTCAGCCATTCCGCTCTGCCTTCGCCGTCCCAGCCGCGTCCGGGCAAGCCGGCCGGCCAGACGCGGATCGTGCGCGCCACATCGATTTCTAGCTCGCGGAAGCGCGTCGTGAAGCCAGATGGGACGTGACTTGGCACGACGAGACGGAAGGACCGGACGCCTTCGCACTCCAATGTGCAGAGAGTTGATCCTGGTAGGTCACGGGGCATGCCGTCCGCCGTCACCACGATGTAGTCATTGGCTGGTCTGACGACCGGAGAGGCAATGTGGCGTGCGATGCCGTCGCTGCCAATGCGGAATAGCCAGACCGGACCGGGCGGCAGCCGGAACTCGGACTCGAGAAGATGGTCCATGAGAGGGTTTGGCTGTTCGAACCGGATAAGAGGCACGTCGGCATCCGGCCAGCGTCTAAGGACACCCATGCGGTTGCCGGATAGCAGCCATCCGGTCGGTTTCCAGTCGCTGGCACCGTTCAGACGGCATCGCGTGCGATTGAGGAATACGCGCAGTTCCGCGCTTTCGGCAGCGATCGGTCGTAGGGATTTCAGTTGGAGAAGTAAGGACCATTTGCCGTTTCCGGCATGACGGAGGAAAAGGTCGGGGCGGATCGCGAAGCGCGAAGCGTCGGATACAGTTGCCTCGTCGGGGCTCGTGGAGGTGGTCGGAGAGTCGGGGTGGTATGTTCCGCGACCGATGCCTTTGAAACGATCCGAGACGACGCGCCGAGTCTCCTTCAGCCATTCGCGTGAGCGGCGTACGCGCTCCAGATCCTCGACGATCCGCTTCATAGTCGGCGGATGGAGCAAGTCGTTGGTGTCTACGGACTCTTCCCAAAGAAGCGCAGCGCCGATCTGCCCGGTTAGCTCCTCCTGCTCAAGGAAGGCTTGGAAGCGTGTCGAGGCATGAGATGCGTGGGCCGCGAGTAGCCGACCGAGCGAGCCTGTGTTGCGGGAGGCTGAGGCGAGACGGAACCGGAGGTCGTAAAGCAGCTTGACAAACTGGCGTTGGAGGTATCGGGGCAGAAGCGCGTGCGTGATCGGCCAAGCTATGATGCTGAACTGCTCGGCCCAAGGACCCGACGGTTCCACGCCGTTGAAAGATTTCTGGAATTTCCGGAACCAGGACTTGACCTTGGGGCGGTCATGATACTGCCAGTTGGGGGTTTGCTTCTCGAAGGAAGGCCAGTATTCGTCGCCGGTGTATCCATAGCCGGCCTCGCTTGCGTAAACGACCCATAGCAGCCAGTGGGGCGCCAAGCGCAACCGGGCCTGAATGCGGGCGCGAAGCAAGGTGTTGGCACGCTCCAGTTCCTCGGGGCCGAGGCCGTGTTCCAGCGCGAAGATCGGGAAGCCGGATCGTTCGCGGGCGCGAGCGAGCGAGTGGAAATGAGCGAGGAGGCGGTCCTGCAGGTCTTTCAGAACAGCGGCGTCGCGATCCATTGTGCCAAGTCGCTACTGTGGGACCAGCTCACCGGGATGCTGTCTGCCGCCGTCGGATGTCGACGGAGTTGCTGATCAGCCGCAGAACGTCGGAACTGTTCCAAGTACGGTAGTCGGGATGTCGCCGAGCGCGAGGCAGTACCCACCGCTCAAGCGCGAGATCGGCGATTTGCCGCGTTGAAACCAAGGAGGAGAGGTCCGGTCGGCCCCTGCCCGTGCGGAGGATTCTTGCGGCGTTGGAGGCGAGGTTGCAGATGAAGACCTCGCGCTGGATCCCGTGGCGTAGCAGGTTGTCTTTGAGACCGAGGGCCTTGAGGGCGGCGCGGGTGGTGCGAAGGCGCCAGTTCGGACCCTGTCCGAAGCGGTGATGGTCCGCGTACTGGTGGCCGATCTGGCGCAGGTAGTCGCGCAACTCGAGAAACAGCTTATCGGAGATGTGAAAATGTCCCCAGCCGTGCGTGTATCCGATGCGCTCGAAGTATCGTACGCCGCCCAGCTTCAGACGGTTGTAGACGGAGGACCGACCCATCGAGGATGAAGTGGTGACGGCCAGCAGGCGCGGTTTCTTGGCCTTGCCGGAGATGATGCCGGTGGTGTTGCCGTAGGTGCGGGTGAACTCCTTGTAGATCTGTCTTGAGCGGACGAGGCAGGCAACCATTTTGCCGGCCAACAGCGTGTTGTACGGCGGCAGAGCACCGAGAACGAAGGCATCCATGATATTGACCAGCCGCTCGCGGCGGTCGTTGACATCCCACCCGATGAGGGTGTCGCGGACAGAGAGATTGAAAACTGGATCGCCTATTGCGATCAGGCCCAGGACCTTCTCGTTCCGGGCATCCCAGACGATATACCGGAGGCGCCGGCCGAATCCGTTGGAGACGGGTACGGACCAAGTGAGCGTGGCCAGCCGGAACAAGTCCGATTGCCAAGTTCCTGCGTATACCCGCTCGAGCTCGGGATGAATCGCAGCGGGATCGACGTCTCGCCCGGAGGCGAAGTAGTCGAGCAGCTTGGGAGCACGGCGCGACAGGAAATCCGAGCTGGAAGAGAGACGGTCGGCTCGCTGGGGACCGTGCAAGCTCCGAATCAGATCCTTGTCGGTACCGTCGAGTTCGAGGCTCCCGTCGCTGGACTTGCGGAAGCCGAGCGAGTGGAGTTGCTGTCGCACCTTGCGTCGGAGCGATGCCTCTCGGAGCGAGATGGAGATGACTTGGTTGTTGTTCTTCGCGTATCCCACTGACCTGCTCCGTCCCCCTGTTGGCTGGTGAGCACAATGAGTTGCCCACCGTAGCCTTCCACGGGCGGACGGATAGGTTGGCAGGGAGCCGTCGCGCCGTTCGCTGGATGAACTCGACCAATCAGCGCGCGATTCTCGCATACATCGAAGGGGCCGACGCACCCGCTTGGCTGAATGGCGATACGCAGGGCGAAGACATGACGCGCGACAGATACCCGGGCGGCGCGCGGTCGATCTGAAACCGTAGAGGTCTGAAACCGTGGAAGGCGGGGTCGTCGCCATGGGCTCGCCCTTCCCGACGGACCGGGCACACGGCCGAGGCCATGCTTCCGGGGGCGCGGGCGATTACGTGTCGGCGCGTTCGAGGAGCTGCGCGGCGACGCCGGCCGCGATGGCCGCCGGGTGCTTCGAGCGGATCGCGGGCATGCCGATGGGGCAGACGAGCGTCGCGACGCGCGCCTCCGCGACGCCGGCCTCGCGGAGCCGGCGCACGAACCGGGCCCGCTTGCCGGCCGATCCGATGAGCCCGACGTAGCCGAATCGACCCGCCGCGAGCGCCGCGTGGACGATGGCCAGATCCAGGGCATGGCTGTGGGTCATCACCACCACGAAGGCGCCGTCGGGCGCGCCGACGAGCTCGCCGGCGGCGTCGGCGCTTCGCACCGGGCGCACGTTCGCGGGGGTCGCGGCGGGAAAGGTGCCTTCGCGCTCATCGATCCAGGTCACGTCGAAAGGAAGCGGGGCGAGTGCGAGCATCAGCGCGCGCCCCACGTGCCCGGCGCCGAACAGCCAGAGCGGGCGTCGAGGGTCGCGGAACCGCTCGACGATGACGCCATCGTCCTTGAGCTCGACCGGGAGACCTCCTTGCGTGACGCCGCCCTCGGCGGCGCGCTCGGCGATGATGGACCGACCGGTCCCCGCGGAGCCGGATGCCTCGTACGCAACGCCGTTGCCGGCAGTGTGCTCGGCGGGGGCGAAGGATCCGGTCCTCGCGGGACCGGATGCCTCGTACGCAACGCCGTCGCCGGCAGTGTGCTCGGCGGGGGCGAAGGACCCGGTTCTCGCGGGGCCGGATGTCTCGCGTGCGACGTTGCCGCCGGCAGTGCGCTCGGCAGCGATCGAGTAGCCGGTCCCCGCGGAGCCGGACGCCTCGTACGCGACGATGTCGCCGGTAATGTGCTCGGCGGCGGCAAAGGGCACAGTCCTCGCGGGGCCGAACGCCTCGCGTGCAACGTCTTCATCGACGATGCGCTCGACCGACCGCGGGCCGATCCGACCGCGGGTCACGAACGGACCGGCGGCTTCGCGCGCGGCGAGGGCCTGGATCTCGTCGAGCCGATCCCGATCGAACACCTCGGTCAGCAACTGCACGCTCCCGCCACAGCACTGGCCGAGATCGGGGCCCAGGGTGAACCGGGTGAGGGTCGCGGCCGGCGTGTTCCGTGAGAGTGCGTCGCGGGCCGCGCCGATCGCCCGCCATTCGAGCTCGCCCCCACCAATTGTTCCCCGGAACCTGCCGTCCGGCGCGATCACCATGCGCGCACCGGGCTCGCGCGGCGCGGACCCGCGGACCGCGGCGACCGTCACCAGCGCGCAGCTCCCGTGCGAGCCCACCATCTCCGCGACCACCGGCCAGATCCGCATCGACTCAACCTCTCGCGGTCCGTCCTGAACCACCCCGCATCATGAAATCATCCCACGGGTCTCGAAGACCGAGACGCCGGGGCGCCGAGGCGCCGAAGCACCGGGGCACCGAAGCGCCGGGACACCGAGGCGCCGGGACACCGAGGCACCGAAGCGCCGGGACACCGAGACGCCGGAACACCGGGACACCGGGGATGCGAGATCACCACGCCCGGCAAGCTGTCATCGGGCGCCTGGAAGCCCGGAACCCGCGGGGGCAGGCTGCGGGGAAACGCTCCCCGGTCGGCGTCGGCGTCACGTGTCGAGGAAGCGCATGGCGGCCAGTATGGCACGCCGGCGACCGGGTTGACGCCGGTCGTTCCCTCCTCCGTTCTCTTTCCGAATGTCGTTCTCTTCCGGTACGCGATCCACCTCGCACGATTCACCTCATTCTCCCCGAAATAACCCATTTCCTTGAAAAACCATATTTCCCCGAAAAGCCCATTTTCCTCGAAAATCCACATTTGAAGCATCGATTTTCAAGGAATATCATGCCGTATGGTCATCGATCGCCCTACCGTCCGCGCGCGCATCCATGAGGCGTTCTCCGTCCACCCGGCGGTCGCCCTGACCGGACCGCGTCAGTGTGGCAAGACCACTCTCGCGCGCATGATCGCGGCGGACTCCCCCGTAAGCACGTTCCTCGACCTCGAGAGCGCGGTGGACCGGCGGCGGCTGCAAAAGCCGGAGCAGACACTGGCCGGCTTGTCCGGTCTCGTGGTCATCGACGAGGTACAGCGCGAGCCGACGCTCTTCGAAACCCTACGCGTGCTGGTCGATCGGGCCGGCAATCCGGCGCGGTTCCTCGTGCTCGGCAGCGCATCCCCTTCACTTGTCCGCGGGGTCTCGGAATCCCTCGCCGGCCGCGTGGGCCTGGTCGATCTGTCGGGCTTCGACCTCTCGGAGACCGGGCCGGAATCGTGGCGCACCCTCTGGCTCCGGGGCGGTTTTCCGCGGGCGTACCTCGCACCGCACGACCGGGCTTCCACCCTGTGGAGGCAGGGCTTCGTGCGAACGTTCCTCGAACGCGACATTCCCCAGCTCGGCATCACGGTCCCCGCGGAAACGCTTCGCCGGTTCTGGACGATGATGGCCCACTATCACGGCCAGGTGTGGAACGCTGCGGAGTTCGCCCGCGCCCTCGGATCGAACGAAGGCACGGCGCGAAGGTATCTCGACATCCTGACCGGCACCTTCATGGTGCGAGCGCTCCCCCCGTGGTTCGAAAACGTCAGGAAGCGCCAGGTCAAGTCGCCCAAGGTCTACGTGCGCGATACCGGGCTTCTGCACACCCTCCTCACCCTGGAAACCGGTGAAGAGGTCGCCGGTCACCCGAAAGTCGGCGCCTCTTTCGAGGGATTCGTGGTCGAGCAGCTCATGAGTGCATTCGAACTCGGGGGAGCCTGCTTCTGGGCGACGCACGGCGGCGCCGAGCTCGACTTGCTCATCACCCGCGGCGGCAAGCGCTACGGCTTCGAATGCAAGCTCGCCGATGCCCCCGGCACGACACGCTCCATGCGGGTGGCCCTGAACGACTTGGGGCTGGAGCACCTCTGGGTGGTGTACCCCGGAGCCGAGGCGTATACGCTGGATGACCGGATATCGGTGCTGCCCATCGCGCACGTCCCGGACCTCGCACGGTCGCTCGGCGTGGGAGAGGGGCGCGGCGCATCCGCCTGAATCGGTCCACGACGAGCGCGAACGATGACGGCACGAACGGGTACGAGGGTTCCGCCTCACCGACGGCCGGTGGCGCTGAAAGGCGCCGAGGCGTTCACCCGGTACGCCGAGCGCTACCCGCAGCGCGCTGCGTGCGAGAGCGCGGAGAAGATCGCCGGGGCCATCGCGCGCAAGCACTGCGCGGGCAGGCGGGGCCGAGTGACGGGCGCGGAGGTGCTCGTGGCGCTCGACGCCGGGCCCGAAGCGCTCACCCCGGCAAGCCGCGCCGTCGCGTGGATGCTCGGCTCGATCAGCATCCCCGAGTGCATGCGGCTCGTCGTGCTGTGCGGGGTGCGCCACGAGGCGCTGGCGCGTTTCGTCCGTGCGAATCCGCAGCAGCGCCGCGATCTGGTCCGGTACCTGAACCAGTTCACCGCAGCCCGGACCGATACCCGGTCGTCACCGTCGGACAACCCGAGGTGACCGGGCGCCGAGGGAAGACACCGATCACTTTCCGAGGGTCATGCTCGATTCCTTGTCCTGCGACCGCCGAAGATCGCCATCGTCCCGCTCGCCGCCCTTGCGTCCAGTGCGCGTCCGTTCAGCGACGAAGCGGCGGCGGCGCCTCCGTCGGGCGGTGCGGCTCGTGCGAAGTGGAACGCATCGCGTCCGCCGCGCGCAGGATTGCCTCCGGCGTGGCCGGGGCGTCCAGCGGCGGCACGCGCCCCGGAGCGAGGCTCGCGAGCGCATGGGTGAGGGCGGAGAACACCGAGATCGCGAGCATCAGCGGCGGCTCGCCGACCGCCTTCGAGCGGTGGACGGTCGGCTCGCGGTTGCGCCCGGGCTCGAACAGCGCGACGCGGAAATCGGCCGGCACGTCCGAGCAGGTCGGGATCTTGTAGGTCGATGGCGCATGGGTGAGCAGCCGCCCGTCTTCGTCGAAGACCAGCTCCTCGGTCGTGAGCCACCCCATCCCCTGCACGAAGCCGCCCTCGATCTGCCCCATGTCGATGGCCGGGTTCAGCGAGCGGCCGGCGTCGTGGAGGATGTCCACCCGATCGACGCGCATCTCGCCGGTCTCGATGTCGACGGTCACCTCGGAGCACGCGGCGCCCCCGGCGAAGTAGAGGAAGGGGCGCCCGCGGGCGGTGTCCCGATCCCAGGAGATCTTCGGAGTGGCGTAGTAGCCGGTGGCGGAGAGCGACACCCGCTCGGCGAACGCGAGCCGCGTGAGCCGCTCGAAGGGGATCGTCTCCGCGCCGACCCGCACCGTGCCGCTCTCGAACGCGACCTCCGCCTCGCGCACCTGGAACAGGCGGGCGGCGAGCCCGGCGAGGCGGCGGCGGATGGCGCCGGCGGCGCGGCGCGCGGCCATGCCGTTCAGGTCGGAGCCGGACGAGGCGGCGGTGGGGGCGGTGTTCGGCACCTTGTCGGTGCGGGTCGCGGTGGCTCGCACCCGCTCGACGCCGATGCCGAGCTCCTCCGCGACCACCTGCGCCACCTTGATGTAGAGCCCCTGCCCCATCTCCGTGCCGCCGTGGTTGACCTGCACCGAGCCGTCGGTGAAGACGTGCACCAGGGCGCCGGCCTGGTTGAGCTGCTTCAGGGTGAACGCGATGCCGAACTTGACCGGCGTGAGCGCGATCCCCTTGCGCAGCGTCCCGCCGCGCGCCGGGCGCTCCGCCCGGACGTTGAACCGCGTGATCGCCCGGCGCCGCGCCGCGTACTCGCTGGTGCGCTCCAGCCGGCGAACGATTCGGGTGAGGACGTGGTCCTCGACCCGCATCCCGTACGGAGTGACGTCCCGCCCCGTCGCGTAGAGGTTGCGCTTGCGCACCACCAGGGGGTCGAGCCCCAGGGTGATCGCGACCGCATCCATCATCCGCTCCGCGAACAGCATCCCCTGCGGGCCGCCGAAGCCGCGGAACGCGGTGTTCGACACCGTGTCGGTGCGCACCCGCCGGGAATGGATGCGCGCCGCCGGGTAGCAGTAGGCGTTGTCGGCATGGAACATCGCCCGGTCGTTCACCCCGAGGGAGAGATCCGCCGAATACCCGCAGCGGGCATCGAGCTCGACGTCGATGCCCTCCAGCACGCCGCCGTCGTCGAAGCCGCAGCGCCAGTCCACGCGGAAGTCGTGACGCTTGCCGGTCATCGCCATGTCGTCGTCGCGGTCGAGGCGCAGCTTCGCCGGGCGGCCGGTCACGTGCGCGGCGAGCGCCGCGAGGCACGCCCACTGCGCGGCCTGCGACTCCTTGCCGCCGAACGCGCCGCCCATCCGCCGGCATTCGCACACCACCGCCGCGTCGGGGACCCCGAGCATCCGGGCGACGAGGTGCTGCACCTCCGAAGGGTGCTGGGTCGAGGAGAGGACCCGCATCTCGTCGTCCTCGCCGGGCACCGCGAGGGCGACCTGTCCCTCGAGATAGAAGTGCTCCTGGCCGCCGATCCGCACCCGGCCTTCGAGACGGTGCGGGGCGGCGGCGATCGCGCGCGCCGGCTCGCCGCGCCGGAACTCGTAGGGGGCGAGCACCTCGGCGCCGGCCGCGAGGCCCTGATCGACGGTGACGACGGGAGGACGCGCATCGACCTCGACGCACGCCCGCCGGGCGGCGCGCCGGGCCGCGTCGCGGGTCTCGGCGACGACGGCGAACACCACCTGTCCGTGAAAGCGGACCTCCCCGGCCGCGAGGATCGGGTCGTCGCCGAACGCGGGGCTGCAATCGTTCGTTCCGGGAACGTCCGCGGCGGTGAGCACCGCCAGCACTCCGGGCGAGGCGCGCACCGCGTCGAGACCGAGCGAGCGGACCGCGCCGCGCGCGGCGCCGGCGCAGCCGGGCGCGACGTGCACGGTGCCGGCCGGCTCGGGGAGGTCGTCGACGTAGGCGGCGGTCCCCCGCACATGGCCCGCGGCGCTGTCGTGAGGAAGGGCGAGGCCGACGCTTGCGCCGGCGGCGAGACCCGGCCGGGCGGCAAGGGCGGCGTTGGTGATCGGCGGTCGTGGCTTCACTGACGGCGTCCGAATGTCGGTGCGAGGCGTCCGTTCACGACTTCGAGGCGTACCGCGCGCTCCCTGACCCGGGCCATCCGGACCGGACATCGGCCGGAGATTGCGCGCGTACGGCCCGATCCGCAAGCTCGGGAACGCCGGGCTCCCGGGTTCGGCCGGTCGTCCGGGACCTCAAGCTGTCCGGAACCCTGGAACGGTCCTGCCCGGACCACGCGGGACCACGCCGCCCGTTTGCCATCGCCCGGCGGCAGGGATATGGTTGAACCTGCGGCGCCGCACCCCGCGGACGCCGGAAATCGCACCACCATCCGGCTGTCACCGCCGGCTTTCATCAAGAGGATCCACCATGAACAAGGCAAAGGCACTGGTCGTCACATTGGCTGCCGTCGCACTGTCGGCCGCGGCGCTCTCCGCGAACGCCGACCCCGTTCGCCTCAAGATGGGCTCGACCTTCCCGTCGAAGCTGGTCCAGCTCGGCTCGCTGGGCAAGACCCTGGAGGCCAACATCAACGCCATTTCGGGAGGCGACATCCAGGTCAAGTTCTACGAGCCCGGCGCGCTGGTCCCGGCGCTGGAGCTGTTCGACGCCGTCAAGTCCGGCTCGGTCGACGCCGCCTGGTCGACCCCGGGCTACTGGCAGGGCAAGGAGCCGGCACTGGCGCTGTTCGCCGCGGTGCCGTTCGGTCCGAGCTCCGGTGAATACGGCGCCTGGCTGTTCTTCGGCGGCGGCGAAAAGATGATGCAGCAGATCTACCACAAGCACGGCATCCACTCGCTGATCTGCGGCGTGATCGCGCCCGAGGCGTCGGGCTGGTTCCGCCAGGAGATCACCAATCTCGATCAGCTCAGCGGCCTGAAGATGCGCTTCTTCGGCTTGGGCGCCAAGGTCATGCAGAAGCTCGGGGTCGACACCCAGCTCCTCTCCGGCGCCGACATCTACCCGGCGCTCGAACGCGGCACCATCGACGCCACCGAGTTCTCGCAGCCGGCCATCGATCTCGACCTCGGCTTCTACCAGGTCGCCAAGCACTACTACTTCCCCGGCTGGCACCAGCAGTCCACTGCCTTCGAGTTCATGATCAACAAGGCGAAGTGGGACGCGATGACCGAGCAGCAGCAGAAGATCATCGAGGTCGCGTGCCGCGCCAACTTCGCGCTCGGCATGGCCGAGGGCGAGGCGATCCAGGGCAAGGCGCTGGCCGATCTCCAGTCCAAGGGCGTGACCATCCATAGCTGGTCGCGCGCCGATCTGGACCGCATCGAGGCGGTCTGGAACGAAGTGGCGGAGGAGATCGCCGCATCGGACGAGGGCTTCAGGGAGACTTGGGCGTCGTTGCAGGCGTTCCGCGCCGAATACAAGGTCTGGGGCGACCTCGGATACATCCAGTAGATCCATCCCCATGCGCGGCGCGCCGCTCCGGCGCGCCGCGTTCGCTCTGACGGCCACACCACCCGCGTCCATCCGGCGGATCGAGGCCCATGCGCCGCGTCCCTCACCCGGAACACGGCCCCGAACACGGCGCGAGCCGAGCCGTGAAGAGGAACCAGCCATGCAGTGGTTGCTGAGACTCGCGCAAGCCATCGACGGCATCCTCGGCGTGCTGGCGCGCATCGGCTCATGCGCCGCGTTCATTCTGGCGTTCGTCATCGTCTACGACGTGGTCACGCGCTACTTCGGCGTGCCGAAGCCGTTCGGGATCAACTCGACCCAGTTCCAGGAGTCGGAGTACTGGCTCCATACCTTCCTGTTCGCGCTGTGCATCGGCTACGCCTATACGCGGCAGGGCCACGTGCGCATCGACCTGCTCCGCGACCGGCTCCCGCTCAGGCTGAAGTACCTGCTGGAGATCGCCGGCTGCCTGCTGTTCCTGTTCCCGTTCGCGTGCATGGCGGTCTACTACCACTTCAATTACGCCCAGGCGTCGTACCTCGAGGGCGAGGTTTCGAAGTCGGTGATCGGGATGAGCAACATCTGGATCCTGAAAGCCGTCCTGCCGGTGCTGTTCTCGCTCCTGGTGCTGGCGGGGATCTCGCAACTGATCAAGGCCGTCGCCGGGCTCGCCGGCAAGCTGCCGGAATCGATGGTCCACGAGACGCTGGGCGGGGATCGCTGACGTGGCGCTCGAACACGCCCTGCCGCTGCTGATGTTCGCGGCCCTCGCGGTGTTCCTGTTCTCCGGCTACCCGGTGGCCTTCGTGCTCGGCGGGGTCGGCATGGCGTTCGCGCTGCTCGCCATCCTCATCGACCCGTTCCTGTTCGACTGGCCGCAGTTCGGCTCGGTGCCGTCGCGGGTGTTCGGCGGCATCGCCGAGAACCTGATCCTGACCGCGATCCCGATGTTCATCCTCATGGGCACGGTGCTCGAACGCTCGGGCACGGCCCGCGATCTGCTCAACTGCCTCCAGGTGCTGCTGCGGCGGGTGCCCGGGGGGCTTGCGCTCTCGGTCACCCTGCTCGGCACGATCATGGCCGCGACCACCGGCATCATCGGGGCGTCGGTGGTGATGATGACGCTGCTGGCGCTGCCGGTGATGCTGCACCGCGGCTACCACGTGCCCCTGGCGACCGGCACCATCGCGGCCTCCGGCACGCTCGGCATCCTGATCCCCCCTTCCATCATGCTGGTCATCATGGCGGACCTGCTGGCCCGCTCGGTGGGCAACATGTTCGTGGCCGCGTTCTTCCCGGGCCTGCTGCTGTCGGGCCTGTACGTCGTCTACATCGTCACCCTGTGCCGCTTCAAGCCGGAGCTCGCGCCGATCCCGAGAGAGGACCTGGGACCCGACACCGGCTGGGGCGTCGCGAAGATGGTGCTGACGAGTTTCTTCCCGCCGATCCTGCTGATCTTCATGGTGCTCGGCTCCATCCTCTTCGGCTGGGCCACGCCGACCGAGGCGGCGGGGGTGGGCGCGGCCGGCGCGATCCTGCTCGCGTTCCTCAACCTCGTCGTCCTGCCCCCGCTCGGTATCGTGCACCGCCCGGTCGGCGACGACGCGGAAGAGTCGCGGGAGGGCATCGGCGGCGACCCCGCCGGCGGGCACCTCTCCCGTTTCGGCCGTGTGATGTGGGCTTCCGCGCAACGCGCGGCGATGACCAACGCGATGCTGTTCGGCATCTTCATCGGCGCGACGGTCTTCTCCTACGTGTTCCGCTCCCTCGGGGGCGACGACATCGTCATCGGTCTCGTGGAGAGCCTCGGCTTCGGCTCCTGGGGCCTGCTGTTCCTGCTGATGGGGATCGTGTTCTTCCTCGGCTTCTTCTTCGACTGGATCGAGATCACGCTGATCGTGCTGCCGGTGTTCGCGCCGATCGTCTCCGCCTTCGACTTCGGCGACCACGTCGCGCAGCACGAGGTCGTGTACTGGTTCGCGATCCTGATGGCGGTCAACCTCCAGACCTCGTTCCTGACCCCGCCGTTCGGCTTCGCGCTGTTCTACATGAAGGCGGTGGTGCCGGCCGGGGTGCGGATCCAGCAGATCTACGTGGGGATCATCCCGTTCGTGCTCCTGCAGCTCATCGGGCTGTCCCTGGTCATGATGTTCCCGGACATCGCCCTGTGGCTGCCGAGGGTAATGCTGGACTGAGGCGTGCCGGCGTCGCGGCCCATCGACGCCGGGCATGGAAGCGCCGTGCGCCCGTCCATGAGCCTCCCGCTCCGGCGCCGGCCCGGAAACCCGTGCGGAGGCGTACCGGTGTCGCGGCCCATCGACGCCGGGCATGAGAGTGCCGTGCGTCCGCCCATGGGCCTCCCGCTCCGGCGCCGGCCCGGAAACCCGTGCGCCGGGAGGGCTCGCCCCATGAGCGCGTACCTGCGCCCGCGAGCGGGTATGTGATGCCTGGGGGACGGGAGTTCGCCCGATGAGCGCGTACCTGCGCCCGACGCGCCTGGACGATGCGCTCGAACGCCTGGGCGAGCGCCCGCACCGGATTCTCGCGGGCGGCACCGACGTCTATCCGGCCGACGCCGCCGCAGCAGGCTGGGGAAGGCCGGGCATCGACCACCCGGACAGCGCGCCGATCCTGGACGTCAGCGCCCTCGACGCGCTCTCGGGGATCCGCCGCTTCCCGGACCGGGTCGAGATCGGCGCCCTGGCCACCTGGACCGAGGCGATCGGATCCGATCTGCCGGCGTGGTTCGACTGCGTGCGCCTCGCCGCCCGCGAGGTCGGCGGACGGCAGATCCAGAACCGCGGCACCCTCGCGGGCAACCTCTGCAACGCATCGCCCGCGGCGGACGGCGTGCCCGCGCTGCTCGTCCTGAACGCCCGGGTGCGGCTGGAGCGCCGCGGCGGCTCCCGGGAAGTCGCGCTCGAAGCGTTCATCACCGGCAACCGCCGGACCTGCCTGCGTCCCGGCGAGCTGATGACCGCGATCGTCATCCCCTGCCCCGCCGCCGGCGCGCGCTCCACGTTCCTCAAGCTCGGCGCCCGGCGCTACCTCGTGATCTCCATCGCGATGGTGGCGGCCTGCCTGGAGATCGAGAGCGGGCGTATCCGCGATGCCCGCGTTGCCGTCGGCGCATGTTCGGAGACCGCCCGGCGCCTCACCGGACTGGAAGCGCGCCTGGAGGGCGCACCCGCGTCCGAAGCGCCGGGCATGGCGCGGGACGAGGACTTCGCGCCGCTCGCTCCCCTCGACGACGTGCGTGGGTCCGCGGCGTACCGCCGGCACGGCGCGCGCGTGCTGGTGCGGCGGGCGCTCGACTCGCTGGCCCGCGGGGACGATACGAAGAGATGACCGGAGCGGCGGCCGGGACGATGGGCGGGTGCCGGGTCCCACCGCGGTCCGCCCGAACACGGAGAGACGACCGGAGCGGAGACCGGGGCGATGAAATGAACGGCGCCCATCGCTTTCGCGTGAACGGCCGGGCGGTCGAGGTCGGGGCGGCGCCCGCGACGCGGCTCGCGAGCGCGCTGCGCGACCATCTCGGGCTGACCGGGACCAAGGTCGGCTGCGACGCGGGGGACTGCGGCGCGTGCACGGTACTGCTCGACGGCGAGCAGGTCTGCGCCTGCCTGGTGCCTCTGGGCCAGGTGCGGGGCCGCTCGGTCACCACCGTCGAGGGACTGGCCGCCGACGGCCGGCTGACCCCGCTTCAACGATCGTTCCACGAGCATGGCGCGGCGCAGTGCGGGATCTGCACGCCGGGCATGCTGATGGCGGCGAGCACGCTGCTCGGTCGTTCGCGGGCTCCGACCGAGCCGGAGGTGCTCGATGCGCTCGGCGGCGTGCTGTGCCGGTGCACCGGCTACCGGAAGATCGTGCAGGCGGTGCTCGCGGCGGTGGACCCGGCGGCGAGTCCGGCGATGAATCTGGGGGCGGTCCCGGCAGCGAATCCGGAGACGGATCCGGTGGTGAACCCGATGGCGGATCCGGCGGCGAACCCGGCGCCGTCCGCTCCGCCGGAGGGGCCTCCGTCGCCGTCTTCCGGCCACGGTCGAGGGAGAGCGGGTCTCGCCGCGCGGGACTCGGGCGCGATGCGATACGTAGGCCGCCGGCTGCCCGACGTGGACGGGATCGGGAAGGTCACGGGCCGTGCGGTCTTCGGGGCGGACGACGCGCCGGACGGCGCGCTCCTGCTGCGGGTGGTGCGCTCCCCGTATGCGCACGCGCGCTTCGCGCTCGGCGACCGCACCGCCCTCCACCGGCGCTACCCGGGGCTCGCCCGCGTCTTCACCGCCGCCGACGTCCCGGGCGTGAACGGCTTCGGCATCTACCCGGACGTCAAGGATCAGCCGGTGCTCGCCCCCGGCGTCGCGCGCTACCGCGGGGAGGCGGTGGCGGCGCTGGCCGGGGACGAGGCCACGCTGGCCCGGATCACCGACGACCAGCTTCCCATCGACTGGGAACCGCTCCCGGCGATCGAGGACCCGCGCGACGCGGTCGCACCGGCCGCCGCGGCCGTCCAGGCGGCCCACCCGGACAACGTGCTCACCCGCGGGCGGGTACGTGCCGGGGAGGTGCCCTCGGCCGGCACCGGCGGACTGGTCGAGGCGGAAGGAGAGTTCGAGACCCCCTTTGTCGAGCACGCCTACATCGAGCCGGAGGCCGGATACGCCCGCCGCATCGAAGGGGGCCGCATCGAGGTGTCCGCGTGCACCCAGACGCCCTACATGGACCGGGACGAGGTGGCGAACGTGCTCGGCATCGAGCCTGGGCGGGTGCGGGTCCGCCCCTCGGCCTGCGGCGGCGGCTTCGGCGGCAAGCTCGACCAGTCCGTCCAGCCCCTGGTGGCGCTGGCCGCGTGGGTGCTCGCAACGCCGGTGCGCTGCGTCTACACCCGCACCGAGTCGATGACCGCGACCACCAAGCGGCACCCGTCGCGCATGCGCGCCCGCGCGGTGGCCGACCCCGGCGGGCGCCTGCTCGGATACGAGTTCGACGGCGACTTCGACACCGGCGCGTACGCCTCCTGGGGCCCCACCGTGGCCGGACGGGTCCCGGTGCACTGCATGGGTCCGTACCGGGTGCCGAACGTGCGGGCGGACTCGCGCGCGATCCTGACCCACTCGCCGCCGGCGGGCGCGTTCCGCGGATTCGGGGTGCCGCAGGCCGCGATCGCGCACGAGACCCTCATCGACGAGCTGGCCGTCGCCCTGCGCCTCGACCCGCTGGAGTTCAGGCGCCGCAACGCGCTGCGGGCCGGAGACCGTACCGCCACCGGCCAGGTGCTGGAGGCGAGCGTGGGGCTCGTCGCGTGCCTGGATGCGCTGCGCCCGCACTGGAAGGCGCTGCGCGAGGAGGCCGACGCCTTCAACGACTCGGGCGCCGCGCACCCCCGGCGGCGCGGCGCCGGGGTCGCGTGCATGTGGTACGGCTGCGGCAACACCTCGATGTCGAACCCGTCCTCGATGCGCGTGACCCTGTCCCGGGACGGGCGCGTGGTGTTCCGCAACGGCGTGCAGGACATCGGGCAGGGCTCTTCGACCGTCATGCTCCAGATCATGGCCGAAGCGCTGGGCCTGCCCATCGAGCGGATCGACATGGTGGTCTCCGACACCGACCTCACCGAGGACGCGGGGAAGTCGTCGGCCTCGCGCCAGACTTTCGTCTCCGGCCGCGCCGCCCGGATTGCGGGCGCGGCGCTGCGTGCGAAGATCCTCGCGCTGGTCAACGCCGGTGGAGACGCCATGCTTCGCCTCGACGGCAACGTGCTGCGGATCACCGACCGCAACGGCGGCGGGCATTCCGTGGCGCTCGATCGTCTGCCCGTCGTCGGCGACCCGGACATCGTCCTGGAAGGCCGGGGCGTGTTCGACCCCCCGACCACCCGCCTCGACGAGAACGGCCAGGGGATCCCGTACGCGACCTACGGGTTCGCGGCGCAAGTGGCGGGCGTGGAGGTCGACCTGGAGCTGGGCACGGTGACGCCGACTCGCATCGTCGCCGCGCACGACGTCGGGGCGGCGGTGAACCCGACCCTCGTCGAGGGCCAGATCGAGGGCGGCATCGCCCAGGGGATCGGGCTCGCCCTCATGGAGGAGTACGTGCCCGGGCGCACCGAGAACCTCCACGACTACCTGTTCCCCACCATCGGCGACATCCCGGAGATCGAGTGCCTGCTGGTGGAAGACCCGGAACCGCTCGGCCCGTACGGCGCGAAAGGGATAGGCGAGCCCGCGCTCATTCCGACCGCGCCCGCCATCCTGAACGCGGTGCACCACGCGGCCGGCGTTCGCCTGCGTCGACTGCCGATCCTCCCGCATCGGGTCCGCGAAGCCATCGAGGAGAGGGGCGGTGATGGCTGACTCCGACCGCGCCCGCCATCCTGAACGCAGCGCACACATGGCCGGCGTTCGCCTGCGTCGATTGCCGATCCTCCCGCATCGGGTCCGCGAAGCCCTCGAGGCGAGGGGCGGCGATGACTGAAACCCCGACCACCGGGCGCACCGACCGCACCGAGAAGCTCGGCGCCCGCGAGGGGTCCGGGATCGTGCGCTGCGACGCCTGCCCGATCCTGTGCCGCATCAAGCCCGGGAAGATCGGCGCCTGCGATCGCTACGCCAACGAGAACGGCGAGCTGGTGCGCACCGACCCGCTGGTGCTGACCGAGCGGGCGCTGCGGGCGGGGGCTCCGGTGGTGCCGTTCGCGGGCGGGACGCCAGCCGACCGGGACGGCGGGGCCTTCACCAGCGAGCGCACCTTCGTCACCGGCATCGGCTCCGGCACCACCTACCCCGACTACAAGCCGGCCCCCTTCATCGTCGCCGCCGAGTACGAAGGCGTGGACACCGTGACAGTGGTCTCCGAGGGCATCTTCTCCTACTGCGGCGTGAAGGTGAAAATCGACACCGACCGCTACCTCGGCCCGGAGTGTGCGGCCATCCGCGCCGAGGGCGAGCCGGTGGGGCACGTCACCACCGCCGAGTACGGCTCGCAGATGCTCTCCATCGGCGGGGTGAACCAGCTCACCGGCGGCACCCGCAGGGCGGGCCGGATCACCTGCGAGACCCTGCTCGCCCTGTGCAACCGCGAGGCGGTGGAGCTCGCCATCGACGGCGGCGGCACGGTGGTGGCGCAGGCCGGGCGCGCCCCGGTGGTGAACGGGGTCGAGGAGCAGCGCATGCGGGCCGGCTGCGGCTCGGCCACCATCGGCATGTTCGCGCGGCAGTGGTACGGCCACGTGGACGAAGTGATCGTGGTCGACGACCACATCACCGGCGTGCTGACCGAGCACCAGGCCGGGGTGTGCCTCGGGATGCCGCGGGCCGGGGTCAGGGTGCGCGGGCGGAAATCGACCCCGGGGCGCTATTTCCAGGTGGCGGGCCCCGGCACCGGCTGGGGCGGCACCGACATCACCGACCCGCTCACCATGATCCGCGACATCGACCGGTCGGTGGCGTGGCCGGGGATGCGGGTGCTGCTGACCACCACCACCGGCGAGGACAGCCTCTACTGCGTCCTCGACGAGGACCGGCAGACCCTGCGGCCGGCCCCGATCCCCGATCCGGTGCGCCGGGTGGTCGATCGCATCGGGGAGAACTGCGAGCCGTCGCTCTGCTCGGTGCTGTTCATGGCGGGCGCGGGCGGATCGCTGCGGTCCGGCGTCACCGAAAACCCCGTCCTGCTGACCGATTCCATCAAGTCCGCCACCACGCGGGTCACCATGGGCGGCGCACCCGTCTACGTCTGGCCCGGCGGCGGCATCACCCTCCTCGTCGACGTGGCCCGCCTGCCCGCCAACGCGTTCGGCTACGTGCCGACCCCGGCGATCGTGGCGCCCATCGAGTTCACCCTCCCGATCGACGACTACGAGGCGCTCGGCGGGCACCTCGACCAGGCGATCCCGCTGTCGGAGATCCTCGCGGAGACCGGCGGCGAGGTGGACGTGCGCGCCTGGGACGGCTCGAACCCGTGGCCGTGGAAGCCGACGGGACGGCGCTGAGCCCGCGCGCCGCCCCGGACCCGGCGACCCCGGACCGCGCCGAGAACGACTCGCCCGCCATCTCGCGTCGCAGGCACCCGTCCGTCATGGCTTCCGGCTGGCCGCGCATCATCCTCCACGCCGACATGGACGCGTTCTACGCGGCGATCGAACAGCTCGACCGGCCGGAGCTGCGCGGCAAGGCGGTGCTGGTGGGAGGCACGGGGCCGCGCGGGGTCGTGTCGACCGCGAGCTACGAGGCGCGCCCGTTCGGGGTCGGGAGCGCGATGCCGATGGCTCTCGCGCGGCGGCGCTGCCCGCACGCGGTCGTGCTGCCGCCCCGCTTCGAGCGCTACCACGCCGTCTCGAGGGTGGTGATGGAAACCCTCGGCGCCTTCTCGCCGCTCGTCGAGCCCCTGAGCCTGGACGAGGCGTTCGTCGACATGACCGGATGCGAGGCGCTCTTCGGCGGGCCGCGGGAAATGGGCGAGGCGGTGCGCTGCGCGGTCTTCGAGGCCACCGCGCTCACCGTCTCGGTGGGAGCCTCGGCCACCAAGTACGTCGCGAAGGTCGCGAGCGATCGCCGCAAGCCCGATGGCCTGACGGTGGTCGGACCGGACGAGGTGGCCGGCTTCCTCCACCCTCTGCCGATCGACCGGCTCTGGGGGGTGGGACCACGCACGCGGTCGCGGCTCAAGGCGCGGGGGCTCGACACCGTCGGCGACGTCGCGGCCACTCCGCCCGCCACCCTGGAGCGCTGGCTCGGCAGCCTCGGCGCCCACGTGCATGCACTCGCGCACGGGCGCGACGAGCGCCCGGTGGTTCCGGAACGCGAGGCGCGGAGCATCGGCTCGGAGAACACGCTCGACTCGGACGTCACGGGCGAGGCCGCGATTCGCCCGTGGCTGCTGCGGGCCGCGGACACCGTCGCGCGCCGGCTCCGCGCCGAGGGGCTGGCCGCGCGGGGCGTGCGGGTGAAGCTGCGTACCGCCGACTTCCGGCTGCATACCCGGCAGGCCCTCCTCGCGGGCGCGACCCACGCCACGCGCCCGATCGTCGAGGCGGCCGAGTCGCTCCTCCATGAATTCGACCTGCGGGCTCCGGTGCGCCTCGTCGGTGTCGCCGCGTTCGAGCTCCGGGACAGTGGCGACGCCGAGGTCCATCAGCTCGACCTGTTCGACACTCCGCGCCGGGAGCACGACGAACGGCTTGACCGGACCCTCGACGTGGTGCACAAACGATTCGGAGAGGGCGCCCTCACCCGGGCCCGGCACCTCGATCCGGACTCCCGGTCCGGGCATTGAGCCATGGGCGCATGAGCGCAGGTTCGCGGGACATCGGAGTCGAGACCCGCACGGCACGACCGTGCAGCATGCGCTTCATCGAGCCGTCCCCGGGAATGACGCCGCCTCCGGGCCGCTCACGTGCGCGACGACCGCCGCTCCCTTCACGGAATCGACATCATGTCCGCATGGATCGAAAGCGCAGAGGCGACCGTTCCCGCGCAGGCGGTCGGCTTGCGCGGGGCGAGGCTCGCGAACGGCGCAACGGCATCGTGGCTGGCCGGGGATCGGCTCTTCCTGCAACACGGTCCGATCAACCTGGTCGTGCGCGCCGGCGGCCCCGCTCACGCGGTCGGGGACGCATACCGGGCGCTGATCGGAGTGTTTCCCGACTGGCTCGGCGAGCTGGCGGGCGAGCTCCCGCGCCTGCGCAGCTCCGAGTCCCCGCAACGCGCAATGCCGGCCGGAACCATTGCCCGCCGCATGGTCGCCGCGGTACGGGCCTGCACGGGCGGGTTCGTCACGCCGATGGCCGCGGTCGCCGGCGCGGTCGCCGACGAGGCCGTGACGGTGCTCGCGGCGCGGCCCGGCGTCGAGCACGCGTACGTGAACAACGGCGGCGACATCGCCCTGCACCTCGGGCCCGGGACACGCCTGTCGGTGGGCGTGGTGCCGTCGCTGCGCGAGGCGATCCCCTGCGCGCGCATCGAGGTGGCGTCCGGCTCCGCCGTGCGCGGCGTGGCGACCAGCGGGTGGCAGGGCCGATCGCACTCGCTCGGGATTGCGGATGCGGTCACGGTGCTCGCGCGAACCGCCGCGATGGCCGACACCGCCGCGACCCTCATCGCGAACGCGGTCGATGTCGATCATCCCGGCATTCGTCGCGAGCCGGCCCGCGCGCTGGACGAGGACAGCGACCTCGGCGACCGACCGGTCACGGTGGCGGTGCCCGCGCTGGACGCGGAGACGGTCGACGCCGCCCTCGACGCCGGGACTCGCTTGGCGAGGGCGATGCGGTCCCGAGGCGTCATCGAAGGCGCGGCCCTCACCGCGCAGGGGCGCTGGCGCGTGCTCGAAGACCCGGGCGCCGCCTGCCTGGACCACGACGGCCGGCACACGAACGGTTCGAGCGCCGGCCCCTGGATGGGCGCATGACCACCGGCCTCGACAAACGTGCGACCCACTTGGTCCACGACCCGCGTTGCCGGCCCCGTGATGCGCATCGGGACTTGGGCCAATCCGGTCGTGACCGCCGACACCCGGATGAGCACATGACCTCCGACCTCGCCAAACGCGCGGCCCACTTGGCCCACGACCCGCCTTGCCGGCCTCGTGATGCGCATCGGGACTTGGGCCACTCCGGTCGTGACCGAGGTCCGGACATGAGCCACCGTCTCGCGGGAGTGGACGTCGGCGGTACGTTCACCGACCTCCTCTACCTGGATCAGGCGACGGGTGCCGTGCACCTCGCCAAGGTCCCGACCACCACCGACAACCAGGCGTTCGGGGTGCTGGAGGCGCTGGAGCGGGCCGGAGTCGAGCTCGCGTCGCTGGACCTGCTCGTGCACGGCACCACGACCACGACCAACGCGCTACTGGAACGCAAGCTCGCGACGACCGGCCTGATCACCACCCGCGGGTTCCGGGACGTGCTGGAGCTCGGGCGCCGCACCCGGCCGAAGCCCTACGGGCTCACCGGATGGTTCGAGCCGCTCATTCCCCGAGAGCTGCGCCTGGAGGTGCCCGAGCGCATGGACGCGGACGGCCGGGCAGTGGTTCCGCTCAACGAGGACGCGGTGGCCGCGGCGGCCCGGGCACTGCTCGCGCGCGGATGCGAATCGGTGGTGATCCACTTCCTCCACGCCTACCGCAACCCGGAGCACGAGCGCCGGGCGAAGCGGATCGTGGCCGCGCTCTGGCCCAACGAGTACGTCACCGCCGGCCACGAGATCCTCTCCGAGTACCGCGAGTACGAGCGCGGCACCGCCGCCGCGGTCAACGCCTGCGTGCAGCCGATCCTCGCGCGGTACATCTCGCGCCTCGTCGACGAGCTCGCGTCCCGCTCGTATCGGCGCGACGTGCTGGTCATGCGCGGCAACGGCGGCACCGTGTCCGCGCGCGTGGCGTCGAACACCGCCGTGAACACGGTCATGTCCGGCCCGGCCTCGGGGGTGATGGCCGCCGCGTACACCGCCGCCGCGGCCGGGTTCGAGAACGTGATCACCTACGACATGGGGGGCACGAGCTGCGACGCCGGGCTCATCCGGGGCGGGGTGCCGGCGGTGAGCTCGGAGCTCGAAGTGGAGTACGCGGTGCCCATCCACGTCCCGATGGTGGACGTGCACACCATCGGCGCCGGCGGAGGCTCCATCGCCTTCGTCAACGAAGCGGGGCTCCTGCAAGTCGGGCCGGAGAGCGCCGGCGCATCGCCCGGTCCGATCTGCTTCGGGCGCGGCGGTGATCGCGTCACCATCACCGACGCCAACCTGCTGCTCGGGCGGCTGAATCCGCGGGCGCTGCTGTCGGTGGCGAATCCGGTGCCGCTCGAAGCGGTCGCGGCGCGATTCGAGGAACAGCTCGGCGCCGCGCTCGGACTCGACGCGGAAGGAGCCGCGGCGGCGGTGCTGCGCATCGCCAATGACCGCATGGCGGGGGCGCTGCGCATGGTGTCGCTGGCGCGCGGCCACGACCCGCGCGACTTCGCGCTGTTCGCGTTCGGCGGCGCGGGGCCGCTGCACGCCGCGGAGCTTGCCCGCGAGCTCGGGATCCCCAGGGTGATCGTCCCGGCTCGCCCCGGGATCACGAACGCGCTGGGGTGCATGGTCGCGGACCTGCGCCACGACTACGTGCGCACCATCAATACGCCGCTCTCTTCGCTGGACGCCCGGATCGTTCACGAGGCTCTCGCCGAGCAGACCCGGCAGGGACGCGCGATGCTCGCCCGCGAACGGGTCCGTTTCGATTCGGTGCAGGTCCTCCACGCCGCGGACATGCAGTTCCAGGGGCAGAGCCATATTCTCGGCGTGCCGCTCGACACCGCCACTCCGGCCATCGACGAGCTGCAGCGGCTCTTCGAGCGCGCCTACTGGAAGCGCTTCGAGGTCGAGCTTCCGGAGATCCGCGCGGTCCTCGTGAACCTGCATACGGCGGTGCTCGGACGGCGCCCCGGCATCGCGCTCGCGGCCCTCGCCGGCGGACGCGGCGAACGGGAGGCCGGACGGCCAGCGGGCGGGATACCCGCGGGTCCGACCAGCGGAGACGACGCGGGCCGGGAGGCCACGGAACGACGCAACGTCCGGTTCCCGGACGGACACCGCGAGACACCGATCCTCCGGCGCGAAACCCTCGGCCCGGGCAGCACCCTGGAAGGGCCGGCGATCATCGAGCAGCTCGATACGACGACCGTCCTGCCGCCCGGCTTTCGCGCCGCCGCCGATGACGCCGGCAACCTGATCGTCGACGTCCCGGCCGCGTGAGCCACCTCCCTCCGGAGCCCCGTCCATGAGCCATGCCGCCGCGTCCCCCACCGCCACCGACCGCCTCGATCCGATCACCCTCGCGGTGATCGGGAACGGCCTCCAGCAGGTGTGCAACGAGATGGACCTGGCCTTCGTGCGCGCCGCGTTCAGTCCGGTGATCTCCGAGGCGCTGGACCGCTCCGACGGCATCTACCACGCCACCACCGGGAAGCTGATCGCGCAGGGGGAGCTGGGGCTGCCGGTCTTCGTCGGCACCATGCAGTTCGGCACGCAGGCGGTGATCGAGCGCGCCCGCGACCTCGCGCCGGGCGACGTCTACATCGTCAACGACCCCTACCTCGGCGGCACCCACCTGATGGACGTGCGGTTCGTCAAGCCCTGCTTCTACCGGGGCGAGCTGTTCGCTTGGCTCGCCAACACCGGCCACTGGCCGGACACCGGCGGCATGGTGCCCGGCGGCTTCTCCGCCAACGCCACCGAGGTGGAGCAGGAGGGGCTGCGCCTCCCGCCGGTCAAGCTCTTCAAGCGCGGCGTGATGGACGAGGAGATCCTCTCCATCATCCTGTCCAACATCCGCATCGCGGACCAGCGCATCGGCGACATCGAGGCGCAGGCCGCCGCGCTGGCCGTCGGCGAGCGCCGCCTCACCGCGCTCATCGACCGCTACGGCCGCGACACCGTCCAGGCCGGCATCGAGGAGCTCGAAACGCGCGCGGAGCAGCAGATGCGCGCACGCATCGCGACCATCCCCGACGGCCGCTACCACGGGCGGGCCTGGGTCGACTCCGACGGCGTGGTGGACGAGCCCCTGACCATCGACATGCGGATCGAGAAGACCGGCACGGACCTCTTCTTCGACCTGTCTGGGTCCAGCCCGCCCTGTGCGGGACCGATGAACAGCGTGATCGCCACCACCCGCTCATCCATCTATCTGGCGATGAAGCACATCTTCCCCGAGGTGCCGATCAACGCGGGCACGTTCGCGCCGCTGCACATCACCGATCCGGAGGGCACCTTCCTCTACGCGCGCTACCCGCGTCCGGTCTCCGGCTGCGCGGCGGAGGTGAGCCAGCGGATCGCCGAGGCGGTGTTCAACGCGCTCACCCCCGCCATCCCGGAGCGGCTCTTCGGCGCGCCGGCCGGGACCAGCGGCAACTTCGCCCTCGGTGGTCACGACCCGGCGCGCGATCGGGCCTACGTGATGTACGTGCTCACCGGCGGCGGCTACGGCGGCTCTCCGGCCGGCGACGGCATCTCGAACGGGTGCTCCACCATCGGCATCTCGAAGTCGACCCCCGTCGAGGTTCTCGAGCAGCTCTACCCGGTGCTGTTCGAGGAGTACGCGCTGCACGAAGGATCGGGCGGCGCCGGCGAGCATCGCGGCGGCTTCGGGCTGCGCTACCGGGTACGGCTGCGCCGCGGCACGGCCAGGGCCTCGTTCGTGATGGACCATGGCCGCACCGGCCCCCTCGGCGCACTCGGCGGCGAGGACGGCGGGGTCAACGTCGTCACCGTCACCCGCGACGGCGCCCCGTACCACCCGCCGCATCGGTCGAAGGACCAGGGGATCGTGTTGCAGGCGGGAGACACGGTGGAAGTGCGCACCCCGGGCGGCGGCGGATACGGCCCCGTCGCCGGGCGGCCGCCGGAGCTGGTCGCGAAGGACGTGCGCCGCGGGTACTACACGCCGGGGCAGGCGCGCGAGCGGTTTCTCGTGTGCCTGTCGCCGGAGACCGGCGAGGTCGATCCCGCCGCCACCGCCGATCTGCGAGGCATCACGGGGAACGATCGTTCCTGACGCTGGTATCCTCTCCGGTGGCTGGGTTCCGGACTCTGGAGGCCAAATTCAGGATTCAGGACTCCAGATGCCGGACTCTGGATTCCGGACTCCGGACTCCAGATGCCGGATGCCGGATGCCACCGCCGGCCGTCCGCACGAGCGGGGTCGCTGCCGGGGCTGCGGCGCCGGTGAATGTCCGAAGGAGGATGGACCCATGACCCTTGAAGATGCCGCGCTGGTAGTGGTCGACGTCCAGAACGACTTCTGTCCGGGGGGCGCGCTCGAAGTGCCGGACGGCGATGCGGTGGTGACGGTGATCAACGCGATCGCGCCCCGCTTCCCCGCCCTCGTCCTGACCCAGGACTGGCATCCGCCCGGCCACCTCTCGTTCGCTTCGAGCCACGAGGGGAAGGCGCCGTTCGAGACCACCGCCCTCCCCTACGGCGAGCAGGTGCTCTGGCCCGACCACTGCGTGCAGGGCACCCACGGGGCGGCGTTTCACCGGGACCTTGATACCGACGGCGCGGATCTGGTGCTGCGCAAGGGCTTCCGGCGCGCCATCGATTCCTACTCCGCGTTCTACGAGAACGACCGCAGCACCCCCACCGGCCTCGCCGGGTACCTGCGAAGCCGGGGCATCTCGCGCCTGCTCTTCGCCGGTCTGGCGACCGACTTCTGCGTGGCGTGGTCGGCAATCGACGGCGCCCGGGAGGGCTTCGAGGTCGCGGTCATCGAGGACGCCTGCCGGGGGATCGATCTGGACGGGTCGCTGGACGCCGCTTGGGAGCAGATGGCGGGAGCGAACGTGGCGCGGATATCCGCGGCAGCGCTCTGAACCGAGGCTCCATCGAGACGGTTCAGCGATCAGGGCAAGAGTTCTCCGGCTGAGTATCGCAGCTTGCTGAAGAGGCTCGATTGAAGATGTCGACTTCGTTGAAGTCCGCGCTGTGCGCGGGCGTGGCGACTTTCGTCATGTCATGGGGCCAACCTCAGGCTTGGGCCGCCAGCAACGCGTGGGCCGAGGTGAGTGACGTGGCCCAGTATGTACCGCTTGTCTGGGGAGGGGTGGTGATTTTTCATGGCGGTGACTATGAGGGCGCCCTTCAGATGACCACCGCCGGGGCTTTGACGTTGGGATCGTCGGAGTTGCTCAAGAGGAAAATCGACAAGAAACGCCCCAATTTCAAACCGGGAGACAACAAGAACTCATTCCCGTCCGGTCATGTCGCCAAGGCGTGGTTCGCGACGGCGCACGTACAAAGGCGATACGGGTGTTACGAGTTCGAGTGGAACTGCTGGCGCGGGGCGATGATTCCCTACACCGCAGCGGTTGTCACGGCAGTCGGCCGTCTCCAGGCCGACCGGCATCATTTGGAAGATGTGGTTGCAAGTGCCGTGATCGCCGAAGCCTTTGTCTGGCTGACGACGGACAAACACGATGGGGAGATGCTGATTACGCCGGCTTTCGACGATGGATTGGGCATCGCGCTCTTCATCCCATTCTGGTAGTCCGTCGGTCCCGATCCTGCAAACGCAAGAACTTCGCACCGATCCTGGACCGCCCTCGGCCCCGGAGACTTGCCGGCGGCTCCGAGCACTCCGGGTGCCATATACCCGCGCCATGGCGATGAACGATCACCTGGGTCCTTTTCGAGTCGGCCCCGGCGGTTTGCCGCCGTACTTGGCCGGACGGGAGTCCGAGCGGGTCACCTGCCGGGCGTTCATGGGCGAGCTGCAGAATGGGCGCCCGCCGCCGCGAGAGATCGTGTTCTACGGACCGCGTGGCAACGGCAAGACGGCGCTGCTGGTCTGGCTTCAGAAGGAAGCCGCTTCGTACCCCGAAGTGGACGTCATCCGCCTCACGCCCGCGGCGGTCCGCACCGAAACGAAGCTTGTCGAACACCTGCTTTCGCCATCTTGGTGGCAACCACTCGCACCGGAAACGATCTCCGTCCATGGAATCACCTGGTGCCCGGACGAGGGCCATCCGCCGCCACTGGACGAGGCGCTTGCCACACGTGCGGAGAAGAAGCCGCTGGTGCTGGTGCTCGACGAAGCGCACACGCTGGATGAGGAGGTGGGGGGCGCATTGCTGAACGCCAGCCAGCAAGCAGGAAGAGCGCTGCCTTTCCTGCTGGTCCTCGCGGGCACGCCGGATCTTCAGTCCCATCCGGGCACGATGAACGCCACGTTCTGGAACCGGGCCGAGCGGTATCCCGTCGGCCGTCTGGCCCCCCCGGCGGCCGCGGCGGCGCTCCGCAAACCGCTTCAGAGCGAGAACATCGACATCGACGAGGACGCGGTGGCGCACATGACCCGCGACAGTCATGGCTACCCGTACTTCGTGCAGTTGTGGGGCGAGACGGTGTGGAGACAGGCATGCATGGCGGCGACGGAAGCGCGGCGGCGCATCGCCCGGGCGAACGTGGACGCTGCCCAGGCCACCTTCGATCGACAAAGGAATGGCTACTACTTTGGAGCGCTACGACGAGTTGATGGAACGGGATCTGCTCCCGGTGGCGCGAGCGGTGGCGGATGCCTTCGTGGAGCGGAGTCTGCTGGACGACGTGCAACTGAAGGCGGCGACCCGGCAGGGATTGGGGGAAGCGTGCAGCCCGGACCAGGTTGCGACGGCGAGGACGGCGTTGCGTCATCTGGGCTACGTCTGGCGATCCGCGACGGAGCCGACGTGGGAGGCGGGGATCCCCAGCATCAAGGATTACGTGCAGGAACATGTCCCTGTCTGACCCGGATCTCACGGTGTGCCGCACACGGTCACGCCTGATGCCGAAGAAGCTCCGGGAGCTGAGGAAATCCGCTTCCGGAACAACCCGATCAAATACCGTGGGGGGCCAACGAGAGAAAGAGAAAGACAACAGCGGGAACGATCGTTCAAGCCCGGCGCACGCCGACGTAGCGGATGAGCGGCTCCGGGTCCCGCGCGAGGCTGTCCGGCGTCGCATGTTCCGCAATCCGGCCGTTCTCGATGAACGCGATCCGATCCGCCACCACGAGCGCCGCCTCCACCTTCTGCTCCACCAGCAGCATCGTCGTCCCGGTCGCGCGCAGCTCGGTGACGGCCTCGAGGATCCGGTCGACGAGGCTCGGCTGAAGCCCCTCGGTCGGCTCGTCGAGCAGGAGCACCCGGGGACCGGAGGCCAGCGCCCGCCCCATCGCCACCATCTGCTGCTGGCCGCCGCTCAGGCGCCGGGCCGGCGTGTGCAGCCGCTCTTTCAGGGCCGGGAACAGATCGAACACGAAGGCGAGCCGCCCCGCGGATTCGCCGCGGCCGGCGAGCATGCCCAGGCGCAGGTTCTCCTCGACCGTCATCTCGGGGAACAGTCTCCGGCCCTGGGGGACATGGGCGACCCCGTGGCCGGGGATGCGGTGCGGGGGGAGCCCCACGAGCTCGGTATCCCCGACCCGGATGCTGCCCCGGAGACCGTCGACCAGACCCATGATCGCGCGAATGGTGGTGGTCTTGCCGGCGCCGTTGCGTCCCAGCAGGCCCAGAACGCCCCCGGGTTCGAGATCGAGGTCGACTCCGCGCAGCACCTCCACCCTGCCGTATCCGGCGCGGACGTTCTCCAAGCGCAGCACTATCGTCGCCCGTCCGCGATCCGGGACAACGCCGGGCTCGCGTCCGTTTCGGCCGAGCCGCCTGCGGCGCCGGCCATCTTCGCGTCCTGATCGGGGATCCCGGGATCCGATGTGCGGTACGGCATCATCGCTGGCCGAGATAGGCGCGCTGGACTTCCGGGTCCGATTCCACGCTCGCCGGGTCGCCGTCCGCGATCACCCGGCCCTGGTCCATGACCGTAATCCGCGAGGCGAGCCGGAGCACCACCTTCATGTTGTGCTCGATCAGCATCACCGTCGCATGCGAGGCGATCTCGCGCACCCGTTCACAGAAAGTCTCGATCTCGTGCTCGGCGAGTCCCTGGGTCGGCTCGTCGAGGATGAGCAGCCGCGGCTCCAGCGCGAGTCCCATCGCCACTTCGAGCAGGCGCTGGTGGCCATAGGGCAGCTCGTCGGCGCGCCGATCGGCGTGTTCGTCCAGGCCGAGGGTGCGAAGCGCCCGCTCGACGCGGGTGTCGAGGGCCGCCTCGTCGAGGCGCAGCCATGCGCCGGGGGAGTTCATCAGCCGGCGTTGCGCCGCGAGCGCGACGTTCTCGCGCACCGCAAGCGCGCCGTAGACGCTCGTCACCTGGAAGGTGTAGACGATGCCCGCGGCCACGCGATTCCAGGCCGGCATCCCGGTGACGTCCCGGCCCTCGAAGCGCACCCGGCCGGCACTCGGACGGGTGCGCCCGCAGATCATGCCGACCAGGGTCGTCTTGCCCGCCCCGTTCGGTCCGATGACGGCACGGATCTCACCCGGCTCGACACCGATGGAGACGTCCTCGACCGCACTCAGGCCCCCGAAGCGGCGCCCGAGCCCCTCGGTCTCCAGCAGCGGCGCGGTCACCGCAGCCACCGAAAGCAGGGCCGAGCGCCACGAGAGGCGGCTCGGCCCGGTCGTCGGCGACGGCATGCACTCACGAAGACCGCCAACGGGAGGACGGAGCAGCCGCTGTTCGGGCGGCCTGGACATCGTGACCAACTTCGGGGTCTCACGACGGCCGCCAACGGGACGACGGCGCAACCGCCGAGGCCGCTCGGTCCGGTTTCCAGTGGCGGCGCGCTCACGACGGCCACCGGCAGAGGGACGGAGCAATCGGACAAGCCGCTCGGCCCAGCCGCTGGCGACGGGATGCGCTCACGACGGCCCCCGACGGGAGGACGGCGCAACCGCGGAGGCCGCTCGGCCCGATCCCGGACAACGGCGCGTGCTCACGGCAGCCACGGCGCCAGCTTCGCGCGCACCGCCCCCATGATGCCGAGGGGGAAGAAGAGCACCAGCACCAGCAGAGCGCCTCCCACCACGAACAGCCAGGCGCTGGTCCATCCGCTGGTCACGTCCACGAGATAGAACATGAGCCCGGTCCCGAGCACCGGTCCGACGGTCGTGCCGGCGCCGCCCGTCAGCACCCACAGCAGCGGGTAGATGGAGTGCAGGATCGCGGCGAAGGAGGCGCCCACGTACGAGAACAGCAGCGCATAGGCGGCGCCGGCGGCGCCGGCCATCCCGCCCGAGATCACCAGCGCAAGCCACTTGCAGGCGCTGGTGTTGTAGCCGAGCAGGCGGGTGCGTTCCTCGTTCTCCCGGATCGCGACCAGGATCCTTCCGAGCGGCGAGCGCACGATGACCAGGCTCGCCAGGAAGCACGCGGCGAACACCGCGAGCGCCACGTTGTACTTCACCTCCGGCTCCACCAGCGCCTCCGGGAGCCGGCCGGAGAGGATGAACCCCTGGTCGCCGAAGGTGATCTCGTTGAAGTAGAGAATGACGAGATAGCAGGCCTGGCCGAACATCATGGTCACGATCAGGAACGAGACCCCGCTGGTGCGCAGCGCGAACAGCCCGAACAGCGCGGCGAGGACGACCGCCGCCAGCACCCCCAGGGCGAACCCCGCGAACGCCCCGAATCCGAGGTAGTAGATGCTCAGACCCGCCCCGTACATCCCCGCCGCGAAGAACATCGCGTGCCCGAGGCTCATCAGGCCGGTGTAGCCGAAGAGCAGGTTGTACCCGACCGCGTAGGCGGCGAGCACCATGATGCGCGCGACGTTCGTGTGGTGGTACTCGGTGAGCACGAACTGCGCCGCGAACAGCGCCGCAATCAGCCCGAGATGCAGCGCCAGCACCCGGCCACGTGATCCCGCCATCAGACATGCCCCTCGAACAGACCGCCCGACCGCGCCACGGGCACGAGCGCAGCCCCGACCGGAAGCGGAGCCGGGAGCCCCGTGGACGCCGCGAGCCGCGCGACGGTCAATCCAGGACCCGACGCCGACGCCCGACCACATGGTCCCGCCGTCAGGCGCGGTTTCCGCACAACCTTCGAGGCAATGTCGTACACCGCACGGCTCCGAGTGCTCATGACCGCCCGACCTCCCTGCCCCATCGTGGACGGCACGCCCATATCCCCCGGCTCTCGCTCACCCCTCGGCCCTGCGAACGGGTCCAACCATACCGCCACGATACTTTGCCAGCCACCCGGATCACCGGGTTGTTCCGCAAGCACGGATTCGTCCCGGCATTCGGGTCAGGGCTATCCCGCTCCTGCCTCCAGCGTGAAATCATCTTGGCGTGGCGACGTTGCTGCGCGGATTCGGCAGCCGCATCCTGGTCACCGATCCATACACCGAATTGACGCCGGAGGATGCTCGCTACGGCGCGAGGCAGGTCGCGCTCGACGAAAGGAGCCGGCCAACGATGCGTGCGCCTGACGATGTTCGGACGCAGGACAATGGCGGTCCTCGCAGCGACGACGCGCCCCGTCGGAACCTGTCGCACGACATCAAGGAGAGTGGTTTCGATCACCTGATGAACCACCGGGCCGGGTGGAGCCGGCGTCCCCTCGGTGCGATGGCGGCCAAGTGTCGGATATCCATCCCGAATCGAGGGAACCGAACCCGGGGCCGGTGATATCATCGCGGACGAGGCCACGAAGCAGGTTCCCGATACGCGGGAATCGCCATGCATCGACTGACCGACTTCAAGAACTTCGCCCGCGCGGAGCTCGATCTGTTCGAGCCGTTGACCGTTCTGCTCGGCAGGAACGGCTCGGGCAAGACCAATCTGATCGAGGGTGTCGAGCTTCTCGCCACCCTCGCGCGCGGTACCCCGCTCAATGAGATCACCGATATCGACCGGGGAGGCCTGTTCGAAGTACGAGGCGGCCTGCGCTCGTGCACTCGCTTCGGCAAGGAAAGACTCGGACTGCGTTTCCATGAAGCCGTCATTCGTTTCGACGGCGAGAATCAGCCCGTCGACTATTGCATCGAGATCGCTCCCCGAGGACGAAATGACGTTCAGTTGTCGGTGGAGAGATTGCGGGTCGGCGAGCGAACCTTCTTTAGTGCGGAGAATGTCGGCGGAGAGCTGCTGGAGGTCAGGTACGACAATTTTTCACGCGGCAAGAACCCGTCCTGTCGAATGTCGGCGTCCCGTTCCGTCCTCTCGCGTTACGAAGAAATCATCATAAGGAGCCAGGCAAGCACCTCCAGGCTGCGCGCGGCAACGAAAACGATAGAGGGTGTGAGGAGCTATCTGCGCAGCTCCTATTTCTTCGACCCGCAGCCAAAGGCGATGCGCGAGTACGCGCGCGTCGAGACCAACCCGCAACTCCTGCGTGGCGGAGCCAATCTGTCGGCGGTCCTGTTCGCGCTGAAGGAAGGGCTGAACGAAGGAGAGGAAGAACAGCGGACAACGTTGCAGCGCATCACGAAGATCATCCGGCAGATCCCGGAGGAGCCGTTCGCGGAGATCGGATTTGCCGAAACTTCCCTTGGCGATGTAATGGCGGGGTTCGTCCCGGGAGAGGGCAATGGGACAAATGGCGGGCGATTGGTCGACGCACGACTCCTGTCCGACGGCACCCTGCGGATGCTCGCCGTCGTTACCGCCCTCGAGACCGTTCCCGAGTCCTCGCGTATCGTCGTCGAGGAGTTCGACAACGGCCTGCACCCAAGCCGCGCCAAGCTGCTGGTGCGGACCTTCGCCGAAGCCGCGCGCCGGCGCAAGCTGAACGTGCTTGTGACCACCCACAATCCGGCGTTCATGGATGCCCTGGACCAATCGCAACTGAACAGCGTCCTTGTCTGTCACCGAAGCGAGTCCGAGGACGGTTCACGGGTAACCCGGCTGGAGGACCTGGACATCGCCGGCACTCTGGCGCTGCGGGGCGGTCTGGGCGACTTCGTGACCCGCGGGGCGCTCGAAGAACATCTCGCACCGGACTTCACCGACAACCGCTCCAGGGAAGTGCGCAAATGGCTCGCGTCGCTGGGTTGAGTGGCGCAGCGATTCTCGATACGTCGTGGCTGCTCGAACTGTATCAGGTGCCGGGCTACTTCGACGAATCGCGAACCGACAGTGTCCGGGCTGAAACCGCCGAGGTCGCGGACAGAGACGAGCTGTTCGTCACCGTACCGGTACTGTTCGAGATCGCAAGCCATATCACGCATGTTCGCAACGGTGGCCGCCGCCGTACCCTCGGCAAGAGACTGCTCGAAAACATCACGGGCTCCATCGACCGCGAGAGACCATGGACGATTGCCCGCATCCGTAGCGACATCCTGCTGAGATCAGAGGACCTCATCCGATTGGCCGATCGCTTTCTGAAAGAGTCGGGTCCCAACTACTCCTTCGCCGATATTTCGATCATCGATCTCGCCGAAGAGCTTCGCCGGCCGGGGCGAACCGTCAGAATCCTCACCTTCGACGATCAGCTCAAGGCGTACTCGGACTCTTGAGCATCCCCTCGCTCGAAGCATCGAATGACACCGAAGACTTCACGGTACACGCATTGCTCCGCAAGCATTCGTGCAAGTTTCTCGACCAATGGACGCGGCCGATCCTCCGCCAATAGGGACGGGCTGCTACGCCACCTCCGCAACCGGGCGCCTGACACCACATGGACTCCCGGCTTCCTCATGCGGCCTTCTCCCCGGCTCGCTCGTCAGGCGAGACCCTCGTGGACCGCCTCCTCGAATGCGAGGTAGAGAGGAGACGCCTTCTCGTCGATGAAGGGCAGGACCTGGGTGAGACAGGCCCCGCCGATGCCCTTTGCAGGATCGATCCGGAAGAACGAATTGGCGAGACCCGCCATCCGAGGCTTCCCGCCGTACGCTTGGTCGGCGCCTCCTCGATGCGGCTGTCGAAGGAGGCGGGTCTCCACGAAAGCGGGTCGACTCCACCGCAGGGAGTCGCTATAAACCGGATCCCGCCCGGGACGCTGTCCCCGCACAAGGAAATCATCCCGTGCAGTACAGGGAGTACAAGATTCTCACCGTCTCCGAGGGCGTCATCGGCACGATCTTTCTCGGAGCGTCGGGGCTTCCGATCGAGAAGCTCGAAGCGACGCTCAACCGGGAGGCCGCCCAAGGTTGGCAGCTCGTCTTCCAGGTCATCGAACACAGGCGGCTCTGGCTGTTCTGGACCCGGGAGACGGTCGTCCTGACGCTGGGCCGCTGACACGGCGCACGAACCGCAAGCCGGCGCGTGAGCTTTGCCGACGTGTTCGAAGCACTCACCCTGCGTCAGGCAAGGGTCGGCGAGCGATCCGAGGCATTGCGCACTTCGCTCGGCGCCCTGTGCGACGACGAACGATGCGCGTACCACGACGCCTGCGAACCCCGGATCAAGGACCCCGATACCTACGTCGCCCTGCGTGACTCCGCCATCAGGGCCGCTCCCCGAACAGGCCGCTCGGCCGCACCACGAGCACCAGCGCGACGAGCAGCGTGGCGAGAATCTTGGCGAGCGTGGGCGAGAAGAACATCGCGATCATCCCGTCGCCAATCCCGATGACGAAGGCGGCCACGATGGTGCCGCGCAGGCTGCCGAGCCCGCCGATGATCACCACGATGAAGGAGAGGAGCAGCGGTTCGAGCCCCATCAGGTAGTGGGCCTGCTGGATGGGGACGATCAGCACCCCGGCCACCGCCGCGAGCATGGCGCCGGCCGCGAACACGAGCGCGTAGACCCGGCGCACCGGCACCCCGTGGGCCAGCGCCATCTCGGGGTCCTGCTGCGTCGCCCGCATGAGGAGCCCCGCCTTGCTCTTCGCCACCGCGGCCCAGACCCCCAGCAGCAGCACGATGGAGGCCCCGATGACGATCAGCTTGTAGCCCGAGTAGCCGAACCAGGGAAACGCGACCCGGAAGTAGATCGGCGCCTCGACCGGGCGCGCATCGGGTCCGTATCCGCTCAGGACTGCCTGCTGGAGGATGTAGAGCAGGCCGATGGTGGCGACGATGGTGCTCTCGGGATGGTAGCCCACGCGCCGCAGCACGCCCCGGTCGGTGGCGAGCGCGAGCGCGCCGACCAGTACCGGGGCGACGACGAGTGCGAGCAGGAATCCGCCAAGCGGAGAACCCTCGACCATCGACGCGCAGAACCACGCGACTACCGCACCCAGCATGTAGAACTCGCCGTGCGCGATGTTGACGATGCGCATCACCCCGAACACCAGCGACAGCCCGAGCGCGGTGACCGCCAGCACGCAGGCGGTCACCGTGCCCTCGAGCAACGCCAGCAGGAGGTGCGGGCCGAAGCTCACGGGAGCCGGAGCGGACTACAGGGACTGCCTGGTGTAGTCCGTCTCCGATTCGTACTTGCCGTCCTCGATCGACGTGGTGTGCACCACCTCGAGCTTGCCGCCCCGGACTTCGGAGATGAACTGCCGGCCGAAGCACTGGTGCAGCGCGCCGTCGAACTCCTTGTGGCCCTGCGGATGGGCGATGCCCTCATTGAAGCCGCGGAAGCCCTCCATCGTCTCGATCAGCGCGGCGATGTCACCCGGGGTGCGGCTCCGGTAGCCGCTCTGCTCCACCCCCTGCTTGATCGCGTAGAGCGTCTCCCAGCACCCGAACATGTGGGAGTTGGTGGACACGTCCTTCGGATCGGCGACGCTGGCACCGGCGTCGTCGATGCCGACCTTCTCCCGGTAGAACCGGTTCGCAGCGGTGTCGAGGCCGGCGGCGTAACGCGGCATCGCCTCCCAGAGGTAGGTGCCCTCGAGGAAGGAGAGGCCGGGACTGGCGATGTCCACGCCTTCCAGCGAGTCGATGAACCCGAAGACTTGCGGGCGCTTCGAACCGAAGTGCTCGCCCATCTCCTTGACGAAGGTCAGCACGCCCGGCCCGACCATGACGTGGTAGAGCACCTCGGTGTCCGCCGGGACCTGCGGGAAGTACCTGGTATAGGACGACTCGGTGGGCGGAATCGCGATCTTCGCGGCGATGCTGCCCCCGCGCGCCTCCACCGCCGCGCTGAAGTGGTCGCGATGGTCGTAGCCGAATGCGTAGTCGGGGAACATCATGGTGACGCGCTTCCCGAGCTTGTCCATCACCCACGGCGCCATGGCCGTGACCTGCGCGCGCACGTCGGTGATCCCGGGCTGGAACACGTAGCGGTTCAGCATCCCCGATGCGACGTGGGTGCCTTCGCTGACCACGAAATAGGGGATCTTCAGCTCTCTCGCCCGCGGCGCGGACCCGATCACGACATGCGAGAACAGCGTGCCGTAGACGAAGTCCACCTTGTGCCGGTTCGCGAGCTTCTCGACCACCTCGGCGCCGCGCTTCGGATCGGTACCGTCGTCCTCGGGCACCAGCTCGACCGGCCGCCCGGCGATCCCGCCGTTCTCGTTCATCCAGGCCGCGGCCGCGTTCGCGGTCCGCTCGTACCAGCGCCCGTAGGTGGCGCCGATGCCGGTGCGGTGCACCTGGAATCCGACCCGGATCGGCTCGTCGCTGCCGGCCGCCCAGGCGGTGCGGAAAACGGCGCCGGCCGCGCTCGGGGCGATCCCGGCCGTTGCTGCCGCCCCGGCGGTGACCGTGGCCGCCTTGAGCAGTCTGCGGCGAGTGATCCTGCCCCCGTTCGCACCGGTGCTCCTCGCGGCTCCGGCGTATCTGGTCTTGTCGTTCATCCGTCTCCCTCCTCTCCTGAAGCGTCTTCCCGGGGCCGGACTCCGGACGCATGGCATCCGGGCCGCCCTCCCCGTCGTGCCGGTCTATAGCATGACTGGATACGTCGATCCACGACCCGGCGCCGCCAGCCGGGGCGGGACGGGTTCAGGCCGCGACCGGCGTCGACAGCAGCCAGAGTCCGAAGAGCGTGTAGCCGATCATCAGCACCGTGAGGGGAATTTCGCCCAGTATCGAAGCCATCCGTCCGCCTCTGGACTCCCCGACGAGACCGTGCAGGACCACCACTGCGGCCACGTGCGCCGCAACGATCGCGGCGGTCTGGACGTACCAGATCAGCTCGACCGACGCATGGTGGGTGAGGAAGGAGGCGGTGACGTGGAAGTCACGCGCTCCGAGCAGGTTCCAGCCGCGGCTCAGCGGATCGGAGAGCGCCTTCAGTGCGTACTGCGCGTCGACGAGGAACGACGGCAGGTAGTGGGCGAAGTGGTAGCCGAACGCGATCGGCACGATGGAGACGACGAACCGCCGCAACGCCGGAGCCGCCCGCTCGCCCGACCACCATGCTCCGGTCGCGGTGCTGATCGCGTAGGCCGCGAGCAACGCGGCGGCGGCGCCGATCAGGCCGAGCGTGTTCCGCCCGGCCAGCGCGGTGCGGCCGGGGTGCTCGAGCGGGTTCTCGCCGGCGAGGTCGAGCCACCAGAACGTGCGCGAGAGTCCGTCGAACGAGACCGTCGCCAGGGCGACCACGATGAAGACGACACGCGCCGCGGACAGCGGGCCGATGCCGAGCAGCCGCGCGCCGGGGAACGTCACCGCGAGCCGGATCCTCCCGCCCTCCTCCGCCACGGTGCGCAGCGGCGCGAGCCAGCTCACGATCCGGAAGAACTGCGAGAAGATCTCGACCCGGCGCACCCACACCTCGTCTCCGAACAGCACCATTCCCGCCACCGTGAATGCCGAGTAACCGGCAACGACGCCGGCGAGGACCGCAGGGTCCTGGGGGGCGGGGAACACCAGCTCGAACCAGGCGAAGAGCAGCAGCAGGGCGACGGCCGGCCAGTCGCCGAGCGCCTCCGGCCACGGCAGCACGCCCGCGCCGTCGTCGCTCCCGCTGCCCCGCCTGCTCCATCCGCCCCATCTGCCGGAACCCCGCAGGATCAGGCGCACCAGGCGCGCGAGCGCCGTCCAGGGATTGACGAGCGGCCACACGTAACCGAGAACCGCGTGGACGAAGGTCAGCCCGACCCAGAGCAGCGCCCACACCGAAAGCGGGAGCGGGTTCGCGAGCGGGTCGCTGCTTCCCTCCAGCCCCGCCACGACGAGTGCGACGAGCACTCCCGACGCCGCGGCGTTCGCTCCCCATATGCGCCGGGGCACGGGACGCGACCACCGGCTCGCGGACTCGAGCGCCCGGCGCAGCACGGCGGCGCGCAACCGGATGACGACGAGAAACGACACCGCCACCGCGATCGTGCCCCCGGCCTGGACGAGACCGGTCGGCAGCAGCAGGATGAAGCCGCGTTCCCCCGCATGCCCGAACACGGAGGATGTCGCCGAGAGGACGAACACCGCGAGCACCGCGGCGCCGGCCAGGCGGCCGGGGGCCCGGCACACGTCGAGCGCGGCGGGCGCTCCCGGACCCTGCCGACGCACGGGACTCGCGCCCGTGCACCGGAGCTCTCCCCGAGGGACGTTTCCGGATTCCGGCTCCATCAAGGCCGCATGTGCTGCATGTCGCGCCCGTGCCGCATGGGGACGGGACGTCCCTTCTCGAAGCCCGCATCCTCGAAGCCCGCCTCGGAGAGCGCCGCCCCGAAACCCGGCCGCCCGCGGAATGCAACGGATGCGGCCTTGTCGCGGACCCGTATCCCGGCGCGATCCACCTTTTCGATTTCCGGCATGGCATCCTCCGCGGACGGATCGCGGGAGCTCCGGCAATCTACCACGGCCTCCCGCCCGGACTGCCGCCGGCCTCGGCGAGATGCCGCAAACATGGACGCTCCGTGCCTTGGCTCCGGAGCCTGTCGGCCTCTCCCGGCCTTGCGCGAGCGGCGGGATGATGGACCCGGCCCGCTCCAGGGCACGCCCGCCTCGACGGCCGAGGCCCATGGCCGAGGCATCGCGGCGGCCGTCGATGCGGATCCGCGGATGCGTCGATGGCCGTCACCGGCCGGGAGGACGAAACATGCCGCGCCTGTTTGTCGCGCTCCAGTTGCCCGAACCCCTCAGGCAGGCGGTTCGTGCGCTGCAATGCGGGTTGCGGGGCGCCCGCTGGCTGGACGAGGAGGCCCTCCACCTGACCCTCGCCTTCATCGGGGACGTCGATGGCTCCGCCCAACGCCGGATCGAGACCGCACTGGACGCCGTGACCGCACCCGCGCTGCGGGTGGAACTGCACGGTGTCGGGCACTATCCCCCGCGCGGCGCGCTGCGGGTACTCTGGACCGGGGCCTCGCCGAAAGCCGAACTCGGCTCTCTCGCCCAGGCGGTTCGGCGCGCTCTCGACCGCACGGGCTTCACCCCGGAACGGCGCAAGTTCGCTCCCCACGTCACTATCGCCCGGTTCCGCCGTCCGCCGCCGCGTGCCGATCTGGAAAGCTATCTCGGCACCTGCTCCCTCTTCCGGACGCCCCCGGCCGACATCGCGTCCTTTCACCTGTTCTCGAGCACGCTGCGGCCGGCGGGCGCGCGATACACGATGGAAGCGACCTTTCCGTTGACGGGTGCGCCACGCGAGGGATGCGGCCCGGAGTGACGGCCGAACGAAACGTCCCGAAAGCATCGCGGTCGCCGCGGCGGATGCCGGCGGCCAACGAAAGCTGCCGCGATGCGGACCCGAGCGCACTCGCCGACGTGTGTGCCGGCGAAGGGCGTCATCCCCGAGCGCACCGCGATGCGCACCCGGGCGCGCTCGCCGAGGCCGCCGCGGCGCGCCGCTCGGGCCGCCGTCCATTCCACCGTACGGCCCCCGGCGAAGCCTGCCGGCGGGCGCGGCGGATGCCACCCGCTAGCCCGGATTTCTCGCCATCTCACGGCTGCGGACGCGGATCGACCGGCATCGACCGCGTTGAACGCGGCCAGGGTGCTCGACGTACCGTCAAGTACGCCTGCGCGCCCTGACTCGCGTTCGCCTTGTCGCTACCGGCCTCTCCGCGCCCTCGCTTCGCGATCTGGTGAGAAATCCGGGCTAGAGCAGCGGGCCGACCTTCTCGGCGAACTTCTCCATCGCCCGCATCCCGTCCGCCACCGAGTCCTGCCCGTGGAACTGGAACTCGAGGACGAGGTGGTCGACACCGGCCTCGCGCAGCCGCCGGATGCGTTCGGCGCACTCGTCCGGACTGCCGGCGACCGTCACGCCAAGGGGATCGATGCTCGGATCCTCGAAGCTCACCGCGCTCTTCAGCCGCGGCATGGCCGCCTCGAAGTCGGCCGGACCGTCGGCCACGCAGGCGAAGCTGAAAGACGCGAGCCTGGCCTCCCGGCCGTACTTCGCACACTCCTCCCGGAGCCCGGGAATCCACACGTTCCGGGCTTCGTCCGCGCTGGGCCAGAAGCACAGGATATATTCGCCGTACCTGGCGGCGCGCCAGATCGACTTCACACCGCCCCCGATCCAGATCGGGGGATACGGCTTCTGGACCGGCTTCGGCTCCAGCGGCATGTCCTCCAGGGAATAGTGCTCGCCGTGGAAGGTCACGCGCTCCTCGGTCCAGAGGCGGGTGATGATCTCGAGCTGCTCGTCGAACAGCCGGCCCCGCCGCCGGCGCGGCACCCCGACCGAGGTGAAGTCCTCCTCCCACCATCCCATCGCGACCCCGGCGATGACCCGCCCGCCGCTCATCACGTCCAGGGTGGCCAGGTACTTGGCCCACTGGTAGGGCGGGAGCAACGGGAGCAGAGCCGAGTTGAAGCCGATGCGCAGGGTCGAGGTCGCGGCGGCGACGGCGGGAAGCAGCACCATGGCATCGAGCACGTCCCGGTTCTCGAACGTGTCGAACAGCCACCCCGGGGGCATGGTCATGTGGGTAGGCAGAGTGGCCGAGTAGAAGCCGAGGTCCTCGGCGAGCCTTGCCGCCTCGACCACCTCGTCCACCGACGGTCGTCTTGCATCCCAAGGGAACAGCATGATGCTGAGATCGGACATCGAGGTCATTTGAGACTCCTTCGGTCAAGTGTCTTCGGGCCGGCGCTGCCGCACGAGCCGAATGCCGCCGGCGGCTCCCGCTTCTCGTCCACCGCCATGCCGGTTGGTCGTTCGTGAACCGATTCTGCCACCGATCAGGCTTCGAGCTCGGGACGATCGGCGAACTGATCGAGCGCCTTCGGGTTCGCGAGCGCCTCCCTGTTCTTCACCTCGCGGCCGTGCACGACGTCGCGCACCGCGAGCTCGGTGATCTTGCCGCTCCTGGTGCGCGGGATGTCGGTCACCCGCACGATCCGCGCCGGCACGTGGCGCGGCGTCGCGCCGGCGCGGATGCGGGCCCTGATCTTCGCCTCCAGCGCCTCGTCGAGCGCGGCCCCTTCGCGCAGGATCACGAAGAGCACGACCCGGACGTCGCCGTCCCGTTGCTGGCCGATGACCAGGGACTCCACCACCTCGTCGAGCTGCTCGACCAGGCGGTAGATCTCGGCGGTGCCGATGCGCACGCCCCCCGGGTTGAGCACCGCGTCGGAGCGGCCGTAGATGACCACGCCGCCGCGCTCGGTGATCTCCACGTAGTCGCCGTGGCACCAGACGTTGTCGAACCGCGCGAAGTAGGCGTCGTGGTACTTGCGCCCGTCGGGGTCGTTCCAGAAGCCGATCGGCATCGACGGGAAGGCGCGCGTGCACACGAGCTCTCCCTTCTCGCCGGTGACGCTGCGTCCTTCGTCGTCGAAGGCGCGCACGTCGAGCCCGAGCCCCAGACACTGGATCTCGCCGCGACGGACCGGCGCGGCGGGGTTGCCGAGCACGAAGCAGGAGACGATGTCGGTGCCGCCGCTGATCGAGGACAGGCGGACATCGCGCTTGATCGACTCGTAGACGAAGTCGAAGCTCTCGGGAACGAGCGGCGAGCCGGTGGAGAGGATGGCCTCGAGCTTCGAGAGGTCGTGGGTCTTCGCCGGCGCGAGCCCCGCCTTCCTCACCGCGTCGATGAACTTGGCCGAGGTGCCGAACGTCTCGATGCCCTCCTCCGCCACGAAGTCGAAGAGCGCGTTCCCGTCCGGATGGAACGGGGAGCCGTCGTAGAGCGCGAGCGTCGCCCCGCACGCCAGTGCGCTCACCTGCCAGTTCCACATCATCCAGCCGCAGGTCGTGAAGTAGAGGATCCGCTCGCCGCGCTTCACGTCGCTGTGCAGCGCCAGCTCCTTGATGTGCTGCAGGAGCGTCCCTCCCGCCCCGTGCACGATGCACTTCGGCACCCCGGTGGTGCCCGAGGAGTACATGATGTAGAGCGGGTGGTCGAACGGGAGCGGTTCGAACGCGATGTCCGAGGGGGTCAGGCCGGCCGTGAGCTCGTCGAGCAGGACGGCCTTCTCCACCGCCGCGACATCCGGCGCGGTGGTGGTGTACGGGACGACCACGATGCGCTCGATCGACGGGACCTGCGCCGCGACCGGCGCGAGCCGGCCAATCGAGTCGTGCCGCTTGCCGCCGTAGAAGTAGCCGTCGGCGCTGAACAGCACCTTCGGCGCGATCTGCCCGAAGCGGTCCACCACCCCCTGCACGCCGAAATCGGGAGAGGCGGACGACCAGATCGCGCCGATGCTCGCCGTCGCGAGCATCGCGACGACCGCCTCGGGCATGTTGGGCAGGTAGCCGGCGATGCGGTCGCCCTTCTCCACCCCCGCCGCCCGCAGCGCCTGCGCGAGCACGGACACCGCGTCGTGGAACTCGCCGAAGCTCAGCGAGCGCCGGACGCGGTCCTCGCCCCGGAACACGATGCCGGGCGCATCGTCGCGGCGGCGGAGCAGGTTCTCGGCGAAGTTGAGCCGGGCGCCGGGAAACCACTTCGCACCCGGCATCCGGTCGCCGTCGACGAGCACCGGCCCGTCGCCCCGATCGCCGATGACCGCCCCGTAGTCCCAGACCGCCGACCAGAACGCGGCGCGATCCTCGATCGACCAGCGATGCAGCGCCGCGTAGTCGCCGGCGTTCGACCCGTGGCGCTCGCGAGCCATCGCCGCGAAGCGGGTGAGGTTCGCGTTCGCGACCTGTTCCGGAGAGGGCTGCCAGAGGACGTCGGGCATTGCTGCCTCCGATGGGTTCGGCCCGATCCGATCCTACGGGAAACCGCGGGGGCCGGGTGCGGAGCGCGACCTGTGCGGATGACGAACCGCGGGACTTCGGGAAGATGCGCGGGCCACGGACCGACCCGATCCTGCGGGAAACCGCGGGACCGGTGCGGAGCGCGACCTGTGCGGATGACGAACCGCGGGACTTCAGGAAGATGCACGGACCACGGGCCGACCCGATCCTGCGGGAAACCGCGGGGGCCGGTGCGGGGCGCGACCTGTGCGGATGACGAGCTGCGGGACTTCGGGAAGAAGCGCGGGCCGATCGCTTTCACTGCGAACGGTGCGGACGGCTCGTATCGAACGAACGTCCGGACGGAGTGCGAGGCGTGACGATCCGACGGGCCGGAGCGAGCAAGAAGGAGGTGCGGTGTCCTTTCCGGGATGTCCCGCACCGGACGCCGTCACCGCTCGATCACGCGCTTCTCGCCGCCCTCGCCGATGGCCACGAACGTGAACATGCCTTCGGTGACCTTGATGTGCCCGGACACCTGGCCGGGGCGTATCCGCCGCACCCACGTCTCGACGTGGACGGTGATCGACGTGCGGCCGATGCGCTCGGTCCGGCAATGACAGCTCACCCGGTCGCCGACGTAGACGGGCCGATGGAAGCTCATCGCCTCGATGCCCACCGTCGCCACCCGCCCCCCGGTACACGCCATCGCATGCGTGCCCCCCGCGACGTCCATCTGCGAGAGCAGCCATCCGCCGAAGATGTCCCCGTAGGGATTGGTGTCGGCGGGCATCGCGAAGGTGCGCAGCTCGGGTTCGGTCCGCGGCGGGCATTCCGTGTCGGTCATCGGTTCGCTCCTGCGGTGTTCCATGCGCTCGGAGTCTACCCCTCGAACGGGTCCGGCAAGGCTTTCGGTCCCGGAAGGCCGTCGCACCGCGCTGCGCCGGTTCCGTGCCGTCTCCCTGACGCCTCCGCGCCGGTTCGGCGAGCGGCCCGATGCCGCCGCGGCCGGCCGCGCGGCGGATTGCCGCCGGTCACGAGACGGCTATCATCGCGATCCATGCGCCGCCCGCCCTCGCGGTACCGGTGGCACCGGCAGCACCGCCTGCCCCCCAACAGCGCCAACGGCACGGATTTCACGGCCGGAACGCATCACCAGGGAGCATCCGGAATGAACGCGGAGCGAGACACCAACCCCTTCGAGACCGGCCTCGACCGCACGCCGGCGAACTACACGCCGCTCACCCCGCTCACGTTCATCGAGCGCGCCGCCGCGGTCTATCCCGACCACCCCTCGGTCATCGACGGCGGACGCCGCTTCACCTGGTCCGAGACCTATGCGCGCTGCCGCCGCCTCGCCTCGGCGCTGGCGGGGCGCGGCATCGGCGCCGGCGACTGCGTGGCGGTCTTCGCGCCGAACGTCCCGGCGATCTGCGAGGCGAACTTCGGGGTGCCGATGCTCGGCGCGGTGCTCAACACCATCAATATCCGGCTCGACGCGGCGACCGTCGCGTTCATCCTGGAACACAGCGGAACGAAGGCGTTGCTCGCCGACCGCGAGTTCTCGTCAGTGGTCGCGGACGCGCTCGCCCGGATGGAGCGCCCGCCGCTCGTCATCGACATCGCCGACGCCCTCGCACCGGGCCGCGAGCGCATCGGCGAGATCGAATACGAGGCATTCCTCGAAGAGGGCGACCCCGCCTTCGGATGGTCGAACCCCGACGACGAGTGGCGCGCCATCTCGCTCAACTACACCTCGGGCACCACCGGGAACCCGAAAGGAGTCGTCTACCACCACCGCGGCGCATACCTCAACGCGCTCTCGAACGTCATCGGCTGGAACCTCGCGCACCATCCCGTCTACCTGTGGACGCTGCCGATGTTCCACTGCAACGGGTGGTGCTTCCCGTGGACCCTGGCGGCGCTGGGCGGGACGAGCATCTGCCTGCGCAAGGTCGAGGCCGGCGCGATCTACGACGCGATCGTCGAGCAGGGCGTGACGCACCTGTGCGGGGCGCCGGTGGTGCTCGGGATGATCCTGAACGCCACCGGCGACGAGCGGCGAGAATTCTCGCACCCCGTGCACGTGATGACCGCGGCCGCCCCCCCGCCCGCCGCGGTGCTGGAGCGCATGGAGCGCGAAGGGTTCAGGGTGACCCACGTCTACGGGCTCACCGAGACCTATGGTCCCGCCGTGATCTGCGCATGGAAGGACGAGTGGAACGATCTCCCGATGGCGGAGCAGGCGGAGCGCAAGTCCCGCCAGGGCGTGCGCTATCACGCGCTCGATGCGCTCGAAGTGATGGACCCGGAGACGATGACGCCGGTGCCGAGGGACGGCGAGACCCTCGGCGAGGTGATGTTTCGCGGCAACATCGTGATGAAGGGCTATCTCAGGAACCCGGCCGCGACCGGGGAAGCGCTCGCCGGCGGCTGGTTCCACTCCGGCGATCTCGGGGTCGTGCACCCCGACGGCTACCTCCAGCTCAAGGACCGGTCCAAGGACATCATCATCTCGGGCGGGGAGAACATCTCGTCGATCGAGGTCGAGGACGCCCTCTACCGCCATCCGGCGGTGCTCGAAGCCGCCGTCGTCGCCCGCCCCGACGAGAAGTGGGGCGAGACGCCCTGCGCGTTCGTGACCCTGCGCCCGGATGCGGAAGGCGTCACCGAGGACGACATCATCGCCTTCTGCCGCGAGCACATGGCGCACTTCAAGGCGCCGCGGACGGTGGTGTTCGGCCCGCTGCCGAAGACGTCGACCGGCAAGATCCGGAAGTTCAAGCTGCGCGAACGCACCGGAGCGCTCTGAGCTTCACGGCCCGGCCGCCGTCAGGTCCGGCGGCCGGTCGCGGTGGCAACGGCGCGGCGGAGAGGCAGCCGGCCGCCGTTACGGGACATCGTCGCTGTAGTGCCGGACGATGGAGTCTTCAAGCTCCCCCGCGCCCGCTTGGTCCGCAGCCGCATTCCAGCCCGCATTTCTCGCCAGCCCCCGGCGGGGGACACGGGTCCGACGGTACCGGCCGCGTTGAACGCTGCCAGGGTGCTCGACCCGGGGTTGCCGAACATTCCGTCAAGTACTGCGCGCCCTGACTCGCGCTATACGGGGCGGAGCCTCCGTTGCGTGCCGTGGACCGGGAGCGGCGGGAGGTCGATGTTGTCTGCTCTGCTCCGCACCGTGTCCACCGGCCTTCGATGCCTGTCGGAATCCGCCGAATCACCCTCTGGAAAACCGCCGAATCACCCGTTGCAGATTCGCCGAATCACCCTCTGGAAATTCGCCGAATCACCCTTTGGAATATCCGTCCGGCCTTGCCCTCAGGGTGTGTCGGCGCTACCGTCACGGCATTCCCCTGTCCGAAAGCGTGACAACGGATGGACTACCTGCCGCGAATCGTCGACGCCGAGCTGGCGGTGCTGCTCGAGGCTGCCGGGGCCGTGCTCATCGAAGGCCCCAAGGCTTCCGGGAAGACGGCTACCGCCATGCGGGCGGCCGCAAGCGAGGTACTGCTGGACGTCGACGACAATGCCCGGCGCATGATCGGCGTCGATCCGGCGGCCGTACTCGATGGCGGCACGCCGCGCCTGATCGACGAATGGCAACTGGAACCCGCCATATGGAACCATGTCCGCAGGACCGTCGACCGGCGTTCCCTGCCCGGTCAATTCATCCTCACCGGCTCCGCCGTTCCCGCGGACGACACGACCCGTCATACCGGCGCCGGACGCTTTGCCCGACTCCGGATGCGCCCCCTGTCGCTCTACGAGGCGGGACACTCTTCCGGCGAGATTTCATTGCAAGGGCTCCTCGATGGCGAGAAGCCGCGAGCGAATCGGTCCGAACTCTCGATCGCCTCTCTCGCCGAGCTCATCTGCGCCGGCGGTTGGCCGGGAAACGCCGGCAAGTCCCCGGGGGCGGCCCTGCGCATGAACCGGGGGTACCTGGACGAGATCCACCGCGTCGACATTTCGAGAGTCAGCGACAGGAGAAGGGATCCGGTCAAGGTGGCGCGCCTTGTGCGATCACTGGCCCGGAACGTCGCAACCCCCGTTGCGATATCGAAGCTGGCGGCCGACGTCGCCGGCAACGGCGGAGACCTGAAGGCGGATACGGTCGCCGCGTACCTCGACGCGCTGGAACGGCTCATGCTGGTGGAAAACCAGCCCGCGTGGTCGCCGCACCTGAGGTCGCGCACGACGCTTCGATCGGCGCCAGTGAGGCACTTCGTGGACCCTTCGCTGGCGGCGGCGGCCCTGCGGGCGACGCCTGCGCGTCTGGCTGCCGATCCGGAATCCCTCGGCCTGCTGTTCGAGTCCATGGTCATCCGCGATCTGCGCGTCTACGCTCAGGCGGCGGATGCCCACGTGTTCCATTATCGCGAGAAGGAAGGACTGGAGGTGGACGCCATCGTGGAAGCGGCGGACGGGCGCTGGGCGGCCTTCGAGATCAAGCTGGGCGAACGCTGGGTGGCGGATGGCTCGAAGAACCTGGACAGGCTTGCCAAGCGCATGGAGAAGAGCGACCGCGAGCCGCCGTCGGCGCTGGCGGTCATCGTCCCGAACGGTTACGGCCACGCGGGGACGCAGGACGTGGGAGTGATTCCGGTCGGCGCGCTGGGGCCATGAGCGCACTCGAACACGGCGGCGCGGCGGAGAGGCAGCCGGCCGCCGTTACGGGACATCGTCGCGGTAGTGGCGGGCGATGAAGTCTTCGGTGAACTTCATGCTGTCGCGATCCTTGGTGACGAGAGCGGGGTCGCGCTCGGACGGGGGGCCGTATCCGCCCGCGCCGGGGGTCTCGATCACCACCGCCTCGGTGCGCGCGAGCCGGTGCCCGGCGCACTTGTCGGGGAGCCTGGCATGCGCGCCGCCGGCGTCCCGCAGCAGGAACCGGCCCGAGGCGCCGGGCTCGCCGCCGAACACTCCCCACGGCCGGTGGCGGAAACGCTCCCCGACGCCGTTGAAGACGCAGTCGTGGCCGACCGGGCGCACGACGCGGCGCAGCCCCATGCCGCCGCGGTAGCGGCCGGCGCCGCCGGAGTCCTCGACCAGGCTGTACTCCTCGACGAGCAGGGGATACTCCTGCTCGATCGCCTCCACCGGCAGGTTCGACGTATTGGTGATGTGGACCTGCACACCGTCCTTGCCGTCCTTCGTGGCGCGCGCGCCCATGCCGCCGCCGAGGGTCTCTAGGTAGAGGTAGCGGCTGCCGTCGTCCGGATCGACGCCCGCGAACACCGCGGTGGTGTTGGCGCCGTTCGCGGCGCCGATCACCCGCTCGGGCAGCGCACCGCGGAACGCGCCCAGCACCACGTCGACTATCCGCTGGCAGGTGTGGGCGCGTGACGCGACGGGAGCCGGGAACCGGCCGTTCAGCAGGGTGCCCGGCTCCGCGTCGATGTCCGCGACCGCGAGCACCCCCTGGTTGTTCGGCACCTCCGGGTCGATCATCGCCTTCAGCGCATAGCACACCGCCGCCCGGGTCGCGTTCATGGTGACGTTCACGTTGCCCTCGACCTGGGGGCTCGTGCCCGCGAAGTCGAAGTGCGCGCGGTCGCCCGCGATGGTGACCCTGAGCCGGATGGGGATGTCGGCGGTCTCGACCCCGTCGCCGTCCATCACGTCCTCGAACGTGTACTCGCCGTCCGGGATCCCGGCGATGGCGCTGCGCAGCCGCCGCTCGGTGCGCGCGATGATCTCGTCGAACGCGACGCGGATCACGCCGGCGGAATAGTGGTCGACGACCTCGTGCAGGCGCCTCGCGCCGAGGCGGCACGCCGCGATCTGCGCGTAGTGGTCCCCGCGGCGCTCCTCGGGCACCCGCACGTTGAGCAGCAGCAGGTCCATGATGTCGCTCTGAAGCTCGCCCTCGCGGAAGAGCTTGACCACCGGGATGCGCAGACCCTCCTGGAAGATCTCGCTCATCCCTCCGGCCATGGACCCCGGGGCCATGCCCCCGATGTCGGCGTGGTGGGCGAGGTTCGCGACGAAGCCGAACAGCGCGCCTTCGACGAAGACCGGCATCGCGTAGTTGATGTCGGGCAGATGGGTGCCGCCCGCGGTGTGCGGGTCGTTCGCGATGAACAGGTCGCCCTCGCGGATGTCGCCGCCGTACTTGTCGAGCAGGCAGGCGATGAGGCCGCTCATCGAGGCGATGTGGATCGGGAGCGCCTGCACCGACTGCGCGACGAGGCGCCCGCCCGCGTCCATGATCGCGGTGGAGTGGTCCCGCCGCTCCTTGATGTTGGTGGAGTACGCGGACTTCATCAGCGCGACGAAGGTCTCGTCGGTGATCGAGCGCAGGGCGTTGGAGATGATCTCCAGGGTGATCGGATCGACGGTGTCGCGCTGCCTGTTCATGGACCGGCTCCCGTGTCGCGGCCCGCATGGAGGAAGCCCCCGGCCGGCCGCCGGCCGCCGCCGCACCGCCCGCTCATGGATCCGCCGCTCCCGTGCCGCCGCGCACGCGGATGACGAGGTTCCCGGCGGGTTCCACCGTGGCCCGATCGCCGGGGAAGACCGGGGTGGTCGAGTCGAGCTGCTCGACGATCGCGGGACCGTCGATGGCGTGCCCCGCCCGCAGCGCATCCCGCTCGTAGACCGGGCAATCCACCGCACCCTCGGCCGCGAAGCGTACCGCGCGGCGCTCGAACGGGACGGGGGGCGAACCGGGGCCGGGGGGCGTCCGCGGGGCGGGCGCCTCGGTGAGCCGGCCGCGGGCGGTGAGCCTCACGTTGACGATCTCGATCGGGTCGTGGGGGTTCGCGTACCCGTAGGCCGCCTCGTGCACCTCGAAGAACCGCTCGCGCAGAGTCCGCGGGGAGGGAACGGGCAGCGCCTCGGCGCTGTCGCCCGCCGCGACGGGGACGGTGAGCTCGAAGTTCTGCCCGACGTAGCGCGCATCCACCGCGAGCTCGAGCCGGTGGCCGCCGGCGGGGACGCCCTCCGCGTCGAGCCATGCGCGGGCCCGCCCGGCGAGGTCGCGCGCGTGCTCGGCGAGGCGCCGGACCCCCACCTCGTCGCCCGGGATGCGCCCGCTCGTGACGAAGTCCTCCTTGAGGTCGGAGACGACGAGGCCCTGCGCGCAGAGGATCCCCGGCGCCGGGGGGACGAGGATCTCGCGCATCCCGAGCGCCAGGGCCACGTCGCGCGCGTGCAGCGGGCCGGCCCCGCCGAAGGGCATCAGGGTGAACTCGCGCGGGTCGTATCCGCGCTCGACCGAGATGGTGCGCACCGTCCGCACCATGTTGGCGACGACGATGCCGAGCACGCCGTGCGCGGTGCGCTCGACGCCGAACCCGAGCGCCCGGGCGACGGGCTCGAACGCGGCCCGCGCGAGGGATTCGTCGAGCTTCATCTCGCCCGCGAGCAGCCCGCGCGCGGACAGCCGCCCGAGCACGAGGTTGGCGTCCGTCACCGTGGGCCGGTCGCCGCCGCGGCCGTAGCACGCGGGGCCGGGGTCCGCCCCCGCGCTCGCCGGGCCGACCTTGAGCAGGCCGTCGCGGTCGAACCACGCGATCGAGCCGCCGCCCGCGCCCACCGTCTCGATGTCCACCGACGGGAGGCGCACGGAGAAGCCGGCGACATCGCGCTCGAACGACACGTCGGCCCGGAAGTCCCGGACCAGCGCGACGTCGGCGCTCGTGCCCCCCATGTCGAGGGTGATGACGTTGCGCCGCCCGGAGAGCTTCGCCGAGTGCGCGGCGCCGACCGCGCCGGCCGCCGGCCCCGACAGCGCGGTGCGCACCGGCAGGGCCCGCGCCCGCTCGGGCGACATCAGGCCGCCGCTCGACTGGTTGATGCCGAGCGAGGCGCCGGGCGCCACGCCGGCAAGCTCTTGCTCGAGGCTCGCGAGGTAGCGCCCGAGCACCGGCTGGAGGTAGGCGTTCAGCGCGGTGGTGGAGAACCGTTCGTACTCGCGGAACTCGGGCTGGACCTCGAACGAGGTGCTGACCGGAAGGCCGGGGAGAGCGGACCGCAGGGCGGCGGCGATCCGGTCCTCGTGCGCGGGGTTGCGGAACGCGAACAGCAGGCACACCGCGCACGCGCCGGCGCCGCTTGCGCGCACCTGCTCCACCGCGGTGGCGATCGCGTCGTCGGTGGGCTCGGTGATCGCCTTGCCGTCCGCGCCCATCCGCTCCGCGATCTCGAACCGGCGGCGGCGCTCGACGAGCGGCGCGGGATGGTCCTCGACGAGCGAGTACATGTGCGGGCGCGTCTGGCGGCCGATCTCCAGCAGGTCGCGGAAGCCCCGGGTGGTGATCATCACCACGTCGCCCCCGCGGCGCTGGATGAGCGCGTTGGTGCCCACCGTGGTGCCGTGGGAGAGCCGGCGCAGCTCCGCGAGGTCGATCCCGTGGCGGGCGGCGAGGGCGAGCAATCCCTCGATGATCGCCCGTGCGGGGTTGTCGGGGGTCGAGGGCCGCTTGCCGGCATGCACCGCCCCGCCCGCCTCGTCGAGTGCGTAGAAGTCGGTGAAGGTACCGCCGACGTCGACGCCGATAGTCCAGGCCATTTCCGTTGTCCCTGGTGGATCGGGCGCTCGCGCGGGTCTTCGCCGCCGCCCGCGGAGCGGCCCCCGGGCCGGCGCCGCGACACGGCGCGCGCGACCGGACCGGAAAGCCGCTCGACCGGGCTGCCGCGGAACCGGTACCGGCGCCGCTACCCTCCGCCGCGCTGGAAGGCGCGGTCGAACTGCGCGAGGAACCGGTCGAGCGCGTCGGGCTCGAATCCGGAGAGCGCGATCTCGACGTCGACCACCGGTAGCCGGAGCAGCGCGATGCGCCGCTCGCGCTCTTCGGAGAGGGTGATCTCGACCTTGCCCGGAGCGCCGAGCACCGAGATCGTCCGGCCCTCGACGGTGAACGTCGCCGGCGCCACCGCGGGCGCCAGCGAGCGGAGGAACTCCTTGTGGGTGATGCCCATCTCGCGACGCAGGCGCGTCGTCTCCATCGCGAGGCGGGCGTCCGGGCTCAGTGGGTGACGGGGCCGAGCCCGAAGGCGTAGGCGTTCCCGCCCACCGCCTGGCGCCCCGCGACGTAGGCTTCGCCGAACCGGGTCGGATCCTCGCGCAGCCGGTCCACCCACTTGCCGAGGCGCAGCCGGCTCTGGATGAGGCCGCGCAGGATGCCGGCGCCCTCGGTATGCCCCAGGGTGCTCGCGCCCACGAGGACGTCGTCTTCGAACTGGAGGTTCACGTAGCGGTACCGGTCGGGCGCGTCGAGCACCGCCGACGTCCCGCCGTCGACCCCCATCCACAGCCCGAACGAGCACGACACGAGGCCGACGGTGTCGAGCACGTTCATGTTGACGCTGCCCTGATGGACGACGCCGCGGCCCGCCATGTTGAGTGCGGCGACCCGGGCGTGGTCCGCCGCGGTCGGCTGGATCGCGTGCACGGAGTAGCCGCCGGTCGAGAAGTCGCGGCCTTCCGCGACGTCGCCGGCCGCGTAGACGTCGGGGTCGCTGCTCCTCAGGCGCCGGTCGACCCTGACCCCCGCGCCGATCTCGATGCCGCTCCCTTCGAGGAAGTCGACGTTCGGCGCGACGCCGGTCGCGCGGATGACGAGCGCCGCCTCCACCGCCGCGCCGTTGTCGAGCCGGGCGACGAGGCCGGAGCCGCCGCCCCGCTCGATCCCCTCGACCCTGGCGGACGTGTGCACGGTGATGCCCTTGCTCTCGCACCAGCGCTTGAGATGCCCGCCCGCGGTCTCGTCGAGCATCCGCGGCACCATGCGGTTCTCCATCTCCACCACGGTGAGCTTGACCCCGCGCCGCACCAGCGCCTCGAGGATGATGCAGCCGATGAAGCCCGCGCCCATCAGCAGCACCGGGGCGCCCTTCTCTGCCAAGGCGATGATGTGGCGCGCGTCCGCGAGCGTCCAGCACGGATGCACCCCCGGCAGGTCGATCCCCGGGATGGGCGGGACCGCGGGACGGGAGCCGGAAGCGATCAGGAGCTTGTCGTAGCTCACCGTGCGCGCGTCCGCGAGGGTGAGCGTCTTCGCGCCGCGGTCGACCCGCTCCACCCGGCTCCGTACGATCCCGATGCCGCCCGCGGCGTAATGACCGTCTTCCTTGCGCAGATGCGTACCGGCCTCGGTGATGTTGCCGGCCAGCAGGTACGGAATCGCCATGCGCGAATAGGGCGGCTCCGGCTCGTCCCCGACGATCGTCACTCTCGACGCGCCGTCGGTCTTGCGCAGCGTCTCCGCCGCGATGACGCCGGCGGGACCCGCTCCGATGATCACGTGATGCATGTCTCGGCTCCCCTGGTTGCGGTCCGGTCGCGCCGGATCGGGCACGGGCGGGACCGAACCGCCGTCCCGCCCGTGGGATGGCGCCGTCGGAACGTCAGAGCCTCAGCCGCTCCAGCGTCTCGTTGGAGGGAACGCCCTCCGGGGTCCAGCCGCGGAGCTGGTAGTACTCCGGGAGCATCTCGGCCAGGCCGGTGGTCCTGCCCTCGGCCGGGCCGGTGTTCGCGCCCTCCTCCAGGAGCCGCTTCGGGAGCGAGTCGTCCGAGGCGGTGAAGCCGGCCGCGTTGTTGAACCGGCGCTCCAGGTTCCACACGCGCTCTCCGACCTCCAGCAGCCGCTCCGCCGTCCACTCGCCCTCGCAGGCCGCGTCGACCTGCGGCGCGATGTTGTCCAGGGTCCACGCGAACGTGGTGAACACGCACAGCCCGGTGGAATCGACCGCGGCGGTGGCGTCCTGGAACGCCTTCACGAGCCCTGGCTTGCCCTCGGTGGCCAGCGGATCGGTCTTCTCGGGGATGCCGAGCACCTCGGAGGCGACGGTGTAGCTGCGCAGGTGGCAGGCGCCGCGGTTCGACGTCGCGTAGGTCAGGCCCATGCCCTGGATGCCGCGCGGATCGTAGGCGGGGAACTCCTGGCCCTTGACGGTCATCGAGAGCTCGGGACGCCCGTACTTCTCGCACAACCGCTTCGAACCGAGCCCGAGGTCCTTGCCGAACCCTTCGCCGGTCGCGGTCATCTCGGCGGCCCGGGCGAGCGCCTCGGCGGAGCCGAAGTTGAACTTCACGCCGCCGGTCACGCTGTCGTCGATGGCGCCCGACTCGTAGAGCTCCATCGCCGCCGCGACGGTGGCCCCGAACGAGATGGGGTCCATCGCGTCCTCGTTGCAGAGGTAGTTCGCGTAGGTGAGGGTCTCGAGGTCGTCGACCCCGGTGTCGGACCCCAGCGCCCACGCCGCCTCGTACTCCAGTCCGCCGGACGCGCCCCAGTACTTCGGCTTGTTCTCGACCGTGAAGTGGCCCTTGTCCATCACCGAGATGCGCCCGCACGCGATGGTGCAGCCGAAGCAGGCCGCGTTGGTGACGAGGTTCGTCTGGCCGTCGCTCTCGCGCTTCTCGGCCATCGCCTCCGCCGAGATCCGGTGCGCGCCCTCGAACTTCACCTCGCGCATGTTGCGGGTGGGCATCGCGCCGATCTCGTTGATGACGTTCATCAGCACCTGGGTACCGTACGTCGGCAGGCCCTGGCCGGTGACCGCGTTCTCCGCGAGCACCGCCTTCTGCTCCGCCGTCGTCTCGAGGAAGCGCTTCGGGTCCTTGATGGTCGCGACGCCCCTGGTGCCGCGCACCGCGACCGCCTTCAGGTTCTTCGAGGCCATCACCGTACCGACGCCGGAACGCCCCGCCGCGCGGTGGAGATCGTTGACCACCGCGGAGTAGAGGCAGCCGGATTCCGCCGCCCGGCCGATGCACGCGATGCGCAGCCGCGGGTCCTGGTGCTTCGCGTGGAGCATCTCGTCGGTCTCCCACACCGACTTGCCCCAGAGATCGCCGGCGGGGCGCAGCTCCGCGTGCTCGTTCTCGACGTAGAGGTAGACCGGCGAGTCCGCCTTGCCCTCGAAGATGATCATGTCCCACCCGGCGTTCTTGATCTCCGCCCCGATGAAGCCGCCGGAGTTCGAGCAGGCGATGGCGCCGGTGAGCGGGCTCTTGGTCACCACCGAGTAGCGGCCGCCGGTGGAGGCCATGGTGCCGGTCAGCGGCCCCGTCACCATGATGAGCTTGTTCTGCGGGGAGAGCGGGTCGACCCGCGGGTCGACCTCCTCGCAGAGGTACTTCGAGGCGAGTCCGCGCTGCCCCAGGTAGGTCCGCGCCCACTCCATGTCGAGGGGCTCCTTCTCGCAGGCGCCCTCGGTGAGGTTCACCCGCAACACGTTTCTGGTCCAGGCCATGATTTCGTCCTCCCGCTCTCAGGCGCCCGGTTGCGGGCGGTTCGGGTCGACGCCCTGCGCCGCCCATGCGCGCATCCGATCCATCCCGTGCTGCTCGATGTCGACGTAGGTGATCGCCCCGGTCGGGCACGCCTTCGCGCACTCCGGGTCGCCGCCGCACAGATCGCACTTGATGACCTTGCCGGTGTCCGCGTTGTAGTTCACCGTCCCGAACGGACACGCGATGGTGCAGACCTTGCAGCCGACGCAGACGTCGTCGAGGACGTCCTTCGACCCGGTCGCCGGGTTCATCACGATGGCGTCCACGGGACAGGCGTGCAGGCACCACGCCTCGTCGCACTGGGTGCACGTGTAGGGTGCGAATCGCCCCTCGTAGTGGAACGTGAACACGCGGATGCGCGATTTGGACGGATTGAACACGCCCTCGTTCTCGTACGAGCAGGCCATCTCGCACTGCAGACAGCCGGTGCATTTCTCCGGCTCGAGTTTCAGGGCTCTCAACATGAGTCGACCTCCTTGCGAAGCTGGGTCTTGCCGTATCGACCTTGCCGCCGGAGGCCACCGCCACCACCTGCGGGCGGGCGAGGCGAGCGCTTGCAAGGCCGGGGAACCGACACTTCGGACACTTCGTCGACCTGCCGCATGACGCCTCCGGCTCAGCCGCCGGCCACCGGTGGAAAGATCGCGAGCTCCTCGCGTTCGGCGAGCGCCCGCGTGGCACGCTCCGACGGTGGTACGAACACTCCGTTGACGATCACGAGGTGGGCGAGATCACGAGGGACGTTCAGGCGCTCGACGACATCGGCCGGAGTCGTGCCCTCCGGAAACTCCATCTCGACCTGGTTCCGTCTGGCCCCGGATGGAAGATACTGTCCGAGCGACGCGAACAGCTTCACGGTGACTTTCAACCCACTCCCCCGCGCGTCGACGACAGGGTGACAATAGCACCGTCGCGGACCGGCCGCATTATCGAAACCGAACGCTCAGGAGCCTTGCCGCGGGCGCCGTCTCGCGTCGAGGAAGGCGTGCATGTGGAACGCCGCCTGGGGTGCGCCGTACGCCGCACCGCGCCCGGCCGGACAGGCGTGCCGTGCGAGGCATCCCTCGCCGAGGCAGCGCGCGCCGGCGCGGCTCGCGATGTGGGCGACGCACCCTTCGACGTCGTAGCCCCCCGAGGAGAACGCACCGACGGGACAGGCCGACAGGCAGGGACGTCCGGCGCAGCTCTCGCAGGGACTCGCGCGCTCGTCCCGGGGCGGGAGCTCGAGGGACTCGCGAAACGCCAGCGCGCCCCGGTACGCGTGCCACAGGCCGTGGTCCGGGTGCACCAGCGGCCCGATGGGCGAGGGATGGACGGGACCGGCCCGCCGTGCCCACCGGATGAACGGCAGCCAGGGAGGGCCGCCGAACGGGAAGTGCGCGGCTCCGCCGAGAGCATGCGCGAGGCCCGAGACCACCCGCCGGCTCCATCGGTCCAGAGCGTCCGGTGCGCCATCCTGCGCTTCTTCCGATGCGGCGAAGACGGTCCACATTCCGGGACCCGCGTTGCCGACGAGCACCAGCGTTGCGGCGGGCGCGCCGTTCCCGAACGGCGGGACCGAGTCCTCCGCGACGACGTGGAATGCGCCTCGGCCGGCGAGCCCTTCGGCTTCGATGGCGGCGACGATGGTGTCGAAGTTCTGCACCGGGAGATGGATTGTCCGCAACGGCCTGCGTGACGCCACGAGTCGCGAGAACGGGGACCCGGACGGCCGATGACGAAAGAACGTCGGCGAGTACCGCCGGGACCGCCTCCCCCTATTCGTAGGTACGAGCGTCCTCGATCACCTTGCCGTCGTTCTCGAGCGACCCCGGCGGGACGATTTCAACCTCGCTCCGCAGCTTGCACACGTCCCGCACGGTCGCCGCGATCGCGCCGGCGATGCCCGGGTCGCCCGTCGCGGTCTCGCATCGCAGGGTCATGAGATCCTGGTTGCCGGCGCTGCCGACCACGAGTCTTGCCCGGACGATCTCGGGGTGCCGTCGCACGACCTCCGCCACCTGCGAGGGATGCACGAACATCCCCCTGACCTTCGTCGTCTGGTCGGCGCGCCCCATCCATCCCCTGATCCGGGTGTTGGTGCGCCCGCACGGGCTCGTCCCGGGCATCACTGCGGAGAGATCGCCGGTCGCGAACCGCACGAGCGGATAGTCGGGGTTCAACGGCGTCACGACCACCTCCCCGACCTCACCGTCCGCAACGGGATTGCCGGTACCCGGCCGCACGATCTCCACGATCACGCCTTCGTCGAGGATCATCCCTTCCAGTGCCGGTGACTCGTAGGCGATCAGGCCGACGTCCGCCACCGCGTAGCACTGCAGGACCGATACCCCGCGGGCGCCGACAGCCCTGCGAAGACTCGGGGGAAGCGCCTCGCCCGAGACGAGCCCCTTCGTGATCGAGCCGATGTCCTCGCCGAGCTCGACCGCCTTGTCGAGGAGGATGTCGAGAAAGGACGGCGTGCCGACATAGACGTTCGGACGCAACCGCGCGATCGCCCTCACCTGGAGCTCGGTCTGGCCGACCCCGGCCGGAAACACCGTACATCCGATTGCCCGCGCCCCACCCTCGAGCATCGCTCCGGCCGGGGTGAAGTGGTAGGAGAACGTGTTGTGGACGAGATCGCCCTTGCGCACCCCCGCTGCGTAGAGCGCGCGCGCCATGCGGAACGGATCGGTCCGCCGCGGCGCCGGTTCGAAGATCGGACCGGGGGATGCGAAGATGTTGGCGTAATCCCCGACCGCGCCGGGAGTCAGGCCTCCGAAAGGCGGCGAGTCGGCCTGCAGTCCCATCAGCTCCGATTTCCGGATCACGGGCAGGGCCGCCAGCGCGCTCCTGTCCGCCACCGAATCCGGGTCGATCCCGTCGAGCCGGCGCGCGATGGCCGGCGCCCGCATCGCCGTTCCCAGGTGATCGCGAAGGGCCGAGAACAGCGCCGCCTCGCGCGTTTCGGGATCGCGCGTTTCGAGGTCGTCGTAGTAGCTGGCGGTCGTGTCCACGGCAGGTACGGTGAAACTCGCCGGAGTTACCGGGCGTCCCGCTTGTTCCGAGTTGCTTCTCCGATGCTCCGACGGCTGAATCCGCCGGTGGCGGAAGGAACGTAACGAACTGCCTATCCGGTGGAGAACCTGTTCAGAAAGAATTGGGCTATCTTGGCGAGCACGCCTTTTGAAGGTTTGAGCGCAACAACGACCATCAGGCCCAGAGTCATCGACAATATCATCACTGCGATTACAGCTACGATTTCACCTGTCTCGATCATCCGATTTCTTCCTTCGTCTGATCCGCATTCGCCATTACCCGACTGTCCGCAGCGGTCGTTCCCTACGCCAGCCAGCGCTTGCGCCGGCGGTAGTGCTTGGTGTCGCGGAAGCTCTTGCGCCCGCCTCCGCTCGTGCCGAGGTAGAACTCCTTCACGTCCTCGTTGTCGGCCAGCGCGCCGGCTTCACCGTCCATCACCACGCGCCCGTTCTCCAGGATGTACCCGTAACGGGCGTAGCGCAACGCCATGTGGGTGTTCTGCTCGGCGAGGAGGAACGTCACGCCCTCGTTCTCGTTGAGCCGCTTCACGATCTCGAAAATTTCCTCGACGAGCTGCGGGGCGAGGCCCATCGACGGCTCGTCGAGGAGGATCATCGACGGCTTGGCCATCAGCGCCCGGCCGAGCGCGGTCATCTGCTGCTCGCCGCCCGAGGTATAGCCGGCCATCGCACGATGGCGTTCCTTGATGCGCGGAAAGTAGCCGTACACCTTCTCCAGATCCCGCTCGATCTCGCCCCTGCCGTCGGTGCGCGTATACGCACCGGTGAGCAGGTTCTCCTCGACGGTGAGATGCTCGAAGCAGTGGCGGCCTTCCATGACCTGGACGACGCCCATCCTGACGAGGTCCGCGGGCGTGCGGCCGTCGACGCGTTCGCCCCGGTACAGGACCGAGCCCTTCGTCACCTCGCCCCGCTCGGCGCCGAGCAGGTTCGAGATGGACTTCAGCGTCGTCGACTTCCCCGCGCCGTTGGCCCCGAGGAGGGTGACGATACCCCCCTCGGGCACTTCCAGGGACACCCCCCTGAGCACGAGGATCACGTGGTCGTAGATCACCTCGATGTTGTTGACGCTCAGCAGGGGTGTCCCGTTCGTCTCCATGGTCCGGGCCTCGGCGGCGTGCCGTGCGGCTCGCCGATCAACCGCACTCGGTGCCCATCGACATGCCGCTGCGCGGCGTGATGCCCTTCTCCTTGGCATACTGTGAGGAGGACGCCTGGATCATCGGGTCGACGATCGACTTGTCGGTCTCGATCCAGTCGGTGACCTCCTTCCAGTGGGTGCCGGTCCACTCCAGGAACTTGACCGCGCCGCCGCCCTCGTGATCGGCGCAGGTCACCTTGAGCGGGGACATCAGGCCTTCGGCGCCGAGCTCCTTGATGCGCTGCTCGGTGATGTCCAGGTTCTCGATGCCCCAGCGGATCTCCTCGCCGGTGAGCGGCTTGGCGCCGAACTTGCCCTGCGCGAGGCGGATCGACTCCATCGTGAGGATGCCCGCGATGAGGCCGCGGTTGTAGTAGATGGTCCCGACGCGCTGCGGAGAGATGTGGCCCTTGCCGGCGCCGTGCACCTTGTCGAGGATTTCCTGGATGACCGGGAAGTCCGCCCCGGACGGATGGAAGCCCGCGGCCACGTAGCCGACCGCCGCCTTGCCGGCGGGAATGACGTCCTCTTCCGCGCCGCTCCACCACACGCCCACGATCTTCGTGGCCGGGAAGCCCACCCGCGACGCCTCCTTCAGCGCGGTCGGGTTCATCACGCCCCATCCGCGCAGGATGACCCAGTCGGGCTTGTAGCGGCGTGCGATCTCGAGCCACGTCGCCTTCTGGTCGAGCCCGGGGTGCGGGACGGGGAAGTGGCGAACCTCGAAGCCGTACTTCTCGGCCTGCCTGTCGAGGACCGGGATCGTCTCCTTGCCGTAGCTCGACTCGTGGTAGAGGTTGGCGAGCTTCTTGCCCTCCAAGTTCCCCATGCCGCCTTCCTTCATCCCGATGTACTTGATCTTCGCCGTGTTCTGGCTCCAGTAGTTGGTCACCAGCGGAAAGACGTAGGGGAAGACCTTGCCGTTGGTGGCGTCGGTGCGCCCGTACCCCATCGAGATGAGGGGGACCTTGTCGGCGGTGGCGCGCTCGATGAGCCGGTACGTGATGCCGGTCGAGAGCGGATGCACGACGCTCGCTCCGGTCGGACCCTTGCCCTTGAGCCGCTCGTAGCACTCGACCCCGCGGTCGGAGTTGTACGCGGTCTCGCACTCCTCCCACGTGATCGTCACGCCGCCGACCCCGCCGTCGCGGATGTTGAGCAGCTCCATGTAGTCTTCCATGCCGCCCCAGAACCCGGAACCGCCCGCGGCGTAAGGGCCGGTGCGATACGCGAGCGCCGGGATGAACTGCTCGTTCTGCGCCTGGACGGCCGCGAACGGCGTGAGCGCAATCGCCGCGGCGGTCAGGGACAACAGGCATTTTCCGATTTTCATTGGCTACATCCTCCCGTATGGATTTCATACAGTTGCGCGCCGCCCACCGGGCGGCAACGGGGAAAGTCTAAGGTATCCGGACCACTGCCGCGAGCGGCGCTCTCCCCGTGCGCCCCCGCGGTCCCGCCGCGGCACCCGCGCGGCGGCGTCATGCCCGGAGCTCCCGCCAGCCCCCTTCGCCCGATCTCCACCTTCTCAGTAGGGGAAAGGCCACTGCCGAAGCTTCTCTTTCGCGATCTGCCACAGGCGGGCGAAGCCGTGCGGCTCCACGATCAGGAAGAAGATGATGGTGCCGCCGAACACGATCAGCTCGAGGTTCGCCAGCACGTTGCCCGAAAGCGTCCCGCCCATCACCGTGGAGGCGAAAATGTTGAGGAATACCGGCAGCAGCACGATGAACGCGGCGCCGAGGTACGAGCCCATGATGCTGCCCAGGCCCCCGATGATGATCATGAACAGGATGTTGAACGAGCGGATGAGGTCGAACGCCTCGGTGTCCGCGTTCCCCACGTAGGTGAACACGTACATCGCGCCGGCGACCCCGCAGTAGAACGAGCTGATCGCGAACGCGAGCAGCTTGGTGCGCAGGGGCCGCACGCCGATGATCTCGGCCGCGATGTCCATGTCCCGGATCGCCATCCACGAGCGCCCGGTCGCGCTGCGGACCAGGTTCTTCGCGAGCAGGGTGAGGACGACGACCACCCCCAGGGTCACCAGGTACTTGACCTCGGGGGTCGCGTGCGGACCCGAGACGACGGGGTTGAGCGGCTCGAGAAAGTCGAGCGGGCCGCCGGCTTCCGCGAGGCGGCCGAAAAGGGTGCTCTGGGGCGCGGACGCGACCCCGGCCGGATCGTAGTTGGTGAACCAGCCGACGTGATCGAACAGCCACAGCAGGAAGAACTGCGAGGCGAGGGTGGTGACCGCGAGGTAGAAGCCCTTGATGCGCAGGCTCGGCAGCCCGAACAGGATTCCCACGAGGGCCGCGAACAGGCCCGATATGAGGAAGCTGAGAACGAGCGGGATCTCGGGCAGGCGCAGGACGAGGTTGTAGCAGGCGTAGGCGCCCACCGCCATGAACCCGCCGGTGCCCAGCGAGATCTGCCCGGCATAGCCGGTGAGCAGGTTCAGCCCCAGCGCGGCCAGTCCGAACACGAGGAACTGGGTCAGGATCGGCCCCATGAGGTACTGCGACCCGGTGAGGGGAGGTACGACGCACGCGAAGGCGACGAGCGCGATCACGAACCAGTGGTCCTGGCGGATGGTGAAGATCGCCTGATCGCTCGCGTACGTGGTCTTGAACTGACCGGCTTCGCGGTAAAACATCCTCTTTCCTCGCCTCCTCGCGCGGGCTGCGGCGCGTCATACGCGCTCGATGATCTTCTCTCCGAACAGCCCCTGCGGCCACACCAGCAGGAACAGCGTCCCCAGCATGTACGGGCTCCAGTTCTCGGTCCCGCCGCCGAAGAACGGGATCCCGACATAGACCTCGAAGAGCTTCTCCGTCGACCCGACGATCAGGCCGCCGATGATGGCGCCGGGGATGGACGTGAAGCCCCCGATCAGGATCACCGGCAACGCCTTGAACGCGAGCAGCGAGATCGAGAACTGCACGCCCAGCTTCGACCCCCACATCAGGCCCGCGAACAGCGCGACGATCGCCGAGGCCGACCACACCACGGCCCAGATGTTCTTGAGCGGAATCCCCACCGAGAGCGCGGCCTGGTGATCGTCGGCGACCGCGCGCAGGCCCCGCCCCACCCGGGTCTTGTTGAAGAACCAGGCGAGCGCCGCGACGAGCGCCGCCGCGGTCCCCGCCGCCGCCACGTCGAAGGTGCTGATGAACAGGCCGATGCTGTCCACGAACCACTCGATGGGAACGTCGGGAATGCCGATGTCGAGCGGATGCACGTCGGCGTCCCACACGCCCTGCGCCACTCCCTCGATGACGAAGTTCAGGCCGATCGCGGCCATGAACAGGATGATGGGCTCCTGGTTCACGAGCGGGCGGAGCACGATCCGCTCGATGGCGATGGCCATCATGATCATCACCAGGAGGGTCACCGCAAGGGCGCGCCACAGCGTCGCCCCGTCGAGGAAGAAGCACGCCGCCGCGAGCCCGAGCAGGACGCCCGCCGCCCAGTGCGGGGTGCGGGCCCCCACGGTGAGCATCAGGAAGGTCAGCTCCACGATGAACACCGCCCGCCACATCGCCTGGCCGCCGTCGAACACGATCGGCAGGAACACCACCGCGACCGCCGCGAGGACCACCGGGGTACGTCCGTACCGGGCCGGCGCATCGAGCACGGGGGTCAGCCGGCGCAACCCGAAGATCCCCGCCGCGAGCAGCGCGAAGACCACCGCGAGCCAGCCGGTCCAGCTCCAGAAATCCGGCCCCACCTCCAGCATCAGCACGAAGGTCAGCGCCGCGAACAGCACGAAGGCGCCCTGCGCGAAGTTGAAGATCTGGGACGCCTTGAAGATCAGCACGAGGCCGAGCGCGACCAGCGAGTACATGATGCCGGTCAGCAGCCCGCCGACCAGCACCTCGGAGAAGAACAGGATTTCCTCGACCATCGGTGTCTCCGTCCGGTTCGTCCCCGCTCATCCCTGGCCGAGATAGGCGCGGATGACGACCGGGTCGTTGCGCACTTCGTCCGGGGTCCCCTCGGCGATCTTCACGCCGTGGTCGAGCACCACCACATGGTTCGAGATGTCCATGACCACGCCCATGTCGTGCTCGATCAGCAGCACTGTCGTCCCGAACTGGTCGTTCACGTCGAGGACGAAGCGCGCCATGTCCTCCTTCTCCTCGAGGTTCATCCCCGCCATCGGCTCGTCGAGGAGCAGCACCTTGGGCTCCATCGCCAGGGCCCGCGCGAGTTCCACCCGCTTCTGCAGGCCGTACGGCAACTGGCCGACCGGGGTGCGGCGGATCGGCTGGATCTCGAGGAAGTCGATGATGTGCTCGACGACCTCCCGGTGCCTGATCTCTTCCTTGCGCGCGGAACCGAAGTACAGGGCGTCGGTCGCGAAATTGTAGTCCATCTTGAGCAGGCGGCCGGTCATGATGTTGTCCAGGGTGCTCATGCCCCGGAACAGCGCGATGTTCTGGAACGTCCGCGCGAAGCCGAGCCGCGCGACCTCGAACGTCTTCAGGTGGGTCCGGTCCTGGCCCTCGAACAGGATGCGTCCGCTCGTCGGCCGGTAGAACCCGCTGACCACGTTCAGCATCGAGGTCTTGCCGGCGCCGTTCGGCCCGATGATCGAGAACACCTCCCCGGGATGCACCGAGAAGCCGACGTTTTCGAGCGCGGTGACCCCGCCGAACCGGAGCAGGATGTCCTCCACCTTCAGGAACGACTCCGCCGACGTGGTGCCGGTGGTCTGGTGGCGCCGGCGCATGTCGGCGAGGGCGAGCACCGCCGCGTCGCGCGACTCGAACAGGTTGGCGCGGAACTGCGCGCTCTGCGCGTGCGAGCGGATCGATTCGCGCACGTCGACGTTGACGCCGAACCGCACGGTGCCGAGCCCGTAACCGATGTTGGCGCGTTTGCCGCGCTCGGCGAATGCCGCCCACGCCTCGGGCGCGATCCTGCAGTCCCCGTAGTTGACGAGGAAGTACCAGCGCGAGCCGGAGTCGCCGACGCTGGCGTCGATCACGTCGTAGAACGCCTCGACATCCGCGGCCTCGCTGAACGTCATTCCCGAGAAATCGACCTCCAGGGTTTCGCGGTCCTGGTGGAACGTGAGGCGTTCCGCGATCGATCGCTCGCTCATCGGGGCGCTCTCCCCGGTGTCGCCGGTCGGTCGTCCGGCCGCATCAGCCCGCCCCGGCCATCGCGCCGGGCGCCGTCTCGATGTCGCCGATCCTGAGATCCGCGCTGATCTCGCCGCGGCGACCGTCCTCGAACACCACCTCGGTGGCGATGTGGCACGTGTCCGCATCGGAATAGAGCGCGTCGATGAGGGGGGCATAGCGCTCGGCGACGATGCGGCGGCGGACCTTGCGGGTGCGGGTGAGTTCCCCGTCGTCGGCATCGAGCTCCTTGTGGAGCACGAGGAACCGCCTGATCCGGGACGACGCAAGCTGCGCATCGCCGGCCAGGTCCGCGTTCACCTTCGCGATGCAGTCCTTGACCAGCGCATACACCCGGGGATGCGCGGCGAGTTCCTGGTAGCTGGCGTAGGAGATGTTGTTGCGCTCGGCCCAGTTGCTCACCGCATCGAGGTCGATGTTGACGAACGCGGCGACATAGTCGCGCCCGTGGCCGAACGTCACCGCCTCGGCGATCTGGGGGAAGTACTTCAGCTTGTTCTCGATGTACTTGGGAGCGAACATCGCACCGTCGTTGAGCTTTCCCACATCCTTCGCGCGGTCGATGATGCGCAGGTGCCCGTCCTCGTCCAGCAGTCCGGCGTCGCCGGTATGCACCCAGCCGTCCTCGGTCTTCGTCGCCCGGGTCGCCTCTTCGTTCCTGTAGTAGCTCTGGAAGACGCCCGGGCTGCGGTAGAGGACCTCGCCGTTGTCGGCGATCCTGAGCTCGACCTGCGGCGCGGCGGGACCCACGGTGTCGGCGCGCACGTCGTCGTCGGACTGGATGGTGACGAACACCGATGCCTCGGTCTGCCCGTAGAGTTGCTTGATGTTGATGCCGAGCGAACGGTAGAAGTCGAAGATGTCGGTGCCGATCGCCTCGCCGGCAGTGTACGCGAGCCGGATGCGCGAGAAGCCCAGGGTGTTCTTGAGCGGGCCGTAGACCAGCAGGTTTCCCAGCCAGTACATGAACCTGTCGAAGACCGGCACCGGCTGGCGTTCCAGGATCCCGACTCCCACCCGTCCGGCGAGATCCATGAAGTAGTGGTACATCTTCTGCTTCACGAAGCTCGCATCCTCGATCCGGATGCTGACGGTGGTGAGCAGGTTCTCGAAGATGGCGGGAGGAGCGAAGTAGTAGGTCGGACCGATCTCCTTCAGATCGTGCATCACCGTCGCCGCGCTCTCCGGACAGTTCACGCAGAACCCCGCTACGTAGCTCTGCGCGAACGAGAAGATGTTGTCGCCCACCCACGCCATCGGCAGGTAGGCCAGCACCTCGTCGTCGACCGTGAGCTTCTCGAATTCGACGGCGTTGCGCGCCGTGATCAGCACGTTGTCGTGGGTGAGGATCACCCCCTTCGGATTCCCGGTCGTCCCCGAGGTGTAGAGGATGATCGCGACGTCGGCGCCGGTGCCCCGCGCGACCCGCTGGTCGTAGTGGCCGGGATTGGCGGCCGCAAACGCCTTCCCCCGCTCCCGGACCGACTCGTACGAGTGCAGGAAGGGCTGGTCGTAGTGGCGCATGCCCCGGGAGTCTTCGTAGAGGATGACCTCCAGCGACGGGCACCGATCCCTGATCTCGAGCAGCTTGTCGACCTGCTCCTGATCTTCCGCGATCGCGAACCGGACGCCGGCATGATCGACGACGAACTCGAGCTCCTTCGCCACCGAGTCCTGGTACATCGGCACCGGTACCCCGCCCAGTGCCTGCGCCGCGCACATCGAGCCGTAGAGCCGGGGGCGGTTGCGCCCGATGACGGCAAGCCGGTCGCCCCGTTCGAAGCCGAGCGCCGCGAGCCCGTTGGCGAGTCCTTCGATCTCGGCCTTCAGCTCGCGCCACGTCCAGCTTTGCCAGATGCCGTACTCCTTCTCGCGCGCCGCGTGCCGAGTCGCGAACCTGCGGGCGTTGAGATCGAGCAGCTTCGGAAACGTGTCGAGAGCGGCCGCAGCGTCTGCGCTCGGCCCGGCGTCGACTGCTTCGGGCATCGTCTCCTCCCTGTCCGTTCCCGCACCGCCGCCGGGACGCCGGAACCGGAACGATGGTCAATGATAATCCATACGGCACGCCAGTAAAGCGGATGCTCCCGCCCGGAGCACGATGCGGCCGAGCCGGCCCGACGCGCTTGCAGCCGGAAGGTTCGGCGGGAAGGGTCGCGGCTTCGATCCGGAGCCACGCATCCCGGCGTGGCGCCGCCGCACCCGCACCGTGCACGACCGTTTCGGCGGCCCGGCCCGGCCTCGACGTCATCGCGACGCTTCGGTCGTCCCTCTCCGCCGCTCCGCCCGCCAGAACTCGACGAAGAACCGCACCGGCCCTTCGGGCTCCACGCGATGCGGAACCTGCGCGACGATGACCGCACTCGACGACGGGACGACCCGGAACGAACGGTGGATCGGGGCGCCCACCCGATAGCGCAGCACCCCGGAGATCACGTGGACCCGGGCCCACACGCCACGCTTCGTCGCGTGCTCGGACTTCAGCCCGGCCGGAGTCGTCGTCTCGTCGAACTCCGGCGTCCGGCGGTACGCGACGAGACCGTCGGGCCACTCCATCCGGTCACAACGCACGCAATCGAGCTCGGCGCCGAGCATCGCATGGCGCCCGGCCTCGGTCTCCGTCCAGGGTCGATTGACGAACGGCGGCCGGTGGCGCACGTGCTGGCCGTGACCGCAGTCGAGGTCCGCGACCCAGTCGCCCGGTTCGTCGAGACGAAGGCCGGTGATCGCACGCTTCACGGGGTCACCGGGTCCACGGCGGGTCCGGCCCGTCGGTTCGCGGCCGGGTTCGAACGCATCGCACCCGCCGCCCGCGATCCGGTGCCGGTTCGATCCCGTCCGGCTCGCCGGCGGGCCGGCTCGACGCGGACGGACCGGCGGCGCCGGCGACAGGGTGCGTCGCGCCGGCCGGCGACACGGAGTGTTGCGCCCGGCGGCACTTCTCCACCGCTCAGGGCCGGAGCCCGTCGGAGAAGATCATCGCGATCCCGACGACCACCACCAGGGTGCCCGCAATCTGCATCGCGCCGAGCGATTCCTTCAGCGCGAAGGACGACAGCAGCATCGTGAGCACCACGGTCCCGGTCACGATCACCGGCACTGCGACGCTCGCGGCGACCGGGCCGGTCCCGCCGACGCCACGGAACAGGTAGAAGTACCCGATTTCGGCAAGGCCGATGCACACCCCCGCTCCCGCCGCCCACGCGTACGCGCTCGTGGAGAGCTTCAGCACGTGACCGCCGCGGGCCAGAAGCGCAAGCGCGAACGCGCACGACGCGGCGAGCGCGGCGAGTTGCAGGCAGATCGTCGCCAGCACGGTCGACGTGGCCACCTCCGGAACGCGAGTGCTCGATACCTTCACGAGCAGGTTGTATCCGGCGTACAGCACCGTGATCGCGATCAGGAGAAGGATACCGGTCCACATTTCGAAGCCTCCCGGCAGTCGGCGCGGCTCGAAGCCCCCCGGCGACCGGCGCGGCTGCGCGCCGGCGCGACCCGCCGCCCGGGGTCCTCAACGCGGGCCGTTTCCGGCGTGCGCGCCGTAGCTGCTGATCTCGACGAGGTTCCCGTCGGGATCGGTGAAGTAGACCGACATCATCGCGCCGACGGCCCCGGTCTTGGGGACCGGACCTTCGACGATCCCGATACCCGCGCCGCGAAGATGGGCGATGACGTCGGGCAACGGCCACGTCGTGACGAGGCACAGGTCCCCGGACCCGACCGCGGCGTGATTCCTCGTCTCCATGCCGAGCACCTGCAGGTTGATCTTCTGGTTCCCGAAATGCAGGGCCCGGCGTCCGTTCGCGAACGTGGAGTCGGTGACGAGCAACGCCCGCTTGTAGAACGCCACCGATGCCTCGATGTCGCTGACGGTCAGGACCAGATGGTCGATGTGGCTGATCACCGAAGCGTCCCCTCCCGGACCGGCGCGCGGGTGTCTGCGGGGCGCACGCCCGGCCGCACACTCGCCGGCGCGGCGGTACCACGGCCGCATCCACCGGACCCGAGCCCTGCCGGTCCGGCCGGACCACCCGCCCGGGTCACGCTCTCCCGGGTCACGCCCGCCCGGGTCATGCTCGCCCGGGCCACGCCTCGGGCTCCGCGGCGGCGGAGACCGTTCAACGAACCCGCCCGGATCACGTCCACCCGAATCACGCTCTCCCGGGTCACACCCGCCCGGGTCACGCCCGCAACCGCTCGTTGCGCGGATCGTAGGCGGCCTCGGCGAGCACCGTGGCGGCGCGCGGCTCGCCGAGGATGTCGATGGCGAACATCGAGCCGGGTTCGGCCAGATGCGGCTCCACGTAGGCGAAGCCGAGGCTCCTGCCCGTGTAGTGGCCGTAGGCGCCGGAGGTGGTGACACCCACCACCCGACCGTCCGCGATGACCGGCTCCCCGCCGTGCGCGTCGCAGTCTCCCGGCTCGACCTCCAGGTAGACGAGCTGCGTCGCGATGCCGGCCTGCTTCACGCGCTGGATCGCGGCCCGGCCCACGAAGTCGTCCTTGTCGAGGGCGGCGAAGCGCTCCATGTCGGCCTCGACCAGGGTGATCTCGTTGGTGAGCTCCGCCCCCCAGCCCCGGTACGCCTTCTCCATGCGCAGCGAATCGACGGCATACGTCCCGAAGTCCGTGATGCCGAACTCCTCGCCCGCCGACCACACCGCGTCGTACAGGTCGGCGAGCCGCGCCATCGGGCAGTGCAGCTCCCAGCCGAGCTCGCCGACGTAGTTCACCCGCAGGGCGCGGATCGGGATCCCGGCCGCCTCGATCTCCCGGCCGGTCAGCCAGCGGAAGCGCTCGTTGCCGAGGTCCGCCCCGGTCAGCTTCGCGAGCACCTCGCGCGAGCGCGGTCCCGCGAGCACCAGCACGCCCCAGTCGCCGGTGACGTTGGTCACGGCGACGTCGAGCCCGTCGCGCGGCCCCTGGACGAGGGTGTCCATGTCGCGGTCCTCGGCGCCCGCTCCCGACAGCACGTAGAAGCGGTCCGGGGCGAGTCTGGTGATCGTCGACTCGCCGGTGATGCGGCCCTCCGGAGACAGGTAGTGCGCGAGCACGATGCCGCCGCTCCGCCGCGGCATGCGGTTGGCGGTGATCGTGTTCAGGTACGCCTCGGCGCCGGTCCCGGCCACGTCGTACTTCGCGAAGCTCGACAGATCGAGCACCCCGACCCGCTCGCGCACCGCGCGGCACTCCGCCGCGACGACCTCGAAGACGTTGTTGTGCCGGAAGCCGGGCTCTTCCTCCCGGCCGTCGGGCGAGAACCACTTCGGGCGCTCCCAGCCGTTCGCCTCGGTGTACACGCACCCCTTCGCGGCGAGCTTGTCGAACAGCGGCGTGACCCGCTCCCCGCGCGAGGCGGGGCGTTCCTCGCCCGGCAGGTGCAGGGCGTACATGTGCTCGTAGTCCTGGTGGGACTTCGCCTTCGTGTACTCGCCGGGGGCATGGCCGCCGAACCGGCGCGGGTCGAGGCCGGCCATGTTGATCTCGCTGTCGCCGTGCACCATCCACTGCGCGAGGTACTTGCCGCACCCCGCGCCGGCGGCGATGCCGATGGACGCGCCGCAGCACTGCCAGAAGTTGCGCAGCCCCGCGGCCGGGCCGAGCAGCGGGTTCGCGTCCGGGGTATGCGGGATCGCACCGCAGACGATGCGCTTGATGCCGGCGTCGCGCCACATCGGAATGCGCTCCAGCGCCCGCTCGACATAGGGCGTGAGCCGGTCGAGGTTCGCCTCGAACAGCTCGTTCTCCGAATCCCACTCCGGCCACCCGCCGCGGTGGGTCCAGCACTCGGCCGAATCCGCGGTCTCGTAGATGCCGATGAGCCCCGCCTTCTGCTCTTGGCGCAGGTACCCGGAGGTGTACGGGTCGCGCACCACCACCATCTCCTCGTCGCGCTCCAGGAACTCCCGGATCGGCTCGGTGACGAGGTAGGTGTGCTCCATGTTGGTGATCGGAACGTCGGTGCCGGCCATCCGGCTCACTTGGCGCGCGTAGCACCCGGCCGCGTTCACGACCATCTCGCACACGATGGCGCCCCGGTCGGTGACGACCTCCCACTCGCCGCTCCGGCGCTGCCTCAGGTCCGTCACCCGGGTGCGACGCTCGATGGTCGCGCCCATGTCGCGCGCGCCCTTCGCGAGCGCGTTGCAGCAGCCGGCCGGGTCCACGTGGCCGTCCCCGGGGGTCCAGGCCCCCGCGAGCACCCCCTCCACCGTCACGAACGGGTTGATCTGCCTGATCTTCTCGGGGTCGATGATCTCGCAGTGAAAGCCGATGAGCTTGCCGACGCTCGCCACGTGGTGGAACCACTCCACCTCGGCCGGCTTCAGCGCGAACCGGATCCCGCCGCATCCGTGCCAGCTCACGTACTGCCCGGTCTTCTCCTCGAGCTTCGGGTAGAGCCTGACTCCGTAGTCGTGGATCTTCGCCATGTTGTAGTCGGCGATGAAGCTCGGGCACTGGCCCGCCGCGTGCCACGTCGAGCCGGAGGTGAGCTCCCCCTTCTCCACGAGCAGGAGGTCGGTCCAGCCCTCCTCGGCGAGGTGGTAGAGCAGTCCCACTCCCATCATTCCTCCGCCGATGACGACGACTCTCGCGTGTGTCTGCATGGCGTCCTCCCAACGATGCGGTTCTGCGGCCGGATCTGCGGCCCGGAACGGTTCCGGCGATTTCAAAGCACACGGGCACTCCGTGCAACATCTCCCGACGTTCGGCGCCGCCGGAATGCCGCCTCGACGATGTTGCGGGAGAAAACCTCGGCCAACCCCGCCGGCAGGACGACGGGACCGCCTTGGCCGATTGGAGAGGGGCCGGGGGGCTCAGCCGGCCAGGCGCAACGCCCGCAACGCGACGCAGGCCGCGCCGTAGCCGTTGTCGATATTGACCACGGCCAGACCCGGCGCGCAGCTCGAGAGCGAGGCATCGAGCGCGACCCGACCGCCGACGGACACCCCGTAGCCGTTCGACGTCGGGACCGCCACCACGAGTCCCGGAACCTGTCCTCCCACCACGCTGGGCAGCGACGCCTCCATGCCCGCGACCGCGACCACCACCGGCATCGCGCGGATCTCCTCGATCCGTTCGAGCAGGCGCCACAGGCCCGCGACGCCGACGTCGTAGATCTCCAGGGCCGGCTCGCCGTAGTACGCCAGCGTGCGTACCGCCTCCTTCGCCACGGGCACGTCGGAAGAGCCCGCGGTCACCACCGCGACCCGCGCCGGCCCGGGCGGGTCGGCGCCCGAACCCAGCACCGCGGTACGGGAGATCGGGTCGTAGTCGAGAGCGGCGCGATGCGCGGGGGCCAGCGCATCGACCATCCCGGCGTCGAGCCGCGTGAGGAGCAACGGCCGGCTCCCCGCGATGCTTCGGGCCAGGATCGCATCGAGCTGGCGACGGGACTTCCCCGCGCAGTAGATCGATTCGTCGAAGCCGATCCTCGCGTGACGCGCGTCGTCGGGCACGACCTCCCGCTCAGGCATGACGGGGAGATCCCACGAGTGCGCGGCCATGACCCGCCGGGCACGGGTGCGGGGCGCAGTGCCCGGCGCCGACCGGCTCGACGGCGGCCGGCGTCATGCCCCGCTCAGGCACGATCGGCGGGCCTCAGAAATGCGCTGCCCATGCGGTAGGGCTCGAACCGGAGCATCCGCGACACCCCGGCTGCGGCCATGCACTCTCCCACCTCGCCGGCGAGCACGGCGCGGCGTCCCCCGTCGAGGGCGGAAAGCGCGGCGTCGTCGAGTTCGATCACGACCGCATGGCTGCGTACCCGGCACCGCACGGTGGCCGCCCCGGTCGCGTCGCGGACGAGCCGCTCGCACGCATCGACGGCCTTCAGCACCTCGGGGTCGATGGCGATGCCGGTCTCGACCCGGCTCGACAGGCACGGCGCGGCCGGCAGCTCCGTAAGGTCGTGGAGCCCGAGCCCGGCGGCGATGGCTCGCACCGCGGCTTTGCCGATGCCGCACTCGACGTAGGGGTGGCGGACCGCGTGCTCGGCCGCAGCCGCGAGCCCCGGCCGGAAGTCCCCGAGATCGTCGGTATTGGTGCCGGAGACGATGGTCGTGCCGGCGCCCGCGAGCGGAGCAATCGTGGAGTAGAGGTTCGTCTTGCAGAAGTAGCAGCGGTTGACGGGGTTCGCGACGTAGCGCGGATCGGCAAGCTCGCCGGCGTCGAGCCGTTCGAGCCGCCATCCCTCACGGCGCGCATACCGCACGACGCGCGCCGTCGCGTCCGCGGGGACGGCGGCGGAGACCGCGTGGACCATCCTCGCCGAAGGCCCGAGCACCCGGTGCGCAACCACGGCGAGGGTCATGCTGTCCACGCCCCCGCTCACCGCCACCGCGACACGGCCGATGTCCTCCAGCACGGGTTCGATCGCGCCGATTCGAGACTCCACTCGGGAGCTACCCATCCATCCTCCTCCGTGCACCACAGCCGATCGCATCGAACGTCTCGGGTGCCTTCCGGGACACCGCACCAAGGCCGTGCATCAGCGCTGCCCGTCCCCGTTCACACGCCGCCTCCGCCACCCTCACGCTCCGCCGAGCCCCGTACCCTCTCCCGATCCGCATGGCCGCCGGCCACCGGCGCCAGATCGTCGATCTCCGCCTTCGAGGTCCGGACGGCGCCGGGACGGCGCGCCGACTTCACCCGGACCGGGCGGCCGTCCACCACCACTTTCGCCGAAGTGCGGGCAAGCGCCGCCCGGCTCACCTCGTGCCACCGCACGCCCAGGGTGGTGGTCTCGAGAAAGCAGGACTCGATCACCGATTCCACCGCCGCGAGACCGGCGAGAATGCGTACATGCACCGTGAGCCGCCCCTTCTTGCCGTTCATCGCGTGGCTGGACACGTCCAGAACGCCGGCGTGCTCCCGGAGCCGGTCGAGGGCAAGCGCCAGATCCTCGCCGGTCTGATCGTCGATCTCGAATTCGCACACCGCGATACGCTCCCGGTGTACGCCGGCATCGGGGCTGCCGAGCGGCTTGAACGCGAGTAGCCGCAGGACGTTGCTCGTGCCCGGAAGACGGCTGGTGCCGAATCCCGTCCCGGATCGGTCGAGACGCATCGGACCCGCAAGCGGCTCGAAGCTCGGCGCAAGGTGCGCGACGATCGCGGCGCCGGTCGGGGTGATGCGCTCTCCGTGATGGGTGTCCTGATCGACGACCATTCCGCGCAGCAGCTCCACCGTCGCCGGCGCGGGGACCGGGAGCCGCCCGTGCGCCGTCTCGACCCGGCCCTGGCCGACGGGGAGCGGCCCGCAGGACCACGAGGCGCCGAGACGCTCGATCAGCCAGGCCGCGCTCACGATGTCCGCAATCGAGTCGAAGGCCCCGACCTCGTGGAAGCTCACGTCGTCGACGGGTACGCCGTGCACCGCGGATTCCGCCGCGGCCAGCCGCGCGAACATGTCGAGAGCCCGGTCGCGCACCCCGGCGTCGAGAGCGGACGCCTCCAGCAGGGTGCGAATGTCGCGGTGGAGATGATGCCCGCGGGCGGGCTCGCGATCGGGGCCGCCACCATGACCCATCCGAACGTCGCGACGCACGACGAGATCGCCGCGGGCGGGCTCGCGATCGAGGCCGCGACCATGACCGTCGCCATCGCGCCCGTGCGGCTCGTGCTCCGCGCGGCTCGCCTCGTGCACCACGAACCGCGATCCGGCCAGTGCGTCGCCGGCGTGATCGAGGCGCTCGACGGTGGCGATCGCGTCGAGTCCGGCGTGCTCCAGGGCCGCAACGAGCGCCGGCTCGAGCTCGGGCCACGCGTCGAGCACCGCGGCGGCGAACATGTCGCCCGCGATTCCGCCGACGGGATCCATCCGGATGTGCATGGGCGACATTGTAAGTCGCACGCGGACGCCGCACATTCGGGATGCTTCGCGTCGGGAGGCACGGTGCGCCGTCGCGCCGGCCCGCATCCGCGTTCGGTCAAGGGGTGACGGGACAGGCTCGATTGCGAAGCAGCGCACCCTGCTGGTGCTGGTACTGGTGGCGATGCCGGGTGACGGGACGGCTCGATTGCGAGGCAGCGTACCCTGCTGGTGCTGCTGGCGATGCTGAGTGACGGGACAGCTCGATTGCGAGGCAGCAGCGCACCTGTTGGTACTGGTACTGCTGCTGGTACTGCTGCTGGCAGTGCCGGGTGGCCGGGACGGACTCGCTCGCGAGGCGGCACGCCAGCCGACGCGGATACACTGTGGAACGCGGGCCGGGACCCGGGAGGCAGCGATGATCGTGGAACTGGAGTACGGCCGCGGGCGGCTTCCGGTGCGCATGCCCGACACCTGCGAAGTCACGGTGCTGCGCAAGAACCCGCTGCCGCTCGTCGACGACGTGCCGGGCGCCGTCGGACAGGCGTTCGCCGAGCCCACCGGGGCGCCGCCGCTGGCAGCCCTGGCCGAGGGCAAGCGCTCCGCCTGCATCCTCATATGCGACATCACTCGCCCGGTGCCGAACCACGTGTTCCTCGGGCCGATGATCCGCATCCTCCTCGACCGCGGGATCCCCGCCCGGAACATCACCGTCCTGGTCGCCACCGGGCTGCACCGCCCCAACGAAGGCGAGGAGCTCGCGGAGCTCATCGGTGATCCGTGGGTGCTCGACACGGTCCGGGTCGAGAACCACTTCGCGCGCGACGCCGCGGCCCACGTCGACCTTGGCGTTACCGCGACCCGCGCCACCCCGGTGAAGCTCGACCGGCGGTTCGTCGACGCCGAGCTGCGGATCGCGACCGGGCTGGTGGAGCCGCACTTCATGGCCGGCTGGTCGGGCGGGCGCAAGGTCGTCGCCCCCGGGGTGGCGCACGAGGACACCATCCGCACCTTCCACAACGCCCGGTTCATGGAGGACCCGGGCGCGATCCAGTGCAACCTCGACGCCAATCCGCTGCACGAGGAGCAGCTCGAGATCATGCGCATGCTCGGCGATGTCCATGCCGTCAACACCGTCATCGACGAGCGGCGGCGGCTGTGCTTCGTGAACTTCGGCGAAATCGTGGAGAGCCATCTCGAGGCGGTCCGGTTCGTGCACGACTCCTGCGCCGTGCCCGTCGACCGGAAGTTCGGGACCGTGCTCACCTCCGCCGCGGGCTACCCGCTCGACAAGACCTACTACCAGACCGTGAAGGGCATGGTGACGCCGATCGACATCCTCGCACCCGGCGCCAGTCTCATCATCGCCTCCGACTGCTCGGAGGGGATTGGCTCGCCGCAGTACCGCGAGGCCCAGCGCCGGCTCGTCGCGAACGGCCCCGACGGATTCCTCGCGGAGATCCTCGACAAACCGCTCGCGGACATCGACGAATGGCAGACCGAGATGCTGCTCAAGCCGATGCGTCGTGCCGGCATCCACCTGTATTCCCGGGGCCTGCCGGCCGAGGACCGGGCGCTGACCGGGATAAACGTCATCGATTCGATCGAGGATGCGCTCGTCCGGTCCATCGAGTCGTCGGGAGATCCCGCGGTCGCGGTGATTCCGGAAGGACCGTACGTGGTGCCCCGGTTTGCAGGCCCCGCGCCGACGACGAACACCGCGCAGTGACCTCCACCCGGCCCGGCCGAGCCGGAACCGGAAAGCGGTAGTCGATGCTGTCATCATCAATTGTGGCCGCATCCCGCCGGAGGTGAACGACGGCCGCCGCGGAACGCCGGAGTGCCGTGACCGGCCATGCTTGGGCCTTCGGCGGTCAGGCTCACCCCCGAAACACGACCTTCGGCTCGAATGTCCGCAGGACCAGCATGAACGGCTCGCCATCCGAGAACGGCCGAAAACCAAACCGCCCGTAGAATGCCTTGGCCTCCCCGTCGAGCGCTTGCACGACAATCGCCCGCGCGCCGATCACATCGGCCACCGCCTCGCTCGACCGGAGATTCAATCAACCTGCTCGGCTATCACCAGAAAAGCCGCATCCTCGTCGTTGTCGAACTCCAGCAAGTCCGACCGACATTCCCGCAATACACGTTCCACGTCGCCGGTAGTGCAGTTCCCCAACTTGACCCATACGACCTTGGGCGCTGGACCGAGAAGGAAGCTGAGTTGATGGAAATCCTCATCTTTCGAAACGATCGCGAAGCCCTTGGATTTCGCGTACTCCCAGACGGCATGATCGGATGCTTCCTGAAGGCCGACGTTTCGCACGTGTTCCGAGCCGGGGAATGCGTTCCCCAAACGCCCGACGAGCTTGTGTGAGAGATTGTGGTCGAATAACAGCTTCATGGCGCGTCAACCTGGAACCACGGTGTCCCGACCAAAGGAACTCGCCCATCTCCATTGCCGTTCGTCGACCTCGGCCGTCCGGGCCGGTGCTGAGGATGCCCCACGCGCCCAACGCGACCCAATACGACCGAGACGGCGGAATCGCGACTGAACGCCCGGCCTGTGCCGTCCGCCGGCCAATCGTCCCCTCGCCATCGACACCGGGGAGCCGCCTTGCGAGATTCAGTTCCGCCTGATCGAGAGTACGGCGCGCCTGACCGGATTGGCCCCACTCCGGGGAGGTGCGGGACACCAATACTTGAGCGTGGCCGCAGCCACTTCCGAGTCGTGCTCGACCGAGATTCGTACCGTGTCCGGGAATGGTGCAACCCGCCGCTGCGTCCGTGAGCCCAAGATGGCGAAGCGCTCCGCGGCGGCGTCTCCGACGCTTGGCAAACCTGTGCGAGAGTTTGCGAACGGATAACAGCTTCACGACGCGCCGAACGACACGAGCCTCCGTTCCCGGTCGGCAGCGAACGCGAGGCAGGCGCGAATGTCGTCCCGCGTCAGATCGGGAAAGTCGTCCAGAATCTCCTGCTCCGACATGCCCGATGCGAGGTAGTCCAGCACGTCGTACACGGTGATCCTCAACCCGCGGATGCAGGGTTTTCCGCCGCGTTTGCCTGGCTCGATCGAGATTCGGTCCTGATAGCTCATACTCGATTACCGCCGAAGAACGGGCCGCTGTTCCTTGCTCGTCAGCAGCGAGGCCAAGAGTAAGGCAGGGCATTCCCGGGAACAATACTCGCGCCGCAATGCATCTCCGGTCGTTCATCCATTCGACGTCGCGACGAGCCGGCGCTCCCGAACGCAAGTGGCCTTCTGATCGCCAGCAGCGCCGATACCAGGTTCAGGATGGCCGGGAGGACGACAAGATCGAGGTCGAGCCGGCCGTGTCCTCTGCATCCTTCTCCCCCCGGCGTTGCGTGACTGCCTACTCGTCCGCCTCCCGGTAGAACGCCGCCCGCGCCGCTTCGCGCCATTCGTGGCAGTCGCGGTAGCGGTAGGCGTGACGGAACCATCCCCACAGGCCCCCTTTCTCGGTCGGGTCCAGCGTCTCCGCCAGACCCAGCTCCTTCGTCTCCTGCGGCTCCAGGCCGAGGTACGCCCCGACCTCCTTCAGGACCGGCCCGTCGAGCGCCTGCGGCGCCTCTCCTTCTCCGGTGCGCACCCACATCCGCAACCGGACCGTCTCCCGTGCGTCCCAGCTCCGCGCGTCGAGCTCCAGCGTCTCCGGGTGCGCATGGCGCTCCTCCGCGCTCCCCTTGCGCGGGATCCGGCTCCAGCGCAGATCGCCTTGCGCGTTCGTCTCGTACGCCCACGGCTCGGGGTAGCCTCCGCCCCGAGGACTCGCCCGGTAACGGGTGCTCCAGATGCTCGTTTGGACCTCGCCGCCGCGCATCCCGCTCCCTTCGAGCCGGAAGGCGACCTCCGTACCTCCCCTCCCCGTGCGGATCACCACGTCCTCGAGCGCAGCCGCGATCCGCTCCCCGCTCTGCACGCCGATCCGTCCCACCAGTATCCTCGCCAGCACTTGCGCACGTCCGTCGGCGCTGGCGAAGTGCCCGTAGGCCTGCCAGTAGCCTCCCCACGAGTGGCCGGGCTCGCTGCAACGGGCGCCGAAGTCGAGCACCGCCCCCGGCCCCGCTCCCTTGCCGAACCGGGTCCCCTGCGCGTGCGGGCCTTCCATGCCGGCGAGAGCCAGGCCGAGCGCCAGGACCCGGACTGCCAGGCGCCGGATGGCCATCGGGCTCCTCGTCTTCACACCCGCCCTCCCGGGTTCGGCCGCAAACCGGCGTTCGGACATGGCGCCCCGCCCGGCGCCAGGACCCGGACTGCCAAGTGCCGGATGGCCATCGTGCCCCTCGTCTTCACACCCGCCCTCCCGGGTTCGGCCGCAAACCGGCGTCCGGACATGGCGCCCCGCCCGCCGTCAATGCGCCTCGTCCCAGTTGTCCCCTTCGCCGATGTCGACCACCAGCGGCACCGCCAGCTCCGCCGCCCCGCTCATGCGCTCGCGGACGAGGGGGACAACGTCGCCGACCGCCTCGCTCGCCACCTCGAACACCAGCTCGTCGTGCACCTGCATGATCATGCGCACCGGCGCCCCGGAGTCGGCGATCCACGCGTCGAGGCTCAGCATCGCGCGCTTGATGATGTCGGCCGCGGTGCCCTGCATCGGGGCGTTGATCGCGGTCCGCTCCGCGTACTGGCGGCGGTGGACGTTGCTCGACCTGATCTCGTGCAGGTACAGGCGCCGGCCGAAGACGGTCTCCACGTAGCCCCGCTCGCGCGCGCTCTCGCGGGTGGTGTCCATGAACGCCTTGACCCCCGGATACCGGGAGAAATACAGATCGACGTAGCGTTGCGCCTCGCCCCGCTCGATGCCGAGCTGGCGGGCGAGCCCGAACGCGGACATGCCGTAGATCAGCCCGAAGTTGATCGCCTTGGCGCTGCGGCGCTGCTCGTCGTCGACCTCCCCGGCGCCGCCCGCGAAGACCTCCGCCGCCGTCGCCCGGTGGATGTCGGCCCCGGACGCGAACGCGGCGAGCAGCCCCCGGTCGCCGGACAGGTGCGCCATGATGCGCAGCTCGATCTGGGAGTAGTCGGCCGCGAGGATTCGGAATCCGGGGTCGGCGACGAACGCCTGGCGGATCCGCCGGCCCTCGCGGGTGCGCACCGGGATGTTCTGCAGGTTCGGATCCGCGGACGAGAGGCGTCCGGTGGCGGCGACCGCCTGGTGGTAGCTGGTGTGGACCCGCCCGGTGGCCGGGTTCACGCACGCCGGCAAGGCGTCGGTGTACGTCGACTTGAGCTTGTGCATCGCCCGGTGCTCCAGGATGAGCTTCGGCAGCTCGTGGTCGAAAGCGAGCTCCTGAAGCACCGACTCCGCCGTGGACGGCTGTCCCTTGGGGGTCTTGGCGAGCACCGGCAGTCCCAGCCGGCCGAAGAGGATCTCCCGGATCTGCTTCGCGGACCCGAGGTTGAACGGCCCGCCGGCGCAGGCGTGGGCGGACGCCTCGATCTCGCGCATCCGCGCCGCGAGCTCCGCGCTCTGCCGGTTCAGCCGCCGGACATCGATCCGCACTCCATTGCGCTCGACGCGCGAGAGCACCGGCACCAGCGGCATCTCCACCGTGTCGCACAGCGCCGCCAGCGACGCATGCGCTTCGAGCCGCGGGCGCAGCGCCCGGTGCAGCCGCAGCGTGACGTCCGCGTCCTCCGCCGCGTAGGGCCCCGCGTCCTCGATCGGGATCCGGTCGAACGTGAGCTGCTTCGCGCCCTTGCCGGCGATGTCCTCGTAGTGGATGGTGCGGTGCCCCAGGTACTTGAGCGCCAGCGAGTCCATGTCGTGCCGGGTCGCGGTGCTGTCGAGCACGTAGGACTCCAGCATGGTGTCGAACGCGATTCCGGCCAGCCGGATGCCGGCGCGCGCGAGCACGCTCATGTCGTACTTGAGGTTCTGGCCGATCTTGGCCGGCCGCTCCGATTCGAGGATCGGGCGCAGCCTCTCCAGCACCCTCTCGCGCGGAAGCTGGTCCGGCGCCCCCGGGTAGTCGTGCCCGAACGGGACGTAGGCGGCGTGCCCGGGATCGACCGCGAACGACACCCCGACCAGCTCCGCCCGCATGTAGTCGAGACTCGTGGTCTCGGTGTCGAACGCGATCTCCCCGGCCGCCCCGAGGCGCTCGATCCAGGCCTCCAGGGCGGCTTCGTCCAGCACCGTCTCGTACTCGGCCGCGGGTGCTTCGGCCGGCGCGTCGCCGCCCGTGTCGAGCAGCTCCCCGAGCCAGGTCCTGAACTCCAGCTCGCCGTAGAGCGCCTTGAGCGCCTCCGCATCCGGCTCGCGAAGCTCCAGTTCGAGCGGGCCGAGGTCGAGGTCCACCTTGCGGTGGATGGTCACCAGCTCCTTCGAGAGCGGGATCTGCTCCAGGCTCGCGCGCAGGCTCTCCCCCACCTTGCCCTTGATCTCGTCCTTGTGGGCGATGATGTTCTCGACCGTACGGTACTCGGCCAGCCACTTCACCGCGGTCTTGGGTCCGACCTTCGGGACCCCGGGCACGTTGTCGACCGCATCGCCGACGAGCGCGAGATAGTCGACGATGGATTCGGGCGGCACCCCGAACCTGGCCGTGACTCCGGCCGGGTCGAGGACCGGATCGTCCATGGTGTTGACCATCGTGACGCGGTCGTCCACGAGCTGGGCCATGTCCTTGTCGCCGGTGCATATCAGGACGTCGAGCTCCACCGCCTTGGCCTGCTCGGCGAGGGTGCCGATGACGTCGTCGGCCTCCACTCCCTCCTCCACCAGCACCGGGAATCCGAGCGCGCGCACGATGGCGTGGATGGAGTCGATCTGGGCGCGCAGCTCCATGGGCATGGGCGGACGGTTCGCCTTGTACTGCGGGTACAGATCGTCGCGGAAGGTCCTGCCCTTCGCATCGAAGACCACCGCCGCGAGCTCGGGCGCGGCCTCCGCCTCCAGCCGCTTCAGCATGTTCGTCATGCCGTAGGCCGCGCCGGTGGGCTTTCCCCTGGAGTTGGTGAGCGAGGGCAGCGCGTGGAACGCGCGGTACAGGTACGAGGAGCCGTCCACCAGGACGAGACGGCGGCGTGTCGCGGACATGGAACCCTTGCCTGCCGGTCGTGGGGCGCCGGGAGCGCGGAGGCGGTCAGTATACGCCCGCGCCGTCCCCGCCTCCGGCTCGAACGCCTCCGGCGAAGCGCGTGTCTGCGGAGCGCGGAGTCGATCCGTGTCCGGCGAGCCTGGACGGGCGGCGGCGCGTGCCGTCGAGCCCGGCGCCGGATGCCGTGAGCCGGTACGGCTATTGACGTGTGCATCGGCTACTTCAGAATTGGCACCGCACCGGGCGCCGCCCGGTGTGCGGCGGGAAACCGTGGCCACGGCACTCCGGTTCCGGAGCGGAAACATTGAGCTCGCAAGACGACCATCCCCTCCTCTCTTCGATCCAGGCTCCGGCGGACCTCCGCCGGCTGCCGGAGCGTGCGCTGCGCGACGTGGCGCGGGAGCTTCGCCGGTACCTCGTCGAGAGCGTCTCCCGGTCGGGCGGCCACTTCGCGGCCGGTCTCGGCGTCGTCGAGCTCACCATTGCGCTGCACTATCTCTACGACACCCCGCACGACCGCATCGTGTGGGACGTCGGCCACCAGAGCTATCCCCACAAGATCCTCACCGGGCGGCGCGAGCAGGTGCACTCGGTGCGCAAGTGGGGCGGCCTCTCGCCGTTCCCCACCCGCAGCGAGAGCCCCTACGACGCCTTCGGCGGCGGCCACGCGGGCAATTCGATCGGAGCGGCGACCGGAATGGCGATCGCGGCCCGGCGCACCGGCAGCGACCGCAAGGTCGTCGCCGTCGTCGGCGACGGGGGCCTGACCTGCGGCATGGCGTTCGAGGCGCTCAATCACGCCGGCGGCGCCGGCGCCGACCTGCTCGTGGTGTTCAACGACAACGAGATGTCGATCTCGCCGAACGTCGGCGCACTCACCAACCGCTTCGCCCAGCTCCTCTCGAGCCGCCTCTACGCCACCGTCAAGGAGGGCGGCAAGAAGGTCCTCGGCAGGATGCCGCCGATCCAGGAGTTCGCGCGCCGGACCGAGGAGCACGTCAAGGGGCTGATCGTGCCCGGTGCGCTGTTCGAGGAGCTCGGCTTCAACTATGTCGGACCCGTGGACGGACACAATCTGAGCGCGTTGCTCCCCACGCTGCGGAACCTCAAGCGGCTCGGCGGCCCGCAGTTGCTGCACGTCGTCACCCGCAAGGGCAAGGGCTACGCGCCCGCGGAATCCGACCCGGTGAAGTACCACGGCATCGGCTCCCCGTTCGACCCGGCGGTGGGGATCGTGCCGAGTGCGGAGGCGGCGACGGCGGGTCCGACCTATTCGCAGGTCTTCGGAGACTGGCTGTGCGACATGGCCGGGCGCGACGAACGGCTCGTGGCGATCACCCCCGCGATGCGCGAGGGCTCGAAGATGGAGCGGTTCGAGCAGCTTCATCCGGAGCGGTTCTTCGATGTCGCGATCGCCGAGCAACACGCGGTGACGTTCGCCGCCGGGCTCGCCTGCGAGGGGTTGAAGCCGGTGGTGGCGATCTATTCGACGTTCCTGCAACGCGCCTACGACCAGGTCGTGCACGACGTGGTGCTGCAGGACCTCGCGGTGATGTTCGCGATCGATCGCGCGGGGGTCGTGGGCGGCGACGGCCCCACCCACGCCGGCGCGTATGACGTGACCTGCCTGCGCTGCCTGCCGAACGTCGTGATCATGACGCCGGCCGACGAGAACGAGGCCCGCCGGATGCTGTACACGGGATTCCTCCACGACGGGCCGTGCGCGGTGCGCTATCCGCGGGGCGCGGGTCCGGGGGCGCCGGTCGAGCGCGAGATGCGGGCGGTTCCCGTCGGCAAGGCCGAGGAGCGGCGCCGGGGGTCGCGGATCGCGTTCCTCTCGTTCGGGCCGCTGCTCCACCATGTGATGGAGGTGGCGGAGGGGCTCGACGCGACGGTGTTCGACATGCGCTTCGTCAAGCCCCTGGACGAGGAGGCGGTGCTGTCGCTCGCCGGCGATCACGAGCTGCTGGTGACGGTCGAGGAGAATGCGGTCGGGGGGGCCGGGGGGGCGGTGAGCGAGTGCCTCGCGGCCCACGGCGTGGCGAAGCGGCTGCTGCAGATAGGACTCCCCGATCGGTTCATCCCGCACGGCGGGCGCGGAGACATGCTTGCCGACGCGGGGCTCGACGCGGCCGGGATCGCGCGCTCCGTCGACGAGTACCTCGCCCGCTACGAAGGAGCCGCCTGAACCCGCCCGCCCCCGCGGCATTCCGGGAACACCTCGCCCGGGGCGGCAGCCCGGACCGGGGCGTCCGGTCCCTCCGGCAGCCGTTGCAGCACCGCACAACGCAGCCCCACACGACATCGGGGACGGGGTGGCGGCAGCCCGGACCGGGCCGTCCGGCCCCTCCGGGCGGCGTGCGTCGCGGCCGCATCCGGACGCGCTCAGACCTCGGTCCGGTTCAGCCGGTTCAGTTCGTCGACGAGCGCGTGGCGCGTCGCGGCATGGGTGGAGAGCAGGATGCGGCGGGTGGACTTCCGGGCCGAGGTGATCCGGGTCTCGCCGATGATCTGCTTGACCTCCAGCAGCGCGTTCGGGTGCACCGAGAACTCCCGCAGCCCCATTCCCAGGAGCAGCTTCGTGTAACGCGCATCCCCCGCCATCTCTCCGCACATCGCGACCGGGATGCCGGCCTTGCGTCCCGCGGCGATGGTGGTCGCCACCAGCCGCAGCACCGCCGGATGCAGCGGGTCGTAGAGGTAGCTCACCTCGTCGTCGACGCGGTCGATGGCGATGGTGTACTGGATGAGATCGTTGGTCCCGATCGACAGGAAGTCGAGCCGGCGGGCGAAGATGTCGGCGCAGATGGCGGCGGCCGGAACCTCGATCATCGCGCCGACCGGCATCGACGCATCGTACCCCTCGCCCCGCTCGTCGAGCTCGCGCTTGCAGTCGCGCACGATGCGCAGCACCTGGTCCAGCTCGGTGGTGTTCGCGAGCATCGGGATCATCATGCGCACCGGACCGCACGCCGATGCCCGCAGAATGGCCCGGATCTGCGGCCGGAACAGGCTCTGATCCTTCAGGCACAGCCGCACCGCGCGCAGGCCGAGGGCGGGATTGGAGGTGGCCGGCGCATCCGGGCGGGCGCCGTCGACCTGCTTGTCCGCGCCGAGATCCAGGGTGCGGACGGTCACCGGAAACCCCTTCAGCGCCGTGACGAGCTCCGAGTACGCCTCGAACTGCTCCTGCTCGTCCGGCGGATGGCTGCGGTTCATGAACAGGAACTCGGTCCGGTAGAGCCCGACCCCGGCCGCACCGTCACGCACCGCACCGGCGGACTCGCCGGGCAGCTCGACGTTGGCCTGCAGGATCACCGGTTCCCCGTCCGCGGTCACCGTCGGGGTCGCCCGGAGCTTGCGTCGCGCGACCCTGGTGCGCTCGATCTCGCGCCGGCGGTATTCGTAGAACCGCTTGACGATGTCGGCCGGCGAGACGATGACGACGCCCTCGCGCCCGTCGAGCACCACCTCGTCCCCGTCTCGCAGCAGCGCCGCCGAGCGGTGCAGGCCCACCACGGCGGGGATGTTCAGGCTGCGGGCGAGAATGGCGGTGTGCGAGTTCGAGCCGCCGAACTCGGTCATGAACCCCGCGACGCCCTGGTGCTGCATGAGCACGGTATCGGCCGGAGTCAGGTCGTCGGCGTAGACGATCCTCCCGGCGGCGGACTCGCCCGGCGGCGGCCGCTTCCCGCCCGCTTCCCGGAGATGGGTCTGCACGCGGTCGACCACGTGCTCGACATCGTCCTTGCGGGTGCGCAGGTAGGGGTCGTCCATCGCGTCGAAGACGGCGACGAGCGCATCGCATTCCAGCTTGAGGGCCCACTCCGCGTTGCATCGCAGCTCGCGGATGTAGCCGAGGGGCGCGGTGGTGATCGCCTCGTCTTCGAGCATCAGGAGGTGGGTGTCGATGAACGCTGCGATCTCCTTCGGCGTCCCCTCGGGGATTCGCGCCTTGACTGCGCCGAGCTCGCGGCGGGCGGCGGCCACGGCGCGCCCGAAGCGTTCCACTTCGGCTTCGACCCGGGATGGATCGAGCCTGCGCTCGATCGCCTCCGGCCGGCCGCGGGCCACCGCGTGCACGCGTCCGATCGCGAGTCCCCTGGAGGCGCTGATTCCGCGGATGGTGAAGGTCATCGGAGGTCCCGCCGTCTGCCGTCCGTCATTCCGGCTCGTCGAACCGTCCCGCGACGAGGCGCTCGATGGCTTCCGTCGCCGCGGCGGCATCGTCCCCCCACGCCACCACCTCGACGCTCGTCCCCCTGGACGCGGCGAGCATCATGACCTTCATGATGCTCTTCGCATCGGCCTCGCGGCCATCGCGGCGGATCAGGATCCGCGACTCGAATCCCGACGCGAGCTCGACGAGCCTGGCGGCGGCCCGGGCGTGCAGCCCGAGCTTGTTGACGATCGTCATCGTCCTGCGGTCTTCGGCGCTCACTGGACTCGTGGCCCGGCGGACCCACGCCGCGGCACGCGCCGCTCCCGGGCCGGGGCGCCCACCGCGCGGGCCGCCGCCTCGACGAGCGACGCGGCGTCCGCGCCGCGGGCCACCGCGACCCGCGGCAGGTTCCGGGCCCGGGCCACGCCGGCGACCCGTTCGCCGGCGGTGACCACGGTCCGATGCGCCAGCCAGGAGGCCGTCCACGGCGCCGCATCGAGCAGGTTCTCAAGCGCCTCGGCGCTCGTCGCGGTGACGACGTCGACCGACTCGCGCACGCCGTCGAGCCTGTCCGCGAGCCCCTCCGGAGCCGTTCTGCGGTAGACGTCCGCCTCGATCACCAGGGCGCCGCGCCTGGCCAGCTCCCTCGCGAGAAGGCCGCGCCCGCCTTCGCCCTTGACGATCGCGACGAGCCGGCCCCGCACCCGCCGGGTCCGGAGCTGCGCACACGCGAGCAACCCCTCGCTGTCGAACCGCCCGGACGGGATACCGACGCCTTCCACCCCGCGAGAGCGCAACGCGGCCGCGGTGGCCCGGCCGACCGCGAGCACCACCGGCGGCATTCGATCGCCGGCGGCGTCCGGCGCCAGACCGAAGAAGCCGTCGACGGCATTGACGCTGGTGAACACCGCGACCGCCACGTCGGCCAGCCGGTCGCGAAGCCGATGGACCGAGCGCGCGTCCTCGACCGGAACGATGGCGATCGCGGGCACGCAACGTGCGTCGGCGCCCTCGGCAACGAACGCGTCCGCCAGCCGCGCCGCCGCCGGTTCGGGTCGCGTCACCAGCACCCGCACGCCCCGCAGGCGTCCGTTTCGCCCGGTCACGGGCGGCCTCGGCATGGCCGGCCGCGGACCGACCGCGCACGCCCCCGAACCCGCTCCATCGGCCCCGGACCTCCCGCGCCTCGGGTCCGCGCACCTCGCACTTCCACGCATCGCGTCCCCATGCATCGCTTCATTGTCCCGCCGCGGCGCAGATCCCGGAAAGGATCTCGCCCGCACCCTGTCCGAGCACCGCGTCCGCCGCCTCCGCGCCCAACCCTTCCGCCTGCTCCGCATCGCCTCGAGCCCGCCCCCGCAGCACCTGCGCGCCGTCGAGGCTCGCGACCAGGCCGCGCAGGTTCAACGCCGCGCCGTCGAGGGTCGCATACGCCGCGATCGGCACTTGGCATCCGCCTTCGAGCCGCCGGTTGAACGCCCGCTCCGAAAGCACGCACGACGTGGTGCGCGGACATGCGAGCGGGGCAATCAGCGCCTCCACCCGGGTGTCGCCGCGCCGGCATTCGACACCGAGCGCCCCCTGCCCCGCCGCCGGCAGCATCGTTGCGACATCGAGCGCCTCCGCCACCCTCGAGCCGTGCCCCCCGCGCTCCAGGCCGGACACCGCGAGCACGATCGCGTCGAAGTCGCCGTCGTCCAGCCGCCGCAGCCGGGTGTCGACACCGCCACGCAGGTTCTCGATGCGCAGGTCCGGGCGATGCGCCGCGAGCTGGCATCGGCGGCGCAGGCTCGACGTGCCCACCGACGCTCCCTCCGGCAGGGCGTCGAGTCCGCCGAAGCGGGTCGAGACGAGCGCGTCGCGCGGGTCCGCACGGGCCATGATGACCGGAAGGTGAAGCCCCGGCGGCAGCTCGACCGGCACGTCCTTCATCGAGTGCACCGCGATGTCCGCACGCCCGTCGAACAGCGCGTGCTCCAGCTCCTTGATGAAGAGTCCCTTGCCGCCCACCCTGGCCAGCGGCGCGTCGAGCATCCTGTCGCCGCTCGTGCGCATCGCCACGAGCTCGACCGCGAGCTCCGGGTTTCGCTCGCGCAACGCGTCGGCGACATGCTCCGCCTGCCACAGGGCGAGCGGGCTCCGTCGGGTTGCGATCCTCAACACGGCCATCGCGGCTCGAACTCCACGTGCTCCGCACGGACCGATGTCCGGCCCGGCGTTCGGGCTTCAATGCTAACCCGGATTTCTCATCAGCTACCGGCTGCGGACGCGGATCCGGCGGCATCGGCCGTGCTGTAGCGCGCCGTCCATGGCGTGCCCCCTTCGGGGCGCCGGGGGGAGTCCAGCCCCGGCGGATTCGTAAACGCGGGCGGGGGCTCGACATACCGGAACGGGTGCCGGAGACTACGACCGAGAGAAAGGATCCGGACGCAGGACCATCCCGAAGTCGGAGGCATCCCGCTGATTCGCCTTGTTTTCCAGCGGCAATCTGAACAAGTCTATTTTGTATTCAAATCAATTGCTTACGAGAGAAAACAAGATGCTCCCGGATCTGGACGACTTCGAGATGATGGCGAACCGGTAGTTGTCTACAATGGACCCCACGCTCCTTCCGGCAGCCGAACGTCCGATGGCTCCCCGCGCAACCGTCACGCCTGCCGCCACCATTCTTCACGGGGACGCCTACGACCTCCTGCCATCACTCGGTTCCGGGAGCATCGACCTCCTCATCACGAGTCCGCCGTACTGGGGCCACCGAACGTACGAGCAGGAACACAACTGGAACATACTTCAGGACTGGTTGCGCTCCGGAGCGGAAAAGACCGACATCCCGGACTACGAGTGGTACCGCGATCATGGAGGTTCGCTTGGGCTGGAACCCCTGCCCGATTGGTACATCGCCCATCTGGTGGAGATGCTCGAGCTCTTCCGCCCCGCACTCAAGCCTTCCGGGAGCATCTGGATCAACCTCGGTGACACCTATTTCGCCCGCTGGGCCAGCATTCGGCAGAACGGCCGTCAAGGATTGGACGATAAAGCCCGCCAAAGGCGCCGCACCCCGATGGGTGGTTACCGTCAGGAGAAGCAACTGCTCCTCATCCCCGCCCGATTCGCTATCGCCATGCAGGAAAAACGCTGGATACTTCGCAACGACGTGATCTGGTACAAGCCGAACATCCCACCCCGTCCGGAGAAAGATCGCCTTCGCCTCAGCCACGAGCATTTCTTCCATTTCGTTGCGCGGCCGACAAACGGCCGAGCCAAGTACTACTACGATCTTTCGAAAACCGAGGCAGGGTCGAACGACGTCGTCACGCAGTATGTCCGCCCGGGAGAGAACGGGCATACGGCTACATTTCCGGAATCCCTGATTCGCCCACGCATACTGAGTAGCTGTCCCCCCGGCGGGACGGTTCTCGATCCGTTTTGCGGCACCGGTCGGGCTCTGGGGGCCTCGATAGCATCCGGGCGTCGAGCCATCGGGTTCGACACCTCCAGATCGTATGTGGAGGCGGCATCGGAGCTGACGAAGAGGTGTCAGTCGGGACTGATGGACTCGGACCGATGACGAGCGGACCCGAGCAGGGGAATTTCGTCAGCGAGTGGTTTGGCTATCGCACGTATCCGCTCGTCCATGGAAGCGCCACTGCACTCCAGGCCCGGAGAGACGGACAGTGTCCCTTTCTCTCGGCCGTCACGCGCAACCCTCGGGTCTGCGTAAAGGCTCCGTCTTCCTCCGGCGTATGCACGATCAACAACGCCAGCAACGGCAGCCGGCAGGATTGGCTCGTCTGTCCGTATCGGGCACTCGATCCGGATCTGGTCGAAGAGGTCGTGCGTCGTCTCTTCGAAGCAGAGCCGCGTCAATCCGTAACGGTTACTCCCGCACCCGCCATTACCGAACAAGCCACCAGGACCGAACTCCTCAATCAAGCGCAAGGCGGCGCGCTGACGGTCGTCTATCTCCAGAACAAGCTCGGTGGCGAAATCTCCGTGAATGCAACGGCACGCTCTCCGCAACTGTCCTTTGACATTACGTTCGTGGAGCTGACGCCTGCCGGCAACGGTAGCGTCGGCATCGGACGTTTTGGTGTCCTGGAAATCCAGACGATGGATTTCCACGGCTCGTACCGCCACGCCGTGAAGAATCTCCAGGATTCGTTGCGTCTTCACGGACCTGGTTTCGCAGATACTTTGCAGAAGAACCAACGGTGGCTGGCTGAACGAGTCGAGGGTCCCAACATCGCAAACGTGTTCAAGCGCACGTTCTACCAGATGATGCTCAAGTTTCAGCTTGGCATGCACCCGCGCTCGATCGGTACGTCACTCGCCATTCCGCAATCTGTCTGGGACAGTTGGCAACCCCACCTTGGCCGGCCTGACCTCGTTTCACGCGGCGACGGCACATATGCGCTACAACATCCCGACACAGGTGACGCTGGCGTCCGTGCATGGATCTACGTCTTCGACATCGACACGAGGTCTGCCATGCACCCAAGTCCGATCGTGGTCCGGCGGACGATCGCGACGGACGCCGCGTCGGTCGCGCGCTACGCACTGGAGGAAGTGCCGAGCCATGCTTTCTCGAACCCCGAAGCCGCCGGCACCGTCGTGGCAGCCATCCATCGGCGGCTGTCGGAGTGGTGGCCGGAGCTGGCCCTGGAATCTCCCAAGTCCTGAATTTCGTGAAAACCCATGCGCAAGGCGCCCCTCTCCTGGCTCTGCAACAGAAGCCGATACAGCCCATGAAGCTTGACCGATCTGCATCCCCGGACCATCGACCGACACCCTCTTCGGACTTCAACGAACCTCGATGGGCTGGAAGGCAAGGCGTCGAAGATGCCGAAATTCCAAGGTGACCTGATGAATGTCGAGGTCGGTATCGTGATGGACCCCATCGGCTCCATCATCGTGAAGAAGGACACCACGCTCGCGATGATGCTGGCCGCGCAACGCCGCGGCTGGGAGCTCCGGTACATGGAGCTCGGCGACCTGTTCGTCCGCGACGGGCACGCCCACGCCCGGATGCGCCCGATCGAGGTGCGTGACGACCCGGCCGACTGGTACACCCTGGGCGAGCCCGCCACCGGACCGCTGGGCTCGCTCGACGTCATCCTGATGCGCAAGGACCCGCCGTTCGACATGGAGTTCGTGTACGCGACCTACATTCTGGAGCGGGCGGAAGCGGCCGGGGCGCTCGTGGTCAACAAGCCGCAGAGTCTGCGCGACGCCAACGAGAAGATGTTCACCGCCTGGTTCCCGCAGTGCTGCCCGCCCACCTTGGTGACGCGCGAACATGCGCGGATGGACGCTTTCCTCGAAGCGCACGGCGACATCATCGTCAAGCCGCTCGACGGCATGGGCGGCGTGTCGATCTTCCGGGTGCGCGCGGGCGACCCGAACGTGAACGTCGTCTTCGAGACCCTGACCGGGAAACAGACTCGCTATGCGATGTGCCAGCGCTACATCCCGGAGATCCGCGACGGCGACAAGCGGGTGCTGCTGATCGAGGGGGAGCCCGTCGACCATGCGCTCGCGAGAGTCCCCGCGGGCGGCGACCCCCGCGGCAACCTCGCGGCCGGGGCCCGGGGGGTGGGGGTGGTGACCACGACGCGGATGCGCGCCATCGCGAACGAAGTGGGCCCGGTGCTGCGCGAGAAGGGCATCGTCTTCGCGGGGCTCGACATCATTGGCGACTACCTCACGGAGATCAACGTCACCAGTCCGACATGTGTTCGCGAGCTCGACGCCGCGTTCGGGGTCGACATCGCCGGCAAGCTCATGAACGCCATCGAGGCGCGGCTTGCCGACCGCCGGAACGCGAGCATCGCCACGACCGCTTCCTGAACCTCCCGTGAGCATCAAGGCGCGGCTTGCCGACCGCCGGGACACGGGCATCGCCACGACCGCTTCCTGAACCTCCGTGAGCATCGAGGCGCGGCTTGCCGCCCGCCGAGACGCGAGTATCGCCACGACCGCTTCCTGAACCTCCGTGAGCATCGAGGCGCGGCTTGTCGACCGCCGGAACGCGAGCATCGCCACGACCGCTTCCTGAACCTCCGTGCGCATCGAGGCGCGGCTTGCCGACCGCCGAGACGCGGGTATCGCCACGACCGCTTCCTGAACCTCCGTGAGCATCGAGGCGCGGCTTGCCGACCGCCGGGACGCGAGGGCGAGGGCCCTCTCCCGCAACCGCCCGGGACCCGATCCCGCCGCCGGGGTTCGGACCGCCACCGCACCGCCATGCGGCCCGCACGGTCCACGCGGCCGGACACCGCGTCCAGGCAGGGGTCCGGACCGCCACCGCACCACCATGCGGCCCGCACGGCGGGGGTGGCCGCCGTATACTCGAACGACGAAATACTCGAACGACGAACGGCGAGCCGCCCGGACACCGCGTTGCATGCGTCCACCACCCGTCCCGACATCTCGCCGGCCGATCGGCTCGGCGTCACGGTCTTCTTCGCGGTCCTCGCCCACCTGATCGTCATGCTCGGCGTGACGTTCACGCAGGAGGATCGTCCCGAACGCCACGCCACGACGCTCGATGTCGTGCTGGTTCCGCCGGACGCCGCGGCGGTGCCCGAACAGCCCGACCACATGGCCCGGGCAAATCGGGACGGCGGCGGCGACGACGCCGAAAGGGTGCGGCCCAAGGCTCCGCCGCCGGCGCCGGCCGCCTCCATCGAACCGTCCATGGCCGCGATGCCCGCCGAGAACGAGACGGCGGCGTCCGGCGCGTCGGCCGTCGAATCGCGACCCGCATCGCGACCCGCCCGGCCGGCGGTGGCGCCGGCGCCCGCACCCACGACCGCGACCGTCGCGGAGGACGGCCCGGCCGCTCCCCCTCTCCCCGCGCGCGACCCCGGCGCCGCCCCGCCGGCGGGCCGCAGCGCCACGCTCGCCGCGCTCGGCGCGGAGCTCGAACGCAAGCTGCGGGAGTACCCCCGGAGGCCGCGCAGAAAGTGGATATCGGCGCGCACCCGAGAGCACAGGTTCGCCGCCTACATGGACGCATGGCGGCGCAAGGTCGAACGAGTCGGCAACCTGAACTATCCCGACGAGGCGGTGCGGCGCGGGCTCTCCGGCAGCCTGCTCCTCGAAGTCGCCCTCAACCCGGACGGCACCGTCCGCGACATCGTGCTGCGGCGCTCGTCGGGCCGGCGGGTGCTCGACGACGCCGCGGTGCGCACCGTGCGGCTCGCGGCGCCGTTCGCGAAGTTCCCGGAAGACTTCGCCGGCGAGGTGGACGTCCTGCATGTCGAACGCACCTGGATCTTCCACTCGGGCAACCGGCTCACGACCCCCTGAACGGACGACGACGGCCGCCGCCGGGCATTGGCCCGGGAACACCGCTCGCCACGCGGCGGCGCAACACGACGGGCGATGCGCGTCGGCGGAGACCGGCCGGCCGCGCGCCCCTCCCCCAGGCCGGCGGCGCCGGAGTCGTACCCGGTGGGCCCGGGGCCGCCGCGGCGCTTGTCGCAACCGCGCACCCTGCGATAATGACCCGCATGGATCTGACCAACCAGTTCCTCATCGCGATGCCGAGCCTCGCCGATCCGAACTTTCATCGGACCGTGACCCTGATGTGCGCACACAGCGAGGACGGTGCGATGGGCATCGTCATCAACCGGCCGCTCGACATCAGCCTCACCTCGGTGCTCGACCACATGAGCATCGAGACGACCTCGACCGACACCGACCGGATTCCGGTGCTCCAGGGCGGTCCGGTGCAGCGCGAGCGCGGATTCGTCATCCACCACCCGCCGGGAAATTGGGACTCGGTGCTCCGGATCGGGGACGAAATCGGCATCGCGACATCGAAGGACATTCTCTCGGCGGTGGCCGAAGGCCGCGGTCCGGAACGGGTCGCCATCGCGCTGGGCTACGCGGGCTGGGGGGCGGGGCAGCTCGAGCGCGAGGTGCAGCAGAACGCGTGGCTGAGCGGTCCGGCGGACTCGCGCATCATCTTCGACACCCCCTACGAAGACCGGTGGACGTCGGCGGCGCGCCTGCTCGGAATCGATCCCCACCAGTTGTCCGGCGAGGCGGGCCACGCGTGAGCGTGGCGCCCGCCAGGTGCCGCCGCCCCGCCGGGCGCCCGGCCCGTGCAGAGGAGCGCGCCGGCGGCCCGCCGGTGGTTGCCGTCCCGCCCCGGGCGCTTCCGGTCACATTCCCTCTCCTACCCACATCGGACAAGGACTCGATGCAATGAGCAGGATTTGCCTGGTCGTCGATTTCACGGTCAAGCCGGGAGCGAAGGCGCAGTTCCTCGACCTCATCCGGGAGCACGCGTCGAAGACGCTCGCGCACGAGGAAGGATGCCTCCAGTTCGAGGTATGCGACCCGGTGGAAGGCGAACACCGCGTCTTCCTCTACGAGATGTACGCCGACGACGCCGCGTTCGAGGTCCACAAGGCGTCGCCGATCCTCGCCCGGACCCGCGCACGCTACGCGGACGTCGTCGAGTCGCGCGACATCCACGTCTGCCGCGTCCTGTAGGCAGGGAGGCCGGCCATGATCACACTCTACGGCTCACCGATTTCGGGCAACGCCTACAAGGCGAGACTGCTCCTCGGCCTCCTCGGGCTCGAGTTCGAGGAGACCGTCATCGATCTGCAGGCCGGGGAGAACCGGACCGCGGCGTTCCTTGCGCTGAACCCGCGCGGACAGATTCCGACCCTGGTCGACGGCGGGGTCACGGTCTGGGACTCGCAGGCGATCCTCGTCTACCTCGCCCGGCGCTACGGCGAGGCGTGGCTGCCGGTCGCGCCGGCCGCCATGGCCGAGGTGATGCAGTGGCTCGCGGTGTCGGAGAACGAGCTCCTGTTCGGTCTCGCCCGCGCCCGCGCGGCCAAGTACTTCGGGCGCGACTTCGACCTCCCGTCCTGCCAGACGTACGGACACGCCGGGCTGAAGGTGCTGGAGCAGCGGCTCGGCGAGCATCGGTGGCTCGCGGCCGGCAGGCCCACGATCGCCGATGTCGCCTGCATGCCCTATGTCGCGCTTTCCCACATGGGCGGCATCCCGCTCGACGACTATCCGGCCGTCCGCGCATGGGTCGATCGCGTCCGCGCGTTGCCGGGCTTCATCGCGATGGAGGGGATCCGAGAGCCGGCTCGGGGAGCATGACGCGCCCCGGACTCCTCGACTCCTCGGCCCGCCTCGCCGAGCCGGGGCGCAGTCTCACCGGCCCTGTCCCCGGAGCCTGAACCGCTGGATCTTGCCGGTGGCGGTCTTCGGGAGTGCGCCGGCGAACTCGATCCAGCGCGGGTACTTGAACGGCGCGAGCCGGTCCTTGACGAACTCCCGGAGCGCGGCGGCGAGCTCCGCATCCGCCTCGACACCCTCGCGGGGTACGACGAACGCCTTCGGCTTGATCAGGCCCCGCTCGTCCTCGGCCGCGACCACCGCCGCCTCGAGCACCGCCTCGTGCGCAAGCAGGGCGGACTCCACCTCGAAGGGCGACACCCACTGTCCGCTCACCTTGAGCATGTCGTCGGTGCGCCCGCAGTAGCGGTAGTAGCCTTCCTCGTCGACGACGTACTTGTCCCCGGTGCGGGTCCAGGGCCCGTGGAAGGTGGCGAGCGACTTCTCCCGCTGGTTCCAGTACGCGACCGCCGACGAGTCGCCGCTCACCCACAGCTCCCCGATCTCGCCCGGCGCGGCGGGCTCGCCGGTCTCGGCCACCACCTTGAGCCGATACCCCGGCACCGCCTTGCCCGAAGTACCGTAGCGCACGTCGCCCTCGCGGTTGGAGAGGAAGATGTGCAGCATCTCGGTCGAACCGAGCCCGTCGAGGACGGGGGCGCCGAAGCGCTCTTCCCATCCGGAGCCGATCTCCGCCGGCAACGCCTCGCCGGCCGACACCGCGAGGCGCAGTCGCGACGGCCTCCCATCACGGCCTCGCCCGCCACCGGCCGATCGTGCGTCGCTGGATGCGCCGCCATCCCGCCCTTGGGCCACGCCGCCCCCCGCTGCGGAAGCATCGCCCTGCCCGCGCGCCGCCGGGCCGTCCTCGATGCGGGGTTGCGCGAGCATCGCGCCGTAGAGCGTCGGCACGCCGTAGAAGATGGTCGGCCGGTGCTCGCGCAGGAGCGCCATCACCGCATCCGGCGTAGGGCGGCCCGCGAGGACCACCGTGGTCGCGCCGACGTAGAACGGGAAGGTCATGCCGTTGCCCAGGCCGTAGGCGAAGAAGAGCTTGGCGGCGGAGTAGACGAGGTCGTCCTCCCGGATCCCGAGGGTCGCCACGCCGTAGTGCTCGGCGGTGGCGATCAGATCGCGGTGCAGGTGCATCGAGCCCTTCGGCGCACCGGTGGAGCCCGAGGTGTAGAGCCAGAACGCGACGTCGTCGCAGGTGGTGGGCGCCGCGTCGAGGTCCGGGGACGCGGCCGCGAGCAGGTCCGCGAGTCGCGGCCGACCCGCGCGGCCGGGTGCGGCCGCGGTCTCCGGCCGGCCGGGGTTCCCGGGTCCCGCCGCGGCGGGACCTGGGCCATCGGGCCCGCTTCCCGCCGCCACGACCTGCTCCAGGTGGGGTTGATCCGCAAGCGCCGGCGCGAACCGGTCGAGCAGCGCCTCGCTCACCACCGCGATGGGCGCGCGCGAGTCGCGCAGCAGGTGGGCGTAGTCGTTCGAGGTCAGCAGCGTGTTGATCGGGACCGGCACGCACCCGGCCTTGATCGCGCCCCAGAACACCGCGGGGAAGTCGATGCCGTCGAGCATGCACATCAGCACCCGGGTCTCCGGACCCGCCCCGAGGTTGCGCAGCGCGTTGCCGGCGCGATTCACCCGCTCGGCCAGCTCGCGGTAGGTGTAGCGGCCCGCGGCGTCGATGAAGGCGGTCTTGTCCGCCCGCCCTTTTGCGAGATTGGCGTCGATGAACTCCAGCGCCGCGTTGTACTCTCGCGGCAGATCGATGGTTGCGGGCGTCGTGGAGCGATCCACTCGGGCGAGCTGCATCGGGCCGTTCTCCGTCGAGAGCCGGGTCGGGTCGGCACCCGTATTTCTACCACCTGGAGCCCGTTCCCGCCCATCTCGCGCGGGCACCGCTCCGGGACCCCTGCCCCGCATGGACCGGACCGGGTTCCCGCTCGTCTCGCGCAGGCACCGCTCCGGCGGGAAGCGTCCTTGGCGAGGGACCGCCGTGGCCGGACTGCCCGGCGGGATCGACGCGGCGGCGGACCATCGCGCTCGGGCGCCGCCGGGCAATCCACTCGGGCGCCGCCGGGCAGTCCGCTCGGGCGCCGCCGGGCAGTCCGCTCGGGCTCAGCCGGGCAATCCGCTCGGGCGCCGCTGGGCAATCCGCTCGGGCTCAGCCGTCGATGTACTCCCGCAACGTGGCGTACAGGGATCCCGGAATCGTGACACCTTCAGCCGGGGTGCGTTCCCGCGCCCGGTACCTGCGATCGGACGGCAGCCGGGTTCCGTCCTGTGCCAGGACCTCGGCGAAGAGCTTCTCGGCATGGGCGAGCTGCGCGGCGCGGTCGCCGTGGCCGACGCAGCGCGCGGGGTCGATCGCCATCACGAGCTCGCCGCCGCAGGGCGCGCCGACGTTTTCGGGATCCCTCTCGCCAGCCTCGAAGCTGAACACGTCCCCGATCAGCGCGCCCGCGAGCAGCTCGACCATCAGCGCGATGGCCGCGCCCTTGTAGCCGCCGAACGGAAGCTGCGCGCCGGCCAGAGCGGTGGCGGGGTCGGTGGTGGGCGCGCCGTCCGGGCCGACCGCCCAGCCCTCGGGAAGCGGCTTCCCGTCGCGCAGGTGGATCTGGATCTCGCCGCGGGCGCTCGCGCTCGACGCCTGGTCGAAGACGAGCGGCGGCCGTCCTTCGCGAGGCCAGGCGAACGCCATCGGATTGGTGCCGTAGAGCGGCCTGATGCCGCCGGCCGGAGCGACGTACGGAAGCGCGGCGGTGAAGGCGATGGCGACGAGGCCGCGTTCGGCGAGACGCTCGACCTCGGGCCAGAGCGCCGCGACGTTGTACGCGTTCACGATGCACAGCGCCGCGATGCCGAGCTCCCGGGCCCGTTGCTCCAGCGGGTCGGCGGCGAGCTGCAGTGCGAGAGGCGCGAAGCCGAAGTGCGCATCGGCCTGCAGTACCGCGGGGGCGAGGTCCCGGATTGTCGGCTCGGCGTCGGGCGAGACCGTCGCCGCCCCCAGGGCCTTCACGTAGAAGGGGATCCGGAACAGGCCGTGCGACGTGCACTCGTCGCGTTCCGCCGCAGTGACCGTGTCGGCGATGGCATGCGCATGCCGCTTCGAGAATCCCTTGGCGCGGAGCGCCTCCGTCGCGAGCTCGCGAACCTCTTCGAGGGTCAGGCGTATGCGGTCGTTCACGGCATGTCCTCGTCGTTCTCGGGGCGGTCGGGCGTTCCGTATACTGGCTGGCCACCGTCCCTGCAACCCGGCCCTGCCGCGCACGGGGAACGAACGCTTGGTCGCCCGGGATCCTGGGGGGCGCGTAGCCCGGCCCGCCGCGCACGGGGAACGAACGATGCAACGGAGACTCCCCCAATGACCGCCATGCCGGTCGATCCGCAGATTCGGCAGGTCATCGATGCGTTGGCCGCGTCGGATTTCGCACCCGTCCACCTTCAGACCCCGGAGGAGGCGCGGGCGCAGTACGTACGGATGGTGGAGGCGCGCGGCATCGTGCCGGCACCGGTCGGGGCGATCGAGGAGCGGACGATTCCGGGTCCCGCCGGCGAGTTGCCGGTGCGCATCTACCGCCCCGCTCCCGACACCGGAGACCTGCCGGCGCTCGTGTACTTCCACGGCGGCGGGCATGTCGTCGGGAACCTCGACACCCACGATGCGGTTGCGCGCAACCTGTGCAACGGCGCCGGGTGCGTGGTGGTGTCCGTCGACTACCGGCTCGCGCCGGAGGACAAGTTTCCCGCCGCGGCGGAGGACGCCCTCGCGGCGGTGCGATGGTGCGCGGAGCGCGGCTCCGGGATTGGCGTCGATCCGCTGCGGATGGCGGTCGGGGGCGACAGTGCGGGCGGCAATCTCGCGGCGGTGGCGGCGCTGATGGCACGCGACGCCGGCGGCCCCGCCATCCGGCTCCAGGTGCTCGTCTATCCGGTGGTCGACTACGGCTGCGACACGGAGTCGTACCGGACCTATGCGGACGGCTACGGAATGCTCGATGCCCGGTCGATGCGGTGGTTTCGCGACCACTACCTGCGCGACGAAGCGGACCGGCTCGACTGGCGGGCGGCGCCGCTGCGCGCCGCCGACCTCTCCGGCCTGCCGCCGGCGCTCGTTCTCACCGCCGAGCGCGACATCCTCCATGACGAGGGCGAGGCGTACGCGCAGCGGCTGCGGGCGGCGGGAGTGGACGTCGAGTACCGGGACTGCGAGGGCATGATTCACGGATTCTTCACGATGGCGCCGATGATCGACGGCGCGGTGCGGGCCCAAAAGCTGGTGTGCGACGCGATGACGCGCGCGTTCGCACGAACCGCTTGAATCCCGGCCTGGTATGGCCGTACCGTGAATTCATGGCCACCGTCACCATAAAGTCGACCTGTTCGCTCGACGCCGAATCCGTGCGGAAGCTGGAAGGCTTGGCGAAGCACTGGAACACGTCCAGGTCCGCCGCGCTCCGGCGCGCCATTCACACCGCGGCGCGACAGGCGCACTCCGACGACAACGAAGCGCTTGCGGCGCTCGACCGCTTGCAGAGCCGGCTTGCGCTGGATCGAGGAACCGCCGGAATCTGGGCGGACGAGGTGAGGCGGGAACGCCGGGCGGCGGCGGAACGCAACGCCTCCTGATCCCGGGAATGATCCACCTCGACAGGAGCTTTCTGATCCGCGGACTCACCGGAGGCTCTCGGTCATCCAGCCCAAATGTCATCCTTCGACTCCCAATACTTCCTTACCATGTTGAATCGATCGATTCTGGTTCGAATCTTAAGGATTTCTTTTGGATAGAATTCGGACATCATGTTACATAGCTGCAACATCCACTTCCTTCGTGAATATCCATCGATCACGCGAATGTCGTTGGAGTTCGCGATCTGAATCTGACCCCAGCCCAGTGCACCTATCGTGAGGCACTTCCAGTCCAGGAATTCGATCGGAGAGAACAGAACCTCAGAGACAGTGACCTTCGTACCTTCAACCGAGTATTTGATGATAATTGGAGAGAAGACATTGGCATCCGATTCGTAAAGTTCAGACAGCCGCTTCACCGATGTGAGGTTGGGCATGTTGAACTGGGTATCCTTCCTGTGCGTCTTGACGTCTACTACGGAGTAAAAGCCTTCCGTGTCGGTGAAGGCCAAATCGGCCATGGCGCGGCGAGCAAAATTTTTCGAATATTCGTCACACCAATTCCCGAGAAAAGTGTCGAATTCATCTGCTACCAGTGATTGAAGTGCATCGCCAACCGCTCTCGGGCTACTCGCCGTTTGCGGCGACAGGAAATCTCGTGAAGAGTTGATATGCCTCTTGATCTTGGAGGCCACCCCGCGATGATGACCTTCGTAATAGAATCTCGATTTCATGAGAACAGGCCGTCCTGACGATCGATCGGTTTGGCCCTGCTCGGCCGATTGGAAAACGAGTTTCTTTCCCAGAATATGCCGTCTGCATATCCCTGGATTGTCGGATCGTCTCTGGCGGCAGCGATCCGTTTCAGCGTCCAGCACAGGTACTCGACGTTGATTTCGACTCCGCACCAGCGTCTTGACAATTTTTCTGCTACAACCGCGGTTGTTCCACTGCCAAGAAACGGATCAAACACGAAATCTCCCTTCCTGGAGCTCGCCAGTATCAATTTGGCGATCAATTTCTCGGGTTTCTGAGTGGGATGGTCGGTATTCTCCGGCATCGACCAGAATGGAACTGTCAAATCGGTCCAAATGTTCGACGGATGGGTCAGGCGATAGTTGCCTTCCTTTTCCCGTCGCCAATCTTTCGGCTCTCCTTTGATTTTGTAAGGAGCGAGAACTTTGCGTTTCAACTTCACCGCCTCGACATCGAAATAATATCTCTCCGATTTTGTGCAGAACCAGATGTCTTCCGTGTTGTTCTTCCAGTTCATCTTTGCACCCCGTCCTTTCTCCCGTTCCCAAGTGATTCGATTTCTGATGTGAAGTTTCGACTCCAGGATCGGAAAGACAAGTGTGGATGTCCTCCAGTCCGAACACACGTAGAGCGTGGCGTTCGGCTTCATCATCGGAATCAGCAAGTCGACGATTTCCTCGAACCAGGATCGATATTCATCGTCTTCTTTTCTTCTGAACGAATTTCCATTGAAGTTCTTGGATAGATTGTACGGAGGATCCAAAATCAGGAGATCTACGAATTCGGAAGGAAGAAATTTCGCTATTTCGAGAATATTTCCTGCGACGAGACGTCTTTCCAGATCTTGCGGGGCGACCGCCGTATCCAACCGCATGATGTCACGAGAAAATCGGACGCTTTCTTCTTCCGTGCACGAAAGCGTTTGATTTCTGGGAGCACGTTTTCGCATGTGAGTGACCGTGTTGAACTGTGGTTTCATGGTATCGCAGCCTCGCCACTTCACTCTTCGAGGCTGCGATCCGGTGTATTCCGGTCAGCCGGCGGTGAGCTTCTCCACGATCTCCTCCAGCGCCTCATCGGCGATGGCCCGAATCTCGTCGTCGGTGCGGTTCTGGATCGGATGCGGGACCCAGACGATCGCGGGCTCGTAGCCAAGCGACGCGGACTGCGCGGCGGCCGCCTGCCGGAACGCGGTGGTCGCGATCATCACGCCGGGGATCCCTCGTTCATCGAGGTCGAGCATGTCATGCACACTGCACGACGTGCACGAGCCTCAGTCGGAGAGGGCATCGACGACGACATCGACCTCCTCGGCGATGGTCTGCGAGAGGTCGACCGGCGCGGTGCGGGTGTTGGTGGGCTTCGCGTAGCGCCTCACAGCGAGCCCACGTCCGACGAAGTGCGATTCGAGCCGGTCGAGAAACGTGTTCCCGCGGGCCTTGCCGATGTCGAGCAGCCCGAGGGTCAGGCCGTCGAGCGCCGGCGGCGGCGGGCGGCGCCCGCGCCGGACCGGCGAGGACTCCGCTGTCGGGTCGAGCAACCGGATGCCTTCATTCATGGCTTCAACCTCCCGCATGGTTTGAATGCCTTCCATGGCTTCATCTCCTCCTTGACGGGGGTGCCGCTGAAGGAACCGCCCGCGGTCCATCACCCCCGAGACCCGCCGATTCCCTGCGTTACTCCTGTGGGTACTGTATATCCGGAGTTTCGTTTTCGCGTCCGTCCTGGCACATCGGAATCTTGATGGTGTGCGGATAGATGCGGTGTGCATCCGTGTGTGCATCCACAATTGCACCGATTCCGCCACCGAAGATGATGTTTCCCCAGATCATGCCTCCCATCTTCGAATCCACCGCATTTACGTAGACCCGCCCGTCGCGTGTCCTGCACGTGATATGCAGCGGATCATCCGATTTGGGGATGGTCAGAGTCCCTGGCACCTGTACCGAATACTGTCCCTTCTTGTGCTCCACCGTGCACTGTGTGCCGTCCGGACATTCCGGGGCGTCGAAATTGATCGTGGACATGTCCTCGTTCACGATGCTCGAACATCCGCCAAGGAGCGCACTTGCCACCACCACCCCTGCAATCAAGTTTCTCGGTTTCATGTTGCTCCTTCCCTTCTTTCGTTCGGATGTGTTGTTCTTCCGTGACGGCACACGAGCCATGCCATGATGCATCCGGGAATCACTCCGCCGGCGAGTGTCACCCCGATCACCGCCGCTGCTGCATACCATCGTCTCTTGCCTTGATTCATGTCTTCTCTCCTTCAGCTCGAAGATGGCGCGGTAGTGGAGCGGGACGCGTTCATGCCATGTCGCCGACCCGGGGACAACGCCTCGCCAGTGACAGGATGCGCCATCACCGGCAACGCGAGCAAACGGCTGCCGAAATACTCCTCCGCTGACCACAACCGCGATCGCGGATAGACGGCTCCTTCCATATCGGCCAACCCCTCTTTGGCCGCCGACGCCCGGGCCGTTGCGCCGTCCAAGCGCCTGAGCGTGCCGCCTTCACGGCAATTCACGTCTTCACCTCCCTGGTGATGGGGCTGGTGCCGCGAGCGCCGCTCGCCACCCACCCCCCGATGATGGCGCTCATGAGCCCGGCCTCGCCGCCGGCGCGCACGATGTTCAGGCCGCCTTCGCGGAACTTCGGCATCGAATCCTCGACGAGCTCCGGCTTCACGCCGACGTCGATGCCGTCCGCCCCGCGCACCAGCTCCGAGCCCGGACGCGTTGTCGCCGCCATGAGCCCGGCCTTGATCCGGGCCCGGTCCCACCCTCCTTCCTTGAAGATCGCCCAGTGCTCGGGAGAGAGGACGAGGAAGGCGTCGATGGTCTGCACGAGCCTCGGATGGCCAACCGAGCTCAGCGTCATCGCAAGCGAGCGCGCGAGCGACTCCGGCGTGCGCGAGCCCTCGTCCATGATCGGGCTCAGGCCGCCGGCCCCGAACAGGGTCACCGCCGACACGCCGGGCGAGACCCCGCGCTCCACGCTGAGCGGCTGCCAGTCCGGATCGGACTCGTCCTCGGCGAAACACAGGGTGTACTTGCCGGGCCACCCGAGGGTCGCCCGATCGATCCCGCCCGGCACCCCGCCGCCGACGTTGCGGACCACGAGCTGCAACGCGCGCCCGATGCTCGCATTCGCCCGGTTGCCCGGGCCGAGCGCGTTCACCCCCGAATTCATTCCGATGCGCCGCGCGACGGGGCCGTTCACCACCACCATCGGACCCGAGAACCAGGTGGTGCAGAGCAGCCCGTGCATCGCGAACCCGGGTTCGAGCGCCGCCTCCACCACCGCGAGGACGACCGGCATGTACTCGGGCTTGCAGCCCGCCATCACCGCGTTGATCGCGACTTTCTCGACCGTGCACGGCGCGTGGTTCGGCGGGATCCGGCCGATGGTCTCCTGCGGATCGCGCGGCGTGCCCCCGAGCATGCGCAGCACCCGCACCGGGGTCGGCGGGACCACCGGCAGGCCGTCGCTCCAGCCGCGGGAGAAGCACAGCTCGTGCTCGTCCTCCGGAGCGTGCACGTCGATGACGCGCGCCTTCATGGGCGGCGTTCCGAACGCGACCTCCAGCACCTCCGGCATGCCGGGGTCCACGCTCTTCGAGCCGCACCCCGGCTGAAAATCGGGAAGCGCGGCGCCGAGCGCTCCGAGCCCGGTCACCCGGGTCCACTCGGCGCGGTCCCAGCCGACGGTGCGCTCCGCCTCGGCACCGCCTTCGAGACGGATGAGGGTCGGCACCGTCTCGATGCCCAAGCGCCACGACTGCTCCAGCGAGCGGTCGTCGATGGCGCCCACACCCTCCGGAAACGCCGGATCGTCTTGCGTGTAGACGGTCAGATCCATCCCGCTCGCGGCGATCTCGCGCAGCACCGGCCGCACCAGATCGCAGGTCGGGCAGTCGCGCTTGGCGACGACGATGAAGCTCGCGCTCACCGTCCCCTCGTCCGGGGAGCGGACCCGGAGCCCTGACGGCCGCGCCTGTCGACGATGAGGCTGGTGGCGCTCACGACTGCCGAACCTCCCGAATGTGACGCGGTCGCACTTGACGACGGCAACGGCGGTGGACGATACGACGACGGGCGACGGAACGCACCCTCACAGCAGCTTCGCATGCCGGTCGAGGAGCGGCAGCACCTCGTCGCGCCCCTTCGGCGGGATGGTGACGAGGGCGCGGAAGACGCCGGCCTCGCGATAGCTGTCGATCGCGGCCGGGTCGCCGGTGGCCCCGAACACCGAGGTCCGGATGGTGTTCACGTCGCGCCCGGCCCGGTCCGCGAACTCCGCAAGCCGCGCCATCTCCGCCCTGGCGTCCCCGAACGACCGCGTGCGCGGCATCCAGCCTTCGCAGAAATCGACCACCCGCTCGAGCGAGTACCTCGTCTCGCCGCCGAGCAGCACCGGCGGACCGGGCCGCTGCACCGGCTTCGGATACGACCAGATGGGGTCGAAGTCGACGAACGGACCGTGGTACTCGGGCGTCTCCTCGCGCCACATGGTCTTGATCGCCTTCGCGCGATCGCACATGACCTTGAACCGGTCCTTGAACGTGGTGCCGTGGTTCTCCATCTCCTCCGCGTTCCATCCCGCCCCGATGCCGAGCTCGAAGCGCCCGCCGGAGAGCAGGTCGAGGGTCGCGCACTCCTTCGCGAGCACGATGGGGTCGCGTTCGGTGAGTAGCGCGATGGCGGTGCCGATGCGAAGGTTCTTCGTCGAAGCCGCGGCATAGGCGAGCCCGACGAAGGGATCGACGGTGTGCTTGTACTCCTCCGGCAACACCGGCCCCCCCGGCCACGGACTCCTGCGGCTGGTGGGGATGTGGGTGTGCTCGGGGACGAAGAGCGACTCGAAGCCGCGGTCTTCGGCCTCGCGGGCGAGCTCGTCGATGCGGATGGTGTAGCCGGTGGAGAACTGGGTAAGGCCGATGTGCATGGGGATGGCTCCGGGGTTCGGTGCATGAAACGAGAGGCGCCTTTCTACCAGAAAACCGGTCAATCGCGTGTCCCGCCCGGAAAGCGATTTCGCGGCTTCGAGTCCCCGGCCCGCCGGGGGAACGCCGCGCGAGCCCGTCAGCCGCTCGGGACGACCTCGGCAACGAACGCCTCGATCGTGGCGAGAGTCTCCCGGGGACGTTCCCGGTGCGGCGCGTGCCCGCAATCCTCGATCCATCGTCGCGTCACCGGCCCGGCCACCCCGCGTTCGATGGCGTCGAGCTGCGCCGCCGATCCGTAGGCATCGCGCTCGCCCTGAACCAGCAGCACCGGCGCGGTGATGGGCGGCAGGAACGCCTCGATCGACCACTGCCCGAACCCCGGTTGAAGCCAGGCGTCGTGCCATCCGAAGAAGGCGTCATCGACCTGCTCGCCGTGGTAGCGGGCGAGCCGCTCGCGCAGCCCCCCGCCGCGGTAGGCATCCCCTGCCGCACGGATGCTCGCGATGCTCATGTCCTCGCAGAACACGTGCGGGGCCAGCAGGACCAGCCCGCGGATGCGCGGTTCCGAGCCCTCCGGGAGCCTCCCCGCGTGCACGATCGCGATCGATGCGCCATCGCTGTGTCCGACGAGCACCGCGTCGTCGATGCCGGCGGCGTCGAGGACCGTGCCGGTGACCTCGCGCCCTTCGACGTGCATGTAGTCGATCCCCCGCGGCAGCTCGGCGGGACCCGATCCACCGTAGCCGGCGCGGGACCAGGCGAACACCGGGAGTCCCGTTCGCCGGTGCAGCAGGGCGGGAAAGTCCCGCCACATGGCGACGCAGCCGAGCCCCTCGTGCAGGAGGACGAGGGTCGTGCCCGCACGGTCCCGCGCGCCCCACCATCGGCATTCGAGCCGGACCTCACCGACCGTGATCGTCCGCATCGTCCTCTCCGGCCTCCGGGCCTCCGATCTCCGGGCCGCCGGGCCGCCGGCGACCCGCCCGGGCCGATCGTCCGCCGTCCGGGGCCTGCCGTCGACCCGCCCGGGCCGAGCCGAGCCGGCGGGGTGGCCGCCGCGGTGGAGCCTGCGGCGCGTCGACCCGTCCGGGCCGGGCCGAGCCGGCGGGGTGACCGCCGCGGTGGAGCCCGCGGCGCGTCGACCCGCGCGAGCCGAGCCGAGCCGAGCCACGGCCGGAGAAGTGTCTGGAGTGCCGGTTTCCGTATCGATCCAGGGACGCGCGTCGCATTAGTTTTTCTTTAGACAGCCCGGAGTGATTCTCGATTGAGTCGAACGCGATCCACCCCCATCTGTCCAGTCGGGAACCACACGAACCTGGACGGAGACCATGAACGACTTCAAAGACCATGAGCGCGAGCTGTGGCTTGCGCATGATCCGCGCGTGTACTACCTGCTGTACACGGTGCGCGCCCGCCGGCTCCAGTCCGAGGCGGTCGGCCACGCGCTCGGTGTGGCGGGACGTTTTCTCGCCCGGATCGGGGCCGTCGCATACCGCCGGATTGCCGCTGCGCTCCGCAAGCGACGGACGATCGCGCAGCTCCGGCGGCTCGACGACCACCTGCTTTCCGACATCGGCATCGACCGCGGGCAGATCCCCATGATCGCGCAGGGGCTGATCGCACCGAGCGGCGAGGCGCCGCGGCGGACCATCCCCTCCGGGACGTGTCCGCCGGAGTATCGCGGCGACACCGCGAACGACGCGAAGCCGCCGGCACTCGCCGCCTGACGCGACGGCGCCGTCAACGGTTCGGCAGGGGCCGGAGGCTCTGCGGTCGGCCCTCCCTCCCCGACCGGAATCCTCCGGCCCGTCTGCCGAAGCCGGCAAGAACCGCCGCGACCGTGCCTCGCGAACCGGGGCAGGGTCGCTCCGGAACCGGATGCCACGGCATCGCGGAAGCACCGTCAACGGTGACGCGAAGCCGCCGGCGCTCGCCGCCTGACGCGACGGCGCCGCCAACGGTTCGGCAGGGGCCGGAGGCTCTGCGGTCGGCCCTCCCTCCCCGACCGGAATCCTCCGGCCCATCTGCCGAAGCCGGCAAGAGCCGCCCCGGCCGTGCCTCGCGAGCCGGGGCAGGGTCGCTCCGGAACCGGATGCCACGGCGTCGCGGATCGGACGCTCCCCGTCCCGGCGTCCGGCGGCGCGTTCCCTCCGCCGCACCCTTGCGACGCCTGCGCGGACTCTCCACCATTGCGCCCCTCCCGGGGAGGGGCCGCCACCATCACCGCTCGACAGTCACTCGCGCTTCGGGTCAACGACCGGTTCTTCTACGGCTGGGCGATGCTCGCCATCGCCTCGCTCGCGATGTTCGCGAGCGGCCCCGGACAGTCGCATACCTTCAGCGTCTTCCTGCTGCCGATCTCCGAGGATCTGGGCATCTCCCGGACCTCGGTGGCGAGCGCCTATGCGTTCGCCACCCTGGTCGCCGCCTTCGGATTGCCGCACATCGGGAGGCTGGTCGACCGCCACGGCGTGCGCACCGTGCTGATCGGGGTGGGGGCCGCGTTCGGGACCGCGGCGGTCGCGTTCGGTGCGGTCAACGGATTCGTGCTGCTGACCTTCGGGTTCGCCGCGCTGCGATTCTTCGGGCAGGGCTCGCTGATGCTCTGCGCGGGGAACCTCGCGTCGCAGTGGTTCGACCGCAGGCGCGGCCTCGCCCTCAGCCTGATCGTGCTCGGATTCTCGCTGAGCGTCGCGGTGCATCCGCCGCTCGCGCAGTGGCTGACCGATGCCTTCGGCTGGCGGATGGCGTGGGTGGCGATGGGAGTGGCGACGTGGCTGTTGCTGCTGCCGCCGGTCCTGCTGCTCGTCTTCGACCGGCCGGAGGCGCTCGGACTCCGGCCCGACGGACCCGACGGACCGGCCGGGGACGCCGCGCCGCCGCGCCCGGAAGTCCCGGGCGACGGCGCCGTGGTCGGCCTGAGCCTTCCCGAAGCGAAGCGCACCGGCGCGTTCCGGATCATCCTGGCGTCCAACTGCTCGTTCTCGGCGCTGGTGACCGCGATGTTCTTCCACCAGGTATCGGTGTTCGAGGCCCAGGGTCTCGACGCCGCCACCGCGGCCTCGATGTTCTCCATCTCCGCCGTGATCATGGTGATCGCGACGCCCCTCGTCGGCATCCTGCTCGACCGGTATCCCACGAAGCCGCTCTATGCGGCGGCGCTGCTGTCGGTCGGCGTCTCGCTCGTCGCGATGAGCTTGGTGAGCGACCTCCGCAGCGCCATCGTGTTCAGCGTCCTCTTCGGAGTGGCCAACGCGGCGATGCACGCGCACTTCACCTTCGTCTGGCCGAAGTTCTTCGGCCGCCGGCATCTCGGATCGATTCAGGGGTTCGCCCAGATGGGCGCCGTGATCGGCGCGTCGGTGGGTCCGATTCCCCTCGGATTCGGATACGACCATTTCGGCGGCTACGGCGGCACGCTGGTGGCCCTGGCCGCGATTCCGGTCGCGTGCGCCGTCGCGGTGGCGTTCATGCGCGCGCCGCACCTGGACGGAGCCCGGGCCTGATTCGTCGACCGACGCCGGCGCCTATCTCGACAGCAGGTCCGCCCGCACCACCTCGTTGGCCGGGGCGGCGGCGGGAGCGAGGTCCTTGCGCCGCTGCCGGAAATTGAAGCTGACGCTGATTCGCTCGGCGCCGCGGACACCTTCCTCGTCCGCCGCCGCGCTGTCGCCCGGCGCGTTCCCGTCGTCGTCCGGGGCCGGGGCCCGGGCCGTCGCCGGGTCGGCACTCGCCATGTTCGGGTGCGTGGAGTGGACGAGCCATCCGGGAAAGGCGATGAGGCGCCCGGCCACCGGCTGGTAAAAGGCTTCCGCCCAGGTGTGCGGGGAGCGGCGCTTCGGATCGAAGTACGGAGTGATCACGTGGGCTTGGGGGCGGGGGTCGGTGAGGCAGAGCAGGCCGCAGTCGTCGGGGGCGCGGACGTAGTAGACCCCGCTCCACAGCGCGTGCGGATGGGTGTGATGGCGATTGAAGGCGCCGCGCGGATTCACGTTCGCCCACATCGAGTCGCACACCGGCTCGTAGTCGTCGTCGTAGCCCTGGTCCGTGAACACGCCGTGCATCAGCTCGAAGATCTCGCGGGTGAGGCCGGTGAACTCCGCTCGCAGGTGCATGTCGGTCGCGCTGTGCCAACCGCCGAGCTGCGGCGTGTTCGACCGGAACGTCCCGCCGGGGTCCCGGTCCCGCCATGCGCGGATGTCCGCGACGAGACGCGCGTTGAGGTCCTGCGCCCGGGCAAGATCGGTGTAGTAGACCGGCGTCGGGAAGAAGTAGTCCCGCGCCATGCGCTTCCCGCTTGCGGTCGGGGCGGTATCGTCCGTCATCGTTCGCGTCCGGTGCGGCGTCGCCATTCCCGATGCATCGCCCAGTGGCGGCGATGCGGGTCGTCGCCAATCATGTCACTTCATCATCCGGATACGCCACGTCCGGTGCCCGGGCGCGCCGTCTGTCCGCCATCGGGCGCCCGGCGCCGAACCCTTGCCATCGCCCGCGACGGATGGAACATTTCGCACCGCGCTCTCCCGGCAGGGCCGCTGGCGGGGCGAGCGTTCGGCATGTCCCGCCGCGATCGCCCGCCCCGACCAGGAACCCGGTCGCCGAATCCGGTCAAAGGAACGTTTCGAACATACGGCAAGGAAATTCCACGAATGTCATCGACCCCCCCGATTGCGCCCCGCAAGCCGGCCGTCCGTTCCCCCCTGCACGGCCGCCGCCGCACCGACGACTACGCCTGGCTCAGGGACGAGCACTGGCAGCAGGTGATGCGCGATCCGGCGGTCCTGCGCGCGGACATCCGGGCCTACCTCGAAGCGGAGAACGCCTACAAGGATGCGGCGCTCGCACCCGCCGAGGCGCTCCGCACCGCGCTCTTCGACGAGTTCCGCGGCCGCATCAGGGAGGACGACTCCAGTGTCCCCGCGAGGGACGGCGGATGGGAGTACTACCACCGCTATCGTGAAGGCGGCCAGCACCCGGTAGTGTGCCGGCGTCCGGCCGGCGTCGCCGGCCGCGACGCCGCGGACGGCGAGAGCCGCGACCTCTCCGGGCCCATCGCGGGCGCCGCCGCCGATGCCACGGCCGGCGACCCCGCCGGGGAGCAGATCCTGCTCGACGGGGACGCGGAAGCCGAGGGGAAGAGCTACTACCGCGTGGGCGGCCACGGTCATTCCCTGAACCACCGGCGGTTCGCCTGGACCGTCGACGAGAACGGGTCGGAGTTCTTCACCCTGAAGGTCAAGGATCTCGGGACCGGGAAGGAGCTCGACGACGTCATCGAGCGGTGCTCGGGGGGGTTCGCGTGGGCCGCGGACCACCGGACGCTGTTCTGCACCGTGCTCGACGACAATCACCGCCCCTGCAAGGTGCTGCGCCACCGCCTCGGCACCGAAGCCGCGGCCGACGCCGTCGTCTACGAAGAGCCGGACGCCGGGTTCTTCCTCGACGTGGCGCTCACCGAGTCGCGCCGGTTCGTGGTGATCGACGCGCACGACCACGTCACCAGCGAGGTGCGGCTCATCGAGGCGGGGCGGCCCGATGCCGCGCCGGTCCTGATCGCCGAGCGAGACCCGAACACCGAGTACGACGTCTCCCACCACGGGGACCGGCTCATCATCCTCACCAACGCCGACGGCGCCGAGGACTTCAGGATCGTCGAGGCGCCGGTCGCGTCGCCGGGACGCGCGCACTGGGTCGATCTCGTGCCGCATCGCCCCGGGGTCCTGATCACCGGCTTCGAGGTGTACGCGCGGTGGCTGGTGCGCCTGGAGCGCGAGAACGCCCTGCCCCGCATCGTGGTGCGGGACCTGGAAAGCGGCGAGGAGCACGCGATCGCGTTCGAGGAGGAGGCGTACAGCCTCGGACTCGCCGGCGGCTACGAGTTCGACACCGACACGCTGCGGTTCGCGTACTCCTCGATGACCACGCCCGAGCACGTCTTCGACTACGACATGCGCACCCGGGAGCGAATCGTGCGCAAGGTGCAGGAAGTCCCGAGCGGCCACGACCCCGCCGACTACGTCACCCGCCGCATCATGGCCGTGTCGCACGACGGGGAGGCGGTGCCCGTTTCGGTGCTTCATCGCAAGGACACCGCCATCGACGGCTCCGCGCCCCTGCTCCTCTACGGGTACGGGTCCTACGGAATGTCGATGCCGGCATCGTTCGGCACCACGCGCCTGAGCCTCGTCGACCGGGGCTTCGTCTACGCCATCGCGCACGTGCGCGGCGGCACCGAGCGCGGCTACGCCTGGTACACCGGCGGCAAGCTCGAGAAGAAGACCAACACCTTCCACGACTTCATCGCGGCCGCCCACGCGCTCGCCGATCGCGGCTTCACCCGCCGCGGCCGCATCGCCATCCACGGCGGCAGCGCCGGGGGCCTGCTGGTCGGAGCGTGCGCGAACATGGCGCCGGAGCTGTTCCACGCGGTGGTCGCCGAGGTGCCGTTCGTCGACGTGCTCAACACCATCTGCGACGACACCCTGCCGCTCACCCCGCCGGAGTGGCCGGAGTGGGGCAACCCGATCGAGAGCGAGGCGGCGTACGACCGCATCGCCGCGTACAGCCCCTACGACAACGTCGAGGCGAAGGACTACCCGCACATCATCGCCACCGCCGGACTCACCGACCCCCGCGTCACCTGGTGGGAGCCCGCGAAGTGGGTGGCGAAGCTCCGGGCGACCAGGACCGACGATCGCCTGCTGGTGCTGCACACCAACATGGAGGCGGGGCACGGGGGCGCGGCGGGACGGTTCGACCGGCTCGAGGAGACCGCGCTCGTCTACGCGTTCGTGCTCCACGTGTTCGGCGTCGGGGCCGAGTGACGTCACCCCGTCTTCGCGGACGGGTCCGCGCTTTCTCCGACCTTCGCGGACAGGCCGGCGCTTTCTCCGGCACCACCGCGCCGGCGACCATCGACGGGTCCGGGCCGGGAGCCGCGGTTTCCGGGCGAACCCAGGAGCTGGTCGAGAAACCCGTCGAGCCACCGCTCGCTGGCGCCCGCGTGGCGCGCGTAGCCTTCGAGCTGGGTCTCGCGGCCTTGGGCACCGGGGCGGTCGAGCCTCGCCGATCTATCGTCCGGGCCGCACCACGACTCGATCATCTCGCGGGTCATCTCGGGGTGGAACTCGATGCCGTACACATGCTCCCGGTATCGAAACGCCTGGCCCGGAAACAGGGCGTTCTCCGCCAGGTGGACCGCGTCGCGCGGGATCTCGAACATCTCCCGGTGCCACTGGTAGAACATCGTCGGCGCCGCCAGAAACCGCGGGCAACGCCCGGTCGGACGCACCTCGCAGTATCCGATCTCGACCAGGCCGTCCGGATGGGGTCCGACCCGCGCGCCGAGCACCCGGGCGATCTGCTGGCCGCCCAAGCAGATCCCGAGCAGCGGCACGCCGCTCGGCAGCGCAACGCCTTCGAGCCAGTCGAGCTCGGCCCGGATGCCGGGATCGTGGTCGTCGTTCGCACTCTGCGGCCCGCCGAACACGATGGCCGCGGCGTACCCGGACAGGTCCCCGGGCAGCGTGTCGCCGTGGCACGGCCGGCGGGCGTCGACCTCGAAGCCGCGGGCGGCAAGGCGCTCGCCGAGCTTGCCGGCGGTGGAGTCCCGGCCGTGGAAGACGGCGATCATCCTGTCCGCCATTGCGTATGCTCCTCCTCCGGGCACATCCGTGCACGACCCCGGTGGGAGAGCTTGCCATCCGCCCCGCCGGGATGGCCAGCGATGCCGTAGCGGGAGGTGGGAACCTCCCGCCGTTCCGGGAACGGCATTCCGAAGATCCGGAGGCCGGTACCCCCGGTGAGGAAGTACGAGAGCCGGCACCGGGGCGGCTCCGGAACGGCATCCCGAAGATCCGGAGGCCGGTGCCGGCCATGCCGGGCCGCACGGCAACGCAAACGGCGCTATAGTCCGCGCCGGTCGAGAGGCGCGACAATCAGGAACGGAGGAACGCAATGATCGATTTCGTGGTGCATGACGAGGGCGACAGCGTCGGGGTCGTCGTGGTCGAGGGGGTCGAGTCGGGAGCCGAGCTGACCGGCTGGATCATGGACCAGGACAAGGAGATCGCCTTCAGGGCGGCGAGCGACATCCCCATCGGGCACAAGCTCGCGATCAAGCCGATGAGCACCGGCGACACCGTGATCAAGTACGGCGTCGACATCGGCCGGGTGGTGGCGGACATCGCGGTGGGCGAGCACGCGCACGTGCACAACATCAAGACCAAGCGCTGGTAGGAGGCGACGACATGGCAATGGATCTGGCAAACGCGACGTTCCGGGGCTACCGCCGCGAGAACGGCCGGACGGGCGTGCGCAACCACGTGATCGTCCTTCCCGTCGACGACCTCTCGAACGCGGCGTGCGAGGCGGTGGCGAACAACATCAAGGGCACGATGGCGATCCCCCACCCCTACGGACGCCTGCAGTTCGGCGCGGACCTGGAACTGCACTTCCGCACCCTGATCGGCACCGGCTCCAACCCCAACGTCGCCGCGGTGGTGGTGATCGGGATCGAGGAAGGCTGGACCCGGCGCGTGGTGGACGGCATCGCCGAGACCGGCAAGCCGGTCACCGGCTACGGCATCGAGCTGCATGGCGACCACGAGACGATCATGCGGGCGTCGAAGACCGCGCGCGAGTACGTGCAGTGGGCGTCGGAGCTCGTCCGCGAGGAGACGCCGCTCGCGGACCTGTGGGTATCGACCAAGTGCGGGGAGTCGGACACCACCTCGGGTTGCGGGGCCAACCCCACCGTCGGCAACGCCTTCGACAAGCTCTACCGGCACGGCACCACCCTGGTGTTCGGGGAGACCACGGAGATCACCGGCGGCGAGCACCTGGTGGCGGACCGGTGCCGCACCCCCGAGGTCCGCGAGCGGTTCATGTTCATGTTCGACCGCTACCAGGAGCTCGTCGAGCGGCACAAGACCAGCGATCTCTCGGAGTCCCAGCCCACCAAGGGCAACATCGCGGGCGGGCTCACCACCATCGAGGAGAAGGCGCTCGGCAACATCCAGAAGATCGGCCGCGAGTGCCTGATCGACGGGGTGCTCGACAAGGCGGAGACACCGGACGGCCCGGGGCTGTGGTTCATGGACTCGTCCTCGGCCGCGGCGGAGATGGTGACCCTGTGCGCCGCGTCCGGGTTCGTGGTGCACTTCTTCCCCACCGGCCAGGGCAACATCATCGGCAACCCCATCCTCCCGAACGTCAAGATCTGCGCGAACCCGCGCACCGTGCGCACCATGGGCGAGCACGTGGACGTCGACGTGTCGGGCCTGCTGCGCAAGGAGATGACGCCGGACGAGGCCGGCGACGCGCTGCTGGAGATGATGCTCCGCACCGCGAACGGAAGGCTCACCGCGGCGGAGGCCTTGGGCCACCGCGAGTTCGTGCTCACGAGGCTCTACGAGAGCGCCTGAGCGCGTCACTCCGGCCCGCGAGAGGCTCGGCGCGGCGGCTCGATTCCTCCGTTCAGTACGCCTCTCGGAACGCCTCGTCCGGCAGCTCGCGACGGCGGCGGGCCACGAACTCGTCGAGCCCTTGGGCGATGCCCTCGTCGAAAGGATTTTCCGGGCCGGGAACGACATCGGTCGAGCCCGCATCGTCCTTGGCAAGGTCCGGCACGTCATCGAGGCCGGCGGCACTCGGCTCCCGTGACGCAAGGTCACCAAGGTGCAACACTATTGGCCGGAAGTGAACGCAATGACCGAACCGATGGAAGTGCGGGAAGACGCGGCGCCCCGTGGACGGGGACGTGAACGGCAGGCTTCGATGTTCAGCCGCGCTACGCCCGGGGAATCGGCCGGTGATGAGGCATGGGTCGGTGCGACCTTCTTCTCGTCCGAGCGCGGTGCCGTGCAATGACCCCTGAATCGAGTCCGTTCAGGCCGGGACAGCCCGTACCGATCGAGTTCTTCGTCGGCCGCAGCGCCGAAGTCGAACGCCTGAGCGGCATGGTGGCCGGCAGCACCCGGGGTCGATTCGGGATCGGCTTCGTCAGCGGTGAACGCGGTATCGGCAAGAGCTCTCTCGCGTCCTTCGTCCTGCGCCTCGTCGAGCGCGAACACGACGCTATGGGGTGCCATGTCTTCCTGGGAGGCGTTCAGGATCTGAAGGAGATGCTGCGACGCACCTTCGATCGCCTGTTGAAGGAGAGCATCGACAAGCCTTGGCACAAGCAGGTCAGAGATTTCTTCGGCGATCATGTCCGCAAGGTCGGCCTCTTCGGCATTTCGCTCGAGCTGAACCTCGCCGATCGCGATCTCTCAGCCATGGAACATCACTTCGTCCCGTCCATCAGACGATTGCTGGACGAGATCGGGGAGCACAGGAAATCGCTCTTCCTGATTCTCGACGACATCAACGGGCTGGCGGGTTCCAGCGACTTCGCCAACTGGCTGAAAAGCACCGTGGACGAGATCGCCACGGCCCGGGAAGCGACGAGGCTCTGCATCCTCGTAGTGGGCCTTGAACAGCGGCGTCACGAGCTGGTAGCGGGTCAACCGTCTCTGGACCGTGTCTTCGAACTGTTCGACATCGCTCCATGGTCCAACGAGGAAACGTTTGATTTCTACCGGGATTCATTCCTCGCCGGCAATGCGGACATCTCGGAAGAGCACTTGCAGCTACTCGTACGGTACTCCGGCGGATTGCCGGTTCTGGCGCATGAAATCGGAGACGCCGTTTGGCGTATCGCTCGCAGGCCGAAGATCGAGGATGAAGAAATCGCTCTCGGCATTCTCACGGCGGCCGAGGTCATCGGGAGAAAAATGCTGGAGCCCAAAGTTTTCAAAGCTGTCCGCAGCGATCGCTATCGCTCCATCCTCCGCAAGATAGCGGACCCGCCTGAAATGTACTTCCGCAGGGGTGAGCTTCTGCAACGCCTGACAGGTACGGAGAAGAAGGTTCTGGACAATTTTCTGCGCCGCATGAGAGATCTGGGGATACTGGAAGCAGATCCTGAAATCCAGGGCGGATACCGCTTTCTCAATCATCTTCACGCCCTGTATTTCTCTATGGAAGCCCGGCGCATGACGACGTGAACGACAGGCGGTGCCGGATGATCCCGAAGGAAACCATGCGGATCGTCTCCCCCGAGCGTGCGGAGGCTGTCGTTCGCCCGCACGGGCGAGAGCTCCCTTCCTGTTCGCGCAACGCGGCTGCTCCGGCCCGTACTGGTCAGTCCCCGGCGAGCGCCTGATCGAGGATCCGGCCCGGATCGGTCCAGCCCGTCTCGTCCTGGATGTCCCGGCAACGTTCGAGGATCGGAGCGAATCCGGGGCCGGGGGACAGCCCGCGCTCGATCAGGTGCCGGCCGAGGACCACGTCGCGCGGCGCGGCGCGGTCGACGCGACAGGCGCGGGCGGCGGCGAGGAAGGCGTCGCCGGCGTCGAAGCGGCCGGCGAGCGCGTCGGCGGTGGTGCGCCCGAGGTGGTCGGCGCGCGCGACCCTCACGAGCAGCTCGACGCTCACGCCGGCGCGTTCGAGCTTGCGGGCGAGGCGCCGGTAGCCTTTCGCGGTCGCGCCGTTCCTGATGAACGAGGCCGGCGCAAGGTGGTGCTCGACGAGCGCCGCAACCTGGTCGGTGAGCGCGCCCGGCGCCCGCATCCGCCCGAGCAGCGCGCGGGTCGGCACGATCCCTTCGACATCGTGCCGGAGGGAGCGGATCCGGCCATCGATCAGGGCAGTGGTGCCCGGCTTGCCGAGGTCGTGGCAGAGCGCACCGAACATCAGTGCGAGATCCTCACCGGCGCCGTCGCGCGGGAGAGCCGTCGTCGATCGAATCGTGCGCTCCGGGTCGTCCTCGCCGGCGTCGGCGCCGTGCGGGGACGCCGGTGTCGTCATCGGCCGGTCCACGCACTCCGCATCGTCCTCCCCGGTGCCGTCGCGGCCGATGCCGTCTCCGGCGCGCAGGGAGGCCGCCACGTCCAGGACCATGAGGGTGTGCACCCATACGTCACCTTCCGGGTGCCACTCGGGGTCCTGGGGGACGCCGCGCAGCGCGTCGAGCTCGGGGAAGGAGCGGAGCTGGCCGGTATCCTCCAGCACCTTGAAGCCGAGCGAAGGCTTCGCCGCGCGCAGCAGCAGCTTCCTGAACTCTTCGAACACCCGCTCACCGGACAGCTCGCTCAGGTCCAGGGTCCGGCACAGCGCGATCAGCTCGTCGTCCGGCGCCATCTCGAGCCGGGCCGCGAGCTGGGCGACGCGCAAGCCGCGCAGCGGGTCCTCGGGGAAGTGCGCCGGATCGGTCGCGCGCAGCACGCGACGCTCCAGATCCCTGCGCCCGCCGTGCGGGTCCAGCACCTCGGCGGTGAGCGGATCGATCCCGATGCTGTTCACGGTGAGGTCGCGGCGCCGTGCGGCCTCGGCGAAATCGAGCGACGGGTCCGGAGCCACGTCGAAGCCGCGATGGCCGGGGCCGCGCTTGCTGTCGCGCCGCGGGAGCGAGAAGTCCATGTCGAGGTCGCCGACCCGGAACACGCCGAAGGCGCGTCCGACCGCGTGCACCTTGCCGAAACCCCCGAGAAGGGATTCGAGCCGCTCCGCATCGAGGCCGAACACTTCGATGTCGATGTCCTTCGAGTACACGCCGAGGAGGCAATCGCGTACCCAGCCGCCCACGACGATGGCCCGGCCGCCCGCGTCACGCACGGCGGCCGCGATGTCGCCGATCGCGGGATCGAGCATCGGGCGGGGATCGGTCATCGCAGTCGCTGCTCCCGGGTGTTTCGCATCCGTGATCGGTCAGGGCTCCATGGATGCCCGCTCTCGTGAACACGGGGAACGGGGACCCATCGGATCGGGTCGCGAATCCGGTCGACGGCCATGCGGCCCGGACCGGTGGGGCCGGCAGTCCGCCCGGACCCACGTGGGAATCCATGGATTGGGTCGGTGACTGTACAAGCGCAGACTCCATTGGCCGAACACGGATGCGACGATCTGGTATGGACGCTGGCCGTGGTCGTGAAGCAGGTACAGCGCGGACCCCATTGGCCGGACACGGATGCGGCGACCTGGTATGGACGCTGGCCGTGGTCGTGAAGCAGGTACAGCGCAGACCCGTTGGCCGGACACGGATGCGGCGCTGCGCGCGGCTCGGGCGGCGGGCTCAGGCCGCGGCGGGGAGCACCCGCGCAAGCGCGGCGAAGAGCCGGTCGACGTCCGCATCGGTGTTGTACAGATGGGGCGTGACGCGCACCGAGCTTCCGCGCACGCTCACGTAGACCTTCTCGCGCGCGAGCGCATCGAGCAGGCCGGGCGGGACGCCCTCCGCGAACCGGAGCCCCAGGAAGTGCCCGGCCCGCAGCTCCGTCGGCTGCGAGCCGAGGCCGATCGCCCGCGCCCGGTCGGCGATGGCCGCGGTGCGCGCGCTCAGGGTGCTCGCAACGTTCTCGACTCCCCAGGCGAGGACCTGCTCCAGCGCGGCGATCGCCATCGGCGCCAGATGGAAGTTCGCCGGCTCGCCCATGTCGTAGCGCCGGGCGCCGGGCGCGTACTCGTCGCGGTAGTCGACGAGGCGGGCGAAGTCCTCCGAGCCCGCGCGCGGGGCCCAGCCGTACTCCAGCGGCTCGCCGTCGTGGTGGTCCGGGTGGACGTAGAGGAACCCGAACGTATACGGCCCCATCAGCCACTTGTAGCACGCCGCCGCCGCGAAGGCGGGCCGCACTCTCGCGACGTCGATCGGCAGGGCGCCGGCGGACTGCGTGAGGTCGAGCACGAGTGCCGCGCCGACCGCGCGCACGCGCTCGCCAATCGCGTCGAGGTCGAGCAGCGCGCCGTCGGTCCAGCGGCAGTGCGGCAACGCGGCGATGGCGGTGCGCTCGTCGATCGCGGCGAGGACCGCGGCGGTCAGGTCCCCGTCGGGAGCATCGACGGTGACGATCCCGGCGCCTTCGCGCGCCGCCGCCGCACGCCACGGATAGAGGTTCGACGGGAACTGGTCCGCGAGCACCACGATGGTCTGTCCGGCCGCGAGCGGCAGGTTGCGGGCCGCCGCCGACATGCCGTAGCTCGCGGCCGGGACGATCGCGATGTCTTCCGCGCGGGCGTTGACGACGCGCGCGAAGAGGCCGCGGGCATGGGCGAGATCGGAGAAGAAGTCGGGGGCCGCGATCTCCCACGGGCGCGCCTTGCGCCGTACCCCCCGAACCCCCGCTTCGACCACCGGGCGCATGAGCGGCGCCATGTACGCGCAGTTGAGGTACGCGACGTCGTCGGGCAGATCGAAGAGGTGGCGCTGGTTTGCAATCATGGTGCCTGGGCTCCTTCACTCGTCGTGGCTGCGGCCGTTCGCGGGCCTGCGAGCCGGGCCGGCTCGCGAACCCGCGCCCGGCTTCTTCACCGCGACCCGGAACACTGCCTGCCCGAAGGATGATTCGCAACGCCGCCGGCGTGATGCGTCCGTCGATCGTGGCCCGGTGGTGCCGTTCCCGCATCTGGCGCCCGGCCGGAAGGGCCCACTCCGGCGCCCCGGGCACGGCCCCGGAAGGCAATTGCGCGCCGGTCGACGGTGCGGGCTCACCCTGACGCCCCGGGCGCGGCCCCGGAAGACAGTTGCGCGCCGGTCGGCGGTGCGGGCTCACCCTGACGCCCCGGGCACGGCCCCGGAAGGCAATTGCGCGCCGGTCGGCGGTGCGGGTTCGCTCCGGCGCCCCGGGCACGGCCCCGGAAGGCGGTTGCGCGCCAGTCAGTGGTGCGGGCTGGCCTTGGCGCCCCGGGCGCGGCCGTCTCCGCGGCGGCCGGCCCTACGGCGCCGTCCCGTCGAAGACGTAGATCGGGCTCGACCAGATCTGGTGCCCGTCCTCGCAGACGATGTAGACGTAGAGCGCGTTGTCGACACCCTTCTCGAGCGTGACCCGGCGCTCGATCCCGACCCTCGTGTGGGGGTTGTCGTCGGGCATGCGGAACACCCGGATGCGGCGCTGGATGCCGCCGGCGTCGTGGACGACGTCCTCGCGGCCGATGTCCGCGATCGGGATCGCGGCCTTGACCAGGGCGGTGTCGATGCGCAGGGTGCCGGCGCGCGGGTCGGCGAGCCAGGCATCGAAGCCGCCGAAGCCGCCGGTGGTGAGCGCGGTCCACTCGACCGCGTCCGGCGCGGTCTGCTCGAACCGCTTGTCGAGGTTGTAGTGGTTGATCGGTGCGAGCCGCTCGAAGGCGTTGCCTTCGAGGGTGGCGCCGCCGTCCCAGATCGTCTGCCGGCCGCGCCCGCGGTACTCCGAACCCTCCCAGACGACCCGGATGCGGCGGCCGAGGTCCGCTTCGGCGAACGGCCGGAACACTTCCAGGGTCTTCAGGGCGTTGCGGATCTCGATGCGTTCGATCGGCGCCTGCGTCACCGCCTCGATCGTGAACGTCACCTGCGCGTCGTCCGAACGGACCACGTCGCCCATCATCGCCTCCCGCGCCATCTCGCTCGTGGTCGGACCCAGGTTCGGATCGTCGGAGAAGCGCTCCGCGTCGTTGTCGAACCGCGCGCGGGTGTCGAGGAGCATCCGGCAGCCGGTGGTGCCGTAGAAGTGGCGCGCCCGGAAGCAGTCCGCGAGCGCCTGGCGCGTGAGGTCCGTGGCCAGCAGGCAGGTGAGGCCCCCGTAGGCGCCGAAGGACGTCGCGCCGGGATGGCTCGCGCCGGGCCGGCCCTTGTGCCCGTCGCTGTTCGCGCAGATGCCGACCCGGTAGCCCTGCTCCATCGCGTCGTGCACCAGCCACTCGAACGTGCCCCACGCGGAGTGCACCTCCACCGCGCGCTCGAGGCGCGCATCGTGGCTCATCCTGATGTCCGCGTACCGCCCGCCGATATGGGCGAACACCACGCAGTCCTCGTCCTTGAGGGCTTCGAACAGGTCCTCGGCGGAGTTGGCGTCGGTCTCGAGGTCGGAGAGGTCGTCGACCAGTGCGTGCGAGGAGCGGTGGATCTGGCGACCCTCGTCGAGGAAGAGCACGTTGCGGTCGCCACCCAGCCCGGTGTTGCCCGACCACTCGTAGCCGGGGAACGCGATGAACCGCCCGTCGTCGTTGAACTCGGCGGTGAGGTCGTTCAGGTGGTTCCAGAACGCGGTGGTGATCTGGAAGTCGTTGCCCTGGTGGCTGCACACGTCGAGGAACGCCCGGTCGCGCGCGAACTCGAAGAATTCGCGGGCGGAGTTGGTTCCGATGGTCTCCTCGGACTGGCCGTGCAGATCGCCCCAGTACGGCTTCAGCGTCATCGATTCCGAGATGCGCAGCGGGTTCGAGCGGGCGAGCACGGCGCCGTCGGGACCGAGCATCTCGATCCGGAGGTCGCCCGGTGCTCCGACCGAGAGATCGTCGACCACCACCGCGAACCCGCCCGGCGTGAACCGCACCGTTTCGGGCAACCCGCCGACCGGCAGGTTCGAGCGCAGGCTCGCCACCAGATCGCACTGGTCGCTCGGATTGCCCCAAGGATCCTCGCCCTTCAGGCACAGGCGGAACCGCTCTCCGGCGACCCGCTCGGTGGGCAGGACCGCCTTCCACCGCACCGGCGGCGCGGGAACGATGGCGATCTCCGGCTGCACCGGCAGCTCGACGTAGTTGCAGGTGGCGATGGCGTCGACCAGCACCCGGAACTCGAACGTCGATTCGCAGAACGTCTGCAGCCGCATCCCCGGCGACCCCTGCCGCGGGTCGCCGAAGCGCACGATGATCCGGTCCCCCTCGCGCAGGAACCCGCGCACCACCTGGATGTAGAGCGTCTTGTCCCACGGGCGGATGTTCATCTTCCCCTCGTAGCGCACGTCGAGCACCGCTCCGTTGCTCGCCTCCGCGGTGACGTAGTTGGGCGCGCCCGGGTCGTCGAATTGCGGCTTGCCCATGTCGCCCGCGAACCGGTGCGCGATCTTGATGCTGCCGGTGTCGTCGATGCCGAAGTAGCCGGCGGTGTAGGTGAGGGTGAAGGATTGGAACGACCCCGCTTCGAAGCGTCCCGTGGGGTCGATGACGGCGTTGCCCATGCGGTGGGGCAGGTACGTGGAATGGGGCATGGCGGGGGTCTCCAGGCAGGGCTCGTCCGTGACGGACCGGGAGGGTACCGGCAATCGCGTTCGCGGACACGCTCGCGCCGGCGGGCGGATGCGGCGGAGGCGCGGTACGGGCTCTCCCCGCTCGGGGACGCCGGCAAGCCGGTCGACTGCGTCATCGCAGTGCCGAGCGAAGGCGGTGACGTCTCGACGAGGTAGCGGGACGGAGCCGGCGGCGAAGCGGGCGAAAGCACGGCGCAATGTCCGACGCGACCCGGTCACGTGCGATGCCGTCCGTGGTACACGGGGTGAAACATGGCCCGGAGCACGGGGAAACCGCCTGCAAAACGAACCGTTGAAGAAATGATGGCGGAGAGGGAGGGATTCGAACCCCCGGTCCCCCGGAAGGGACAACTGATTTCGAGTCAGCCCCGTTCGGCCGCTCCGGCACCTCTCCGGGCGCGAAACGGACGTCCCGCGCGAGGGGCTGTATTGTAGGCAATCGGCGGTCCCGCGGGAACGTCCGGAACATCGACGACTCGTCCATGCATCGATGCCGTGGAGGTGAACGGTCTCATGTCGGCGCACGGGAATGTCCGGGATTTCGACGACTCGTCCATGCGTGCCGATGCACGCATCCGGTGCCGGGAACGGCGCCGATTCCGCGATCGATGCCCGGGAGCCCGTGGATGCGGTGACGGTGCATGACGGCCACATGGAGGGCGGCGCGCGCCGGAATCCCGCTCGCGGCACCGGTGGGTGTCCGGACGGCACGGACCCGCGGATCAGTCCGCTGCGGGTCGGTCTGCTGCGGGTCGGTCCGCTGCGGGTCGGTCTGCTGCGGGTCGGTCCGCTGCGGGTCGGTCCGCTGCGGGTCGCCCCGGCGCCGGCGCTTCGATCAGCACCCTGGTGCCCGCCTCCACCCGGTCGAACAGATCGATGACGTCGTCGTTGCGCATGCGGATGCAGCCATGGGAGCCGGGGCGCGTGATGTCGACGTCGTCCGGACAGCCGTGGATGTAGATGTAGCGGCGCATGGTGTCGACGCGGCCCAGGCGGTTCCGGCCGGGCTCGGTGCCGGAGAGCCACAGGATCCGGGTGAGGATCCAGTCGCGCCCGGGGTGCGCGGCCCCGAGCGCCGGCGTGTGGCGTTCACCCGTCGGTCTCCGGCCGACGAAGACGGTGCCCGGATCGGCGCCGGCGCCGATCCGGGCGCGGATCACGTGCCATCCCCGCGGAGTGCATTCACTGCCTTCCTGCTCGCCGGGGCCGTTGGCGGCGGTGGACACGGGATAGGTCCTGCGCACCTCGCCGTGTACGTACAGCTCCAGGCGCTGGCGATCGATGTCGATGTGCACGAGGGTGCCGGCCGCGCGAGCGTGTTCCGGAGCGTGGCTGGCCCGGGCATTCGTGCCTCCCGCTTGCGCGAGGGCGCCGTGCGCACCGGCGCGTTCCGGAGCGGGCGCCGGCTCCGGGCATTCCGCGCCGGAGGCAGCGCGAAAGGCGGCAGCGAACTTCTTCGAGGTCTTGTTCGGCATCCGGGGCTGTCCCGTGTGGTCGCCGGATACGCGCCACGGAGCGCCGACGACACCGGTCCATTGTCCGGCAATCCCTCCGGACGGGCCAGCCGGCCCGGGACCATGCAACGATCGAGCACACGGGGTCCGCCGCACCCGCGGGAGCACCGGCCGCAAGTCGAGGTCCTGTTGGACACGCAGAGGTAGCCGTGTCCACCGCACCCGCGGGCGCACCGGCCGCAGGCGGCGATGCCACGGGACGGTCGTGGACACCGCGGCACCGGCGGGACGCTTCGTGCACGTACCGAATTTCCGGTCACCACCCGGTCCGAAGCCTCGCCCGCCGCGGGATGGCTTCGTGCGCATACCGATCTCCATTCGGTGAGCGTACCCCCGGGGTATCGCGACAGGACGCTCCGTGCGCATACCGATCTCCGGTCACCACCCGGTCCGGAACCTCGCCCGCCGCGGGACGCTTCGTGCGCGTACCGATCTCCACGTGGCCGTGGCATCCCCGGCCTGGAAGGTGACGGACGCTCCGTGCGCGTACCGATCTCCGACCCATCCGTCCCTGCCCTCGTATACTCGCGCGCCATCGTTCACTGGAAGCACGAGGCGCGCGCCATGAGCGGCTCCCTGTCCGGACACGTCGTCGGCTTCATCGGCCTCGGACTGATGGGCCGGCCGATGGCCCTGAACCTCCACGCGGCGGGAGCCGAGGTCGTCATCCACAACCGGAGCCGGGCGGTGGTGGATGCGCTCGCGACCGAAGGGCTCTCCCCCGCCCGTTCCCCGTGCGAGGTGGCCGGGCGCGCGTCCGTGGTCATCGTGATGGCGACGGACACCCCGGCGGTGGAACGGATCGTCGGCGCGCACGACGGTGTCGCGAGCGGCATCGCGCCGGGCGGGCTGGTGATCGACATGGGCACCACCGCGGTGGCGGCGACCCGCGAGCTCGCGCAAACGATCGAGGCCCGCGGAGCGAGCTACGTCGATGCCCCGGTGTCGGGCGGTGAGATCGGAGCGAAGGCCGGCACGTTGTCGATCATGGCGGGAGGCTCGCAGGAGGCGATCGCCCGCGCGATGCCCTGTTTCGAAGTGATGGGCGCGAGCGTGACCCATGTCGGCGATGTCGGCGCGGGCCAGATCGCCAAGGCCGCGAACCAGATCGTGGTCGGCCTCACCATCGGTGCGGTCGCGGAGGCGCTGGCGCTGGCGAAGCGCGCCGGCGCGGACCCGGCCAGGGTACGCGAGGCGCTCCAAGGCGGGTTCGCGGCGTCGCGCATCCTCGAGGTGCACGGCCAGCGCATGATCGACGGCGCCTTCGTTCCGGGCGGAAAGGCCACGACCCAGCGCAAGGACATGCAGCAGGCGCTCGACCTTGCGGCGTCCATCGGACTGGAGCTGCCGGCGACCGCGCTGTCGCGCGACCTCTACGATCGGCTCATCGCATCCGGCGGCGGCGATCTGGACCACAGCGGGCTGTACACCGTCATCGACACCTGACCCGTCCGCCGGCGACGCCGAACCGGAATCCGGCCCACCGCGCGGGCACGCCTCTTCCCGTCGCCCTCTCGTCGCCCTCTCGTCGCCCTCTCGTCGCCCTCTCGTCGCCCTCTCGTCGCCCTCTCGTCGCCCTCTCGTCGCCCTCTCGTCGCCCTCTCGTCACCGCGGGTGGCCGCCTCGCCCCGTTCCGGATACGGCAGCCACCACGGCCCGGAATTCCGCGACCGCGCGACGGGCGGGACGGAATCCGGCCCGCCGCGCGGGCACGCCTCTTCCCGTCGCCCTCTCGTCGCCGCGGGTGGCCGCCTCGCCCCGTTCCGGGTACGGCAGCCACCACGGTTCGGAATTCCGGAACCGCGCGACGGGCGGGACGAAATCCGGCCCACCGCGCGGGCACGCCTCTTCCCGTCGCCCTCTCGTCGCCCTCTCGTCGCCCTCTCGTCACCGCGAGTGGCCGCCTCGTCCCGCTCCGGGTACGGCAGCCACCGCGGCCCGGAATTCCGCGACCGCGCGACGGACGGGACCGCTATTCGTTCCGGAGATGGGGCGATGCGGATTCCCCGAGCGCCCGCCAGGTGCCGGCGAGTCCGAGGCCCAAGGTCAGCAGGATGCAGAACGCGACGGTGCCCGCGACCGTTCCCGGCAGGAACGTCCAGTCCTGATCCAGCACCCGGGTGGTCACCCCCCACGCCGTCACCGTTCCGGCGACGGCCGCGATGACTCCGGTCACGAGACCCAGCAGCGCGAACTCCGCCGCGTGGATGAGGATCACGTCGCGCCGGCCCACTCCCAGAACCTTGAGCACCACGCTCTCGTAGGTGCGCCGCCGATGCCCGGCCGCGACCGCGCCGGCCAGCACCAGGGCGCCCGAGAGCAGCGTCACCCCGCCGACTCCGCGGGCGGCCGCGGCGATGCCGCCCATCAGCTCCACGACCCGCCCGAGGGCTTCGCGCACCCGCACCGTGGTGACCTGCGGGAACTCGCGCACCAGGGTCCGCTCGACGAGCACCTCCGCCTCGGGAGTCGCACCCACCGTGGCCACGTAGCTGTGGGGCGCACGACGCAGCGGCTCGGGCGACAGCAGCAACGCGAAGTTGACCTGCATGGCCTGCCACTCGACCCGCCGCACGTGCCGGACTTCGGCCGTGACCTCACGGCCGAGAACGTTGAGGGTGATGGTGTCGCCGAGCGCCAGATCGAATGCGTCGATCACGTCGACGTCCACCGAGAGCAGGGGCGGTCCCGCATAGTCCCGCGGCCACCACTCCCCGTCGACGACCGGATTGTCGGGCGCGACGGTCGCGTAGCTGAGGCCGCGGTCGCCCTGAATGAGCCACGCGTGCTCGTCGCGCACCAGCGCCTGCTCCGGGTCGAGGCCGTTCACCCGGACGATGCGCCCGCGCAGGAACGGCACGGACCGGAACCGGTCGGTGCCGTGGACCCCCGTGACGGCCTCGGCGAGACGGTCGATCCGATCCGCCTCCACGCCCACGAAGAAGAAGGCGGGCGCGTCCTCGGGGAGGGACCCCATGATGTCGCGCCGGAGATTGCCTTCCACCAGTGCGACCGCGACGAGCACCGTCAGCCCGAGTCCCAGCGACAGCACGATGTCGGCCGTCGCGTTGCCCGGCCGGTGAAGGTTCGCGAGCGCCATCCGCAGCCGCGGCCCGGGCCGGAGACGGCGCCACCGTACCGGTCGGCCGCGCGCGCGCGACGGTGCGTCGTGCCGGGTGGCCACGTGGCCTTCATCGGACGGCCGGACGGGCGTGCGCGACAGTGCATTGAGTCGGGCGGCCACGTGGCCTTCGCCGGACGGCCGGACGGACGGGCGCGACGGTGCGTCGTGCCGGGTGACCACGTGGCCTTCGCCGGACGACCGGACGGACGGGCGTGACGGTGCATCGTGCCGGGCGACCACATGGCCTTCGCCGGACGGACGGACGGGCGTGCGCGACGGTGCGTCGTGCCGGGTGGCCACGTGGCCTTCATCGGACGGCCGGACGGGCGTGCGCGACAGTGCATTGAACCGGGCGGCCACGTGGCCTTCGCCGGACGACTGGACGGACGGGCGCGACGGCGCCGTCGTGCCGACCGGGTCGTGCGGTGGCGGCTCGTCCCGCCTCCCGGACTCCGACCCGGGGCCGGCAGCGCCTTGCGCCGCGCGCGCCGCCCGCACCACCGCCCATCCAGCGGCGCGAAAGACGAGCAGCAGCATCGCCGACCCGACGATGAACCACACCGCGAACCACCGGTCGGGGGCGGCCGCGACGGCGAGGACGGCGAGCGCCGCTCCGCCCGCAAGCGCCGCTGCGAGGTGGACCCGGCGCCCGGGGCGAACCCCGAGCCCGACCCCCCGGAACAGCGCCACCGCCGGAGTCTCGTGGGCCCGGGAGAGCGGCCACACCGTAAACGTCACCGCGGTCAGGAGACCGAACGCGACCGCGAGCGCGAGCACGTCCGGATAGATGCCGAGCGCGATCGGAACCGGCAGCAGCGTCTCGAGCAGCCCGCCGACCGCCACCGGCGCGAGCGCCCCCACCGCAAGACCGGCGAGGACCCCGAGCCCCGCGATCACCGTAAGCTGGGAGAGATAGGTCCTGAACACCACCGAACGCGATGCGCCGATGCACTTCAGGGTCGCGATGACCCCGAGCCTCGTGTCCAGCCAGGCCCGCACCGCGTTGCCGACCCCGACGCCTCCGACCAGCAACGCGGTCAGACCGACCAGGCTCAGGAACGAGCCGAGCCGCTCGATCATCCGCTGGATTCCGGGTGCCGCGTCGTCATGGGTGCGCACCTGCCAGCCCGACTGCCCGAGCCGCTCGCCCACCCCCGACCGCACCTCCTCCAGGCTGGCGCCCGGCGCCAGGCGCACCGCGTACTGGTGATGGACGAGGCTGCCTTCACGCAGCAGCTCCGTGGCCGCGAGCGCATCGAGGCTCACCAGGACCCGCGGCCAGAATCCGAACGGCGCCCCGGAGCCGGCCCGGTCGGGCTCGCGCTCGATGATCCCCCGCACCTCGAAACGGACTCCGCCGACGACGAGCGCGTCGCCTTCGTCGAGCTCGAGACGTTCGGCGAGGGCGGGGTCCACCAGCGCGCCCCACGCCGCGCCGGCTCGCGCCAGCGCCGCCGCGAGGGCGGCGCGCCCGCCGTCGCCTCGTCTCGTTTCGAGGCGGCCGAACAGCGGATACCGGTCGTCCACCGCCTTGAGCTCCACGAGGACGCTCGCCTCGGCGCCCGGACGGCGGACCATGGTGCGCATCTCCGCGAAGTGCGTGATCGTCTCCGCCACCTGCGCCAGCCGGAGACGGTCGTCCGGTGCGAGGTCCCGGTAGACGGAGCGCAGCGCGAGGTCGCCCCCGAGGATCTCCCTCCCGTCCGCCCGCAGGCCGGTGACGATCGAGCTCGCGGTCGACTGCACTCCGGCGATGGCGGCGACCCCGAGGGCGAGGCACCCGAGAAAGACCCCGAACCCGCGCAACGCCCGCGCGCCGTGGCGCAGCTCCCGCCAGGCGAGCCGAAGCGCGACGGACCGCACCGCGTTCACCGGCGCGCGGACCGCGCAACGGCCGCATCGGCGACGACCGGCGCCCCGGATTCCCCGCCCGGCGCATCGATCCGGCCGTCCACCATGCGGATGGTCCGGTCGCACAGGCCGGCCAGCCGCGCCTCGTGGGTGATCAGCATCAGCGTGGTGCCGCTGTCGCGGCTGCGTGCGAACAGATGGTCCATCACCTGCCCGCCGGTCACCGCGTCAAGGTTGCCGGTGGGCTCGTCGGCGAGAAGAAGGTTTGGCCGGTTGACGAGGGCGCGGGCGATCGCCACCCGCTGCTGCTCGCCTCCGGAGAGCTCGCCGGGGTAGTGTCCCGGCCGGTGCCCGAGGCCCACCGCGGCCAGCTCGGCGCGGGCGCGCTCGAAGGCATCCGGCTCGCCGGCGAGCTCGCGCGGTGTGGCCACGTTCTCGATCGCGGTCATGGTGGGAATGAGATGGAAGGCCTGGAAGACGATTCCGACGTGCCTGCCCCGGAATCGCGCGAGCCCGTCCTCGTCCAGGGTGCCGAGATCGTGGCCGGCCACCGTGACCTGCCCGCGGGAGGGCCGTTCGAGGCCGCCGACGATCATGAGCAGGGTGGTCTTGCCGGCCCCGGAAGGCCCCACGACGCTCACCGTTTCCCCGGGGAAAAGCTCGAAATCGATACCGCGGAGGATCTCCACCGCCCCGGCCGCGCCGGTCAGTGTGACGCCGAGACCCCGCAGCGATACGATGGGACGGTCGGAGGCGGACATCGGCATGGGGGCGTTTCCTGTGTGTCGGCGCGGTGGTCCGGGAAAGTCTCCGACAAGCGAACCGCGTCAGGATTCGACGGGATGCCGATCAAGAAATTCCACTGCATCCGGCGGTGTGGCGAGCGTGTCGGCTCGACGGTCGGCGGGAGTCCGGGCCCGGAGCGCACGACTCCACGAGGCATGACACGAGCATGACCGGGGCCTGCTCCGCTCCCGCCGGCGCGAGGGTACCAGTTGCGTCCGCTCCCGGCCCGGGGGCCGCGAACGCGGGCGGGTGGGCGGCAAGGGCCGCGCGAGCGTGGCTCCCGGCGTGGCTGGTGCTGGCGGCAGGCGGGCTCCAGGCCGAAACCGGCGCCGCCGAGGAGCTCCGCATCCTCATGCTGGGCGACAGCCTCACCGCCGGCTACGGGCTCGCTTCGCGCGACTCCCTGCCCGCTCGCCTGGAAGCGGCGTTGCGCGAGCGCGGGCTCCGCGTACGGGTCATCGACGCCGGCGTTTCGGGCGACACCACGGCCGGAGGGGTCGCCCGGCTCGATTGGGCGCTGGCCGACCGTCCCCATGCGGTCGTGGTCGCGCTCGGAGCCAACGACGCCCTGCGCGCCATCGACCCGGCGGTCGCCCGCGCGAACCTCGATCGGCTTCTGGCCGCGCTCGCCGAACGCCGCCTGCCGGTGCTCCTCGCCGGAATGCTGGCCCCCCGCAATCTCGGGCCGGACTACCGCACGCGCTTCGACGCGATCTATCCGGAGCTCGCCGCGCGGCACGGGGCGCTCCTCTATCCGTTCCTGCTCGAGGGCGTCGCCATGATCGCGGCGCTCAACCAGGCGGACGGCCTCCACCCGAACGCGGCGGGGGTGCGGGAGATCGTGGAACGCATCCTCCCGAGCGTCCTGTGCCTGATTCGCCGGACCGGCCATCCGGCGGCCGCAACCGCGCAGGCGATCGAAGCGCACACCGACTGTCCCGTGGCCGGCTGACACCGGCTCGGCAGGAGGTCGGACGCGGCGGGACGACGAACGTCAAGCGGGCCTGCCGACCCGCCCGGGCACCGCCGCCGTCAGCTCGCTCAGCCGCGTCTTCTGCCGCCCTTCGGCGTCGAAGTTCCCGGGATCGAGCCACTGGTCGTAGGCGGCCTTCAGGGCCGGCCACTCCTCGTCGATGATCGAGTACCAGGAGGTGTCGCGATTGCGGCCGCGGATGATCACCGCCCGGCGGAAATGGCCTTCGTAGGTCATGCCGAACCGCAGCGCGGCCCGCCGCGACGGGGCGTTGAGCGCATCGCACTTCCACTCGTAGCGGCGATAGCCGAGGGACCCCAGCGCGTACGCGATGAACAGGTACATCGCCTCGGTGGCGACGCGAGTGCCCGCGATCCGGGGGCCCCAGTAGATGTTGCCGATCTCGATGCACCGGTGGACGGGGGTGATCCGCAGGAACGTCTGCCAGCCCTCGGCCCGGCCGGTGGCGCGGTCGATCACGGCGAAGAACAGCGGGTCCGTCGATCGCGCGGACTCCGCCAGCCATGAGCCGAAGACCGCGGGTGAATCGGGCGGGAGTTCGGGCATGTAGCGAAAGCGCACGGCCCGGTCGGGCGTCGCCGAGGCGGCGTGGAGGTCGTCGCCATGACGGCCGGGGTCGAGCGGTTCGAGCCGCGCGTAGCGCCCCTCCAGCACGGTGCGCTCGGGCGCCGGCGCGGGTCCGGGCTCGGCGAGCCGCGGGCCGATCGGGAGCCCCGTGTCGGTGTCGATCTCCCGGGGGGTCTGGTGGTCGTGCATGCTCGGGTCTCCTGGGTTGCGCGGGATGCGGACTGTCGGCGCGCCGGCGGGTTCGTGTCGAAGTCGAGGCCACCTGCTCCGTCAATGCCCGAAGCACACGGCGCGCGGGCGGGCTGCCGATTGGCGTCGGCGGAGGAACGCGACGCCCGTTCATCACCCGGTCCGCCAGGAAGCGCGGCGTGCTCTCCGGGTCCGGGAAGCTGATTCTCTTGCGGAACGAGCGGGCGGAACTCGCGCTCTTCGGCCGGGACTACAGCGACGAGTCCGGGGCGACAACCGCGGGGCTCCCGCCGGTGAGCCGACAATAAACACCCTTTCGCCGGGAGGGCTCGCCGGCGAAAGGGCGATCCATGCACTCTCTTTTGCCGGGGCCGGCAATGAATGCCCCCCGGCGGCGCCTGATCCGCGGGCGCGTCTTTTCGAGGTCGGGTTTCGAGGTCAGGCGGCGAACGAGTTATTCGCCGGCGCCGCTCCCCGAGCCGTCGGGCAAGGTATGCCAACGGTCATACTGCTGCGAGGTTGCACCACCGACGACACCTTCCGCCTCGGAGTCTTCGATGGGGCGGCTCTTCTTGCTCTCGTCCTCGGCAACCGGCGTGTCTGTCTTCTGTTCGCTCATCGTCGTTTCCTCCCGTCTTCCGCTCATGTCATGCCAGCCTCATGCCACGGTATTCCCATGGCACCCTGCTGCGACGCCATCCAACCACAGGGGTATGGTGACGTCAATGTTCGATGTCAGGTCGTTCCGGACCGATACCGCCCCCCGGCGCCCGCATGCCCGTGTTCGATGCCACACATGTGCTTCCGGCTCGCGCGGAGGGGCTCGCGGGGGCGCCCGCGCCTGGAGCGCGAGCGCAATCCAGGGTGATATCGTTATTGCATGACCGATCCGGTTCGGAGCGAAGAGCAGCAACGCCTCGGGACTTCCGAGCAGCTCGACCGCGTCCTCCAGGTGACCACACCCAAGGCGTGGCTGGCGCTGTGCGCCCTGATCGTGATGCTGGCCGCGGTCGTCGCCTGGGCGGTCCTGGCCGAGGTTTCCACCTATGTGCGCGCCGAGGGAATCATCCTGAGCCGCGGCGGCATGGTCGTCGGCGCGGTGTCGCCCGCCGCCGGCAGACTGGCGCGCATCGTGCCCGGCGAAGGCGACCTGGTAGCGGAAGGCGATCTCGTGGCCGAGATCTTCGACGCGGAGACGATGGAACGCTATCTCGGCGCCGTCGCGCTGGCGGACGAGCATGCGCGGGCACTGCGCGACCGCGAAGCCGAGGCGACCGAGGAGAACGCCCTCGCCGAGCGCCATCTGCTTCGGCACCGGGCGCGTCTGGACGAGATCGAGCGCCCGCTCCGCCAACGGGTCGAGATGCTCGGCGAGCGCCTGCGCGACAACCGGGAGCTGCTGGCGCGGGGCCTGATCACACGGACGGTCGTCGAGCGCGACGAGGAGGACCTGGATCTCGCCCGGCGCAATCTGTTCGACGTGCTGCGCCGCCGCGACGAGCTCGGGGCGGGCGAGGTACGCCGCTCGAACGATCTCAAGGCCCGTATCGCCGAAGCGAAGACACAACGCCTGGCGGCGGACCGTCGCGTCACCGAGCTCGCGGCGCTGATCGAGACTTGGCGCATCCTGGCGCCGGCCACGGGACGCGTGACCGAGATCCGGACGCAGGCCGGCGCCACGCTCGAACCGGGCCAGCCCGTGCTCGGCATCGAGACCGGCGAGGAGCGGGAGGGGCTCGATGTCCTGTTCTACGTCCCTCCGATGGAAGGCAAACGGGTTGAAGCCGGCCTGCCGGCCCTGGTATCTCCCGCCACGGTGCGGCGCGAAGAGTTCGGCTCCATGACCGGTACGGTGGAGAACATCTCCGAATTCCCCGTGAGCCTCGACGGCATGATCGCCGTACTCCAGAGCCGGGACCTGGCCCGGGCCTTTTCGGAGAGCGGGCCACCCTACGCCGGCCGCATCGCTCTCACGCGCGATGCATCGACCACGAGCGGCTTTGCCTGGACCTCGCCCCAGGCCACGGTCGTGAAAGTCAGGCCCGGGACGCTCGCCATGGTCGAGGTCGAGGTCGCCAGCGATCCGCCCATCGCGCTGGTCGTGCCCTGGCTCAAGGAAGTCTTCGGCCTTTGAGCCCGGATCCACACCCGCGCCGAGGCGCTGGTACGGACCGCGGCGCAGTCGTCAGGGAAGCCCTCGGCCTTTGAGTCCGGATTCGCGACTTCGACCCAATCTGAGGCCCGGCCGCGGCGGACGGCGGGCGTCGCCGACAATCCTGCAGATGGAGGCGACGGAGTGCGCCGCGGCGTGCCTCGGCATGATCCTCGCCCATCACGGCAGATGGGTTCCGCTCGAGACCTTGCGGGTGCGTTGCGGCGTCTCGCGCGACGGCGCCAACGCGGCCAGCATGCTGCGCGCGGCGCGGGAGTACGGCCTCGTCGCGAGGGGCTTCCGAAGCGAGCGGGCGCATCTGTTCGACATTCCCTTCCCGATGGTCGTCTTCTGGGAGTTCAACCATTTCGTGGTGCTCGAGGGGATCAGGGGCGACCGCGTCTACATCAACGACCCCGGCGAGGGGCCGCGCCGGATCTCCCTGCGGGAGTTCGACGAAGGCTTCGCGGGCTACGCCTTCGGGTTCGGGAAGGATGCCGGGTTTCGCCCGGGCGGGGCGCGGCCGAGCGTCGTGCGCGGCCTCGGCGCACGTTTCGGCCGGGCGTGGAGCCCGCTCGCATTCGCCGCTCTCGCGACCCTGGCGCTGGTCGTTCCGGGGGTGGCGGTGCCGACCATGCTCAAGGTGTTCATCGACGACGTGCTGATCCGTCAGAACGGCTCCTGGATGACGCCGTTGCTGATCGGCCTGGCTCTGGCCGCCGCCGCTCAGGGGGCGTTGATCTGGCTGCAACGCACGCTCCTCGCCCGCATGGAGACCAGGCTCGCCATCGCCTCGACCGCGGGTTTCTTCTGGCATGTGGCGACTCTGCCGATGCAGTTCTTCAGCCAGCGCTACGCCGGCGACATCGCCAGCCGGGTGATGTCGAACGACACGGTCGCGCGCCTGATCTCCGGCGAGCTGGCCGTCAACGCCGTCAACCTGCTGTCGATGGCCGTCTACGGCGCGGTGATGCTGTCCTACGACGCGCCGCTGACGATGCTCGCACTGGCTGTCGTCGCCGTGAACCTCGTGGCGTTGGGACTCGCCTCGCGCGCCCGCGAGAACGCCAGCCGCCGCCTGCTCAAGGAGCATGGCAGGCTCGCCGGCGCGTCGATCAACGGCATCTGGATCATCGAGACGCTGAAGGCCGGCGGAACCGAGGGCGATTTCTTCGCGCGCTGGTCCGGCATGCACGCCAACGCCCTGGGCGCCCAGCAACGGCTCGGCCTCGTCACCACGCTCGCGAGCGTCGTTCCGCCGCTGCTGTCGCTGCTCGCCGTCATCGCCATTCTCGGCTTCGGCGGCCTGCGCATTCTCGACGGCGCGCTGACGATCGGTGGCTTGATCGCCTTTCAGCTCCTGATGGTGAACTTCTCCCGGCCGGTCGAGGGTCTGGTCCGGTTCGGCGCCAACCTGCAAACCGTCAAGGGCGATATCGCCCGCCTCGACGACGTGCTGAGCTACGCGCCGGACGAACGTACGCGGCAAGGCGTCGAAGAGCGCGAGCCGGACACGTCGGCGCCCCCGCCCCGTGGCTTCATCGACCTCGAGGCGGTGACGTTCGGCTACAACACCAAGGCGCCACCGCTCATCGAGGACTTCACGCTTTCCATCCGGCCGGGCCAGCGCGTGGCGCTCGTGGGGGGCTCCGGCAGCGGCAAGTCCACCATCGCCAAGCTGGTCTGCGGCCTGCTGACGCCGTGGAGCGGAGGCGTGCGCATCGACGGACAGAGACTGGAAGACATCCCGCCCTCGCGGTTCGCCGAGATCGTGGCCCATGTCGACCAGGAGATCGTGCTGTTCGAGGCGAGCGTACGCGAGAACGTGGCGCTGCTGGATCCGACCGTGGAGGAGCGGGACGTCATCCAGGCGCTCCGCGACGCGGCGGTGCACGACGTGGTCGCCTCGCGGCCCCGGAAGTACGACTGCCCCGTCGACGAAGGCGGGGGCAATTTCAGCGGCGGGCAGCGCCAGCGCCTGGAGCTGGCGCGTGCGCTCGCGCGCAATCCCGCCGTCCTGGTGCTCGACGAGGCGACGGCGGCGCTCGATCCGGTCACCGAGCTCAGGATCGACGACGCGCTCCGGCGGCGCGGCTGTACCTGCATCATCGTCGCCCACCGGCTCAGCACCGTCAGGGACGCGGACGAGATCGTCGTCCTCGAACACGGACGCATCGTCCAACGCGGCACGCATGACCGCCTGATCGGGGAAGACGGCCTCTACCGCACGCTGGTCATGTCGGATTGATGCGATGACCGATGCCGCCATCGTCGAGCGGATCCGCGGTGTCCGGATCGAGACCGGGGCGCATCGGCCGTTCCTGATGGACGACGCCGCGCGCGTCCATTTCGTGGAGCGGGGGCATCTGGACGTCTTCGCGGTCGAGCTGAGCGCGGGCGAGGTGGCCGGCCGCCGACGTTTCGTCGCCCGCGTGGCGGCCGGGGAGATGGCCTTCGGCGCGAGCCCGATCGAGCGTGCGGAGCGCGTCTTCGGCCTTCTCGCGGTGCCTTCCCGGGACGCGGTCGTCGTCAGGGGCGAGCGCGACGGGGTTGCCTCGGAGAGCTTCGATCTCGCCGCCACCCACTGGGTCGACGAGTGGATAGCCCGCCTCTCGGAGTTCCTGGTCCGCGACCGGCCACCCCACCGGGACGCCCTGCTGCTCGAAGCGGACCCGGACGTTCCCTATTCCTCGGGCTCCGTCGTCAGCGCGCAGCACCGGGACGTCATCTGGGTCTCCGCGACGACGGCGATGCGGTTCATGGGACGCCGGGACACGACCGTCGCGGAGGGGGAGCCGCTCCTGCCGATCACCGAACGGACCTGGTTCACGATCGACGCCGACGCCCGGGTATCCGCGGTCTATACGCCGACGGCCCTTCTGACCTCCCGGCTCTGGCCGGGACTCGACCGCTTCTCCACCCGAGTGCTCGAGCTTGCCGTCCTCGCCGAGGCCGAGACCGCCGAGGCTTCGCGCACGCAACGCCGCGACGCCCACCAAGCCCGCCGCGCGGCCGTGGCCGGGGCGCTTCGCGGCTTCGGCGAAATTCTGGGTGCGACGGGCGACGACGGCCTCGCCGGCGCGACGAGCCGACGGCCGCTGCACATGGCAGCGGGCCTGGTCGCCGCGTCCTGCGGGGTGTCGCTGGAGGTTCCGGCCCGCTCGAAGGACGTCCGCGGCCCGGTCGAGACGATCGAGGCGCTTGCCCGCAGCGCCGGCGCCAGAACGCGATGGATCACGCTCGCGCCCGGATGGTGGCGGCGGGACGGGCCTTCCGTCCTGGGCTTCACGAACGGGAGGGACGGGCCGCGGAGGCCGCTCGCGCTGCTTGCGGACGGACGCGGCCGCTATCGCGCGGCGGACCCGCTCACCGGCTCGGAGTACGGCGTGAACGAGCGCGCGGCCGGCGGGATCGCGGCCGGCGGCCTCACGTTCTACGCACCGCTCCCCGATCACGTCGCGGGCGGCGGCGCGGCGCTGCGGTTCGCCATGCACCGGCGCTGGCGGGATCTGCGCACTCTGCTGGCCGTCGGCGTCCTCGGCGGGCTCGCCGCGTTGCTGGCCCCGATCCTCACGGGAGAGATCCTCGTCAGGATCATGCCGCGCGGGGACATCCCCCTCTGGATCGCCGCGATCGGCGCCCTGACGCTGGTCGCGTTCGGCAACGCGGTCTTCGAGATCGTGCGCGGCCTGTCGCTGCTGCGGATCGAAGGCCGGGTCGACGAGCGCCTGCAGAGCGCGATCTGGAGCCGGCTGATCTCCCTGCCGGCGCCGTTCTTCCGTGACTTCACGGCCGGCGACCTCGCCGACCGCGCCAACGGCATCGGCGAAATCCGCAAGATGCTCACCGGCGCCGCGGTCCAGGCCGCGATGGGCGGCATCTTCTCCGTCTTCAGCCTGGCGCTGCTGTTCTACTACAGTTGGGTGGTCGCATCGTGGGTTTCCGCCCTGCTGCTGGTGCTCGTGGGCGCAACCTGGGTTCTCTCGCGGGGTCAGCTACGCCACTACCGCGAGGCGTTCCACGTGCAGGGCGCCCTCAACGGCTTCGTTTTCCAGATGATCAGCGGCCTCGCCAAGCTCCGGGTGGCCCACGCCGAGAACCACATGCTCGCGCGCTGGGCGCAACGCTTCGCGGTGCAGAAACGCGAGAATCTCACCGCCCTTCGCTGGGCGGCGGGCCAGCACGTCGTCGGCGGCATGTTCCAGCCCGTCTCCCTGATCGTCGTCTTCGCTTCGGTGCATCAGGTACTCATGCGAGGGGATGCGTCGTTCAGCCTCGCGGCCTTCCTCTCCTTCAATGCGGCGTTGGGCCAGCTCACGGCCGCGGTGACCGCCCTGACCGCCGCCGCGACGACGGTCATGGGCGTCATCCCGCTCTTCGAGCGCGTCCGGCCGATTCTGGAGACCAGGCCCGAAACCGCCGACGGCGGCATCGATCCGGGCGATCTCAAGGGCGACATCGAGTTCGCGAACGTCACCTTCCGCTATGCCGCGGAGGGCCCGAACGCGATCGACGGCATCAGCTTCCATGTCGGGCAGGGCGACTACGTGGCCTTCGTAGGACCCTCCGGGTGCGGCAAATCGACCATCTACCGCCTGCTGCTCGGATTCGAGCAGCCGGATTCGGGGACGGTGTTCCTCGACCGGCACGATCTCGCGAGTCTCGACCTGACCGAGGTCCGCAGACGCCTGGGCGTGGTCCTGCAGAACGGCCAGCTCGTCGCCGGCAGCATCTTCGAGAACATCGCGGGCATGTCCCCGCTGAACGCCGACGAGGCCTGGGCGGCCGCGCGCGCCGCCGCGATCGAGGACGACATCCGGGCGATGCCGATGGGCATGCGCACGATGCTGCCGGAGGGCGGCGTCGGCCTCTCCACGGGGCAGAAGCAGCGGCTGCTGATCGCCCGCGCGCTCGCCCGCAAGCCGCGCGTCATCCTGTTCGACGAGGCCACGAGCGCTCTCGACAACCGTGCCCAGGCCATGGTCCAGGCATCGATCGAGAGGCTCGGCGTCACCCGCGTGGTGATCGCGCACCGGCTCAGCTCCATCAGGGACGTGGATCGCATCTACGTGCTCGAAGCCGGGCGCATCGTCGAGAGCGGCCGCTACGACCAGCTCATGAAGCGCGACGGCGTCTTCGCCGCTCTCGCCCGTCGCCAGCTCGTCGAGGCGTAGACGACACCGGGAAACCGGGACGCGCCGGGATGCGCGGCAGCCGGATCGGATCCGCTCGCGAAGCGCGACGTTGCCTTCGCCGCTCTCGCCCGTCGCCAGCTCGTCGAGGCGTAGACGACACCGGGAGACCGGGACCCGCCGGGACGCGCGGCAGCCGGATCGGATCCGCTCGCGAAATGCCCGCATCGACACGATGCCCGGACGATCCCGTCCCATGGCGCGGTGGCGGCGACGTCCCGACGGCCGCCCGTCACTGCGGCCGAGACCGCCGACATGCGCCGTGCGCGTTCGGCAAACGCGGCCGCGAGACGGGGACCGCCGCCCGGCCGGGACGGCGCCGTGGACAAGTGGGCGCGCCCCAATAGAATACGCGCCGTTCCCTGTCCCGCCCGTCTCCCGGTCGCCCGCACACCAGTCCCGCGCACCCGCCATGCACGCTTCCGCATTCGCGCCCGGCAACGTCTCCGGGGTATTCAAGATCGTCCGCCACGACGATCCACGACGGACGCACTCGCTGGGCATGGGGTTCACGGTGCGGCACGGCGTGACCGCGACGGTGAGCGACGCCCCGGCGACCGAGACCGTCTTCAACGGCGAAGTGTTCGACTTCGCGACGGTCCGCGACGTGGTCGAGGCGTTGTCGAGTCGCCCGGCCAAGGTCACGCTGGAGAGCGAGCTGCCGCTGAGCGGAGGGTTCGGGCTGAGCGGGGCATCGGCGCTCGCCACCGCGTACGCCCTCGACGCCGGGCTCGGGCTGGGTCTGGACGAGCGTACGCTCGGCATGACCGCGCACGTGGCGGAGGTGAGGAACCTCACCGGGCTCGGCGACGTCTGCGGGCAGCTTCATGGCGGCTGCCTCGCGAAGCTCGTGCCCGGCGATCCGCTGTCCGCGGTGACCCTGCCGATCGCCGAGCAGGCGGTCTTCTACCGGTATTTCAGCCCCATCCGGACCCGCGAGATCATCGGCGATCCGGAGCACGTGGCCCGAATCAACGCCACCGCCGGCGCCGCGCTCGCCGACATCGAGATGCTCGCTGGCCAGGGGATCTCCGACTTCGGCGCGTACATCGCGGCCGCGAAGCGCTTCTCCGTGGAGAGCGGCCTGCTGCGCCATCCCGAGGTGCGGCGCATCATCGAAGAGGTCGAGGCGGCAGGCGGTGCGGCGTCGATGATCATGCTGGGCAACGCCGTGTTCGCAACCGTCGCGTTCAGGGGGGCCAGCGAGACCCGGCTGGCGAAGGACCGGGTGAGGGTCGTCGGGTGACCGGCGTCGGCGACGGGCGGGGTGGCGCCGGGCGGGGTGGCGCCGGTCACGGTGCGGTACCGGGCTTCGAGCCACGGGGCGTCGGGCGACCGCCGCGACGCTCCCCGACGACGGGCCGTACCCGCCGGCGCCGGCACGCGCCCGTTCCCGGCCCGGCCGGTCGGCGTCCGTTCCATGAAAGCGCCCACCGGGCCCGGCGCCCGGACCCTGTCCCGGAACCACGCGCCTGTCGATCAACGACACGCTCTCCTGACTGGGCCCGGCGCCCGGACCCCGCCCCGGAACCACGCGCGGGACGCCCCACCGGACAGTCGCGGAGCCGGCCTTGACCTCCGGCGTCTGGATATTCGGCTACGGATCGCTCATCTGGCGGCCCGGCATCGCGTTTCTCGACCGCCGCGTCGCGCGGGTGCGGGGCTGGAAGCGGAGGTTCTGGCAGGGCTCGCACGACCATCGCGGCGTACCGGATGCGCCCGGGCGCGTCGTCACCCTCGTACCCGACGCGAACGCATCATGCGACGGCATGGCCTATCTCATCGACGGCTCGGTCGCGGAGTCGACCTTCACGGGACTCGACCATCGGGAGAAGAACGGCTACGAGCGCCACGAAGTGGGGCTGGAGTTCCGCGACGGCGGCGCGTGCGGCGGTCTGGTCTACATCGCCGCCGCCGGCAACCACGCCTACCTCGGGCCCGCGCCCGATGCCGAAATGGTCGAGCAGATCCGCCGCGCGGCCGGACCGAGCGGCGCCAACATCGAGTACCTGCGGGAGCTGGCGGCGGCGCTGCGCGAGCTCGGGATCGACGACCCGCACGTATTCGACCTCGAACGGCTGGCGCTCGACACGAAACCGGCGAGCTGATCCGTACCGCGCCGCCGCCCGGAATGCCGCTGCCCCACCGGCCGCGCACTCCCCACCCGCTTCCGCATCCCCGCCGTCCGCTTCCGGGGCGGACCTAAGGACGCACCCTTGCACCGTCGATGGAAACGTCCGGCGGCCGGACGGCCGGAACCGGGAACGGACGACGGCTCACGACGAACCGATCGAACGTCGATCAGTTGACCGGCTTGCCGGCGCCGGGGGGTATCTTTCGCGCCTCGGTGCGCAGCGTGTAGTGACTTGCCACCTCCGCGAGCGCGGCCCGGCTGTCGTAGCGCCGGGTCATTCGGGTCATGGCGTCGTGACGCAGGGCCCCTTTCAGCAGAGCCGCGAACTGCGCCCGTTGCTCGTTGTCCAGGGGGTGCTGCTGGGTACGGATGATCTCGAAACCCCGATCGCCGAAGAACCAGGTGAGGCGCGGCTGCCGGGAAAGCAGGTCCAGTACCTCGAAATGCGCGCCGCCCTTGCCCGGAGTCACCAGGATCTCGCACACGAACGGATCGAACGGCCCGGTGTGCACCTCCGGGCGCAGCACCACCACCGCGCCGTGGGCGGTCTCGATGACGTCGCTGTCGAGTCCGAGCGAGAGGGGCCCCCGCCACTTGCGGACGACCCTGCGATCCGCCTTGCTCTCGGGTCCGGCAAGGTCGATGAAGAACGCGGCCTCCGGGCCGCCGCCGTCGAGTTCGACGGCGATACAGGTCGCGGCGGCGCCTGAAGCGGTCATCGCCTCGCGCACCGATGCGGGAAACAGCTTGGAAGCAGGCAGCGCCACCCGCGCGACCTCGAACCGCGACTCGTCCATCGGAGTCTATCCGGGCCGCCGCGGCCGGTCACACCCGGGGTCGGGCGCAACCGGCTCGCCGATCCCCGCCCGGACCGGATTGCCTCGGAACCCGTGACGGCCCGCATCGGGTTGATCGCGGTGCCGGGAGCCCACGACGGCTCGCATCGGGTTGATCGCGGCGCCGGGAGAGCAAATGATCACGCGAGGCGATGAACGGCACGGGAGCGGGACAATGGGCAAGGCACTGGACGCGACGGCGGTCGAGCGGTTCCATCGGGACGGGTTCTACGCGCCGGTCCCGGTGGCGTCGAGGGAGGAGGCGCTGGGGATGCGGGCGCAGCTCGAGGCCTGCGAAGCCGAGCACGGCGGACCGCTCAAGGGGTCGATGCGCTTCAAGAGCCATCTCCTGTTCAAGTGGCTCGCCGACTTCATCCGCTCGCCGCGGGTCCTCGATCCGGTGGAAGACGTCATCGGCCCCGACATCATGGTCTGGTCCACCGACTGGTGGCTCAAGGAGGCGAATTCGCAGAGCTACGTCTCCTGGCACCAAGACAGCCAGTACTGGGGACTGGACAGCGACAAGCTGGTGACGGTGTGGGTGGCGCTGTCGCCCTCGAACATCGCGAGCGGCTGCATGCGCTACCTGCCCGGCTCGCACCTGGGGCCCGACCTGCCCCACCGCGAGACCTACCACGACGACAACATGCTCACGCGCGGGCAGGCGATCACGGAGGGCATCGACGAGTCGAAGGCGGTGAACGTCGAGCTCGAGCCGGGCGAAGCCTCCGTGTTCGCGTTCCGCATCGCGCACGCTTCGCATCCCAACCGCACCGACGACCGTCGCATCGGGCTGGCCGTCCGGTTCATTCCACCCGATGCACGCCAGGTCCGATCGGACCACGACAGCGCGGCGCTCGTGCGGGGCGTCGATACCCACGGCCATTTCGAGCTCGAGCCCGAACCGGAATGCGACTTCGATCCGAACGCGATGGAATTCCACCGGTGGGCGGAAGAGGAACGCCGCAAGATCCTCTATCACGGCACCGACTGGCGCACGCACCGGACCTGAGCCCGTCACATGTGGCGGTCGGCCCGGCCACCGACGCCACATGTGACCGGCGCTCGTCCTCGACTCCCCGTCCCCGCCCCGGCATTGCCGCCGGGGACGGCGGGCGGCCCGGCCACCGACGCCACATGTGACCGGCGCTCGTCCTCGACTCCCCGTCCCTGCCCCGTCCCCGCCCCGGCATTGCCGCCGGGACCGGCGGTCGGCTCGGTCACCGACGCCACATGTGACGGGCGCTCGCCCTCGCCCCTGCCCCGTCCTCACCCCGGCATTGCCGCCGGGACCGGCGGTCGAGCCGGGCGCCGGACGCCCCGCACGCCATCCTTCCCGCCGTCGCCGGCGCCGCGGTCCCGAGCGTCCGGGTCCGTCGACTCGACTTGCGGTCGAGTGGCGGCGGCCACAATGTTCCGGAGACATGCACGGCTGGCCGGCCTTGCACCAAATCGGTGCCGATCGGCGCCCGCCCGATTCCATATCTGTCTGATCCTGCGTCGTTTCCGCATCCGGCCGGGCGATGGCATGGCCCATGCACCTTCAGGCCCTCGAACGAGCCCGTCGCGCAGTCCGGCGGCTTCGCACCGGTGAAACCCAGGAGGCGGTACTCCGATGACCCACGAGACGACGACGAACACGGGCCCGGCACGGCTACGCCGTCCGGCCGTCACCGCAACGATGGCGCCCCGCCGGTCCCGGCGCCCGGGCAGGGACCGGCATTCGGTCGCGCGCCGACTGATCGCCGCCGGCGCACTGCTCGCTGCGCCTGCTCTCGCGTTTGCCGACGAACTCGACTCCGGCGATACCGCATGGATGCTCACCGCCACCGCCCTGGTGCTGTTCATGACCATCCCCGGCCTGTCGCTGTTCTACGCGGGGATGGTTCGAAGCAAGAACGTCCTGTCGGTGTTCATGCAGTGCTTCGCGATCACCAGCCTGATGAGCATCCTCTGGGCCGTCCACGGCTACAGCCTCGCGTTCGACGAGGGGAACGCCTTCGTCGGCGGATTTTCCAGGGTGTTCCTGAGCGGGCTGACGGTGGACGCGGTGAGCGGGACCATCCCCGAGACCGTGTTCATGACCTTCCAGATGACGTTCGCGGTCATCACCCCGGCCCTGATCGTGGGGGCGTTCGCCGAACGGATGAAGTTCTCCGCGATGCTCGTGTTCATGGCGCTCTGGCTTACCCTGTGCTACGCGCCGGTGTGCCACTGGGTATGGGGAGGAGGATGGCTCGGCGGGTACGGCATCCTGGACTTCGCGGGCGGCACCGTGGTCCACATCAACGCCGGAATCGCGGGCCTCGCCGCGGCGCTGGTCCTCGGCCCGCGTCGCGGGTATCCCTCGACGCCGATGCTGCCGAACAACCTCTCGTACACCATCGTCGGCGCCGCCATGCTGTGGGTCGGCTGGTTCGGCTTCAACGCCGGCTCCGAACTCGCCGCGGACGGCGTGGCGGGGATGGCGATGGCCGTCACCCAGCTCGCGACCGCCGCCGCGGCGCTCGCATGGATGTTCTGCGAGTGGACCCGCCACGGCAAACCCAGCGTACTCGGTATCGCGTCGGGCGCCATTGCCGGGCTCGTCGCGATCACCCCGGCTTCCGGGTCGGTGGGACCGATGGGCTCGATAGTGATCGGGGCCGCGTCGGGCATCGTGTGCTTCGTCGTCTCCACTGCGGTGAAACGCGCCATGGGCTACGACGACTCCCTCGACGTATTCGGCATCCACTGCGTGGGTGGCGTCGTCGGCGCGTTGCTGACCGGCGTGTTCTGCGCGGCATCGCTCGGCGGCGCCGGCTTCGGTGACGGCAACGAGTCGATCGGCAGCCAGGTGTTCGCCCAGGCCGTGGGCGTAGTGGCCACGATCGTCTACACGTTCATCGTGAGCTTCGTCGTGCTGAAGATCCTCGATGCCACCATGGGATTGCGGGTTGGCGAGGATCAGGAGGAGGAAGGCCTGGATCTGGCGTTGCACGACGAACGCGGCTATATCCTCTGAAACAACGGGCTCCCGTTCGGGAGCATCCCTTCCCGACGGTGCCGGGCGCGGGCGCGGTCGCGCCCGGCCGCTCCGATCGCAGCGGCGCCTCTCCGGCCCGTTCCTCCGGCGTTCGCGGCGGTCTCGGCGGGCCGAAGCCGCGCTGCGGGCCCGGCTCCATCCTCGAAGAGACCGGCGGGGCTCGAATCGCGTCGGGCGGTCCGAACCGTGGACTTCGAGCGCGTCGTGTGTAGGCGTTCATCCCCGACCGCGTAGCGCCACTTGCTTTCCACACGTTGCCTGTCAGTGTGGACTCATGAACACGCAACGACCACAATTCGACTCGCATCGCTTCGTCAAGCGGCTGACGATGGCCGGGCTTTCCGAAGAGGTAGCCGAGATCTTGGCTGACGAACACACCAGACCGACCGTTCCTGGCGACGTCGCCACCAAGGCCGATCTCGACGCCGTCAAGGCCGAGATGGCGACGAAGAAGGATCTCGACGCCGTCAAGGCCGTGATGGCGACGAAGAAAGATCTCGACGCCGTCAAGGCCGTGATGGCGACGAAGGAAGATCTCGACGCCGTCATCAAGACCGTGATGGCGACGAAGAAGGATCTCGACGCCGTCAAGGCCGTGATGGCGACGAAGGAAGATCTCGACGCCGTCATCAAGACCGTGATGGCGACGAAGAAGGATCTCGACGCCGTCAAGGCCGTGATGGTGACGAAGGAAGATCTCGCCGCCAGTGAGGCGCGGATGGAGCAGCTCCTGCGGAACGCGATCCTCGAAGCCAAGATCAGCCTCATCAAATGGATGATCGCCACGACGATCGCAACGATGGCGGTGTTCTCCGGGGTCGTGATCGGGGCCATGACCGCCACGCAGTAGCGGGCAGGGCGCGGCCGAACCCCTACATCACGCGGCAGAGCCGGAACGCGTCGAGCACCGCGGCGTGGATGTTGCGGCTGGAGACCGCGTCGCCGATGCGGAAGAGCCGGAATCCGCCGCCGTCCGGTTCCGGCTGCGGCCGGCCCCGGAGCAAGGCGTCCTGATCGAGGGTGCCGCAGTTCGAGGAACGATCGCGCAACCCGCGAAAGAGCTCGTCGGCCGGACGCGTCCCGTGTTCGACCACGATCCGATCCGCCTCGCGGGTCTCCACTGCCTCCGTCAGCTCGTTGCGGAACGTCGCGCACAGCCGGTTGCCCTCGCGCTCGATGCGCACGAGGCGCCGGTCGAGCTTCGGCTCGATGCCGATCTCGAAGGTCCGCCGCCGCCAGATCACCTGCTCGGAGTAGGCCATCTCCATCGCGAGGTGGCCGTCGAGGCCGAAGAACGCGACCTCGGACCCAGCCAGGCGGAGCTTCTCCGCCGCGGTCAGCGCGGCATGACGCCCGGTGCCGTCGTAGACGATCACGTCCCCGCTCGGCCTCGCCGCGCCGGTGAGGACGTCCCAGACGCTCGTGCAGTGCTCCGCACCGTCGATCCAGTCGATGTCCGGGACGCCGCCGGTCGCGACGATCACGACGTCGGCGTCCTCCCCGCCGACCGCTTCGGGCTCGACGTAGCGATTGAGACGGACATCCACCCCGAGGCGTTCGAGCTCCTCTCGACGCCAGTCGACCAGCCCCACGAGATCCCGGCGCCAGCTCGCCTGCATGGCGAGGAGCACCTGGCCCCCGAGCCGTCCCGACGCCTCGAACAGCCGCACCTCATGACCACGCTCCGCGCACACCCGCGCCGCCTCGAGCCCGGCCGGTCCGCCGCCCGCCACCAGTATCCGCCGCCTCGACGCAGCCGGCTCGACTGCGTGGGGCAGCTCGCGCTCGTGGCCGGTCGAGGGGTTGTGCAGGCAGGCCGGACGCAGCTCGCTCATGCAATGCGTCGCGCCCACGCAGGGACGCACCCGGGCCTCGTCGCCGCACGCAAGCTTTGCGACCAGCGCCGGGTCCGCGATGTGGGCGCGGGTCATCGCGACCATGTCGAGCAACCCCTCGCGGATCGCGTGACGCGCGGTCGCGAGTTCGGTGATGCGCGTGGCGTGAAAGACCGGCAGGCCCACCGCCTGCTTGAAGGCGCCGGCCCGGGCGAGAAACGGCGCGAGGGGCGAGGCCATGCCCGGCATGCAGTCCACCGCGAGCTTGATCTGGGTGTCCATTCGCCCGTAGATGGCGTTGAAGAAGTCGATGGTCCCCGATGCCTCGAAGATCCCGGCGATCTCCAGGCACTCCTCGAAATCGAGACGGTCCTCGCCGGCCTCGTCGACCGTGAGCCTGAGACCGACCACGAAGTCGTCGCCGACCGCCTCGCGGATCGCCTCGTGCACCATCAGCCCGAAGCGGCACCGGTTCTCGACCGAGCCGCCGAACCGGTCGGTGCGGCGATTCGTGGCCGGCGAGAGAAACTGGCCGATGAGATGGGCGCCGGCGAGGGTTTCGACTCCGTCGAGCCCGCCTTCCCGGCACCGCGCCGCGGCCCGGGCGTAGTCGCCCACCACCCGTGCGATGTCGTGCTCGTCCATCTCCCGCGCGAACGCCCGATGCAGCGTCTCGCGCAACGGGGACGGCCCGACGGGAGCGAGCCGCGCTCCCGCGTAGGGCTCGCCGCGCCCGCCGACATGGCTGATCTGGCACATCAGGGACGCCCCGTGGGCATGGATCCGCTTCGAGAATTGCTCGAAGTGCCCGACGATGCGCTCGTCGTGCAGGTTGATCTGCGGGAAGTTCCACTGGGAGTCGGGCGAGACGTTGGACGATCCGCCGAACATCGTGAGCGCGATCCCGCCCTTCGCCTTCGCCTCGTGATATCGCTGGTAGCGCTCCGCGGGCATCCCTCCCTCGGCGAGCCCGCACGCATGGCTGGTGCTCATGATGCGGTTGCGGAAGGTGAGATGCTTCAGCCTGAACGGCTGAAGCAGGGGATCGCCGGCGGGCGCTCTCGGGGCGGTCGCGGTACGAGGCACGTCGACGTTCTCCGGTAAGGGGCGCGGGTCGTCGCGCCCCCGGTGGCCGTGAAGCATGTGGCCGTGAAGCATACGGCGTCCGGCCGGCGACTGTCAGCGGACGGGCGGCGCCGACCGGGGGCGATGGTGCGCCCTGTCCGCCCTCTCTCTGTCGTGCGTGAGCGACACCGGCAACACGCGACACCGACCGGGGGCGATGGTCCGTCCCGTCCGGGGAATGCTGCTAAAGTCGCGCCCCCCGGTGAGCCGGTCAACGAAACGGAGCCCGGCATGTCGTCCGAACGAGTCGCCATCGTCACCGCCGCCGGACGCGGCATGGGCGCGGCCATCGCCCGCGAGCTGGCCGCGGAGGGCTACGCGCTCGCCCTCCTCTCCTCCTCGGGTGCGGCGGAGAAGCTCGCGGAGGAGCTCGGCGGGGTCGGAGTGACCGGCTCGGTGACCGAACCCGCGGCGCTGGAGCTGCTGGTGGACGCGACGATGGACCGGCACGGGCGCATCGACGCGGTGGTGAACAACACCGGCCACGTCCCCAAGGGCGATCTGCTCGACCACGACGACGACGCTTGGCACGCATCGCTCGACATGGCGCTGCTCAACGTGGTGCGCATGGCGCGGCTGGTGACCCCGGTGATGCGCGCGCAGGGCGGGGGCGCGATCGTCAACGTCTCGACGTTCTCGGCGTTCGAACCCTCGCTCGACTATCCGGTGTCGAGCACGCTGCGCGCCGGACTCGGGAGCTTCACCAAGCTCTATGCCGATCGCTACGCCGCCGACAACATCCGCATGAACAGCATCCTGCCCGGCTTCATCGACAGCCTGCCGCACGGCGGCGACAAGTCCGCGAAGGTGCCCATGCGCCGCATCGGCACGATGGCGGAGATCGCGAAGACCGCGGCGTTTCTCCTCGGCGACGGTGCGGGCTACATCACGGGCCAGAACCTCCGGGTCGACGGCGGCCTCACGCGAGGCGTGTGAGCGCCGGGACGGCTGCGCACCGGACTGCGTGTGCGGCGATCGTTGTCCGGGTCCCGCTCGTGGAGTAGCGTTCGGACGGGGAGCGGGACCGCCCCCGCCGGCCGCGAGGCGTTCTCGTCGCCGGCCCGGGTCCGGTGTCCCGAAACCGAAACCGGTTCCAGCCGCGAGGGCATCGACGATGGCCGCAGTCGAGGATCAGCGAAAGGTGGGCTACATACGGATGGACGAAGGGACGGTGGAGGACTACGCGCTCGCCGCGGAGCTCGCGAGACCGTTCATGGCCGCGACGCCCGAGCGGCTCCTGGCGTTCATGGACACGCTGCGTCACACGTTCCCGGGCGGGCAGATCGACCGTTACGCACACTGCCTGCAAACCGCGACCCGGGCCGAGGACGCGGGCGAGTGCGAGGAGATCGTCGTCGCGGGCCTGCTGCACGACATCGGCGACTCGCTGGCGCCGCACAACCACGCGGATGTCGGCGCGGGCATCCTGCGCCCGTACGTGTCGCGCCACACCTGGTGGATGCTCAAGCACCACGAAATTTTTCAGGGGTACTACTTCTGGGACAAGATCGGCAAGAACCGGGACGAGCGTGAACGCTACCGGGACCATCCGGCGTACGAGATGACGGTGCGCTTTACCGGCGACTACGACCAGATGGCGTTCGATCCCTCCTACGAGACCCGCCCCATCGAGTATTTCGAGCCCATGGTCAGGCGCATCTTCGCCCGCGAGCCTTGGGGCGCACAGACCAGGGAGGACCAGCCGGTCGAGGACTGAGCGTTCGCCGGCCGCGAGTCCGGGGGTTTCGAGCCCATGGTCAAGCGCATCTTCGCCCGCGATCCCTGGGGCGCACAGACCAGGGAGGACCAGCCGGTCGAGGACTGAGCGTTCGCCGGCCGCGAGTCCGGGGGCTTCGAGCCCATGGTCAGGCGCATCTTCGAGTGTGATAGCTTTCCGGCCCGTCGATCACCGCAACCCGAAGGAGAACCGCACTATGGAAACCCGAGCCGCGGTCGCCCACGAGGCGGGCAAGCCGCTGACCATCGAGACCGTCACCCTCGCGGGGCCGAAGGCGGGTGAAGTGCTGGTCGAGATCAAGGCCACCGGCGTCTGCCACACCGACGAGTTCACCCTCTCGGGCGCCGACCCCGAGGGGCTCTTTCCCGCCATTCTCGGACACGAGGGCGCAGGCGTGGTGGTGGAGGTGGGCGAAGGCGTCGCCAGCGTGAAGCCGGGTGATCACGTCATCCCGCTCTACACCCCGGAGTGCCGCCAGTGCGACTACTGCCTGAGCGGCAAGACCAACCTCTGCCAGGCCATTCGCGAGACCCAGGGACGGGGCGTGATGCCCGACGGCACCAGCCGCTTCAGCGTGGGCAAGGATTCGATATTCCACTACATGGGGACGTCGACGTTCGCCAACCACACGGTGCTGCCGGAGATCGCGGTGGCGAAGGTGCGCGAGGACGCGCCCTTCGACAAGATCTGCTACATCGGGTGCGGCGTCACCACCGGGATCGGGGCGGTGATCAACACCGCCAAGGTCGAGCCCGGCTCGAACTGCGTGGTCTTCGGCCTCGGCGGGATCGGGCTCAACGTGATCCAGGGACTGCGCCTGGTGGGGGCCGACATCATCGTCGGCGTGGACCTCAATCCGGCCAAGCGCGAGCTCGCGGAGCGGTTCGGGATGACGCACTTCGTCAATCCGGCCGAGGTCGAGGGCGACTTGGTGCCCTACCTCGTCGACCTCACCAAGGGCGGCGCCGACTACTCGTTCGAGTGCATCGGGAACGTCGACGTGATGCGTCAGGCCCTGGAGTGCTGCCACAAGGGCTGGGGCGAGAGCGTCATCATCGGCGTCGCCGGGGCCGGGCAGGAGATCGCCACCCGGCCGTTCCAGCTCGTCACCGGACGGGTGTGGCGCGGCACCGCCTTCGGCGGCGCGAAGGGCCGCACCCAGGTGCCGCGGATCGTCGACTGGTACATGGACGGCAAGATCGACATCGACAACCTGATCACCCACACCATGCCGCTCGAGGACATCAACAAGGCGTTCGATCTGATGCACGCCGGCGAGTCCATCCGCAGCGTGGTGCGGTTCTGAGGCGATGGAGACGCTCTCGGAGCAGCGCTGTCACGGCGGCGTACAGGGGTTCTACCGGCACGACTCGCGCGAGACCGGCACGCCGATGCGGTTCGCGGTCTACCTGCCGCCGGCCGCGCGGCGCGGCTCGGTGCCGGTGCTCTACTTCCTCGCGGGCCTGACCTGCACGGAGGAGACCGCGACCATCAAGGCGGGCGCCCAGGCGCACGCGAGCCGGCTCGGGCTCGCGCTGGTGATGCCGGACACCAGCCCCCGCGGCGCATCCATCGCGGGAGAGGACGACGACTGGGACTTCGGGACCGGGGCCGGCTTCTATCTGGATGCCGCGCAGGCGCCTTGGTCCGCCCACTACCGGATGCACGCGTGGGTCACCGGCGAGCTGCGCGCCCTGGTCGCTTCACGGTTCCCGGTCAGGGACGATGCCACGGGCGTGTTCGGCCACTCGATGGGCGGGCACGGGGCGTTGACCATCGCGCTCGGGGACCCCGGCGCCTACCGGACGGTGTCCGCCTTCGCTCCGATCTGCGCGCCCATGCAGTGCCCGTGGGGCGAGAAGGCGTTCAGCGGCTACCTCGGCGGCGATCGGGCCGCCTGGGCCGAGCACGACGCCACCGCCCTGATCCGGTCCGGAGCGAGATGTGCGCCCATCCTCGTCGACCAGGGCGAGGCCGACCCGTTCCTGGAGGCCCAGCTCCACCCCCATCTCCTGGAGGAAGCCTGCGCGGAGACCGGCCAGCCGCTGGAGCTTCGCCGTCACCCGGGCTACGACCACAGCTACTACTTCATCCAGACGTTCATCGCCGACCATCTGGCGCATCATGCGCGCGGGCTGGCCGGTTGATCCGACTCGCGGCGACACCTGCCTCAACGCCCGCCTCACCCGGGCGCCACACGATGCGGACTTCGCGCTCGACTGCGTGAAGCGCAACGCCACCACCCCGGAGCTGCGCGAGGCCGTGTGCCGGGCGCTTCTGTTCAAGACCGATGTCCTCGAAGCCTGACTCGAACGCAGGGGGAACTTCCTCAAGGAGCCTGGAGCCCCGGGGTGCGGTCGGGCAGGATGACTTCATGCTCGTTTGGGGGAGGCTTCGTCGGCGCCGGCCGGGGTTGCGCCCGGCGTGCGCCCATGGATTCCCGGAGGGCAGAAGACTACGGGCCATCGGCAGGCTCCAGCAGGAACAGTTCCCGCAAGCCGCCTTTCAGCTTCAGTCGGTCGCGTATGGAGAAATGCCTGCGGACTTCCGATTCGAAGTGCTCGGCGGTGTAATCCGCATACTCCTCTTGCTTGTTCTCCAGAAGCGTTTGGAACATCTCGTCGTCCCGCTCGACAAACTCCAGGATGCACGTCGCGTCCAGGCTCCGCAGCCAGCCGATGAACAGCGGCAGCGGGATGTTCGCCGCAACGCGCATGTGGTGGATCAGAGCAAGGGCGAGCACCAAGTCGGGACTTCGCCGCGCATCGAACGCCGGGCGCTCGCGGCCCGCCCAGCCCTGTCCCGGCGAGAGGTTCGCAAGATCCATCACCAGGGGGATGACATTCCGCGGCCCGCTCTGCCGCACCTCGCGGTAGAGCAAATCGACGGCGTCCTGATCCCCGTCCACGGCAACGACCATTCCCGAATGCTCGGCGGCGATGCGCGCGAACGTGCCGGTATTCGCACCCAGATCCCAGGTCAGGCCGGGACGACACGCCGCGGCGTGCCGTCGCACGAATTCCTTCTTCTGCTCGAAGTCGGCCGCATCGTAGGAATGACTTCCGGCGTACTGCGACCAGTCCGAACTCGCCGGCCGATGGGACAGCCCGCCGATGAGCCGCTCGAGGCTGTCCAGCAACGCGAACAGCACTGTCTTCGGTTGTCGTCGACGCGAGCGCACCGGCCGGCGAACGCGGCGCTCGGCCTTGGCGGGAAACCAGATGTGGGACAGGACGCCGCGCTTGAAACGCCGCAATCCGTAGAAGTACCGGCTTGCTTCCTCTGGCGGGATGCCCTCGAGGCGCGAACGCAACAGCGGCTGAAACGGGATGCCCAGATGCGCCGCCAGCAACAACGGCGTCAGGAAGGTCGCGCAGAACTGACGATACCCCCGCCAGTATTCACCATCCTCCCAGGGAACGAACGACGGCACGTCGATGAACACCGGCCGCACGCCCATCCACTGCACATTGAACGGCGTCGCGTCCTTGAGCAGCCACCCGTGCGTGGTGGCCGTCTGAAGCACGTGCAATTGCAGCATCGCCGCGTCCTTGAGCATCGAGAACGGCCACTCGTAGGGCCAAGTCACGAAATCCACGGATTCGTGCTCCGCCGCGGCGCTCCAGCCCTCTTGCATGACATACCGGGCGTCGGGGGATTCCGGGTCGAGGAGCCTGGTCGTCACGACCTCGCCGCTGGCGGTCAGCTCCCTGAAAAAGGGCTCGGCGAGCAGCTTCTCCATAGTCCTGGCGGCGGATTGACTCAGCCCGCGAACGATGCGCTCTTCTCCGGTGTCCCGGACCACCCGGTACACGCGTCCGCCCGGGTCCTTGAACGATCCGCCGTCAACCTTGGGCTTCTCTGTCATCCGTCCGCCCGTCCGTGACATCCGGATCGCCGCCGTCCTCCGCCTTCCTGTGGCCACCGAAAACGCGGCGTTTCAAACGGCCGAGATATCCCCGGACGACATAGCCCCCCGCCGCCAGAAAGCCCAGCACGGTGGTGACGACGAAACCAGCGGTGCCGGGATCGACGTAGGCATGAGCCACTGTCGGCACGGTACCGAATGCAATGGCGACAAGGGCGACGATCGGCAGATCGTGCCGCGGTTGCGGTGGTCTACTCATACAGAAACTCCTCGTAGTCGAGATCGATATTCCGGGGAACCGGACCATGCCTCGGAGACCTGCTCTTCCGCGGCTCGACAAGTGCGCTTTCTCCACCGGACAAGCAGCGGAGTATGGCGTGAACGGCGTCCAGAGTGGTCATCCAGCCCTTGGCCGAAGCCTCGTCGAACCAGACGGCGCACGCACCGCGTGGATAGACTGCGCCCAGAACCCCGTAGTTGTCTTGAAAGACGAATGTCGGATCGTCCTCGAACTCCAGTCCTTTGGACAGAAACATGCCGTGATCGCCGTACACCAGGAGAATCGCATCGGGGTCGTTGTCTTCCAAATGGCGGATGATTGCATCCAAGTAGCGAGCCGCAGATTCGCTTCCTCTGATGTTATAGCTCTTGTATGCTTCGAACTGCTCCACGTTGCCGTGGAGGAATGACTTGTGCACGTGTCCCGGTGCATACATGTGGGCCATCACGAATTGAGGCCCATCATTGCCGCTCGCCTTCTCGATCGCCTCGACGGTCAACCTCAACCTTTGGTTCCAACGGAAGCTTCCGCCGAACCAGCGGCAGTAACCCCAGAAAGAGAGAATTCGTATGCTGGCATCCAGCAGATTGCAGACGGAACTTCTATCGAGTGTGATGTAGTTGTCGATATAAGGACCCTTGCGCCTCCCGAAGTAGTCATTGGAGTAGATCGAGGTCGTCTCGTACCCGTTGCGATGAAGGATGCCGAGCAGAGCACTCGGATTCCGGCCGGAGAACAGGAACGGATCAGAGTCTCTGCCCTGCTTTTCCAATTCCCTTCGTTGCGAAGCGTACACATCGACATCCAGAGCCAGCACCGAGTAGAGGGCATGCTTTGTTTTTACGGAGTCGGAGAAGAAATTGGAAAAACGGCGCATCCTGTCCTCGACCAGATCGTGAAACCCGGTGGTCTCCACTCCGAGGTTCTTGCGAAGCAGAGAACGCGGGACCATGGCATCGAAAGAGACAAAATACAGGTTCGGGGTCCGCTGGAAGGAGATTTGCCGAATGTTCGATACGTCTCCCGACACCGGGGTACCATCCTCCGCCAAGTGCCCACCTGCAATCACCCCGAGACCCAGCAATGCCACCCCCGAAAGCGCTACGCCGCCCCACCGCAACTCGTCAACGACACGGAAGGCCACGAACAGTCCCGCCCAGGACATGACGCACAGCAGGGCAAGGAGTGCCCTGCTCCCGGCAAGATAGAGATCGGTGTGAACGATGTACGCCGTTCCGACGCCAGCCAGCACGATCAGCGACAGGGCGGCGTTCGCCACGTTCTTGCGGCGGAGGAAGAACAGCGCTCCGAGCAGCAGGACGGTGTTGACCGCCCCGCCAAGAACGGGGATGGCATCGAGGTCAAATGCGGAAAAGGCCGCCGTGGACGAGGTGTACGTGGCGGCGAAGGCCACCGCCACGACCAAGGTCGCGAATGCGAACTTGAACGCTATCGTGCGCACGAGACCCGGGGCACTTGACGCGTGCGTGCGGAGGGGGGCATGTTCATGATGTCATGTCCGAAACGTCCGACTGACGCGCCCGAATTGCATCTGGCGCCGGTTCCGGTTTTCGGGAAGCGTGCAGCGATCCGGCGCTGCAACGAGCAACTCCGTGATGCAATCCCGCCGATCGGAATGGGGTCGAGACTGTAGCACAGGGAACCGGGTCACGATCGGCGACCCGCACAACGCTGGCGGGTCGCGTCCAGGCTCCGCTGCCAGCCGATGAACAGCGGTAGCGGGATGTTCGCCGCAACGCGCATGTGGTGGATCAGGGCAAGGGCGAGCACCAGGTCGGGACTTCGCCGCGCATCGAACGCCGGCCGCTCGCGGCCCACCCAACCCTGCCCCGGCGAGAGGTTCGCAAGATCCATCACCAAGGGGATGACATTCCGCGGTCCGCTCTGCCGCACCTCGCGGTAGAGCAAATCGACGGCGTCGTGGTGACGACGAAACCGGCGGTGCCGGGATCGACGTAGGCGTGAGCCACTGTCGGCGCAGTACCGAATGCAATGGCGACGAGTGCGACGATCGGCAGATCGTGCCGCGGTTGCGGTGGTCTACTCATACAGAAACTCCTTGTGGTCGAGGTCGATATTCCGAGGAATCGGACCATACTTCGGAGACCTGCTTTTCCGCGGTTCGACGAGTGCGCTTTCTCCGCCGGACAGGCAGCGGAGTATGGCGTGAACGGCGTCCAGAGTGGTCATCCAGCCCTTGGCCGAAGCCTCGTCAAACCGGACGGCGCACGCACCGCGTGGATAGACTGCGCCCAGAACCCCGTAGTTGTCTTGAAAGACGAATGTCGGATCGTCCTCGAACTTCAGTCCTTTGGACAGAAACATGCCGTGATCGCCGTACACCAGGAGGATCGCGTCGGGGTCGTTGTCTTCCAAATGGCGGATGATTGCATCCAGGTAGCGAGCCGCAGTTTCGCTTCTCTTGATGTTAAATCTCTTGTATGCTTCGAACTGCTCCACGTTGCCGTGGCGGAATGAATTGTCCACGTGTCCCGGTAGATACAAATGAGCCATCACGAATTGAGGTCCGTCATTGGCGCTCGCCTTCTTGATCGCCTCGACGGTCGGCTCATAGCTCCTACGGCTTCCGCCGAACCAGCGGCAGTAACCCCAGAAAGAGAGAATTCGTATGCTGTCATCCAGCAGATTGCAGACGGTATTTCTGACGAATGTGATGTAGTTGTCAATATAAGGGCCTTTGCTTCTCCCGAAGTAGTCATCAACGTAGATTGAGGTCGTCTCGTACCCGTTGCGATCAAGGATGCCGAGCAGAGCACTCGGATTCCGGCCGGAGAACAGGAACGGATCAGGGTCTCTGCCCTGCTTTGCCAATTTCCTTCGTTGCGCAGTGTACACATCGACATCCAGAGCCAGCACCGAGTAGAGGGAATGTTTTGTTTTTCCGGAATCGGAGAAGAAGTTGGAAAAGCGACGCATCCTGTCCTCGACCAGATCGTGAAACCCGGTGGTCTCCACTCCGAGGTTCTTGCGAAGCAGAGAACGCGGGACCATGGCATCGAAAGAGACAAAATACAGGTTCGGGGTCCGCTGGAAGGAGATTTGCCGAATGTTCGATACGTCTCCCGACACCGGGGTACCATCCTCCGCCAAGTGCCCACCTGCAATCACCCCGAGACCCAGCAATGCCACCCCCGAAAGCGCTACGCCGCCCCACCGCAACTCGTCAACGACACGGAAGGCCACGAACAGTCCCGCCCAGGACATGACGCACAGCAGGGCGAGGAGTGCCCTGTTCCCGGCAAGATAGAGATCGGTGTGAACGATGTACGCCGTTCCGACGCCAGCCAGCACGATCAGCGACAGGGCGGCGTTCGCCACGTTCTTGCGGCGGAGGAAGAACAGCGCTCCGAGCAGCAGGACGGTGTTGACCGCCCCGCCAAGAACGAGGATGGCATCGAGGTCAAATGCGGAAAAGGCCGCCGTGGACGAGGTGTACGTGGCGGCGAAGGCCACCGCCACGACCAAGGTCGCGAATGCGAACTTGAACGCTATCGTGCGCACGTGACCCGGGGCACTTGACGCGCGGGGGGGGGGGGGGGGGGGGGGGGGGGGGGGGGGGGCATGTCCATGATGTTATGTCCGAATGTTATGTCCGAACGTCCGACTGGCGCGCCCGAATTGCATCTGGCGCTGGGTCCGGTTTTCGGGAAGCGTGCAGCGATCCGGCGCTGCAACGAGCAACTCCGCGATGCAATCCCGTCGATCGGAATGGGGCCGAAATTGTAGCGCAGGGAACCGGGTCACGATCGGCGACCCGCACAACGCTGGCGGGCTCGTCCCGCATCATGGGCACGGCGTCCGACGAGATGGACCGTGACGAGGCGGGGCTTTACCGCGGGCCTTCGAACGCGCCGGTGGCCGTGGGTCCGTCCGATCATCGGAGGGATTCTCGTCCTCCATCCGGCACGCGCCGCAGAAAGTCCCTTTCGTCCCCGCCCGGGGAGGCGGGGCCGTGCGATGCTCATGTCGCGGCGCGGCCCTCGGCATGGCGACGGACCCTCGCGCGGGTCTCCCGACCATTCCCGACCAGTGCGTTCGAGAGCCCACATGTCTTCCGTGCGTTGATGACGCGGACGCAGACGCGGACGCGGTCAGCGCCCGCGGCCGAGAATCGCCGCGGCGACCGCCGCCGCATCGGCGTTCGACGGCGCGACGATCACCCCGGCGTCGCCGAGCATCGCAACCTGCCGCTCGTAGTCCTGCGGATCGTCGCGGGTACCGCATACCGATGCGACAACCGCGGGACTTTCACCGATCACGTCCCGGACCGCGTCGCGGACCGGCCGCGCGGGGTCGGGGTGCGCACCGAGTCCGAGCACGACGTCGAGCAGCACGACGGCGACCCCCGGCTCGGCGAGGGCTTCGCGCAGCTTCGCGGTGCGAAGGGCAGGCTCGATCATCGGATGGAGCCGGCCGGCCGTGTACTCGTCGGCGCCGAAGTCGACCACGACATGCCGGGGATCCGGGCCGCGCCGCGCCGGGGAGGCCAAGTCCGAAGCGACCTCGGGCCGTCCGGCGCGAAGGGCGTCACCGCCGTCGCCTTCCGGCGCGGACGAGGCGGCGTTCGAGGCGACGAACCCTGCCGCCGCGAGCACCGCATGCGCCTCCGTCGCCAGCGTGCCGCCGCAGAACAGGCCCCGCAGCGCACGGCGTCCCGCCGTCAGCCGCTCCGCCGCGCGCCGAGCGACCGCCGCGGCGTCGTAGCCGGGCGCGATCGGGCGTCCGGTCGCGTGCTCGACCGCGGCCTTGAGCGTCGGGACAAGGACAGGTCCCGCCGGCGGCGTCCCGGTGCCGCCCTTGCCTCCGCCCCCGCCGAACACGACCGCGGTGCACGGCTTGCCCGCCCCTGCGAGCCGTTCGAAGACGCGGCGCGCGGTTCGCGGGCCGGGCGGCTTCGAGACGAGGATCAGATGATCGGTCCCGGCGTCCGATGCGAGGAGATCGATGGCGTCGAGGGTGCTCACCCCGCCGACCGCATCGCAGAGATCGCGTCCGCCCACCCCGACCCCGTGCGAGATGCCGCCACCGGCCCGTGTGAGCAGCACCGAGACCTCCTGCAGCCCGGTCCCCGATGCCGCGATCACCCCGACCCGCCCCCGGGAGACGACGTTCGCGAACGCGAGCGGCGCCCCGGCGATGTATGCGGTCCCGCAATCCGGTCCCATCACCAGTAGCCCGAGGGCGTGCGCACGCTCCTTGAGGGTCCGTTCGGACCGAAGCGGCACGTGGTCGCTGAACAGCATCACGTTGAGGCCCCGATCGAGGGCGCGACGCGCCTCCCGGGCCGCGCAGGCGCCCGGGGTCGAGATGAGCACGAGGTTCGCATCCGCCATGCGATCGAGGGCGCCGTCGAGGGTGCGGGGCCGCCAGTCGCCGTCCGCGGCCGGCGCGACCTCCCGCTCCAGGGCGATCCGGGCATGAGCGAACGCGGCCTCGGCCGCCGCCTCGTCGGCGGCGCGGACGGCGAGCACGAGGTCGTTCGGCTCCGCCGCCTCGCCGGAAGGAGCGAGCAGGCCGGCCGCGCGCATGATCTCCAGGTTCGACGGGGCGCCGGTCATCGCCACCGCGTCCTCGACCCCCGGCAACGCGGCGAGGTGCGCCGAGAGCTGCATCAGCGCGATCGAATCGAGGTAGAAGCCGCGCCGCACCTCGTTGACGATCACCGGGTTCACGTCGTATCCACTCCGTCGATGGACTGCGCCGGCAGCGAATCGCGGCACGAACCCGGCGTGGTCACGGTCTCGTCGCCCACCGTCCGATGCTCGTCTCGCGGTGAATGCCGGAGACTCGTGACCCACCGCCGACCGTCACCGCCAACCATCACCGAACTCATCTCGCATCCATTGCGTCGACAAGCCCCACCAGCGCCTGCTCGAAGCACCCGAGCGGCGCGTTCACGATGCCCGCTCCGACCTGTCCGACCCCCGGCTCGCGGTGGGCGATGCCGGTGTTGATGGTCGGAGCCAGCCCGCTCGCCACCACCTTGCGCGCATCGATGCCCACCGGCACGCCGGCGAAGTCCAGCGCCGGGATCGTCCACTCGGGATTCCGCGCCGCGGTGATCTCGTACATCGAGCGCGTGGCCCCCAGCGCCGCGCCCGCGCCCCCCGCCCCCACGAAGCCCGCCACCGCGGGGGACGCGGCCATCGCGAACCCGCCGAGGCCGATCGTCTCCACGATGGTCGAATCCCCCATGTCGGGGTTCGCGTCCCGGGCGGTGAAGCCCGGAAAGTAGAGGCCGCGCGGCATCTCGACGGGAGCGGTGAACCAGCGCTCGCCGGCGCCGGCGAGCCGTACTCCGAAGTCGGTGCCGTTCCTCGACATGGCGGCGACGATGCTCGACCCGTCGATTCCGCCCACCGGGTCCATGATCGCCTTCCCCATCGCCATCGCCACGTTGAGGAAGAACTGATCGTTGCCGCCGACGAACTCGAACACCTCGCCGAGCAGGGCGCCGTCCCGGACGGTGCGCGCCAGCGCGGGAGCCAGGGCGCGCAGCAGCAGGCTCGTGCATGCCACGTTGCGCTGGTGCATCTCGTCTCCCATCGAAAGGCCGCGGGCGACGAGGGACTTGAGCGGCACCCCGTCCCCGGCGCGCAACGTCTCGCCGAGCAACGGGCCGAGGGTGGACGCGAGCCATCGGAGCCGTTCGAGCACCGCGTCGTCGTTGCCGCCGAAGCGCATGACCTTGCCGAGCCCTTCGTTCACGGTGCAGTACGCCCGATTGCCGAACGCCCGGTTCTCCACCACCATCACCGGCATCGAGCGCGTCGTCAGCCCGGTCATCGGACCGACCGCGTCGAAGTGGTGGTTGGGCGCGAACCGGACCTCGCCGGATGCCGCCAGCTCGATCGCGGCATCCAGGGACGGCGCCCACCCTTCGAGCACGATCGCCCCGGCCACGGCGCCGCGCATCGGCCCGCACATCCGCTCCCACTCGATGGGCGGGCCGGCATGGAGGACCATCCGGTCGTCGAGCCCGGCAATGACCTCACCGGCCGGACGCACGTCGACGAGCACGGGCTCCGCGGCGAGCATCCGTTCGATCGCGACCGCATTGGCGGCCTCGACCCGCTCCGTCAGTGCGGGGTCCGCCCCGGTGACGCGGTCGAGGGCTTCGAGCACCCGCGCATCCGCGCTCGCGGGCGGGGTCCATGCGACCTCGGAGACCGGGACGCCGGCCGCGCGCAGGTCCCCGGCGAACCGGGGCAGGCCGACGTTCACCACGCGTGGTCCGTTCGAGAGCAGATCGGCAGCGGACAATTGACGTGCCTCGGGCAGGTCGGCCGATGACCGGGCGCAGGATATACGACCGTCTGCCGCAACGCCGCCGCGGTCGGCACGCTACGAAGTGCTATCTTGACGCTCATGTGTCGAACTATGCGGAAGAGCTGCACGGTCCCCGGCATGAGCGGAGGCGTTCCCGCGAAGCGCTTCACCACCTTCACTTGCGAGAAGCGGCCGGCCAGCGGCTCGCGGGCGATGGTGGTGGCCAACCACCCGCTCGCTTCCGCCGCGGGCGTGGAGATGCTGCTCGCCGGGGGCAACGCCGTCGATGCCGCGATTGCGGCCCTGTTCGCCCTCACCGTCGTCGAGCCGATGATGGTCGGGGTGCTGGGCGGGGGGGTTGCCCATGTCCGCCTGGCCGACGGCCGCCACCTGGTGCTCGACGGATTGAGCACCGCGCCCGCCGCCGCCCACGGCGCGATGTACGAGACGGTGTCCGACGAGCTGCCCCACTACCGGAAGACCGCGGGGCGTGCGAACGAGGTGGGCCCGCTGGCGGTCGCGGTGCCCGGCGCGCTCGCCGGCTGGTGTCGCGCGTTGCGCGACTTCGGCACCCTGTCCCTCGCGGACGTGGCGGCTCCCGCCATCCGCCTCGCCGAGCGCGGTTTCGAGGCGACACCCTACCTCGCGGACTGCGTGGCGGACCTCGCTCCCGACCTGCGCCGCGACCCGGGGCTCGCCGCCCTGTTCCTGCCCGGCGGCGCCCCCCTGCGGGCCGGTGCCCGGGTCGTGCAGCCGGAGTATGCGCAGAGCCTGCGCGTCATCGCGCGCGACGGCGCCGGCGCGCTCTACTCGGGCGATCTGGGCGATGCGCTGGTCGAGACGATGGCGCGCACCGGCGGACTCGTCGGCCGCGAGGACCTCGATGCGTACCGGGTGCTCGAACGCGAGCCGGTCCGCGGCAGCTACCGCGGATTCGACGTCCTCGGCCCGCCGCCGCCCGCGTCTTCCGGGGTGCACGTGGTCCAGATGCTCAACCTGCTGGAAGGCTTCGACGTGGGCGCGATGGGTTTCGGCTCCCCCGACGCGGTGCACCTGCTCGCCGAGGCGATGAAGATCGCCTTCGCCGACCGCGCGGTCGCGACCGCGGACCCCGCCTTCGTGGACGTACCGGTCGAGCGGCTCATCGACAAGGCGTACGCGGAGCAGCGCCGCCGGCTCATCGATCCGGGGCGCACCCGGCGGTGGGAGCCCGGAGTGCGTGGCGCCGCCTCGAGGTCCGGGCGGGCGAGACCGGCGGACGGGGACGGTTCCTCGCGCACCGGGGGAGCGGCCGGCCGGGAGCCGCCGGGACACGCCCGGCCGGCGCCCGGCGATGGTTCGCCGGCGCATGGCGGCGAGTCCGGCTGCACCACGCACGTCACCGTCGCCGATGCCGAGGGCAACGTGGTGGCCACCACCCAGACCATCAACGGCCTGTTCGGCGCCTGCATGCAGATCCCGGGCACCGGCATGATCGCGAACAACTACATGTTCAACTTCGACCCGCACCCCGGACGGACGCTCTCGGTCGAACCCGGCAAGCGGGTGTTCACGTCGATGGCCCCGATGATGGTGGGCCGGGACGGGCGGCTGCTCCACGCGCTCGGCCTGCCCGGCGGGCTGCGCATCTTCCCCTCGGCGTTGCAGGCCCTGGTGAACCTGCTGGATCACGGCATGACCCTGCAGGAGGCGGTCGAAGCGCCCCGGGTCTGGACCGAGGGCGGAGTCGTGGAGATGGAAGAGGCGTTCCCGGACGCGGTCGAGGACGAGCTCGTCCGCCGCGGACACGAGACCGCGCGCCTGCAGCGTATCGGCGGCGGCATGAACGCCATCGCCTTCGGCGACGACGGGTCGTTGACCGGGGCCGCCTGCTGGCGGGCCGACGGCACCCCGGTCGCTGTCGCCGGGGGACTCGCCCGGCCCGGGGTACGCTTCTCCAGCCTGTGAGCCCGACCGGCCGCCATGACCGCAACGATTGCCGTTCCGGCGCATCGGCCTCCGGGCTCGCCCGCGTGGCCGCCTCCGAGGGTCGCGTCGTGACCGGAACGGCAGGGTTTCGGGACGCAATCTCCGGAACCGTCCGCGGACGGACGCGCGCCTCGCCGTCGAAGGCGCCGCCATGACCGGGACGATCGTCGTTCTCGACGCCATCGGCGCGACCCTCGCCGAACGCCTGCGGGCACTGCTGCCGGAGGGGTTCGAGCTGTCCCACGCCACGGCGCCCGGCGACGACCACCTGATGGAGGTCGTCGCGGAGGCGGACTACGCGATCTCCGGCCAAGTGGCGGTCGGCGGCGCGGTGCTGCGGGCCGGGAAACGGCTCAAGTTGCTGCACAAGTGGGGCGTCGGCGTCGACAACCTCGACCTCGGCGCCGCGCGCGAGCTCGGGATCAAGGTGGCGCGCACCACCGGGAGCAATTCGGTGGCGGTGGCGGAGTTCACCATCGGGCTGATGATCTGCGCGCTGCGGCACATCCCGCACGGCCATTTCCGGCTGCAACGCGGGGGATGGCGGAACTGGCGCGGGCAGAGCCCCTTCCTGCTCTCGGGCAAGACGGTGGGACTGGTGGGCTTCGGCGCCATCGGCAGGGCCGTCGCACGGTTCCTGTCCGGATTCGGATGCACCATCGTGTACAACAAGCCGCATCGGCTGGACGGGGACGAGGAGCGGCAGCTCGGCGTCGCGTTCGCCGAGCTGCCGGCGCTGCTCGCGCAGGCCGACGTGGTGTCGCTGCACTGCCCGTTGACTCCCGCGACCCGCGGACTCGTCGACCGGGCCGCGCTGTCGTCGATGAAGCCCACCGCGGTTCTGGTCAACGTCGCCCGCGGCGGCGTCGTGGCGGAGGAGGACCTCGCCTGGGCGCTGCGCAACCGGGTCATTCACGCCGCCGCGGTGGACGTGTACGAGATCGAGCCGCTCCCCGCCGGCAGTCCCCTGCTGCACATCGACAACCTCACGCTCACCCCGCATCTCGGCGCGATGGCGGCGGACACCTTCGAGCCCACCGTCAGGCGGATGTTCGCGAACATCGTCCGCGTCTCCCGCGGGGAGCCCCTGCCGGCCTCCGATGTCGTGGTGCCCTGACCCCCGCGCCCGGCCGAACCGCGAAGCGAGGGTACGGACCGGGGACCCGCGCGGGCGTGGAGGCGGACCGGTACGGCAACCTGCGCATCGGGGGGGCCGGCAGCGGGGCAGACATCCCCGAAGCCGCGCGGATACGGGAACCCGCTCCCGCTACGACCGGGACACTCCACGGGAGCGGCGGGTCGCGCCGATCGGCAGGGAGCGGAGCCCTCGCAGCACGATGCTGTTGCGGAACGCCGGACGCTCGCGGAGCAGGCGCATCGAGGAATAGCGCTCCAGCAGCATTTCGAGGGCGATGCGCCCTTCCAGGCGCGCCAGGGGAGCTCCGAGACAGTGGTGGATGCCGCGGCCGAACGAAATATGGCTGCCCTCACTGCGGTCGAAGTCGAGCCGCTCCGGGTGGTCGAACACCGCCGGGTCGTGATTGGCCGCGCCGATCAGCGCGACGACGTGGTCGCCTCGCCGCACCGGAAAGCCGTTCACGTCGCAGTCCTCGAGCGCCCCTCGAAAGTCCGCCTGCACCGGCGAATCAAAGCGCAACAGCTCTTCCACCGCCGCCGGGAGCCGGTCCGGATCGTCCCGCAGGGCCTGGAGCTGCTCCGGATGCCTCAGCAACGCGAGCATGCCGTTGCCGATCAGGTTGGTGGTGGTCTCGTTGCCGGCGACCAGGAGCAGGCGCAGCATGTTCACCATCTCCCGCTCGCTCAGGGAGTCGCCGGCCTCCTCCGCGTGCACCAGGGCGCTGATGATGTCGTCTCGCGGCTCGGCGCGCCGGGCCTCGATGATCGAGAGGAAGTACGCGTGGAGCGCCTCGCCGGCGGCCCTGCCGGCCTCTCGTTCCCGTGCGCCGAGGGTCGGTTCGAGGAGCCGGGCGCGCCGATTCGACCACTGCCTGAACTGCGCGCGGTCTTCCGGAGGCACGCCCAGCATTTCGGCAATGACGATCACCGGCAGCGGATTGGCCACCGCCTCCATCAGGTCGAATCCGGCCGGATCCCCGACGCCGTCCAGCAGCGTCTCCATCACCCTGCGGACATGCGGCTCCAGGGCGTTGACCGCGCGCCGGGTGAAGGCGCGGTTGACGAGCGACCGCAAGCGCGTGTGGTCCGGCGGGTCCATGAGCAGCATGGTCCACTCGTCGGGGGGCGGCAGGGCGGCTCGTTGCCGTTTCGACAGATCGCGTTTGCGGGGGTCGCTGGAGAACCGCCGGTGGTCCCGCAAGATGGTGTCCGCGTCCGCGTAGCGGGTGAACACCCAGGCGTTCATCAGCCGGCTCCGGTGCACCGGGGAGCGGGTGCGCAGCTCCGCGTAGGCCGGATAGGGATCGGAGGCCATCCGGGCCGACAGCGGGTTGTACGCCACCCCGCTTCGCCAGCGCTCCGGCGCCAGCATGGCGCCGATCGCCAGGGACCGCATCGCCTGTCGGATCGAGAACGGCATCACGACCTCCCCAATGTCCGGCGCACGATCGACCAGACGACGCTTCCGATTCGTGGCCGCGCTGGTGACGGTGAGACCAATGTCCGGTGCACGATCGACCAAGCGACGCCGCCGGCGTTTCCCGGGCACTTCCCTCGCTCTCGACGCCGCGGTGGACCCGCGAAACGGCCGTCCATCCCGGAATCGGCGCCTCCTCCGCCGCCCGGCGTCCTCACGGGCGGTCCGCCTGTCCGCTACTGTACCCCGCGCGGATCTTGCCGCGCGAACCGCGGATCGATGACGGCTCCGAGGGCGACGGCGTGCCGGCGGGTGGATGGCGCAACGGGGCGGCGAGAGCGATCCGGCGGGGCGTCGGCGGAGTATCATCACGACCGCACCCGTCCGGAAGGACTTCGGTCCGGGCTGGAGGAACGCATGAGCCGCCTCGACATCGAACCGTTGAACGCTCCCTTCGGCGCCCGGGTCACGGGCCTGGACCTCACCGCGGACCTGTCCGGGGAGGTCGTCGAGGCGATCCGCGAAGCGATCGACACCTGGTCCTTCCTCTGCTTCCCCGAACAGCCGATGACCGACGAAGCCCAGCTCGCGTTCACCCGCCGCCTGGGCGAGCCGGAGGCGGAACACGTCACCCTGGGCACCACCGGCAAGGTGGTCCATTTCGGAACCGTCGGCAACGTCGGGGACGACGGCGGCAAGCGGGGCAACACGCACCCCCGTACCCGCTACCAGACGGGGAACGAGATGTGGCATTCGGACTCCTCCTTTCGACGCGTGCCTTCCTTCGTCTCCATCACGCACGCCTACGAGGTTCCGGGGGAAGGCGGAGAGACCGGTTTTGCGAGCATGCGCACCGCCTACGCCAGGTTGCCGGCGGACATGCGGGCGACGATCGATCCGCTCCACGCGATCCACGACTACGTCTTCTCCCGGACCAGGGTCGCACCGGTCCATCCCGACCACGCCGCCTCCCTGCCCCCCGTCGAACACAAACTCGTGCGCAGGAACCCGCGCAACGGCCTGAAGAACTACTACGTCGGCTCGCACGCCCGCTCCATCGTCGGCTGGACGGGCATCGAGAGCCGGAAGCTCCTCGACCGACTGCTCGAGCTGGCGACCGCGCCCGAGGACGCCTATGCGCACCGGTGGCGGGCCGGCGACACGGTGATCTGGGACAACCGTTGCCTGCTGCATCGCGGGACGGGCTACGACGCCGACCGCTGGCGCCGCCGGATGCGCCAGACGCGGGTCGCCGGCGCCGGCCCGACCCTCGAGGAGTGATGGGCGCGACGCCGGCCACCGGCGACCGGGCGGTCACGATCGACCGGGCGCTGGCCGGGGCGCGCACGGCGCTGGCCGCGACGAGCGAGACGGCGCGCCTCGACTCCGAAATCCTCCTTGCGCAGGCGCTTCGATGGAACCGCGCCCGGCTCCTTGCGCACCCGGGCGCAATCGTCGACCCGCGCTGCGCGCGGCGCTTCGACGGCCTGGTGGAACGCCGGTGCGCCGGCGAGCCGATCGCGTACCTCACCGGCCGCCGGGAATTCTGGTCGCTCGACCTCGCCGTCACCCCGGACACCCTCATTCCGCGCCCCGAGACCGAACGCCTCGTCGAAGCGGCCCTCGGTGTCGTCCCGCCCGGCGCCGGCGCGGCAATCGCCGACCTCGGCACCGGAACGGGAGCGGTCGCCATCGCGCTCGCGCTCGAACGCCCGCGCGCGTTCGTTCTCGGTTCGGACCGTTCCCGGGCCGCGGTGGGAGTGGCAAGGGCGAACGCGGCCCGTCTGGGCGCCGCCAACGTCTCGTTCGTCGTCGCCGACGCCTGCGCCTCGCTGGCGCCGAGGCGATGGTCCGTCATCGTGTCGAATCCCCCCTACGTCGCGGAAGGCGATCCGCACCTCGCCACCGGCGACCTGCGGTTCGAGCCGCGGGAAGCGCTCGTCTCGGGGCGGCTGGGGCTGGACATGCTGGAGACGCTTGCACGGCAGGCGCCGGCGCGGCTGGCGCGCGGCGGATGGCTGGTACTGGAGCACGGCGGCACCCAGGCGCGAGCGGTGCGCGCCCTCCTCTCCCGCGCCGGCCTCGGGGCGATCGAGACGCTCCGGGACCTCGCCGGAAACGAGCGCGTGACACTGGGACGGCGCGCCGATAGTGGACGGCGCGCCGATAGTGGACGGCGCGCCGATGGGGGACGACGCGCCGATGGGGGACGACGCGCCGATGGGGGACGGCGCGCCGATCGCGGACGTCCCCACCGCGAAGGGCAGCGCCCGGACGGAACCCCGTGAACGACGACGATCGCCGTCCGGACCCGGCCGGGCGCCGCACCGCGTCGCGATCGAGGAGCGGCGGATGAACGAACGGCTCGCCCGGCGGTACAGCCGCCACATGCGGCTCGCGGAGATCGGCGAGCGCGGCCAGGAGCGGCTGAACGCGGCGCGGGTGCTGGTGGTCGGGCTCGGGGGCCTCGGATCGCCGGTGGCGATGTACCTCGCCGCCTCCGGCGTCGGACACATCGTGCTCAGCGACTACGACGCGGTGGAGCTGTCGAACCTCCAGCGCCAGATCGTCCACCGCAGCGCCGACGTTGGCCGCAACAAGGTCGAGTCCGCACGCGACACCCTCCTCGCCCTCAACCCCGAGATCACGGTCACGCCGGTGCACTGGGCGCTCGACGACGACCTCGACGAGCAGGTCGCGGCGGCGACCGTGGTGGTCGACGCCACCGACAACTTCGAGAGCCGGTTCGCGTTGAACACCGCCTGCTGGCGGAATGCGACCCCGCTGGTGTCCGGCGCCGCCATCCGGATGGAGGGCCAGATCGCGGTCTTCGACCCGAGGGACCCGGATTCGCCCTGCTACCGCTGCCTGTACACCGACGACGGCCGCGCCGAGGGCGAGCCCTGCGCCCTGGTCGGCGTGCTGGCTCCCCTGCTCGGCATCATCGGCAGCGTGCAGGCCGCGGAAACCATCAAGCTCATCGCGGGCTTCGGCGCCTCTCTCGCCGGAAGGCTCGTCGCGCTCGACGCGGCGGAGATGGAATGGCGCGAGCTCCGGCTCGGCAAGGACCCCGCCTGCCCGGTGTGCGGTACACACGCGGCCACGGCGGACCCCCCCGCGGAGTGAGGGCGGCCGGTCCCGGGCGCGACCTCCGGCTTGCGGAGCCGGCAACGAGGAACGGACCGGCGGGGCGACACCGCGGGTTCACGCCGCAAGGAGGCGAAGTGCTATCTTTGCGCCTGCCACGGTGGCGCGCCGCCCCGCTGTCGCGGAAGGAACTCCGGGGCGTTTTGCCGTACACGAAAAATCAACGGCTCGTCGGAAGTTCCATGCAAGCGGGCACCGGGCCCGCGTTCCCCTTCCGATCGCCGTCCCCCGCATCCCGGCCCCGCGGCCCGGCGGGCATGGAGGGCCGGTGAAGGACGCCCGGCTCGACGGGCGCGCGAGGGAAGGACCGAGGATCCGGCAGTGCGAATCGCGACCTGGAACGTCAACTCCCTCAACGTGCGGCTGCCGCACGTCCTCGACTGGCTGGACGAGCATCGGCCCGACGTGCTCATGCTCCAGGAGACGAAGCTCACCGACGATCGCTTTCCGGTCGAAGAGCTCCTTGGCGCCGGCTACCACGCGGTGTACTCGGGCCAGAAGACGTACAACGGGGTCGCCATCCTCTCGCGCGAGCCCCCGGCCGAGGTCGTACACCGGTTCCCGCCCGTCGCCGACGAGCAGCGCCGCACGATCGCCGCCACCGTCGCGGGGGTGCGGGTGGTCAACCTGTACGTGGTCAACGGACAGGCCGTCGGCTCGGAGAAGTACGATTACAAGCTCGTCTGGCTGCGCCAGGTCACCGAACACCTGCGCGCGGAGGTGCGCGCACACGAGCACACCGTGGTCGCCGGCGACTTCAACATCGCGCCCGAGGACCGCGACGTGCACGATCCCGAGGAATGGAGGGACTCGATCCTGTGCAGCGGTCCGGAACGCGATGCGCTCGGCGCCATCGCCGCGCTCGGGCTCGCCGATACCTTCCGCCGGTTCGAGCAACCCGAGGGGTCGTTCTCCTGGTGGGACTACCGGGCCGCCGCGTTCCGGCGCAACCGCGGGCTGCGGATCGATCTGATCCTGGCGTCGAGCGGACTCGCGCGGCGCTGCACCTCGTGCCGCATCGACCGGGACGCCCGTGCGAGGGAGCGGCCGTCCGACCACGCCCCGGTGGTGGCGGAATTCGACGTGTGAGGCGGCGCTGGCATCCCGGTCCATGACGACGCACGCGAATCGCCGTTCCCTCCTCGTCCCCGGCCGCCCGGCCGCCGGCCCCCGACCGTCCGTCCCGCGATGAAGTACGGCGACCTCCGCTCGTTCCTTGCGGCGCTGGAAGCGCGCGGGGAGCTCAAGCGCGTCACCAGGCCCGTCGATCCGTGCCTGGAGATGACCGAGGTCTGTGACCGGACGCTGCGCGCGAAGGGGCCGGCGCTGCTGTTCGAACACCCCGTGAACCACGACATCCCGGTGCTGGCGAACCTGTTCGGAACACCGCGGCGGGTCGCGCTCGCGATGGGCGCGGAGTCGCCCGAGGCCCTGCGCGAGATCGGCCGGTTGCTCGCATTCCTCAAGGAGCCCGACCCGCCCAGGGGGATGCGCGATGCCTGGAAATCGCTCCCCGTCTTCAAGCGGGTCCTCGACATGGCGCCCCGCACCGTGAAGTCCGCGCCCTGGCACGCGGCGACCCTCGACGGCGACGACGTCGATCTCGGCCGCTTCCCCATCCAGACGTGCTGGCCGGACGACGCCGGACCCCTCATCACCTGGGCGCTGGTCATCACTCGCGGACCGTCCCGCGACCGCGTCAACCTCGGGATCTACCGCCAGCAGGTCATCGGGCCGAACCGGACCATCATGCGCTGGCTCGCCCATCGCGGCGGCGCCCTCGACTTCCGGGAATGGCAACGCGAGCGCCCGGGCGAGCCGTTCCCGGTCTCGGTCGCGCTCGGGGCCGACCCCGCCACGACGCTCGCGGCGGTCACTCCGATCCCCGACTCGCTCTCCGAGTTCGCGTTCGCCGGACTGCTGCGGGGCTCGCGCACCGAGCTCGTCGAGAGCGGGCTGAACGGGCTGCCGGCGCCGGCCAGCGCGGAGATCGTGCTCGAAGGGCACATCGCCCCCGGGGACGACGCCCCGGAAGGCCCCTTCGGCGATCACACCGGCTACTACAACGAGGTCGAACGCTTCCCGGTGTTCACCATCTCGCGCATCCACCACCGCGAATCGCCGATCTACCACAGCACCTACACCGGGCGCCCGCCCGACGAGCCGGCGGTGCTCGGCGTCGCGCTGAACGAGGTGTTCGTGCCGCTCCTCCGCAAGCAGTTCCCCGAGATCACCGACTTCTACCTGCCCCCGGAAGGCTGTTCGTACCGGGTCGCGGTCGTCGGCATGCGCAAGCAGTATGCGGGCCATGCCAAGCGGGTGATGCTGGGCGTGTGGTCCTTCCTGCGCCAGTTCATGTACACGAAGTTCGTGATCGTCACCGACGACGACATCGACGTGCGCGACTGGAAGGACGTCATCTGGGCGCTCTCCACCCGGGTCGATCCCGCCCGCGACACCACCTTCATCGAGCAGTCGCCAATCGACTACCTGGACTTCGCCTCCCCGGTTCCGGGCCTCGGCTCCAAGATGGGGATCGACGCCACTTCGAAGTGGCCCGGCGAGACCGATCGCCGATGGGGCCGGCCGATCGCGATGAGCCCGGAGGTGAAATCGAGGGTCGACGCGATCTGGGAGTCGTTGGGGATCGGCGGCTGAAGGGGCCGCCGCGCGAGCGCCGGAGCCGGACGGCGGCCCATGCCGCGTCTCGATCCGGTCCGGGATCCGGGATAGACTCCGCGCCCCCGATCGCGGAGCCATCGCGAGAGCGACGACATGAAAGCCGACATCCACCCCGAGTACGGCGAGGTCACCGTGACCTGTAGCTGCGGCAACACCTTCAGGACGCGATCGACCCTGATGGGCGAACTGCAGCTCGAAGTGTGTTCGCAGTGTCATCCGTTCTACACCGGAACGCAGAAGATCATGGATACCGCCGGCCGCGTCGACAAGTTCCGGCGCCGATACGTCCGAAACTGATCCCGACCCCGGAAGGCGCCTCCCTCCCGGCGACGGGCGCTCGACCGCCCGCAACGCACGAGGACCGGCACACCGGCCGCCGCCCCCGCCCCGCCGGCACGATCCCGCGACCTCCGGCTTCCGCGAGTTCGCGGCCATGCTCCGCGAGATCACCTGCAACGCACGCCGTTCCCGGACACCCCGCCTCGTGTTCGATCCGCCGGATGCCGCCGGGTGGCCAGCGTTGCGAAGAGCGGACGTTTCTCCACAATTTCTGTGGACAAACCTATGGACGAACATGCCTCGGCTCATGCAAGCCCCTGTCGAGATTTGTTTTTCTTCAATTGTGTCAAAGTCTCGCCACCCTCCCCGGCCCCCCGGGGCTCCGTCCTGTCCGCGACCGGCTCGAAGGCGCCCCCGAGCCAGCCGTCGAGACGTTCCACGAGCTCCTCGCGTCCGATCCGCTTCGTCGCGGAGAACACCATCGCGCACGCCCGGCCGCCGAACCGGGCGAGGCGGCCGCGCACCTCGGACAGCACCGTGGCGCGGCGGCCGCGCGCGAGCTTGTCGGCCTTGGTGAGCACCGCGAGGACCGGAAGGTCCGCCGCGTGGCACCAGTCGAGCAGCATCTCGTCGAGCCCGGTGAGGGGATGACGGATATCCATCAGCACCACGACCCCGGCCAGCGATTCGCGCGATTCCAGGTACCTGCCGACGAGGACGCCCCACTCCCTGCTCATCGAGCGAGGCACCCTTGCGTAGCCGTAGCCGGGCAGGTCCACGAGCCGGCGCTCTTCGTCGATCTCGAAGAGATTGACGAGCCGGGTCCGGCCGGGGGTCCGGCTGGTGAGCGCAAGTCGACGCCGGCCGGTGAGCGCGTTGATGGCGCTCGACTTTCCGGCATTCGACCTGCCGGCGAACGCCACCTCCCGGCCGCGGTCGGGGGGAAGGCCGCGGAGGCTCGCGACGCTGGTGAGAAAGCGGGCCTGACGGTAGTCGATCATGGATTCCCGGACTCCCGAGCCCGAATCGGAATTGTCGTCGAGACCGGAGCGAGCGGCGATCCCGCATCGACACCGCCGGCCATGTCCTCCGCGATCGCCACACCACGGCCCGGCTACCCGCCGCGTCCGAACGCCCGTCGCGCAGACCGGGCTGCCGCCGGCCGACTCCGGGATCAAGTTGACCGCGTTTTTCTGCGTTGCTATATACCCGCCTTCGTCTCGCAGCCCCGCCTGAACTTCGCCCGCGGCGAACCGTTTCACGGAATCATCCGGAGGAACCGGCCTTGAAGCAATGTCTGACCACGGTCCTGCTGTGCACGGCCGTCTCGTTCAACGCGCTCGCCGGCGACCCGGCCGCGGGCGAGGCGAAGGCCGCAATCTGCGCGAGTTGCCACGGACCCGCCGGCAACAGCGTCAACCCCGAGTGGCCGAAGCTCGCCGGCCAGCACGCCGGGTACACGGCGAAGCAGATCCGCGACTTCAAGGCGGGCACGACCCGCAACGACGCGCTGATGGCGCCGATGATCGCCGGGCTGTCCGACCAGGACATCGAGGACATCGCGGCGTACTACGCGCTCCAGGCGAGCACCGGCGGATTCGCGAGCGAGGAGCTGCACGCCCTCGGTGAACGCATCTACCGCGGCGGCAACATGGAATCGGGAGTACCGGCGTGCATCGCGTGCCACGGCCCGAGGGGCGCCGGCAACGGCCCGGCGGGATTCCCGCGCCTCGCCGGCCAGCACGCGACGTACACCGCGATGCAGATCGAGGACTGGCGCACCGGACTCCGGTCGAACGATCCGAACGGAATGATGGCCGACGCCGTGCGCTACCTCACCCCCATGGAAACGCGGGCGGTCAGCGAGTACATCGCGGGACTGCACTGAGCTCCGGACCCCGGGCGGGGGGAACTTTTCGCCTCCCGGCGGGGTCTTGTCCGCCTCCCCCCCGAGCCGTTCCGCGGGCCGGCCACCGCCCAACCGGAGACATCGATGATGAACAGATGGCTGTGCTGCCTCGTCGCGGTCGCCTGGGTCGTGATCGCATGGGCCGTGGTCGCGCCCCATGCCGCCGCCCAGTCCGCCGGACTCGACATCGAGGGCAGGTACGAGGTCCTGCAACCTCCCCAGTTGACGGAGACCGGCGATCGGATCGAGGTCGTCGACGTCTTCTGGTACGGCTGCCCCCACTGCTACACCTTCCTGCCGCTGATGGAGGCATACGACGGGATCAAGCCGGACTACGTCGAGGTTCGGCGGCTGCCGGCGGTCTTCCGCGAGAACTGGGTCGCCCATGCCCGCGCCTACTACACGTCCATGCTCCTCGGAGTCACCGACCGGACCCACCGCGCGCTGTTCGAGGAGATCCACGAGCACCGCAACCCCACCGACCACAAGGAAGCGCTGATCGCGTTCTTCGAGCGGCACGGCGTCGACCGGGCGGAGTTCGAACGGACCTGGGATTCGTTCGCGGTCGAGTCCCTGGTCCGCAAGTCCGTCCTGATGCAGCAACGCTACGGGATCACGGGCACCCCGTCGGTCATCGTCAACGGCAAGTACCGGGTCACGGGCCGGCTCGCGGGGAGCCACGCCAACGTGATCGCGGTGGTGGCGGTGCTCGTCGACAGGGAGTACGAGGCGCAACAGGGCACGAACTGACCGGCGGGTCCCGTCCGGGATCCGCGAAACCCTCGCCCGGGGTCCGCGGCCGCGGCGTGTGCGCCGCCCACCGCGATCCGTCCATCAACGGGAATCCGCGGCCTGAACGGCAGCGGAAAGTCCAGCCTTCTCGAAGCCGTCCGCCGCGATTCGTCCATCAACGGGAATCCGTTCCGGGCGGCCCACCGCCGCGCGGCCGGATGTGGTGCGCGAGCGCGGGGCGTCGATGCTCAGTCGCCGATCCGCACCACCGCACGTCCCGTCACCGTGCCCGCCATGTAGCCGTCGAACGCCGAAGGCAGATCGGAGAGCGCCACCACCGAGGTCACGATCCGATCCATGCAGCGTGGCTCGAGATCGGTCGCAAGACGCTGCCACACCCGTTCGCGCCGGTCCCTTCCGACGTAGACGCTGTTGATGCCGAGGAGGTTCACCCCGCGCAGGATGAAGGGCATCACCGTGGTCTCGAGCTTGAATCCGCCCGCGAGCCCGATGGACGCGATGTTGGCTTCCGGCTGCATGGTGCGGGTCAGCCACGCGAGCTGAGCGCCGCCCACGTTGTCGACCGCCCCCGCCCACAGCGCCTTCTCCAGCGGGCGCGTTCCCATCTCCACCTCGTCGCGGTAGAGGATGCGGCTCGCGCCGAGCCCGCGCAGGTAGTCGTCCTGATCGCGCTTCCCGGTGAACGCGGTCACCTCGTAGCCGAGCCCGGCGAGCATGTCGATGGCGAAGCTCCCGACGCCGCCGGTCGCGCCGTTGACGAGCACCGGCCCCTGGTCGGGGCGCTGGCCGTTGAGCTCCATCCGGTCGACGGCGAGCGCGGCGGTGAACCCCGCGGTGCCGATCGCCATGCTGTCCCGGAGCGACATCCCGTCGGGGAGCCGGACGAGCCAGTCCCCCGATGCGCGCACGTACTCGGAGTAGCCCCCGTCGAAGTCTTCGCTCAGGCCGAAGCCGGTGATCACCACCGGATCGCCCTCGGCGTAGCGGTCGTCGCCGGAGGCGTGCACGACGCCGGCCACGTCGATCCCGCCCACCATCGGAAACCGGCGCACGATACGGCCCGCCCCGGTCGCGGCCAGCGCGTCCTTGTAGTTGATGCCCGACCACGCGGCCCGGACGACCACGTCGCCCTCGTTGAGATCGTCGAGGGTGATGCGCTCCAGGCGCCCACCGGTCTTCCCTTCGTCCTCGTGGATGCGATACGCGAGAAACGGCTCCATGTCCTCCTCCTTCCGCTCGTGCCGGACGCTGCCTCGCCGGAGACGCGAATCCTATACTATCGCCCGGGTCCGGGGACCCGGGCGCAGGCCCGGACGAAGGATACGGGGAGGCACGCGGGACATGCGGCTCATCGAAGCGTCGAGCCTCTCGTTCGACGAGATACGGGAACGCTTCCGGTGGAACGTCCCTCCCCGCTACAACATCGGCCTCGACGTCTGCGACCGGCACGCCGGGGTCGGCGAGCGCACCGCCCTCTGCTTCGAGAACGCGCGGGGAACGGAGCAGACCTTCACGTTCGCGGACCTGAAGCGGCTCAGCGACCGCTTCGCCAACGCGCTCTCCGGACTCGGCGTCCGGCGCGGGGACCGGGTCGGGATCGTCCTGCCCCAGCGCGTCGAGACCGCCGTCGCCCATGTCGCGGTCTACAAGCTCGGGGCGGTGGCGCTGCCGCTCTCGGTGCTGTTCGGCTCCGACGCGCTCGCGTTCCGGCTCGCCGACAGCGGCGCCCGCGCGCTGGTCACCGACGCCGCGCGCCGCGACCTGATCGAGTCCATCCGCCCCGGTCTCGACGACCTGCGGCACGTCGTTCCGTGCGACGGCGAGGCCGGCGGCTTCTGGGACCTGATCGACGCCGCGAGCGATACGTTCACTCCGGCCGATACCCGCGCCGACGATCCGGCCCTGCTCATCTACACCTCGGGGACCACGGGGCCGCCCAAGGGCGCGCTGAACGCCCACCGGTGCCTGCTCGGCAACCTCCCGGGCTTTGAGCTGTCGCACGACTTCTTCCCGCACGAGGGCGACCTCATGTGGTCCCCGGCGGATTGGGCCTGGGCCGGGGGGCTGCTGGATACGCTGCTGCCGGCGCTGCGCTACGGGGTGCCGGTGCTCGGCCACGACGGCGGCAAGTTCGACCCCGAGCGGTCGTTCGCGCTGATCGGGAAGCACCGGGTGCGCAACGGCTTCATCCCCCCCACCGCGCTCAAGCTCATGATGCAGGTGCCGGACGCGGCCACCCGGTACCGGGTGTCGATGCGCTCGATCATGTCGGCCGGCGAGCAGGTCGGGGCGGAGGTGGTGCACTGGGCCGACGAGACGCTCGGGGTGAAGGTCAACGAGATGTGGGGACAGACCGAGACCAACTACCTCGTGGGCAACTGCTCCGCGGTCATGGAGGTGCGGCCCGGCTCGATGGGCAAGCCCTATCCGGGGCACACCGTGGGCGTCATCGACGACGCCGGCGATCCCGTGGACGACGGCACCGTGGGCGAGCTCGCGCCCCGGCGCGGCGACCCGGTGATGTTCCTCGGCTACTGGGGGCGCGAGGACGCGACGCGGGAGAAGTTCGCCGGCGACTGGTTCCGCACCGGCGACCTCGGCTACCGCGACTCCGACGGCTACCACTGGTTCATGGGGAGGAAGGACGACGTCATCTCGAGCGCCGGGCACCGCGTCGGCCCCGGCGAGATCGAGGACTGCCTCCTGAAGCACCCCGCGGTGCGTCAGGCCGCGGTGGTCGGCAGCCCGGACGCGTTGCGCGGGCAGCGCATCAAGGCGTTCATCGTGCTCGCGCCGGGACACACCGGCTCCGCCGCGCTGGTCGAGGACATCCAGCACAGCGTGCGCGCCCGCCTCGCCGCGCACGAGTATCCGCGCGAGGTGGAGTTCATCGACGAGCTGCCGATGACCACCACCGGCAAGGTCCGCCGGATCGAGCTGCGCGAGCGGGAGATCGCGCGGGCGCGAGGCGGATGAACGGCCGCAAGTCCCGAGGCGACGGCGCTGCCGGCGCCGGAGCCGTCACCGCGGATGCGGGAATCCATTCGAGAGTGCCGCCGGACCGCTCGTTCGGCGGCGCCATTCCCGCCGGCGCGGGAATCCGTCGTCGACGGGGATGCAATATGCTCCGCTTCCCGGTGCACGCCACCGTCGGGACGAAGGCGCCATGAACACCGCCTATGACTGGGACCGGGCGCTTGCGCACCTGAAGCGGCGCGACCGCGCACTGAAGCGGATCATCGGCGTCGTCGGGCCGCACAAGCCTTCACGCATCGGGTCCGCGCAGACCCCGTTCGCCACGCTGCTGCGCTCGATCGTCTACCAGCAGCTCTCCGGCAAGGCGGCGGACAGCATCCACGGCCGCCTCCTCGACCTGTTCCCCGGACGCCGGCCGAGCGCCCGGGCGTTGCTCGCGCTCGACGACTCCAGGTTGCGCGCAGCGGGCCTGTCGCGCTCGAAAGTCCTCTCGGTGCGCGATCTTGCGACGAGGACGGCGGCGCGGCGCCTCCCGAACCGGCGGGCGCTCGACGCCATGGACGACGAAGCGATCGTCGAGCGACTGACCGAAATCCGCGGAATCGGCCGGTGGACGGTCGAGATGCTGCTCATCTTCACCCTCGCCCGGCCCGACGTGCTCCCGGTGACCGACCTCGGGGTCCGGCGCGGATTCATGGTCTGCCGGGGGACGGGGGAGTTGCCGGAGCCCGCCGACCTCCGCGCGCACGGGGAGATCTGGCGCCCCTGGCGCAGCGTCGCGAGCTGGTACCTCTGGCGGGCAAGCGAGCTCTGACTGTCGGACCGGAACGCCGGACGCCATTGCGGTGGGCGTATCCGCGCACCATCGGCCCCCGCGAGACCATAGAATACGCGCCCGTCCGAACACACTCGGAACACGGCTCTCGTCCGGGAGCCCGCAGGGACGCCGGCGCGGGGCGTGCCGGCGGGGGCTCGAACCACTCCCTTCCGGACGCCCACGGGGACACCGCGATCGCCGACATGACGTGCTCGTATCGAGACCTCCCTTCCGGACGCCCACGGGGACACCCCTTCCCGCATCTCCAAGGAGACAGCCATGAAATCCCACTATCGGGTCGTGATCGTCGGCGGCGGCGTGGTCGGCGCCTCGGTGCTCTACCACCTCGCCAAGCTCGGCTGGACCGACGTGGCGCTGGTGGAGCGTTCGGTGCTGACCGCCGGCTCCTCGTGGCACGCGGCGGGCGGGGTGCACGCCCTCAACGCGGACCCGAACATGGCCGCGCTGCAGGCGTACACCATCGACCTGCTGTCGGAGATCGAGCGCGAGTCCGGCCAGGACATCGGGCTGCACATGACCGGCGGGATCACCGTCGCCTCCGCGCCGGCGCGCTGGGAGTGGCTCCAGTCGGCGTACCGGATCTTCCAGACCATCGGGATCGAGGACTGCCACCTGATGACCCCGGACGAGATCCGCGAGAAGTGCCCCATCATGGACGTCACCGGAGTCATCGGCGGGCTGTGGGCGGACCGCGAGGGCTACCTCGACACCACCGGCGCCGTCCATGCGTACGCCGGCGCCGCCCGCAAGCGGGGGGCCGAGGTCATCGAGCACAACAAGGTGGAGGCGCTGAACCAGCGCGCCGACGGCACCTGGGACGTGGTGACCGAAAAGGGTGTCGTCCACGCGGAGCACGTCGTCAACGCGGGCGGGCTGTGGGCCAAACAGGTCGGGCGCATGGTGGGGCTCGACCTGCCGCTCTCGCCGCTCCAGCACCACTACTTCGTGACCGAGACCATCCCCGAGGTCGCGGCGATGGACTTCGAGGTGCCGATGACCGTGGACCTCGAAGGCTTCACCTACCTGCGCCAGGACCAGCAGGGGGTGCTGGTCGGGATCTACGAGGTCGACCACAAGCACTGGAACATCGACGGCGCGCCGTGGGACTACGGCTTCGACCTCATCCCCGAGGAGATCGATCGGATTGCCGGCGAGCTGGAGATGGCCTGGCGCCGGTACCCGGTGCTGGAGCGCGCGGGGGTGAAGCGGTGGGTGAACGGCGCCTTCACCTTCTCCCCGGACGGCAACCCCCTGGTCGGACCGGTGCCGGGAATGCGCAACCACTGGCTCGCCTGCGGGGTGATGGCGGGGTTCCTCCAGGGCGGCGGGGTCGGGAAGTCGCTTGCGGAGTGGATGATCCACGGGGAGGCGGAGGCCGACGTGTGGCCGATGGACATCGCCCGCTACGGACCCTTCACCTCGAACCGCGAGTACATCCGGCAGACCACCGGGCAGTTCTACTCGCGCCGCTTCGTGATGACCTACCCCAACGAGCAGCTCCCCGCCGGGAGGCCGCTGCGCAAGTCCCCCGCCCACGACGCCATGAGCGCCGCGGGCTGCCGCTGGGGCTGCACCTGGGGGCTGGAGACACCGCTGCTGTTCGCCCCCCCGGGCTTCGAGGAGACGCCGACGTTGAAGCGCTCGAACGCGTTCCCGATCGTGGCCGGGGAGTGCGAGGCGGTGCGCGAGAGAGTGGGCCTCGTGGACATCTCGGGGTTCTCGCGCTTCGAGGTGGCCGGGTCCGGCGCGCAGGCGTGGCTGGACCGGATCATGGCTTCACGGCTCCCCGGTCCGGGCCGCGCGAGGCTCGCGCCGATGCTGGCCGCGGACGGCCGGCTCAAGGGCGATCTCACGGTCTTCAACTGGGGCGACGGCACCTGGTGGATCATGGGCTCGTACTACCTGCGCCGATGGCACATGCGCTGGTTCTCGGACCGGATTGCGGAATTCGGAGCAAGCGAGGTCACCGTGCGCGACGTCTCCGACGCGACGGTGGGCTTCGCGCTCTCGGGCCCGCGCTCGCGCGACGTGCTGGCGGCGCTCACCCACCAGGACGTCTCGAACGAAGCGTTGCCGTTCATGGGGTGCGCGACGCTGGACGTCGGCTTGCTGCGTGCCCGGGTCGGCCGCCTGTCGGTGGCCGGCGAGCTCGGCTACGAGATCAACGTGGATGCGGCCGAGCACATCGTGCTGCGCGAGATGCTGCTCGAAGCGGGCCGTGACCTGGGGCTTCGCGAGTACGGCTTCTACGCGATGAACTCGCTCCGGCTCGAGAAGAGCTTCGGGATCTGGAGCTGCGAGTTCACCCAGGGCTACACGCCGGGCATGACCGGCATGGATCGCTGGATCGCGTGGAACAAGGGCGGGTTCAACGGCCGCGAGGCGGCGCTCGCCGAGCGCGAGAAGAACACCGCGCCGCAGAGGCTGGTCACCCTGGAAGTGGATGCCGAGGATGCGGACGCCTCCGGCTACGAGCCGGTCTGGAAGGCGGGGCGACGGGTCGGCTTCGTCACCTCGGGCGGCTACGGCCACCATCTCGGCAAGAGCCTCGCGATGGCGCTGGTCGATGTGGAGCATGCGCAGACCGGGGAGGAGCTCCGCACCCACGTGGTCGGGGTGGAGCGCGGCGCACGCATCATCGCGAGCAGCCCCTACGATCCGGACGGCGCGGCGATGCGGCGGTAGCCGTCGACCACCGCGCACGCGCAGATGGTCGAGAGCCTACGATCCGGACGGCGCGGCGATGCGCGGTAACGGCGAAGGGAGGTTCGGCGGTGTGCGGATCGACTCCACCGGATCGTCATCGAGGTCGCCGCGCCGGGTGAAGCTCAGGCTCGTACCGTTCCGGACACACGGCACGATGCACTGCGAGCGCCTCCCTCCGCGATTCCGAAGGCGCCCGGTCACCCCGGCTCGCAGCCCAGCACCAGGTCCCGCAACGTCGCCATCCCGACGGGCTTGCGATCGTGGTCCACGACCACGGTGCGGGAAACGGCGAAGCGCACCAGGAGCCGCACCGCGTAACGGACCTGCATCTCGCTCGACAGGGTCAGCACCGGCTTGGACATGACTTCGTAGACGTTCACCCGCTCCGCCGCCCGGTTCTCCGAAACCACCTTGCGCGCGATGTCGGAGACGAGGACCAGCCCGAACTCGTCGTCGTCGTCGCGCCGGGGGACGACCAGCGAGCTGACGCGGTGCCGGCGCATGAGCGTCATCGCCTCGGCCACCGTCGCGAGCCCGTCGATGGTGTACACCTCGGTGCGCATGACGTCACCGACGCGAGGGATGCGTTCGGCCTTCATATCGAACCCTCCAGCTCTTCCATGATGGTGGGGAGCTGCGTGCCGAGGCCGACCGCGTCCTCGATGGGCACCTGGAACGCGATACCGGCGCCCTGCTCCTCCTCGAAGCGGCCGGCGTCGCGGATGCGCTCCAGGATGTCCCGCGCCCGCGGCTCCACTACCAGGAAGAGGACGACATCGCGCCGGGCCGCCACCTCCAGGCCGAAGAAGGACCTCCCCGGCGCCAGGCCCTCGCCGCGCACGCTGGTGATGATGGTGGCGCCGGTCGCGCCGCCCGCGCGCGCGGCGTCGATGACCGTATCGGTCTTCTCGTCGCTGACGAGGGCGACGATCAGCTTCAGTCTCATGGCTCAAGTCTCCGTAGGGTCGATTCGCGCCGCCCGGCCGGCGATGGCCGAGCGATGGTGGCCGCCGGATTCATCGCTCAGATCTTCCCGCGGCGGCCGGCGCCGCGCCTGCGGCCGACCCGGGAAGCGGCCATCGAGTAGCCCAGGACGGCCATGATGGGGAACACGCTGGCGAAAGCGATGAGCCCGAATCCGTCGATCAGCGGACTGCGCCCGGGCACGGTGGCGGCAAGGCCGAGCCCCAGCGCCGCGACCACCGGCACCGTGACCGTCGAGGTGGTGACCCCGCCGCTGTCGTAGGCGAGCGGCACGATCGTCCGGTCGGACCGGAAGGTCTGGACGATCACCACCACGTAGGCGGCGATGATGTACCACGGCAGCGGGGTGCCGGTGACGATCCGGAAGCAGCCGAGCGCCACCCCCGCCGCTACCCCGAGCGCCACCGCGAGCCTCAGACCCCACGCATGCACGGCGCCGCCCGAAACCTCTTCCGCCTTCAGGGCGACGGCGATGAGCGAGGGTTCGGCCACCGTCGTCGCGAAGCCGATCGCGGCGGCGAACGCGTACACCAGCAGGTAGTCGTGCCAGTGCACGCCGTCGGCCAGGCTCGCCTCGCCGATGGTCCCCGGCGCGGTGAGCTGGCGGGCCATGGTCTCGCCGATGGGGAACAGCGCCTCCTCCAGCCCGATGAGGAAGAGCGTGAGCCCCGCCAGGACCAGGACGAAGCCCGCCACGATCCGGCGCAGGTTCGGCGGCTTCCGGCGCAGCACCGCGACCTGGAACACGACCAGGATGGCGACGATCGGCGCCACGTCCAGGGCGGTGGAGATCCCCGTGACGGCAAGGGTGCGCAGGAACTCCACGCTCAGGCCACCCCGCCTAGGGCGGACACGGTCTTCGTGCGCAGGCCATCCGGCCGCGAGCGGACGCCGGAACTCCATGTCCGAACCACCCCGCCCCGGGCGGACACGGTCTTCGTACGCAGGCCATCCGGCCGCGAGCGGGCGCCGGAACTCCACGTCCGGACCTCCCCGCCCCGGGCGGACACGGACTTCGCGCGCAGGCCGTCCGGCCGCGAGCGGACTCCGGAACTCCACGTCCGGACCACCCCGCCCCGGGCGAGCGCGAGCTCCACCATCAGACCGCCATGCCGTAGGCGAGGACGAAGATCATGGGCATCAGGCTCGCGAACGCGATGAGTCCGAACCCGTCCACCATCGGGTTGCGCCCCTTGATCGAAGTCGCGAGCCCGACGCCGAGGGCGGTGACGAGCGGCACCGTGATGGTGCTGGTGGTCACCCCGCCCGAGTCGTAGGCGACGCCGATGATCTCGTCGGGCGCGAAGGTGGTCATTGCCGTCACGAGCACGTAGCCCCCGATGATCAGCCGGTGGATGGGCCAGCCCTTCAGGATACGCAGCACACCGAGCACGATGGCCGCCCCGACCGAGAGCGCCACCACCATGCGCAGCGCGAAGGCGTAGTCGGCCCGCGCCCCGTCGTCGCCGGCGATGGCGCCGGCCCGCGAGGCGACCTCCGCCGCCTCGGCCGCGACCGCGATCAGGGCCGGCTCGGCGACCGTGGTGCCGAAACCCAGGCAGAACGCGAAGCCGAGCAGCGCGGTGGCGCTTCCCTTGTGTGCGAACGCCTGCGCGATCGATTCGCCGAGCGGGAAGAGGCCGCTTTCGAGCCCCTGGATGAAAAGCGTCAAACCAGCGATCACGCAGAGCAGCCCGACGACGACGCCGCCGAGATTCGGGAACGGCTGCTGCAGCACCACGATCTGGAAGAACGCGATGACGAGGATGATCGGCGCCAGATCGCGCAGCGCGTCGGCGATACGCCGCCCGAGCACGGACAGGGCCTTGGTCACGGCGCCTCCCTCATGGTCGCCCCCATGGATCCTCGCCGGGCAGAGCGGCCAACGTCCATGCCACCCACGAGCGCCGGCGGCCGTCCCGCGGGGCATACCGCAGTTGCGCAGGCTTGCGCTTTCCGTTCCGGAGCCGGAGCCGGCCCCGCAGGGACGTGCCGGCGGACCTCACCGGCCCGTCGGGCTCCGACCCGGCGCGCACCCGGCTCGTATCGAGAGCCCGGAATGCAGCACGGTACGCCGCCCACCGGTGCCCGCTGTGCCGGTCCCGAGGTTCGTACCGGCCGGGTCGGTGGAAGGCCGGAATCTGTCGGAACCCTTGCCCGAAACACTTGTTACAAGTGAAATTTGAAATTAACATGTGTATCTTCATTCCGTCGGAGATGCCGCATGAAGATTCATGAGGAGATACTGGCCACCGCTCGCCGACTGTGCGCCGGAAGGGAAGTCTGGACGTTCACGCCGGCCGAGATCGTACATGCCCTTTCCCACCTGAACGAGCGGTCGGTGAGGACCCACGTCGTCAGTCGCTGCTGCACGAATGCACCCCCCCATCACGCGCACCGCTGGCCGTATTTCGAGCGTGTAGGCCGGGGCGTCTACGAAATCCGGAAGGAGTATCGGGCATCGGGAACCACCGGACCGGACACCGGAGCCTCGGTGTCTCGGGTGGCCGAAGACGCGCCGGCCTACGAACCGGGCCCTGTCGCAGCACGTCCGGCGATCCACGCCGTCGTCGTCGAGAGCGAGGGACAGTACGTCGCCGAGTGTCTCGAAGTCGCGGTCGTGACCCAAGGCGCCTCGCTGGACGAGACGCTCGGCAACATTCGCGAAGCGGTAGACCTCTACATGAGTGGCGAAGACCCTGCCCTGTTGGGGCTCGTGCCGGAGCCGCGGCTGGTCATGAGCATCGAAACGGCGGCGCGGCCTCGCTGATGCCGCGTCTCAAGCGGCTCAAGCGGCGTGACATCCTGGGCCTGTTGGGTCGGTTCGGGTTCCAGGTGGTGTCGATGCGCGGCAGCCACGCCAAGCTTGTGCGCACTCGGCCCTCGGGCGAGAAGGACATCCTGATCGTCCCCGTTCATCGGCAATTGGCCACCGGGACCATCCACGCGATCTACAGGCAGGCCAGCCGCTTCATCCCGGAGGAAGCCTTGCGGCAAGCCTTCTTCACCGAATGACCAACGGTCTTCGCGCCGGATGGGGCCGCGTCGCGAAGGGTGGACGTCGATGAGCGATATCATGCGTTTCGAGGTCATGGCACGCCGGTGCCCCGGGTGCCGACGGCTTCGGCCGGCGCCACGCCGCTCCCCCCTGCTTCGCGCAGCACCTCGTGCAGCGCCGGCCGGTGGCGCGCGATCTCTTCCTCCGTCAGCCCTTCCAGGGAATGCGGAAACTTGATCCATTCCTCGGTCTCGTGGAGGTAGTAGTCGGGGACGCGCCCGGTGCGGTTGCGCGCCGGCTTGTAGTACGGCACCGCGACGCGGATCTCGTGCGGGGTGTTGCGCCGCGCCTTCTCCCGCAGGGTCCCGATCACCTGCTCGATGGTATGGCCCGTATCGAACACGTCGTCGACGATCAGCAGGCGATCGTCCTGCTCGATGTGCTTCAGCAGGTAGTTGAGCCCGTGCACGCGCACCTCGGACGCGCGCCCGTCGATGCCGCGGTACGACGACGTGCGGATGGCGATGTGGTCGGACTCCACGCCGAAGTAGTCGAGCAGCTCCTGTACCGCGATGCCGATGGGGGCGCCGCCGCGCCAGATGGCGACGATGAAGCTCGGCCGGAAACCGCTCTCGAGCACCCTCGCCCCGAGCTCGAACGAGTCCTCGAGCAGCTCCTGCGCACCGACGTAGAGCATCTCGCTTCCCTGTGACTCCCCGGCCGGGCACGGGGCGGCGCAACGGCCCGCGGTGGCGAGCGGCGTTTCCGCTGTCCGGGCTGCCGGCAGAACTCCCGTTCCCGAAGAGCGTGGATTCCGGGCCGGGACGCCACTCCCGCCGACCTGCGATTTACCCCTTGGCCAAGGTGCAGTATGTTCGCGCGCCCATCGTGCGAGCAAGTGGGTTCCGGCCCTTGGACAAGCTGTTCATCGCCGAAGAGGATCTCCTGCTCGACGCCTACCGGCTCGGCGTCAAGGTCTTCGACAGCGGCTTTCGGCCGAGCTTCATCGTGGGGCTGTGGCGCGGCGGCAGCTCGGTGGGGATCGCGGTGCAGGAGTGCCTTCAGCACCTCGGGGTCGCGACCGACCACATCTCGCTGCGTACCTCCTACCGCGGCATGCAGCGGTACCAGCGCATGGTCGATGACGCATCTTCGGCGATCCGGGTCCACGGCACCCAGTACCTGCTCGAGACCATGAACGCGGAGGACGGTCTGCTGATCGTCGACGACGTCTACAGCACCGGCCTCAACGTGAAGGCGGTGATCGACCGGCTCGCGTCCCGCATGCGGCGGAACCTGCCGAACGACGTGCGCATCGCGGTCCCGTGGTACAAGCCGGCGCGCAACCGTACCGGCCGGGTGCCCGACTACTACCTGCACGAGACCGACAAGTGGCTGGTGTTCCCCTACGAGCTGTCCGGCCTGAGCCTCGACGAGATCCGGACCGGCAAGCCGTTCCTTGCGCCCCTCGTCGAGCGACTGCGTGCCCCGCGCCGGGAGCCTTGATCCGAATCGGGCTCCGCGCGTCCGCTCCGGCAGGGCGAGAGGTCGTCCGGCGTTCGCGCGCTCGGGATGGCGCCGTGCGGCGCGGGCGCACCGCCATCGCCGAATCGGGCGCCGTCAGCTCCGCATCCGCGCTCCGGTGGCGTCGAACGGCGGCTCGGGCAGGATGACCGCGGCGCGCATCTCGCCGAGGATCTCGATCCGGAAGCCGTCGGTGCGTCCGGCGAGCTCGCTCGGCACGTAGCCGAGCGCGATGCTCGCGCCCAGGTGGTGGCAGTAGCCGCCGGAGGTCACCCAGCCGACCACCTCGCCGTCGCGGAGCACCGGCTCGTTGGCGAGGGCGTCGGCGTCGTCCGCATCGACCCTGAAGATCACCCGCTTGCGGGCGGGGCCGGCGGCCCGCTCCTCGATCAGCGCCGCGCGCCCGATGAAGTCGTTCTTGCGCAGGTCCACGAAGCGCTCCAGACCGGCCTGGAACGGGGTGTAGTCCGGCGTGTACTCCCGAGTGAAGCTGCCGAAGCCCTTCTCCAGGCGCAGCGAGTTAAGCGCCCGGCTGCCGAAGTGGCGCAGCCCCAGGTCCTCGCCCGCCTCGAGCAGGGCCTCGTGGATCGCGAGCTGGTGGTCGGGCTGCATCCAGATCTCGTAGCCCAGATCGCCGGTGAAGGTGATGCGCCCCACCAGGGCGGGCGAGAGCCCGATCTCCATCGGCCGGATGGCCATGAACCGGAACGCCTCGTTGCCCACGTCCGCGGTGGTCACCCGCGAGAGCAGCGCGCGCGCCTTCGGTCCCGCGATGCTCAAGCCCATCAGCTCGGGCCGCAGGCTGCGCAGGCCGACCCCGTCGTCCGGAAGCTGCCGCCGGAACCAGCGCATGTGGTACGCCTCGGCGGGGCCGGACCCGAAGAGCATGAACCGCTCGGGGCCGAGCTTGGCGAGGGTGAAGTCCCCGATGAGCGTCCCCCGGGGATTGAGCATCGGCGAGAGCACCATCCGCCCCTCGGCCGGGATCCGGTTGGCGAGCAACTGGCCGAGCCACAGCTCCGCGCCGGGGCCGGTGACCTCGTACTTGGCGAAGCCCGAGGTCTCGGTGATGCCGACGCCTTCGCGCACCGCGCGGCACTCTTCGCCGACCGGTCCGTGCGCGTTGGAGCGGCGGAAGGTGAGGGTCTCGACCGCCTCGGTGCCCTCGGGCGCGTACCACAGCGCCTGCTCCAGCCCGAACGCGGCCCCGAACACCGCCCCCTTCGCCTTCAGGCGATCGTGGACGGGGGTGCGGCGCAGCGGCCGGCCAGCCGGGCGCTCCTCGTTCGGGAACGGCACCAGGAACCGGGTGGCGTAGGTCTGGCGCGCCATCGCCCGGGAGTAGGCGGGTCCGGCGTAGTCGCCGAACCGGGCCACGTCCATCGCCCAGGTGTCCATGCCCGGGTCCCCGTCGATCATCCAGCGGGCGAGCGCGAGACCGACGCCGCCGCCCTGGCTGAAGCCCGCCAGCACGCCGCACGCGGCCCAGTAGTTCCGCACCTCCGGCACCGGCCCCACCAGGGGGTTGCCGTCCGGTGTGAAGGTGAACGGGCCGTTGACGATCCGCTTGATGCCCGCCTTCTCCAGGGCCGGGAAGCGCTCGAAGGCGCGCATCAGGTTGTCGCCGATCCGGCCGAGGTCGTCGGGCAGCAGCTCGTGCCCGAAGTCCCACGGAGTCGCGTGCTCGGACCACGGCCGCCCGTGCTTCTCGTAGGTGCCGACCAGCACGCCCCGGCCCTCCTGGCGCATGTAGAGCTCGCCGCCGAAGTCGATCACGTGCAGCATCTCTTCCCCGGACTCCGCGACCTCCGGGACCTCGTCGGTCACGACGTACTGGTGCTCCATCGGCGCGAAGGGATGCGCCACGCCGGCCATCAGCCCGACCTCGCGCGCCCACAGCCCGGCCGCGTTCACCACGTGCTCCGCGTGCAGCGTGCCCTTCCCGGTCACCACGTCCCAGGTGCCGTCGGAGCGCTGGCTCAGGTCCGTCACGCGGGTCTCGCGGTAGACCTCGGCGCCGCCCTTGCGGGCCGCTCCCGCGTAGGCGTGGGTCACCCCCGACGGGTCGATGTGGCCCTCGTTGGGGTCGTAGAGCACGCCGACGTAGTGCCTGGGGTCCATGATCGGCAACATGCGCGCGGCTTCCTGGAGATCGATGAACTCGGTGTCCAGGCCGAGGTAGCGGCCGCGGCCGCGGGCGGTCTCGAGATAGTCGAGCCGGTCCTGCGTGTCGGCGAGCATGAGGCCGCCGGTGAGGTGGATGCCGCAGGACTGCCCGGAGACCTCCTCGATCTCCTTGTAGATCCTGAGCGTGTAGTCCTGGAGCCTGGCGACGTTGGGGTCGGAGTTGAACGTGTGCATGCCCCCGGCCGCGTGCCAGGTGGAGCCGGAGGTGAGCTCCGAACGCTCCAGCAGGACCACGTCCTTCCAGCCGTGCTTGACGAGGTGGTAGAGGACGCTGCAACCGACCACGCCGCCGCCGACGACGGCCACTCGAACATGCGATCTCATGATGAATTCTCTCCGTTCGCAGGCCCGATCCGGGAAGGGGCGGGCCGGGGCGGCGGCAAGCATACTGCACCGTCGCCGCGGCATTCAGCCTCCGGGAGCATTTCACGCCGACGGGCCGGACGGACCACGATGGCCGGGTGGCGCCATCCGGACGGAGTGCAGCCGTTCGGGCGCGCTCGACGCTCCGCGCTGGCGCCGCCCCGCCCCCTGCGGCCTTGGCGGACGAGCCGGGGGCCGGTATCTTCGCCATCGCTCGCATGGAGCATCCGCGAAGGGACGGGAGCGTTGCGCGAACGCGGTGTCCGCGTCGACGAGCCCGGCACGTCCATGACCATGACCGAATCACGCGGCGGCGCCCGCCGCCCGAATCGAACGTCGCGCCGGCGGTCCGGCGACCGGAACCCGGATCGATGACGCCCCCCGGCGGCAACCTCCGCGTCGACGGCGCCCGTCTGTGGGAGAGCCTCATGGAGATGGCGAAGATCGGCGCCCTGCCCGGAGGAGGATGCGGGCGGCTCGCGCTGACCGACGACGACAAGCGGGCCCGGGACCTCTTCGCCTCCTGGTGCGAACAGGCCGGCTGCGCGGTCACCGTGGACGAGATGGGCAACATGTTCGCGCGGCGTCCCGGACGCAGCCCGGAGCTGCCGCCGGTGGCGGCCGGCAGCCATCTCGACACGCAGCCCCACGGCGGCAAGTTCGACGGGGTCTACGGGGTCCTGGCCGCGCTGGAGGTGGTGCGGACCCTCAACGACGCCGGGGTCGAGACGGCGGCGCCGATCGAGGTCGTCAACTGGACCAACGAGGAAGGCGCGCGTTTCGCTCCGGCGATGACCGCGTCGGGGGTGTTCGCGGGGCTGTTCGATCGGGACTCCGCCTATCGGCTCGAAAGCCCCGAAGGGGCGACGCTCGGCGACGAGCTCGCGCGCATCGGCTACAAGGGCGCCGAGCCCTGCGGCGAGCACCCTCTCGGCGCTCTGTTCGAGGCCCACATCGAACAGGGTCCCATCCTCGAGCAGTCCTCGGTTCCAATCGGCGTGGTGAGCGGCGCCCAGGGCCAGCGCTGGTACGACATCGAGGTCCGGGGGCGCGATTCGCACGCCGGCACGACGCCGATGCCGGCCCGCAAGGACGCCCTCGCGGCGGCGGCGCGGATGGCGGCGAGGATCGAGGACATCGCGCTCGGGAAGGCGCCGCACGCGGTCGGCACGGTCGGGCGGTTCGACGTGAGCCCCAACTCCCGGAACACCATTCCCGGAGTGGTACGGTTCTCCGTCGACATCCGCCACCCCGAGACCGGCGTCCTCGCGGAGATGGATGCCGAGATCCGTGAATCGTTCACCGGTATCGCGCAACGGGCGGGCGTGGAGGTGGCCATCGACCGGATCTGGGAGAAGCCTCCGATCGTGTTCGATTCCCGGTGCGTGGAAGCAGTCCGGGAGGCCGCGGCCGGATTGGGGTACGACCACCGGGACATCGTCTCGGGCGCGGGGCATGACGCCTGTCAAGTCTGCACCGTGGCGCCGACCGGGATGATCTTCGTGCCCTGCGAAGACGGCATCAGCCACAACGAGATCGAGAGCGCGACACCGGAGGATCTGGAGATGGGGTGCAACGTGCTGCTGCACGCCATGCTGGCGATGGCGGACCGCGCGCCGGGTTCCCCGGAGGCGTGCTGACCTCTTCCAGGGCGGGACCCGACGCCGCGAGACCGGGCGCGGCGCGGACGATCCGCCACCCGACCGAACGCGATACCGGCGACGAACACGGAAGGTGCTCGCAATGAACCGGCTCGTGGCCGGTGTGGTCGCGATGACCGCCGTCGTCGCCGCATCCAACTTTCTCGTCCAGGTCCCGATCAACGACTGGCTGACCTGGGGGGCGCTGTCGTATCCGGTCGCGTTCCTCGTGACCGACCTGATCAACCGCCGGGTCGGACCGGAGCCGGCGCGCAGGGTGGTCTACGTCGGGTTCGCCTGCGGCGTGATGCTGTCGTTGTTCACCTCGACGGTGCGCATCGCGCTCGCATCCGGGACCGCGTTCCTGCTCGCCCAGCTCGCCGACGTGTGGCTCTACGACCGGATGCGCCGCGCCGCCGCCTGGTGGCGTGCCCCGCTGGTCTCCTCGACCCTCGCCTCCGCGCTCGATACCGCGCTGTTCTTCAGCCTCGCCTTCGCGTCGACCGGACTTCCCTGGACGACCTGGGCGATCGGCGACTACGGCGTGAAGATGGCGGTGGCCGGCGCGATGCTGGTCCCGTTCCGTCTGCTGATGGGCGAGCGCGACATGGATCGGGCTGCCGCAAGCGGCCCCCCGACGCCCTGACCGACGGAGACCGATGTCCCGGCGCGCCGGCGCTCGTCACGCGGCGTCGCGGTCCGTTCCTCCCACGGCTTCCCGCAATGCCGGCTCGTCGAGGACTCGGTTGCGGCGCACGTCGACGGCTCTCGCCTCCTTCCACACTCTCCAGGAGCACCATCGCCACATCCAGCCCGCGCGCCGCCGCTCCCGCTTCAGTTCCGCCCGTGAACGGCGATACGATACCGGCCGGCGACAACACTCGGGAAACCGCTCGCGACATGTCCTCCCCCGCTGCTTCCACCGCGCCGCCCGGGACGCGGACGACGCCCCGCTCCATGCGGGCCGTGGTGCTGACCGGTCATGGCGGCCTCGACAAGCTCAGCTTTCGCGGGGACTGGCCGCTGCCCGTTCCCGGACCTCGGCAGGCGCTCATCGCGGTCGGCGCGTGCGGGCTCAACAACACCGACGTCAATACGAGGACGGGGTGGTATTCGGCCGGCGTGTCCGGTCCCACGACGGGGGAGGCGCTCGGGGCGGCCGGCGACGCCGATGCGACGTGGGGCGGCGGGGCAATCGCGTTCCCCCGCATCCAGGGCGCGGACGTCTGCGGGCGGGTCGTGGCGCTGGGCGCGGAGTGCGACACCTCGCTCCTCGGCCGCCGGGTACTGATCGACCCCTGGCTGCGCGACTGGGACGACCCTCTCGACCGCGACAAGTGCAGCTACTTCGGCTCCGAATGCGATGGCGGCTTCGCCGAGTACACGGCTGCCGACGCGCGCAACGTGCACGTCGTCGAGAGCGAGCTCCCGGACGCCGAGCTCGCAACCTTCGCAACGTCGTACATGACGGCGGAGAACATGTTGAACCGCGCCGCCGTGCAGCCCGGCGACCGGGTCCTGATCACCGGCGCCTCCGGTGGCGTCGGTTCCGCCCTGATCCAGCTTGCCGGGCGGCGCGGCGCCGAGACCATCGCGCTCTGCGGCGAAGCGAAGGCCGCGGCGGTCAAGGCCCTCGGGACCGACCATGTCCTGCCGCGCGCCCCCGAAGATCTGGAGGCGGCCCTCCTCGCCGCCACCGGCCGCCGTGAGGTCACGGTGGTCGCGGACGTGGTCGGCGGCCCTCTCTGGCCGCAACTGATCGCGGCCCTGGCCCGCGGCGGCCGCTACACCTGCGCCGGCGCCATCGCCGGACCGATGGTCAGCTTCGACCTCAGAACGTTCTACCTGCGCGATCTCGTCTTCACCGGCGCGACGATCCCGCCACCGGGCGTATTCGCCGACCTCGTGGGGTACATCGAACGCGGGGAGATCGAGCCGCTACTGGCCGCGACCTATCCTCTGCACGATCTCGCCGCCGCCCAGGCGGCGTTCATCGCCAAGCGCCATACCGGGAACATCGTGGTCACCACCTCGGCGGACGGCTGAGCACCTGTCGCCGGGGAGGCCCGCGCCGCGCGCTCCGGAGAACCGGATGGATGCGCCGCATTGCGATGTGCGCAATGCCGCGGCGCCCGAACCGGGCCACTATTCGGCCGGCGCCGCCGGCTCGCCCGCCTCGCTGACCAGCCATTCCCGGAACGCCTTGGTCATCGGCTCGTCCGCCGTCGCCTCCGGACCCACGAGGTAGTACCGCACGCTCTGGTGCACCCCGAAGTCGAAAGGCTTGACGAGGCGCCCCGCTTCGATGTCGTCGGCCGCGAGCACGCTGCTGGCCAGCGCGACGCCCTGGCCGGCGAGCGCCGCGTCCATCATCAGGCCGTAGCTTCCGGACGCGAACTCGGGACCCTGGGTCGGGTCCACGTTCTCGACCCCGGCCGCCTGTAGCCACATCGCCCAGTCCGGCCATGTCGGCTGGCCCGCGGCCCAATCCTGGCGCAGGAGCCGATGCCACCGCAGATCCTCCGGATGCACCAGCGGATGCGGGCCTTCGAGCAGGACCGGGCTGCACACCGGGAACACGTCCTCCTCGAACAGGACATCGCTTCGCAGCCCCGGATAGCTCCCGTCGCCGTACCGAATGGCCAGGTCCACCGCCTCGCGGGTGAAGTCGACGACCCGGGAGGTCGCGTCCAGCCGGATCTCGATCCCGGGATGCCGCTCCCGGAACCGATCGAGACGCCGCACCAGCCACTTCGCGCCGAAGTTGGGCTCGACGCTGACCGTCAGGGGCCGACGCACGGTGCGGCGGTAGAACGCCTCCATGGCGCGCGCGATTTGATCGAAGCCGTCGCTTACGCCGGGCAGCAGCGCCTGGCCGGCGGCGGTGAGCTCCACGGATCGGTTCAGGCGCACGAAGAGGGTCTCGCCCAGATAGGACTCCAGCGTGCGCACCTGCTGTCCGACCGCCGCGGGTGTGACGTGAAGCTCCTCCGCCGCCCGGCTGAAGCTCATGTGCCGGCCCGCCGCCTCGAAGGCCCGGAGCGCGTTGAGGGAAGGGAGGCGCCGTCTCATCATGGCAAGTATTTCTTGAGCGAACAGTTAGCGATCATGCGTTGCCGCGCACCAATGGCAAAACATAGATTTCCGCACCATGGCGCCATGCGGAAAACCGGCCGAACCGGCCGGAAGCAGAGGAAAACTATCATGCCGACAATCACGACCAACAGGATCGAGGTTGGCTGTCATGTCCCCGCGTTCACGACTCCGGACCCTTCGACGGGGTCTCCCGGAGACATCGTGCTCGACCACGATGCGGCGAATGCCGACGACTTCCGCCCGGAGTTCGGGCAGCGCATCAAGGCCGCGCTCGCACGGATCGGGCGGGGCGTCACCGGCGTCGTCCACGCAGTGCGAGACGGACTGGCGCGCCGGCAGACGGTGAGGGAGCTGCGTTTGCTGGGCCGGTCCCGCCTTGCCGATCTCGGTATCGAGCCCGACCGGATCGAACACGCGGCCGGCGCCATGGTCACCGCCCGCCGGAACCGGCCCTCGACGCGAGGGACAGGGTTGCGGCCGCGGTCCGAGTGAACCGTATCGAGGCGCACGCTCAGGCGCGGGCCGCGATCGCCTCCACCTCCTTCCAGCTCGGAAAGCGGCCGGTGGCTTTCTTCGAGTAGACGAGCTCGCCGTCCAGGGTAATCTCGAACACGCCGCCCGCGCTCTTCACCAGCTCGACCTCGGCACCGTCGATCCGGGAGAACCTGTCGCTCACACGGAGCGCTTCGGGTTCATACCCTCAAGCACCGCAATATTCGATTCCGAACTTCATCGGCTCTTCTCCCCCAAGCTGCTCGGCCATCCCGACCCGAGAATACATTCCGGCCGTACCACGTGCCACACGTGTCCGAGCCGGAACACCGCCACCATCATCCGGGCCGGGATGCCGGGACGCACGACGGGACCTCCCCGTCCGCCGGCGCCTCGGGAGCCGCCGGTCCCCCGGGAATGCGCAGCGGGGGCGCGGGCGGGCGCGTCAGCGCGACCGGGCCCGGTACTCGGCGATGAGCCCTTCGGTCGATGCGTCGCGCACCCGGGCTTCCCGCGGATTCTCGAGGTCGCGCGCGATCGACGTCGCGAGCGCCTTGCCCAGCTCGACTCCCCATTGGTCGAAGGAGTTGACCCTCCAGATCGCGCCCTGGACGAACACCTTGTGCTCATAGAGCGCGATGAGCGCGCCGAGCGTGAAGGCGTCGAGGCGTTCGAGCAGCAGGGTGTTCGTCGGGCGGTTGCCGTCGAACGCCCGGTGCGCCGCAAGGCGACGGGCACGCCGGGCCGGGACCCCCGCCTCTTCCAGCTCGGCCCTGACTTCGCGCGCCGGCTTGCCCAGCATCAACGCCTCGGTCTGCGCAAGGCAGTTCGCGACGAGTAGCCGGTGCTGGCCGGTGAGGGCATGATCGCAGCGCGCGGCGACGATGAAGTCCGCCGGCACGAGCCGTGTCCCCTGGTGCAGCAACTGGAAGAACGCGTGCTGTGCGTTCGTGCCCGGCTCGCCCCACACGATGGGCCCGGTCGCGTAGCCGGCGGTCGTCGACTCGAGCGTGACGCGCTTGCCGTTGCTCTCCATGTCGAGCTGCTGCAAGTGGGCCGCGAACCGATCGAGCCGCTGGTCGTAGGCGAGCACCGCGTGGGTCTCGGCCCCGAAGAAGTTGATGTACCACACCCCGAGCAGGGCGAGGGTCACGGGCATGTTCCGGTCCGGCGGCGCATCGCGAAAGTGGCGATCCATCGCGTGGGCGCCGGCGAGCAGTTCACGAAACCTCGTCATGCCCGCCGCGAGCGCGATCGGCAGCCCGATCGCGGACCACAGCGAGTACCGGCCGCCGACCCAGTCCCGGAACTCGAACGTGTTGCCGGGGGCAATCCCGAACTCGACGACCGCCGCCCGGTTCGCCGACACCGCCACGAAGTGCCGCGCCACCGCGAAGTCGTCACCCAGGGCGTCGAGGAGCCATCGCCGCGCGGCGCGGGCGTTGGTCATCGTCTCGAGCGTGGTGAAGGTCTTCGACGCCACCACGAACAGCGTGCGCGCAGGGTCGAGTTCCCGCAGGGTCGCGGTCAGGTGCGCGCCGTCGAGGTTGGAGACGAAGTGCGTCCGCGGCCCGTCGCAGACCGGCGCGAGCGCGCGGCACACCATCCGGGGGCCCAGGTCCGATCCGCCGATGCCGATGTTGACGACGTCGGTGATCCGCCGTGCGGTATGGCCGCGCCACCTCCCCGATCGCACCGCTTCGGAGAAGCGCTCCATCGCCGCGAGCCCCCGTTCGACATCGGCGCGCAGCGCGTCGTCGACCTCGCAGACCGGCGACTCTCGCGAATCGCGCAGCAGCGCGTGAAGCACCGCGCGCTCCTCGGTCTCGTTGATGCACGCGCCCGCGAACATCGCGCGCGCCCGCGCCGTCACCCCGGACTCGTGCACGAGCGCACGAAGCAGACGCATGGTCTCGTCCGTCATCCGGTTCTTCGAGTAGTCGAGCAGGATCCCGCACGCGCGCAGCGAAAAACGCTCGAACCGGCGCCGGTCCGCCTCGAAGAGGTCACGCATGCGGGCCGACTCGACGAGCCGGTGGTGCGCTTCGAGCGCACGCCACGCGGCGGTGTCGGTGAGGTTCGTCATCGGATGCCCCCGGGATCCGTTCACGACGCCCCGGCTCGACCGGGATGCCGACGGCATCCGAATATATCCAATAAGTCAGGGAGTTAGAAGCGAAGACAGCCCTCCGCACCTGGCGTCTTCGGCCGCCCTGCACAGGGCTGGCGAATCCACGGTGTCGAGAGGCCTTGCGGATCTCGCGCGGTCGCCTTCCCGGACCCGGTCGCCTTCCCGGACCCGGCCGTCTTCCCGAACCCGGCCGTCTTCCCGGACCCGGCCGCCGGTTCGAATACCGGGCCGCGGGCGCGTAACATCGAGCCGGCGACGAGCCGGCGATCGACAATGCCGCGGGAAGAAACCTCGGGAAATACGACATGGCCGATTCTCACCTGCTGCTCGCCATCGACCAGGGCACCACCAGCTCGCGTGCGATCGTATTCGACGCCCACGGTGCGGTCCGCGCCACCGCCCAGCGCGAGTTCACACAACACTACCCGGCCGGCGGCCTGGTCGAGCACGATCCGGAGGAGATCTGGTCGGCGACGCTCGCGGTCACCCGCGAGGTCCTCGCCGCGGCCGGTGGCGCCGTCGCCGCGATCGGCATCACCAACCAGCGCGAGACCACCCTGGTGTGGGACCGGGCGAGCGGCGCTCCCATCCACCGCGCCATCGTGTGGCAGGACCGCCGCACCGCGGCGCAGTGCCGCGCGCTGCGCGACGCCGGGCACGAGCCCACGGTGAGCGGGAAGACCGGACTGCTGCTCGATCCCTACTTCTCCGCCACCAAGCTCGCGTGGATCCTCGACCACGTCGACGGCGCCCGCGAGCGCGCAGCGGCGGGCGAGCTCGCCTTCGGTACCATCGACACCTTCCTGATCTGGCGCCTGACCGGCGGACGGGTGCACGCCACCGACGCCACCAACGCGTCGCGCACCCTGCTCTTCGACATCCACACCCAGCAGTGGGACGACGATCTGCTGCGCCTCTTCGACGTGCCGCGCAGCGTGCTGCCGGAGGTGCGCGACAGCGCCGCCGATTTCGGGACGACGGTGGTGGACGTCCTCGGGCACGCCATTCCCGTCGCCGGGGTCGCCGGTGACCAGCAGGCGGCGACGGTCGGGCAGGCGTGCTTCGGGCCCGGCATGATGAAGACCACCTACGGCACCGGCTGCTTCGCGCTCATGAACACCGGTGCGGAGGCAGTCCGCTCGCGACACCGGCTCCTGACCACCGTGGCCTGGCGCCTGGACGGCAGGCCGACCTATGCCCTGGAGGGCTCGATCTTCGTTGCCGGCGCCGTCGTGCAGTGGCTGCGCGACGGGCTGCGGGTCATCGAGAACGCGCCGGAGACGGAAGCCCTCGCGGCCAGCCTCCCCGATTCCGGCGGCGTCTACCTCGTTCCCGCGTTCACCGGCCTCGGCGCACCGCACTGGGACCCGGACGCGCGCGGCGCGATCTTCGGCCTCACCCGCGACACCGGGCCCGCGCATCTCGCACGCGCCGCGCTGGAGTCCGTCTGCTTCCAGACTCGCGACCTCATCGCCGCGATGGAGGCGGACCGTGGGGTCGCGATCGACCGCCTGCGGATCGACGGCGGCATGGTGAAGAACGCCTGGCTGCTCCAGACCCTCGCGGACATCGTCGGGGTCACGGTCGAACGGCCGCGGATCGTCGAGACCACCGCCCTCGGCGCGGCGTACTTGGCGGGCCTCCAGTCCGGCGTGCTCCGGTCCGTCGACGACATCGGCGCGCGATGGGCGCGAGACGCCGAATTCACGTCCCGGATGCCGGACGGGGAGCGCGAACGCCTGGTGCGGGGGTGGGAGAGCGCGGTGGCGCGCACCCTGGAACACCGCGGCTGAGACGATCCCCCCGGCGGACGGTTACGCGGCGGCGGACGATTGCGCGGTGGGCCGTCCCGCAGCAGACGGCTGCGCGGTCCGGCCAGCGGTGGAGGCCCGGGCGCGGAGCCCGGATTCACAGCCTGGCCCGCAACCGCTCCAGGCCCGCCTCGATCGTCTCGATCGAGCGGCAGAACGCGAACCGCAGATAGCGGTCCCCTTCGTCGCCGGTAGCGTAGAAGTTGTCGCCCGGCACCGTCGCCACCCCCACCTTCTCGATGAGGTGCATCGCGGCGCCGGTCGGGGACATCCCGGCCAGCGCCGGCACGCCCCGGTAGTCGGCGAACAGGTAATAGGCGCCCTCCGGAGCCGACGCGGCAAAACCGATCTCGCGCAGGCCGCCGAGCAACAGGTCCCGCTTCCTCCGATAGTCCTCCGCGATGCCCTCGAAGAACACCCGCTCCTGGCGCAGCAACGACACCGCCCCCTTCTGCAACGGAGTCGGAGCCTGGACCACGAGGTTGTCATGCACCGCCCGCAGCCGCGCGGTGCGCTCGCGCGGGGTGATCACCCAGCCGATCCGCCATCCGGTCGAACGTCCGGTCTTCGAGACCGAGTTCACCACCACGGTGCGCTCGGCCATGCCGTCGAAGCCCGCGAGATACGAGTGGCGATGGCCGTCGAAGGTGATGTGCTCGTAGATCTCGTCGGTGATCGCGAAGAGGTCGTACGTCCGGCAGACCTCCGCGACGAACGACAGCTCTTCGTCGTTCAGCACCTTGCCGGTGGGGTTGTGCGGCGTGTTCACGACGAACGCCTTGACCGACGGATCGGAGGCCACGCTCCGCACTTCGTCACTGTCGAGCCGCCAGGTGCCCGCGTCCCGATCCTCGCGCAGGGTCACGAACCGCGGCACGAACCCGAAAATCTCCGCCTGGGACGGGTACAGCTCGTGGTAGGGCTGCATCACCACGACGCCGTCACCCGGCTGGAGCAGCGAACGATACGACACCGCCATTCCTTCGCTCGCGCCGAGCACGACCGTGATCTGCTCCTCGGGGTCGGGACGGTGGCCGTAGAACTCTTCCACATAGTCCGCGATCGCGTGGCGCAGCTCCGGGATCCCGAACGGGAACGAGTACTGATTGAGCTGATCGCGCGGGTTCCGCACCTGGGCGAGCAGCTCCTTCAGGGTGATGTCGAGCGAGTTGCCGCCCGCCCCTCCTCGCGCTTCCAGAATCTCGCGCAGGGTCGTCGAGTCGAGCCGGCGAACCCCCTCCTCGGTCCCGCCGAGCATCGCCGAGACGCCGCCCCACACCATGTCGTAGACCGGGGCTTCGTCGGTGAACCCCTGCGAGAGGTTCACCGCACCGTGCTCGATCGCGAGCCGGGTCATCAGACGAATGACGGTTTCCCTGACTTCCACCTCTGGCCTCCCTTGCCCGGGCGCGGGACCGGAATGGGCGCGCATCCTTCCACCGCGACGTGCCCGCCGCAGCCGCGCCCGGCATCCCGGCGTCCGAATATATCCAATGCGTCGGAGAGCCAGAAGGGCATCAAGTACGAGAGCGGCGGACAGGCGGGATCCGGTCGATCACGCCTTCGAAGATGCGCGCGAACGAGGCACGCTCCTCCCTCGTCCCCACCGTGACCCGGATGCAACGGTCGAGGGGCGCGACCCCGGGCATGCGCACGAACACCCCCTCCTCCTGAAGCCGCGCCAGCAGGGCGCGGGCGCGGCCACCGTGGCCGCCGGCATCGATGGCCACGAAGTTCGTCGCCGACGGCACCGAGGACAGCCCCAGTCGCCGGGCGAGGGCGTGGTACTCGTCGCGCCCGCGGGCGACCTCCTCGACCACCGACGCGATGAACTCCCGGTCGCCGAGCGACGCGAGTGCGCCCGCCTGCGCGATGCGGTTCACCCCGAAGTGGTTGCGGATCCGGCCCAGGCCGCCGATCGTCCGCGAAGGCGCGACCGCATACCCGATACGGGCGCCGGCCATGCCGTGCGCCTTCGAGAACGTGCGCATGCGGATGACCCTCGGATCATCCGCATCGATCGGGAACCTGGTGGATGCGGGCGCGAATTCGATGTACGCCTCGTCCAGCACGAGCAGCGTGGACCCGGGCAGCGCGTCGATGAACGCGCGCACCTCGCCGGCATCGTGCCAGGTCCCCATCGGATTGTCGGGGTTGGCGAGATATGCGAGCGGCGCATCGAGCCTGTGCACCGCGTCGAGGAGGGCTTCGAGATCGACGCGGTCGTCACGGTAGGGCACCTCCTCGAGCATCCCCCCGAAGCCCGCCACGTGGTAGTTGAACGTCGGATACGCTCCGCGTGACGTGACCACCGGCGTCCCCGGTTCGACCACCATCCGCACCACGTTGCCGAGCATCTCGTCGATGCCGGCGCCAAGCAGGACCTCATCGATCGAGACGCCGTGCAACGCGGCGATGGTGCTGCGCAGCTCGTACGCCTCGGGGTCGTTGTACCAGGCGACAGTCCCGATGGCCTCACGCATCGCCTCGGCCGCCCTCGGGGAGACGCCGAAAGCGCTTTCGTTCGCGCCGACCCGGACCTTGAACGCCTCCCCTCGCTGGCGCTCCAGCGTCTCGGGGCCGACGAACGGAATCGTCGAGGGCAGGCCGTCGACCAGCGTGGTGAAGCGTGGTGCGGTAGTCATCTTGCCTCGCTCCCGGGGAAACCGGGCGCGAGAATACCCCGCACGCACGGCGCGATCAGTCTTGGGGGCAGTCTTTGGGGCAGTCTTTGCGGAAATGAAATCTCAAGGCGCGCCGCGAATGCTCCGCGCTGAGCGGACCGGCGCGGAGCGCGTTCCCGTGCTCCGCTCAGTCGCGGCTTCCCCGCAACTGCGCGGCCGGAGGATTGCCGGAGTCGGCCTCGGGTCGCGCCAGCGTCATGTCGACCAGCAGGTAACCGTCGCGCATGACAGCCTCGATCGGTCTGCCCAGACCCCGGGCGACGCGGACCATGTCCGCCCGTTCCCGCGCCGCGAGCGGCTTGCGGTAGCGGACCGGTCCGATCCCGAGACGCTCGGCGCGGTACCCCCGGCCGGCCCACAGCGTGTCCAGATCTGTCCAGTCCACGTCGGGCCGGGGGTTGTAGATGAACCAGGGACGGGCGGTGCGGCCACAGCAGTCGAGGATACGCCCGAAAGCAAGCGGCAGCAGGTCGCCCACCGAACCGCTCTCGACGACCAGGTCGACGCCGTGAAGGAAACGCGCCAGCTCCTCGCTCGGGGCGCGGTCGACCAGGTTCTCGTGAAAGGCCCGGTCGAGGAATCCGAGGGCTGCGGCGTATTCGAGGGCGCTCCCGGCAATGTCGGTACCGCCGATCTCGAAGGGGGCCGACGCCTCGCGCCGGGCGGCGAAGAAATCGGCGTCGGACTTCCAGTAGCGCCGGGCGTCGGCCGGCCGCCAGCGCCGCTCGCCGTACCGCGCGTAGATGTCGGCCATGGTGACGTCATGGCGCAGCAGCGCCCCGATGACTCCATACCCGCAGGCAAAGTCCAGCACGCGCAAGGCGCCGCGCCGGCCGCGGGCGGCGCACACCTGGAGATGGATGGCCTTCAGCACGCCCGCCAGTACCTGCGGCATGCGGTAGCCGGACGGACGCAACGCGCTGAAGTAGGGACCCGGATCCTCGAGGTCGTAGACCCGGCCGAAGTCGTCCTTGTGCCTGGGGAGGCTGTCCATCGGGCCCTTCGTCCGGCGCGCATCCCATGCCTCGCGGCGGGTGTGCGCGGAGGCGGGAAGGATACGGGGACGGCACCGGCAGGGGAACCGCGACCCTTCCGGACCCTCCGCGCGTGCGGCCGGGCACTCGGTGATGGTCACCTCCGCGAGCGCTGCGCCTCCGGACCCTCGCACGCGCGGGCGGACCAGGGCGCGCAAGCCCCCCTTCTTTGCGCGTCCGGATCCTCGCGCGCGGGCGGGCACCCGCATCCCACAAGCTGCGAGTGCGTGGCAAGTCCAGACCCTCCGCGCACGGCCGGGCAACGGGTCCGGAACATGCGGACGGAGGGCGGCGACCCGGGATTCGAATCCGAAGCGTGACGCGCAACGGTCCGTGCACCCGGGATGACCGAAGGGCTCCGGCCGGACCGTTTTCCGCTGCGCATCTCTGCCGGATCGGGTATCGTCTCCGGCGTCCGTTGCACGGCTCGTGGGCGGACCCGCGACTCCATTCACTACCATGGCCCACCTCCGGCGCCGCCACGCCATGGTTCCCGCCGGGACGACCGCGGGCGGCTTGCCGGGCGGCCCGCATGGCGCGCACGGAGAGACGCTCATGTACCGTTTCCTGAAGTGCATCGCTTCAACCCTCGCCCTGACGCTCGCGTCGGTGTTGACGGCCTCCGGCGCGCAGGCGGCAACCCCGAAGAACACGCTCGTCATGGCCAAGGACATCAGCGACCTGATCACGCTGGACCCGGCCGAGGTGTTCGAGCTGTCCGGCGGCGAGATCATCGCCAATCTCTACGATCGCCTCATGATGTTCGAGCCGGAAGACCTGACCACGCTGGCGGGCGGCGTGGCCGAGAGCTGGGAGGCAAGCGACGACGGCAAGGCCATCACGTTCACGATCCGGTCCGGAATGACGTTCCATTCGGGAAATCCGGTGACGGCCGAAGACGTGGTGTTCTCGCTGCGCCGGGTGGTCAAGCTCAAGAAGACGCCTTCGTTCATCGTCACGCAGCTCGGCTGGACGCCGGACAACGTCGACGACCTCGTGGTGGTGGACGGCGACAAGGCCAGGATCACCATCACCGAGGAGTTCTCGCCGGTGCTCGTCCTGAACGCCCTCTCGGCCGGTATCGGCTCCATCGTCGACAGGAAGACGGTGCTCTCGCACGAGAAGGACGGGGACCTCGGGCATGAATGGCTCAAGACGAACAGCGCCGGCTCCGGACCCTTCATGCTGAAGACATGGAAGGCCAACGAGCTGGTCACCCTGGAGGCCTTTCCCGGCTACCGTCACGGCAAGCCGGCGATGAAGCGGGTCATCGTGCGCCATGTCGCGGAGCCGTCCGCGCAGCGCCTGATGGTCGAGAAGGGCGATGTGGACATCACCCGCGACCTGACCCCGGACCAGATCAAGGGCATCGCCGGCAACGCCGATCTGGCCGTCGACGCCAATCCCAAGGGCGCGCTCATGTACCTGGCCGCTAATGCCGCGCACCCGATCGTGGGCGATCCGAGAGTCTCGAAGGCGCTACGCCATCTCATCGACTACGAAGGGATGGCGGGGTCGTTCCTGGCCGGGCAGCAGCGGGTGCACCAGGCGGTATGGCCGTCCGGTCTGTGGGGGGCGCTCGACGAGACGCCCTACTCGCTCGACGTCGCTGCGGCCAGGACGTTGCTCGCGGAGGCCGGACACCCCGATGGCTTCGGGATCCGCCTCGACACGCTGACCGCCGCACCGTTCCCGGACGTTGCGCAGGCGATCCAGGCGACGCTCGCCAAGGCGGGCATCAAGGCGGAGATCGTCATCTCCGAGGGCAAGACGCTGTGGCCCATGTACCGCGCGCGCAAGCACGAGCTCATCCTCGCGCGCTGGTCGCCGGACTACGTCGATCCGCACTCCAATGTCGACGCATTCGCGCGCAACCCCGACAACCGCCCGGAGGCGAAGCTGACCGGGGTGCTGGCGTGGCGGAACTCCTGGCAGGACGAGGAGATGAACGCGATGGTGGCGGCGGCGCGCAACGAACCGGACCCGGCCACGCGCGAGCGGCGCTACCACGAGATCCAGCGCTCGCTGCAGGAGAACTCGCCGTACGCGGTCATGTTCCAGCAGACCGAGCAGGTGGCGAGGCGCAAGAACGTGCGGGGATTCGTATCCGGGTCGAACTTCGATCTGGTGTTCTACCGCAACGTGACCAAGTAGGCGGGCACCCGGACTTGGTATCGACACCGGCGGATTGATGTCCATGACGAACGCCACCGCCCGGGGACGGGCGGCGGCAAGAACCATCGGCGGGGTCGGCTTCACCCTGCTGCTCACGTTCCTCGGGCTGACCGCGGTAACGTTCGTCATCGGCCGGGTCATGCCCGCGGATCCGGTCCTTGCGGTCGTCGGCGACCGTGCCACGCAGGACGTCTACGAACTCGTCCACCGGCAGATGGGCCTGGACCGTCCGCTGTACGAACAGTACTGGCGGTATCTGGGGCAGCTCGCACGGGGCGATCTGGGCACGTCGATCATGACTGCCCGGCCGGTCCTCGACGACCTGCTCCGGTTCTTCCCGGCGACCATGGAGCTCGCCACCATCGCCACGGTGCTCGGGGTGCTGCTGGGCATCCCCATGGGGGTGCTGGCCGCGGTGCGCCAGGGGCAGTGGCCGGATCACGCGGTGCGCGTGCTCGGACTCATCGGCTACTCCATGCCGATCTTCTGGCTCGGGATGGTGGCCCTGCTCGTGTTCTACGCGAACCTGGGCTGGGTGTCGGGACCCGGCCGGATAGACGTGTTCCACGAAGGAATCGTGGAGCCGGTCACCGGCCTGATCCTGGTCGACGCGGCGCTGGCCGGCGAATGGGAGATCTTCGACAACGCGGTCTCGCACCTGATCCTGCCGTCGCTGGTGCTCGCCACCTTCGCGCTTGCCTACATCGCCCGGATGACGCGCAGCTTCATGCTCGACCAGCTCCACCAGGAGTACGTGCTGACCGCGCGGGTCAAGGGCGTGTCCGAGCTCGCGGTGATCTGGCGCCACGCGTTCCGCAACGTGCTGGTCCAGCTCATCACCATCATCGGGCTCACCTACGCCTCCCTGCTCGAAGGCTCGGTGCTGACCGAAATCGTCTTTTCGTGGCCGGGGATCGGGCAGTACATCACCACCTCGCTGTTCAACGGCGACATGCCCGCGGTGCTCGGGGGCACCATCGTGGTGGGGATCTGCTTCGTCGGCATCAACATGTTCTCGGACCTGCTCTACCGGCTGGCCGATCCGAGGGCGCGCGCGTGACGGCCGGCGTCCTTCAAGTCGCGGGACACACGCCGCAAAGAACGGCCGGTCCGAGGGCGCACGCATGAAGAGCGGCGGGCAGCGGCGACGGCGCGGGCACACGAGGCTGCACGTCTGGCTGCTGACCGATACGCCGGTGTCCGTGGCCCAGGCGCGGTGCCAGCGCTTCTACCTCGCCTGGCTCGCGTTCCGGGCGAATCCGCTCGCCATGACCGGCTTCGGCATCATCGTGGCCCTGGTGCTCATGGCAGTCCTCGCGCCGTGGATCACGAACAGCGACGGGCTGGAGCCGGTACTCGGCGATCGGCTGCAGGGCGCGAGCGCGGAGCACTGGCTGGGTACCGACGAGCTCGGCCGGGACCTCCGGGACCGCATCGTCTGGGGCTCGCGCATCACCCTCTACATCGTGGGGCTCGTCGGCGTCATCGTGGTCCCCGTGGGTCTGCTGGTCGGCACCGTGGCCGGGTACGTCGGCGGCGTGGTCGACAACGTCCTGATGCGGATCACTGACATCTTCCTGGCCTTTCCCCGCCTGATCCTCGCCCTGGCGCTGGTCGCGGCCCTGGGTCCGGGGCTCGAGAACGCGGTGCTGGCCATCGCGCTCACCACGTGGTCGCCGTATGCGCGCATCGCACGGGCCGAGGCGCTCACCATCCGCAACAGCGAGTTCATTCTGGCCGCGCAGGTGCAGGGCGCCTCTACCGCCGGCATCCTCTACCGGCACGTCATGCCGCTGTGCATCTCGTCGGTGATCGTCCGCCTCACCCTGGACATGGCGGGCATCATCCTGACCGCGGCGGGACTGGGGTTTCTCGGGCTCGGCGCACAGCCGCCCACCCCGGAATGGGGGGCGATGATTTCCAGCGGCCGCCAGTACCTGCTCGACCAGTGGTGGGTCCCCACCGTTCCCGGGATCGCGATCTGCATCGTGAGCCTGGGCTTCAATCTGCTCGGCGACGGCCTGCGCGACGTGCTCGACCCCAAGAGCGAACGGTGACGTGGACGGTGAATCATGAGCCTGGGCTTCAACCTGCTCGGCGACGACCTGCGCGATGTGCTCGACCCCAAGAGTGGGCGGTGGCGTGGACGGCGAATCGTGAGCCCGGGCTTCAATCTGCTCGGCGACGGCCTGCGCGACGTGCTCGACCCCAAGAGCGAGCGGTGACGTGGACGGCGAGCCGCTGCTGACCGTCGAGGATCTGCGGGTCCGGTACCGGACCCCGAAGGGAATCGTCGACGCGGTACGCGGGGCGAGCTTCACCCTCGGGCGCGAACGCTTGGGGATCGTCGGCGAGTCGGGCTCGGGCAAGACGCAGACCGGGCGGGCCATTCTCGGCTTGATCCCCCGCAACGGCGAGGTCCTGGCGCGGCGCATGGCGTTCCGGGACATCGACCTGCTGAACGCGAATGAGCGCACCATGCGCCGGATCCGCGGGGACCACATCTCCATGGTCATGCAGGATCCGAAGTACTCTCTGAACCCGGTCATGACCATCGGCAGGCAGATCGAGGAGGCGTTCCTCGTCCATACCCGCGCCGGCCGCCGCGAGGCACGCGAACGGGCCATCGAGATGCTCGCGGCGGTGCGGGTCCGAAATCCGGAGCGTGTTTATCGGGCCTATCCGCACGAGATGTCCGGCGGCATGGGCCAGCGCATCATGATTGCGATGATGATGATCCCCGACCCCGAGGTCATCATCGCCGACGAGCCGACCTCCGCCCTGGACGTGACGGTCCGGATGCAGGTGCTGGCCATCCTCGACGACATGGTCCGCGAACGCGGCATGGGGCTCATCATGATCAGCCACGATCTGAACCTCGTGGCGTCGTTCTGCGACCGCGTGATCATCATGTACGGCGGGCAGATCATGGAGATCCTGGATGCGCGCGACCTCGGCCGATCGAGTCACGGCTACACCCGCGGCCTGATGAGCTGCCTGCCCGACATCGACAAGGACATGGAGACGCTGCCGGTTCTGGAACGCGATCCCGCGTGGCTGGCGCCGCAGAAACTCGGACGTGATTGAAGTCGAAAGTCTCGACGTGGTGTTCGGGCGGTCTTCCGGCCGCCGGCAGAGACGGGCCTCCATGTCATGATTGCAGTCGAAAATCTCAACGTGGTGTTCGGGCATGGCGCGCACCGCGTGCACGCGGTGCGCGACGTGACCTTCTCGGTACCGCACGGTGAGAGCTTCGGGCTGGTCGGAGAGTCGGGGTCGGGCAAGTCCACGGTGCTGCGCGCCCTGGCCGGGCTGGTCCGCAACGCGGCGGGACTCATTCGGATCGACGGCAGCACGCCGGGCCGCCGTCGGTCGCGGCAGTTCCGCAAGCGCGTGCAGATGGTGTTCCAGGACCCCTACGGCTCGCTGCATCCGCGTCACACGGTGTACCAGATCCTGAGTGAACCAGCCCGCATCCACCGCCTGGACGGCATCGAGGCACGGGTGGTACGCGCGCTGGAGGGGGTCGGGCTCGACGCTTCCTTCCGCTTCCGCTATCCGCACCAGATCTCCGGCGGACAGCGCCAGCGGGTGGCGGTGGCCCGCGCCCTGATCATCGAGCCGGAGGTAGTGCTCCTCGACGAGCCGACCTCGGCGCTGGACGTATCGGTGCAGGCGGAAGTGCTCAACCTTCTGGCCCGGCTCAGGCGCGAGCACGGCCTTACCTACATGCTGGTAAGCCACGACTTCGCGGTAGTGAGCCACATGTGCGACCGCCTGTCCGTCATGCAGCATGGCGCGGTGCTCGAGACATTGTCGGTGCAGCGGTTGCGCGCCAACGAACCGGAGCACCCGTACACGCGGCAACTGCTGATGGCGAGTCGCGGCTACGACCGGTCCGCGGTCGACAGCCTGGAAGACGACTTCTGAATCGTCGCGCCCGATGGAGCGGCACTGTGTCGCACCCGACACGAGGAGCAGGCGCACGAGCTCCGTACAATACGATGGCGAGCGAAATCCGGTCGGACTTCGCATCTGAACGCATCGACCTCCGCGAGAGAAACCACAGGAACCACCGATGGACAAACGAACCCACTTCTTCGACGACCCCGGCAACGTGAAGAAGGTGCTGCGCGTCTTCTACGTCATCTGCGCAGCGCTGTTGCTCGCGGACTTCGTCATCCATCGCCACGTCTACCACGAGTGGGAGGGGCTGTGGGGGTTCTACCCGGCCTACGGATTCGTCGCCTGCGTGCTGCTGGTGCTGATCGCCAAGGAGATGCGCAAGTTCCTGATGCGCCGCGAGGACTACTACGACGATGAGTAGCCTCCCCCCGTTTGTCCTCTTCTTCATCGCGGCGGCGCTCGTCCCCGCATTGCACGGGCGAGTCCGGGCAGTCGTGCTCGTGGCGCTGCCGATACTCGGCATGGCCAACCTGCACCAGCTTCCCGATGGCGTGCTCTGGCAGCTTTCCTTCCTGAACAACGAGCTGGAACCGGTGCGGGTGGACCGGCTGAGCCGCCTGTTCGGCTACCTGTTCCACATCGGGGCACTGCTGGGAATCATCTTCGCGCTTCACGTGCGCGACCGGTTCGAGCTTGTCGGCGCCCTGATCTACGCGGGCTCCGCCCTCGGCGCGGTGTTCGCGGGCGACCTCATCACCCTGTTCGTGTTCTGGGAACTGATGGCGGTGAGTTCCGTGTGCCTGATCTGGGCACGGAGGACCGAGCGTTCGACTAGGTCGGGGTTCCGCTATCTCGTCATCCAGGTCCTGTCGGGCGTGCTGTTGCTCGGCGGTGCGGCGGCGCACGCGCTCCAGAACGGCACCCTGGCCTTCACCTACATCGGCCTGAACGGGATCGCGGGGTGGCTCATCTTCCTCGCGTTCGGGATCAAGTGCGCCTTCCCCTTCCTGCACAACTGGCTGACCGACGCCTACCCGGAGGCGACCCCGACCGGGACGGTGTTCCTCACCGCATTCACCACCAAGGTGGCGGTGTACGCACTCGCGCGCGGCTTCCCCGGCACCGAGATGCTGGTCTACATCGGCGCCGCGATGACCTGCTTCCCGATCTTCTACGCGGTGATCGAGAACGACCTGCGCCGCGTGCTCGCCTACAGCATGATCAACCAGATCGGGTTCATGGTGTGCGGCATCGGCATCGGCACGGAACTCGCGGTGAACGGTGCGGTCGCGCACGCGTTCAACGACGTCATCTTCAAGGGGTTGCTGATGATGTCGATGGGCGCGGTGCTGCACATGACCGGCCGCATCAACGGCTCCGACCTCGGCGGCCTGTACAAGAGCATGCCGATCACCACGGTCCTGTGCATCGTCGGCGCGGCGTCGATCTCCGCGTTTCCGCTGTTCAGCGGCTTCGTCAGCAAGTCGATGGTGATGAGCGCGGCACTCGCGGAAGGCCACCACTGGGTATGGCTCGCGCTATTGTTCGCATCGGCCGGGGTGTTCCATCACGCCGGCATCAAGATCCCGTTCTTCGCGTTCTTCGCGCACGACTCGGGGCTCCGAACCACGGAACCACCCGTCAACATGGTCGTCGCGATGGGGATCGCCGCGGGACTGTGTGTGCTCATCGGGTGTTACCCGCGCCTGCTCTACGACCTGCTGCCGTTCGCCACCGAATACACCGCCTACGACGCCACCCATGTGCTCGCACAGCTCCAGATCCTCTTCTTCTCGGCTCTGGCATTCGCCTGGCTGAAGCTCTCCGGGCTCTATCCTCCGGAGCTGCCGTCAGTGAACATCGACGTCGAATGGCTCTATCGCAGGCTCGGATGGCGCGCCGCGCTCAACGTGCGCTCCGGCGCTCGGGCGGCATACAACCGCATGAGCGACACCTGCAACCGTCTCGGGCGCGGTACCGCGGCGTGGTCGCACCGCCTGTTCGGAGCGGCCAGCGGACTCGGCGCGGCGTGGGACACCAGCCGCATGGCGATCGTGATGATCGTGGTGCTGTACGCGTTCCTCGTGTCTCTTTGAGCGTCCACCCGTTCCCTCGCGCCGGCAACCGGGCCTGTGACAGTGAATGACGCTCATTGGACGACGAGTTGCGTGAACGGGGTGCCGAAACATCGGCGCATCAGGGAACGAACGCCGGGGGGTCGTGAAGGGGGGGATCGGAGCGAGCCGCCGAGAAAGGAGGTTCGTCGGTTGCTGGATGAACTGGGAAAACTCTCGGCGGTTTCTATAGAAAGAATGCTTGGCGGTGTCCTATTTTCACATGGGGAAACCCCACACTATCATCGGCGCTGAGCGTTTTCACTTCCGAGTTCGAGATGGTATCGGGTGGTTCCCACTCGCTATCGCCACCAAGCATGATCGGTAAATCCAGAGAGTCGCAATGCATGCTTTCGAGTACATCCATTCGCAAGAAAAACCGCTTGGGTGTTATATGGTCAAGCCTCACGGGCAATTAGTACCGGTTAGCTTCACGCATTACTGCGCTTCCACACCCGGCCTATCAACCTCGTAGTCTTCGAGGGCCCTTCAGGGATCTCGAGGATCCAGGGAGACCTCATCTTGGGGGAGGCTTCCCGCTTAGATGCTTTCAGCGGTTATCCCGTCCGTACTTAGCTACCCGGCAGTGCCACTGGCGTGACAACCGGAACACCAGAGGTACGTCCACTCCGGTCCTCTCGTACTAGGAGCAGCTCCCCTCAAGTCTCCAACGCCCACGGCAGATAGGGACCGAACTGTCTCACGACGTTCTAAACCCAGCTCGCGTACCACTTTAAATGGCGAACAGCCATACCCTTGGGACCGGCTACAGCCCCAGGATGTGATGAGCCGACATCGAGGTGCCAAACACCGCCGTCGATATGAACTCTTGGGCGGTATCAGCCTGTTATCCCCGGAGTACCTTTTATCCGTTGAGCGATGGCCCTTCCATACAGTGCCACCGGATCACTAAGGCCTGCTTTCGCACCTGCTCGACTTGTATGTCTCGCAGTCAAGCGCCCTTCTGCCTTTACACTCATCGCGCGATTTCCGACCGCGCTGAGGGCACCTTCGCGCTCCTCCGTTACTCTTTGGGAGGAGACCGCCCCAGTCAAACTACCCACCACACACTGTCCTCGACCCGGGTAACGGGCCTGGAGTTAGACCCTCAAACATACCAGGGTGGTATTTCAAGGATGGCTCCACGAGGACTAGCGTCCCCGGTTCAACGCCTCCCACCTATCCTACACAAGCATGTTCAAAGGCCAGTGTGAAGCTGTAGTAAAGGTTCACGGGGTCTTTCCGTCTTGCCGCGGGTACGCTGCATCTTCACAGCGAGTTCAATTTCACTGAGTCCCTCGTGGAGACAGCGTGGCCATCGTTACGCCATTCGTGCAGGTCGGAACTTACCCGACAAGGAATTTCGCTACCTTAGGACCGTTATAGTTACGGCCGCCGTTTACCGGGGCTTCGATCAAGAGCTTCGCCTTGCGGCTAACCCCATCAATTAACCTTCCGGCACCGGGCAGGCGTCACACCCTATACTTCCTC